>NZ_JAKUVC010000010.1 GCF_026781265.1 Streptococcus sanguinis
ACCCTGTCAATACCTTTTCTAATATTTTTTTATTTTTATTTAATAAAAAAACTTGATAGTCGAACCTGTTACATTAAAACAGATAGCGACTCATCAAGCTTGATTATTATAAAATCGTATTATCTTGAAAATCTTTCAAGTGATTTTTTAAATCTTTAAGCATGGCTCTTCTTCCTTTAAAGCGCTCGTTGCTCATCAACCTCTGATAATTATCCAATCCAACATCATCAAGAGTTCTTTTATAATTGTCAATCGCTTCTCTGAAGGCAACTAACTCATCTAGAAACAATTCTTTTGATTTTAGTCGATGACCAATCTCACTCACTTCTTCATAAGGTTGGCGGTCCAATTTGCGCTTTTGGCTTTCTTGTTTACGAATTTTATCATGTATATGATTCCTGAATTTTGTTTTGAAATATCGATAGAGTTTTTCCTCATCATTTTCAATTCCTTTTTCTTTAAGCAAAAGTTCGTATAAAACTAACATCCCTTCTTGCTCCCAATCGCTATGTTCCCACAAGTGTATATAGTAATCTTTCTTACACTTCCAAACTATCCATTTCACCTTTTCATAAGTAGTTCTAAAATCCATAGTTCCTCCTTAAAATTTACTTGATTTAATTCTACTGTAAATAGAAAGCAAGGTGGACTCTTTCTTCTAAAAAGCATCTTTCTGGAGCTCTTCTGACTCGAATAACTATTTTTAAGTCATTTCAGGCACATATTTAGTCATTTGGGAGGATTGTGCGAAGTATGAAAGCAAGAAAAAAATCAAATGCTTACACATTTGATTTTTTAAACCTAGCTCCGCCAGTAGGACTCGAACCTACGACATCATGATTAACAGTCATGCGCTACTACCAACTGAGCTATGGCGGATTATATAGTCCGTACGGGATTCGAACCCGTGTTACCGCCGTGAAAAGGCGGTGTCTTAACCCCTTGACCAACGGACCATTTCTTGTCCTTCTGCAGAACATATTCCATTATATCAGCTTTTCTTCCTTTGTCAATAATTATTTCAGAAAAAGAGAAAAAAGTTGGAGTTTCTCCAACTTCTTTTACTCGGAACTTTTTTCTTCCATTTTCGTTTTAATTTCATCATAAGAAAGTGCATGAGCTTCTTTATCTAATTCAAGTTCAGACTCTTCTGGCATTTTGCCAGTTTCATACAATGATTTAATCTGATTGCTATCCAAAGTTTCATATTTAAGAAGCGCTTCAGCAATCAATTTATGGGTTTCGCGATGGGACTGGATAATCTCTGCAGCTTTGTTACGAGCTTCATTAAGAAGTTCTCTTACTTCTTCGTCAATCTCATATGCAGTCTGTTCTGAAATTGATTTTTGAGGACTGGCTGCACCAAACATAGCATGATTGCCCTCGTATTGAACCGGACCAAGTTTTTCGCTCATTCCATATTCCGTTACCATACTGCGGGCCATCTGAGTTGCCTGTTCAAAGTCATTAGAAGCACCTGTTGTTTGAACATTAAAGATAATCTCTTCAGCCACACGGCCACCCATAAGACCAGCTAATTGCTCTTTCATATCTTCTTTAGATAGAAGCATTTGGTCTTCCTTAGGCAAGGCAATCATATAGCCACCAGCACGTCCACGAGGTACGATGGTTACCTTATGTACGACACGCGCATTTGACAATACCAAACCAACAATAGTATGTCCGGCTTCATGATAAGCAACCATTTGACGATCGCGTTCGGACACCGTTTTATCTTTCTTAGAAGGTCCTGCGATTACTCTGTCTTCTGCTTCATCAATATCATCGGCATCAATGACTTTCTTGTTACGACGGGCAGCAACCAAAGCAGCTTCATTCAAGACATTTTCCAAATCAGCACCAACAAAACCTGGTGTCTGCTGAGCAACTAGTTTTAAATCAACATTTTTAGCCAGCGGCTTATTCTTAGCATGGACGCGAAGGATAGCTTCCCGACCTTTCACATCAGGACGACCCACCAAGACTTTTCTGTCAAAACGGCCAGCACGCAGCAAGGCTGGATCTAATACATCCGAACGGTTAGTAGCCGCAATAATAATGATTCCTTCATTGCCTTCGAAACCATCCATTTCAATCAAGAGCTGATTAAGGGTTTGCTCACGCTCATCGTTACCACCGCCAAGGCCAACACCACGCTGACGACCGACTGCATCGATTTCATCAATGAAGATAATGGCAGGGGCTGCTTTTTTCGCATCTTCAAATAAAGAACGGACACGGCTTGCTCCAACCCCAACAAACATTTCTACAAAGTCAGAACCTGAGATACTGAAGAAAGGAACTCCAGCTTCCCCAGCAACTGCCTTAGCAAGAAGGGTTTTACCAGTTCCTGGAGGGCCTTCTAGAAGGACACCGGCAGGAATACGAGCACCTAACTTGGTGTAGCGTTTCCGATCTTTCAAAAACTCAACGACTTCTACAAGTTCTTGTTTCTCTTCCTCGGCACCAGCTACATCTGAGAAACGAACCTTGATATCTTCTTTGTTAGCTGCTCGCGCTTTATTGCGGCCAAAATTCATGGCACCGCGGGCACCACCGCCGCCACCTTGATTCATCATGGACATAAAGAAGAAGATGACAATTACAAAAGGAACGATGGAAGTGAGGATTGTAATCCACATTCCGCTTGAACTTTCGCGCTTTATGCTGATTTCAGTGTTATGCTCAGAAGCTAATTTTTGTAAATCAGAAATTGTAATATCTGACGGTAAAATAATACTTGTAAATCTCTCTACTTTAGAAACGTTTGGAGTGAAAAATAAAATCCCTGTATCTTCTTTCGATTCCTGAGGTGTTTTGTATGTACCTGAAATCTCAACGACGCTGCCATTTGGCTGGTAGCTCATCTCTGTGACATTATTTTCCTTAATTCCCTTCACTAATTCTGTGTAATTGATTTGCTGACTGCGACCGCCAGTATCTCCTGAGAAGAAATACTGAAACCCTGTCACTAGGACAACAATAATCAGAATATAGAGAAATGGATTTTTTATAAAACCATTATTTTGCTTATTTTTCATCTATTAATAGTAAACCTTTTATTTTGTATAAACTTCTTCTTTTAAAATACCAATATATGGAATATTACGATAGTTTTCATTGTAATCTAATCCATATCCAACAACAAATTCATTTGGAATTGTGAAACATGTATAATCTGCATTGATTTCAACAACACGGCCTTCTGGTTTATCCAAAAGTGTAGCAATTTTAACTGATGCAGCATTTCTTTCCTTAAACAAATTGCACAGATTTTTCAAAGTCTGACCAGTATCAATAATATCCTCAACAAATAGGATATCACGTCCTGTGATGTCTTGATCAATGTCTTTAATAACATTAATGACACCTGAGCTGGTAGTACCTCCATGGTAGCTGGAGACCAACATAAAATCAAGCTCAATATGTGTGTCAATATGCTTTATTAGCTCAGCCATAAAAGGTACGGAACCTTTTAAGATTCCAACAAAAATTGGATTCTTACCTTGGTAGTCTTTGGTTAATTGCTGACCAAGCTTTTTTGCAGCATCCACGATTTCTTCATGGGAAATCAATATTTTTTTGATATCTTGTTCTAGCATAATTTTACCCATCTATTTTCTGAATATAAAGTACAGTACTCATTATATCACTTTTTAATGCCTTACTCAAATCACTGATAGCAATATTTAAGATTGCTAAAATTTGATGATTTTGTTCCACTATTACAGATGAATTCCGTACTTCAAAGGAAACCTTCTTATCAATAAAAAGACGACGAAGTTTCTTGTGATGATCATTCAGCAAAATACTGTCTCCCTCTTTTCGGAAGCGGAGTGTCAGCGAAGTTTCACGCGAAACAAAAATTTTCTGGATATTTTCACCACTCAAAGGAATCCCGAATGAAAATCGATAATGCCCAAACTCAATCAGATTCTCAAATTCTAACAAAATTGAATCCATTTTTAAATCGGGCTTACGACTGATTTTTTTAATTTCAAAACGCTGGTAATCTTTAACAAGCTCATAGTCTTTTTTCAAAGTGTGCTGATAATTGGCCTTAGTCCGCAGGATGTTTAAAACTTCCTCAAACTGCTGCTTGCTCAGATTCAGACCAGGAAAGTTTTCGAGATAGTTCTGCAATAGAAAACGTTGAACCTGAGGGATTTGCTGATGAAAAACTTGGACATTTTCTATATCTAAATCTCTGGTCAAGTAAGACAAAGCAGTCTGCCAATCTTCGATTTCCTTTCCCAGATACCGCAAAGAATCCTTAAATTGTGGATTTTCTTTTTCTAGATCCGGCAGATAAAGATTGCGAATTCGATTTCTGAGATAGTCATTTTGAAAATTACTGCTATCTTCAAAATGCTGAATATCTGGAAAGTCTGACTTATGAAAAGCAAGCAAAGGACGAATCAGCTCCCCGCAAGCAAAAGACTGGACAGCTTTCATGCCGGACAGATGACGAAGTCTAGCTCCACGCAGCAGCCGCATAAAAACAGTCTCAGCTTGATCATCTGCGTGGTGGGCAGTTACCAAAGCTGTATAGTGCTCCTCTTGCATCACTTTTCTGAAAAAATCATAACGGAACTGCCGAGCAGCATTTTCTGAAAAATTACCAGAAAAACTTGATGTAAAAATCTTTACACCAAGCTCTTCCGCAATCTTTACTAATGCCTTTTCTTCTTGATCTGACTCTGGCCGCTGTTTGTGGTTGACATGAGCAATCGCAAGCTCAATATCCAGTTCTTTTTGAGAATCAATCAACAGCTGCAGTAGCGTCATAGAATCCAGTCCACCTGATACAGCAACCAAAACTTTTCGATGGTCTTGGAAATACTTTTTCTCCTGCATTTTTTTTAGAAATTCTTGCTTAATCATTTCAGGACTCCATAGACATCGTCTGCTATCTGAGAAATATTATCGTAGGTTGAATTATTAGTAAAAATGACAATGATAAAAGGAGAATCTGTATAAACAATCGCAGCATCATGCTTGAAATCATAGGCGTCGCCAATTTTATGGGCCACTTTAGCGTCAATATTTTTAGAAATCCGCTGATTATCATAATTTGTCTGAGACAAGGCATCGATAATCATGCCATTTTGCTCATAGATAGCTTCCAAAACATTTCCAGCCATACGTGAAGATGCTTGTCTTTCTTCCACATCCCATTTCTTTCCAACTATTTTGTTGATAGTCTGCTGAAAATTTTTATCAGATTGATTGGTCGCATAATAGCCTAAAATATTGTGGGCGACATTATCTGATTCTTTGGCCACTCGATTTATCAAATCCTGAACCGAATATTCCTTATCATCAGCTGACTTAGCAATGCTGCCACTTCCTTCTGGTTCGTAAGCACCAGCAAAATCATTGACTGCTCCAATATACTTGAACTTCTGATCTAAGGAAAGTTTTTTCTGATCCAGCTGTTCCTGCACATAGTAAAGATAAGGCAGTTTGGTCACACTGGCCGAATACATCTCTTGATCTTGATTGATTCCAGCTTCTTTGCCTGTGTCCAGCTGTTTTACATAGATGGAATAGTCAGCCTTATTATATTTGCTACTCAAAATTTCTTGAACTTTGTCCATTCGATTATCAGTCTCATCCAGAAATTCCATAGAGACCCAGCCCTGTCCATCAACCTGGGCATAAGTTCCTTTGACAGTCTGGACAATTTGAACAATCGTCACTTTTGTATATGGAGCTAATGTTGTATTGACTTTTTTAGCTCCGTTGATATTGACTTTATCATAGAGAATGAAGCCAGGTTTCAGCCACATTTCCTGATGAACATCTTCGATTGATTGAACAGTATCTTCGTAAATTGTATTTTTATCCGCTATTACAAACTGCCCATTTTTCAGCTTGAAAATCGGAACTTCTTCTTCATTTACATAAAATCCTGCTATTTGAATAGGCTGGTCTGGAACTAGCTTTCCAGCAGTCTTACTCAGAGTAGAATCTGTAAATGTAGGAGTTTCTTCATAAACATTAGGATTTGTCGGGATGCTATCATAATAGCGTCCATACGTAGTGCTTGTAAAATGATATTTTTCTTCCTCGTCTAATACGAAATCTTTTTCGGTACTAATAACTGTGATACTGCTAAATAAAGCTGGCAGCAAAAATATCAGTAACAAAAGCTTACGCATGTTTTCCCCTTTCCTCTTGATTTTCTTGAAGTTTCAAAGCTTGATTTTTTTCAGCCAGTTCTTCCAATTTCTCATCTGAAAAGGTCAAGAACTGCTCAATTGTTTTTAGTAAATCTTCCATAACTACTGCGGCAATAAATCTGGGATAGTATAAATGTACTCACCCTCTTTTGAAAAAGAGTATTTAGCGCGTGCATACTTAGCAGCATAGCTATCATCTTTTAATTTGGCTGCTATATCAGATTGATAGACCTTTTCTTCGCTGAGCGCTTGATATTTCTCCTGAAGTTTAGAATACTGTTCACGACGCTGCAGCAAGGTTTGATAACTATGGTATAAATTATAGGTAGGTAGAATAAATAAGAGGATAACCAAAATCAGAACCCAGCCCATAAAACGGTTGCGTTTCCGCCGTTCCTGATCCACATATCTGCGGCGTTGATTTTCATCTTGAATAAAACGATTATTGAGTTGAACGATATTTTTAGGCATCTTCTTCTATCCTTGTTTCACTGACGATTTCATACATCTTAGCTGCATCTTCTTTTTTGGTACTGTCTTTCATCTCTAAAACCTTTACAGTCAAGAGTTTATTACCAAAGCGTACTTCAACCAAGTCATCCACTTTCAAATCTGTTGAGCTCTTGGCCAAGATACCATTCACCTTTATCCGACCCTTGTCAGCTACTTCTTTAGCTACTGGACGTCGCTTGATAATCCGTGACACTTTCAAATATTTATCTAATCTCATCCTATTACCTCATTTTCTCTTAATTTATTATTCTACCATTTTTTGAGAAAAATAGAGCTTAAAAAGCCAAACTTTACTGAATTGTAACCTTTATTCTGCCTTGCGCTGTTTAATTTCCAGCATCTTTTCTCCAAAATTAACCAGACCTTCTAAAATCTCATAATCTTTTTTGTTCTTCACATCAAAAATCACTTCAATCAAGCCATTTTTTTCGCCAATTCGAGCCTTTAAATTCGTCATCGAAAGTGCTTCAAAATAATCCTGCGTCAGATAAAGCTGCTGCGAAATTTTCTCAAAATGAATAATTACTGCATTCTGCTGGCGTTCCACTGACTTTACAAAAGCCTGATCTAAATAAGACTTAGCAAGTCCAATCTCCAACAGATAGGCTACAACATCAGGATACTCCCCAAAGCGATCAATCAATTCATCTTGTAGATTTTCATAGTTTACACGACTGTCAATCTCACGAATTCTCTTGTAAATTTCAATCTTCTGTCTTTCATCAGAAATATAGGCACTAGGAAGATAGGCATCAATATGCAGATTAAGTTCTGCATTGCTTTTTTGACGCTTGTTTTCTCTCCCCTGTTTTTTAGCAATGGCTTCTTCTAGAAGCTGTGAATACATCTCAAAACCAACAGAATCAATAAAGCCAGATTGCATACTTCCTAGAATATTGCCAGCACCCCGAATAGATAAATCTCGCATGGCAATCTTAAAACCAGAACCTAACTCTGTAAATCCTTTAATAGCCTCTAGACGCTTTTCAGAAACTTCTGTGAGGATCTTATCTGGTCTGTACATCAGATAAGCGTAGGCAATCCGATTGCTGCGGCCAACTCGTCCACGAAGTTGATACAAGGTTGACAGCCCCATATGGTCAGCATTTTCTACAAACAAAGTATTGGCATTTGGGATATCAACTCCAGTTTCAATAATGGTAGTGGTCACCAAAATATCATATTCTCCATTGATGAAATCCAGTAACGTATTTTCTAAACGAATTTCACTCATTTGGCCATGAACATAACCTATAGAAGCTTCTGGGATTAACTCTCTTAACTCTGAAACCTTCTGTTCGATTGTGTCAACCTTATTGTAAAGGTAGTAAACCTGTCCACCTCGGTCTATTTCACGTAAGACAGCTTCTCGAATCACTGTAGGATTACTTTCTAAAACATAGGTCTGAACAGGATAGCGATTGGTTGGCGGGGTCTCAATGACTGACAAATCTCGGATACCCAGCATAGACATATGAAGAGTTCGAGGAATAGGAGTTGCTGTCAAGGTTAGGACATCAACTTTCTTTTTCAATTCCTTTAATGTTTCCTTGTGCTTAACTCCAAAACGCTGCTCCTCATCAATGATGATCAAACCTAAATCTGCAAATTCTACATCTTTGGATAAGAGTCGGTGGGTTCCAATGATAATGTCAACTTGTCCCTTCTGCAGCTTCTCCAGGGTCTGTTTTTGTTCTGCCTTACTCCTGAAACGGCTGAGTACCTCGACATTGACCGCAAAATCATTAAAGCGTTCTTTAAAGTTAGTATAGTGTTGCTGGGCTAAAACCGTTGTTGGAACTAATACAGCTACTTGTTTATGATTATTGACAGCCTTAAAAGCAGCCCGCATAGCTACTTCTGTTTTCCCAAAGCCGACATCACCAACTAAGAGCCGATCCATCGGACGACTGCTTTCCATATCCTTCTTCACTTCCTGAATACTTCTTAGTTGGTCCTCTGTTTCAACATAAGGAAAATCATTATCAAATTCATCTTGATTGGAATCATCCGCTGAGAAAGCAAAACCTTTTAGCTGGCTGCGTTCAGCATATAGTTTAATCAAATCATCCGCAATATCCTGAACCTGATGCTGAACTTTTTGCTTACTCTTCTGGAAACGACCGTCATTTAGCTTATTTACCTTAGGTGTTTTTCCATCGCTGGCAACATATTTTGATAGGAGATCAATCTGGTCAACTGGAATCGAAATACGATCAGAGTTTTGATATTGAATCGTTAGATAATCACGGTGGACACCAGAGATTTCAATCGTTTCAATCCCCAGATAACGTCCTATCCCATGAATATTATGGACAACATAATCCCCTTTTTCTAGCTCATTATAATCTTTCAGTCGTTCGGCATTTGAGATATTCTGTCGCCGGATTTTTCGTTTTATTTTCTTGTGAATAATTTCGTACTCTGTAATAAGAACAATTTTCTCATCTACGAAATTAAAACCCTGAACAAGATTTCCTCCTATAAGCTGAACTGCAATTTTGTGAATCTCAGCCTCTTTTATATAGTCTAAATGAATATCATATTCCTGTAAATTTTTATGTAAACTTTGTAAACCTGCCGAAGAATTTGCTTGTAAGATTATTGTATAGCCAGATTTTTTGTAACGATTAATTTCTTCCTTAAGCAAGGGAAACTGACTGAAAAATTCTTGCATTGGATACTGATTGAATTGATACAAAGTATCAAATTTCAAATTTCCCAAACCTTTTTGAAAGCTTGAAAAGAAAGTTGCTGGTTTATATTGACGATAATCTTGGTACTTATCTGCAAAATATTTTTGACTTGATAAAGCTTTACAATTTTGTAAATCATCTGTCAACAAACTAGCTGTTTCCAGTTCAAATTGAGCATGTCGATCCACAATTTTTTGAAAATCATCAAAAAACACAGGGCTATGAACAGGTAAATAGTCTAAAATAGTCCACTCTTTCTGATAAAAATAGGAAAGGAATTTACGAATATCTGCATGATGAAACTCCTCTTTGGCACTGATTAGTAACTCTTCTAAGTAAGATTTCAAAGCAGGATCAACAGCTTTTTCTAAAATAGCTTCCAGATTTTCTCGTCCTCGAGCATAATCTTTCTCAGAAAGCAGGATATCAGAAGCAGGTTTAATCAAAATACTTTCTATATTCTCAGTTGAAGTTTGATTTTCTGGATTGAAAATCCGAATACCATCAATTTCATCGCCAAAAAACTCCAGTCGATAGGGAGAGTCTGCCGAGCGCTCAAAAATGTCTAAGATATCTCCTCTTAGACTATATTCTCCTTGGCTTAAAACTTGGGATACCTTCTTGTATCCTGATCTTAACAACATCTTTACAAGATTATTTAGGTCATATTCTTGTCCAACTGTCAAATTTATGTTGATTTTTTTAAAATCAATTGGATCAGGCAAGAGTAATTTGCTAGCTGCAACATTAGTAACTAGAATTCCAGACTTTTGATGATCTATTAAAAAGTTCAGAGCATCTAATCTGGAAAATATTTTTTCCTGTGAGGCAAAAACAAATTCTGCTATAGGAGTATCATCTGCTAAGAAAGTATAGACCTTGTCTTCTCCCAACAAAGAAATCAAATCACTAGCCAAACGATCTGCTTCATTTTGACTAGAAGTTAGCGCAAGGATTTTATCCGCTTCTTCTAATCCAGCCGCTATAGTAATTGCTTTTGTTGATGCAGACAATCCCATTATCAACTGTCTGCTGCTTTTATGGAGATTTTTCTTCCAATCTGAAATTTGCTGGTTTTGACAAAATAAGTCAATCAGGTTCATTTTATTATCCATTGTATTTCTGCATTGTTTGTTCAAAATTGCCTGACTGTAAATAATAATTTACAGCATTGTCAACCTTATCAAGAGTATTCAGAATCGTTATATAATCATCTTTATCAAATTTTCCTAGAACATGGTGAACCACTGTCACACCTTCTTTTGGACGGCCAATACCTATCTTTATCCGTTTAAACTCTTGACTTCCAATGTGTTTGATAATAGATTTAATACCGTTATGACCACCAGCTGAACCCTTGCTGCGCAAACGAATCTTACCAACTTCCATATCCAAATCATCATAGATGACCAATAAATCCTCTATATCTAAACCATAGTATGCCAGTAAAGCTTGAACGGCCTTTCCGCTCTCATTCATAAATGTAGTTGGTTTTACAAAATAGACTTTTTCACCATTTAGAAAAGTAGAGGCAATATCTGCTTGAAAGATTTTATCAGTTGTGAAATTTAAATCAAGATCTTTACAGAACTTGTCAACTAGCATAAAACCAACATTATGTTTGGTTTCAATATATTTTTCTCCTGGATTTCCCAGACCAACTATTAACTTTACCATTTTTCTCCTTTATAAAAGCCAAAAGGGCTGGAAAAAATTTCCAACCTAGAATTTTTAGACTTTACAAATACTTTACACATTAAATCTAAATTCCATAATATCGCCATCTTGAACGATATATTCTTTTCCTTCTTCGCGCAAACGTCCAGCCTCTTTAACTGCTTTTTCGCTGCCATAGTGCACTAGGTCATCATAAGACATAGTCACTGCTCGAATAAAGCCTTTTTCAAAGTCTGAGTGAATAATGCCAGCTGCTTGCGGAGCTTTCATTCCACGCTTAAAGGTCCAAGCACGCACTTCCTTTTCACCAGCTGTAAAGTAGGTTCCAAGTCCCAACAGATGATAAGCTGCTCTGGTCAGTTTATCCACACCTGATTCTGTCAAGCCGATAGCTTCCAGAAATTCTGACTTATCTTCATCGTCCAATTCAGAAATTTCTTCCTCTGCACGCGCTGAAATGACAACAACTTCAGCATTTTCTGTAGCTGCAAATTCACGAATCTGCTTCACATAGTCAATATTATCTGGATTGGCCACCTCATCTTCACTGACATTGGCCACATAGAGAACTGGCTTAGTCGTTAAGAGAAAGAGCCCTTTGACAATTTTTTGCTCTTCTTCTGTGAATTCAATTGTGCGAGCTGACAGACCATCTTCCAAGACAGGCTTAATTTTCTGTAAAACATTAAATTCTGCCACTGAATCCTTATCTTTTTGGGTACGAGCCATCTTCTCTACACGCGCATAACGTTTATTAATACTTTCTAAGTCTGCTAAAATCAATTCTAGATTAATGGTCTCAATATCTGCCATTGGATCTACAAATTCAGACTCACGCCCCTGTTCCCGCATAACATTTTCATCATCAAAGGCACGTACTACATGAACGATAGCATCTACTTCACGGATATTGGCCAAAAATTTATTCCCTAGCCCTTCTCCTTTTGAAGCACCTTTCACAATTCCAGCAATGTCAGTAAATTCGAAGGTTGTTGGAACTTTCTTCTGTGGTTTGATAAGTTCTGTTAATTTATCCAAACGTGCATCCGGAACTTCTACCCGCCCTACATTTGGATCAATTGTCGCAAAAGGGTAATTAGCTGCTTCTGCACCTGCTTTTGTAATTGCATTAAATAAAGTTGACTTACCAACATTGGGTAAACCAACGATTCCTGCTGTCAAAGCCATTCTTATCTTCTCCATTCATCTTTTCAATCCAAACCATTATACCATAAATCCTTATCCTAAACAGCGGATTTGAGTTATTTTTCTAGCTTTCTTTACAGAAATGTAAAATAAATTGAAGAAAAAAATGGTATAATATAGCTAATATTCTTATTAAAGGAGTTCCTAATGAAAAAGAATACTTTCAAAACACTTTTTCTTTCTTTCCTTGCGGTTTCCGCTTTGTTTGTTTTAGCTGCCTGCAGCAGTCCTAAAAAAGCTTATTTCCAGCTGATTGACAAAAATACTAAGCAGGATAGTCGCATCACTGTTGAATACAAAGGTGATGAGCTGCTTACAAACGAAACAAACAACACCTTCTACTATAAACCAGTTGGCTTGACAAAAGACACTGCTAAAGAGCAAACAGAAGCTTATGCTAAATCTATTGAGGGTATCAAAGGATTAACTCATAAAATCGAGTACAAAGATGATTATTTAACAGAAAAACTGACAATCGATTTCAGCAAAGCTGATATTGAAGAACTACAAAGTAAACAGCTTCTTCAAACATCTGGCAATCAAAAAGCAGATTATATCAGTTACAAAGAAACTGCTAAATTACTCGAAAAAGCAGGTTATAAAGAAGTTAAAGACGGTAAATTTGAAGATCTTAAATAAAAGTAAAATGGATAGGACCTAGAAAGTCCTATCCATTTTTGATTGAAAAATAAGAAAAAAATCTAAATCTAATCTTCAGCAATGCAAATTAGTTTTCCACAATAGCATTTACAATGACTTTTCGTCTAATCAATTATTTTCTTCATTTTTCTTTCAAAATCGTGACGACTCATCATCACAAGATGTTCACAATTGGTGCAACGGATTTTGATATCTGCACCAACCCTTGTGATTTCCCAGCGATTCGCCTTTTTCCCAGTCGATTTAATTGTGCAGGCATGGGGCTTTTTCATTTCTACAAAATGACCAATTTCATACATTTTTTTCTCCTTTCAAGGAACTATCATAGTCCAGGAAGAAATATTAAGCATCTATCATGCTTTGTAAATGAAAAGAGCTTAGGACCAAGAATTAAAAATCTGTAACTTGGCCCACTGCTTTTCATCTTAATTAGTTCTGACAGGTGTAATCAGCTGAATAAAGTTTTCTGTATCTTCACTCGGTACCAAGGTGAAAGGACGAACGGATGAGATAAAACTAATCGTTACTTTTTCACTGTCAATAGCCTTCAAAGCATCAATCAAATAAGTTGGATTAAAGCTAATA
This sequence comes from Streptococcus sanguinis, assembly GCF_026781265.1. Classification (GTDB taxonomy): domain Bacteria; phylum Bacillota; class Bacilli; order Lactobacillales; family Streptococcaceae; genus Streptococcus; species Streptococcus sanguinis_T. Next base: position 13,523 of record NZ_JAKUVC010000010.1, read on the forward strand.
GTCAAATCTTCGCCAGTTACACTTTCTGTATCAATTTCTTCGTTAACACGGCCAACCTCTGGTGAATTTACATGGGCACTGACAATACCGCCTGCAATCTCCAGTTTAACTGTTCCATTCTGTGTGGCATTAGACAAGAGACGAGCACGTTCCATCGCTGCACGCAAATCAGAAGTATTGAAAGTAAGGACACTTGTAAATTCAGTCGGAATCAAGCGATCTGTATCTGGATAATTGCCTTCTAATAGGCGGGTGTAGAAGCTGATATTTTCGCTTCTGAAAAGAATTTGATTGTTAGCAAAGAAAACCTCTACCGTTTCAATTTCATCGGTAAAAACAGCCGTAAATTCCCGTAAAGAGCGACTTGGAATGACTACGTCGAAATTATCTCCATTTTTCTCCAGAGTAATTTTCTTTTGACTCATTCTGTGGGAGTCTGTCGCAACAGTCTTCAAAGAACGGTTATCTGTCAAAACAAAGTGAACACCAGTTAAAATTGGACGGCTTTCCTGAACACTGGCTGCAAAGGCTGTTTCGTTAATGACATCTTTGAGAATTTTTGTTTCAAGAACCAAGGGATTGCTGACAGAAATTTCCTGGATTCGTGGATACTGGTCAGCGTCTTTTCCTTTCAGGGTAATCTCTGATTTGCCGCTAGTCAAAACGATTTGTTTTTGTTCAATTTCTTTAAAATCCAAAATAATATCTGGCAGGCTAGAAACAACATTAATAAAGAAAGTCGCTTCTAATAAAATTGAACCTGTTGAGTTGACAAGCAAGCCTGCATTTTCATTTTGAGTAGAAATAAAGTTTTCAATCGACACTTGTCCATTCGATCCGATTAAAGTGATTCCTTCTTTGGTAACATCGATTTTTACAGTAGAAAGAATAGGAATTGCATTTTTATGACTGATAGCCCTTTTAGTGGTATTTAACGCTTGTAAGAAGAGATTTTTATTAATAGAAAAATGAATCATGGGATCTCCTTTTTATTTATTTATGATTATAAGATTAATAGTAATAGTAGTTTATGTGAATTCTGTGGAAAAATAGCTTAGTCCTTATTCTAACAAGTTTTGAGACTTGTTCACAAAGTGTGGATAAGTTTTGAAAAAATTCTGTAGTTTTCCACACGCTATTTAATTTTATTCTTGATGCTTTCAATTTCTAAACGTAAATTGTCATCTGATTCAATCATAGTTTTGATTTTTCCATGCGCATGGATAACAGTCGTATGATCTTTCCCGCCAAATTCACGACCAATTTTAGGCAGACTGTTGTCAGTCAGTTCACGAGTCAGATACATAGCTACCTGTCTAGCTAAAACTATATTTTGTACTCGACGGCTTCCTTTCATCTCTTTGACACTAACACCATAGAATTTCCCAACTTCAGACTGAATCTTATCAATCGGGATAACTGTCACCTGGCTTGAATCCTGCTTGCGTGCTCGAATAGCCTCTGCAGCGATATCAATAGTGATTTCCTTCAGATGACGAACTCTAGCGATGAGACTGATGTCATTCAAAGCGCCTTCCAAGTCGCGGACATTGGAGTCGAACTGTCCCGCAAGATATTCCAAGGTATCATTCGGGAAAATATAATCCAAATCTTCAATTTTGTTTCGCAGAATTGCAATTCGTGTTTCAAAATCTGGCGGTGTAATATTCTGAGTTAATCCCCATTTGAAACGTGTTACCAAGCGTTCTTCTAAATTGTCAAGATGATCAGGACTGCGGTCGCTGGTTAAAACAATCTGTTTATTTTCACCATGAAGAGCATTGAAAGTGTTGAAAAATTCTTCCTGAGTTGAAACTTTTTTTCCTCCCAAAGATTGAATGTCATCAATCAGCAGAAGATCCAGACTACGATAGATTTTTTTAAAGCTATCCATTTCTCCCAATCTTAAATGTTCGAGGAAGTCGTTAATAAAGGTTTCAGCCGGTATATACTTGACACGCGCATCTGGAATATTTTCTAAAATCTGATTGCCAATAGCATTTAATAAATGAGTTTTGCCCAGGCCAGGCCCTCCGTAGATAAAAAGAGGATTATAGGTTGTGGCTAGATTCTCAGATACCGCCAAGGCAGCAGCTTTAGCCCAGATATTTCCGTCTCCCTGAACAAAATTGTCAAAGGTATATTTTGACTTTAAGCCAGTATCAATAGGTGGCAAGCTTGGCTGAACAGTGCTGATTTGAGGACTGGTTACTGCAGATTTAGGTGTATCAATGTTAGTTTCTTCTTCAAAAATATACTTTCCAGCAATCTGATCATTAAAAATCTCAAATCCTGCAGTAAGAATAACTCCTACTAAGTTTTGCTCCCAAAATAATTGTTTTACTGGACTATCCAGGAAAATAACAGCTTGTTTTTCTTCAACTGTGATAAGCTTGGCTTCAGCAACAAAGAAATCATAAGTTGTCTGTTTTAGCTGAGCATGAGCCAATTCTAAAATACGATTCCAAAAGTCCTGTTCTTTGGTCATAACTTCCCTCCTTTTCTATAATTTTCTGATTTATACGCATCTTATTTTATCATAAAGGTTCAAAGTTTTCCACAAGAACTGAAAAAGAATTCACATTGTTAGCTGAAGTTATCCACAGAATGTGAATAAAGTTTAAATTTCTTATTTTAATGGGCTTTCTAATTGATTTAACAGTGGATAATCTTGTTATTTTTAAAAAAGAAAATAACAGTTTTATTTAAAACTGTTTATAATTCTTTGATATTCTTCTTCGCTTTCAAAAGGAATAATTAGCTTTCCTTTACTCTGGCTTTTTAACTGAATAGAAACTTCCAGACCGAGAATTTTTTTAATTTTTTCCTCTTCAGATTTAGCAAACAGTTCCTTATTAGGTTTCTTTTTGAGAATCTTTTTTTGCTGGAGAAGCTTTTCAACTGCTCGAACTGATAAATCTTCTCGACAGATCTTTTCCAGCCATAGTAACTGTTCTTCTTCTTTTAAGGGGACTAGCAGGCGAGCATGTCCTTGAGATATCTCTTCTTCCTTGATAGCTTGACGAACTTCTTTGGATAATTGTAAAAGTCTGACAATATTGCTGATATAGGGTCTAGATTTTCCCATGATTTTAGCAATTTCATCATGTGTCAAGCCTTTGTCAATCAAATTTTGATAAGACTCAGCTTCTTCTATAGGATTCAAGTCTTCTCTTTGAAGATTTTCGATAATGGCCTGTTTCAGCATGTCATCATCAGATAATTCTTTGACGATAGCTGGGATCGTTTCTAGGTCAAGAAAAGAGGCAGCTCTAAATCTCCGTTCTCCTGCTAAAATTTCATAACCAAAAAGCGAAGATTTCCGAAGAATGATTGGCTGAATGAGACCATTTTCTTTGATTGATGCTGCTAATTCTTCAATCTTTTTTTGTGAGAACTCTTTACGAGGCTGATAAGGGTTGGTTCGAATATCTTTAAGTGCAATATATTGAAAGTTTTCCATTTGTATATAGAATAACACACCTTTACGATTGTGTAAAGGTGTGTTGACAATCTTGTAAATAGGTTAATTTGAGCTTAGTTCTTTTGTTGATTTAGTGAGTTTGATTTTTGTTTTATCAATTCGGCCATTACGATAGTATGTAACTTCAATCTCATCTCCAATGTCATGTTTATATAGTGCAGATTGTAAATCAATTGTAGATTCAATATCTGAATCATCAATTTTCGTAATGACGTCATATTTTAAAAGCTTATTATCAGCAGGCATCCCCTCTTGAACTGATCGAACTAGAACACCTGATTTTACTTTAGCAGGTAAATTAAGTTTGGATAAATCTGATGAAGTTACGTTTGCTAAATCTAACATTTGAATACCTAATGCTGGTCTAGTAACTGTTCCATTTTTCTCAAGCTGATTTATAATACTTACGACATCATTAGATGGTATTGCAAATCCCATCCCTTCAACAGAGGTTTGACCATTTGTTGAAATTTTACTTGAAGTAATCCCAACAACTTGTCCTTGGATGTTAATTAATGGGCCGCCAGAGTTACCAGGATTGATTGCAGCATCTGTTTGCAGTGCAGTTGTTGAAATATTTTCTCCATTTTCAGATTGTAACGTAACGTTTCTACCTAGACTAGAGATGATTCCTTGTGTAACAGAGTTAGCATATTCTGTTCCAAGAGGACTTCCGATAGCGATAGCTGTTTCACCAACTGTCAGAGATTTAGAATCTCCAAACTCTGCGACATCAGTCACTTTTTCAGAACTAATTTTAACAACAGAAATATCAGAGTAAACATCAGAACCAACTACTTCTCCTGGTGTCTTACTACCATCAGCTAGTAGAATATCCACATTAGTTGATCCGTTTAAAACATGAGTATTTGTTACTAAATAAGCATTCTTTCCTTCTTTTTTATAGATTACGCCAGAACCTTCACTAGAAATTTGAGACTCATCTGTGTTCGTTTCATCATTTATGAAGCCACGAGATGAATTAGCATAAGTAATTACTGAAACAACGGCATTTTGAACCTTTTTCACAGCTTTTGAAATGTCTGTAGAGTTTTTATATGAATTAGATACACTAGTTGTTGAATTTCCATTCATTTTTACACGTGAAGTTACTAATGTAGTAACATAATTTCCTAAACTTCCGCCGATAAAACCTACAATTAATACTGCAAAAAGCAATAAAGTTTTTTTGATGGCATTTGAAGAGTTTTTCATGTTTTCCTCCTTGAATTACAATTGATGAAATTATAGTTAGCTAAACTTAATTATAACTTAAATTCTTTAAGTTTTCCACACCTTGTGGAAAACTTAGAAAAACTGTTGATAGGCATTAGAAAATACACAGATTGGCCGATTCCCAGATAAATTTTACTTGTTAATAAAGTGTGAAGTATAGATGAATATGATAGAATAAACTTATGAAAATAAAACTTGTAACAGTTGGAAAACTGAAAGAAAAATATTTAAAGGATGGAATTGCTGAATACATGAAGCGTCTCAATCGATTCTGCAAGGTGGAAATGATTGAGCTAGCGGATGAAAAAACACCTGATAAAGCTAGTGATTTAGAAAATCAGCAGATTCTTGAAAAAGAAGGAAATAAAATTCTGGCTAAAATCAATGAGCGTGAATTTGTTATTGTTTTAGCAATTGAAGGAAAGCAATTTCCATCAGAAAAATTTAGTCAACTCATGATGGATGCGACAGTACGTGGTTTTTCTGATATCACTTTTGTTATCGGCGGAAGTTTAGGTTTATCTCCTACTGTAAAAAAACGGGCAAATCTTCTGATGAGTTTTGGCAAATTAACGCTACCTCATCAACTGATGCGCCTTGTTTTAATAGAGCAAATTTATCGAGCTTTTATGATTCAGCAGGGGAGTCCTTATCATAAGTAATCTTGACGGCAACCCTATTTTCTGATAGAATGAGATGGTATTGGTCTCATAGCTCAGCTGGATAGAGCATTCGCCTTCTAAGCGAACGGTCGCAGGTTCGAATCCTGCTGAGATCAGAAAGGCAAAAAAATGCGAAATATTTTACAATATTTCGTGTTTTTTTCTTCTATTTTTTTGGTATAATGTCATTTTGGGGATAAAAAATGACATTTCAGGGAAAATTTTCACTAACTCTTTCTATTTTTCTATAATGATAAATGTAAGGTGACTTACAAGATAAAAAGATAGGAGATAGTTATGAAAATCTATTCTTTTCAAATTGCTGCAAATAGCAATTCACTTGTTCAAACCTTTTGGGATTTAAGAGGTGTTCCAAATCCATGGGGTTGGATTTTTGGAAGATAAGAATTTTAAAGTTTAGAGGAGAAATTTATGTCACTTGAAATAATTGGATTAATTATTCATCCTTTTATTAATGTAGCTTCATTTTTAGTGATTTTATCAAAAATAACTAAAATTAAGCATACTCGCTTTTTTGTAGCTGTTTGCTTTGGTCTTGAGATTATAGTTCCGTTTATAATTGCTTTTTTAGGACACATATTTTCATTTTCTAGCACAATTCCATCATATACACTGTCATTTTTTCTCCCTCTATTTTTAGTTTGGTATTTTTGTAGAGTTGAAAAAATTAAAAAATATCAATCTTTCTTACTTTCCTTCTTTTTATGTCTGTCAATTGATAGTTCTACTACTTTCTTTTCAGTTATTATTTCATCTGTTTTAGGAGATGATTTTGTAGCTCAGTACATGGGCTTGTTTCTGACATGTATCAACTTAATATCCTTGTTCTTTATGGTAAAGGTTATCGATATTTTTGATTTCAGAATAGATTATCTTAAAAGAAGTTTCTTTAAATCTCAGATTCTAATGATTAGTAGTTTATATGCAATGAATTGGCTGATTTTAAATCTCTCTCACTGGATTAGTAATATAAATCATTTCAACAGTTTTAGCAGTATGATTGCTACTATTTGTTTCTTGGCCTTTCTTTCTACCTTGGTGACATTCAAGGACAGCCGTGAGAAATACGAGAAAGAAGAGCGTTTGCGTCAAAAAGAATCTGAGCAGCTTCGACTTCAGGAATATACTGATGAAATTGTGAGATTGTACTATGAAATCAAAGGATTTCGTCATGATTATGCTAGCATGCTGACAAGTATGCAAGTTGCTATTCAAACTGGAGATATCAAGGAAATTGAGCACATTTATCAAGAGGTCTTGGCTGATGCAAACTTGAACCTGCGTTCAGATAAATATACAGTTTTTGATTTGAATAATGTAGGAGATTCAGCTTTAAGAAGTGTCATGACTGAGACAATCTTTCAAGCGCGTGAACATCAGATTCAGCTGACTTTTGAAGTTAAGGATAAAGTGGAACGCCTTCCAATCAAGTTGTTAGATCTGGTCAGAATTGCTAGTATTTTATTAAATAATGCTATTGAGAGTGCCATTGACAGCCTGGAAAAAATTGTCCATGTTTCTCTGGTTCAACTGGATGATAGAACCATTTTTGTTGTTCAAAATTCTCGTAAAGAAGGAAAATTGGATTTGGAAGAACTCTATCAGCTGGAATTTTCAACTAAAGGAGAAAATAGAGGCTATGGATTGAATAACATCAAGGAAATTTTAGATAGGTATGAATTTATCACTCTTGATACACAAATTGAGCCAAGCAATTTTACACAGATTTTAACAATTAGGAGATAGAATTTATGAAAGTGTTAGTTTTAGAGGATACCGTATCTCATCAAGTCAGGATGGAAATGACATTAGCAGAAATTGCTGAGGAACTTAGAATTGACATCCAAGTTCAGGTTACAGGAAAAATCAAAGAATTCAAAAAATATATTGAAAATGGAGACGTTAACCAGCTTTATTTTTTGGATATTGACATTAAGGGGGAGGAAACAAAAGGGCTGGAAGTAGCTCAATTTATCCGTCATCATAATCCTTATGCCATTATAGTTTTTGTAACTTCAAAATCTGAATTTGCTACTATGACTTTTAAATATAAAGTATCAGCACTTGATTTTATCGATAAAGATATCAACAATGATGCTTTTAAAAATAGAATCAAAGACAGTATTCTTTACACTAAGAGTACACTAATTGAAAATACCAATATGGTAGATTATTTTGAATATAGTTATCGTGGCAATGATGTTCGAATGCCTTATAACGATATTTTGTATATCGAAACGACAGGGAGCTCTCATAAACTTCGGATTGTCGGTAAAAATTTTCTCAAGGAGTTTTATGGAACGATAACAGATATTCAAGAAAAAGATCAGCAATCTAAACGATTTTTTTCACCACATAAATCTTATCTGGTTAATATTGGCAACATTGTTGATTATGACAAGAAAAATCGAGAAATTATTTTTTACGAAAATCATCGCTGTCCGGTCACTCGTTTAAGAGTGAAGTATCTGAAAGATATTTTCGAAAATAAAGGGAAAAGAGTTGACAAAGCTTAAAAACCTGATATAATGGAATATGTTCTGAAATAGAGCATACCATATGGTCCGTTGGTCAAGGGGTTAAGACACCGCCTTTTCACGGCGGTAACACGGGTTCGAATCCCGTACGGACTATATTATCCGGCATAGCTCAGTTGGTAGTAGCGCATGACTGTTAATCATGATGTCGTAGGTTCGAGTCCTACTGCCGGAGCTAGAGACACTCCTAGTGGGTGTTTTTTTTTATTGTTTAAGAAAAGGCCTTCACTAGCATTTTAATGAAGAGCCTTATTTTTTATATATTTATATTCTCTGTCGTTTTCTATGTAGAAAATTATAGCAAACAAATAAGATTATGCCAGATATGAAGGCAATGCCACCTTCTTTTAGTCCATTAGGAATGAAAGTGAGAACAACATTTCCTTCTCCTTTTTTCACATCCAATTTCATAAAGCCGTTTTGAGCTCGTTTTAGTGTGACAGGCTTCCCGTTAAGAGTGGCTGACCATCCCTTATCATAAGGAATGGTAAAGAATAATGAAGTATCCTTTTCCGCTCTATAGTTTGTTTTTACTGTGTTTAAATCAGTATTTGTGGAAACGGGCTGTTCTTTTAATTTTTGAATGACATTTTGATATTGCTCAGTATTAACGGCAAAAAATTCTGGTGTATCAAATGAAACTGTTGAATTGTCTGGGAATGTAAAGCGAATAGATACTGTTTGACTTTGACTGAAATAGCCAGCATTAAAGAAAGGAAAAACATTATTAGTTGTATAACGTTCTGTAAAGTTATTGACAGTAATGTCAATATCTGTCTGATCATCATTACTAAAATCAATCCCAGCAACATTAACATATAGTTGACTGTTAGCAGGTACATTGACAGTATAGATTACACTAGCAAAGCTTGTATTATGTTCTCTGTCAACATCCACAGTCACTCTGTTGCCAATTTGCTTGACATTTTCATTAGTAGTTATAGCATCTACTTTATCATAATATTTAAAATCAAAGCCAGTCAATTGATTCAAAAATTCTGTCTGATTATCTAAAGTCAAATTTGTAAACTTGACATCCTGGTAAACATCATTGGTCAGAAAAGCTAAACCAAGTGCAGCATCATTTTGATAGAGAGACATTTCTTTTTCACTTTTCTCAGGAAGAAAACCAAATTTTTGAGGATCTGTTTCAGATAGATTGTAGCGAACACCAAAAATACTGTCCATTAAAATACTGTTGTTTTGATAACGAAGATTCAGATTTGTTCCTGCTGATTTAAAACCAAGTTTATCTAAAGTAGAACTTGCCTGAGTATTTCGAACAGATGAGAACTGGGAAATTCCATTGTAGTTGAATTTCATACTGTCATTTCCTGTTTGTGGATTCAATCTTTCAGTTCTAAAAAAGTCAATATTTTCCTTTTTGGAATAATTGACAAGCTTGTCAATCTCGTCAAGGTGACTAGAATAAGATGAACGAGTGGCAAATACCCATTCTTTAGCAATTCCTCCAACTTGATAATAGGAATTAAGCGACAGTTCAAAAATAACAAAGAAGAGCAAGACAGGGAGAATGATTTTTGGTTGAATAGAAGATTTTGCTAAGACAAAGCTAATCAAGAGATAAGCCAGCAGAAATTCTAATGTTAGAATATAATTCTCAGGACCCAAAAAGTCATAATGTTTTCTCTGAATAAAAGTAATAATAAATCCAAGGCTGAGCAAAGTGAAACTAATGGCAACATTCATTAATTTCACGTCTTTCCAACGATTTAAAGTCTCAGCAGCCATATAGATAACTACCAGAGAAAATAGCCAAGAATAACGGTGAAGAAACATGTTCGGAGCATGCATTCCCTGCCAAAGTAAGTCTAAATATTGAAGATAAAAACTAGCTATGAAAATTGCAATGAGTAAAAAGTAGCAAAGTTTCACGTGAAACTTAACAGATTTTAAGTTGAAAAATAAGATAGCCAGAATCAAGGGGAAGGTGCCGACATAAATCATAGGGATAGAACCATACTTGGTTGTATCAAAACTGCCAATAAAATTTTTAGCAAACACATCTAAGAACCAACTTTTTTCTGTCAACAAAGAAGAAACTTTTGTTAAGGTTTCACCATGAGTACTTATGTCTAGGTAAGTTGGCAGAATCATGATTAGGCTAGTCAGACTTGCTAAAGCAGATACAACTGTAAAGTCAAGTACGCTTTTAATTCTATTTTTGAAATCCCAAGATAATTGAAGAAGGTACCAAAAGACCAAAAAGATTGCCATCATATATCCAAAATAATAATTTTGGATGAAGAGAATTGACAGTGTTGTAAAGTATAGTACTCTTCCTTTTCCAGTTATCAATCTATGTAAACCTAGCACTATCAAAGGTGCAAGGATAAACACATCCAGCCAGGTTTTTATTTCCAATTGACTGACTGAAAAACTCATTAAAGAAAATGAAGTTGAAAGAGTGATGATGAGTAAAGCTGGAATCTTTTTGAATATTCCTTTGATGCTGATAAAGGTTGAGAGTCCAATCAATCCAAACTTGATTAAGGTAAATAGATAGACGGCATCTGGCATTGATTTTAAATCAAAGAAATAAACTAAGGGAGATAAGAAGCTACCTAAATAATAACTGGATAAAGCATAGAAATTCTGCCCAAGTCCGCTAGAGAAAGTATAGAAAATACTATCTGTGCCATGGAGGATATTTCTTAGGTTAGTGTCAAAAATGACATATTGATGAAAACCGTCACCAAGCAAGGGAGACGTTTCGCTATTCCAGTAAATTCCATACATCAAGTAGACAAAGAACATGATGAAAAATGGAAGAAAGAAGGCACAAAAATAAGGCCAATTTTTTTTAAAATATTCTTTAATGTAATTCATATTTCTTATATAGAAAGAGGCAGAAACGTTGTTTCATGCCTCTGTAAAGCTTTGTAAATATAAGTTGACAAGGAATTAATCTTTCCAAAGTTCCTTGACTTTTGCCTGAACTTCTTGATTTTCCAAGAATTCATCATAGGTTTCGTCAATGCGGTCAATGACACCGTTTTTAGATAAGACAATGATATGGTTGGCCAAGGTTTGAATAAATTCATGGTCGTGACTGGCAAAAATAATGGATCCTTTGAAGTTTTTCAATCCATCATTTAAGCTGGAGATTGATTCCAAATCTAAGTGATTGGTTGGGTCGTCTAAGACTAAAACGTTGGATTTAAGCAACATCAACTTAGATAACATAACCCGAACTTTTTCTCCTCCTGACAAGACATTGACAGACTTGTTAACCTCATCTCCAGAGAAAAGCATGCGCCCAAGGAATCCTCGAAGGAAGGTGTTGTCATCCTCTTCTTTGCTAGCAAATTGTCGTAGCCAGTCAAGGATTGACTCGCCACCAGCAAAGTCACGAGAATTATCTTTTGGCAGATAAGATTGACTGGTTGTGACACCCCACTTGACAGTTCCTTCATACTCAATATCACCCATTAAGGCACGAATCAAAGCTGTTGTTTGGATGTCGTTTTGGCCAATCAAAGCTGTTTTATCGCCAGGACGTAAAATGAAGTTAATATTATCAAGAATAGTTTCTCCGTCTATCTTGACAGAAAGGTTTTCCACTGTCAAGAGATCATTACCGATTTCACGTTCTGCTTTAAAGCTGATAAATGGGTATTTACGGCTAGATGGAACAATTTCTTCTAACTCAATCTTGTCAAGCATCTTTTTACGAGAAGTTGCTTGTTTTGATTTTGAAGCATTGGCAGAAAAGCGAGCAACAAATTCTTGAAGTTGCTTGATTTTTTCTTCTGCTTTGGCATTTCGGTCAGCTAGAAGCTTAGCCGCTAGTTCGCTTGATTCTTTCCAGAAATCATAGTTTCCGACATAGAGTTTGATTTTTCCAAAGTCAAGGTCGGCCATATGAGTGCAGACTTTATTCAAAAAGTGACGGTCGTGGGATACAACAATAACTGTATTGTCAAAATTGATAAGAAAGTCTTCCAACCAAGTAATAGACTGAATATCCAAACCGTTAGTTGGCTCGTCCAGAAGTAAGACATCAGGTTTACCAAAAAGGGCTTTAGCTAAGAGTACCTTAACCTTGTCTCCGTTAGAGAGCTCGCTCATATTTTGGTAGTGAAGATCTTCCGGAATATTGAGATTTTGCAATAATTGAGAGGCTTCACTTTCAGCTTCCCAGCCACCTAGTTCAGCAAACTCTCCCTCAAGCTCGGCCGCACGTACACCATTTTCATCAGAAAAATCAGGCTTCATATAAATAGCATCTTTTTCTTTCATGATGTTGTAGAGATGCTCATTTCCCATGATTACAACATCAATAGCCCGTTCTTCTTCATAGTCAAAGTGGTTCTGGCGAAGGACTGAAAGACGTTCATTTGGTCCTAGAGAAATGTGGCCTGTTGTTGGCTCGATATCACCAGCTAAAATTTTTAAAAAGGTTGATTTTCCAGCGCCGTTAGCTCCAATCAATCCATAAGTATTTCCTTCTGTAAATTTGATGTTGACTTCATCAAACAATTTTCGGTCACTGAAACGCAGTGATACATCTGATACTGTAAGCAATGTCTTTCTCCTATATATATAATCTTCTTCATTTTACTAGAAAACAGAACTTTTTTCAAATAATTCTGAGATAAAAAGTAAAAAACGAAGCCAAAAGAAAAAAGGAGAATAGAATGAACTAAGACTTTTAGGTTTTCTAGCCAGAATAGTTCGTCAATTAAGTTTACAAATACTGTAAAGGTATGTCAATTAAGCTGTAAAAACTGGATTTTTTGCTTTTTTCTAGAAACTTCTTTCTCATTTTCATTGAAAATGATATAATGAACTCATTATAAATTGAGGAGTAATAAATGACTAAACCAATTATTTTAACAGGAGATCGTCCGACAGGAAAATTGCATATTGGTCATTATGTAGGAAGTTTACGGAACCGCGTGCTTTTGCAGGATCAGGGTAAGTATGAGATGTTCGTATTTTTGGCTGATCAGCAAGCTTTGACAGATCATGCAAAGGACCCTCAGACAATTGTTGAGTCCATTGGGAATGTAGCTTTGGATTATCTAGCGGCTGGATTGGATCCTGAAAAGGTGACTATTTTTATTCAAAGTCAGATTCCTGAGTTGGCAGAGTTGTCAATGTATTACATGAATTTGGTATCATTGGCTCGTCTTGAGCGTAATCCTACTGTAAAGACTGAGATTGCTCAAAAAGGATTTGGTGAAAGTTTGCCGACTGGATTTTTAGTTTATCCAATTTCTCAGGCAGCTGATATTACTGCTTTCAAGGCTAATTTTGTACCAGTAGGACATGATCAAAAGCCTATGATTGAGCAGACTCGGGAGATTGTCCGTTCCTTTAACAACGCTTATCAGACTGATGTTTTGGTAGAGCCTGAAGGAATCTATCCTGAAAATGAAGCAGCTGGACGTTTGCCTGGATTGGATGGCAATGCTAAGATGTCTAAGTCTCTCAATAACGGCATTTATTTGGCAGATGATATGGATATTCTGCAAAAGAAAGTTATGAGCATGTATACAGATCCTAATCATATCAGAGTGGAAGATCCTGGAAAAGTCGAGGGCAATATGGTCTTTCATTACCTGGATATTTTTGGGCGCTCGGAAGATGCTGCGGATATTGCTGCAATGAAAGAGCATTATCAAAGAGGCGGTCTGGGAGATGTCAAAACCAAACGCTATCTGTTAGAAATTTTAGAGCGAGAGTTAGGTCCGATTCGTGAGCGTCGTGTGGAGTTTGCTAAAGACATGGAACAGGTCTATCAGATGCTGCAAGAAGGATGCGATAAGGCCCGTCAGACTGCCGCTCAGACTCTTTCGGAAGTGAAGTCTGCGATGGGGATTAATTATTTTAAATAACGAACATTATTGATTATAAATCATAAAAACTATCGTTTTTAGTTTCAAAAATGATGGTTTTTATTTTTTGTGTAATAATGATTGACAATTTCCTATAGAATGGTATGATATTAACAACAAAAAAACCAGCTCTTATTCAAAGAAAACTGAACTTCAATTTTCTTTGGGTATTAGTTCAAATAAGAAGGAAAAGAGGAAACTGTGGATGTCTAACTGGGACACTAAATTTTTGAAAAAAGGTTTTACCTTTGATGATGTGCTGCTGATTCCAGCTGAAAGCCATGTGCTGCCCAATGATGCTGATTTGAGTACCAAGCTTGCTGAGAATCTGACTTTAAATATCCCAATCATTACTGCCGCTATGGACACTGTTACAGAGAGTCAGATGGCTATCGCTATTGCCCGTGCTGGCGGTCTTGGAGTTATCCACAAAAACATGTCTATTGAACAACAGGCTGATGAAGTTCGAAAGGTTAAACGTTCTGAGAATGGCGTAATTATTGATCCTTTTTTCCTAACGCCAGAGCATACCATTGCTGAAGCAGATGAGTTGATGGGACGTTACCGTATCAGTGGTGTTCCTGTTGTAGAAACTCTTGAAAATCGTAAGTTAGTAGGGATTCTAACTAATCGTGATTTGCGTTTTATTTCTGACTATGACCAACCCATTTCCCGTCATATGACCAGTGAGAATCTTGTCACAGCTCCTGTTGGTACAGATTTGGGAACTGCAGAGCGCATTTTGCAAGAACATCGGATTGAAAAGTTGCCTTTGGTTGATGATAAGGGCTGTCTTTCAGGTTTGATTACCATTAAAGATATTGAAAAGGTTATTGAGTTTCCAAATGCTGCTAAAGATGAGTTTGGCCGTCTCTTGGTAGCTGGTGCTGTCGGTGTTACTTCAGATACTTTCGAACGTGCGGAAGCTCTTTTTGAAGCGGGTGCAGATGCGATTGTTATTGATACTGCTCATGGCCACTCAGCTGGAGTTTTGCGCAAGATTGCTGAGATTCGTGCTCATTTCCCTGATCGCACCTTAATTGCTGGAAATATTGCAACTGCTGAAGGTGCACGCGCTCTTTATGAAGCAGGTGTGGATGTTGTTAAGGTCGGAATTGGTCCTGGTTCTATCTGTACAACCCGAGTCATTGCTGGTGTTGGTGTTCCTCAAGTAACTGCTATTTATGATGCAGCTGCTGTAGCGCGTGAATATGGAAAAACCATCATTGCTGATGGTGGGATTAAATATTCTGGAGATATTGTTAAGGCCTTGGCTGCAGGTGGCAATGCTGTTATGCTGGGTTCAATGTTTGCTGGTACAGACGAAGCACCAGGTGAGACGGAAATTTTCCAAGGTCGTAAATTTAAGACTTACCGTGGAATGGGATCTATCGCCGCTATGAAGAAGGGTTCTAGTGACCGTTACTTCCAAGGTTCTGTCAATGAAGCGAATAAGCTAGTTCCAGAAGGAATTGAAGGTCGTGTGGCATACAAGGGAGCTGCTGCAGATATTGTCTTCCAGATGCTCGGTGGTATCCGCTCTGGAATGGGCTATGTTGGTGCTGCAAATCTGCAAGAACTTCACGATAATGCTCAGTTTATTGAGATGAGTGGTGCTGGATTGAAGGAAAGCCACCCTCATGATGTGCAAATTACAAATGAAGCCCCTAACTATTCAGTTCAATAAAAAATAAAACGAGGTCGGGAATTTTTCCTAACCTCTTTTTAAATTTACGATTTAAATTGACATACTTTTACAATTTAAAAGGCTATAAAAGCTTTTCTAACAACAATTCGATATAATTCGTTTACACTATAAGCAATATTTTGTAAATGAAATTTACAAAAACGTAAATCTCATGTAATGCTAGGATTGAGATATAATTTGTCCTTGCTGAATGGTGAAAATTTTAATATCTTGTGGAAGATTCTTTAAATGTTCTAAAGTTGTTGTGGTAATGAAAGTTTGAATATCCTGAGAGATAGTTTCTAATAATTTTAGTTGACGGTTATTGTCAAGTTCGCTCATTACATCGTCAAGCAACAAAATAGGCGTTTCCTTCGTAATGCTTTCTATTAACTTGATTTCGGCTAGTTTCAGTGATAAAACAAGACTGCGATGTTGACCTTGACTACCAAAGTTGGCATCCATCTGGTTGATAAAAAAAGCAATATCATCACGATGGGGACCAACACCTGTATTTTTTTTGAATAGATCGCGTTTACGGCTGCTTAATAAAGAAGAGCGGTAAGTTTCTTCTAAACTGTCAATTTGGTGTAAAGGAATAGATGACAGATACTTGATAGTCAATTCTTCCAAATTTTGAGAGATGTCCCAGTGCTTGTCTTGAGCAAAGCTTTCTAATTTTTGCAAAAAATCCAACCGATGCCTTATGACACGACAGCCGTAGTCAACCAGTTGCTCATCAAGGACAGTCAAGAAGGTTTCATCAACTTTGTCATTAGCTTTCAGATAGGCATTGCGTTGTTTGAGGACATGATTGTAATTGGATAAATCTGATAGATAAACAGGCTTGATTTGTCCAAGCTCAATGTCTATAAATTTACGGCGTAGACTTGGGGAACCTTTAATCAACTGTAAATCTTCAGGAGCAAAAAGAACAACATTCATTGTTCCAATATAGTCTGATAATTTACTTTGTTTCAAGTGGTTGACTTTTGTGATGCGACCTTTTGGTGTCAAGTTAATGTCAAGGGGAACTTTACCAGTCTTTTTTTCTAAGATGCCAGAAACAAAGAGATCATTTTCTGTAAAATGAATCAGATCCTTATCTGATCGTGTGCGGTGGCTTCTTGTCAACGCTAGGAAATAAACAGCTTCTAAAATATTGGTTTTACCTTGTGCGTTCTGGCCTAGAAAGACATTTAATCCAGGATGGAAGTCAATATCAGCTTCCTGATAATTTCGGAAATGCTTGATTTTTAATGATTGCAGCCACATGATTAGATACCAGGGAAACGAACAGGGCTTTTGGTAGTTTTCTGCTTTTTAGGTAGCCCTGTATTCTTACGCTTTTCTTTTTTAGAAGTCTGAGATTTTTTTAAATCCTTATTCATGGCTTTGACAAGTTCAGCAACTCGTTTTTTTTCTGCGATTTCTTTCTGGTGTTGCAGAATTTCTTCTTGATTAGGAGCTGTCAGATTAATTTCAATTCCTTGATCGGGAAGGGAAATCCTGTCATTGACACGGAGTTTTTTTCCTCGACGGTTTTCTGGCTCACCGTTAAAAAGAACTGGATATTCACTTAGAAATGTTTTAATTGCCCCACCGCTTTGGATAATTCCTGTTTCTTTTAAAAGTGCTTGTAGCGTGATGTAGTCATCAAATAATTTATATTCCATATTTCACCTCAACCCTGTCATTATACCATATTTGTTACTAAAAAGTGCTGAGGTGCTTTGGATAAAAGCGGAAATTTTCTCCTGTTATCAGAAAACGTTTTAATCAGCAAAAAGCTTGTTAGAACAAACAAATCAGAGGCATTTCATGATATAATAGTAGTCTATATTATTCAGTATGAGGGGCGTCATGGAAATCACTAAAGGAGTTCGTCTCCATTTTATTCAATCAGAAAAATTTAAAACAAACAAAATTAGGGTTCGTTTTTCAGCGCCTATGTCCAAAGAAACAGTAGCTGGTCGGGTTTTAACAGCCAGCATGCTAGAGACTGTCAATGCGGTTTATCCTACTTCGCAGGCTTTCAGAGAACGTTTGGCCAATTTGTATGGAGCTGATTATTCTACGAGTCTTTCAAGGAGAGGATTTGTCCATTATTTAGATATCAATCTTTCTTTTGTGCGGGATAAATTTTTGAGTCGTAAAAATGTCCTAACAGATGCCATGCTTGATTTTTTGAAAGCCAGCTTGTTTTCTCCATTGGTAAGTCAGGACGCTTTTGATGAATCTGCTTTTGAAATTGAGAAGAAAAATATCTTGAATGATTTGGAAGCAGAAATTGAGAATCATTTTTATCACGCTCATCGAGAATTAGATAAACTCTTTTATGAAGAAGAGGAAATGCAGATGCCTCGTATTGGGACGATTGAATTAATCCAGAAAGAGACTGCTGCAAGTAGTTTTGCTGCTTTTCAGCAGATGCTTCAGGAAAATCAGATTGACTTTTTCTTTATTGGGGACTTTAATGAAGTGGCTGTTCGGGAGAAAATTCAATCTTTCAATTTTGCACCTCGTCAGCAAGAACTTCAGTTAGTTTATCAGCAAGAATATTCCAATGTTTTGCGAGAAGGACTGGAGCAGAAAGATGTCCATCAGTCAATTATTGAGTTGGGCTATCATTTCCCTATTCAGTACGGAGAGAGTGAGCACCTGCCCTTGGTCGTTTTAAATGCTTTGCTAGGTGGCTTTGCCCATTCGAAATTATTTGTCAATCTTCGTGAAAAGGAAGGGCTGGCTTATACAATTTCTAGCAATTTTGATATTTTTTCAGGAATGATGCGGATTTACGCTGGTATTGACCGCAGCAATCGGATCAGAACAGTTGCTTTAATCAACCGACAGATTGGTGATTTGAAGCGTGGAAATTTTAGTCAGGAAGAACTGAATCAAACCAAGAAAATGCTGAGAAATTCGGTATTGTTAGCTCAGGATCGACAGAATACAATCTTAGAGAGAGCTTATATGTCTTCTGTTTTAGGGAAAAAATTCTTATCTCTTGAAGCTTGGCTGGAAGCTTTGGAACAGGTTCATAAAGATGATATTGTCAAAGCAGCTGGTCTCTTAAAATTACAAGCTATTTACTTTATGGAAGGAAAATAATGCAGGGAGAAGTGCTAGAAAAAATCAATTATTCAGCAGTGGGAGAAACTGTTTATCAGAAAGTCTTGGCAAATGGTTTGCGTGTTTTTCTTCTGCCTAAAAATGATTTTAATGAAACTTATGGGATTATCTCAACTAATTTTGGTTCAGTGGATACGGAGATTGTTTCACGTGAAACCAAGCAGGTCACTCAGTATCCGGCGGGAATAGCTCATTTTTTGGAACATAAGCTTTTTGAAGGCCCGCAGGGAAAGGATCTGCTGCTGGAATTTACTAAGCTAGGGGCTGAGAGCAATGCCTTTACAAGCTTTACTCGAACTAGCTATTTATTTTCTGCAACGGATAATATTTTAGAAAGCCTACATCTTTTGCAAGAACTGGTGCATCGGGCTGATTTTACAAAAGAATCCATTTTGCGGGAACAGGATATTATCGGCCAAGAAATTGAAATGTATCAGGATAATCCAGATTATCGTCTCTTTTTTGGAGCCTTGGCCAATCTCTATCCTCAAACACCTCTGGCAGAAGACATTGCAGGAACGAAAGAGTCCATCTCTGAGATTACCGTCGAAAATTTGAAGGAAAATTTCAAAAACTTTTATCATCCTTCTAATATGACTTTGTTTGTGATTGGTAATTTCGATTTGGAACAGATAGCTGCTGAGATTGTAGAACAGCAGGAAAAACTAGTTTTTGCTGGGAGTTCGGAACCTATTGAAAAAATTCCTGTTAGCCTTCACCCAGTGGTATCAACGGATACCTACCGAATGGAGGTGGCTAGTCCAAAACTGGCAGTTGGGATTCGAGGTACAGACTTTGTTGATGAATCGGAGTTGTATCGCTATAAAATCACTTTGAAACTCCTATTTGCCATGATGTTTGGCTGGACTTCCAAGCGT
This sequence comes from Streptococcus sanguinis, assembly GCF_026781265.1. GTDB lineage: Bacteria > Bacillota > Bacilli > Lactobacillales > Streptococcaceae > Streptococcus > Streptococcus sanguinis_T. Next base: position 33,024 of record NZ_JAKUVC010000010.1, read on the forward strand.
TTCCAGTCCCTCTATGAAAGTGGGAAAATGGATAATTCTTTAACGCTGGAAGTGGAAGTAGAAAAAGATTTTCACTTTGTCATGCTGACGATGGATACTCAGGAACCGGTGGGACTTTCTCATCAATTTCGTTCAGCTATCAAGAATTTTGACAAGGATCCGGATGTGACAGAAGAGCATTTGGATACGATTAAAAGTGAGATGTTTGGTGATTTTCTGCACGGTTTAAACTCGCTTGAGTATATTGCAACCCAATATGAACCGCATTTGACGGGTGAAAATCTGTTTGATTTGCCGAAAATCTTACAGGATATCAGCTTAAATGATGTGATAAAACTAGGTCATCGATTTATCGATCAGTGTGATATGACAGATTTTACTATTTTTCCAAAATAATTCCAGAATCGTTTTTAAAATTTTGTTAAAATAGTGAAGAATAGAAATAAGGGAAAAGTACGTATGAGAAAAAAAACGATAGGAGAAGTGTTGAAGCTTGCCCGGACCAATCAAGGGCTGAGCTTAGAGGAATTGTCAAAAAAGACAGATATCCAGCAGGATTTGTTAGAAGCACTGGAACGAAATGACTATGATTTGCTTCCTAGTCCCTTCTATGCCCGTAGCTTCTTGCGGAAATATGCTTGGGCTGTAGATTTGGATGAGTCTATTATTCTGGAGGCTTACGAAGCTGGTGAGATGATCGTCTTTGATGAAGTGTCACTGGCAGCAGATGATGAATTCAGGAGTAGAAAAAATAAAAATAAAAACTCTTTTCTGACCTTGTTCTATTTTCTCTTATTGGCTTCGGCTATTGCTGCTTTCGTAGCTTATTATATTTGGAGCTATGCTCAGACTAATTCGGTAAGTTTTAAAGCATCTAACAACAATTATAGTCTGGTTTCCTCTACAAGCACTAACAGTCAGAAGAGTTCCTTTTCTTCGGCTGATTCTAAGTCAGTTTCTTCCTCGGCTGGCAAATTGACAGTTAGTGGAAGCGGAGAGAATTTAATTGCTGAGTACAGCGGAGCAGGTCAGCCTGTTAAAGTGACCGTTTCTGTGGAGCAAACAACCAATTTGGTAAGCATAAGCGATTCAGAACTAGCCGAAGGCATCACCTTATCTCCTGAAAAATCAAGCCAGACGGTTTCTCTTGAGCCAGGCAATAAGTATCTTATTACGTTAGCACCTGTTAAAGGAGCAACTGTGACGATAGAGGGACAAAAACTAGATACTTCGGCTTTGACTAGCGATAGTGGAACCATTAGTTTGAACATTACGAAAGGATAAAAACGAAGGGAATCCCATGAAAAAAGAAAATATTCCAAATGCCTTAACTCTTGTTAGAATTGCTTTAATCCCTGTATTTGTTGTGATTTTAACATTCGGTCATTCTTACACCATGCATATCTTGGCAGCTTTTATATTTGCTTTTGCCAGTATAACTGATTATCTAGATGGCTATTTGGCTCGAAAGTGGGAAGTGGTAACAAATTTTGGTAAATTTGCTGATCCCATGGCTGATAAGCTTTTAGTGATGTCTGCTTTTATCATGTTGATTGAGATGAAAATGGCTCCTGCCTGGGTTGTAGCTATTATTATTTGCCGGGAATTGGCAGTAACAGGTCTGCGCTTGCTTTTAGTGGAAACAGGAGGGACAGTCTTAGCAGCTGCTATGCCAGGTAAAATAAAGACCTTCACGCAGATGTTTGCTATTATTTTTCTACTGATTCATTGGACTCTCTTAGGGCAAATCCTTCTGTATATCGCTTTAATCTTTACGATTTATTCTGGATATGACTACTTCAAGGGAAGTGCCTATCTCTTTAAAAATACCTTTAAATAATATGGAAAATATCATCGAAGTAAGAAATCTTAAGTACAAATACGATAGTGAGTCTGAGAATTACACTTTAAATGATGTCTCCTTTCAAGTAAAAAAAGGGGAATGGCTGTCTATTGTCGGTCATAATGGGAGTGGAAAATCAACCACAGTTCGTTTGATTGACGGTCTTTTAGAAGCGGAAAGCGGAGATATTATTATCTCAGGCGATAAGCTAACAGCTGAAAACGTCTGGGAAAAACGCAGACAGATTGGCATGGTATTCCAAAATCCAGATAATCAGTTTGTCGGTGCAACTGTAGAAGACGATGTAGCCTTTGGTTTGGAAAATCAAGGGCTAGCCTATGATCTGATGGTAGAGCGAGTCCAGCAGGCATTAGAGCTTGTCGGTATGCAGGATTTTAGAGAACGTGAACCAGCTCGTCTTTCTGGAGGCCAGAAACAGCGAGTAGCTGTTGCAGGTGTGGTAGCTCTGAGACCGGATATTATTATTTTGGATGAAGCCACCAGCATGCTGGATCCAGAGGGACGTTTGGATCTTATCCAGACCGTGAAAAAAATTAAAGATAGTAATCAGCTGACCGTCATTTCTATCACTCATGACCTGGATGAAATAGCCTTAAGCGACCGTGTTTTGGTTATGAAAGAGGGTCAGGTTGAATCTACCGCTACCCCGAGAGAACTTTTTTCTCGAGAAGATTTGGAAGAACTAGGATTGGATCAGCCATTTGTCAATCTAGTAAAAGCGGCTTTACGTCAGTCAGGCTTTTCTCTGCCAGACTCTTACTTAACAGAAAAAGAATTGCAGGATCAACTATGGGCATTACTCTCAAAAATGTAAGTTATACTTATCAAGCTGGCACTCCTTTTGAGGGACCAGCGCTTTTTGGAGTGGATTTGGAGATAAAATCGGGCAGTTATACAGCTCTTATCGGGCATACTGGCAGCGGTAAGTCAACCATTCTTCAGCTTTTAAATGGCTTGCTGGTTCCCAATCAGGGTAGTGTTGAAATAGGCAGTACAGTCATCACGGCTGATTCTGTCAATAAAGATATTAAACAGGTGCGCAAGAAGGTCGGTCTAGTCTTTCAATTTCCGGAAAGTCAAGTTTTTGATGAAACAGTTTTGAAAGATGTGGCTTTTGGACCTCAGAATTTTGGTGTTTCTAAGGAAGAAGCGGAAGCTTTGGCGCGTGAAAAGCTGCACTTGGTCGGGATTTCTGAGGATTTGTTCAATCGCAGTCCTTTCGAACTTTCTGGTGGCCAGATGCGCAGGGTGGCCATAGCTGGTATACTGGCCATGGAGCCTGATATCTTGGTTTTGGATGAGCCGACAGCAGGACTTGATCCATCCGGTCGAAAAGAACTGATGAGGCTCTTTGAAGAGCTGCATTGTGCCGGTATGACCATTGTTTTGGTAACTCACCTAATGGATGATGTAGCCAACTTTGCTGATACAGTCTATGTTTTAGATAAGGGCAGAGTCGTCAAGAGCGGTCAGCCTGCTCAGGTATTTCAGGATCTTGATTTTATGGAGAGTATTCAATTGGGTGTTCCTAAGATTACAAAATTTGCTCACGAATTGGCGGAGAAAGGGATGATCTTCTCGCACTATCCTATTACAATTGAAGAATTCAAGGAGATCTTGCATGGATAAGTTGATTTTAGGCCGCTATATTCCCGGAAATTCAATTATTCATCGTTTGGATCCGCGAAGCAAGTTGCTGACGATGTTTCTTTTTATTCTATTAATTTTCTGGGCCAATAATCTTGTGACCAATCTGCTGCTGTTTGTTTTCGTTTTTAGTTTGGTCTTGCTGTCTAAGGTTCCTTTGAAGTTCTTTTTAAAGGGTATCCAGTCCATGGTTTTTATCATAGCTTTTACCACCTTGTTCCAGCTGTTTTTGACCTCGGGAGGGGCCACAATCTTTCGATTCGCTTTTGTCAGAATTACAGAACTAGGACTGTCACAGGCTGGCATTATTTTTAGCCGCTTTATTCTGATTATTTTCTTTTCTACTCTTCTGACTCTGACAACGACACCCTTAAGCTTGTCCGATGCGGTTGAGTCTTTACTGAAACCTTTGAAGGTTTTCAAGGTGCCAGCACATGAGATTGGCCTGATGCTTTCTATGAGCCTGCGCTTCGTTCCAACTTTGATGGATGATACTACTCGGATTATGAACGCCCAGAGGGCGCGTGGTGTTGACTTTGGTGAGGGAAAACTTGTTCAAAAGGTTAAATCTATTATTCCCATTCTAATCCCTTTGTTTGCTTCCAGTTTTAAAAGGGCAGATGCTCTAGCAATTGCCATGGAAGCGCGAGGCTATAATGGAGGTGAGGGGCGGACACGTTTTCGACGCTTGGCATGGAAAAGAAATGACAGCTTGGCTATTATTAGCTTACTTATATTAGGTATTCTGCTTTATATATTGAAAAACTGATCTGCTGTTTAAAGTGTTTTTAGAGAATAGTATAAGTTAAACCTGTCTATTTTTTACTTCGTCAAAGAAAATATTTGGCAAAAAAGCTCTAAAAGTCTGTTTTTAACGTCTAAACTAAATGTTTCTGTAACGTTTGACTTGGCAATGTAACTTTTTGGTAATATTTTATGTGTAAGATAGTATTATCACCGAAAGGAGAATTACATTTTAATGAACAAAAAAACAGCAAAATGGACTTTAACAGGTGCAGTCGCTGCAGCGGCTTTCTTGGTTTCAGGTATTGCAAATGCTGAGACCTATACAGTTGAAGCCGGTGATACTTTATCAGCTATTGCTAACGAAAAAAATACAACTCTTGAGAAATTAGTAGAGTTAAACAAGATTGCAGATCCAAATCACATCCGTGTTGGTCAAATCTTGGAACTTGGAAATAGTGCCAAATCCTCTGAAACAAGCGTAGCAGCAACTGCAACTCCCGTAAATAATTATGCAGCGCCCGCAGCAACAGCTAATTCAGCAGCAACTTCAGGAGGCCTTATACTTAGCAATGGTAATACCGCTGGTGCAACTGGTTCTTATGCAGCATCACGTATGGCAGAAATGACTGGTGTTCCTGCATCAACTTGGGAAGCTATCATTGCTCGTGAATCAAATGGTCAAGTAGATGCTTACAACGCATCTGGTGCTAGTGGTCTTTTCCAAACGATGCCAGGTTGGGGATCAACGGCTACTGTTGATGATCAAATCCAATCAGCATATAGTGCCTATAGCGCTCAAGGACTCTCAGCTTGGGGCTACTAAGATAGAAATAAAAAAACCACAGATTTCTGTGGTTTTTTGGTTTACATAAAGTTGACAATTTATAAGCAGAAAATGATAGTGTAGATAAAGATTTAAAGGGAACAATCTTATCTAGATCGACAAATGTGTAAAGTTATGAAAAGTGTTCGTTCAATATTTTTAAAATGTGCTTGGGAGAATTAGCCAGCAAATCTGCTCCATTTTCTAGTAACTCTTTTTGGCTGCCAAAGCCCCAAAGGACTCCCAGAGTTGAGATTCCTACTTCTTTACCGCCAATTATATCAAACTTTGTATCGCCTATGATTATGGTTTCTTCTGGATTTGCATCTAGTGTTTGCAGAGCTCGGCACAGAACATCTGCTTTGTGAAATGAATCTGGCAGTGAGCCAAAAATATCATCAAATTGCTCAGAGATAGCTAGATTTGCTAATAAATCTTGAGCTATGGGTTGATTTTTACTCGTTGTTACATAAATCTGATAGCCGGCTTCTTTTAACTGTGTCAGCAATTCTGGTATCCCCTCATAGAGGCGGACGCCCCAGATGCCTTTTTCCTTATAGAAGCTGCGGTAATAGTTAATCGCTTCTGGAACTTGGCTTTCTTCAAGAACAGAGGCGAAGCTTACTTCCAGAGGCGGCCCCATAAAACTTTTTATAATACTTTCTTCAGGGCACTCTTTTCCAAGTTGTTTGAAGCTGTATTCAAAGGATTCTTGGATGCCCTTTGAACTGTCAACTAGGGTTCCATCCAAATCAAAGAAGATATATTTCAAATGGCTCATCTTGTCTCCTTGTTTACTATCTAGTAAATCTACTTGACAAATTTGTCAAGGTTATTCTCCAAAGATTTCTTTTGAAAGTCTGCGGCCTGTAGGTGTTGTAGCTAGACCGCCTTCAGCTGTTTCTCTGAAAGCAGTAGGCAGACTTGACCCTACTTGATACATGGCGTCAATGACTTCGTCAACAGGAATTTTAGATTCGATTCCTGCAAGAGCCATATCAGCTGCAATAAAGGCGTAACTGGCTCCCATAGCATTTCGCTTGACACAAGGCACTTCGACCAGACCAGCTACTGGATCACAAATCAAGCCCAGCATGTTTTTAATGACAAAACAAATAGCTTGACTGGCTTGAAAAGGTGAACCTCCAGCAGCGAGAACTAAAGCAGCTGCACTCATAGCAGAAGCAGAGCCAACCTCAGCTTGACAGCCGCCTTCAGCACCCGAAATTGAGGCGTTATTGGCAATAACTAGGCCAAAAGCACCAGCAGTTAATAAAAAGTTTAGCTGTTCTTCTTCTGTAAGTCCTAATTTTTCAATAGCTGATGTAAGAACAGCTGGCAGACAGCCAGCGCTGCCGGCAGTAGGTGTTGCACAAACTAAACCCATTTTAGCATTATGCTCATTGACAGCAATAGCATTTTTTGCAGCAGTCAGTACAGTGTGATCTGATAAAGCCTTTCCTGACTGGATATAGTGGTCAAGTTTAGCTGCGTCTCCGCCAGTCAAGCCACTCCGAGACTTGCTCTCATCCAGTCCAAGAAGGACAGAGGCTTTCATGACTTCCAGATTGCGAGCCATCAGTCGCAGGACTTCATCTCTTTCACGACCAGTTAGTTCATACTCGGTAGCAATCATCAATTCTGCAACATTTCCTTGGTAATCCAAGTCAGCTTGCTCTACCAATTCTTTGATGGAATAAAACATATTTTCTCCTATTTAAAGAAATTCACATTATGCAGATGAGGAATATTGCGAATTTCATCGATAGCTTCCTCGCAGCTACGGCTGTCAACTTCAATAATCATAATCGCTTTTTCTCCAGCCTTCTCACGGGTAACATTCATCTGAGCTATATTGATATTGTAGCGTGACAGAGCTTCGGTGACATGGGCAATCATACCTGGGACATCCTGGTGGACAATAATGATGGTCGGAGTATTCATGCTCAGAGATACTGAAAAGCCATTCAGCTCTGTTACTTGAATGTTGCCGCCACCGATAGAGACTCCAGTCACACTGATTGTTTTACGGTCATTTTTGACTGTAATCTTGGTCGTATTGGGGTGGGGGGCATTGCTATCCTTTTGAATGGTCCAGACAATCTTGATACCGCGTTTATGGGCGATTTCAAGGCTGTTAGGAATCTCTGGATCATCTGTATCCATACCTAAAATCCCTGCTACAAGAGCTAAGTCAGTTCCGTGACCTCGGTAAGTTTTGGCAAAAGAGTTAAAGAGCTGGAATTCTACTTCTGTTGGCTCATCATTAAAAATAGAGGAGACAATTTTTCCGATACGGACGGCGCCTGCTGTATGACTACTTGATGGGCCTATCATCACAGGTCCGATAATATCAAAAACAGATTGAAATCTTAGTGAAGTCATGATTTCTCCTTGCAGCTTATTTATTATTTTCATTATAACAAAGTTAAGGGCTTTCTGCTGATTTTTTAAATGAATTAAAAGTGAATATTATAAAATTTTGTTAGAGGAGAAAGTAAACGAGAAAATTAATAACTTTACAGAGTTGTAAACATTATTTACAGTTGATAATTCTAGTTAAATTTCTGATTTGTTTTCCTAGTCCTTTCATGCTATAATAGGGCTTGCTCAAGCGACCTTCAATCGTTGAAAGCACAGCACGACCTTCAATCGTGAAATAACGAAAAGATGGGAGAACACAATGAGTGATAACTCTAAGATTCGTGTCGTTGTTGGTATGAGCGGAGGTGTCGATTCATCAGTAACTGCTTTGCTCTTAAAAGAACAAGGTTACGATGTGATTGGCATCTTCATGAAAAACTGGGACGACACAGATGAATTTGGTGTCTGTACAGCCACAGAAGACTACAAGGATGTAGCTGCTGTTGCAGATCAGATTGGCATTCCTTACTACTCTGTCAACTTTGAGAAAGAGTACTGGGATCGCGTTTTTGAATACTTCTTGGCGGAATACCGAGCTGGTAGGACTCCAAATCCAGATGTCATGTGTAACAAGGAAATCAAGTTTAAAGCCTTCCTTGACTATGCCTTGACACTAGGTGCAGATTACGTTGCAACGGGTCACTATGCTCAGGTGAAGAGAGACCAAGATGGCTTGGTTCACATGTTGCGTGGCAAGGACAACAATAAGGATCAGACTTACTTCCTAAGTCAACTGTCACAGGAACAACTGCAAAAGACCATGTTTCCTCTGGGGCATTTAGAAAAGCCAGAAGTTCGAGCGATTGCTGAAAGAGCTGGTTTAGCTACAGCTAAGAAAAAAGACTCGACAGGTATTTGCTTCATTGGTGAGAAGAATTTTAAAGAATTTCTGAGTCAATATTTACCAGCCCAGCCTGGTCGCATGATGACCTTGGAAGGCCGAGATATGGGCCAGCATGCTGGGTTGATGTATTATACTATTGGCCAGCGGGGTGGTCTTGGAATTGGTGGTCAGCATGGTGGTGATAATGAGCCTTGGTTTGTGGTTGGGAAAGATCTCAGCCAAAACATTCTTTATGTTGGTCAGGGGTTTTATCATGACAATTTGATGTCAACGAGTCTTGACGCTAGTCAGGTTCATTTCACAAAAGAAATGCCAGAAGAATTTACACTGGAATGTACTGCTAAGTTCCGTTATCGTCAGCCGGATTCTAAGGTGACAGTTACTGTAAAGAGTGACAAGGCTGTTGTCAACTTTGATCAACCGCAAAGAGCTGTTACTCCAGGTCAAGCAGTTGTCTTTTATGATGGCGATGAGTGCTTAGGTGGTGGCTTGATTGACAGAGCTTATAAGAATGGTCAAGTCTTGCAGTACATTTAGATTGACAATTCAACATAATTTGCTAAAATAAGATAAGCAATGCCTATGATGGTCAAAGCTCATGGATGTTGCAGGCTTTTTGTCCTGCACTTCTAGAGACTTGGCCTTTTTTGGTGAAAAAATGAGGGAAAAAGAAAATGACACACAATTTTACTGAAAGTTATGATATTATCGTGATTGGAGCAGGGCATGCTGGGGTTGAGGCATCGCTTGCTGCTAGTCGAATGGGTTGTAAGGTTCTTTTGGCAACCATCAATATTGAGATGCTGGCTTTTATGCCCTGCAATCCATCTATCGGAGGGTCTGCTAAAGGCATTGTTGTCCGTGAAGTAGATGCTTTGGGCGGTGAGATGGCAAAGAATATTGACAAGAGCTATATTCAGATGAAAATGCTGAACACAGGTAAGGGTCCTGCAGTGCGGGCTCTTCGGGCGCAGGCGGATAAGGAAGTTTACTCCAAAGAAATGCGGAAGACTGTCGAAAATCAAGAAAATCTAACCTTGCGGCAAACTATGATTAATGAAATCTTGGTAGAAGATGGTAAGGTAATTGGGGTTAAGACAGCGACCCATCAGGAGTATGCGGCTAAAGCTGTTATTGTTACAACTGGAACAGCCTTGCGGGGAGAAATTATCATTGGTGATCTCAAGTATTCATCTGGTCCTAACCATAGTCTGGCAGCCATTCCTTTAGCAGATAACCTACGGGATCTAGGTTTTGAAATTGGTCGTTTTAAGACCGGAACGCCACCGCGTGTCAAGGCGTCATCTATCAATTATGATGTGACCGAGATTCAGCCAGGTGATGAAAAGGCCAATCATTTCTCTTACACTTCTCGTGATGAAGACTATGTGAAAGATCAAGTTCCTTGCTGGTTGACTTATACCAATACAGAAAGTCATGAGATCATCCAAAATAACCTGCATCGGGCGCCTATGTTTTCAGGAGTAGTAAAGGGTGTGGGGCCACGTTATTGCCCGTCTATTGAGGATAAGATTGTCCGTTTTGCAGACAAAGAGCGCCACCAACTTTTCTTAGAGCCTGAGGGCCGTGATACGGAAGAAGTTTATGTGCAAGGGCTATCAACCAGTCTGCCAGAAGATGTCCAGAAAGACTTGGTTCACTCTATCAAAGGTCTAGAAAATGCTGAGATGATGCGGACAGGCTATGCCATTGAATACGATATGATTATGCCCCATCAGTTGCGGGCAACCTTGGAAACCAAGAAAATTTCAGGGCTCTTTACAGCAGGTCAGACCAATGGGACTTCTGGTTATGAAGAAGCTGCAGGTCAAGGGATTATCGCTGGGATTAATGCGGCCTTGAAGATCCAAGGTAAGCCAGAGTTAATCTTGAAGCGCAGTGATGGTTACATTGGAGTCATGATTGATGATTTGGTGACCAAGGGGACCGTAGAACCTTATCGACTCTTGACTAGCCGAGCTGAGTACCGTTTGATTCTCCGCCATGACAATGCCGATATGCGTTTGACAGAGATGGGACGAGAAATTGGTCTTGTAGATTATGAGCGCTGGGCTCGTTTCGAGATTAAAAAGAATCAATTTGACAATGAAATGAAGCGTTTGGAATCTATCAAACTAAAACCTGTCAAGGGAACAAACGCTAAAGTAGAAGAGCTTGGCTTTAAGCCTCTGACGGATGCAGTAACTGCCAAAGAATTTATGCGGCGTCCAGAAGTGTCTTATCAAGATGTGGTTCAATTCATTGGTCCGGCAGCAGAGGAACTTGATGAAAAGATTATTGAGCTAATTGAGACAGAGATTAAGTACGAAGGCTATATTTCTAAAGCTCTCGATCAGGTTGAAAAGATGAAGCGCATGGAAGAGAAGCGGATTCCGGCTAATATTGACTGGGATGATATTGACTCAATTGCGACAGAAGCACGACAGAAGTTTAAGAAAATTAATCCAGAAACGATTGGTCAGGCTAGTCGTATTTCTGGTGTCAATCCAGCAGATATTTCCATTTTGATGGTTTACTTAGAAGGCAAATCTAGAAGCATTTCTAAAAATCAAGCGAAGTAACTCTTTTAAAAGGCTTAGTTTCCTTTGGGAAGCAGCCTTTTTGTGTAAATTTACAAGAGGTTTACAAGATTGTAAACTTTGAAAGACTATTTTTCGCTTCCTTTACCCTTCTTAAATGCTTTTATTATTGGGAGAAATTCGCTTTTTTCTTGGATTTATGGTAAAATGGCGGAATAAGAGGTCTATGATGAAAAAATTTCGTTTTGCCCCAATTCACTTGGCGATGGCGGGTCTAATTTCCTTTATAATCTTAGCCATCTGTCTGAGGCTTTTTGGTGATAGTTTAGCCATGCTAGCTGCTCTTATGCTTGTGCTGGCTCTTTTGATTGTGCTTTTTATCCAGCAACAGAGAGTATCCGAGCTAGATGAGATTGAGCAGATTCATTATGTCAATCATCAAGCAGAAGGAAGCCTCGCTTCCTTGCTGGATAAGATGCCAGTTGGTGTCATTAAAATTAGTGAAGATAATGATGATGTAGAGTGGTTTAATCCATATGCAGAACTGATTTTTACAACCGAAGATGGTGATTTTGATGCTGATATGCTCAAGAATATCATGAAGGCTGCTTATTCAGACTCTGGTCATTATGCTACGGTTGGAGACAAGAAATATTCAGTTTACTTGGACCGTGCATCCAGTGTGTTTTATTTTTTTGATGCATCCAATGAATATGAAGCCACTGTTGGTCTGGTAACAACACGCCCAGTAATCGGGATTATCTCGGTGGATAATTATGATGATTTAGAAGATGTCGTTTCTGATACGGATATCAGTCTTATCAATAGCTTTGTGGCCAACTTCGTAGCAGAATTTTCTGAGCAGTTTCACATGTTTTACCGTCGGGTTGGCATGGATCGGTTCTATCTTTTTACGGATTACACAGTGCTGGAACAGCTGATGGAAAATAAATTTTCTATCATTGATCAATTTCGGACAGAAGCTAAAAATCGAGAGTTGTCACTGACACTCAGTATGGGCTTTTCTTATGGTGATGGCAATCATGATGAAATCGGTCGGGTCGCCCTGCTTAACCTCAACTTAGCTGAAGTTCGGGGCGGGGATCAAGCTGTCGTCAAAGAAAATAATGACAACATGAATCCAATCTTCTTTGGTGGAGGAACGGCGTCAGCTGTTAAGCGCACGCGCACCCGTACTCGGGCTATGATGACTGCGATTTCTGATAAGATTAAGAGTGTGGATCAGGTCTTTATAGTTGGACATAAAAATCTGGATATGGATGCCTTGGGCTCTTCTCTTGGCATGCAGCTCTTTGCTAGTAATATCATTGAGAAAGCTTATGTGGTCTATGATCCGTCCCAGATGGCTTCTGACATTGAGCGCTCCATTACAAAGCTCCAGCAGGAAGGGGCTGACTATCTGGTGCCGCTTTCTGAAGCAGTAAATATGGTGACCAATCGTTCTCTTTTGATTATGGTTGACCATTCCAAGATATCTCTGACTCTGTCTAAGGATTTCTTTGATCAATTCAGTCAGATTATCGTAGTTGACCACCATCGTCGTGATGAAGATTTTCCAGAAAATGCTGTCATTGCCTATATCGAAAGTGGGGCTAGCAGTGCCAGTGAGTTGGTAACGGAGCTGATTCAGTTCCAGAATTCTAAAAAGAACCGTCTCAGTAAGATGCAAGCCAGCCTTCTCATGGCGGGGATCATGCTTGATACCAAAGGCTTTTCAGCTCGAGTCACCAGTCGGACCTTTGATGTGGCCAGCTATCTACGGACTCGGGGCAGTGATAGTGTTGTGATTCAGGATATTTCCGCTACGAATTTTGAGGAATATCGTGCGATTAATGAGCTGATTTTAAATGGCAAGAAGATTTTGCCAAATGTCATTGTAGCAGCTGGTCCAGAGGAGAACACTTATGATACGGTTGTCATCAGTAAGGCAGCTGATACCATGCTCTCGATGTCAGGAATTGAAGCTACTTTTGTCGTAAGCAAGAATACCAAAGGCTATGTGTCTATTTCGGCTCGCAGTCGCAGCAAGATAAATGTTCAGCGAATTATGGAAAAGCTGGGCGGTGGCGGTCATTTCAATCTGGCGGCAGCTCAAATTGAAGGTAAAACAGTTTCTGAGGTCCTTCAGTCGCTGAATCAAGAAATTATGGACCAAGTCATTAAAGAGGAAGTAATAATAGACGAGGAGAAAAAAGGATGAAAGTAATTTTTTTAGCAGATGTAAAAGGCAAGGGCAAAAAAGGCGAAATCAAGGAAATGCCGACTGGCTATGCTCAAAATTTTCTGATTAAGAAAAATTTAGCCAAGGAAGCAACAGCGCAGGCTATTGGTGAGCTGCTCGGCAAGCAAAAGTCCGAAGAAAAAGCCCACGCGGAACTAGTGGCAGAAGCTCAAGCTATTAAAGCTAAGTTAGCAGAAGAAGCTACTCTTGTTGAATTTACTGAAAAAGTTGGTCCGGACGGCCGCACCTTTGGCTCTATTACCAGCAAGAAAATAGCAGAAGAGCTGCAGAAGCAGTTTGGCATTAAAATTGACAAACGGCATATTAAGGTGGACTCACCGATTCGCTCCATTGGTCTGATAGATGTTCCAGTGAAAATTTATCAGGATATAACTGGGGTGATTCGTTTGCGGGTTAAAGAAGGATAATAGTGATTTGAAGGAAGGATTTACCGATGGCAGAGATTGATGAACTCCGAGCTCAGCCTCAGGATATTTTAGCGGAGCAGTCCGTCTTAGGAGCCATTTTCATTGATGAGAGCAAACTGGTCTTTGTTCGTGAGTATATCGAGCCTGCTGACTTCTTCAAGTATGCCAATCGCTTGATTTTCAAGGCTATGATTGACTTGGCTGACCGCGGCGATGCCATTGATGCAACGACGGTTCGTAATATTTTGGATAGTCAGGGTGACCTGCAGAATATCGGCGGTCTCAGCTACTTGGTGGAAGTGGTCAATTCTGTGCCAACCTCTGCCAATGCTGAATACTATGCTAAAATCGTTGCAGAAAAGGCTATTCTAAGGCGGCTGATTTCGCGTCTGACAGAGTCTATCAATCAAGCCTACGATGGTGACCGTCTGTCAGAGGAAATTATTGCCGGAGCTGAAAAAGCTCTGATTGATGTCAGTGAGACGGCCAACCGCAGTGGCTTTAAAAATATCCGTGATGTGCTGAATCTTAACTTTGGCAATCTGGAGGCTCGGTCTCTGCAGACATCGGATATCACTGGGATTGCGACTGGCTATCGTGAGTTGGACAAGATGACGACTGGTCTGCATGAGGAAGAGTTAATCATTCTAGCGGCTCGGCCAGCGGTCGGAAAGACGGCCTTTGCTCTTAATATTGCTCAGAATATCGGAACCAAGCTGGATAAGACTGTAGCCATTTTCTCTTTGGAAATGGGGGCGGAGAGCTTGGTGGACCGGATGTTGGCTTCTGAAGGGGTGATTAACTCTCATTCCATTCGTACGGGGCAACTGACAGATGAAGAGTGGCAGAAGTATACTATTGCGACAGCTAATCTGGCCAACGCTAGTATTTATATCGATGATACACCAGGGATTCGGATTACAGAGATTCGCTCGCGGGCTCGAAAGCTTGCCCAGGAAACGGGGAATCTAGGGCTGGTCTTAATTGACTATCTGCAGCTGATTACGGGAACTGGTCGTGAAAACCGCCAACAAGAGGTTTCGGAAATTTCCCGGCAGTTGAAAATCTTGGCTAAGGAACTCAAGGTGCCGGTCATTGCGCTGAGTCAGCTCTCGCGTGGCGTGGAGCAGCGGCAGGATAAGCGACCAGTGCTGTCTGATATTCGGGAATCAGGTTCCATTGAGCAGGATGCGGATATCGTTGCCTTCCTTTACCGGGATGATTATTATGATCGAGCTGGTGAGGAGGAAGAAGGCATTCCCAACAACAAGGTTGAAGTCATTATCGAGAAAAACCGGAGTGGAGCGCGTGGTACAGTAGAGTTAATTTTCCAGAAAGAGTATAATAAATTCTCAAGTATTTCCAAAAGAGAGGACGAATAAAGATGAGTGATGCATTTACAGATGTGGCAAAAATGAAAAAAATCAAAGAAGATATCAAGGCGCATGAAGGACAAATCGTTGAGATGACGCTGGAAAACGGTCGTAAGCGCCAAAAAAGCAAGCAAGGCCGTCTGATTGAAGTCTATCCGTCTTTGTTTATCGTGGAATATTCCAACGAAGGCGGTCAGCCAGGGGAAATCTCCAATACCTATGTGGAGTCTTATACTTATTCTGACATTTTGACAGAAAAGAACCTCATCCGTTATTTTGATGAATAGAAAGGTCCAGTGGGCCTTTTTACTTATATTTGAAGCAATTCCTCAGTCAAAGCGACTTATACAGGGTATGATAAAAAAGAAAACAGGTGGTCATCATGATTAAAAATTTAGTTTTTGATTTGGGCAATGTTCTGATTGAATGGAATTCTGAGAAAAACTTGACATATTTTGAACCTGAGAAAGAGCGGCGGCAGGTTCTTAGGCAGGTCATTTTTGAGTCGGGTGTCTGGCATCAGACGGACAAGGGAGAGCTGAGTTTGAAAGAAGCCTGTGAGGAAGTCATGGCTCAGTTGGACGTTTCCTATCATTCCGCCATTAAGAATATCTTTTATCATTGGTATGAGGTTGTGCATGTTTACAGTGATTTACAGGAAAGGATTCAGGTATGGGCTGACCAGGGCTATGGAATCTATATCTTGTCAACCACTTGTGAGATTTTTTATCATATTGAAAAAGCTGGTTTGTTGCCCATTTACCCACTGCTGTCGGGCTATATCCTTTCCTCAGAGGTCGGTGTTGTCAAGCCGGAAGCAGAGATTTACCAAAAGCTCTTGAAAAAGTATGGTTTGAATCCAGTAGAATCCGTCTTCATTGATGATATTCAGGCTAACTTAGATACGGCAGCTGAACTGGGCTTTGAAACTATTTTATCCACAAGTGAGACTGAGAATATCAGTGCTATGGAGACTTTGCTGGCTGTGAAAGGGAAGTTTGGCTGATTGATGATAGTTTGCTTTACTTATAGTTGAAAAGGAGTGAGTCCAAGCTCCAACCTTGACATTTGCTTATGATTGCGCTATCATAGTCCTATATATGGGAGTCTGTGTACAGTCTGAGAGGAAGTGTAAGCTTCGACCGCACCTGATCTGGGTAATGCCAGCGTAGGAAACATGCCTAAAATTGTGGTATTTGTGCGCCTTTTCCATATATGGAAAAGGCCTTTTCTTTTATCATCTTTTCAAAAGTTTGATGATTGAAAGAATTGCAGGGCCCAAAATAAATGAAGGGAGGAAAACTAATCAATGAAAGCACTACAAAGGCTGATGCGGCAGCAAATCGGTCTCTTAGGGATGCTGGGTGTACTTGTCATCTGGCAGGTCATGGGCTGGCTCAAGCTCTTGCCCAAGTTTATCCTGCCGACACCTCTGGAAATTGGTCAGGCCTTTATCAGAGATGCTGGTTTTCTAGCAAGTCATAGCTGGGCCACCTTAAAAGTAGCCTTGCTGGGTTTAGTCTTGGGCGTCATTTTGGCTTGTATATTAGCTATACTCATGGACAGCATGAGCTGGCTCAATGATCTGATTTATCCCATGATGGTCGTGGTGCAGACGATTCCGACCATTGCTTTGGCGCCAATTCTGGTTCTCTGGCTGGGTTATGGGATTTTGCCCAAGATTGTGCTCATTATTCTGACGACGACTTTTCCGATTATCGTCAGTATTCTGGACGGTTTTCGGCATTGTGACCGGGATACTCTGACTCTCTTTGAGCTTATGCAGGCCAATCGCTGGCAGATTCTCTGGCATTTTAAGATTCCGGCTAGCTTGCCTTATTTCTATGCGGGTCTGAGGGTGAGTGTTTCCTACGCCTTTATCACGACCGTGGTTTCTGAATGGCTGGGCGGTTTTGAAGGCTTGGGTGTCTATATGATTCAGTCTAAGAAGCTTTTCCAGTACGACACCATGTTTGCTATTATCATATTGGTTTCGGTTATCAGTCTTCTGGGGATGAAGCTGGTGGCTGTCAGTGAAAAATATGTCATTAAGTGGAAATAGGAGCTCAGCTCTGCTATTTTCCAAAGAAAGAAAAGAGGATAATGATGAAAAAAAGTTACAAAATGCTGCTGGCAGGTTTAGCTGCCGTGTCTATCTTTGGTCTAGCGGCTTGCAGTCAGTCAGGCTCGGAGTCAGCTAAGAAGGATAAAAAGATTGATTTTATCCTAGACTGGTCACCTAACACCAACCATACCGGCCTTTATGTGGCTCAGGAAAAAGGCTACTTCAAGGAAGCAGGCGTGGATGTGGATATCAAGTTGCCGCCTGAAGATAGCAGTTCGGATTTGATTATCAACGGCAAGGCACCTTTTGGTATTTACTTCCAGGACTCCATGGCTAAAAAACTGGATAAGGGCGCAGAAATCACAGCTGTTGCCGCTATTGTAGAGCACAATACTTCGGGTATCATTTCCAAGAAGTCTGCAGGGATTACAACTCCTAAGGATCTGGCTGGCAAGAAATATGGCACCTGGAATGATCCAGTGGAGCTGGGCATGCTTAAAACCTTGGTTGAAAGCCAAGGCGGTCAGTTTGATGAGGTAGAAAAAGTTCCTAACAACGATTCCAACTCTATTACGCCGATTGAAAATGGTTTGTTTGATGCAGCCTGGATTTATCATGGCTGGGACGGCATCATGGCAGAGACGCAAGGCATGGACACTAATTTCTTTTACATGAAGGATTACGTCAAGGAGTTTGACTACTATTCTCCAGTGATTATTGCTAATAATGATTATCTCAAGAAGAATCCGGAAGAGGCGAAAAAGGTTCTTCAGGCCATCAAAAAAGGCTATCAATATGCTATGGAACATCCTGAAGAAGCAGCGGATATTTTAATCAAGCATGCGCCGGAATTGAAAAACAAGCGCGACTTTGTCTTGGCTTCCCAAAAATATCTGTCTGAGCAATATGCATCGGATAAGGACAAGTGGGGTCAGTTTGAGGCTAGCCGCTGGAACGCCTTTTACAAATGGGCCAAGGATAATGGTATCGTGGACAATGACTTGAGTGACAAGGGATTCAGCAATGAATTTGTGAAATAATGACAGAAATCAAACTTGAAAATGTAAGCTATGCTTACGATGAACAACAGATTTTAAAAGACATCAATCTTGAAGTGAGAACTGGTCAGATGGTAGCAATCTTGGGGCCTAGCGGTGTTGGAAAGACGACCCTCTTTAATCACATCGCTGGGATTTTGGAGGTCCAGTCGGGCAGGATTGTCCTAGATGGGCAGGAAAATCCTAAGGGCCGGGTGAGTTATATGCTGCAGAAGGACTTGCTGCTGGAGCACAAGACGGTGCTGGGTAATGTCATCTTGCCCCTGCTAATCCAAAAGGTATCCAAAAAGGAAGCGACGGATCAGGCAACCCAGATTTTGAAGGAGTTCGGGCTCTTTGATGTGGCAGAAAAGTATCCACATGAGCTGAGCGGGGGGATGCGGCAGCGTGTGGCACTGCTACGGACCTATATGTTCGGCCACAAGCTATTTCTTCTAGACGAGGCCTTTAGTGCCTTGGATGAGCTGACCAAGATGGAGCTGCACGCTTGGTATCTGGATATTCACCGTAGGCTGGGTTTGACGACTCTCCTCATCACTCATAGCATCGAGGAAGCTCTGGCTCTCAGTGACCATATCTATATTCTGAAAAACCGGCCTGGGCAAATCGTGGCAGATCTCCAACTGACCTGGTCAGACAGCGAGGATAAGGAACTGCAGAAGCTACGATATAAGCAGGAGATTTTAAAGATTTTGGGAATGTGAAGTAACTGCCTGAAATCCTTTACTTTCAAAACAACCTCAATCAAGCCTTTTGGCTTGATTTTTTGCATGAGGCCCTTTACTTTTGACTGTATTCATGGTACAATAGCCCTTGTGTGAAATAGCAGCAGGAAAGCATGGAGCTCGTCAACAGAACATCAGCTATAAAAGTAGCCTTAGCTGTTTGGGCGAAAATGTTCTGCACGAATCAGGGCTTTCTAAGTGACTATTTCCTCAAAAATATTTTACAGGAGGACATTTTTATGTCACGTTATACAGGACCATCTTGGAAACAAGCTCGTCGTTTGGGTCTTTCTCTTACTGGTACAGGTAAAGAATTGGCTCGCCGTAACTATGTACCTGGTCAGCATGGACCAAACAACCGCAGCAAATTGTCAGAATACGGTTTGCAATTGGCTGAAAAGCAAAAACTTCGTTTCACTTACGGTGTAGGTGAAAAACAATTCCGTAACTTGTTTGTTCAAGCTTCAAAAATCAAAGAAGGAATCCTTGGTTTCAACTTCATGCTTCTCTTGGAGCGTCGCTTGGATAACGTTGTTTACCGTCTTGGTCTTGCGACTACTCGTCGTCAAGCTCGTCAATTCGTAAACCATGGCCACATCCTTGTTGACGGCAAACGCGTTGATATCCCATCATACCGCGTAACTCCAGGTCAAGTGATCTCAGTGCGCGAGAAATCATTGAAAGTGCCTGCAATCCTTGAAGCTGTTGAAGCAACTCTTGGACGTCCAGCATTCGTATCATTTGATGCTGAAAAATTAGAAGGTTCATTGACTCGCCTTCCAGAGCGCGACGAAATCAACCCAGAAATCAACGAAGCACTTATCGTTGAATTCTACAACAAGATGCTTTAATTTGTATTTGTTCAGAAGTCGGTTTCCCGGCTTCTTTTTTATACTCTCAATGAAATAATAAAGCTAATTCCTACTAAAAAATGTCAATTGCTTGAGACAGCTGTTTTGGGAAATTATCTGATTTCTTTCTACTCCTATCCAATCAGGTGAGACACTCTGTAAAGATTTTTTCCAGCTTTTTTACGGAAGATTTGCTGAAATGGTGTATAATGGGGACAAGAAAGAAACAGAAAATTGTATGAAAGGAGTAGCGATGAAGGTTCTAGTGACAGGAGCGACTGGCTTTCTAGGAAAGTATGTTGTTGAAGAGCTGGCTGAACAAGGCTATCAGGTGCGGGCTTTTGGTCGCAATCTGAAAGCTGGTCGGCAGTTAGAAGGTCCTTTAGTAGAGTTTTTTGCTGGTGATTTTACCAGAGAAGAAGAAATTTTTGCAGCCTGCGAAGGAGTGGATTCAGTGGTGCATGCTGGAGCCCTCTCAACGATTTGGGGACCATGGGAGCAGTTTTATCAGACGAATGTTGTAGGAACCAAGCTGGTTATGGAAGCCTGCCGACATTTTGGAGTACAAAGACTGGTCTATATTTCCTCCCCAAGTGTTTATGCTGCTGCGCGTGACCAATTGGCTATCAAAGAAGAAGCTGCTCCTCAGGAAAACGAGTTGAATTTCTATATTAAAAGCAAGCTCATGGCTGAGCAGATTGTCCGAAGCTATCCTCAAGTTCCATCAGTTATCTTGCGCCCTAGAGGGCTTTTTGGTATTGGAGATACCAGTATTTTTCCTAGAATTCTGCGCTTGAGCCAAAAACTGGCGATTCCACTCATCAGAAATGGCCAGCAAATGATGGACATGACCTGTGTGGAAAATGTGGCCTTGGCTGTTCGTCTGGCTTTGGAAATGCCAGAAGCGCAAGGACAAGTTTACAACATTACCAACGGAGAATCCCGTCGTTTCAAAGATATGCTGGATGAAGCTTTGGAAGGTTTACAGGTTCGTAAACGTTATATTAAGTTACCTGCTGCTTTTCTAGGTCTTCTAGCACAGTGCTTTGAAAGCTTTTATCGCTTTTTTCACATTGAAAAAGAGCCACCTCTTACTCTTTACACCTATTACTTAATGCGTTACAGTCAAACGCTGGATATATCAGCAGCAGTAAGGGATTTGGGCTATCAACCCAAGTTGACAATCAGTGAAGGGATTGCAAAATATGTCCAACATTATCGAGAAAATTGAGTATCTTCAGCCTGGGCGCTGCAGCAGTCACTTGCAGCAGATGTTTAAGGGAGTTGCCAAGAAAAAAATAATTTTTCCAGCTGGTGTTTTCCTCTTGAATCATCGTGAGAAAGGCTATATTCTCTACGACACTGGCTATTCTCCAGCTATTCTGAAGCCCAATTTCAAATACTGGCTTTATGGTCTGGGAACGCCTGTTGATATGTCAGAAGAGGAGCGTGTAGATCGTTTGCTTGAGAAAAAAGGAATTGCGCCAGAAGATGTTTCTTATGTCATCTTGTCGCACTTGCATCCAGATCACATTGGTGGATCCGCTCTCTTTCCCAAGGCCCGCTTCATTCTGACCAAGACCGTCTTCAAAACTTATCAGCATACCAAGCTTAAGGATTTGATTTTCAAGGAATTTCTTCCGCAGGATTTTGAGAGTCGGTTGGAAGTGGTGGAACCTCAGCAGGTCCAAGCAGCATTCCTCTATCGCAAGACAGTTGACTTGTTTGGGGATGGAAGTATATATCTGGCCTCAGTTGATGGCCATGCCGCTGGTCAAGCTTGTCTCTTTTTGCCAGATTATCATCTGTTTATCGGGGCTGATTTGTGTTGGGGGGTGGATTTACTACCTTATACAGAGCAGATGCGTTTCTTGCCGTCACTGATACAGGATAACAAGGAAGAATACATGGCTGGTGTGGCCTTGCTGCGGCAGTTGCTTGCTGTCAGCTATCAGGTGCTAGTCAGTCATGATCCGGCCGAGAGAGCGGAGCAGATTTTGTATGAAACTAGGAACATTTCTAAAAACCTTTAGCGTCATGCGCTGGGGGAATCGATTTAAAGATCGACAGGCTCTGGAACGCTATCAAGTTAAGGCTTTAGCAGCCTATCGGGAATTTCTGCAGCAGGAATCGCCTTATTTCAAATCAGGTATTCCAGCAGATTTTAAGATGAATAAGGCCTTTATGATGGAGCATTTCAATGAGCTCAATACTCAGGGGCTGAATCGAGATGAGTTGCTAGCCTTGGCACTGGAGAGCGAACGGACACGTGATTTTAGTCCCATGATAGGAGAAATTGCTGTTGGCTTGTCTTCAGGGACATCCGGACACCGAGGCTTGTTTGTCACCACTGAAAAGGAACGCAGTATGTGGGCGGCAGCAATCTTGGCCAAGATGCTGCCTAAAGGTAAACTCTTTGGGCACAAAATAGCCTTCTTTCTTCGGGCAGACAACCAGCTCTATCAGACTGTCAATTCAGTCTTGATTTCTCTGGAGTATTTTGATACTTTTCAGGGAGCCGAAGAGCATGTAGAGCGTTTGAATGCTTACCAGCCAACGATTTTGGTAGCGCCAGCATCAATGCTCTTGGAACTGGCTAAACAAGTCCAGGCAGGAACTTTGCAGATTGCCCCTAGCAAAGTCGTATCGGTAGCAGAGATTTTGGAAGAGCCAGATCGGCAGAGGATTCAAGCAGGATTTGGTCTGAAAAAGGTGGACCAGGTCTACCAAGCGACCGAGGGCTTCTTAGCCTGTAGCTGTTCCTACGGGAATCTTCATCTAAACGAAGACATTGTCCATGTAGATAAGCGCTACTTGGATGATAGACGCTTTTACCCAATTATTACGGATTTCAAGCGGACTTCTCAGCCAATTTTTCAATATGAGCTGAATGATATCTTGGTGGAAAATCCTGAACCTTGCCCCTGCGGTTCGGTCTTTACACGGATTGACAGGATTGAGGGGCGCTCGGATGATATTTTCATTTTTGAAAATGACGCAGGTCAGTCGGTGGAGGTCTTTCCAGACTTTATTCGCCGTTGTCTGCTCTTAGTTGATGGGATTGGAGAATACCAGGTAGCTCAGAAGCAGGACCATTCGCTGGCCATTGCTATCGAACATCGTAGTCAGCAGCGAGAAGACGAGATTATCCAGCAGTTTCAAAACTTAGCGACTGATAAAAGCTTTCTTATGCCGGCTATTTCTTTTGAAGATTATCAGCGGGACAGAAGCCGTAAGTTGAAACGTATCTATCGGGCTTAAGAATGCCCCAAGAGGAAAAATATATGAATCGGTGGCTCAAGCGCTTTAGCAGTTTACCTAGCTGCCGAGCAGCCCCAAGTCTGACAAGAAGGAGTTTAATATGACTGCAGTAAAGAATCACATAAAGATTGTTGGTTATGGTACGCATCTGCCTAGAAATACTGTGACTTTTAAGGATCAGACCCGTTATCGAGTGGTGGAAAATGAAGAAACCCAGCTTTCCATGGCGGTTAAGGCGATTGAAAAAGCCCTAGACAAGGCGGGCTTGACTATCAAAGACATTGATTGCATCGTGTCGGCCAGTGCGGTGGGCGTTCAGCCCATTCCCTGCACTGCGGCCCTGATTCATGAGTTGGTGGCTAAGGGCTTGTCCATTCCAGCCATGGATATCAATACGACCTGCACCAGCTTTATCTCAGCTTTGAGTCTCATGTCTCATTTGTTGGAGGCTGGTGAGTATCAAAGAATCCTCATCGTGTCTAGTGAGGTTGGAAGCCTGGGTCTCAATCCTAATCAGAAGGAAAGTTTTGAGTTGTTCAGTGATGGTGCGGCTGCTTTGATTTTTGAAGCAACAGAGGAAGAGAGAGGGGTTATCTCCAGCCTGCAGCGGACCTGGTCTGAAGGAGCTCACGATACAGAGATTCGCGGTGGTTTGACATCTTTTCAGCCTAAGGAGTATTCGGATGCTACCAAAACTCACTACATGTTTGACATGAATGGTAAGAAGATTCTCTTACTCTCTGCCAGAAAAATTCCGGAAATGTTTAAAGAATTTAAAGAAAAGAGTGGTCTCAGCCTATCTGACTTGGATTATATCATTCCGCATCAGGCGAGTCGTGCTCTGCCAATGGTCATGCGCAGCTTGGGTATTCCTGATGATAAATACCTTAATATTGTGCAAGACTATGGTAATATGGTGTCAGTAGCAGTGCCCTTTTCTCTCTGCTATGCTCTAGAGCGCAAGCTAGTCAAGGAAGGAGACACCATCGCTCTGATGGGAACAGCAGCTGGTATGACAGTCAATATGTTGGCTATGAAATTATAATACAATAAAAATAGGGTGTACAGAACCTCTTTTGGTTTCGTACACCCTGTTTAATTTTTCAAAATATGAAAAGAGCTGGAACCCATTGGGTTCGAGCAGCTTCTTACAGCATTTTCAAAAGAAATTCTGCTATTTGTTCAGGACTTTCTTTTTTTCCTCTGGAAACCCACATCTGGCAGACGCCGAAGAAGGCATTAGCGAGAAAGACCCGGCTGTATTCTTTTTCAAAATGATTGTAAATGCGATTGCTAAAGCGATCCTGAAGGCTATCAGCTAGCATCATCTGCAGCTTATGGCGCAGGAAATTTTGAATTTCTTTCGTTCCGTTTTCCGTCAGAAGAGCAGCTAAAAGCGGCTCTAGCTGGAGGAACTGAAAGACCTCCGTAATCGCAGTTTGAATATCCTCCTGATTGTTATCAAAAATATACCCCAGTTGATGAAAGAGGTTTTGCTGATAACGTTCAATCATATCGTACTTATCCTTGTAGTGAGTATAAAAACTACTACGGCTGATGCCAGCAGCTTGAGCTAGCTGGACAGTAGTGATATGGTCGAAGGACTGCTGATGCAGTAGTGAAACCATGGCTCTCTCAATAATAGCCTTGGTTTTTCGGCGTTTATTGCTTTCTAACATAAAATCTCCCTTTGAGGCTAAGCCTCAGTCTGCTCTTCAAACTAATAGCTATCATAGCAAACTACTTTTTCTTTTTCTCCATGTACTATTATATCAAATGTTTTTCAAGTGGAAAAGAGTTAAATTCCGAAAATAGGAATAGATAGGCAAAATTTTATTTTATTAGGTTTCTTAGACTGGTAAAATAATAAAGCCAAGACTTAAAGTAAAGTCTTGGCCTTCGTTTTGAGCATTATTTAAAGTAGAGGTAGTCGGGGTCGGGAGTGACGTAAAGCAACTCACCCTCTTGCGAAAAGATAATAGAAATTTGCTCATTTTTATAAGAGTAAATTGTATAGGTGTTTTGTAACCTTGATGCTTGAGAAATATCAACTACACCTGCTAAGAAAGCACGCGCTTGTTCGGTGTTGATTTTTTGTTCTTGAACCAGCCTCTTCAGATTTTCTAATTCTTTGTTTTGGAAAGCTTCATATTCAGAAGCGAGATCGGTACTTACTTTTTCTGGTTCGCCGAGAATACTTTTAACTTTTTCTTGGGTATATCCTTTAAATTCAGGAATTTGAGCTTCAAAACCCCCAGATTCATAGGATTGGTAATAAACCTTGGCATCGCCAGTCGCATAAATCTTATCTTTCTTAGCATGATCGGCATCTTCTGGAAGACCATCTGTGGTTTTTTCTATATCCTTACTAGAACTACTATTTTCTTTACTAGAACTTCTGGAAGAACTACTGCTGCTAGAGGAGCTGCTTTTGCTTTTGGAAGATTGCTTTGATGAGCTTGAGGAATCCTTTAAACTAACTTTTTTTCCTGATTTATCTGAATTAGAAGGGCGAGTGGTGGACTCTGAGTTAGATGGTACAAGGAAACGGCAGGCTGACAGAAGAAATAGTACTGCAACTAGAGAAAATAAGCTAAAGAGTGTTCTTTTTTTCATTGTCTTAAACCTTTCTTTACTATGCTCAATCTGACTTGAGCTATTGTGATGTGAGGCATCTGCTGGCAGCAGTGTTTCACATGGAACCGTACCGTCAAGTTAAGATCTCGATGCTTGACTCCATTTACCTCGCTTATCATTCTAACATAATACTGATTTTCTGTGTAGCTACCAGTGGAAAAATATTTTTTATCTACAGATTATTTAGGGATTAAAGACAGTAGGGCGAACTTATTCCGCTTCTCTACAATCTTTTTAAACAAAATTAGACACGGTGTGCAATTTTTAAAGAATAAACTTGTAATAATTTTCGATTGGTGTATAATCAATTTTATCGAAATTTGGACACTGTGTATAATTTTAGGAGGTAGACATGTTAAGAGAATGGAAAGCTATTTTAAAAAAGCCGACTTTTATCATCGTGATGTTAGGGGTCTCTATGATTCCAGCCTTGTATAATGTTATTTTCTTGAGTTCCATGTGGGATCCGTATGGAAAGGTATCGGACTTGCCAGTGGCGGTCGTCAATCAGGATAAAGCTGTAACTGCTAGTGGCAAGGCCTTGTCTATAGGCGAGGATATTGTTTCCAGCCTCAAGGAAAATAAAAATCTGGATTTTCATTTCGTCAGTAAAGAAGACGCTCAAAATGGTCTGGAAAAGGGTGATTACTACATGGTTGTGACGCTTCCAAGTGATTTATCTGAACGTGCAGCCAGTGTTTTGACCGATAATCCTCAGCAAATGAAGATTGACTATCAAACGTCTAGCGGCCACAGTTTTATTGCTGGTAAGATGAGTGATTCAGCTATGGCTTCTTTGAAGCAGACGGTGGCGCAAAATGTGACGGATACTTATACGAGCGCCTTATTTAAGAATATGGGAGATCTAAAAACGGGATTGGTTAAGGCATCCGATGGTGCTCAGCAATTAGCATCTGGCAGTCAACAACTAGGCTCAGGCAGTCAGACAATTGCAGATAATTTAAGAACTCTGAATCGAGCTACGACCAAATTATCGTCCGGTGCAACTCAATTTAACACAGGACTACAGACTTATACTGGGAGTGTTGCACAAGTATCGTCTGGACTGGGTAGTTTGTCAAATGGGATAAACACTTATACTAGTGGTGTAAGTACTGTAGCCGCAGGTGCAAATCAGCTGTCGGGTCGATCAGCAGACTTATTGGGTGGAGTCCAACAGCTCACCCAGTCAGGAGAAGGAGTTCAGGCCTTATCGACAGGTGTGACAAATCTGAATACTGGCTTGGCTACATTAAAGTCATCAGTAGATACAACCTTAGCTAACAATCAGCAAAATGTGAATGATTTGGCAACTGGCTTGACTCAGTTGAATGCTAGTATTCAAGCTGCAGCAAGTGACACAGAAGTTTCTACGGACAGTATTGAAACTTCGTTAACCAGTGTAGCAGGATCCGCTCAGTCTATCATCAATAATAATCAAGATGCCAGGGCTGCAGCTTTAGCAAGTGTCCAAGGGACCAGTGCTTATCAAGGACTTTCTAGTGAGGCTAAGGCTGAGATTGATACAGCAGTCAGTGCTAGTCAAGCAGGAAGTGATCAATCTGCTCAGGCAATTTTATCAGAAGTTGATACGATGAGGGCTTCTCTTGAAGTGATAAAAGCTACCAGTCAAACGAAGATTAGTCAATTGGGAAACACTTCTACTCAGGTTTTACCCCAAGCATCTACCATGATTAATGGCCTTTATAATGGCTTATCAACGGTGAGTACTAGCCTCGGTTCAGCAAGTGGAGGAGCCAATCAACTAGTCGCAGGTGTAGATACCTTAAATGAAAAACTAACGACTGGCGCGACACAATTGGAACAAGGGGTGACAAGCTATACCAATGCAGTCGGTCAGCTATCTGAGGGAACATCAGCTTTGGCAAGTAAGAATCCTGATTTGCTAGTAAATACAACAAAATTAGCAAACGGGGCTGCCCAATTAACAGATAAATCACCAGAATTGACCTCTAGTTTCGGGAAATTAGCAGATGGAACCAATCAATTAGCGAGCGGTACAGAAAAGCTGGCTGATGGCAGCAGTGCTTTAACGGATAATCTCTCTAAACTTACTGTGGGAACAAGTGATTTGTCCAATGGCCTCTCAGATGCAGGTGATAAATTGTCGGCTGTTTCAACCAAGGAAGACAATGCAAAAACTCTAGCAGATCCTCTGACGCTGAGCAAGACAGATGAGAACAAGGTAGAGAAAAACGGCATTGGGATGGCGCCTTATATGATTTCAGTAGCTTTATTTGTGGCGGCTATTTCAACCAATATCATCTTTAGTACACTTCCATCGGGTCAAGACCCTAAGACGAAACGAGACTGGCTGAAGGCCCGTATAGAGGTAAATGGAGTCATTTCTGTCGTGGCGGGTGTTTTGGTCTATGGTGCTGTGCACTTGATAGGCCTATCTGCTAACCATGAGTGGGCAACCCTTGGTTTGATTGTCCTAGCAAGCATGACCTTTATGGCTCTTGTGACCGCTTTGGTTACTTGGGATAGCAAGCTCGGCGCCTTTGCCTCTCTGATTCTCTTGCTCTTACAGCTAGCTTCTAGTGCAGGAACCTATCCGCTGGAGCTGACTAGTAAGATTTTCCAAGTTATCAACCCTTGGCTGCCAATGAGCTATTCTGTATCGGGCTTACGCCAAACGATTTCCATGAATGGCCAAATAGGTACTCAGGTACTCTTCCTTGCTTTTGTTTTAGTTCTTTTCATGGTACTTGGTACTCTGGTCTATCGAACAGATAAAAAACAGCTAGCTTAGGGCTTGTGCTTTTATGAATGTGTAAAAATGTAGATGAAAAGTCTATCTGTAATTCTTTTAGTTTTTCTCTAATCAACATCTCCTGAAAAGGGAGATGTTTTGTTTTCTTTAAGTTTTCTTTATCTTTCTTTTAAGTTTTCATCTTTAAAATTGCATTACATTCAAGAAAGATAGAGAGGGGAGAAGCCCATGGCAGAAAAATTTTTTCAACATCATTTTCAGCGCTTTGAAACCAAATACATCATTTCCAAGGAAAACTTGCTGGATCTATTGCTAGAGTTTGAAGGCTATCTGGTGGAGGATGAGCGAGCTTATTCGACCATTAACAATCTCTACTACGATACGCCGTCTTATCAGCTCATTCGTGAGTCCTTGGAAAATCCTTGCTTTGACGAGAAGGTGCGCTTGCGGACTTATCAAGAGCATCCGACCGAGGATAGTCAAGTCTTTTTGGAAATCAAGAAAAAGACTGAGAATCTGGTCACCAAACGCCGGCTTGCGGCAGATTTGCTGATGGCAGAAGCCTATCTGGACGGTGATTACAGTCAGCTGACTGACCTTCAGATAGATAAGGAAATGGTCTGGCTGACCCAGCATTTTGGCAATATTCAGCCTATGATGTATGTTGGCTACAATCGTTATTCGATGAAAGGGATTGAGGATGAGCGGATTCGGATTACCTTTGATCACGGCCTGACCTACCGTCCTTATGATCTGAGTCTCTTGGCTGGTCGCCATGGAAATCATCTCCTGCCAGCCAACCACGTGATTATGGAAGTTAAGATTCCAGAAGCTTGTCCGCTATGGCTTAGCGAGATCATGGATCGCTACCAGCTGTCTCCAAGCTCTTTCTCCAAATACGGTTTTGCTTACAAAAAGGCAAACTGTATCAGCAGTAAATAAAATAGATAGGAAAAGAAAAATGAAACAATCAAAATCAACCCTTAAAAAAATTAAATTGATGATTCCACTAGTCTTGATGACAGCAGTGCTAGGAGCCTGCAGCTCAAACGCCAGCAGCTCTACAGCTTCAAGCAACACCCAGGCTGCTAACGCTACAAGCACCAGTCAGACCAAGACCAATACTTCTGATTACTTTGCCTCAGAGGACTCAGACGCTTCTTATAATGAGTCCAAGGCGACGACTATCAGCTTGAGTGGATCCAGTGCTAAGACATCTGGTGACGGCGCTAGTGTCTCCGGCTCTACCGTGACAATCTCAGAAGCTGGGACCTATGTTATTTCCGGAACGAGTGAAAATGTGCAGATTGTCGTCAAAGCAGGTGATAGCGACAAGGTTCAAATCGTCCTAAATGGCGTAACCATGAGCGGGACAGATGCAGCTATTCTCGTAGAAAATGCGGGTAAAACAAGCCTAACTCTGGCTGACGGCAGCCAAAACACCATCTCAGACTCATCTAAGCACAGTAATACGGATGCAGATGCAGCTATCTATAGTAACTCTGACCTGACTCTCAATGGCTCTGGAAGTCTGACAGTTGACGGCAAGTATGAAACAGCGATTAAGTCTGAGCAGACCTTGCGGGTGACAGGTGGTACTTATACGCTCAAAGCAGCTAAGCATGGTCTGTCAGCAGCTTCAGCCATTAATATCAAGGATGCTACTATTGACATCACAGCGACAGAAGATGCTATCCACGCGGACAATGATGAAGATACTTCTCTGGGAAATCTCTATATCCAGTCCGGCACCATCACGATTAATGCTGGTGATGATGGTCTGCATGCTAGCAATATTGCTTTGATTGATGGTGGAACGATTACGGTTTCCAAGAGTGTAGAAGCTCTGGAAGGAACCAATGTTACCATTAACGGTGGCAAGCTAGACCTTTATGCGACGGATGATGGTATCAATGCAGCTAGTGACGTAACTGGAGCTGATATCTTTATCAAGATTACCGGTGGCGATATCAAGGTCGAGGTTGGTGAAGGCGATACCGATGCTATTGACTCCAACGGCGATGTCATTATGTCAGGGGGAAACTTAGACATTACTTCTACGGTATCAGCCTTTGACTTTGATGGAACGGCTACCTACACTGGCGGTACCATCACGGTCAATGGTGAAAGCCGAACAGAAATCACAGCCGACGGACCTGGCGCTGGTGGACCCGGTGGCGGCGGTGCCCCGGGCGGCCAAGGCGGTTTTGGTGGGCGTTAAAAAAGCTGACGAGATAACAATGAAATAGTGCCTAATGAAAGAGAAGAATCCTCATTCCAGCTGGAATGAGGATTTCTTGCTATTCATCAATTCTGATAGATAATTTCTCCGTATCCACGGTCACTTGAGCACCGATGGTGATGGTAAAGAGTGGCTGAGTATGAGCAAAGTCCAAGTCATAGAGGACGGGAATCGTCTTTAGAATTGGATGTTTATCCAAGATATAAAGGAGCAGCTCCTCTGTCATCTGACATTCTTTTGGAAAGCGGCCGATGAGGAGGGCCTGCGGGTTAGGATAGGCCTGAAGGAGGGCAGCTAGATTGCGGTCAAATTCCACATAATCATCTTCCTCTGCCTCTTCAACAAAGAGAACATAGTTTTTATCTGTCGGGGCGTAGGGCGTGCCGCGAAGGAGTGAGAAGGTGGAGAGATTGCCGCCGATAACAGTGGCTTGGGCTTGTCCATGGTTGTAGACCTTCCACTCTGTTTCATGGAAGGTCAGTGGGGCATCGGGCAGATACCAAGCATTGTCGCCCCATTTTTCACTAGGAGTCAATTCATAAGAAGTCTGGCTGACGGCCTTGAGCCAGCTCTCAGTCTGATAGTCCTGCAAGGCATCCATCTTAAAGCTGGAGTAGGATGGTCCCATATAGGTTTTCATACCGGTCTTGCTATAGATAGCGTTGAGCAAGGCTGTTGTGTCTGAGTAGCCGCAGAAAATCTTAGGATTTCTAGCAATCAACTCAAAGTCCAGATAGGGCAGGAGCTCATTGCAGTTGAAACCGCCGATAGTGGCCAGAATAGCATCAACGGAGTCATCTGCGAAGGCAGCATGGATGTCTGCCATTCGGCTTTCGATGGAGGCAGAGCCTAGTATATCATTTTCCAGATAATGTTCCGAAAAAGACACGGTAAATCCTAGCTTTTCCAAGCGCTCCTTGGCGGCTAGATTGGCCTCAAAGCCACCAAGGCGTTCGATTGACGACGAGGGACTGACGATTCGAATGTGCATACTAGGTACGAGTTTTTTCATAGGGACCTCCTTATGATAAATTTTTATAGAATATCATAGCACAAAGGCCAAGGCCTGTAAAGCAATCTTAGGGCATTGCGGGAATTTTTATCAAAAAGGGAGTCGCTGAGGACTCCCTGATTGTATATATTCTTTTATATGATTTATTCGCTGAGCTTAATGCTACCGCTTTGGGCGCTGGCAGTAAGTGTAGTTGTCGGATTTTCGACTTTACGGATGGCAGAGTCGCCAACATCATCGCCTTTGGTGTGCTCTACATTCATACCACTAGGGATGTCAATTTCACCTAGATTCGTTTTCAGATCAAAGGATAGCTGCGACAAACTGCCAGAAACCAGATGCAGATTAATATCGCCCAATTGGTCAGTGATAGAGATTGTACCAGCTAATTCCAACTGTTCAGAGTTCAGTGAGCCGCTTGAGATTTTCAGAGTGCTGTCGGAGATTTTGCTCGAGTTTAGATTGACCTCTCCCAGAGAGTTTGCTATTTCGCCCGATGCGAACTGGCTGTTGCTCAGAGTGATGGTACCCGAAGAAGCATTGATTTTTCCAGAGCTAATCTGGCTGTTATTAAAGGAAATCTCTCCCAGAGAGTTCTTAAATTTACCAGATGCGAATTGGCTATCATTCACAGTCAACGAGCCATTGGATAGAGAGAAGTCAGCATTTTTTGCTGATAGATTGGACAGCGTAACATCTCCTAATGACGAACTGCCGCTGAATGTCTCAAGCTTGGTCCCCTTAGGCAGGGAAAGCTGTACAGTACGTTTCCCCTGAGATTCTTGGTCAAATAAGCTGAGTAGGGAGCGGATGCCAGCGCTTATGTAGAAGGAGACTGCACCATCTTCCTTGATGTTTAAGTTTCCGTTTTCAGAACTTGTTGTTATTTTTCCAAGCGAGCTTCCATCAATCTGATAGTTACCATCGCTTTGGTAATAGGTCAAGTGAGCCTTGTCATCAGGAGATTCGCTGATGACGAGATTTTTAGCTGCTAAGTTAATATTTAGGGAAGAAAGATCAGAGAAACTTTCTTCTTTTTTCGTTAGTTTTACCTTGCTTTTGGCAGAATTGACCAAGTCATTGACACCGCCTGTCATGGAGCCGATAGTTGTCAAGGCTCCACCAAAGAGGCAGGCTAAAATAGTTGCAGATAAAAGAGGTTTTTTCAATTTGATGTTAGCCATGACGTGCTCCTTTCTTTGCGAAAAGTTGAGCTAGTTTGACAAAGCCAGCCTTGCCAAACTGAGCAACAGGAGAAATGCCTGAGTAGAAGATGCCTGACAGTCCCAGAGATAGGATACTGAGTCCTAGGGTTAGAGTATCCCAGATCAGGCTGATTCCAAAGATAAAGAAGGCAAAGGCACCTATAGCCATGACGAGAGCAAAGATAAAGACTAAGAGGAAGAAAACGAAAGTCAAAAGTGCTGCTACTATAAAGAGCGGAATAGCCAAGGGTGCTGCCAAAATGGATAGGATAGCAATCTGGACGATGTTCTTAGTGTTTTTTGATGAATTGCTGTCTTGATTATCTTCCTCGACTTTTTTGTCCAAAAGATTCAGCATAATCTCGTGGGCCGCTTCCTTTGGGCTGCCTAGCTCAGCAATAGCGGCTTCCTCGCCCTCTGGGCCTACCTCGTCGAATTACTCAGTGAAGTAATCCATAGCTTCCTGGTAGTCCTTGCGTGGGAGTTTTTTCAGATATTTTTCTAGCTCAGCTAGATACTCGGTTCTTGTCATGACGGATGCTCCCTTCTATGATACCGCTGATGGTCGTAGTATAAGTTTGCCACTCTTCTTTTAGAGTGAGTAGATGTTCATGCCCGTAGGCAGTGAGTGAATAGTATTTTCGTTTTCGTCCTTGGTACTCCTGCGAATAAGTCGTGAGACAGTCATTTTGCTCCAGCTTCTTCAGAATAGGGTAAAGTGTTGATTCTTTGATATTGGCAATCAGCTTAATCGTCTGGCTGATTTCATAACCGTAGGAATCGTCTTTTTCAAGGATGGCTAAGATGAGAAACTCAATCAAAACCGATGATGTGGGGAAAGACATAGGACCACCTCCTTGTGTAAAATATTTATATATAATATTTATATATAATCTTTCTATATATAGTCTACAACCTCTTAGGGAAAAAGTCAAGCAAAATATATAAAATTTTTATATATTTTTTGAAAAAGCCTTTTTATGGCTATTTATAAGGCACATCAAAGTACATTTCTTCCTTACAAGAACTTTACATCTTCCTTAGCTTTTGTGTTGAAAACATCTTCCATAAAATGGTAAAATGGTGTAAGTCTAACTAAAAATATAAGAGAGATCAATGAAAAAACATCAAACCCTATATAAGTTTTTGGGCCAAACCCTACTATATTTTGTTATCTTTCTGGCCTTGCTTTATTTCTTTAGCTATCTGGGTCAGGGTCAGGGCGGCTTCATCTATAATGAATTTTAATGTGAGAGAGTAGGAAATAATGTCAAATAAAGTGATACATGATATGATTGAAGCGATTGAGCATTTTGCTCAGGTGCAGCCGGATTTTCCGGTCTATGATATTTTAGGTCAAGTTCATACTTATGGAGATTTAAAGAAGGATTCCGATTCGCTGGCGGCTCAGATTGACCGTCTGGAACTTCCTGACAAGTCTCCGGTTGTGGTCTTTGGCGGTCAGGAATACGAAATGCTGGCTACTTTTGTGGCCTTGACCAAGTCTGGTCATGCCTACATTCCTATTGACAGCCATTCAGCCTTGGAGCGAGTGGAAGCGATTGTGGAAGTTGCTGAGCCAAGCTTGATTATCGCCATCAACGATTTTCCGTTGGCAGATGTAGCAGCCCCTATTTTTAGTGCGGAGCAAGTTCAGACAGCCTTCAGAGAGGGAGCATCCTATGAGCTTAGCCATCCGGTTCAGGGAGATGATAATTATTACATTATTTTCACATCAGGAACGACTGGCAAGCCTAAGGGAGTGCAGATTTCCCATAATAATCTGCTCAGCTTTACGAATTGGATGATTACAGATAAGGAGTTTGCGACTCCGGAGCGTCCTCAAATGTTGGCTCAGCCGCCTTATTCTTTTGACTTGTCGGTAATGTATTGGGCGCCGACTTTGGCTTTGGGAGGGACTCTTTTTGCCCTACCTTCGGCTGTGACTCAGGATTTCAAGAAGCTGTTTGAGACGATTCTCAGTCTGCCTATTGCTATCTGGACTTCGACGCCTTCCTTCGCGGATATGGCCTTGCTGTCGGATGACTTTAATAGTCAGAAGCTGCCTCAGCTGACGCATTTCTACTTTGACGGTGAGGAGTTGACAGTCAAGACAGCTCAGAAGCTGCGTGATCGCTTCCCTCAGGCTCGCATCATCAATGCTTACGGTCCGACTGAGGCAACAGTGGCCCTGTCTGCAGTAGCAGTGACAGATGAGATGCTGCAAAATTGCAAGCGCCTGCCGATTGGCTATACCAAGGCGGACTCTCCGACCTTTGTCATTGACGAAGAGGGACGGAAAGTGCCGAATGGTCAACAGGGAGAAATCATCGTCTGCGGTCCAGCCGTATCTAAGGGCTATCTGAATAATCCTGAGAAGACAGCGGAGGCTTTCTTTGAATTTGAAGGTCTGCCAGCCTATCATACGGGAGATGTTGGCTCAATGACAGATGAAGGCCTGCTGCTCTATGGCGGCCGGATGGACTTCCAGATTAAGTTTAATGGTTTCCGTATTGAGCTGGAGGATGTGTCTCAGAACCTGAACAAATCGAAATACATTGAATCTGCAGTGGCTGTGCCCCGCTACAATAAGGACCACAAGGTCCAAAATCTGCTGGCCTATGTCATTCTCAAAGACGGTGTGGCTGAGCAGTTTGAGCGAGAAATCGATATTACCAAGGCAATCAAGGAAGATCTGCAAGATATCATGATGTCCTACATGATGCCGTCCAAGTTCCTCTATCGAGAGACCCTGCCTCTGACCCCGAATGGCAAGATTGACATTAAGGGGCTGATTAGCGAGGTCAATAAGCGATGATGGATTTCTTGAAACAGCTGCCTCACTTGGAACCCTACGGCAATCCAGTTTACTTTGTCTATATCGTTCTAGCAGTTCTGCCAATCTTTGTTGGACTTTTCTTTAAGAAACGCTTCCCCCTTTATGAAGCCTTGGTTAGCTTGGTCTTTATCGTCCTGATGCTGATAGGTTCTAGTCTGGCGCAGCTTTGCGCTCTGCTAGGGTATGTCGTCTGGCAGACGGTTTGGGTTTACTCATACAAGCTCTATCGCCGGTCGCGGGACAGCAAGTGGATCTTTTATCTGCATACCTTGCTGGCGGTTCTGCCACTTGTGCTTGTCAAGGTAGAGCCCGCAATCAGCGGCCATCAGTCTCTCTTTGGCTTTTTAGGGATTTCCTATCTGACCTTTCGCTCAGTAGGGATGATGATTGAGATGCGGGATGGAGTTTTGACAGAGTTCACACTCTGGGAGTTCCTGCGTTTCCTGCTCTTCATGCCGACCTTTTCGAGTGGCCCCATTGATCGTTTCAAGCGTTTCAATGAAGACTATTTGAACATTCCCGAGCACGATGAGCTGCTGGATATGCTAGAGCAGTCTGTCAAGTAT
The DNA here is from genome assembly GCF_026781265.1 of Streptococcus sanguinis. Lineage (GTDB taxonomy): Bacteria > Bacillota > Bacilli > Lactobacillales > Streptococcaceae > Streptococcus > Streptococcus sanguinis_T. Next base: position 69,154 of record NZ_JAKUVC010000010.1, read on the forward strand.
ATCATGCTAGGCTTCCTTTATAAGTTTATCCTGGCCCATATTTTTGGGCATCTGCTGCTGGGTCATGTCAAGACCTACGCTCTCTATACCGGCGGTTTCTTTAATCTGGGAACTCTGGGCGTCATGTATGTCTTTGGTCTGGATCTCTTCTTTGACTTTGTCGGTTATTCGATGTTTGCGCTAGCTATTTCCAATCTCATGGGAATCAAGAGCCCTATCAACTTTGATAAGCCCTTTCTCTCACGCGATTTGAAAGAATTTTGGAATCGCTGGCACATGAGTCTGTCCTTTTGGTTCCGTGACTTTGTCTTTATGCGGCTGGTCATGGTCCTGATGCGCAATAAGGTCTTTAAAAACCGCAACACAACCTCTAGTGTGGCCTATCTGATCAACATGCTGATTATGGGCTTCTGGCATGGTGTAACCTGGTACTATATCGCCTACGGTCTCTTTCATGGAGCTGGTCTAGTCGTCAATGATGCCTGGCTGCGTAAGAAGAAAACTCTAAACAAAGAGCGCAAGGCTAAGGGACTTCCGCCTCTGCCAGACAATAAATGGAACCAAGCTTTAGGGATTGTGGTGACCTTTCACGCAGTCATGTTCTCATTTTTGATCTTTTCTGGATTTTTAAATGAGCTTTGGTTTAAAAAATAAAAATGAATGAGGAAGAAAAATGGATATAAAAGCAGAAGTAATTGAAATTATTGAAGAACTATTTATGGAAGATGTGTCAGACATGATGGACGAGGATTTGTTTGACGCTGGTGTCCTAGACAGTATGGGAACGGTCGAGCTGATTGTTGAGCTGGAAAACCGTTTTGATATTCGTGTGCCAGTGTCAGAGTTTGGCCGCGATGACTGGAACACAGCCAATAAAATCGTTGAAGGCGTAACGGAGCTTCGCAATGCTTAAACGACTCTGGCTGATTCTGGGGCCGGTTTTCTGCGCCATGGTCATGGTTGCCCTGCTCTTTTTCTTCTATCCGCTTGATAAAAAGCATGATATAGAAGCAGAGAAGCGTTCGGCAGTGACCCTGACAGCAGAAAACTTCAAGAGCCGCAGTAAGAAGGTGACAGCCTTGACCGATAGGAAGATGCGTTTTGTTCCCTTCTTTGGCTCTAGCGAATGGCTGCGCTTTGATAGTATGCATCCGGCAGTGCTGGCTGAGAAATACGACCGCTCCTATCGTCCCTATTTTCTAGGACAGCGCGGGGCAGCATCATTTAATCAGTACTTTGGTATGCAGCAGATGTCCTCTGAGTTGGAGGGACAAACGGCGGTCTATGTAGTGTCGCCCCAGTGGTTTACCAAGACTGGCTATGATGCTTCGGCCTTTCAGCAGTACTTCAACAGCGATCAGCTGACGGCTTATCTGTCTCAGCAGCAGGGAGATGCGGCGGCGCAATATGCAGCCCAGCGCCTCCTTCAGCTCTATCCAGATGTCGCTATGGCAGAGAGCGTCCAGAAGCTGTCTGAAGGTAAAAAACTGAGCAGCTTTAAAGAGCGTCATATTGAGATGATGGCCCATCTTAATGAGCGCCAAGATGCTTTTTTTAGCAACTTTGCTGCCCTTAATAATGAAAATTATGACCAGCGAATTTTACCTTATATGGCTGATCTGCCAGATACCTTCTCTTATCAGGCTTTGGAAGAGATTGCCACAGCAGAGGCCAAGAAGAAGACCAGTAACAATCAATTCGGCATAGACAATCATTTTTACAAGACCCGTCTGGCCGGCAAGGTTTCCAAGCTCAGAGGTTTTCAGACCAAGCAATCTTATGAAAAATCCCCTGAGTACAACGACTTGCAGCTAGTTCTGGATCAGTTTGCCAAGTCAAAGACCAATGTTATCTTCATCATTCCACCGGTCAATTCTAAGTGGACGGAGTATACAGGTCTCAGTCCTGAAATGTACCAGCGGACGGTGGCTAAGATTCGCTACCAGCTGGAAAGTCAGGGTTTTACCAACATTGCTGATTTTTCTAAGAACGGCGATAAGCCCTACTTCATGCAGGATACTATTCACATGGGCTGGAATGGCTGGCTGGCCTTTGACAAGGCGGTTAATCCTTTTGTGGCCAATCCACAGCCGGCGCCAAACTACCAGATCAATGACCGCTTCTTCACTAAGGAATGGTCTCAGTATACTGGCAAACCAGAAGAATTCAAATAAGGTTGGGACTTTCCAGCCTTATTTTTATAAAGGAGGAAAGATGAAGATTCGTTTGTCCCAAACAGAAGATATCCCAGCCATTATGGCGATTTATGATGTAGCCCGTCAGTTCATGAAAGACCAGGGCAATCCGACGCAGTGGGATAGAGGCTATCCTAGCGCGGGTTTGATTGAGGAAGATATTGTGGCTGGCCACTCCTTTGTTGTCGAGGAAGAAGGGCAGCTGGTCGGCACCTTTGCCTTTATCATCGGAGAAGACCCGACCTATCAGGTCATCGAAAAGGGGGCATGGCATTTTGCAGAGCCTTACGGCACCATTCATCGCATCGCCTCGAACGGGCAAGTCAGAGGCCTATCCCGTCAGGTCTTTGATTTTTGCTGCCAACAGATTCCCTACTTGCGCATCGATACCCATGCGGACAATCAGGCTATGAAAGCAGCAGTGCTGAACTACGGCTTTAGGGAGTGCGGCATTATTTATGTGGCTGACGGCAGTCCTCGTCTGGCTTATGATTATCATCAATAAAAAAATCTGCCCTTGAGCAGATTTTTTGCGTTATATCAAAACATACTTTTCTACAACTTCTGCTACTCCGTGCTCATTGTTGCTTTTGGTGACGGCTTTTGCCTCGGTTTTGACTGCCTCAGGGGCATTGCCCATAGCGACTCCAAGTCCAGCCAGTCGCAGCATAGGAAGGTCATTGAAGTTGTCTCCGATTGTCATGACCTGCTCTAGAGGCACTTGGTAGTGCTGGGCAATTTCGTACAAAGCTTGCTCCTTGGAGACATGCTTGGCCGTGACTTCCATGTAGTTGTCCTTAGATAGGTAGAAGGCTGTCTTGGGGAAGTCTAAGGTCTGTAGGTAGTCATGGAGTTTCTGGATGACAGGCGCTTGATCAATCAGAAGTAGCTTGTGGACATGCATTTGCGCATTCAGTACTGGCACTAGTACATTCTGAATCATCGGCTGCTCCCCTGTAATAGCAGCCTCTATCTGTACCCACTTATCCAAACGATCGGCAATCCAATCCTTACCAGAATAGAGATTGATGGACACACTAGGAAATTCGGTCTTGACCAGTTCCAGAAAAGTGCGGATTTCTTTCTTGTCCAGAGGGTGCTCGATAATAGTTTCATAAGCTTGCGGGTCACCCTTGATGACCAGAGCGCCATTGTAGCAGGCTAACGGATTATCTCCCAGTCCCAGCTCACGCGCAATCGGGTCCATGCCTAGAGGAGAGCGAGCAGAAGCGAGGACGAAAGGGATTTTTTCTCGGTTTAGCAGGGGAATCATATCCTTGAGTTTAGAATCTACTTGGTGCTGGTCATCCAAAATCGTGCCGTCAATATCGCTGATAATCAGGCGAATCGTTTGTTTTGTCATAGCTCGTCCTCCTATGTATCTAATGAATCGATTTAATAAATTATTTTAACCTTGTCTCCTATCTTTTCTTGGACTTCAGGACTGGGCTCTTGGTCCGTAATCCAGTAGTCAAAGTCGCTGACAGGACCTAGGATGTACTTAGACTCTTTCTGCCATTTGTCTTGCTCGGTCAGCAGAATCTTAGTCTTGGCGTGCTTCAAAGCCAGTTTTTTCAGGTGAGCATCAGCTTCGTCTTCAAAGCTGACTAGGCCATCAGAGACACTGGCTGCCCCGATAAAGGCAATGTCAAAGGAAATCTGCTCCAGCAGCTCTGCTTCATTGAGCGCGTAGTAGAATCGGTTTTTGGGATAAAATTTCCCACCTAAGAGATGAAAGTCTACTTTGTCCTGACTGCTCAGCATGATTGCATTATCCAGAGAATGGGAGTAGATTATCATAGGCTCCTTGATGCGCTGAGCCAGATGGAGAACGATGGTTGAGACATCAAAGAAAGCTATTTGCCCCGGCTTGAGAAGGTCACGGGCTTTCTGAGCAATAGCCTTTTTTTCTTGACTTAGTTGGTTGATACGGTCGTTAAAGGAGGGGATTTGCCGGCTAGTGTCCAGCGGGATAATACCTCCGTGGGTGCGTTGCACAAGCCTACGCTCGCTCAAAATCGAAAAATCTCGCCGAATAGTATCTTTAGAAACCTGAAAATGCTCAATCATATCCTTAGCTGACAGCTGTTTTTTCTCAGTCAAGAGCTCTAAGATTTCAGCTAAGCGCTGTTCTTGGTACATGCTTGTCCCTCCTTACTTTTCTAAATAGAGTATAACACAATGAATAAGTTTTTAAAAGTATTTATAATCATTTATAAGTTATCAAGAATTACATTGTAGAAAATCAAAAAAACGAGCAAAACTCGGTTTTTATTATTTATAATAATCGAAATATGTTTTTCAATTAAGGTGTTTGGATATTGACAGATCCATCGCTGCCGACCTTAACATCAACACCGCCGCCTTGAACATGAACGCCATCTTCATTTACGCTAACCCCAGCGTTGTCAGTTTGTACATTAGCACTACCGTCTCCGTTAGTTTCAACAGAAGCATCTCCGCTTTCGTCTCCGCCATTTACATTAACGCTAGCATCTCCGCCGTTTACGTTGACTTTGGCACTACCGCTTTCTTCAGATGTGCTGCTAGAGCTTGTCTTAGCCTTAGATGAAGAAGATACGCTTGAGCTTGAACTTGAGCTTTCTTCAGTCTTCTTATCTGCAGAATTTCCGCAAGCTGCCAAAAAGAAAAGTGCAATTAGTGGTAATAAAAATAAAGAAATTTTAGATAATTTTTTCATCTTACCCCTCCTTCTAGTATAATATTAAACAAATATTTCATTTGAAGCAATGAAAAACCGGATTGATACATAAATAACATACTGTTTTAATAAAAATGTTACAAAATATATGTAAGATAAATAGAAAATATACAGATTCTACAAGCTTTTTCGCGCTTTCTGGGCTATTTATCTTGTAATCGTTTTGTAACAAATAACAAGTCTATGAGAAGGAGAAAAATAGCATTTTTGCAACATTTCTTTTCCTCTGTAAATGGAGAAATCATGCTATAATCAACCTATGTTATCAAGAGATTTTCAGAAACTAATCGAGGCAGATACGGTTGCAGCAGCGCGAGCTTTGCTAGGTATGCAACTGATTCTAAATGGTCAGAAGCTAGGCCGGATTGTCGAAACAGAAGCCTATCTAGGAAGTCAGGATAGTGCCTGTCATTCGGCTGGAGGGCGCCGTTCCCCTAAGAATGAATCCATGTATCTGCCAGCTGGTCACTGGTATATCTATCAGATTCATGGCCATCAGATGCTGAATCTGGTGACCAAGGCTGAAAATGTGGCCGAAGCCGTACTGATTCGAGCCTTGGAGCTACCGGATGGCCGTCTTTTAGCTAATGGTCCTGGCAAGTTAACCAAGTATGCTGGGATTGATAAGCGCTTTGATGGGCAGAGTTTAGCGACCTCCGGTCTGCAATTAGCCTATGACCTGACTCCGAATCAGATCGCTAGCCGTCCGCGGATTGGCGTGACTTGCACAGATGCCTGGCGGGAGGAGCACTTGGGCTTTTATGTGGTCGGCAATCGTCATGTCTCAAAAATGCCCAAGCGAGGTCTGCTGGACGATGAGGACACCTGGAAGAATGAGTAAAAGATGAAGAAAACAGAGATTTTTGAGCAAGTCGTAGAAATTATGCGAGAGGATTCCTCTACAAAGAAAGACATCACGGGTGCAAATCCCGAAGAATATCGAGCGCGTATCACAGACCAGATGAGCCAAGAGGACTTTCTTTACCAGATGCATTGTTATATAGCCAGTTTTGGAATTTTGTCTCATGTTTGGTTTGGACTTAAGGAAACGCAAACGCCCGGTTTTAAACTGAGATACTACCACGATCGCCTCTATGTCCTACAGGCAAATAGTGACACGGGGCTGAAACGTGGCGACCAGATTCTAGCCTTGGATGGAAAACCTTTGCCCCAGGTCTATCAAGAGCACAAGGATTATTTTGTCAGTGCCACACCAGAGCGACAGCACAAGGAGTGGGCTTACTTTGTGGAGCATGCCGGAGAAGTTACGGTGGTACGCAATGGCAAGGAAGAGCAACTGCATGTTCAGCCGACTGCCCACCCAAAGAAGCCACCGCGGTTTGAATGGCGCAGCCTTTCTGAGGATGTCGTCTATCTCAAGTTAGAAGATTTTACGGATGAGGTTGCTATCAGCCAGCTATATGCAGACAGTCAAGCAGCTATTGAGCAGGCCAAGTATTTAATCATTGATGTTCGAGTCAATTATGGCGGGACGGACTCGCTTTATTATCCACTTTTCAAATATACTCTCCCTCAGGGAAAGGCCTTCAGTGACTTAGATTTGCCAAACGATGATGGGATGGAGATTCTCTATACTGATAGAAATGTTGATTTGCGTCAGCAACTGATGCAAAATATCCTAGAAGATCCAAACTTGTCAGCAGAAACTCACCAGATTCTCAAAGAATTTCTAAAAGAGCTAGAAGAAAATCGGGGGAAAGGGTATGTCCTTTATGGCAATGAAGACAGCAATCAGAACTTTCTAGCAGATGTTCTAGGTCTAGCTCAACCTGAAAAAGTCTTTTTGCTAGCAGATGTTACCTGCGGATCTTCAGGTGATAATTTTGTTGATACCATGAAAAAGATGTCTAAGGTTACGGTTCTAGGGCGTCCGACTATGGGAATTTTAGATTATTCCAATTGCTGCGTGAAGGATTTTGGTGACTATGAGCTCCTGTTCCCCACTTCACGTGACACTAGGATTGATCAAGGAAAGGGCATGAATGACAAGGGAGTTGAGCCGGATATCCTGATTCCTTGGACACCAGAACACTTAGAGCGAGATGTGGATCTAGAAGAGTGCCTCAACTATTGCAAAAACGCTTAGGATTTCTAAGCGTTTTTTCGTCTATATTAGATCTTGTCAAACTTCTCAATGTAAAAGAGAGTTAGTGTCACGATGGCAGCCAAGCCAACGAGAATGAGGATGGCTGGAGTCCAGGAATGGAATAAATCAAAGCTGTATCCAAAGAGGCTAGGACCAAAGGCGGCCAGAATATAACCACCAGTCTGGGCTAAGCCAGATAGCTGAGCGGTTTGCTCAGGAGTACTGGTTTTCAGCGAGAAAGTAACCATAAGGTAAGGGAAGAGGGCGCTGACGGACATACCGATTAGCAGATTGAGAATGAGCCAGTAGATAAAGGAGTCTGTCTTGACCAGCAGCATGCCCAGACCAACCATACCAGTTACAGAAAAGAGAGCAATCATCCCCAAGCGTTTTTTAGCGGATAGACGCGTTGTCAGACTAGGTATCGTCATAGCCAAAGGAAGGCTGATAATTGAAAAGATAGAGGCTAAGAATCCAGTAGCATCATTGGAAAGTCCTGCCAACTGACCAAGAGTCGGCAGCCAAGTGATAGCCGTATAAAAGAGTAAGGACTGCAGGCCACCGAAAACAATCAGAGCCCATACTCTAGGATTTGTTAGCAGAGAGCCCATTTGCTGTTCACGATTTTTACTAGTCAGCTTGTGATTGTGATGGCTGTTAGGCAGCCAGATTAAGCAGGCCAGTAAGCAGATGAGGGTCAGGACGAGAATCAGGCCTTTCCAGCCAGCTAAGCGGACAATAGGCGCAGCCAAGGGAGACATGACTGAGATAGCCAGTCCCATAGAAGTGATATAAAGCGTGGTTAAAAAACCAATTTTTTCTGGCTGATTAGCCTGAATGACATTAGGCAGGAGCACATTTAAGACAGCGATTGCAGCCCCTAGCATGATTGTACCTGCGTAGAGTAGAGGCAGGTTAAAGATACGAATAAAAGAGCCCAGAGTCAGCACAATCATGGCTATTGTAAAGAGCTTTTCCAGGCCGACCTTTTGAGCTAAGCGTGGGGAAAAGGCTGAGCAGAGGGCAAACATGATCAAGGGCAGGCTAGTCAGCAGTCCCAGAGAGTTGACGGGAACTTGCAGTCCCTTAGCAATATCACCCAGAACAACAGGCAGCACTGCAAAAGGTGCCCGTAGGACAACCCCCACCATCAGAATACCTGGAAGTAAAAATTTCGAATGTTGCTTTTTCATAAAGTTAAGTTTCCTCCTATATAAGTATCAAAATAAAATCAGTCCATCAAATCCAGAAAATACTGGCTGATAACTGTTTCTGGCAATGTATTCTTCTGCTGGAGCCACCAGCTGACCGTCTCCACAAAGGTAGAAGTCACATAATTTCTTAGAAAGGGCTCTGGCAGCTGAGATTTTTTCTGCAGGAGCTGCTCCTGAATCATCGGAAAGAGATAGTTTTCCAGCTCAATCTTTAAGCGATTGGTGAAATAGATATTTTTCGAAAGCAGCAAGGTTGCAATCTTGTCCTGATTCTTTTGGAAATGCTTGAAAATATGGGCGGTTGCTTCAAAGAGATCCTTGCCGTCGTCGCGTTCAAGAAAGGTATGCTGAAAGAGATCTTGGCAAACCTCCTCTAGCAAGGCTTCCTTAGTATCGAAATGGGCATAAAAAGTCGACCGGCCAACGTCTGCCAGGTCGATGATTTCTTGCACCGTGATGCTTTCATAGCTTTTTTGATGCAGCAAACTGATAAAAGCCTGGTAAATAGCTGCGCGTGATTTCTTGACTCGTCTGTCCATAGCGATTCAACACAAAAGAGCGGGATTGTTCAGTAACGGACAAAGCCCCTCAATTGCTTCTTGTTTCCTTTCTGAGAATAAGGGATAATAAAGATGAAGAAAACTGAACAAGGTGTTCCGTTTTGATTACATTATACTATAAATTTAGCCAAACTGAAAGGAGGCTGCTGTGAAATCTAGTAAAAATATGACTATTGCCTTTCTGTTAAACTTTTCCTTTGCCATTCTTGAGTTTATCTTTGGCTTTATGTTCAATTCCAGCGCTGTATTAGCCGATGCTGTGCATGATACAGGAGACGCGATGGCCATCGGACTTTCCACCCTTTTTGAAAAAATTTCTAATAAAAAAGAAGACAAGAAATACACTCTGGGCTATAAGCGCTACAGCCTTTTGGGAGCCCTGCTGACCTCGGTCATCTTGCTGGTCGGCTCGACCTTGGTGATTATCGAAAACGTAGCCAAGGTCTTTGCGCCTGAAAAGGTCAATTATGACGGCATGCTGGTGCTGGGTATCTTTGCCATTATAGTCAATCTAGCAGCCAGCAAGGTGGTCGGCCATGGTCATGGACACAGTCATAATGAGTCTATTCTCAGTCTTCATTTTTTAGAGGACATTTTGGGTTGGGTGGCTGTTATTCTGATCTCCATCGTGTTGCGCTTTACTGACTGGTATTTTCTTGACCCGCTGCTCTCCCTGCTCATTGCAGGCTTCATCCTCAGCAAGGCCCTGCCTAAGTTCTGGGAAAATATCAAGATTTTTCTGGATCATATACCTAGCGATATTGATTTGAGCCAGCTTTATCAGGAAATCCTAGCCGTTGAAAACGTTCAGACTATTACCCAGCTCAATGTCTGGACCACAGATGGTTTGGAAAAATTTGCCATGATCCATATCTGTCTTGAAAATCCAGACCTGCTGACCGAGACCCAAGCCACCCTGCGTCAAGAACTGCAAGCTTACGGTATTACCAAAATCACTATCCAGACAGATAGTAGCTTGGAAGAGCACGAAGAGTGGTGTATAGGTGGAGAAGGCGATTTAAAACTTCATACTTAAATAGTGCTACTGAAAACTATATCTCTACAGTCCGATATTTCGGGCTTTTTTTTAAAGCTTGATTATCATATTTTCAGTGGTTTTGTTTTTACGATTTTCTTCTTATTTAGTTCCTCTATTTCCCTGTCTGAAAATTCTAGCTTTTTGATTTTGTGGTTTTTCTATTAAAAATAGACAAGCTGAACACATTGTGCATTTTTAGAGAGATTTTACATCTAATAAAATGCAAATGTATTGACAATGCTTTTTCTTTAGCATATACTATTGAGTAGGAAGAAACAGGCAAAGCTTGCTAAGCCTTGTCCTGAAGCGCCTTTCCTAAGCATATCGACTACCGATTAGAAGAAGACAGATGCTGTCACACTGTCCATCTGAAGGTTGAAAAAGTAGTAGTAAAGGGGAGAAATTCCCTTAAAAATTTTGCTGTTTTTTAAACTTTGAAAGAAAAGAAGTCATTTAAAAAAATGTTAGAAACGTTGATATAACAAGGTTTTATCAAGATTAAACATTTTTTAAAATGCAATCATTTTTTTTCGAGGCAAACCTGTTGACAAGATGTCAATTATGTCATATACTGTGATAGGTAAATGTTTTTTAAAGCAAATAAAGCTTTTGTTCCTAGCATTTCCTACCAAAATATGCATATCGGTAAAAAGAAAAACCATAAGATAAGAATTCTTATCTTATGGCACTGGCTGCTTGATGATTCGGGTTAAACCAACTTCACACACACACGGTTTAACCTGCATCTAAAAGCATGAGAAACTTTGCAAGAGAACTTGCTTTGTATAGTATTTAAGAACGCAAGAACAAATGTTTTTGGCATCTGCTTTTTTGCGCCCCTTTTGACAAATCTAAAACGACCCTTATCAATCTTAGGATTGATTTAAGGATTGTTTACTAGGTTTATCAAATAGAGATATTGCTTAAAGCATCTAACTTAAAACATTAAGTTTGGTTCTATTGGTAAATTTTCCATGTACTAGCCTAACTTAAAAAGCTTAAAGAAACCTTAAAGGAATCTTTAAGCGAGGGAGATTTTTTTAAGAAAGCTGTTATCTATTAACGCATAGAAAGAATTGAAGGATTTTTACAAAAAAATCACAGACAGGAGAAACAAATGGCACTAATCGCTATATTGGTTCAATTCAATCTGATAACGGCAGCTCAAAAAGAAGAAATTCTTCAAGATATGCCACAATCAAACATGCAGTTAGAGAGATATCTAATCAGCAAGGGCTATGTGACAGAAGAAGATATGCTGAAAGTCATGAGTTACTATTATCGTGTACCTCATGTCAATCTATCACAGTTTGTGATAGAAAAGGAAGCTGTCGAGAAGGTTTCAGAAAAAGTTGCTAAACGTCATGGATTGATTCCGATCTCTTTCACAGATGGAGAAGAGGGAGAAGAACCCAAGTTAGTAGTTGCGATGGCAGACCCAAGCAACTATATCGCCCTAGATGACGTTAAAATCGTTTCTAAGATGGCGGTAGAACCTTATGTAACTTTTCGGGATGATATTGAGAAGTATATCGATCAATACTATTCCAAAGGAGAAGAAGCCCAACAGGCAGCGACCGAAATCGAAGGTTTTAATGTGGATGAAGAGATCATCGAAGAAGATCTCGAAATCAAAAACGCTCCGGTTGTACGTTTGATTGACTCGATTATCAGTCAGGCAATCAAGACGCGGACCAGCGATATCCATATTGAACCCTTTGAAAAAGTTGTTCGTGTTCGTTTCCGGGTTGACGGAACCTTGGTGGAAAACATGCAGTTGAAAGCCAATGCTCACTCAGCCATTGCGACACGGATTAAGATCATGAGTGGTCTGGACATCGCTGAGCGGCGGATTCCTCAGGATGGACGGATTGAGACAACCATCGACGGCAAAGAAGTCGACATGCGGGTTTCAGTCTTGCCTACTGTATTCGGTGAAAAAATCGTTATTCGGATTTTGAGCCGGAACGCAACCCTCCTCAGTAAAGAGGAACTGGGATTCTCGCCAACCAATCAGAAGCTCTTTGAAGATATTCTTAAGGCTCCAGAAGGCATTATCTTGCTGACTGGTCCTACGGGAAGCGGAAAGACAACCACTCTCTACACAGCGCTCCGTGAGCTCAATGATGTAGGAAAAAATATCATCACCGTTGAAGATCCGGTTGAATACCGATTGGAAGGGGTCAACCAAGTTCAGGTAAATAACAAAGCTGGACTGACCTTCGCGAGTGGTTTGAGAAGTATCCTGCGTCAGGACCCGGACATCGTTCTCTTGGGGGAAATTCGGGACGAAGAGACAGCTAGTATCGCGGTTCGGGCCGCTATCACTGGTCACGTCGTTCTCTCGACTATCCACACCAATGACACAGCTAGTACAGTCAACCGTTTGGTCGATATGGGCATCAAGCCTTATCTAGTCTCAACGGCGACTGTCGGTATTATCGCACAGCGCTTGATTAAGCGCATCTGTCCTAAGTGTAAGACTGAATATACTGTAGAAACAAATGAACATGCAGGTATCGGTATTCACAAGGGAGACACCTTGTATCGCGGACGCGGCTGCAACTACTGCAGCGGTACGGGATACTATGGACGTATAGCTATCCACGAAATCATGGCGGTGACACGGGAGATTAAATCACTAATTAATGATGGTGGAACAACAGCACAGCTTCGAGCAGAAGCTAAGAAAAATGGTATGCGAGACTTGGCGGAGGAGGCCATTGATATCGCAAAACAGGGGACTACAACGATTGAAGAAGCAATGAAGATTGCCTTTAGTCTAGAAGGGGAAGTTTAGGATGAATTTGGATGAGTTAATTAAGCAGGCGATTGAAGCGGGTGCATCAGATATCCACTTCACGGTTGGCGCTGAGCCAACCATGCGTCTGCACGGGAGGTTAACACAACTCAACAATACAATTTTGACCAACGAAGACACGGTTCGCTTCACCAAGCATATTTTAAATGAGAAGCAGATTGCTCATCTTTTAGAAGTCGGTGAAGTGGACTGTGCCTACGAGGTCGATAATGGCTATCGCTTGCGGGTCAATATCTTTAAGCAGAAAAACAACTGTGGGATTGCCTTGCGGGTCATTCCCAAGGATATTCCATCTATGGAATCTCTGGGATTGCCACCAGTTATCAAAAAGCTAGCTGAGAAACGCCGGGGGCTGATATTGGTTACCGGACCAACAGGAAGCGGAAAGTCAACGACCCTGGCAACCATGATCAACTACATGAACAGCTTGCGGGATGAGCACATCATCACGATTGAAGATCCGATCGAGTACATGCACACGCATAATAAGTGCTTGGTCAACCAGCGTGAGCTGGGAGCGGATACGCAGAGCTTCGGCAATGCCCTCCGCGGTGCACTTCGTCAGGACCCGGATGTCATCCTAGTCGGTGAGATGCGGGATAAGGAAACGATTGAAATCGCCTTGCGTGCGGCGGAAACAGGTCACTTAGTCCTGTCAACTCTCCACACGGTCGGTGCCGTAAACACCATGGACCGGATTATCGACGTATTTCCAGCCGAGCAGCAGGAGCAGATCCGTGTGCAGCTTTCAGCCGTTATGGAAGGGGTTGTATCGCAGCAGCTTATGCGTACAGCGACTGGCAAGGGTCGTGTGGCTGCCTTTGAAATCATGCTGGGAACACCCGCTATTCGCAACCTCATTCGCGAAGGGAAGACCCACCAGCTGCTGACGCCAATCCAAACGGGGGCTCAGCTAGGTATGATTACCATGGACACTTCGCTCATGGGACTCTACCGTCGCAATGTCATCGATCAGAGAACGCTGCTGTCCTACTCAGTGGATCGCGCTCAAGTTGAAAAATCCCTAGGAATAGTGGGGTACTAGAGCATGACAATATATGTTTGTAAATACCTCGACACTAGGCAAGGGGTCGTCACACTAGAGGTGGACGCTCCTAACCGGACAGATGCCGTCAATCGGATCCGTCTCAAAGGGAAGCCAATCAGTGTCGAAGAAAAGGTCATGGGCTCTAAGGAGATCCACCTTTTCCAAAGCAAGAAGATCAAGCTCAAGGACATATCGCTCTTCTGTAAGCAGATGTCGGTTATGCTGGAGTCGGGGATTCCCCTCAATAATGCAGTGGATATCCTAGAGCAACAGGCTACTTCAAAGAATCTCAAGTCTAGTCTTAAAATCGTCAGCAAGAGCCTAAAAGAAGGTAGTCAGCTGTCCAAGGCCATGCTGGATCAGGAAGGGATGTTTCCCGATCTCCTGATCCGTATGGTGCAGGCCGGTGAAAAGACTGGTAAGCTGGATGAGGTGCTGGAAAAGATGTCTGAGCACTATACTAAAGAGCTCAAGACCAGCCGCCAGATTCGCGGAGCTATGATCTATCCCGCAGTCCTAGCCTTTCTAGCTGTGGCCGCAGTCTTGGCCCTGCTCTATGTCGTTATCCCTAGCTTCTCAGGAATCTTTGAGCAGAGTGGGATGGACATGCCGCTGCCGACGCGTATCGTCCTAGCAGCTAGTAACTTTGTCCGCTCTTACTGGTATATCCTCTTCGGTGTGACGGGGATTCTGGTCTTCCTCTTCCTGCGCTATCGCAGCACAGAAGCAGGACGTTACCAGCTAGATCGACTTAAGCTTTGGCTACCGGTCATCAAGGGGCCAATGCAGAAGATTGTTACTGCTCGCTTTGCCAGCACCTTGGCTATCCTGACTAGTGCAGGTATTCCTCTGGTCGAGGCTATTGAGTCTGCTGCTGCGACAACCAACAACGCTGTCGTCATTGAAAAGATGAAGATCGCTAATGAAGGTCTGCAAAAAGGGGAACGTCTGACAGGGATGATTACCGCAACCGGTCTCTTCCCGCCTATGATGCTCTCGATGGTCAAGATCGGTGAGGAGTCTGGGTCTCTGGAGTCCATGCTGGTCAAGACATCCGATTATTATGAAGAAGAGCTTGAAACAGCTATTAAGCAACTGCTCTCACTCTTGGAGCCAGCCATGATCATCGTCATGGGGGTTATCATCGGTGGTATCGTAGCCTCTGTCATGCTGCCAATGTTTGAGCTTGCTCACGCTGTGGATGCAGGATCTGGAGTTGACCAGTAGGAAGGCGCTTCAGAAAAGTTTAGGAGATGGCAGGGCAACTGCTCTGCACAAAAAGTTAGGAAATCGTTCTGATGCTGGGAGTTTGTAGGGTCTCCCAGCTAGGAACAAAACAAATGCCCCTGTGGGCGAAAATAGTAAAAATTGTGAAAAAATAGGAGATCTATTCAAAATGTTAAACAAATTGCAAAAGTTCCGTCAGGACTTGAAGAAAAAAGGTAAAGGTTTTACCTTGGTTGAGTTAATCGTGGTAATTATCATTATCGCTATCATTGCAGCTGTAGCTATCCCAGCTATCACTTCCTTCCAAGATAACGCTCGTAAGAGCCGTATCCAGTCTGAACACCGTGAATTGGTATCAGCTATCCAGTCTTATATCGGAGCGCAAGATGATCCATCAAATCCAACCTCACCTACGCTTCAGGATTTAGCGCCATACATTTCGAAAAATGCTGCTAAAAAAGATGCGTCTACCCTTGTAGAAAGTTTGGCTAAGAATGGTAAGGATTCAGCACATACTATTAGTGGTACCAAGCTGACTTCAACCTTTATTCCATCTGGTAAAACTGCTGCTACTGATAGTGGAGCTAAAACTTGGGAATACGACTGGTCATCAGCTGGTGTGAATGCTAACTAGGTATAACCCGTCTAGTTAGGCTATTTAAAAAAGTGGTAATACTTATCAAATCATCTAAGAAAAGATGAATTAAAACCCTACATTTGAGAGATATTAAAAAGGCTGCTCAGCAGCCTTTATGAAAAAGAATTAGGAGAAGTTAGTGCGAAATAAATTGCAAAAATTTCATCATAATTTGAAGAAAAAAAACAAAGGTTTCACCCTCGTTGAGTTGATTGTGGTCATCATCATTATCGCGATTATCACAGCTGTAGCAGTTCCGGCCCTCACTTCTTTCCAAGATAACGCACGTCGTTCGCGTATTCAATCGGAACATCGTGAGTTAGCAACTGCGATTCAGTCTTATATCGGATCACAGGATGACCCAGAAACTGTAAAGTCAATTACAATGGAGCAATTGGCCCCATATATTTCTAAAAATTCCAAAGGTGACTCAACTAAAATTGTAGATGCTCTCGCTAAGAATGATAAGGAGCCGGCTCATAAAATTGATGGAACAACCTTGGTTTCAACCTTCCATCCCTCAGGTGCTGGCTCTAGTAAAACCAAGGATAAAACGTGGCTTTACGATTGGAGATATAGTGGTTCCAATACCAACTAACCTAAAATAGTTTTAAAAATTAAGCTGACATTCAGCGAAAACAAAGATAAAAAGAAAATAGGAGATCTATTCAAAATGTTAAACAAATTGCAAAAATTCCGTCAGGATTTGAAGAAAAAAGGTAAAGGTTTTACCTTGGTTGAGTTGATCGTGGTAATTATCATTATCGCTATCATTGCAGCCGTAGCGATTCCAGCTATCACTTCCTTCCAAGATAACGCGCGTAAGAGCCGTATCCAATCTGAACACCGTGAATTGGTATCAGCTATCCAGTCTTATATCGGAGCGCAAGATGATCCATCAAATCCAACCTCACCTACGCTTCAGGATTTAGCGCCATATATTTCGAAAAATGCTGCTAAAAAAGATGCGTCTACCCTTGTAGAAAGCTTGGCTAAGAATGGTAAGGATTCAGCACATACTATTAGTGGTACTAAGCTGACTTCGACCTTTATCCCAGCTGGTAAAACTTCTGCTACTGATAGTGGAGCTAAAACTTGGGAATACGACTGGTCATCGGCTGGTGTAAATGCTAACTAGAGATAATTTCTCTACTCCGACTGCTTCGGCAGTCGGATATTACCAAAGTAGTTGTCAGGTTGTGACAACTATTTTGGCAATATCAAAAGTAGAAGTATTAGGAGAGTAATAAAATGAAAGGAAAAAAAAGACAGGGTTCAACCTTGCCTATGGTTATTGTAACCATTGTGCTGCTTGTAGCTATGATTGGGATTCTAGCTTCTATCGTGGATACGGGGCAGACACAGACTCAGCGCATGTATAGCTATCTAAAAGCTAAGTATGTGGCAACATCTGGTTCACAGTTGGCATGGGGTGCGTATTTGGGGAACGGAGAGAGTTCACCATTATATAAGGAGTTTGCCCAGAGGGCTACTAGTCCATCTCCATCGACAGTGCCTGTTAAATCTACTCATACATTTAAAGATGGCGGTATAGCTGAGATTGAGATGAATGGAGAACTAGACAAAGGGATACGTGGAGCTGAGAATTACTACATAACTATTAAATCTAAGTCAAAATTGGCTGGTAGTGATGATTATTATGAGCATGTCGTCGTTTTTAATTTTCAAACTAGAGGGATTCGCTCGGAAGAGGGGCATTTGAAATCGGCGAAAAAGTAAAAATGAAGTAGGTATAAAAGATGAAACAATTACGAAAAGGTTTTACTTTAACCGAAATGATTATGGCTATCATGCTTATGAGTATGATAGCAGTGATTATTGGCGTTATATTTAATACTATGTTTTCTAGTCGAGAGTTAATCGAGCGCGAAGCTAGTATACAAGCGGAAATGCGAACTTCTATGCAGTATGTGGACCGAACTATTGGTAAGGCGACTTCAGTCTTTATCTTAGATGATAGCAAATACAAAGGTAGTGATAAAGGATTGACTAAGGAGTGGAGCTATATTGGGCTATCTGAAGATGGGAAGAAAGTCAGAAATTATGTTTGGAATAAGGAAAAGCAGGGATGGGATATTAGTGATTTAGGCACTAAATCTTTATATGATATGAAGTTGAATTTAGTTTTCAAGACAGATGAATCATATAAGGATAATCGTTTAGTTAGCTACAATTTAACTGGGAAGTATCCGCATTCGAACAATAAATTTTCTCTTGATACGGCTATTTCAGCACTAAACACCAAGCAAGTTTTTTCTAAAGTTGCTAAAGGGAAAAAAGGGATTGCTCTCGCTTATCGGAATGACCCTATTGAGGGTCAAATGAATGTGGCTATTTCTTTTATATTTGACACCTCGGGCTCTATGAGTAGAACGATGAAGGGTGGTTATTATAATGTAAAAGACGAAGATAGACGATATAGTATTCTTAGAAGAAATACAGAAATGCTGTTAGATGATCTAGCACCTCTAGGAAATGTAAGTGTAAATCTAGTTGAATTCTCAACAACTGGAGCTTATGTCCAAGAAGAATTTTTAGATGTAGCTAGTAAAATGACTGATATTAAAGAAAAAGTTAATAAACTTGGTGCAGCAGGTTATACAAACCCTGGTGATGGTCTTCGCTACGGCTTAGTTAGCCTGCAGAAGAATCCGGCTCAACTTAAATATGCAGTTCTATTGACAGACGGTGTGCCTAATGTTCGTACTATTGCACCAGGACATGGTGAGTATATACATATATATAGGAGTGGTGCGATTATTCCTACAAGTAAAAATAAAATGTATAAAGAGAATTATCCAAATGATAAAGCTATTGGGGGAGGGTATAGTCCCCAAGAGGAAGATTTATCTGATGTTGTTGGGGCGAAAGGTAGTAAAGCTAATCACCACATTGTAGATGGAAATAAAGCTATGCCAGAAGCTGTCGTTTATCCCGGACACGTTGCACAAAAATTTGGAAAGGGCATTAAACGAATTAATGTTTTGGGGTTCTCCGCACTTGATGAGGAAAGAGCTTATGGTAATCAGATGACGGAAGGAATTAAAACGGCAGGAGTTGACGCAACTTATACAGATGTATTAGATTCAGAGGGACTCAAAAAAACATTTTCTGACATAAAAAAGCAGATTGAGCAAGATCTTTGGTTTGTTTCAGGCCCGTAGAAAGGACAAAATATGAAAGGACTTAAAAAACACAAAGGGGTTACCTTGGTTGAAGTTTTAATTTCCCTTGTGTTGATAGGCGTTATTACAGCTGGCCTTTTGACTTTCTTTGCTGGAAGTTTCAATAACATCCTCCGACAAAGAGGGCAGAATACTATTAACTTTGATATTCAGGAATCATTTGAAACAGAGTTGGCAAGGATTAAAAAAGACGGTGGTAGCGGAAAAGATATTGAAACTTTCACATATCGTGTCGGGCAAGGTGGCTCAACGCAAAGTATTGATGTACAAGGGACTAATCTAAGTTATAAAGATAATAAAATAAAAAATATCCATCTTTTTGCTGCTAATGCTAAGGAAAGTGTTCTGGATATTCCAAGTGATTTATCTGTTACTATACCTAATTCTAAAGGCTTCTACTATGTAGGCGAGACCACTCCTGGAGGGATTGCTGGATTGAAAGGTGATCAACAAAATAGTAGGGCTAGGATTTATACGGACTCAGCATGGTTTCTTAGTTATTCAAGTATTAGTGTTGATAATCGTAACATTGTTCCTGTCGGGACGCTTGGTCCAAGCTCTGGTAATACGGTCTCTCAACTCGTACTACCTAAAATGCCAAGTGATTTTCAACAGAAATCGAAACTTCAGAGTGGTGTTAAGATTACCGATGAGATGCGAGGCCGCTACTTGACTTTTGCCGCTCGGGCTGTTAACTCTTATGGGCGGGTTGGTAGTTTCCAAGAAGCAGAGAACAGAATTTGGGTTATGGGGTTGCCTGTAACAAGCAATCTAGATGTGCATACTGATGCAGATTTGGCTATGCTGAAAAGTGATGATAAGACACTTTCAATATTACCGAGTGATGATCAAGTTCAGACTGAAGTAGATATACGTGATTATTTTCATAACACTTCATTTGATAGTATTGATATCCATAATGTACCTGTTCTGAATTATTATGAAGAACGTATCCAACAGGCGCGTCAACTAATTTCACTTCAGGGTACTTATTCAATGGCTTTTAAAGACAAAGATTTCAGAAATGGGAACTCTTATACAACTTCTATGCTGATTGGAAATCGAAAGCAAACGGGTCCTCTTCTAACTTACTTGCTAGATAATAAATTAAGTTGGGGGATTAACTTAGAAGAAGATGGTAGAATTGCTGTTAAAACAGTGGATGATACGGCAGCTAATAATGGTGGTCAGCAGTATGCAAATGCTAAACTAGACTATACAAAGGATAATTCTATTCAGGTACGTAGTTCTGCGGTAAATAATATTCTAAAGCTTGAAATTTTTGTCAATGGAGCTTTGGTCCATACACAGCAGATATTTTTGAAAAATAATGGAGTTGATCACAATGTCGAAAAAAGTCAGATTATATTTGGCGGAGAAACTTTTATAAATGAGTTTGCTATTTATACAACAGCTTTGAGGGATCCGGATATCAATAAATTATCTGAGTATTTCAGTGATAAATATAGAGCGAAATAATTAGGGAAATAGTTTTTAGGAAAAATAAGGGAGATTAGGAGATTATGGCAAAAAATATGTTTTCGTCCAAGGGGCGCAGAAAAGCTTTGGACGAAGAAGATAATGAGAAAAAAGGCTCATTTTTAGGAAAATTAAATAAACCGCTCTTCTCATCAAAAGGGAAACATAAAGAACACTTATCTATTCAAGGGGTTCAGATTAAGTCAGATCGTCAAGAAGACTTTGATGATGAGGAAAAGTCAACAGCAAAAGGGAGCTTCTTAACTAAGCTCAACAAGCCGCTCTTTTCTAAGAATAGTGGCAGTGATGATATGCAGGCTAAGTCTGGTAATCGCTCGCTCTTTGCTAAGAAAGGCAGTGGTGCGGCGAGCCAACCGGTCACTAGAATGCATGCACCTTACACTATGTTTGGTAAACCAATCAAGGGCAATCTGATGGCCATTGACTTCACTGACGAATCAGTCTATCTGGTTGTTGCTAGACAGAAGCGCAATGAGCTGGAGATTATCAAGATGGCATCTGCAAATCTGCCAGAAGGCGTTGTGCTTAACAGTGAGATCGTCGATCCGATTACTCTTAAGAATGTTATCAGCGACTTGATGGAGCAGCATGCGATCACAGCTAAGTATGCATTCTTTGCTCTGGGCAATACCAATATCATTGCCCGTTCGGTTGATGTGGCAGCTAGTGTGCAGAATGATGAAGATATTGAGGGCTTGGTATCTTATGAGCTCCAGCAATATCTGGATATTGATCCGACTTCTTATGTTATCCAGTTCCAAGAGCAGGAGTCCAATTCAGCTTTTCCGCTTGATGAAGATACTCGCTCACTCATGGTCTATGCTGTGCCAAAAGGCGTGGTAGAGCAATATCTGGGCTTGGCTGAGAATTTGAAGCTGACACCTTATGTCTTTGATCTTCAATCTAATACCTTTGAAAAATGGCTGGAGCGCGTTCAGGCAATTAACAATCGTGCCAAGAAGCTGACCAAAGAAAATGTCGGCATGGTACATCTGAGCAAGAGTTTCATCGGCGTCTATCTCTACTCAGAAGGCAAGTTTGTGACAAGCAACTATCTCAACCGTGGCTACAAGGACATCCTAAGCTATGCAGACGATGCTAGTCTTTTACAGAAGCTTCCAGCAGTGGCTTCAGATGATCTGGATACAGGTCTTTTGAAGAGGGCCTTGGATGAGTGGGTGGCTGATGCTAAGAACCACATTCTCAATACTGAAAACTTCTTCAGCGGATCAACCGGTCTCAACATTGACAGTTTCTATGTCTTTGGGGACCAGGACATCTGTTGGCAGTTGGCATCTATTTTGAAGCAGAACATGAATCGGGAATTCATCTCAATTGATAATGTAGATTATGAGAATGTACTGTGGGAAGGTTCTGCCGAGTTTAATGCGGAGTTCATTCCGGCTACAGCCATGTTGATTAGGAGAGCAAACTAATGCGGAGAGATTTAAACTACTTTTCAAAATATCATGTGGCACCGGCTAAGGCCAGTCCACTGAAACTTGCTGCTATTTCCGCTTTTGCTGGGATTGCAGCGATTATGATTGTGCTGATTGGCTTCTTCCAGTTTAGCGCTATGCAGCTCCAAGGCGAGATTGACCGAGCAGAGCAGACGCTCAAGAGTCCAGAAATGGCTCAAGAGCTGAAGGCAGTCTCTGAGACTGAAGATAAGATTGTAACGGTCAAGAATGACGAACTTCTCTTTGGCAGCTTGGAAGGCGACTTCCGCCGCCTGCACCGAGTAAACAAAGCCTTTATGGACTTCCTCAATAAAAATGTGACACGGGACTTGGTCTTTGACGATATCAAGATTAATAACGACAGTGTAGAAATCAATGGCTCTGCCAAAGAGCAACTTTCCATCGCTAAGTTTGAAGAAGAGCTTCGTAAGTCTGAGAAATTTAACCATATTTTTGTGGATAAGATTACTCGCGAGGAAAAAGATAATAATTCAATTTATGAGTTTAACATTAAAATTGTGACGAAGGATGTAGATTTCAATGAAGAACAAAAATGAGAAAGAAAAGAAAAAACTCCTGAGTAATTTGAATGAGCGTGACAAGAGATTGTTGGCCTGTGTCGGAGGAGTAGCGGTACTTGCTGGTGGGGGATATCTAGTATCAAATTCATATACTCGGATGGCTCAGCTGAATGAAGAACACGCAACAATTATGACAGAGCTGGACGGCAAGAATGCCAAGATTAGTCAAAAGAAGTCTCTTACCAAGCAGCTCAAAACTCTGAATGCCAAGACTCTGGATCAAGCTAAAAAATACTATGGTACAACCAATCAAGGGGAGTTCATTTTCCTAATTGACAAATTGGTCAGAGAAAGTGGCATTAAATTCAAGTCTGTCAACTATACTGAAAGCAAAGAGTTGGAACTCCAGCAGGAGGGATTAGCTGCGACCTCATCTAATGGTCAAAACTCCAACTCTTCTGGTACGACTAGCAGTTCAAGCTCAAGTGGAACATCATCGTCATCCAGTACGACCTCTAGCTCGTCAGGTACATCGTCCTCATCGTCAACAAGCAGCAGCTCTTCATCAGATGCCAATACTGCAACGACAACCGCAGCTAGTACAGCGACTTCAGGAAACGGTAAGTACAACAATTCCAATATTACTCAGATGACAGCGGACATTGAATTCGAAGGAACTTATACGCAAGTTTTAAAACTCTTAGAATTAATCGATGGAAATCAACAAAAAATCGTTTCCAGCGAGCTAGAACTAGGTGAAAAGACAAGTTGGTCTTCTATCGAGGAGAATAGGAATCCAGAGCTAGCTACCGGTAAAATCAAACTGCGCTTCTATCAAGTAAAAGATGTTGAGCGCTATGTGACTCCAGAGAGCAATGTCGATAAGACCCCGATTCAGTTTGCTAACTGGGAGTCCCCGTTTGCTGCTCCAGCTTGGCAGAAACCCTTCATGAAAGTGGTATCGTCTAGTAACGGCACGGATGCAAGTGGGAACAATAACACTTTGGGGGCCGCAACAACCAATACAACTAGCAGTGCGACTGCTAAAAACAATACCAATCTAGCTTCGTCTTATCTGGAGCAACTCAGTAATCTAGCTCCGTCTTATCTGGAGCAACTCAGCAATCTGTCCAGTCAGAACGATGGTCTGTCAGCTTATTACAATTCATCAACTATCTACCGCTTCGAATCACCTCTTAAGTTGACTCAGTCAGGCGGCAGCAATCAGTATGATGTGACGGTTGATAACACGGACTTCCTTGAGGGTTCAGGCTCCAATGTGGTTAAGATTCCAGCAACCAAGTCTTCTACCATGTATGAAATGGAATTTGCAGCACCGTATGTATCCTTGAACAATAAGCCGGATGCTATCAGCTTCTCTCTATCTCTGTCTAATCAATGGGCTGGTAAGATTGGCTTGATTGTCAAAAATGCCAGTGGTCAGAAGATTTATCTTCACGTCATTCGTCCCAACAGCTGGACTGGCTGGCGCGAAGTTAGCTTCGATCCTGAAAACATTCCAGGATTCAGCTATCCAATGACTATTGTGGGTTACTACTTCGAAACTCCGAGCGGAGAAAGCCCTGAAACGACTATGAAGCTGGATAACCTATCTGTGAATAACTTGGTAGTTAACTAAAACACTTTGAAAAAATACCAAATAAGTCTAGGGTTTGAAATTTCAAAAGAATGACTAAATTTTTTCTTAAAAAAATGCTAAAAACCAAGTTATTAGACTAGTATTAACAGTGCATTTATAGTAAACTAAAACATAGAGATATTTGAAGTTATAATACAAGCAAACTCAAAATAGACGCCCGAGTCTATTTTGGGTTTTAATGGAGTTTATGGAAAAACAAAATCAAGATTGGTTTTGCATTGAAAAAGTTTAATATCATTTAGAAAGTGGGGGGTGTCGAAAATATTCAAATGGCATATTTTTTACCTTTTGGAGCAGGGCTTATAGCGCTGCATACGATTAGCATTTTATTTGTTTCTAGGATTTCATTAATAAAGCGCCTTTTTCTCGTAGTATGGGTCATGCTATTTGCGATTGGTGCTCCATTCCTCTTTCAACAAGTTCCCGGCATAGCCTTTGTTGGACTCTGTGCTTTGGCTTTGGCAGTCTATATGGTGCTGCTCTTTTCACAGGAGCTAGCTCCAGTCAAGAAGAGAGCAACTGCTTCAGCGCGAAGCAGAAGCCAGAAGCATACCAAGAGCACACGCAAGAAAGCGGAAGCGACGAGCGCAGGCTTGTCATCTGCTAGGGATTTAAACTTATCCAATGCTTCAACCGGTAGGATGAGAAAGGAAAGTAAAGAAAGGGTTCAGGCTGAGGAAAGTCCGGCAAGGCAGAGAGCATCTGCTTCTGGTCGCACCCTAGCAGACCGTTCTATCAAAAAGGATATGACAAGATATGAGAAAGTCAAACCTCTCTACCCTGTTGATAACTTGGCTACAGCTCCTGCCTTTGGAGAATACGAGCCAAACAGTCAGCTAGCGGCAGCTGAGGTCGGTATGGTGGGTATGGACCACAGCTCACAAAAAGCCAATGATGAATTTTTGCAGTCTCTGCTTCATCACCGCAAGGGAGCAACCAAGATTAAGGTGGCCAACTCTCTGATTCAGCCTACTGAAGCAAATGCAGCCGGCAATCAAGGCTATACAGATATAGATGATCCAGCCTTTGAAACAGCTGTTCTGTCTAAGATTAGACCGATGTCCTATACTGAGTCTAGCTATGGCAACTTCAGACCGCAGGCGGTTGAGGTGACAGGTGTTGTTTCTCAAGATGAGGAAGAATTCTTCACTGAGCAAGAACAAGCTCAGCAGCCGGTGGCAGAAGAAGTAGGAGGCAACAGCCTGGAAGATGTTTTTGCTGCTACGGGAGATATCAAACCAGTTAGAGCAGAAGAGTCAAGAGCAGCAAACAGCTTAGAATCTCTCTTCTTTGCTGAGGAGAAAGCTGAGCCAGAGGCTCAGGTGGACTCAGTCTTCAGCCAAGCTAGTGCAGAGCCAGAGTTTTCTGCTTCTGAAGAGTCTATGGTTAGCCGTGATCGCGCTGATATTCAGGGTTATCAAGACATTCTCAGCCAGATTCAGCATGATTTGCTTGGGGCTGAAGAGGAAGATTTGACTGCTGAAGTGGCAGAGGCTTGGGAGGAAGAAGACAATTTCGAACCTGCAGCTGAGACGTTTGAGTTTGAAGAAGCTGCTGAACCAGCTGTTGTTCAATCAGTTTCTGAAGATGTTCTTTGGACACAGGTTGAGCCTGTTCAAGAAGCAGTTGCAGATGAGACAGAAGAAGACCTGCTCAAGGGAATTGCTGACATCCTCAAAGCTGAGGAAGCACAAGTCAAAGCAGCTCCGGTCGTTCCGGCTGCAGATGAAACAGAAGAAGATTTACTTCAGAAAATCACTGACATCCTCAAGGCTGAGGAAGCAGCAGAAGCACAACCAGCTGCAACAACTGCGGGAGATAAAGAAGTCTATTTCCAATTCCTTCTACTGGAAAGTCAGGAATTGTTGGCTTCTAATGCAGTTCTAGAAGCGGCTAGCTACCTGCAGGAAATTGTGCAAGGAAGCTCAGATCAAAATCTTCGTCAAGAAGCGTTCAACATGCTGGACAAAATCGGGAAAAATTAATACTATATAAACATACAATTGATAGTAATCAATTAGAAGGGTTTTAGGGGAAATTATGAAAAGTTGTAAAACAATCACAGGGACCGTTGTCATTGAGATTGAAAAAGGGATGGGACTGGGTGAAGTCCATGAAGTCTTTGTTGACGAGGGAGTCAATCTGACTTTTGTCATTAAGTCAAAACAGTCTGAACAGCCTTTTGCCTTGCTTTCTAGCAAGAACATCCAAGGTATCGGTGACTTTGCGGTCATGGTAGAAAACAGCTCAGTCTTTCAAGAGCTGCAAGAAGCTGACCTAAAGGTCTTGAACGACAAACAGGGCAGTATCTTTGACGAAATTGTCATCACAATTGATGGAAACAAGGTGGGAACTGTTGTTGACTATCATATTGACGAAAAGAATGAAATTGGCTACTTGGTGGTTAATTCTGAAGATACCAGCGAGGAAATTCAGATTCCTAAATCACGCATCTTGATGATTGGTAAAGAGTATATCATCCTCAATGATGAAAAAAAGACAGCTCCTCATCTTGAAGCAGATGTAGAGATGGGCCGTCTGGCTGTAGCAGATCTGCTCCATGAGACTGAAGCTGCAAAACCTGCCGAAAAAATTGAAGAAGTAGTCGCTGAAGCGCCTGTATTCGAGCCAGTTGTAGATGAAAAAGCAGATGTAAAAGAAGAAGCTGCGACAGATTTGACAGAAGCTTTGGCTGCTGTGGGTCTGGGTAATGCTGCTTCTGACTTGGAATTTTCTGAAGCAGTCGTAGAGACAGTAGAAGAGCCAGAAGTCCAAGACTTGGTACAAGAAACAACAGCTCCAGCTGAAGAAGAAGTTGAAGAAACAGATGCAGCGCTGAGTCTAGATGCTGCTTTGGAAGAAGTATTGGCAGCTCCCGCTGAGGAAGTGGAATCAACAGTCAGCACAGCGCCAGTTGCTGAGGAAGACTCTGCAGCAAAGAAAGCTGTTAATGACTTTATCGATCAGCAAAAACGTCTTCTGGTAGGGAAAACACTGCAAAAAGACCTTGTTAATGCAGATGGAGGAGTTATCCTGAACGCTGGAGATACTGTTTCAGATGACATCATTGATTTTCTTCGTCGTATCGACCGTAAATTCCTTATCCGCTTAGCTGAATGCGTAGTATAAGGTTGGGATGAGATTCATGTCAAGAAGAAAAAGAAAGGTTTCATCAAAATATCAAAAACTACTTCCAGCAGCGACACTTGCTGCCTTTCTGCTGGGTAGTTTATTTTATGTCATTTTTGTCTTTAATCCAACGATTGACCTGAGTATCAATGGCCGCCCCTCTATGAAGGTTCGCTCTCGGAGCGAAGCTGAGATTGAAGTTTACAGAGAACTGCCCTATAAGGCTACATTTCAGCTGACTACGGGGCAACACTTCTCTGTAGATATGCGCTTTTTAGGACTGAGCTATTTCACAGAAGAAGAGCTTAAGCGGCTGGATAATATCTCGGCCAAGACAGTTTGGGATAAGTTTACACCGTTTTTCGATACCAAGGAAAACCTGCAGATTTCCATCTATCCCAATCGACTCTTTTGGCTCAGACCTTTAAATGATGTCTTGGCTGCCCATCCTGATGTTCTCAGTCAGCTTCCAACGACCAATCATCTGGTCATGGACGGTGAGTCTAATGTAAAGGTGGGAGACAAGTCTAATGGCTATAAGATTGACCCTGCTGCTTTTATCCAAGCATCTGAGGAGATTGCCAAGACTGGTAAATTTGATGATGTCAAGGTTGAGAGCACGCCTGTCGAAGCAGAAGATCAGAGTGAGCTTCTGAGCCAATATACGCACTTTATAGAGCGTAAGGAAGTACCACTGCCGACCAACGCTGCCCAAGCTCAAAACATGAAGACAGCTTTTTACAAGCTGCAGAATGTTTACTTGGCTCCTGGTGAGACCAAGTCTATCTCAGAATTACTGGGCGCTTTGAATGCGGAGTCTGGCTATCTGCCAGTCAAGGGCAAGGATAATAAAGAAGTTTACGGTCAGGGTGCTGAGCAGATTGTAGATGCCATTCAGCAGCTCGCCTTTTCACGGACCAATGTTATTTCCTATCGAGGACAGTATTTCAACATCGGAACGCCGGCTGAAGGTTTGACCGAATTGACCATTCAAAACAATACAGAAACAGATATGGTGTTTTCATTAAGCTTGGAGGAGGGGCAAGTATCCATCATTCTGGCATCTAAGTGATACTCAAGGGAAGTCGAAGTTTGACATCGTCACCTGAGATTTTCAAAGAGTATAAAAAGGGAAAAATTATGATTGCAAGTTTAGTATTTATATTAGGTGTCGTATTTGGGAGCTTTTTCAATGTCGTCATCTACCGTGTGCCACTGGAAAAGAGCATTGCCAAAGGTCGGTCTATGTGCCCGTCCTGCGGTCATGTCTTGACTTCGGTGGAGCTGATTCCGGTTGTGTCGATTATCATGCAAGGCTTTAAATGCAAGCACTGCAAGGAGCCGATTTCACCGCGCTATCTCATTGTGGAGCTCCTGACGGGTCTGCTCTGGCTGGCCTCTTATCTGATTTTTCAAGATCAGGGGCCATGGATGGTTGTTTCAGCCTGCCTCTTGGTGTCGCTTTGTCTCATTATCGGTTATATCGATTTTGATACTCAATACATCTCGGACTCGGTTCTGCTGGTTTTCTGGCTGGGACGTATGGCTGTTACGTTTTTTACCAATGAGTTCAATTGGGAACTACT
The DNA here is from genome assembly GCF_026781265.1 of Streptococcus sanguinis. Classification (GTDB taxonomy): domain Bacteria; phylum Bacillota; class Bacilli; order Lactobacillales; family Streptococcaceae; genus Streptococcus; species Streptococcus sanguinis_T. The sequence continues at coordinate 97,786 of NZ_JAKUVC010000010.1, forward strand.
CCTTTCGCTGTTAGTCGGCGCTGGTCTCTACTCTCTCATTTATTTTGGGGCCAAGGCTTATTACAAGAAAGAAGCTTTCGGGATGGGAGATATTCTCTACCTAGCAGCCCTGAGCAGTTGGTTTAGCCCCTTGAATACGCTGATTTTGGGATATGGTTCTTTCTTTGTGGCTGGAGCGATTCTCTTAATCGCAACCATCTTTAAGAAATTCAAATTTAAGTTGAAAGAAGAAGTCCCTTTTGGTCCTGCTATGAGTATCATGGCGGTCATCCTATATTTCTGGGGAGGAATCTAGGAAACCAAAAGCGACAATAGAAATGGATAAAAAAATGTTTAGGAAGAAAAAAGTTATCATAGCATTAGCGACAGCTACTGTCCTTTCAGGCAGTGTGCTGTCTGTCAGCCGCCTAGCGGCAAATGAAAAGGCCAGTCTGGATCCGTCTTTAGTTCAGGTGTCAGATCAGTTTCAGGCCAAGAAAACAGGAGCAGTCGTCTTTTCAGAAGATGTAACAGTGCCAAGCACAGTGTCAGCCGATTTCATTGATAGTCGTCTGGCTGGCACACCGATGGCTGGATTGGGAAAAGCTTTCAAAAAAGCAGAGAAAGATCATGGAGTTAATGCAATTTTTCTCGTAGGGCTGGCTATTCACGAATCGGATTACGGCCGCAGTCAGATTGCTCAGGCCAAGCACAACTTGTTTGGTTTCATGGCTTATGACTCCAGTCCTTTTTCCAGTGCAGGAAATTTCGCAACATTTGACGATGGTATAGATACAGTGGCCCGCTATCTCAGCGAGCACTATCTCAAACCTGGCGGTCAGTTCTACAATGGTAAGAGCATGGCTGCTATCAATGTAAGATACGCATCTGACAAAACTTGGTCAAGCAAGATTATGATTCGTATTCGAAATTTTTTGAAAAAAGGTTAAGGAGGCTGGGACAATCGTGTCTCAGCTTGCTTTATTATAGAAAGAATTTCTTTTGGTGAGGCGACTGACGGGTTTTTTCTTGCTCTCTGGGGCTCTAAAAATTCCTAATCATCCTCTCGGGACTAAAAAATCAAAAAATTGCTTCTGCGACATCTACATCGTCTTTTATGGCGAAAAATGACTTAATTAGGGGATTTATGAAAAGAAAGTTTGACGTAAGCGATGTGTTAAAGGAAGCCTGGGGACTGACTGTTGATTACTTTTTTGTATGGACAGCAGGGCTAGCTATCATTCAACTGCCATTTTTTATTCTAGGGCTGTTAATTCTATTTTTTTCTCCATTGACTTCTACATTTGTTCCAAGTATGATTTTCTTTGGATTTCTATGTTCTTTTGTGATTTCTTATATCCATAAGTTTTCCTTGACCATGGTTCGTAATCCGCGGATGGTGCGGCGAAACTTCTGGAGGGCTGTTGGCTACAGTATTTCTGATGGCTTTCTTGGGCGTTTGCTTTCTATGTCTATTTATGTCTTCATCTTTTTCTTGGCTATATTACTTCTTTTTGTATACTTTTATAATGTCTTGATGCCAGATGCAAATTTTCGAGAGAATATGGGAACTTGGATGATTTGGGTTGCAAATAACCAAGAGAAGATGGCTAGTATGCTCTTCCTGCTTTTTTTGATAGCACCAATGTTTAACTTGGTATTCCATTTGTTTTACAGTTATTTTATCGTCTCTCACTTCTTCTTATTGCCTTATATTATTCAAGATACCAACTCCTCTGATAACCTATTGCGTCCTCTGTCAGCCTTTGGCAGCTTGGGCAAGTCCTTTTCTTGTATGAATGGTCAGAGAGGGCGTTACTTACTGGTAGAGCTTGTCTTAAAGCTTATTCCTGTAGTATTGGGTCTGATAGAAGTTTTGAGTTTACTTTTTAGTGCTGGTGTGTCTAATATTGTGGGAATGATTGTTAGTATGATAAATGGCTTTTTGCTGATTTATGCCTTTGCAGCCCGCTCGGTTATGGCTGACATCCTGATGTCTTATGATCGGGAAATAGTTAATTTTGGAGATTAATATTTATGAAAAAATTAGAAAGGGTTTTAGGATTTAGGATAATGAACGATGAATGATGTAAAAGTAACAAGGGTTTTCAGAGAAGCTTGGATTTTTGTTACAGAATATTATTTTGTTTGGCTGAAAGGCCTTTTGCTGGTAGGAATCCCGCTTGCAGTGCTGGGCTGGTTTCTTTTTCCGCTGGTTTCGAGTTGGTCTTACCGGTCCATTTTAGTCTTGACCTGTTTGGCATTTATAATTGCCTTCGGTTTTGCTTATGTCAATAAATTTGCCTTGACAGTGATACGAAATCCGCAGATGGTTAAGCTCTATTTTGGTTATGCGGTTTGGTATAGTATTTCAGATGGCTTGCTTACTCGCCTCTTTTATTCCTTCATTGTCAGTGCAGTCCAAGTCCTGATTCTGTACATGGGTTGGTCGGCAATCGGCATCAATCTTGGGGTGGCTAGTCTCTTTGCCTTTTATCGGAGAGCAGTAAGTCCAGAGGCCATTGTGATTTTCCAGTTTCTCTTTCCTTTCTTGTTCATGGTCTTTTACCTGCTCTTCACTTATCTGGTTGATTCGCACTTCTTTTTGCTGTCCTATATCATTCAGGATACTAGCTCCAGAGACAATCTGGCCAAGCCGCTTTCTTTCTATGGCTGTTTGAGAAAGTCAGTCCTGTTGATGAAGGAGCGCAGGGGTCGTTATGTTCTGCTCAGCTTTTTTCTAGCTTCTTTTGGTGGGCTGATTGGCTTGGGTACTCATCTCCTGATGGATCTGATAAGGCAGTATATTGGTCCCTTGCTGGGGGAACTGGATGATTTACTTGGCCTGATCCAGATGATTCCTGTCCTAGTTTTCAGTAGCTTTTACTGTGTATTTGTTCTGGTTGTTCGGACGATTTTTGCCGATACTCTGATGGAAAATGATGTAGAAGTGGTGGATTTTGGTGATTAGTTTAGGAAGTTGCAAGACCAGACAATACTTGATAGAAACAAGAGGAAGGATATGAAATCAGTAACAAGAATTTTAATAACAGCTTTGGTGTTAACTGGGATTGGCTTTATCCCCCTGCCTTATCAAGTGGAGACCTTGAGACCGGCTCTGAATGCCAAAGACTTTGTCCAAGTTCAAGGAGGAACTAGTCAAGGAAAAGGTCAAATCTATGTCATGGCTGTCGGTGTTTCCGATGCCCGGGTGTTCAGTCTCTTTTTGACTTTGCTGCCTAATTACAGGCTAGAAACAGAGTATGTCTCTGTACCTGAAAACTATTTCGATAAGGAGAAGGGACGGGAAGAGCGAGAGAACAGCACTATGGGGTCTTCCCATCTCAATGCCTTGCAGGTAGCTTATCAAGCATCCGGTCATACTGTTGAGATTAGACATAAAGAGATTTTTGTGGATGTTGTCAGCCAAGAGACGCCGTTAGCTCAGGAGCTGCAGAAAGGCGATGTGATTTTAAAGATTGACAATCAGAATTACACTAGTCCATACGATATTGTCGATCAGATGGAGCAACGGCCAGTTGGCGATGTGGTATCAATTGAGTACAGCCGTAATGGTGTAATCGGTTTGGCTAGCGGTCCTGTGATTGTGGATGAGACAACTGGTAAGCCTGGTTTGGGGATTGCATTGGGTTCTAAAGCCAGTGTTGCCATGAATCCTCTGACAAAGTTTAAGAGCAACGGTGTAGCAGGCCCCTCTGGTGGACTCATGTTCAGTTTGGAGCTGTACAATCAGCTCGTTTCTGAAGACATTACCAAAGGAAAAGCTATTGCTGGTACTGGAACGATTGACCACAAGGGAAATGTTGGCCGGATTGGCGGGATAGAGATGAAGGTCATGGCTGCCGATAAGGCAGGCGCTGAGATTTTCTTTGTTCCTGATGATACCATTGACGCTGATATTGCCCAGTACAATCCCAAGCTGCGCTCTAATTACCATGAGGCACTTCGTGCTTCTATCAAAATCAAGAGTAAAATGAAAATCGTCCCTGTCAAAACCTTCAACGAAGCTTTGAACTATCTCAGAGAGATGGAATAAGAGACTTTACTACTCTATGAATAGTCAATAGAAACACAAGCTCTTGCTAGTTATTTATCTGGCGAGGGCTTTTATTATAGAATTTTTTCAAATAATTGCCACCTTGACACATAAATTCTTGCTTTCCAAATTGAATTGTGATATATTTATAACATAAAGAGTGTTAAATATTTCTAATACAAGGAAAGGAGTCTATCATGAAAAAAAGTCAAAAAATGGGTGGTCTCATTGCGATGACTGCCGCAGCTCTCTTTATTGATTTTACTGTTTTATTTGTTTCTAATCTTAGTTGGGGGCCCAAGTTGATTATTGTTGGTATTTCAGTATTAGGTCAGATTGTAGCTATTTGGGGCTGGCTGCATATGAAACCATGGCCGGGGAAGACTCAAGAGATTAAGGAAAAGCAAGTATATAATCTAACCATGAAATTTTATAATGTACTTACTCTTATAGCAACCTCTATCTATACTGTCGGAATCGGGTTGTCGACTCCAAACACCAATCCGCCCTTTATAAAATACATTGCTTTGGGAGGTCTCCTCGCTATCCAGCTTCTCTTTCTTCTGTTCTTTTCTTTGAAAAAAATCAAAGAGAGAGCGGATGAACGCTTTTATGCTAACCTGGCCAAAGCAGCTACTTTGATGTTTGCCATCTGTATAGCAACTTTACTGGTTCTTGCAGGTATGAGTGCTATTTTAGGATCGATTAGAATCAACGCTGGAATATTTTTTATCATAATTGGTATATTGGTTCTGATGTTTGGTTTTGTCTTCTTTCTATTTGAGAAGGGAGAATAACCATGGCCAAAGAAAGCAAGATTATCACTAATCTCAAATCCGTTCGTGAGTCTATGGGTATGACTCAGCAGGAGCTAGCCGACCGCATCGGCATGCGGCGCGAGACAATTCTGCACTTGGAAAATAACCGCTACAATCCTTCGCTGGAAATGGCTCTCAAAATTGCTCAAGTCTTCAATCTGAAAGTAGAAGACCTCTTTGAACTTAGGCAGAAAAAGGAGGCATAGTTCTTTTCGAGACCTGCTAGTGACATAAATGAGAATACTCTAGACAGTTTGCTGCCTAGAGTATTCTATTTGTAAATGAATTATCGTTTTTATCTTTTTCCAATAAATGCTATAATATGAGCAAGTATGTAGATTATAGAGGTATTAGTTTGGAAAATTTTGTTTATATCATTTCGGGACCTCCAGATGTTGGGAAAAGCAGTGTCAGTAAAGAATTAGCCTATTCTTTTGACCATAGTGCTGTGATAGAAGGCGACATGATTTATTTAATGGTTAAAAGCGGCTTAGTAGCACCTTGGGAAGACGATGGCTACTATATGGATTTATTCTGGGACAATATCATTAGCCTTACCAGTAATTTACTTGATAGAGGAACTACAGTCATCATAGAATATGTCATCTTTGAGGAACAAATCAAAAAAATTACAGATTTTTTAAAGGCTAGACAAACAAGATTAAAATACTGTGTATTGCTGGCAGAAGAAGAAAGGCTTAAAGAAAGAGATTTATCCAGAGAGGAAGTAGAAAGAACGGATGACTTATCGATCAAGTCTAGAAATGAATTTCTAGCTAAAAATATTAATCCAGACTATTTACTTTATACGGATCATTTAGATATCAAAGAAACTGTGAATCTCATAAAAACAGAAGATCGATTTTTTGTTTAAATGTCAATAAAAGAAAAAAGCCTTTGAAATCAACGTTTCAAAGGCTTTTCTTTATCTCAATTATTTCACTTCTGTAATGGTTAAGTATTTCTATTTTAGCTGTTATAAACCTTATTGTATCAATGTTTATTGATAGTTGCTTAATAAAAGGTAGAGTGAATGGTAGAGTAGTTATTGCGTTAGTTCAGCAATCTTATCGAGATAAAGATTGACAGCTTCTAACTTTCTTTGCGGTGCTAACTCGGTGTATGTATCCATTGTTGTTGAAATTGATTTATCTTTTTTGATTTTTTAATGACCTTTTTGCCATTATGGATAATTGTTTCAGTTTCATCAGAAATCAAAAATTTTTTTCTTTGAATATTGAAATTTGCGACTGTCTTGGAAAGTCTAAGACAGTCTAAGACAGCTAGATTGTATTAAAATTAAGTCATCATCCGACAAAGAATTCATTCTTTTATTTACAGTTTCCAAATCTCTAAATAAAATAGAGCCGAAGCAGTGGTAAAACATATTTTCAACAAGCTTAGCAATATCTCCAAAAATAATTTCTTTATAGTCTAAGTCGGTTTGAGTATTCAAATAAAGCAATATTGAAGCAGTAACTTGTCGCTTTCCCTTTTCAACTTGGCTAACTTGACCTGCATTACCTAGGTCGCTTTGCTTTAAATTATACTTTTTTCTTAAACATTTGATACGAGTAGGTATTTCTTGTGAGTAATTTTCATCAAAAAATTTCTTAGATAAGTCCTATATATATAATCATGGTAAAGTAGTAAAAATAGTTGTTATCCTAGTTGATTAAAAAAATCTCTGATTTCCTCATCTTTTATAAAATAATATATAATTTTCCCCTCTCTTCTAGTGTCCAAAATGTTTTGATTGGCTAGTTTACGAAGATGGTGGGATGCAGATGCCATACTGAGATCTAGTAAAAAGGCTATATCACAGACACAGAGTTCTTCAACAGCAAGGAGATAAAAGATGATATTTATCTGTTTATTATCGGTAAACTTTGTTAAAATGCGAAGTGATTTTTGGATTTTTTCCTTTTCAAGGTAGTTCATTGCGGTTGTAACATTTTGTTGATTTATAATATTCACTTGGCAGATACTATCTTTTTTCATAATATTTTCTCCTAGCTTAACACAGTCCACAGCATGTTAAAACTGTTGTTTTCAATCAGGATATATATCCCCAATCCTAAATAAACAACGGCAATAAACCATCTGCTATATTTTTCCAAGGTTTCTCCAATAGAAGGGACTTGTGCCAATTTTTGGGCAGAAAAAACCAAGAGATAAATCATGACTAGAAAGGTAAATAAAGCTACTATCAAATTCGCTAAATTTAAGGTGGTAAAATATGGGACAAAGACACCAATATTGTCAGCGCCACAACTTGCAAAAGTAATCATAGCGACTAGAAAAATCAGGTTTTTATTGTCTTTTCGCAAACCATCTTTTGCAATAGCATCTCCATCAGAATCTCCTAAAAGCAAAACTTTGAGGCCTAGGAAAATAGGAATCAAACCGAGCAAACCTAAAATCTCTTTACTAGGAATATAATTTAAGATAAATGCAAAAAGCAAACTTAGCAATATTAGACTAACAGAGCCTAGAAATTGTCCTAAATAGATGTTAATGATGTCTTTTCTGCTTTTTCTTTTGGCAAAAAATAACATTAGGATAATAAGTAAGTCTACGGCTGTCCCAGAATACAGGATTATTGAAGTAACAACATTTTGAATCATAAAACACCTCATTCAAATATATTTTTGAATGTATTCTAACATTAAACTTTTTAGATGTCAACTTAAAATCCACCAAAATATAGATAAGAAGTTAGTGTACCAAATATTAAAAAGCCCTGCCATCGAAATGATAGCAGGGCTTAACTTCAATATCCAGATGATATATTTATCTAAAAAAGGTAGAGTAAAAGGTAGAGTTTCTATTGATTTGTAGTGCGATATAATGAGTTTCAAAAAATCAAAAATCGCTTAAAATCAATATTTTGACGTCTATTGACGTGTACTGAAACCCTTACTTAACTTCTGTAAACACAACGTGCTTGCGAAGTTTTGGTGAGTATTTCTTCAATTGAAGACGGTCTGGTGTGTTGCGTTTGTTTTTAGAAGTAAGGTACAAGCGTTCACCAGATTCTTTGTGTTCAAGTGTAATATTTACGCGCATGGTAGCTCCCTTCTATTATTCTGCTGCAGCAGCTTTGGCAATCTTACGGCCCTTGTAGTATCCTTTAAGGGATACACGGTGAGAGCGTGAGTAATCACCAGTAGTTTCGTCAAAAGTTACAGTTGGAGCTGTCACTTTGTAGTGAGTGCGGCGTTTGTTTTTCTTCGCTTTGGAAGTGCGACGTGCAGGTACTGCCATTGTTTGTTTCTCCTTTTAGATTATGAATTCGATTCAATTTGATGATTTTCATCAACTTTAACAGTATAACAAAACTTTTTTGTAAAGTAAAGTTACTTGACAGATTTTTTTAAATCTTTTCTGCTTACGTTTTTAAAAGAAACCGGTTTTTCCGTATGCTATAATAGGAACAAAGGAGGCAGACAAGGAGGCAGACTATGAAAGAAGCATTAAAATTACTTAGTCTATTCTGGCTGGGAATCATGTGTATTGTTTTAATCTTTTGGGGAGTGAAAAGTTTTCGTGATTATCAAATTATGAAAGATGTAGAAAATCATTTGACTGCGGATTTCAAAAGCATGGGATACAAGGGGAAAGTGACGGTAAAAAACTACGATAGGCCTGCCGGCTATGGGGAGACCTTGGACTTTAGCTATGAAAAAAAGATTGATGGAAGACTTTTGACCTTCTCAGATAGCTTGGATTATGATCCGACAACCAAGCAATACGAAGTTTCAAGATTAAGTCCCGTACCTGAGGAAACTGAGACAGGTTTAGATGATAGCATTCAGTTGGGAGCCATGTGGCAGCAGCCTTATGTTCAGAAGCAGTTTAAGAAAATGAAGTCGGTCTTCAAAAAGCTAGAAGATGAGGATCTGACTTTAAAAGAAATTTCAGGTGAAACAATGGAAGTGCTTCGTCAGGATGACAATCAAATAACCTCAGAAATGCTGGATGCTGGGCAAGCAGAGCTAGTTCAAGATTTCCAAAAGAACAGGCAGAAAGGCCTGCCTCTCAATGGTTATTATAATGTTGATGTCAAGTCTTATCTGCAAAAACATACTCTGCAGCTTCGAGTGAACTATGAGCTATTGGTTGATGATTTATATGATGATGAGAAAGCTATAGATAAGTACCCCGGAGTTTTTTTCCAGAAGCTTAAAAAGTTAGACTACAGTCATTTTTGGGATGGTTATTACCTAGTAGGCTATGATTTGAGAGAGCGTTCTGGTAGTGGTATAGGCGGGAATTCTGAGGTGATTGTGTTGGATATTCGCGGAGGTAAATTAGTTCGTACTTTTAGTGCTTTTTAGAGCTTGACTATTTTTGAGAAGAATTGGTTTATTTCAGGAATTAAGCTGATATGTTTTAATTGCTTAAGATTTTTGAGGAAAATTCATTTTTGAATCTTCTGAAAATTTAAAAATTTTCTTCTGTAAAATACAGCCTAAATGTGGTATAATAAAGCACAAAGATTACTGCAATGAAAGGGAAAGATATGACAGATAAGGACATTCGTCACAGAAGTAAGATTTATGACAGTATGGTTAAATCTCCTAACCGTGCCATGCTTCGCGCGACGGGGATGACTGATAAAGATTTTGAAACGCCTATTGTTGGGGTGATTTCCACTTGGGCGGAAAATACACCCTGTAACATCCATTTGCATGACTTGGGCAAGCTGGCCAAGGAAGGCATCAAATCAGAGGGCGCTTGGCCTGTTCAGTATGGGACTATTACGGTTGCGGACGGGATTGCAATGGGAACGCCGGGCATGCGCTTCTCTCTGACCTCACGAGACATTATCGCAGACTCCATCGAGGCTGCCATGGGCGGGCATAATGTGGATGCTTTCGTAGCTATTGGGGGCTGTGATAAAAATATGCCAGGCTCCATGATTGCCATTGCTAATATGGACATTCCTGCTGTCTTTGCCTACGGCGGAACGATTGCACCGGGGAATCTGGACGGCAAGGATATTGACTTGGTTTCTGTCTTTGAAGGAATCGGGAAATGGAACCATGGTGACTTGACAGCTGAGGAAGTGCGCCGCATTGAGTGTAATGCCTGTCCTGGCCCTGGTGGCTGTGGCGGTATGTACACGGCCAATACTATGGCGACGGCTATTGAAGTTCTGGGTATGAGCCTGCCAGGCTCCTCTTCTCACCCTGCTGAGTCTAAAGATAAGCAAGAGGATATCGAAGCAGCTGGCCGTGCCGTTGTGAAAATGCTGAAAATGGGGCTGAAGCCGTCTGATATCTTGACGCGTGAAGCCTTTGAAGATGCAATCACGGTGACCATGGCTCTGGGTGGTTCTACTAATGCTACCCTGCACTTGCTGGCCATGGCGCATGCGGCCAATGTTGAGCTGACGCTTGATGACTTCAATGTCATTCAAGAGAAGGTACCGCATTTGGCTGACTTGAAACCATCCGGTCAGTATGTCTTCCAAGACCTTTATGAGGTTGGTGGAGTACCGGCTGTGATGAAATATCTCTTGGCGAACGGCTTCCTGCATGGCGACCGCATTACTTGTACAGGTAAGACGGTGGCAGAGAATCTGGCAGAATTTGCTGATCTGACACCAGGTCAAAAGGTCATTATGCCGCTTGAAAATCCAAAACGTGCAGACGGTCCGCTTATCATCTTGCATGGTAATCTGGCTCCAGATGGTGCTGTTGCTAAGGTTTCTGGTGTTAAGGTACGCCGTCACGTTGGACCAGCTAAGGTCTTTGACTCAGAAGAAGCTGCTATTGATGCGGTACTGGCCGATGAAGTGGTCGATGGCGATGTGGTTGTAGTTCGCTACGTTGGACCAAAGGGTGGCCCTGGTATGCCAGAAATGCTGTCACTTTCGTCTATCATCGTAGGGAAAGGCCAAGGGGACAAGGTTGCCCTTCTGACCGATGGTCGCTTCTCAGGCGGTACTTACGGCTTGGTTGTCGGACACATTGCTCCGGAAGCTCAGGATGGTGGCCCGATTGCCTATCTTCGTACAGGCGATATGGTCACGGTTGACCAAGATACCAAGGAAATTTCCATGGCGGTCTCTGATGAAGAACTGGCGAAACGTAAGGCAGAAACGACTATTCCACCGCTTTATAGCCGCGGGGTACTTGGTAAATATGCTCACATGGTATCCTCTGCCGCTAAAGGTGCTGTTACTGACTTCTGGAAACCAGAAGAAACAGGTAAGAAATAGCCTATATATGACAAAAGAACCCGCTAGTTTTTCTAGCGGGTTTGATATTTTTATTTTAAATACTGATAAGTTAATTATCTTCTTATCTAGGACTGATTCCCAAAGCAATGCGACCGAAGCGACTGATACGAGTGATTTTCCAAGCAGGAGACCAAGTAACCTCAACAGAGGCACTTTCAATCTCATCAATTTTCTTAAGAGAGTCCATAATGGCGATGGGCAGACTCTCAGCACAGTCGCAGGCTGTATCAGTAAAGGTCATAACAACCTTGCAGTGGCCGTTTTCGTCTAAGTTAATTTCATAAATCAACCCTAAGTTATAAACATCCAACTCTACATCCGGATCGTAAATACGCTCGAGCTTCTCCACCAATTTATCCTGAATGGCAGCTGCTCGGTCATTGATTTTGATATCGTCTCTCATGGCTATCCCCTTCTATTCTGAGTTGAATTGTTTTTATTTTCTCACAATTCAGACTTTTTTTCAAGCTATTTTGGAACATGAAAACGTATTTAGTCCTTCCAAATGAAAAATCCCTTTCAGACTCCTCAAAATGGCGGACTTATGATAGAATATAAGTACTAAAGAAGGCGGAGGTCAGAAGATGAAATTACAAAAACCTAAAGGAACTCAGGACATTCTTCCTCAGGAATCAGCCAAGTGGCAGTATGTAGAAGACTTTGCCCGCAAGACATTTAAAAAATACAATTACGGCGAAATCCGCACGCCGATTTTTGAGCACTATGAAGTCATCAGCCGCTCGGTCGGGGATACGACAGACATCGTGACCAAGGAAATGTATGACTTCTATGACAAGGGCGACCGCCATATCACGCTGCGTCCAGAGGGGACAGCGCCCGTGGTGCGTTCTTATGTAGAGAATAAACTTTTTGCTCCTGAAGTGCAAAAGCCTGTTAAAGTCTATTATATGGGATCTATGTTCCGCTATGAGCGGCCTCAGGCTGGCCGTCTGCGGGAATTTCACCAGATTGGCGCAGAGTGTTTTGGATCCAGTAATCCTGCTACAGATGTAGAAATGATTGCCATGGCTGCTCAATTTTTCAAGGATATTGGCATTACCAATGTCAGCTTGGAGCTTAACTCGCTGGGGAATCCTGAGAGCAGAGCTGCTTACCGCCAGGCCTTGATTGATTATCTGACCCCACTGAAGGTTAACCTATCAGCCGATAGCCAACGTCGTTTGGAGGAGAATCCGCTGCGCGTGCTGGATTCTAAAGAGCCCGAGGACAAGGCGGCTGTAGAAGGTGCTCCGTCTATTCTGGCCTATCTGGATGAGGAGAGCAGTACCTACTTTGCGGCTGTTCGTTCTATGCTAGAGACCTTGCAGATTCCTTATGTCATCAATACCAACATGGTCCGTGGGCTAGACTACTATAATCATACGATTTTCGAGTTTACGACAGAAGTAGTTGGCAGTCAACTGACCATTTGTGCTGGCGGCCGTTATGATGGGCTGGTTGCTTACTTTGGTGGTCCTGAAACGCCAGGTGTTGGCTTTGGTATGGGCTTAGAACGTCTACTTCTCGTACTTGACAAGCAAGGAGTAGAGCTGCCGATTGAAACCGCTCTGGATGTCTATGTAGCTGTTTTAGGAGCTGGTGCCAATGGCAGAGCTTTGGAGTTAGTGCAGGCTCTCCGCGCACAAGGGTTTGCGGTAGAAAGGGATTATCTAGACCGCAAGCTCAAGGCTCAGTTTAAGTCGGCTGATAGCTTTAAAGCCAAAACTCTTATCACTTTGGGCGAAAGCGAAGTGGAGAGCGGTCAGGTGACTGTTAAGAACAACCATAATCGTGAGGAGATTACTGTTAGCCTAGACCAAATCCAAGAAAACTATCAGCTTATTTTTCAGAAATTAGGGTTTTAAGCGAAGTATATAATTTTTGTTTCACAAAAGGAATGTTACGGTTTTGTTACAAGAATATGATATAAACCAACAAGTGGATGATATTTTGGTATAATGGTCATATTATATTAATTTAAAAGGAGAAACGATGAAAAAAATCCTTAAATTTGGTGTATTGCCTGCCTGTGTTCTTTTGCTTGGAGCTTGCTCAATGCTACCAAGAGCAGAGAAGAAAAAATCAGAAGATGTGAAGACAGAGCAATCATCTTCATCCTCATCTGAGAAAGAAACGAATGAAAAGCGAATTGAGAAAGATGCCGATATTATTCTGCGAGCAGTCTTTACAGATCATTCTTCAGGTTTTACAACCTTAATGGGGACTTCTGTTGACAAATGGAAGAAAGGAATTTCTCAAGCCTACGTAGACGAAAACATATCCAAATATACGCCAGAAGAGGATTATACTATTGATTTAAAGACTGAATCATTTACTCCATCAAAAACATTAGAGTTGTTTGATCAGGCTCGCTTTAAAGTCTTGGCGACTATTGGGGATGACTTTGAGATTACTGGTGTTGAGGATGATGAAGAGACTGCAACAGTAACATTTAAGTCTCGTGCTATTGCAACCCGTGATTTGGCGAACTTGATTAATATGGCTAAAGCTAGCCTTTTTGAGAATGGAATTGAAGATGTAAAAGAGTTGGAAGATTCGACTAATCCGGATCTTGAAAAACGTCTAGCTCTGCTTAATAACTTCCTTTTCTACTATGCTTTTGATCGTATGAATGAGGACTTTGGTTATATTGAACCTCGTGAATTTACGATGGAGTTAACTAAAACCAAAGAAGGTCGCTACATTCTTACTGATGAAAGCTTCCTTGAATTACGGAAATCTATTTTTGTGAATGAGTATTCGTCTAATGATGCTGAAACACGTAAAGGTAATAAAACAACTGATTCTGGGTCAAAATCTGACTCAAGCTCATCTTCATCATCTGATAAATCAAAGATTTAATTTATTTAGCTAAGGATTCTCCTTAGCTTTTTGAATCCAGCTCTGATGTTAGATCTATTTTTAGGTTTCTATAAACAAATTTGTTTATAGAAACCCAGATGGCTTATGCTATAATAGTCTATAGAAAGTCGAGGGAATGATGAAGAAAATATTATTGGTGGTTGTGGTGCAGGGCTTGGCTATCTTTGTGATTACTGGTCTGCTTTGTTTATTTATGCGGGGGGATTTTTTCTTCCGTGCTTTGGCGCCGATTTTTGGTCTGGCAGCGGGAGGTTTTCGCTTCGTGACGGCCATGGTGACAAAAGCATTTGCACCTAGTCTCTATGAGGATAGCAAGAAAAAGGAATAATCTATAGAGCTGACAGTAGGTCTGGGGTCGTTTGCCTCAGGCCTTTTGTCATAACTGTCAGCATTAGTCATGCGGAGCTTTAATATTTTTCAGAAAAAGAACGGACAGAAGGGCTTTCTTAGGCTCTTTGTGGTAAAATAGTAACAGAATTAAAAATTTGGAGAGTAAAGATGAAACGTTCTATGTATGCTGGGCGTGTTCGCAAGGAGCATGTTGGTCAGGAAGTCACTTTAAAGGGCTGGGTAGCCCGCCGTCGGGATTTGGGCGGTTTGATTTTCATTGATTTGCGCGACCGCGAAGGCATTATGCAGCTGGTCATCAATCCTGAGACTGTGGCTGCAGAGGTTATGGCGACCGCAGAAAGCCTGCGCAGTGAGTTTGTGCTGGAGGTGACAGGTAAGGTGGCAGCGCGTGAGCAGGCCAATGACAAGCTGGCGACAGGAAGCGTGGAGCTGCATGTGGAAAGTCTGACTGTCTTAAATACAGCCAAGACGACTCCTTTTGAAATTAAAGACGGCATCGAGGTGAATGACGATACGCGTTTGCGCTACCGTTATCTGGACTTGCGACGGCCAGAGATGCTGGGGAACTTCAAGCTTCGTGCCAAGGTCACTCACTCTATCCGTAACTATCTAGATGAGTTGGAGTTCCTTGATGTGGAGACACCTTTCCTGTCCAAGTCAACGCCAGAAGGGGCGCGTGATTACTTGGTGCCTAGTCGGATTCATCAAGGGAACTTTTACGCTCTGCCCCAGAGTCCGCAGATTACCAAGCAGCTCTTGATGAATGCTGGTTTTGATCGTTATTACCAGATTGTTAAATGCTTCCGTGACGAGGACTTGCGTGGTGACCGACAGCCAGAGTTTACTCAGGTGGACTTGGAGACTTCTTTCTTGTCTGATCAGGAGATTCAGGATATTACAGAAGGCTTGATTGCTCGTGTCATGAAGGAAACTAAGGGCATTGACGTTAAGCTGCCTTTCCCTCGTATGAAGTATGATGATGCTATGGCTCTTTATGGTGTTGATAAGCCTGATACTCGTTTTGAGATGTTGTTGCAGGACTTGACAGAGCTTGTCAAGGGAGTTGACTTCAAGGTCTTTTCAGAAGCTCCAGCTGTCAAGGCTATCGTGGTGAAAAATGCTGCAGATAAATACTCTCGCAAGGATATTGACAAGCTGACAGAGCAAGCGAAACAGCATGGTGCTAAGGGTCTTGCTTGGGTGAAGGTGACTGATGGTGAGCTGGCTGGTCCCGTTGCTAAGTTCTTGACAGACTTGACAAGCCAGTTGACAGAAGCTTTACAGCTTGAAAATAATGACCTAGTACTCTTTGTGGCTGATACTTTGGAAGTGGCAAATGCTGCTTTGGGAGCTCTTCGTGTACGCTTGGCCAAAGAGTTGGACTTGATTGACCCAGATACCTTTAACTACCTTTGGGTGGTGGACTGGCCCATGTTTGAATGGTCAGAAGAAGAGGGCCGCTACATGAGTGCCCACCATCCTTTCACCCTGCCTCAGAAAGATTCTGAGCAAGAGCTGGAAGGTGACCTGAGCAAGGTGAGGGCTGTGGCCTATGATATCGTCCTTAATGGTTATGAGCTAGGTGGCGGCAGTCTTCGGATCAACCAGAAAGACTTGCAGGAGCGGATGTTCAAGGCGCTTGGCTTCTCAGCTCAAGAAGCTGCCGAGCAGTTTGGCTTCCTTCTAGAGGCTATGGACTATGGCTTTCCACCGCATGGCGGCTTAGCTCTGGGCTTGGACCGTTTTGTTATGCTGCTGGCTGGGGAAGAAAATATCCGCGAAGTCATTGCCTTTCCGAAAAATAACAAGGCTTCTGACCCAATGACACAGGCACCTAGTCCAGTGTCGGTAGCTCAACTAGAGGAATTAAGTTTACAAGTGGAAGCACATGAAGAAGACTAATTTTTATAAACTCTTTCGCTATCATGTCCGCAGATTTGCTTATAATTTTAAGATTTTGCGGTCTTTAAAGAGTATCTCGCGTGAGAAGTATGATGAGAAGATTTCTGCCTCGCTTGTCTATGGCTTTTTGTCGGCTGTCGCAGTCAATTTCTTCTTTCAGCCGGGGCATGTCTATTCCAGCGGGGCGACTGGTCTGGCGCAGGTCATTACTGCCCTCAGTACTCGTTTCTTAGGTTTTACCATTCCGGTTTCTGTGACTTTTTATGCCATCAATATTCCGCTGATGATCCTGGCCTGGTACCAGATTGGGCATAAGTTTACCATTTTCACCTTTATCACGGTAACCATGAGCTCGCTCTTTATCCAGTTTGTGCCGGAAGTGACCTTGACTGATAATCCTATTATCAACGCCCTTTTCGGTGGTGTGGTCATGGGCACGGGGATTGGCTTTGCCCTTAAGTCCAGCATTTCCAGCGGTGGGACTGATATTGTTAGTCTGACTGTTCGGAAAAAAACGGGCCGGAATGTCGGAAATATTTCCTTGATTGTCAATGGGATTATTATGCTGATTGCGGGTTTGACCTTTGGCTGGGAATATGCGCTGTACTCCATGATAACTATTTTTGTATCAAGCCGGGTGACGGATGCTGTCTTTACCAAGCAGAAGCGCATGCAGGCTATGATTATCACTAGTCATCCAGATAGGGTGATTGATAAGATTCACAATAAGCTGCATCGCGGGGCGACAGTAATCCATGGCGCTGAGGGAACTTATAATCATGAGAAAAAAGCTGTTCTGGTGACGGTTATCACCCGAGCTGAGTTTAATGAATTCAAGCAAATCATGAAGCAGACCGACCCAGCTGCCTTCGTCTCCGTTGCAGACAATGTCCATATCTTGGGACTCTTTGTGGAGGAGTGAAGGTATTCATTGAGTTTGGGAATGCAAAGCGGTATAGTGCGGGAGTTTGTGCTTAAAACGAGGTTTTATGATAGGAGATTCATATGCGGTAGGACAATAGTCCCACCGCTTTCTATTCTCTATGGTGGAGGGTGGAAATCTCAAGTAAGAAAAGATATACAGATGCAGGAGATCTTTAGATAATGACGACTTATAAAAAAATCATGAATATCGCCTTGCCGGCTATGGCGGAGAATTTTTTACAGATGCTCATGGGAATGGTCGACAGCTATCTGGTGGCTAGTCTTGGGCTGATCGCGATTTCCGGTGTCTCAGTGGCCGGCAACATCATTACGATTTATCAGGCAATCTTTATCGCGCTGGGGGCTGCTATTTCCAGTCTCATCTCCAAGACTCTGGCTCAAGGAGACAAGGAGCGTTTGGCCTATCATACAGCCGAGGCTATCAAGCTGACCTTGCTTCTGAGTCTTCTGTTGGGGCTGATTTCCCTGCTCTTTGGCAGGCAGATGCTGGATCTTCTTGGGACAGAAAAGGCGGTGGCTGAAGCAGGCGGTCTTTATCTGGCTCTGGTTGGTGGGACTATTGTTCTGCTAGGATTGATGACTTCTTTTGGAGCTTTAGTGCGAGTTACACGCAATCCTAGATTTCCCATGTATGTCAGTCTTCTGACCAATGTCCTCAATGCCCTCTTTTCCGGTCTGGGGATTTACGTCTTTCGGCTTAGTATTGTCGGTGTAGCGCTGGGAACGGTGCTGGCTCGTTTGGTCGGTATGCTGATTCTCTGGCGGGAGCTGGATTTGTCCACGATCCGCTGGAGCTGGGGCTTAGATGGAGAGCTCTTGCTCCTGTCTCTGCCGGCTGCTGGAGAGCGGCTCATGATGCGAGCGGGTGATGTAGTTATCATCGCCATTGTGGTCGTCTTTGGGACAGACGCAGTAGCGGGGAATGCCATCGGTGAAGTCCTGACTCAGTTTAATTATATGCCAATCTTCGGGGTCGCAACAGCAACAGTCATGTTGGTAGGTCATGCGGTAGGTGAGGGAGATATGCAAGAGGTCGGTCTGATTCGTCAGCGGACCTTCTGGCTGTCTTTTGCTTGCATGCTGCCCGTGGCTCTAGGAATTTTTGCTTTTGGTCGGCCGCTGACCTTGCTCTATACGGACAATAGCGGAGCTATCACAGCCAGTCTTTCAGTCATGCTTTTCTCCCTGCTGGGAACTCCCATGGCAGTGGGAACCGTGATTTACACAGCTATCTGGCAGGGGCTGGGCAATGCCAGACTGCCCTTTTATGCCACGACTGTTGGCATGTGGCTGATTCGCATCGTTGCCGGTTACTTGCTGGGTGTGACCTTTGGCTTGGGTCTGCCAGGAGTCTGGACCGGGATGCTCTTGGACAATGGCCTCCGCTGGCTATTTTTAAAGGTTTTATTTGACAGAAAAATGAGGGAAATCACATGACAAAAGCGTTTATTTGGGATTTGGACGGCACCTTGCTGGACTCCTACGATGCTATTTTGGCAGGGATTGAGGAAACCTATGCTCACTATGGTCTGGACTTTGACAGTAGTATTCACAGCTATATCCTAAAGCACTCTGTGCAGAAGCTCTTGGAAAAAGTAGCGTCTGAGAAAGGTCTGGATGCTGCCGAGATGAATGTCTTTCGTGGAGCAAGTCTAAAGGAAAAGAATGCTCAGGTCCATCTGATGAAAGGAGCTGCCGAGATACTGGCCTGGGCTGAAGAGCAGGGCATTGCCCAATTCGTCTATACCCACAAAGGACTCAATGCCCATCAAATCTTGCAAGACTTGGGTATTCATGACTATTTCACAGAAATCATCACAACAGCCAACGGCTTTGAGCGCAAGCCCCACCCAGAAGGTGTCGATTATCTGCTTGAGAAATATGGCCTGGACAAGCAGGAAACCTACTATATCGGTGACCGGACCCTGGATGTGGATGTCGCCGTCAACAGTGGCATCCAGAGCATTAACTTTTGTGACTACCGAGCAGAAATCAATCAGAAAATAGAGAAGTTGATGGATATCAAGCAATTATTTACAAGATAAAAAGCAGACCAGAACTGATCTACTGTCAGTCTAGCCTGCTTTTTTTTTACATATGCTCAATGTGAAGTTCTAGCAAGAATTCAAGAGCCTCGGGAGTGCAGTTCTTTTTTTCAATTGCAAAACCAGTGTTTTCCCCTATCAAGATATAAAAATCTTGCTTTGTCATAATGACTTTGACAATATCATCATAGGTATAGTGAAATTCTCCACGTTTATTCTGAGCTATAAAAGCCTCTCTGTCAAATATCAGAGTGACCTCCATGTTCTGAAATAAAGGATTTTTTTGATAGGCCCTCTTTATCTGATAATTCATGCCAAAATAGTACATAGAGGCGCAAATAGGGGGAGCCAATATGATAGATATTATCTTTTTCTCTAACGGACTGAACATTACGTAGGCGAACAGCCCGATTATCAGTATGATTATGTATAATACAAATCCTTTTCGTCGTATGAGAATAGCCCATGAAAATCTTTTATAAACTTCTTCAGTCAGAAGAGTTGTAATACGGATTGGGAACATCTTTTACCTCCAGTTTTGATTATTATAACATACAGGAATTATTAAAATCACTTTTAAATTTTCCACGCCGACTTTTCTGTCTTTGTCCGCCTTTCGTGTTATAATAAACCTATGGAAAAAAAGAACAAGTTATTATTAATCGACGGTTCGTCCGTTGCTTTTCGCGCTTTTTTTGCGCTTTATAATCAAATCGACCGTTTCAAGAGTCCATCGGGCCTGCATACCAATGCTATTTATGGCTTCCACCTCATGCTCAATCATCTCTTGGAGCGCGTGCAGCCGACGCATGTTCTGGTAGCTTTTGATGCTGGAAAGACGACCTTCCGGACCGAGATGTACGCCGACTATAAGGCTGGTCGGGCCAAGACACCGGATGAATTTCGTGAGCAGCTGCCCTTTATCCGAGAAATGCTGCAGCACTTGGGCATTCACTACTACGACTTGGCTCAGTACGAGGCAGATGACATCATCGGAACCTTGGACAAGATGGCTGAAAAGACAGCTGTGCCTTACGATGTGACCATTGTCAGTGGCGATAAAGACTTGATTCAGCTGACGGATGATAATACCGTGGTGGAGATTTCTAAGAAAGGCGTGGCCGAGTTTGAGGAATTTACCCCAGCCTACCTCATGGAAAAGATGGGCATCACGCCAAAGCAGTTCATTGACCTCAAGGCGCTGATGGGAGATCAGTCAGATAATATTCCTGGCGTGACCAAGATTGGTGAGAAGACTGGCCTCAAGCTCCTCTTGGAGTATGGCTCTTTGGAAAATCTCTATGAAAATATCGACCAGCTCAAGGCTTCCAAGATGAAGGAAAATCTGATCAATGACAAGGACAAGGCTTTCTTATCAAAAACCCTAGCTACCATCAATACTCAGGCTCCGATTGAAATCGGGCTGGATGATTTGGTTTATAAGGGTCCTCAGATAGAGGCCCTGAGCAAGTTCTATGACGAGATGGGCTTCAAGCAGCTCAAGGCTCAATTAGGAACGGCTCAGGATCCCGTAGAAGTCAAACCAATTGAATTTACCAAAGTGACTGAGGTCAAAGAGGATATGCTTGCACCAGAGCAATTTTTCTATTTTGAAATCTTGGGTGACAACTACCATAAGGAAGAGATTGTTGGTCTTGCCTGGGGCGATATCCGTCAGATTTATGTCGGCACCAGAGATTTACTGCAGCAACCTCTCTTTCAGGAGTTTTTGACAAAAACAGCTCTGAAAACCTACGACCTCAAGCGGACCAAGGTACTGCTTAGTCATTATGGTATCGAACTGCCAGCAGCTTCCTTTGATGCGCGCCTGGCCAAGTATCTGCTTTCGACGGTCGAGGACAATGAGCTGGCGACTATTGCTCGCCTCTACGGCCAAACAATCCTGCCAACTGATGAGGAGGTGTATGGCAAGGGAGCCAAGCGCGCTTTACCGAAGCAAGCGCAGCTCTTTGAGCATCTGGCTCGTAAGGTCCAAGTATTGTTGGAAACAGAAGAGCCTATGCTGGAACAGCTTCGCGCCCACGATCAGCTGGATTTGTTTCTTGAAATGGAGCAGCCCCTGGCCTTTGTCTTAGCCAAGATGGAGATTGCGGGAATCAAGGTTGAGCGGGAAACCCTGCAAGGTATGCAGGCGGAAAATGAAAAGACGCTGGGAAGTCTGACGCAGGAGATTTATGATCTGGCTGGTCAGGAGTTCAATATTAACTCACCGAAACAGCTAGGAACCATTCTCTTTGAGGATATGGGGCTGCCGCTGGAGTACACCAAAAAGACCAAGACAGGCTACTCGACAGCGGTTGATGTGTTGGAGCGTTTAGCACCGATAGCACCGATTGTGTCTAAGATTCTGGAATACCGTCAAATCAGCAAGCTCCAGTCCACTTATATCATCGGACTACAGGAGGCGATAGCGTCTGACGGTAAGATTCACACTCGCTATGTTCAAGATTTGACTCAGACTGGCCGTCTGTCCTCGGTTGACCCGAACCTGCAGAATATCCCCGTTCGTTTGGAGCAGGGGCGTCTTATTCGCAAGTCCTTTGTGCCAGAGTGGGCAGACAGTGTGCTACTCAGCTCGGATTATTCCCAGATTGAGCTGCGGGTGCTGGCTCACATTTCGCAGGATGAGCATCTGATTGCGGCCTTTCAGCATGGAGAAGACATTCACACGGCTACAGCTATGCGGGTCTTTGGTATTGAAAAGGCAGAGGATGTGACACCTAATGACCGCCGCAATGCCAAGGCCGTCAACTTCGGAGTGGTCTATGGCATTTCCGACTTCGGACTGGCAAATAATTTGGGAATTTCCCGCAAGGATGCTAAGGACTATATCCAGACTTATTTTGAGCGTTTCCCTGGTATCAAGAATTATATGGAAACGATTGTCCGCGAAGCTCGTGATAAGGGTTATGTAGAGACTATTTACCATCGCCGCCGCTCCTTGCCGGATATCAATTCTCGCAACTTTAACATCCGAAATTTTGCGGAGCGCACAGCCATTAACAGTCCGATCCAAGGCTCCGCCGCAGACATTCTCAAAGTCGCTATGATTAATCTGGATCGAGCTCTGACAGAGAAAAATTTCAAGTCTCGCATGCTCTTGCAGGTGCACGATGAAATCGTGCTGGAAGTGCCAAATGACGAGCTAACAGCCGTCCGCCAGCTGGTCAAAGAAACCATGGAAGCTGCGATTGAGCTGGCCATTCCGCTAGTAGCTGATGAAAACGCTGGCCAAACTTGGTACGAGGCGAAATAAAACAAGATACAAAGAGCGTCAAAACCGACTGAAAATTAGGCAGCCGGACGAAGGGGTCATGCTCCTAGAACGGATTATCTATTTTCCAAGGTTTTAGCCCGTATTCAGTTAAGACGCAAATACTGTAAAACTATCCAGCTTTATTATGAATGAGGAGGAAGCCTATGACTTATCATTTTCAAAATCCTAGCGATGCCATCGTCAAGCATTATCTGAAAAACAGCAATGTGATTGCCGTTGTCGGCCTGTCTGACCGCGAAGAAACGACCAGCAACCGTGTGTCCAAGGAAATGCAGGAGCGAGGTTATTGCATTATTCCAGTCAATCCGCGGGCAGCGGGCAGTCAAATTTTGGGTGAAACTGTTTATGCCAGTCTCAAAGATATTCCTTTTCCGGTAGATATTGTCGATGTATACCGCCGCAGTGAGTTTTTGCCAGATGTGGCACTGGATTTTTTGCAGTCGGATGCCAAGGTTTTCTGGGCTCAGTTGGGCTTGGAGAGTGAAGAAGCTGAGCAGATTTTGAGGGCAGCTGGTCGAGACGATATTGTCATGGATCGCTGCATTAAGCGCGAGCATACACGCTTGATTCTGGGCGAATAAGATGGCCAAGTTAGTTATCATTCGTGGCAATTCCGGCTCTGGCAAGTCTAGCCTGGCCAGAAAACTGCAGACTCACTCCTGCCGACATGAAGCGCTGGTGGAAAGACCGAGACTTCTTAGGCTGGGAAGAGGAATCCTTTTTCACAGATGAGGATTCGCTGGAGGCAGCCTTTGATATAATCCGCTCTGCCCTTGACAGAACAGACTATAATAGTAAATAAAAAAACAACTCACAAGCTTAGGACAAAGAGTCTCGTGCCTGTGGGTTGTTTTCGTTTAGAATAGCTTTTTCTTTTTTCAACTCTTCGTAGAAGAGAATGTAAGCAGTCGCTGTATAAGGGAGAACCATAATATTCAATATGCCATAAGTCATTTTGGCCAGTAAATTCCAGCCGATGAAGCTCAGATCCAGCATAAATAACTTTCCTTTATAGCCCTTCATTAGCTTCCGGCTTTGACGGATAGCATAGAAAGCTCCCTGGTAGGTATCAGTTTCAAGCTGGTCGTAGAGGATGAGTTCTGCTTGAGAATATGCGTAGTACTGAGGAACGGTGATACCTAGACCAACCAATATTAAGAGGCTTCCCAGTAACATACCAGGGGTGTATTGAAGAATCTGCTGTCCTGCCTCGCTTTGAGCAGTCAGCACAGTATGGGCAGGAAGTTTTTCCGAAATATTGAGAATCTTATAAGCATTGAAGACGGACAGAAGACTCCCGCAAAATATAGGAAGATTCCAAAGGAAAAGCAAGAGCTGCTTGAGCAAAACAGTTTTAAGAACAGGCGTGAAGTTCTTGCTCGTAAAAAGATGCCCAATATCTGAAAAGCGGACCTCATTCTTGTTCTTGCGGATGACGGTTATCATGGTATAGCTGGCAGAAAGCAGCAGGAGAGACGTGATAAACTGGATGGTCGTCGGAAAAAGAGTTCGGCTAATCAGAAAATATATGAACTGGCTGAAGGTCAGGTCGGAAACGGAGTTTCTTAGATTCCCAATAAGGGAAAGCAAGATGTTTAGGATACCGGCAAGAGTCGGGGCTGCAAACAAAAGAAAAATCCCATTCGTTTGGCTCCGGATGGCACGAGCCTGAGCTCTGATATTACTTAGATTCATAATTCCTCCATACTGATTTGTCTGTTACATTATATCATACCCCGTGACAGATAGAAGTTTTTTTGGTAAAATCATACGGTATCTTGTGAGCTATTGTTGCTCATTATATAGAAGAAAAATCGCTGGGATTGTTTTTCCCAGCAGGAGGAAACATGTCAACATCACCGATTCAATATCGTTTGATTAAAAAAGAAAAGCATACAGGTGCTCGTTTGGGGGAAATTATCACACCTCATGGGACCTTCCCAACGCCTATGTTTATGCCGGTTGGAACCCAGGCGACGGTCAAGACCCAGTCTCCAGAAGAGCTTAAGCAGATGGGGTCTGGTATTATCTTGGCCAATACCTATCATCTCTGGCTTCGTCCAGGCGATGAGCTAATTGCCCGTGCAGGTGGTCTGCACAAGTTCATGAACTGGGACCAGCCTATTCTGACCGATAGCGGCGGTTTTCAGGTATATTCTCTAGCTGACAGCCGCAACATCACAGAAGAAGGAGTAACTTTCAAGAACCATCTCAATGGTTCCAAGATGTTCCTGTCACCCGAAAAGGCCATCTCCATCCAGAATAATCTAGGCAGTGACATTATGATGTCCTTTGATGAGTGCCCACAGTTCTACCAGCCTTATGACTATGTCAAGAAGTCCATTGAGCGGACTAGCCGTTGGGCAGAGCGTGGACTCAAGGCGCACCGCCGTCCACACGACCAAGGTCTCTTTGGGATTGTTCAGGGTGCTGGCTTTGAAGATTTGCGCCGCCAATCTGCTCAAGAATTGGTCAGCATGGATTTCCCAGGATATTCAATCGGAGGACTGGCAGTTGGTGAGTCTCACGAAGAGATGAATGCAGTCTTGGACTTCACAACCCAACTTCTTCCTGAAAACAAACCTCGTTATCTCATGGGAGTTGGAGCGCCAGATAGCTTGATTGATGGGGTTATCCGTGGTGTAGATATGTTTGACTGTGTCTTGCCGACCCGGATTGCCCGAAACGGTACCTGTATGACCAGTGAAGGACGTCTGGTTGTTAAAAATGCCCAGTTTGAGGAAGATTTCACGCCACTGGACCATGGCTGTGACTGCTATACTTGCAGCAACTATACGAGGGCCTATATCCGCCACTTGCTTAAAGCGGACGAGACCTTCGGCATCCGCCTGACCAGCTATCACAACCTCTACTTCTTGGTAAACCTTATGAAGAAGGTTCGCCAAGCTATCATGGATGACAATCTGCTGGAATTCCGTGAAGACTTTATTGAGCGCTACGGCTACAATAAATCCAGCCGAAATTTCTAAGAAGCTCCATTTGAAAGGGGAAGCCATGTCTGATGAAGAGAAAATGCTGAAAAGATTGACAGCGTATCTGTCAGACGACCAAAAACATACTATACGTATATATGGTCATGGTGCTTCGGGCAAGTCAACTTTTGCTCGAAAACTCCAGCTAGCCTTGGGTGAGGAACGAGCCAATCTGTTGGAAACAGATCCTTATGTAATTACTGGAGAGTATCGAGATTTGCTCAGTTCCAAAGATTTTCCTCATCAAAAAGTCACAGCCTGCCTCCCAGCCGTTCATGAACTCGGGAGTCTGGAGCGAGATATTTGTGCCTTGCAGTCTGGTCTGGATATTCTGACCATTGGCACAGCTTGGTCGCCTAGCTTGCGTTTATCAGCCCAAAAGCCTATTCTGATAGTAGAAGGTATGTCGGCTGCCTTTTTGCCTGAAAGCTTGTTTGATTTGTCGATTTGTTTTTACACGGATGATCAGACTGAGTTAGAGCGCCGCTTGGCTCGGGATGTGGCTGTGCGAGAGCGCAGGCCAGAGTGGATAGAGCAGACGCATCTGGCTCGGCGAGAGCAATATAGGCACTTTTATCAACCCTATCTAGCAGCTGCAGACCTTGTCATCTGCCAGTCGGGCAACAGCTTTCGCATCGAAAAGGACAGTCCCTTACTATAAAATAAAGTAGCCAAGGGTAAATTTTCATTTTTGATCTCACTGATGTGCGTCAGTGAGATTTTTGTTTTGAGAGTATTTGTCTAAAAGTCTGAATTTAAAATAATCTTGAACATATTTGACCGTCTGAGAAATTATCTAATAAATTCCTTTGCATTTGAGGAATTTATGGTATAATAGGGCTAGAAAGAAGCAGAAGCCCGCAGGCTTTTTTATTTAGGAAAGGATGAACTCATGGACAGTTTTGACAAAGGCTGGTTTGTACTGCAGACCTATTCAGGCTATGAAAATAAGGTAAAAGAAAATCTTTTGCAGCGCGCTCAGACTTATAATATGCTGGAAAATATCTTGCGCGTGGAAATCCCGACTCAGACCGTGCAAGTAGAGAAAAATGGCAAGACCAAGGAAATCGAAGAAAATCGCTTCCCGGGTTATGTTTTGGTAGAAATGGTAATGACAGATGAAGCCTGGTTTGTCGTGCGGAACACTCCGAATGTAACAGGATTTGTCGGTTCACACGGGAACCGTTCTAAACCAACACCACTCTTGGAAGAAGAAATTCGCAACATTCTCATCTCCATGGGTCAAACAGTGCAGGAATTTGACCTGGATGTCAAGGTTGGGGATACCGTTCGTATCATAGATGGTGCCTTCACTGACTATACAGGTAAGATTACGGAGATTGATAATAATAAGGTCAAGATGATTATTTCCATGTTTGGCAATGACACCGTGGCCGAAGTTAATCTCAGCCAAATTGCAGAGCTTTAATCGACGAAGTTGTTATCCTCGTCAAAAATAAAATCCAAGACTGAAAAGATCTTGGATTTTTATGTTTTTGGAACTGATTAGAAGATTACTTATCCTTAATGACGGAGTCAATAATGTCTTTGGTTTGTTTCATTTGATAGGTAGACATTACCCCAACGATTTGATTGTTCTGGGTAGAGAAACTAAACTGTTCGTCATTGGAATTTTTATAGACAAAGGTTGTATCGCGTTCTGAACGCATAATCATTTCCGGACGACCAAGCTTGTCGAAAGCTGTCTTGGGAGTGTCGGATGTGGTGATGCTAGAATAGCTGCTTTTGGCCGGCTGAGCGTCTTTTAGACTAAAACTCAAATTCGTCAGGACATTATTGGTAAAGTAGCACATAATGTCTCCGTTGTCTGTGTGCCAGATGTTGACAGAGTTGCCAGGGTCATTCTCATCAGTGCTGAATGTAGGTTGGCCTAGAGCTACTGTTACTTCATCGTAAGACGTTTTAGGTTTGTCACCATTGATATCCTCTCCGTTTACCTGAATGACAAAGCCAGTGGAAATATGAAAATTTCTTATTTTCTCTAATTCAGGAATAGAAGCTGCATCTGGTATGTATTGTAGTGCAGAAGCATCATCTGGATCAAAGGTAGCACGTTTCTGAAATACCTCATCACTAATTTCATAGGTGCTAGAGCTACTGTTAGATGATTTGCTGGATGTTTCCTTAGAGGATGAACTTTTCGGAGCTTTGAGGGAGCTAGGTGTCTTTTTTCTTTGCTGCGTCTGCTTGGCAGGCATGCAGGCTGAGAGAGCTAGCAGAGAGAGAAGGCTGAGGGCATAGAAGCTGACTTTTTTCATAATCAATCTTTTTTCCTTTCGCTGATGATGAATGATATTTTTATAATATTATATCAGCAAAATTTGCTAGAAACAGTAGGAAATGAAATTAAAAAAGCCCTTTGAGGGGCTTCTAGAAATATATTTATGAAGGCGGTAGACGGATTTGAACCGACGATCAAGCTTTTGCAGAGCCGTGCCTTACCACTTGGCTATACCGCCGCAACTCTTATTATTCTATCGTAAATACTTGCTTTCGTCAAGAGTCTTTCATAGTCAAAGCTGAAAATGTTAGATGCTACCATTCTGAACGCTTCAGAAAATACATGTTCTGCTGAGAGGTAGAATTCATTTTTAGTGGCAGATAGTGGCAGAAAATATGGCAAACGTCTTGTCAAAGAGCTGCGCTTTTGTTATAATAGAGGGTGCCGTGTAAATGGCAAAATACTCATTTTAGATGAATTGTGGGACTGTTGCCTTCGGGTGGTCTTGCGAGCTGAAATCTAAAAGAGGAAAAAAACAAAAAGGAGAATTTACTCATGGCAGTAATTTCAATGAAACAACTTCTTGAGGCTGGTGTTCACTTTGGTCACCAAACTCGTCGCTGGAACCCTAAGATGGCTAAGTACATCTTCACTGAGCGTAATGGTATCCACGTAATCGACTTGCAGCAAACTGTAAAGTATGCTGACCAAGCTTACGACTTTATGCGCGATGCTGCTGCTAACGATGCAGTTATCCTCTTCGTTGGTACTAAGAAGCAAGCTGCTGACGCTGTCAAAGAAGAAGCAGAACGTTCAGGTCAATACTTCATCAACCACCGTTGGTTAGGTGGAACTCTTACAAACTGGTCTACTATCCAAAAACGTGTAGCTCGTTTGAAAGAAATCAAACGCATGGAAGAAGACGGAACTTTCGAAGTTCTTCCTAAGAAAGAAGTCGCTCTTCTCAACAAGCAACGTGCTCGTCTTGAAAAATTCTTGGGCGGTATCGAAGATATGCCTCGCATCCCAGATGTGATGTACGTAGTTGACCCTCATAAAGAGCAAATCGCTGTTAAGGAAGCTAAGAAATTGGGTATCCCAGTGGTTGCCATGGTTGATACTAACACTGATCCTGATGATATTGATGGTATCATCCCAGCGAACGACGATGCAATCCGTGCGGTTAAATTGGTCACTGCGAAAATGGCTGATGCTGTTATCGAAGGTCGTCAAGGTGAAGATAGCGTTGAATCAGTAGAAGCAGAATTGGCTGCAACTGAAACTCAAGCAGATTCTATCGAAGAAATCGTTGAAGTTGTTGAAGGTTCAAACGAATAATCAGTAAACTAACCTAAAGGGGCGGGGCTCAGCCCAGCTCCTTTATTTACATTAAAAAATAGGAGAAGAAAAATGGCAGAAATTACAGCTAAGCTTGTCAAAGAATTGCGTGAAAAATCTGGTGCTGGTGTCATGGACGCTAAGAAAGCACTTGTTGAAACAGACGGTGACATCGAAAAAGCGATTGAATTGCTTCGCGAAAAAGGGATGGCAAAAGCAGCTAAGAAAGCTGACCGTGTTGCCGCTGAAGGTCTGACAGGTGTTTACGTAAACGGCAATGTTGCCGCTGTTGTTGAAGTGAATGCTGAAACTGACTTCGTTGCGAAAAATGCTCAATTTGTTGACTTGGTAAATGCAACTGCGAAAGTAATCGCTGAAGGTAAACCAGCTAACAACGAAGAAGCACTTGCTTTGACAATGCCTTCAGGTGAAACTCTTGAAGCTGCATACGTATCTGCAACTGCAACTATTGGAGAAAAAATCTCTTTCCGTCGCTTTGCTTTGATTGAAAAAACAGATGCTCAACACTTTGGTGCTTACCAACACAACGGTGGCCGTATTGGAGTTATCTCAGTTGTTGACGGTGGAGACGATGCTCTTGCTAAGCAAATCTCTATGCACATCGCTGCGATGAAACCAACTGTTCTTTCATACAAAGAATTGGATGAGCAATTTGTCAAAGATGAATTGGCACAATTGAACCATGTCATCGATCAAGACAACGAAAGCCGTGCAATGGTTGGTAAACCAGCTCTTCCACACTTGAAATACGGTTCTAAAGCTCAATTGACTGATGCAGTTGTTGCACAAGCTGAAGAAGACATCAAGGCTGAATTGGCTGCAGAAGGCAAACCAGAAAAGATTTGGGACAAGATCATCCCAGGTAAAATGGACCGCTTCATGCTTGACAACACTAAAGTTGACCAAGCATACACACTTCTTGCACAAGTGTACATCATGGATGACAGCAAGACAGTTGAAGCTTACCTTGAATCAGTAAATGCTTCAGTAGTTGAGTTCGCTCGCTTTGAAGTTGGTGAAGGTATCGAAAAAGCTGCTAACGACTTTGAAAACGAAGTAGCTGCAACAATGGCTGCTGCTCTTGGTCAGAACTAATCGTTTTTGGCTTAGAAATAGAACGATAAAAAGGTCTGAGATTTTTTCTCAGACCTTTTTTATAGTTTTTTTAAACATCAAGTTTAGAATGGTGAGCAGCATTACTTAGCTGCTTTTTCTCTTTCTTCCTTATGAGCAATCAAGCCATTGGTAAAAATCAAAACAACCAATATGAAGAGAAGTGCAGTTGTTTGGGGGTAAGTCAGGCTAAACTGGTAGACTTTGGTAATAAACAAAAGGGGCAGAGTAACCACCATCATGATCAGAAAGCTATACCATTTGACTCGGTTGCTGACCAGCTCCTGTTCGAAGAGTAGGGGAGCATAAAGACAGGCGATGAGAGCTCCGATAGAAATATCAACGTAATCAGCAGAAAAGATGGTGAAAATACTCAGAGCTACAAAGAGCCATTTGAGTACATGACGAGAATAGTTGAGCCAATCCATTTTCATTGGATTATCC
This sequence comes from Streptococcus sanguinis, assembly GCF_026781265.1. GTDB lineage: Bacteria > Bacillota > Bacilli > Lactobacillales > Streptococcaceae > Streptococcus > Streptococcus sanguinis_T. Next base: position 128,465 of record NZ_JAKUVC010000010.1, read on the forward strand.
TCCTTGTTTAGATGATCGTTGGCAGGCAGGAGTTTCTGTCAGTCTTTTTCTTGTGGATTTCCACCTATATTATAACGCTTTAAAAGCAAAAAGCAAGCGGTTACACAAGGCTTTTAAAGCTTTTTCACTAGTTTGAATTATCAGACCTTTCAGTCACCCCTTTTTCTTTTAAAATAGAGACTTTTCCGGTATAATATTAGTCAAAGATAGTCAATGTTAGAGAAATGACGAAGGAAGAGATTTATTCTGAAATTCTCAACTGGAAAGGGAAGTCATGGGTGCAAAAAACACATCGGACAGTATTGAAGCATATATCAAGTCTATTCTGGCTCAGGCAGGGATGGTTGAATTAAAACGCAGTGAACTGGCTGATGTTTTTCAGGTGGTTCCCAGTCAGATTAACTATGTGATTAAGACGCGTTTTACGGAAAGTCGAGGCTATATCGTCGAGAGTAAACGTGGTGGCGGCGGCTATATTCGGATTGGAAAGATAGAATTTTCCGACCGGCATCAGATGCTTTGCGGCCTGTACGACAGTGTGGGAGAGCGAGTCAGCCAGCAGGTTTTCACAGATGTTATTCAGCTTCTTTTTGACGAGAAGATTATGACTGAACGTGAGGGCAATCTAATCTTGTCAACAGCATCGGACTCGATTTTGGGCGATGGAGCTGCGGTGATTCGTGCCCGGATATTAAAAAAGATTTTACAACAACTAGACAGAAAAGGAATGGAATCATAAATGAAATACTCAAAAGCCTTAATAGAAAGCTTGGAAGCAGCTCAGCTCTTGGCCGGCCATTTTACGACAGATTATCTGGAATCATGGCATTTGCTGATTGCTCTGGCTAATAATCCCTACAGCGTTGCTGGCTCAGTCCTCAATGAATTTCCTGTGGAAGTTGATGGATTTGAAGAAGCGGCTTTTCAGATTACTGGTCAGGCTTATCAGAAAGACGGTCACTTCGAGCTGCTGCCTTTTTCTTATCGCTTAGAGGAGTTGTTTGAGGAAGCGGGCCAGATTGCAGAAGCTGTTCGTGCTAAGCATGTAGGTACTGAGCATGTGCTGCTGGCCATGCTATTTGACCGGGGGACCTTGGCCTCTCGTATCCTGGAATTTACCGGCTTTAGCTACGAGGATAAGGAGCAGGGGCCGAAAATCAGTGATTTGCGTAAGGTCTTAGAGCAGCGAGCTGGCTGGGGCAAGGAAGATATCAAGGCTATCCGCAGTCTGAATAAGGGAGTAATGGCTGCTAAGCAGACCATGGCTAATATGATGGGGATGCCGGCTTCTACCAGCGGGGGGCTGGAAGATTACACTCGTGATCTGACGGAGCTGGCTAGAGATGGCCGATTGGAACCCGTCATTGGCCGTGATAAGGAAATTTCACGGATAGTTCAGATTCTCAGTCGCAAGACTAAAAACAATCCGGTGCTGGTTGGAGATGCTGGGGTTGGTAAGACCGCTCTGGCTTTAGGCTTAGCCCAACGTGTGGCGGCTGGTCAGGTTCCAGCTGAACTGGCCAAGATGCGGGTCTTGGAGCTGGACTTGATGAATGTGGTCGCTGGAACTCGCTTTCGCGGGGACTTCGAGGAGCGGATGAACAACATCATCAATGACATTGAAGAAGACGGTAATGTCATTCTCTTCATCGATGAGCTGCACACCATCATGGGCTCTGGCAGCGGTATTGACTCGACCTTGGATGCGGCCAATATCCTGAAACCGGCTCTGGCTCGTGGAACTCTGCGGACAGTTGGTGCCACGACCCAGGAAGAGTATCAGAAACATATTGAAAAAGATGCTGCTCTTTCCCGGCGTTTTGCCAAGGTCAGCATAGAAGAGCCTAATGTGGCTGACAGCATTGCTATTTTACAAGGTCTGAGAAAGAGCTATGAAGATCATCACAAGGTGCAGATCAGTGATCAGGCTATCGAGACAGCGGTGAAATATGCCCATCGCTATCTGACTAGCAAGCACCTGCCGGACTCTGCCATTGATCTTTTGGACGAGGCCAGTGCGACAGTGCAGAATAGAGGACCGCAGAATTACGAGCAGTCGGATTTGACGCCAGTGGATCAAGCCTTGATGGAAGCAGACTTTAAAAAGGTTTCACAACTGCTTGAGCAAGAGCAGCAACCCAAGCTCTATAAACTGAAAGTGGAAGAAGACGATGTCTTGGCTACTCTTAGTGCTTTGTCTGGTATTCCTGTGCAGAAGCTGACTCAGACAGATGCAAAGAAATACCTCAATTTGGAAACAGAACTGCATAAACGCGTGATTGGGCAGGACGAGGCGATTTCAGCTATCAGCCGAGCTATCCGACGCAACCAGTCTGGTATCCGCAGCAGCAAGCGGCCGATTGGCTCCTTTATGTTCCTCGGTCCGACAGGGGTCGGGAAGACAGAGCTAGCCAAGGCCTTGGCCGAAAGTCTCTTTGATGACGAATCTGCACTCATCCGCTTTGATATGAGTGAGTACATGGAGAAATTCGCGGCTAGTCGCCTCAATGGAGCGCCTCCAGGCTATGTAGGCTATGAAGAAGGAGGGGAGCTGACGGAAAAGGTCCGCAACCGACCTTATTCTGTCCTGCTCTTTGACGAAGTGGAAAAGGCGCATCCAGATATTTTCAATGTTCTCCTCCAGGTCTTGGATGACGGTCAGTTGACTGACAGCAAGGGCCGTAAGGTGGACTTCTCCAACACGATTATTATCATGACTAGCAATCTGGGAGCAACTAGTTTGCGGGATGATAAGACGGTGGGCTTTGGTGCGCGTGACATTCGCTTGGACCATGCCAATATGGAAAAACGAATGCTAGAAGAACTCAAGAAAGCTTATCGACCTGAGTTTATCAACCGTATCGACGAGAAGGTCGTCTTCCATAGCTTGTCTGCTGAGGATATGCAGGAAGTGGTCAAGGTTATGGTCAAACCGCTCATTGCCAGTCTTGCTGAGAAGGGAATTGAGCTGAAGTTTCAGGCTAGTGCCCTTAAGTTGCTGGCTCAGGAAGGCTACGATGTGGAAATGGGAGCACGGCCATTGCGCCGAACTCTGCAAACCCAGGTAGAGGACAAGTTGTCTGAGCTGCTCCTGACAGGAGATTTGGCTGCTGGCCAAACACTTAAGGTTGGTGTCAAGGCTGGCCAGCTCAAGTTCGAAGTGGCTTAGAAAGCGCAGTCTTTCAATGGAAAGTTGTGTGTTCGCGGTTAATCCCTGATAGCAATCATACCTATAGATACCGAACAGTTATTTCATCATTCAATGAAACTGGAAAATTGAAGGATTGGAGGCTGATATGTCGTTTTTTAAAGATTTGTTTGCTGGTAGGCGAGCCAGAGTGAAAACACCTGAAGAGCGCAAGGCGGCTAGTATCCAGCGTTTGAAGAAGGAAGGTATTCCTTACATTGAGCATTTGCCGGTTATCGAAGGTTCTGAGCAGGTAAGGCCGCGCTCGCTAGAAGAAATTGCGCGTCGAGCTATTACCAGCCTCTTGATTATTCAGGCGGCCTTGGATATCGAAAATAATAATTATAATGAGGAGAGCCGCCAGTGGCTGCAGGATAAACTGCAGCAATACGGAGTGCAGGAAGAGTTGACGCCCAAAGAAAGGGCAGTCTTGGAAGATCGTGCCGACCCGGCAGCTATCATCAATATGGTTTGGAAATACGAGGCCTATTGGTCCTTGATTTGGTACTTGGGTCTAGTAGATACTTTACTATTTCCAGATAAGATTTGTGATTGTGATGCTGCTATTGATGCAGTCGCTAGTGCGGTTGACTTTCAGGAATTTCTGGGTAAATGCCAACCGCGCAGCTTAGAAGAGTTACTGGATGAGGATGATTTGATTTATCGTTATCATTGGGCCTGTGTTGATGCTCGGATTCGTGACCAGCCAGCACCGGCAGGCCTTGATGAAAGTGTTGTTCTGGAGAGGTGGTCTGGCCTTGACTGGCTGCTGGGGCTGAATACGGCCCAAGACTGGGATGCTGTTGAGCTGCATACCTAGTCCAACTTCTCTTGATTCACTCAATTAGAAAAGGAGGTACCTTTGTCCGCTCGTAAAATGGCTAAAATTGCCATCCTATCGGCTTTATGTGTGGCCTTTCGCTATGCATTTTCCTTTTTGCCCAATGTGCAGCCTATCTCAGCTATCTTTTTTCTGATAGTTATCTTTGAGGATTTGCAGACTTCACTCCTAGTGATGGCTGTGACGATGTTTACATCAGCCTTTCTTTTGGGAATGAGTCCAATCGTCCTCTTTCAGTTGCTGTCCTTTGGACTGATTCTTTGCCTTTGGCGGCTGCTCTATCCTCGGTTAAATCTAGTGGGACAGGGAATAGCAGCAGCTCTCCTATCCTTTGGCTATGGTATTGCCATAGATACACTGACAGCCTTGCTGTACAACTATCACTGGTGGTCTTATGCGATTATCAATGCTTTGACTTTCAATATAGCGCACGGACTGTCGACCTTGTTTTTTTACCCACTCTTGTACCCTATTTTAAGGAGGCTCTATAATGAAAAAAATCTTTAGTTTGCTCACACTTGCTTTTGCCCTTCTCCTTGTTGGTTGCGGCAGCAGCCAGACAAATACTGACAAGAGCTCTAGCTCAGCTGATTCTTCTGTCAAAAAGGAACTGAAAATCAGCATCAGTATTGCACCAGAAGGTCAGGAGAAGAGCGAGAAAACAGTGGCTGTCGAAGAAGGAAAGACAGCTATGGATGCTTTGAAGAAGGCCTATAAGGTCGAAGAAAAAGATGGTTTTATCACTTCTATTGACGGTCATGCTCAGGATGAAGCAAAGGGCCTCTACTGGATGTTTAAGGTCAACGGAGAAATGGCTCCTAAGGCAGCCAATCAAATCACTGTCAAGGATGGAGACAAGCTGGAATTCTACCAAGAAGTCTATCAGCAATAAATTTTTTATAAAAAGAATCTGATTGAACTGCACCCCAAAAGTTAGACAGAA
>NZ_JAKUVC010000011.1 GCF_026781265.1 Streptococcus sanguinis
AATTGTCTAACTTTTTGGGGTCAGTACAAGATGGCTCTTTTAATGTTTTAGTTTTTAAATGATCAATACAGTCCTGTCTTCCGATTATCCCTTTAAAACAAGCAATTTTGCAACAGTCCTTTATTGCGCAGCTGGGCTAACCAGTTGTCAGGAATCCCTTCCAAACCATAGATAATACCAGCCAAGCCGCCAGCAACTGCAGCTACTGTATCAGTGTCGTCGCCCAAATTAACAGCTTTCAGGACAGTTTCCGGATAGGAAGCGCTAGTCAGTAAGCACCAAAGTGCTGCTTCCAAAGTATCCACCACATAGCCACTAGAGCGAATGTCATCTTCGGTCAGCTCTGCTAAAGTTTGCAAACGAGCGTAGGTTTTGCTAGTCTCTAAGCCTGATAATATTTCCGGTAGTTGCTGGCCTTTTAAGAGCCTACGAGCAATATCCACATAAAGCTGGCAGGCTTCTACGGAAGTCGCATGGGCATGTGTAATACTGGAAACAGCTTCAATATCAGACGGACTAGCTGCCGTAAAGGCTAGGGGCAGAATCCGCATCAAAGAACCATTTACATTGGAATATTCATCAGATAGACCGTGTCCCCTTGTCAATGCTTCGCGAGTCGCATTTCCTACATCGAAAGTCAAACCATCTGGTGTGTATGCTCCCTCGAAGAGCCAATTTTTAAACCGCTGCTGCATATCGGCAGGGTCAATCTTACCTTTTTCCCTGATAGAATCACAGGTCGCCAAAACAAGGCTAGTATCATCTGACCAAGTTCCAGCTGGCTGCTGATGGCTGCCATAGCCCACCATCTCAATCGCTTTAAAACTGCTTCGGGCTAGAAATTCGTAGGGAACTCCTAATGCATCAGCTACCGCCAAACCATAGACTGCCGCTTTCAAAGATTGGTTCATGCCAGCCTCCTCTGCTTTTTATTTTATTATACTATTTTTGATATTAAATTTCTTCCTAACCCAAAAAACAAGCGCAGCCTCGCGCTTGTTTTTCTATTTTGTGTTAAAATAAAAGGTATGGACAAAATTATCAAAACTATCTCAGAAAATGGTTCTTTCCGTGCTTATGTGCTGGATAGCACAGAGACGGTTCGGACCGCTCAAGAAAAACATCAAACTCAAGCAAGCTCTACCGTTGCACTTGGCCGCACACTGATTGCCAGTCAAATTTTGGCTGCAAATGAAAAAGGCCAGACCAAGATTACCGTCAAGGTCCTCGGGACCAGCTCACTAGGCGCAATTATCACAGTGGCAGATACCGAGGGTAATGTCAAAGGCTATGTGCAAAATCCTGGTGTAGATATCAAAAAGACTGCCACCGGTGAGGTTCTAGTTGGTCCTTTTGTCGGCCAAGGAGAATTCCTCGTCATCACGGACTATGGTACGGGCAATCCTTACAACTCCATGACTCCTCTCATCTCTGGAGAAATCGGCGAAGACCTAGCTTTCTACCTGACCGAAAGCCAGCAAACACCTTCCGCAGTTGGTCTCAACGTCCTCTTGGATGAGAATGATAGAGTCAAGGTTGCTGGCGGTTTCTTGGTACAAGTTCTGCCTGGTGCCAAAGAAGCTGAAATCGCCCGCTTTGAGAAGCGGATCCAAGAAATGCCTGCTATCTCAAAACTGCTGGAATCCGATGACCATATCGAAGCTCTGCTGGCTGCCATCTATGGTGATGAGCCATACAAACGCCTGTCTGAAGAGGAAATCCGCTTCCAGTGCGACTGCAGTAAAGAGCGCTTCATGAATGCCTTGGCTACCCTGCCAAAGGCTGACTTAGAAGAGATGCGTGACCAAGACCAAGGAGCTGAAATCGTCTGCCAATTCTGCCAGACTGCCTATCACTTTGACCAAAACGACCTGGAGGAACTGATTCGTGACAAATCTTAATACCCCTTTTATGATTGGGAATGTTGAAATTCCCAACCGCACAGTTCTGGCACCTATGGCCGGCGTAACCAACTCTGCTTTCCGGACCATTGCCAAAGAGCTGGGAGCAGGCCTGGTCGTGATGGAAATGGTCTCTGACAAGGGCATCCAGTATAACAACGAAAAAACCCTCCACATGCTTCATATCGATGAGGGAGAAAACCCAGTTTCTATCCAACTGTTCGGTAGCGACGAGGACAGCTTAGCCCGCGCAGCGGAATTTATCCAAGAAAACACTAAAACCGATATTGTCGATATCAATATGGGCTGCCCGGTCAATAAAATCGTCAAAAACGAAGCTGGAGCCAAATGGCTCAAGGATCCTGAGAAAATCTATAAAATCATCAACAAGGTCCAGTCCGTTCTGGATATTCCTCTGACAGTCAAGATGCGGACGGGTTGGTCCGACAGCTCACTGGCTGTAGAAAATGCTCTGGCAGCTGAAGCCGCTGGAGTCTCTGCCTTGGCTATGCACGGTCGCACCCGTGAGCAAATGTATACTGGTCATGCCGACCTTGAGACCCTGCACGATGTAGCCCAAGCTCTGACCAAGATTCCTTTCATCGCTAACGGAGATATTCGCAGCGTGCAAGACGCCAAGCAGCGTATCGAGGAAGTCGGTGCTGATGCCGTCATGGTAGGTCGAGCAGCTATGGGAAATCCTTATCTCTTTAACCAAATCAACCACTACTTTGAAACTGGCGAAATCCTTCCAGACCTCAGCTTCGAGGACAAGATGAAAATCGCCCATGAACACCTCTCCCGCTTGGTAAATCTCAAAGGAGAATATGTGGCTATCCGCGAATTCCGGGGCCTAGCTCCGCACTATTTGCGCGGTACTGCCGGAGCAGCCAAACTCCGCGGTGCTATTTCGCAAGCTGAAAGTCTAGCTGAAGTCGAAGAACTCCTGCAAATTCAAAAATAAAAACGAAAGGAAGTCAATTGGACTTCCTTTTTTGTTTAGGGTTGAGTCACCACAACGCTTGTTACTGAACCATCTGCTCCTGTTGTAATATGCAGATTGGCATTGCCTTGCCCGCTTAACTGCGCATTGTATTTGCCATCATCCAGTGTATAAGAGTAGGAAGCAATGGAATAATTATCTGTCTTCCCATCTGCAGACTGGACTGTGAATTGACCATTACCTGATACAGTCACAGTATTTCCATTGGCATCCTTCCAAGTACCAGCAGCCGCTGAGAAATCCCCATCCACCATGGTCAAGACACCTTTATAGCGAGCATTGCTGGCTGCCTGTTTATTCTGAAGCTGGCGATTGCTTTCGGGAGCTTGGGCTGGTTGAGTTGCTTGACTCTGAGTATTTTGTCGACCTGAAGCTTGCTTCGGCTGCGTTTGTTGGGCTTGAGGTGCTTCGACAGTAGACTGTTGCTGATTAGCAGGAATTTCGGCTTGTCCAGGCTGGCTAACTGCTCCTTCTGAAGAAGCGCTGACCTTACTGGATGACGCAGCTTTTGAGCTAGAAGAAGTCTGAACAGTCTTGCTAGAACTAGCACTTGTTGTACTTTCGTCTTTCTTACCACATGCCCCTAAAAGCAAACTAGAGGCCAGAACTGCAGCTGCCATCATTTTTGTATAAGTACGTGTTTTCATCTTTTGTCTCCTTGTAATATTTAGAAATCTTTTTGTAACATTATTGTAACACAACAGGTTTACTATGTCAATCATTTATGCAATATTTTTCAAGAAATTTTTTACTCAGGAGAAATGCTGTTTCTCAATCTGCTTCTTTTGTCATGAGAAACACGCTCCTACTTATCTATTCGTAATTAAGAATGAAAAAACAGGACAATTTTGCCCTGCAAGAGAAATATAGGATCAACTTTCTTTTAATCTGATTTTTCTACCTTCAGCCGATACACTTTTCTCGGCTTCTTCTTTGGCACGCGCTTGACGCCTGCCTCCTCTAGATATTCTCCAAATTTCACTAGAAAATTATTGCTGACAATAGGTCGTCTAGGCGTGATGAGATTGACCAGCTCAGTCCCTTCATAGACAGTAAACGGTGATTCCAGCAGATGGAGAAAAGTTGGATTCCAGTCCAGTCGCCCCTGAATCCGCTTGATAGATTCCAGCAAGATTTGGTAGTGGTCAAAGGCAAAGTCCTCTGCTGTCAGGAGCCGTTCACCATCTTTAAAACTACTAGTCTTAAAGTCAACATCAAGAAAGGTGACTTCCTTGGCATCATCCCCAGCTTGCGCTTGATCTACTGCTATGGCCGGCAGATAGACCAGATGGGCAATGGTGATGACCCAACCGCGCGGATCACGTCCTGGAGTAGAAACAGTCATCAGCTGTTCCACCTTTTCCAGCGGTATCTCCAGCCCCACCTCTTCCTTAACTTCCCGAATGCAGGCCTGATAGGCATCCTCATGCTTGTCTACAAAACCTCCAACTAGGGCATATTTATTCTGATAAGGGTGGGCCTTGCGCTTGATGACCAAAAGTTTTATCTGCCTTTCCACGAAGCAGTATGCCACCATATCCGCTGTTACGCTGGGCGTCTCGTACTTGGGCAAATCCTGTGTCTTGTACCATGCCAAAAAGGCGGACTCATCCGCCATGGTTTCATAGTACTCTTTTTCCGACATTCCCGCTGGGATATCCTGTTTGGTCATGAGTTTCTTCCTTTCCTAAGCTATTTTTTCTATCAAAAAATCTCAAATTTTAGTCTAAGCTTTCTTCACCGCCTTGGTCCACTGATACCATCCAACGATACTATTGAGGGTATAGACCCAGTACATGGCCTGGATATGAAGGTTGCTACCCCACCAGAGATAAATACTGAAGAGATTGGTCGCAATCCAGAAGATCCACTGTTCGCGGTAGAGACCAGTCATGAGAAGCTGACCGATACCATTGGTCGCATCTGTCACGCTATCACGGAAAGGCCGGTGACTGTGAATGCTCTTATAAGCAAAGCCCATACCAATCCAAATCAAGGCAGTCAAGGCCAAATATTTAAGCCAGCCACGCCAGTCTAACTTCTTAGCTTCAAAATGAGATGGCTCTTCCTTATCTTGTTCATTGACCCGGTTGGACAGCCAAGTATAAAGGCCGATCGGCTGCATGATAAAGAAGTAGACCGTAGTCAACACTTCTCCGTAAAAGCTAGCCTGAAAGGACAATAGGAGGTAAATAGCCGAATTAACCGCTCCAAAGAGGTAATTGCTGGCCCGTCCCTCGGCTACTAGAATAACGCAAACGATGCCTGTCCAGGAAGCAAAGAGTCCCAGCCAGTCATGCTGCTTCTGACCACTGGTAAACTCCAGAATGAAAGGCAGACTGGAAAGAGCAAGCAAGTAGAGCCATTGAGTCAAGCTGCGCCCACCACATAAATCCTGCCAGAACAATTTCGCTATGCCGCTAAAACCTTGTTTTTTTAGCTACCGCACAGACATTGCGGAAATTCTGAACAAAGTTTTGAGATTTTTGTTTCAGTCCTGTGTAGAGAGTTGCAGGAGAGAGTTTTTGATTTTTTACTACCATTCTATTTTACCACTTTCTTTTTTAATCCGCTTGATAAATCATGTCAATCGCTTCTTTGGCCGCCTGATAATTGTCCAAATAACTGCCAGCCAGATAGACCGTCGGAATATGAGCCAAGCACTGCTCTTTCAGCTTTTTCAGATAGCTTGAAAAATCACTGCGTATAGCCTCGTCTGCCATACTCATATCGCGAAAGCCATCGTTAACATAGGTGCCGACCGGCTCAGCAAAGAGAATCAAATCCCATTTTTCCTTGGACAAGATGCTGGCAAAGAGATTGTCAAAAGTATCTGTTTCCTCGTCTTGAACCGAACTTTCTTTCAGATAGTAATCATAGTAAGCCTTGGTTACCAACGAATTTGTATCAGCCACGACCAGACCACGGTTGGCGCTGCTGTCAATTAATCGGGAAGTCTGAGCATATTGTCCCAAGAGCAGATAATAATAGTCTTTAGGGGTCAGCTCATCGTCTCTCACGTTATTTTGAATCTGGTATTCTCGAGCATATTCTAGACTAACCGGAGCATCATAGTAACGAGCCAAATCCTTAGCCAAGGTTGTTTTCCCATTGCTGGCGCTGCCCATAATCAGCACTTTCTTGGTAAAGTGACGACGGAAAGGTTGGGCGATATATTTCCAATAACGACTAGGATTTTCCCGAATCATGGTAGCTGAGATACCAAACTGGCGCTCCTGCAAGGAAGTTTTGAAGTCACGCTTTTCTAACTCCTTCTGATAGTCAGCCTCACCAACAAAGAAAACCAGTTCCTCGCGTTCTGAATCATAGCCCACCAACTCCAATAAAGCCGGCAGCCACTTGTCCCAACCCAGAGGATAGCGAGGAAAAGAAGTTTCATCTAGCTTATAAACCTGAGTCAATTCATCATCTGCGAAAGTCTCCCGCGTATATCGAAAACGCTTCTGCAGAGACAGACCCACTTCCTGCCCACGGTCTTTCTGATAACCAGAAACCACCACGCGCACCTTATCATAAGAACGCTTAGCTTTCTGAATCAAATCAATATGCCCCTGATGCAAGGGAGCAAATGTTCCAAATACGATTGCAATTTTTTCTTTCATAGGCCTATCCTTTTTATTGTTTTTTATATTTTTGCTCTTTCTATGTTTTTATTATAAACTATATTTTTATTTTGTCAATAGTTTTTTATAAAATTTTATAAAAATATTTTTCAGATACTTTAATACTGTATTAAGCGCAAAAAAAGAACCTAATGCCTTAAGCATCTGTACTGACCCCAAAAAGTTAGACAATTA
>NZ_JAKUVC010000012.1 GCF_026781265.1 Streptococcus sanguinis
TCATAGTATAGGAAGATAACGTCAGCACATGTTGAGGCGGTATCACTGCTTGTACGAGCTGAGGTATCAGCGAAGTAGAAGTAGATGCTCCGCCCATGGGATAGGACTCGTAGAATGAGGAGGGAAACCGACGAAATGATACGGTAAGTCCGAACTGCTGACTATATAGGTTTGCTGGTGAAAAACTAGGAATATTTAAGCGAAAGTAATTCAAAAATCCTTGTTTTTAAATTTTTGACAGTTCAAAGTATTAGTAATTGAAATAGGTTAATGCGAGTATGAATGAAATTATTATAAGCAATCTAAAGAAAAATTTTCGTGGTAAAGTTGTATTGGACATTCCTAGCTTTGGATCGCATTCAGGAGAGATTGTTTCTATAGTGGGCACCAATGGTGCAGGTAAATCAACTTTCATAAAAATTATCTCTGGCTTAATGTTACAAGACGCAGGAGATGTATTTGTTTTTGGCAGTAAGAATACTTCGAAAGATATTCATAACAATGTTAAGCTCGTACTAGAAAGCGGTAGAGGCTACTATGAATATCTGACGGCAAATCAAAATATTGATTACTTTTTACATTTGAATAAAAGTTCGCGTGGTCAGGTTAAGGATGAATTGGAGGATTTATTTAATAAACTAGCTTTCCATCCCTATGTTGATGTATTGGTGTCCGAATTGTCACAAGGAACGAGACAAAAATTGTCTTTGATTATTGCATTACTTTGTAAGCCAAAAGTATTGTGTTTAGATGAGCCAACCAATGGTCTGGATGTCATTGCCAAAAAGCAGTTTGCGAAATTATTACTAACTCTCAGTCAAGAAAAAGGAACCATTGTTCTCATGACGACTCATGATATCTATTTTGCAAAAGAAATATCAACAAGAATTTGTATCATGAGTAGAGGCGAAATAATACAGCAAGGTAGTTTCTCAGAAATATTTGGGAAAAATACTAGGTGGATTAAATATAGAATTGGTATTTCTGTTTCTGAAAAAGATTCTTTTGAGAGACTGTTTCCTGATTTATCTTATCAAGTAGAAAACGAAAGGTTGATTGTTGAAGTAAAAGATAGTCAGGTGAAAAATAATATCTTTAATAATTTTGAGATGATATTTTTTGAAGAAGTTGAGGAAAGTATCGAAGAAATATTGTATGAGGTTATCAATGATGATTAAAGAAATAAGAAGGGAGTTAAAGAGACAGCTGCAAGAGATGATGCAGTTTAAATTTAATTTATTTTTTTCAAATTTTGGAATTTTGATAATGGTTTCAGCTTATCTTCAATACTTTAAAGATACACAAAGTAAATTTTTATTGTTATGTTTGTTATTTACTTGGTATTTTACGAGTCATAGTATTACGCATCCAACTTTTTTTATTGAGGATGACCTTTATGACAGAACTTTGATTAGTGTAATCCAGAGTAGTAAGAGTGTTTTTCATGTTTTAATTTTTAAAATTATTGTTCAGATATTGGTGGATCTAGTTAAAGCTATACCTATATTTATCGTTTTATCCACGTTAAATGATATTGATTTTCCGGATAGTATCTTAAAGTTAGTTGCTAGTCTCGCTGCATGTATGCTAACTATTATTAGCATTTATGGTTTGGGCTTTTGCCTATCAAGCCTCTGCTTCATTTTTAATCGTACTTCTAGCATTACATCCTTAATTTCTTATTTCATGCTGTATTTTACTGGCATACTAACACCGCTAGGTGGTTTATTTGGCTTTATAGGAAAGCTTTTCCCTTACTATGCCTTGAGAAATTTTATTATTTCTCCGTCCTACCAGAGTGTTTTTTTAATTATAGTATATTGTGCAGTCTATTGGTCAGCTGGAACTTTCCTATTTTTCACTTTATTGAACATTGCTAAAAAAAGAGGGAGCCTTTTCCATGTTTAGTGAATTAAGAAGATATTTCAATTATAGAGTTCGATACACGTTTGATAGTATTTGCGAAGTGATTTATTCCATGATTTTTATTACAGGAATCATTATTATTTTCAATAGTGATAAACCGATAAATCTACTCTATTTTTTTATTTATTATTCTATAACTAATGTGATATTGCTTGCTAATGAGGAGTTGGAATTTGAAATTCGCACTAATCAATATACAAATATCAAAACAACTCGACGGACACCAATGATGATTTATATTGCTAGATCAACAACTTATTTTATTTGGTCAACACTCATTTTTTTGATTTCAATCATTCTATCGCATCTGTTTTTTAATGGAAAATTTTTTATGCCTTCATTACATTTAGTGGATTTGGTTTTGATGTCAATACTTAATTATGCTGTATTTTTTATCTTATATACCATGGCAATTAAGTTAACAGAACGCTTTAAACGAGTATCCGTCTTATTGAATTTATTTAATACCATAATGCTATTTTATTCTGGACTAGTATTTCCAGCTCCCTTTGTTAGCTATGCAGATGTATTGGATATATTTTTGAATAAAAAGTAATTGATATGCTTCGAACTTCTTATTCAGTTCTTTTTTCGAAATATTATAAAGTAGCCTTACGTTTAATGGTTTAATTCAAATATTCAGGCTCTTATTACATCCCCGTTTAGATAAAAACGACCGTCTAAGTTGGTAAATAACTTCAGGAGGTTTATAGGCTATGCTTAGATCTTATGTGACTAAAAAGTATTTATTCTTCTATTTTCTGGCGATTATGATTACTTGGCTGGAGGCTGTTATTACACCAGCTTTGATCCAGTATATTGTCTCTAGTTTTACCAATCACCAGTTGCATTTGCTGTGGCAGGTCTTGATTTGGGGGATTATGGGGAATTTGTTTCTCTTGCTGGGTTTGGCAGGGAAACGCTATTACTATGCACGAGTGCTGACGGACTTCAAGTCGGGGATTAAGCAGGCTATCTTTCAGACTTTCTTATATAGCCGTCGGATAGCGGATGAAGAGGTTTTGTCCGACCTGGAAAATGATGTGAAACAGCTAGAAGATAACTATATTGAGCCGACTGTCATTATCATTTCTTCTTTGGGATTTACAACTGTCTCCATCTGTTATGCCCTCTGGACTAATTTTTTTCTAGGCTTGCTCTTTATCATTTTTTATTCGATACCTGTCCTTTGTAGTAGCATAGGTTCCAAACGTCTGGATGCGATTGCTAAGCAGAAGTCCCTAGCTAACCAAGGCTACGTCTCTCAAGTGACCAATATGATTGCTGGCGCTCGTCCGATACGGTATTATCTGGGACAAAGCATGTTTTACAAACTTTTTTCCAAAGATTTGCACAAGGCTTTAGAGCAAGAAATCGCCTATGAAAAGCAACGGACCTTAAATAGTCTTTTTATCAATGGCATTGATGCTTTTTGTTCGGTTGCGCCGATTGTCATTGGTGGTTTCATGACCTATTATAATTACCTATCTGCAGCCAGCTTTGTTGGGATTTACCTAGTATCGCACAATATCGGCTACCAATTTCAGGAGTTATCTTACTTTATCAATACTAGAAAATCAGCCAAGTTTCTCTGTGATAAATATCAAAAACTGCTGGGAGAGGAGTTGACAATGCCTTCAGTTTTTGAAGGTCCCGTCTTTCCTATCCAGCTAGAGCAAGTCAGCGTAGAGCGTGATGGTCAAGAAATCCTAGCCCCTTGCGATCTTACCATTGAGGAAGGGGAAAAGATCGCCATTATCGGAGAAAGCGGGTCTGGGAAAACAACCTTACTGAACCTCATCTATGGAGAAATCAAGCCGAGTCAAGGTCGGATTCGCTACCATGGACAAGAGCTAAGCTCGGATCAACTCTATCAGGCAGGAGCCTACATTCTCCAGTCCAGTCATATCTTTGATGGATTGACACTAGAGGAAAATATCGCTCTGGGGCAAGAACTGGATTCCAGAATGATGGAAGAGATTCTGCAGCAAACCGGTTTGAAAGCTATTGAAGGCAAAACACCCAGCAACCAAACCCTGTCAGGCGGTGAGAAGCAGCGGCTAGAAATTGCTCGCGCGCTCTATCACAATCGTCAATTTATCCTGGCTGACGAGGTCAAAGCCAATCTGGACATTAAAAACCAAGAGAAAATTAGTCAGCTTCTATTCTCTCTCCCACAAGCACTCGTAGAAGTGATTCATCACTACAGCGAAGAGGACTTGAAGCACTATGATAAGGTGATAGAATTGGAGAGATCTGAAAATATCGGTACAAAAATGTCAAACGAAGATTATACTGAATAATTTAAAAAGCTTAAAAATAAAGCAATTTTCTTGAATTAGAGTTTGACTACATAATAGTGTTGTAAAGTTAATCGAGGAGTTATTGATGGATTTTATTAGTAAGATAGCCATAAATAAAGGATGGTCAGATGATAAAAAATATTGTGTTACAGACCAGAACAATCAAAAATATTTATTGCGTGTTTCTGATAAAGAGAAGTTTGATTCTAAGAAAATTGAATTTGATATAATGGAGAAAATTGCTTCTCTTGAAATTCGTATGTGTAAACCGATTAAATTTGAACTCTGCGGTGACGAAGTGCATTCTATACACGAGTGGATAGACGGAAAAGATGCAATAGATACCATTTTAACTTATTCAGAAAAACAACAATACATTTACGGGATAGAAGCAGGAAGAATGCTTAGAAAGATTCATACAATTCCTGCTACAGAAGTTTGTGAAGACTGGGAAATCTTTTTTAATCGAAAAATTGATGATAAAATCTCCAAATACAAAGAATGTCCCGTGCAATATGAAAGTGGTCAACTCTTTATTGATTTTTTGGATAAAAACCGTGAACTGCTAAAGAACAGACCCCAAGTTTTCCAACATGGAGATTATCATATTGGGAATTTCATGATTGGAGAAGATCGAGAGATTTATGTGATTGACTTTGATCGTTTTGATGTTGGAGATCCTTGGGAGGAGTTCAATCGTATTGTGTGGTCAGCTCAAGTATCTCCCGCTTTCGCATCTGGTATGATAGATGGATATTTTGATGAAAAAGTTCCAAATTTATTTTGGAAACTTCTTGCCGTTTACATTCTAAGTAATCTAGTTGGTGCTCTTCCATGGGCTGTTCCTTATGGAGAAGAGGAAATATCAGTAATGCAAAATCAAGCTAAGGAAATTTTAGAATGGTATGATGATATGAACCGATTAGTCCCAAGTTGGTATATGAACAAGAATAATACTGAATAAGCGTTGGAATATCAATTTGGAAAAAGAATAGAATTAAATGAAATCTCAAGATAGAAACTAATATTAAGCCTTGTCCTCAAGGCTTTTTAATATTCTCTGCTATCCCTTTTATTCCCAAACTTGAACAATAGCTTGCAATCATTTTTTTAAAATAGTATACTAGGGCTAAGCTATGGAATCGTTTGCATAGAATTACGATGAGTTTAAAAAGTGAAATCTAGGAGATGAAAAGTATGGAATTAACAGCCATTTATCATAGACCGGAGTCGGAGTATGCCTATCTTTATAAAGAAGGTCAAGTTCATATCAGAATTAGGACTAAGAAAGAGGATATAGAGAAAATCGTTTTGCACTATGGCGATCCCTTTATTTTTCTTGAGGATTCTTATGAAGATGTGAAAGAGATGGTCAAAGTGACCTCTGATGCCTTATTTGACTATTGGCAAGTAGCTGTCTCTGTGCGCTTTGCTCGGATTCAGTATTTGTTTGAGCTTAAGGATAAAGAAGGTCAAAGCGTCTTGTATGGAGATAAAGGTTTCACTGACAATAGTCCAGAAAACCTTGCTTTAGAGGGCAACAGATTTAAACTCCCTTATATTCACGAAATTGATGGCTGCCAGGTTCCTGACTGGGTTTCAAAAACGGTCTGGTATCAGATTTTCCCAGAACGATTTGCCAACGGAAATACTGAACTTACACCAGAAGGAGCTCTAGATTGGGAGCCGTCTATCAGACCTAAAAGTACGGATTTCTTTGGTGGGGATTTACAGGGGATTATTGAGCATCTGGATTATTTGCAAGACCTAGGGATTACAGGGCTCTATCTCTGTCCCATCTTTGAATCTCCAAGTAATCACAAGTACAATACGACGGATTACTTTGAAATTGATCGACACTTTGGGGACAAGGAGACTTTCCGTCAACTGGTGGAGCAAGCTCATCTGCGTGGCATGAAGGTCATGCTGGATGCAGTTTTCAATCATATGGGCGATCAATCCGCTCAATGGCAGGATGTTCTCAAGCATGGTGAAAATTCAGCTTACAAAGACTGGTTCCACATTCAAAAGTTCCCAGTGACGAATGACAAGCTTGTGAATCCCAAAGAACTGCCTTATCATACCTTTGCCTTTGCCAACTATATGCCTAAGTTAAACACGGCTAACCCTGAGGTGAAAGACTATCTCTTAAGTGTTGCGACCTATTGGATTGAACATTTTGATATTGATGCTTGGAGATTGGACGTGGCCAATGAGGTTGATCATCAATTCTGGCGAGATTTTCGTAAGGCTGTTTTGGCCAAAAAGCCTGATCTTTATATTCTTGGAGAGGTTTGGCATACCTCCCAGCCTTGGTTAAATGGCGATGAGTTTCACGCAGTCATGAACTATCCTCTATCGGATAGTATCAAGGACTACTTTTTGAGCAGGAGCAAGAAGACCAGTCAATTCATAGCTGAGATTGACTGCCAGTCCATGTACTACAAGCAGCAGATTTCTGAGGTCATGTTTAATCTCTTGGATTCGCATGATATAGAGCGCATCTTGGCGACTGCCAAAGGTGATATCCAGCTTGTCAAATCCGCACTCGCCTTTCTCTTTTTACAAAGGGGAACGCCTTGTATCTATTATGGGACGGAGCTAGAATTGGGTGGAGGTATGGACCCGGATTGTAGACGGGTTATGCCTTGGGACCGGGTTTCTAGTAGCAATGACATGCTCAATTTTATGAAGAACTTGATTCAGCTTCGCAAAGATGTTGCAGGCATTATTCAGTATGGAAAATTTATCCTAGAAGAAATCGAACCTGATGTACTGGCTTTAGAATGGCAACATGATCATCAAGCAATCAGAGCCATTTTTAATCAGTCGAATGAGAATTATCTTTTAGACAGAGATTCAGCTGATTTGGTGAGTCATTGCCAAACTGATGACGAGAAACTTGTCATCTTACCAAAGAGATTTGTAGTTTACTGTGATGAGTCTTGCATTCGAGATGTGTTTAGCTAATATCTTAGTACCATGTTGTATTCTAAGTAAGATAAGTCGAAAGATTATTCTATTTTGTAATTACTGTAATTATCTGTTATAATATCCCTAAGGAGGAAGCAAGATGGCAGTAAAAACTAGAAAACAAGGGAATTCTATAACAATAACGATTCCAAGTGAATTTAATATTCCGAGTGGCGTGCATTACGATGCTAAATTGTTACCGAGTGGCGAAATTGTCTTTACTCCAGAAAAGACTGAAAATCAGGTTACTTTTATTTCTGACGAATCTTTTGAATTGGATTTAGATAATATTTTTGATGAATACGATGATATTTTTAAAGCTTTGGTGGAAAAATGACAGTCTATTTAACAGAAATTCAAATTGAAAAGATTAATACTTTAGTTATTCAGCGCTATTCTCCAAAAGAACAAATCAAGACGATTAGTCCATCAGCACTAAATATGATTGTGAACTTACCTGAACAATTTGTTTTTGGGAAACCTCTTTATCCATCGATTTTTGATAAGGCAACAATTTTATTTGTTCAATTGATAAAAAAACATGTTTTTGCTAGTGCTAATAAACAAACGGCTTTTTATGTTTTAGTAAAATTTTTACGATTAAACGGTTATCATTTTGCTGTTACGCTTGAAGAAGCGGTTGAAATGTGTGTAAGAATAAAGGTTGCATCACTGTCTGAGCAAAATTTAAAAAGCTACTCAAAATGGGTTTCTGAACATTCGTTTCGTAATGATAACGATTAAGCTTTAACTATGCAAAGGAGTGCAATCTTATGCCTAGACCGAAAACTAAAGAAGATTTGCTGCTAGCTGCTAAGGAAAACTATTGGAAACTACAAACTCTCATTTCCAAATTGTCTAATCAAGAGTTAAATACGCCCTTTGATTTTTCTCGGGATGAAAAGAAGAAAGAGGCACATTGGAGACGAGATAAAAATGTAAGAGATGTTTTGATTCACCTCTACGAATGGCATCAGCTCTTGTTGAATTGGGTGCATTCTAATCAAAAAGGGCAAGAGCGGCCCTTTCTTCCTGCTCCCTATAACTGGAAGACTTATAGAGAGTTGAATCTGGAATTTTGGAAGAAGCATCAAAAGACTTCTCTTGAAGAGGCAACTGAGATCTTTCATCAGTCCCATCAAGATGTTTTGGACTTGGCAGACACATTTACAAACGAAGAATTATTTTCAAAAAAAGTCTATAAATGGGTCGGAGGGACTGTACTAGGTTCCTATTTTGTAAGTGCTACTTCCAGCCATTATGACTGGGCCATGAAGAAATTGAAAGCTCATCAGAAAAATTGTAAATTAAAGTAATTAATTGAATATGAGTAGTGGAGAAGAAAAAAATATGAAAAAATATAGTAAAATAATCATGTCCTGCGCCTGCCTAGCTTTGGCTTTTGGGCTAGCAGCATGCGATAGTTCCCGGAAAAATAATCAAACAAGTCAAACTACATCGACTTATTCAAATCTAAACAGTAAAAAGAGTGTCGAAGAAGTCAAGAATTTGTTGGCTGCCGACTTGGATAAAGACAGTGTCGATAACTTTGTCAATCTAGTCAATGACTACAATGGACTTGTTGGTTCTACTGGATTAACGGGCGATTTCACTAAGTTTACCAAAACTGAATATGACGTAGAAAAAATCAATCCTCTTTGGCAGGCAAAGAAAGGCGATTTTATCGGGACAAATTGCCGGATTAATACTTACACTTTGTTGAAAAATAGCATCGACATCCCTCAAATAGAAAAAGATGACGAACTCTTGTTCATAGATAATGACTCGATTGACAAGGGGAAGCTCTTTGATGCCAAGGAGAAGGAAGATTTTAATATCCTATTTTCAAGAGTCAAGACTGAAGCGACTCAAGATGTAAAAGTCCACGCTAAGAAGATGGAGGAATACTTCAAGCAGTTCAAGTTTAGTGAAAAAGCAAGGATGCTTTCAGTCATTGTCCACGACAATCTTGACGGTGATTCTCTCTTTGTAGGTCATGTCGGCGTCTTGGTCCCAGATAAAGACGGATATTTATTTATCGAAAAGCTGACCTTTGAAGAGCCTTATCAGGCAATTAAATTTGCCAGCAAGGAAGATGTCTACAAATACTTGCAGACAAAATATAAGGACTACACAGGGGAAGGACTGGCCAAGCCCTTTATCATGGACAATGATAAGTGGGTAGAGGGTAAATAGTGTGCTTCAGTTAGCATTAAGAAAATAGAACTGGGAGATTAAGCGTATGGAATTAAAAGATTTTACAGAAAAGGAACAGGAGCAGATTAATCAAGGGCTCAGCACTGCAGAAATTTCCGATAAGGAAGCTGCCAAAAAGATTCTGGCACTTGTGCCCCAGGAATGGATTAAGAGGATTCCTTTCTTCGTGAGAGGGCATGCGACGACCAAGACGGTTGAGCGAGTTGCTAAGCAATATCCTGAGCTGTACGCTGTCGCCAAGCAGCAAGGCGAACTTCCTGACAAGGAAAGAGAAGAATTGCGCGTGATTATGACAAGCATTTTTGAAGAAAAGATGAATAAGCATAGGATTAAATGAGTTCTTACTTTGAAAGAAGTAAGAGCCTTTAGGAAGTCACTGGAGGCAGTGGCTTTTTCATTTGTTTATGGACATGAAGAGGATGTCAATAAACTCCTCTTGATGGCTGAGTACTAATTGGGCTTTGGGACTATCCTTCATGAGAATTATCGGTAAAAATGGTATAATGTTCCTATATTTTCTAGAGGTAAAGGCAGGCTATGAAATTACTTTATACAGATATTCGCCATTCTTTGACCAAGGTTTTGGTGGCTGAGGCTGAGAGCTTGGTGGCGGCTGGTAAGCGAGTCTTTTATATTGCGCCTAATTCGCTTTCTTTTGAGAAGGAGCGGGCGGTTTTGGAGTGCCTGGAAACTCAGGCTTCCTTTGCCATTACGGTGACGCGCTTTGCCCAGATGGCGCGGTATTTTGTCCTTAATGATGTTCGGCAAGGGCAGAGTTTGGACGATATTGGTCTAGGAATGCTGATTTATCGGACCTTGACAGAGTTAGATGATGGAGAGCTTAAGGTCTATGGCAGGATTAAGGAGGATCCACAGTTTATCCAGCAGCTGATGGATCTATACCATGAACTGCAGACGGCTCAGATGTCCTTTGCAGATTTGGAATTTCTTGAGGAGCCTGAGAAACGGGAGGATCTGGTCAAGATTTTTATAACGGTGACTGCTGCTCTGAATAAGGGCGATTTTGATTCGTCTTCTCAGATTGCTGCTTTTGCCCAGCATATTCTGTCAGGTGATACAGATGAGGAATTGGAGAATTTGGCTCTGGTCATTGATGGATTTACTCGTTTTTCTGCAGAAGAGGAATATCTGGTCAGTCTCCTGCATCGAAAAGGTGTGGAGATTGTCATCGGGACCTATGCCAGCCAAAAAGCCTATCGAGCAGCCTTTCGTGAGGGCAATCTCTATCAGGCCAGCGTGGATTTTCTGCGAAAACTGGCCGAGGACTATCAGGTCAAGCCTGACTATATCCCTTATGCGGAAGCAGAAGATGCCTTTGGACGGATTTCTAAGGTCTTGGAGAGTCGTTATGACTTTTCAGAGCCAGCTGTTGAAGTTAGTGAGATAGACCACTCGCAGCTTCAGATTTGGGCTACTATGAACCAGAAAGAAGAGCTGGAGTATGTAGCTAAGTCCATCCGGCAGCGGGTTCATGATGGTGTGCGCTATAAGGATATTCGTCTGCTCTTGGGAGATGTGGAAGCCTACCAGCTTCAGCTCAAGACCATTTTTGATCAGTATCAGATTCCCTACTATCTGGGGCGGAGCGAGTCGATGGCTCAGCATCCGCTGGTCCAGTTTGTCGAGTCCTTGGAGCGGCTCAAGCGCTATAATTTCCAACTGGAAGACCTGCTCAATCTCTTAAAGACGGGTCTCTACGGCGATTTGACTCAGGAGGAGCTGGATCATTTTGAGCAATATCTGCGCTTTGCGGATATCAAGGGAGCCGGCAAGCTAGCCAATGATTTCACGGCCAATAGCCAAGGGAAATTTGACCTAGACCGTCTCAATCATATTCGCCGCCGGGTTATGACTCCGCTACAAGACTTTTTCAAATCCCGTAGCCAGACGGCGTCTGGTCTCTTAGCTAAGTTTACAGAATTTGTCCAAGCAGCTCGTTTGTCGGATAATTTGACAGCTCTGCTACAGGGAGCAAGTCAGCAGGAGCAGGAGCGTCATGAGGAAGTATGGAAGGCTTTCAGCCACGTCTTAGAGCAGTTTTCTCAAGTCTTTGCAGACAGTAAGGTCAAACTGGACGACTTTTTGGCCTTGGTCTTATCAGGCATGCTGTTGTCCAACTATCGGACGGTGCCAGCGACAGTAGATGTGGTCAAGGTCCAGTCTTATGACCTGATAGAGCCTTTAGCAGCTCCTTACGTCTATGCGATTGGACTGACCCAGGAGCGTTTCCCGAAAATCGCGCAAAACAAGAGTTTGCTCAGTGATGAAGATAGGGCTCGGCTCAATGATGCAACGGATTCTCAGGCGGAACTCCAGATTGCCAGCTCAGAAAATCTCAAGAAGAATCGCTATACAGCCCTGTCGCTGATGAATTCTGCGACCAAAGAGCTTGTCTTGTCTGCGCCAGCCTTGGTCAATGAAGTAGAGGACAGCATGTCGACCTATCTGCTGGAATTGACTGCAGCACCGATTTCCTTGCCTATCATTGTCAAAAAGCCTCAGGCTTCCAGTGACGATATTGGCAGCTACCGAGCTCTACTTTCTCAAATTATCGAGCTCCACCAAGAGGAGATTGACCGAGAGTGGACAGCAGAGGAGCAGACTTTTTGGGCGGTAGCTGTGCGGGTTCTGCGCAAGAAGTTAGCTGAAGAAGGCATCAGCATTCCTCAAATCAGTAAGGAACTGAAAACGGAGTCTCTGCGGCTGGAAACTCTGCAAGCTCTCTACCCTCAGGAGGAGTCTCTCCGACTTTCAGCCTCTGCTCTCAACGAATATTTCCGGCATCAGTATGCTTATTTTCTCAAGTATGTCCTGCGCCTGCAGGAAGAGTGGACCATTCATCCCGATGCTCGCAGTCATGGGATTTTCCTCCATCGGATCTTTGAAAAGGTCCTGCAAGATGATTCGTCAGTTGATTTTGACCGGCGTTTAGCGCGGGCTATGGAAGAGACCAGCCGAGAGGCTGAGTTTGAGAGCGTCTACAGTGAGTCAGGCCAGACCCGTTTTGCCCGCCAGCTCTTGCTAGATACGGCGAGGGCGACCGGCCGTGTGCTGGCTCATCCAAGCGGGATTGAGACCATTGGTGAGGAGACTGGCTTTGGGTCAGCTTCTAAGCCTTTCCTGACCTTGGAAAATGGCAGAGCAGTGACCGTGAGCGGTAAGGTGGACCGGATTGATCGTCTGACCAAGACCGAGAGTCTGGGAGTGGTGGACTATAAGTCTGGCGATATTAAGTTCAGCTTTGAAAAGTTCTTTAATGGGCTTAATTCTCAGCTGCCGACCTATCTGGCAGCGATTGAGGAGTTAGCAGACTATAAAGAGGATAAGGGAACTTTTGGCGCCATGTATTTGCAGATGACAGATCCGATTGTGGCGCTTAAAGATACCAAGACCTTGGCGGATGCAGTCAATCAGTCTATGAAGCCACTCCAGTACAAGGGACTTTTTGTGGCAGATGCTGTCAAGGAGCTTGGTCCGCTCTATGAAAAAAATAAGACCAACTTGCTAAGTCAGGAAGACTTGGACTTGCTTCTGGCCTACAATGCTTATCTCTACAAAAAAGCTGCAGAAGGCATTTTATCAGGTCATTTTGCAGTCAATCCTTATACAGAGAATGGGCGAAGCATTGCTCCTTATGTAGAGCAGTTTAAGGCCATTACTGGCTTTGAAGCCAATCTCCATCTGGGACAGGCACGTCAGCTGGAAAAGCTGGATACAAGCAAGTTTGATAGGCGGCCGACTGGTGAGAAGTTACGCCAGGCCTGGCTAGAAAAGATGAGGGAGGAGATGGAAAAATGAAGAGAATTCCTTTTTTAACTGCAGAAGAGATTGCTCTTAAGCAAGCCCAAGAAGCTGCTTCGGACAAGCCACAGAAAAAGACGGCAGAGCAGATTGAGGCCATCTACTCCTCTGGCCAGAATATTCTGGTCTCCGCTTCGGCCGGCTCGGGTAAGACTTTTGTCATGGTCCAGCGGATTATTGACCAGATTCTTAGAGGTGTTGCTGTCAGCCAGCTCTTTATTTCGACCTTCACCGTCAAGGCGGCAGGAGAGCTCAAAGAGAGGCTGGAGAAAGAACTGGGTCAGGCCTTGAAAGAGGCTGAAAGTCCTGAACTCAAGCAACATCTAGCTCAGCAATTAGCTGACCTGCCCAATGCCGATATTGGTACTATGGACGCCTTTACCCAGAAAGTGCTTAGTCGCTATGGTTACCTGCTTGGTTTGGCACCGAATTTTCGGATTCTCCAGTCTGCCAGTGAGCAGCTGATTCTGCAAAATGAAGTTTTCAGCCAAGTGTTTGACCGTTACTATGACAGCGATCGTCAGGCTTTGTTTAGCCGTTTGGTTAAGAATTTTACTGGTAAGCGCAAGGATTTATCAGGCTTCCGGGATCAAGTTTATCGGATTTACAGCTTTTTGCAATCAACCAGCAGTCCTCAGCGTTGGCTGGAAGAAACCTTCCTCTATGGTTATGAGCACAGTGACTTTGCAGCAGAGAGAGAGCGGATATTTGGTCAAATCAAATCAGCCCTTTGGGAGTTGGAAGCTTTCTTTTCTGCCCATCTGGAGCATGAAGGAAGAGAATTTGCAGGTGCTAAATATCAGGAAAATGTCCAAGACGTTCTGACCGCCTTGGCAGGCCTGAATGAACTGTCCTCAATAGACGAAACCGCTCAGATTCTCAAACAGATTGTGTCACTTTCCCAACTGTCCAATGGCCAGGCCTTTACAGCTCGGGTTGGCAAGAATGCGGACGAGTTAAAAAAAGAGATAGCCAAGGACTACAATGAGGCCAGGAAGCCTATGATTGAGAGGCTGCGCAGCTTTGACCAGCAGCTTTATCAACTGGACTTTATCGAGCAGCACCAGGATGAGTGCCTGCCTCTGGTTGAGCTTCTGCGGGATTTTGTGGCGGACTTTGCACAGGCTTACTTGGAGCGTAAGAAAGCAGAAAATGCCTTTGAATTTGGTGACATCAGCCATTTTGCTATTGAGATTTTAGAGACATTCCCAGAGGTGCGTCGCTTTTATCAGGAACGCTACCACGAGGTCATGGTGGATGAGTATCAGGATACCAACCATACGCAGGAGCGCATGCTGGACTTGCTTTCCAGAGGGCAAAATCGCTTTATGGTAGGTGATATCAAGCAGTCTATCTACCGTTTCCGTCAAGCTGATCCACAGATTTTTAGCGATAAATTTAAGGCTTATCAAGAGGATAGCAGTCAGGGCAAGCTGATTGTCCTCAAGGAAAATTTCCGTAGTCATCTTGAGGTACTGGAAGCGACCAATGATGTTTTCAAACGCCTGATGGATGAAGAAGTCGGGGAAATTGACTACAATGAAACTCACTATCTGGTGGCTGGCAATCCAGCCAAACGTGAGCCTAATCCAGCTAACCGCGCTTCCTTCTTAATTTATGAAGGCTCCAAGGAGAGTCCGGAAGAGGAGGCTGATGAAGACTTGCCACAGGCAGTATCAGCTGGGGAAGTGGACCTAGTCATCAAGGAAATCATCCGCCTGCACAATGAGGAAGGAGTGGCTTTTAAAGATATTACGCTGCTGACAGCATCCAGAACCCGCAATGATTTGATTTTAGCTGCCTTTGAGCAGCACCAGATTCCGCTGGTACCAGATGACGGCGCAGCAAACTATCTGCAGTCAGTAGAGGTATTGGTCATGCTGGATACCCTGCGGACCATCAATAATCCGCTGAATGACTATGCCCTGACTGCCCTTCTCAAGTCTCCCATGTTTGACTTTGGTGAGGACGAGCTGGCTCGGCTGTCCCTGCAGGCCAGTCAAGAACGTTCTCAGGAAAATCTTTATGAAAAGCTGGTTAATGCCCTTGAAGATAGAGGTTTGAACCCTACTTTAGTCACCCAGGAACTGCAGAAAAAGCTGCAGCATTTCCATGATACCCTGCAAGGCTGGCGGACTTATTCCAAGACGCACTCCCTGTATGATTTGATTTGGAAGATTTACCAGGATCGTTTCTACTATGACATGGTGGGAACTCTGGCCAATGGTGCCCAGAGACAGGCCAATCTCTATGCCCTCTCTTTGCGGGCCAATGAGTATGAAAAGTCCAGCTTTAAAGGTCTCTCTCGCTTTATCGGAATGATAGACCGTATCTTGGAAAATCAGCATGATCTAGCCAGTGTGCCAGTGGCGGCACCTAAGGACGCCGTTCGTCTCATGACCATTCATAAGAGTAAGGGGCTGGAGTTCAAGTATGTCTTCCTGCTCAATATGGACAAGGCCTTCAACCGTCAGGATAGCAGCTCTGCGATTATCCTCAGCCGGACCAAGGGACTTGGCATCAAGTATGTAGCGGATGTATCGGTGTCTGTGGAAGATCCTTATGCGCCGAATCAGCTGCGCATTTCCATGGATACGCTACCTTATCAGCAGAATCTAGTGGAGCTGCAGTTGGCTAGTCTGTCTGAGCAGATGCGCTTGCTTTATGTTGCCATGACGCGGGCTGAAACCAAGCTCTATCTGGTCGGCAAGGGCAGTCAAGAGGCCTTGGATAAGCGTCAGTGGGGCAAGAGCCAACAAGGGCGTTTGTCTGCCAGTCTGCGTAGCCAACTCAACAATTTCCAAGACTGGCTCTATGCTATTCAGGCTGTTTTTTCCGATGAGAATCTCGCCTACGAGATCCGTTTTGTCACTGATGAGGAGCTAACTGCTGAAGAGATAGGTCGAATTAATGAGCCTGTGCTCTTTCCAGCAGATGATTTGGCAGATAATCGTCAGACGGATGACATCCGTCGGGCTCTGGATATTTTAGAAAGCGTGGATCGACTGAATAGCCAGTATCGCTCTGCTATTGAGTTACCTAGTGTACGAACTCCAAGCCAGATTAAGAAGTTTTATGAGCCAATCATGGATACAGATGGTCTGGATATCATGGATGAGCGAGCATCTTTTCGGCCGCAGCCCAGCTTTGAGTTGCCTGATTTTGGCAAGAAAGCCAAGGTGACCGGGGCTCAAGTCGGCAGTGCCGTCCATGAGCTTATGCAGCGGATTCCTTTGGATAGCAGGCCCAGCATGGCTGTACTTCGTTCTGCCTTAGCTCAGGTTCAGGCCGATGAAGCAGTCAAAAAGCAGATTCAGTTGCCTAAGATTGCATCTTTCTTCGAGACAGATTTGGGACGTCTCTTAATTGAGAACAGCGACAGAGTTCGTCGAGAAGCACCATTTGCCATGCTCAAGAGGGATGACGCTAGTGGTCAGGAATTTGTTTTGCGGGGGATTTTGGATGGTTACCTACTCTTTGAGGATCGGATTATCCTCTTTGATTACAAGACGGATAAATATAAGGATTCATCTGAGTTGATTGCTCGCTACCATGGCCAGCTAGACTTATATGCTCAAGCTCTCAGCTGCTCTTACGGCATTTCGCAGATTGAAAAATATTTGATTCTGCTGGGCGGGGAGCAGCTGCAGGTGCTTAAGGTTGACTGATTGGTTTATTAAATCCAGAAAGGAAGGAAGCCTGTGGAACAGTTAAAACGCATTCAAAAAATGGAAAAGCATCTGAATAAATATGCTCAAGTCCTAGCAGATGCTCAGAAAGCTCTAGATCAACTGGAGCGCTGCCAATCAGATTATATCCAGCTGAGGGACTACTATACTGGTCGGGAATTTTTTGATGATTTAGAATTCTCGAATGGACCGGATTTCCCTGAAAATATAGCTTGCGGCGTCTTAAGTGAAGATGCTGTCTATGATCTGATGGGGGAACATTTTGAAACAGCAATTAATCTGTTGGATTTGTCTAGCTCTATGCTGAAAGAACGTTAATTTATTTAGAAAGGAAAAAAATAATTAATTTTTTTCAATTTTCCTCTTGCTTTTTAATAAAAATTCATGTAGAATATTCAACAATAAATTGAAAGCGATGAGAGAAAAAGTCTAAGACAAGAAACAGAGAATGCCTAATGGTGAGACGGCATGCAATCCTTAGACGACACATTCTTGAGTGCGGATGCGAAATCAGTCAGCAGTCTGAGACTAGTGTCCGACGGCTGATTGCCGTTATCAATCTGGAGTCTCGTACTCCCAGAGGGTCCTCAGGCGACTGAGGTCCGAATAAAGGTGGAACCGCGTGTCAACGTCCTTGCAAAGTTTTTTGCGAGGGCATTTTATTATATTTAAATTAGAAGTTTCCCCTATTTTCCTTTAGCAAAGCGGTAAATTTCGTTTTTCATTTATTAGAAGTTCTAAAAGATAATCGGAGTCAGATAATGGCTAGTGTGTGAAAGAGAGGTTGCAAGATGGTTAAGCTAAAAGGTCTCAGGCAGATTAATCCTTATGTAGCAGGGCAGCAGCCCAATGAGCCAGACATGATTAAGCTCAATACCAATGAAAATGCTTATGGGCCAAGTCCTAAGGTGGCAGAGGCCCTGCAGAACTTTGACGCCCAAGAGTTGCGCAAATATTCCAGTTTGGATCAGGCGGAGCTCTGTCAGGCTTTGGCGGCAAACTTGGGTGTATCACCCGACCAGCTCATTATTGGTAACGGCAGTGACGACATCTTGTCCATGGCTTTCCTGGCTTTCTTTAACAGCGGTGAGTCGGTCTTATTTCCTGATTTGACCTATGGTTTTTACAAGGTCTGGGCGGACCTCTACCACGTGCCTTTTCGAGAAATCCCTCTGACAGCTGATTTTGAGGTCCATCCCTCCGACTATTTTGGAGACAATGGCGGCATTATCCTAGCCAATCCCAATGCTCCGACGGGGATTTATCTGTCGCTGAATCAGTTGGAGGAAATTCTGGCGTCCAATCAGGATGTGGTCGTGGCGGTGGATGAGGCCTATATTCACTTTGGCGGTCAATCCGCTCTGCCTTTGCTAGATAACTATCCCAACCTCTTTATCACACGGACCTTTTCCAAGGATGCGGCCTTGGCTGGTCTGCGGGTAGGCTATGGCATCGGCCATCCAGACTTAATAGCTGTCATGAAAGCTGTTAAGGACTCCATCAATCCTTACTCAGTGGATATGTTAGCAGAGCGCTTGGCTCTTGCGGCAGTGGAAGATTGGGATTATTATCGGGAAACCGGTAGAGCTATTCAAGAGACCCGAGATTGGTTTGCTGGGGAATTAGCTGCGCTGGATTTCCAAGTCCTGCCTAGTCAGACCAACTTTGTCCTAGCCCAGCCTACTAGAATCTGTGCAGCAGAGCTTTTCCAGCAGTTAGAAGAGCGTCGGATTTATGTGCGGTATTTTCCAAAGGCAGAACGAATCAAAGACTTTTTGCGTATCTCTATCGGACGGCGAGAGGAGATGGAAACAGTCTTGGCAGCTATCAAGGAAATTTGTAGCAGCTGAGAGTTTGACTCGGAGCCAGCCAATGTAAGAATAGAGTAAGAAAGGAAAGCAGCCTATGAATAAAATCACCCTTCCGATTGGCATGCATGACAAGCTTTTCAAGAGGGCGCGTGTGACCTACGAGATTGAGCGGGACATCAGTGATTTCCTGATGGCTCAGGGCTTCAATCGGATTGACACACCGACTTTGGAGCACTTCGAGGTCTTCAGTGACCATGTGGAGGCCCATCATTATCATCTTTTCGATAAAAAAGGCGAGCTATTGGTGCTGAGGCCAGATGTGACCAGCCAGATTGGTCGGGTGATTGCTTCGACTAGGGTGCATACGCCGACCAAGTTCTCCTATTCAGGTAAGGTTTTTCACTATCAAGAAGAGCTGCGTGGTCTTGCCAACGAGCTCAGTCAAGCAGGTATTGAGATTATCGGCTATCCAGCTCACGAGGCGGTGCTTGAGGCTATCAAGACAGCCAAGCAGTCGCTGGATTTGGCGCAGGTTAAGTCTTATCAGTTCGAGTTTTCCCATGCGGCAATCCTGCAGACCATTTTAGAGAGTCTGGCCCTGGATTCGCAGGAGGAGGCCCAGCTGCTAGATTATATTCGCAAGAAAAACAGGACGGGGATCTTTGAATTCACCCAGACCAGATCGAGTGAATTTGATGATTTTTTGCAGGAGCTGCCCTATTTGTTTGGTCCTAGCCAACAGGTTTTAGCTAGGGCTAGAGAGATAGTTGACAACGAGCGGATATTGATGGCTTTAGATGATGTGGAGCAAGTTTTGCAGAGCCTATCAGGCTTGCTGGATCAGACAACTATGGACTTGGGACAGGTGGCAGCCATGCCTTACTATACCGGCCTGACCTTCAAGGTCTTTGGCGACCGAGTACCAGATGCCTTTCTATCTGGTGGGCGCTATGACCAGCTTTTCAAGCGCTTCGGGGCAGCAGAGCTGACAGCTATCGGCTGGTCCCTAGATATTGACAGTGTCTATCAGGCTATTCATGATGACCTGCCTGACGAGGGCGGAAAGGAAGGTGATGGCAGATGAGTCAGATTACCATTGCCCTGACCAAGGGGCGGATTGAGGAAGATACAGTCAAGCTCTTGACCCAGGCTGGCTTTGATATGTCCTTCATGGCAGACAAGGGGCGCAGCTTGATTTTTGAAAGTCCAGACAGTCGCTTTCGCTTTCTTTTGGTCAAAGGGCCTGACGTGACGACCTATGTGCGCCACGGAGTTGCTGATCTGGGCATTGTCGGCAAGGACATTCTATTTGAGCATCCAACTGGCTATCTGGAGCTGCTGGATCTGAACTTTGGCCTTTGTAAATTCTCACTGGCCTCGGTGCCCAGCTATGACCCTCATGATCACAAGCGCAAGCGGATTGCGACCAAGTACCCAACGGTAGCGACTGATTATTTTAATCAAAAAGGGGAAGATGTGGAGATCATCTCCATTCAAGGTAGCGTGGAGATCTCACCGGTCCTGGGCTTGGCGGATGCCATTGTTGATATTGTGGAGACGGGGCATACTCTGTCAGCTAACGGCCTGCTGGTTTTTGAAGACATTTGTCGGGTGTCAGCCCGGCTCATTGCTAATCAGGCTTCCCTGAAAAATAACCCGGATATCATGACTTTTGTGGCAAAGATTGAATCCTTAGTAGGAAGAAGAGAGGTGGCTTTTAAATGACAATTATCAAGCGTTTAAGCGGAAGTAACGAAGAAATTTCACGGATTTTATACGAAGAGCAGCTGCAGCTCAGCCAACAAAACTTAGATGTGGAAGAAGCGGTGGCTGAGATTATTGAAACGGTCAAACAGGACGGTGACCAAGCTTTAAAAGACTATACCATGCTCTTTGACAAGGTTGAGGTGACAGATTTTGAGATTGGGCAGGAGCTGATTGATCAGGCTTTTGAGGAGATTGATCCAGAGGTCTTGACCGCCCTGAAAAATGCCCAAGCTAATATCGAATCCTACCACCGCCAGCAGTTGGAGACTGGTTTTGAGGATAGTCCGAGTGAGGGTATTATCCGTGGTCAGTTGATTCGGCCGATTGAGCGGGTCGGAACCTATGTACCTGGCGGCACCGCAGCCTATCCGTCCTCCGTCCTCATGAATGTTATCCCAGCCAAGATTGCTGGTGTCAAAGAAAACATCATGATTACACCACCCCAGGAGCACTTTACTCCAGCGATTTTGGTTGCAGCCAAGCTGGCTGGTGTGGATCGGATTTTCCAAATTGGCGGAGCCCAAGGTATAGCAGCTTTAGCCTACGGTACTGAGACCATTCCCAAGGTAGATAAGATAACGGGACCAGGAAATATCTTTGTGGCTACAGCCAAGAAGATGGTTTATGGTGTCGTGGGAATTGACATGATTGCTGGTCCTTCGGAGATTGGAGTCATTGCGGATAGTTCAGCCAGTCCAGTCTATGTGGCGGCCGACCTCCTGTCGCAAGCTGAGCACGACAAGTTGGCTCGGGCTATTCTGGTGACCGACTCGGAGGAGTTGGCGGACCAAGTCGAAGCAGAGCTGGACAGACAGCTGAAAGAGCTGCCGCGAGAGGAAATCGCGCGTGCTTCGATTAAGAACAACGGCCGCATTATCCTTGCGCCTTCTAAGGAAGCCATGTTTGAGCTTATGAATCAGGTGGCACCGGAGCATTTGGAAATTGCCATGGATGATGCTTACAGCTATCTGCATCAGGTTGAAAATGCCGGCTCAGTCTTTCTGGGGCATTATACCAGTGAGCCTATTGGTGACTACTATGCGGGTGCCAATCACGTTTTGCCGACCACCAGCACCAGTCGCTTTTCATCAGCTCTGGGAGTCTATGACTTTATCAAGCGCATCCAGTACACCCAGTACAGCCGTGCTGCTGTAGGAGCGGCTGACAAGGATATTACCAGTCTGGCCTATGCAGAAGGCCTGCAGGGACATGCCAAGGCCATCGAAGCCCGCAGACAGGAAAAATAGAAGGAGTTGCCATGAGACAAGCTGAAATCAAGCGTAAAACACAGGAGACCGATATTGAGCTGGCTGTCAATCTTGACCAACAGGAGCCGGTAGCTATCGAGACTGGTGTCGGATTCTTTGACCACATGCTGACCCTTTTTGCCCGCCACAGTCGAATTTCTCTGACGGTCAAGGCTGAAGGCGATCTTTGGGTGGACAGCCACCATACGGTTGAGGATGTAGGCATTGTGCTGGGGCAGGCTCTGCGTCAGGCTTTGGGAGACAAGGCCGGTATCAACCGCTACGGCACTAGCTTTGTGCCTATGGATGAAACGCTAGGCATGGCCAGTCTGGACCTATCTGGTCGCTCCTATCTGGTTTTTGAGGCTGATTTTGACAATCCCAAGCTTGGGAATTTTGACACCGAGCTAGTGGAGGAATTTTTCCAAGCCCTAGCCTTTAATCTGCAGATGAATCTGCACCTGAAAATCCTTCATGGCAAGAACAGCCACCACAAGGCGGAAAGTCTCTTTAAAGCGACTGGACGAGCTCTGCGGGAGGCTATTACGATAAATCCAGAGATTCATGGAGTCAACTCTACCAAGGGCTTACTCTAGCTCGCTCTTCCTAGTGAAAGGAGTTGATACATGATGATGATTGTTATTGATTATGACGCTGGAAATACTGCCAATGTTCTCCGTGCTCTGTATCAGGTCGGAGTAGAAGCGCGTCTGTCAGCTGATCCGCAGGAAATTTTAGCTGCCGATGGTTTGATTTTACCAGGTGTCGGTGCTTTTCCTGCGGCTATTCAGGAGTTGGAAAGGCGAGGGCTGGTCTCCGTTATCCAGCAGGCTGTGGCCGATGGCAAGCCTCTCTTGGGCATTTGCTTAGGCATGCAGCTCCTGCTGGAGTCTGGATTGGAGAATGGTCAAAGTTCTGGACTGGGCTTGATTCCTGGTGTTTGCCGCCGGATTCCGGACCAAGCTGGTCTGCCTGTGCCTCACATGGGTTGGAATGATTTACAGGTCCAACAGTCGTCTGCTTTGACAGCTGGTATAGATGGCCAGTCAGTCTATTTCGTCCATAGCTACTATACAGATGTTCCGGAGGTGTACTTGGATGTGACGGCTGATTATGGGCTGCCTATTCCAGCCATGATTCACAGAGGCTCGGTCTTTGGCTGCCAGTTTCACCCAGAAAAGTCTGGTGCTGTCGGTCTCGGTATTCTAGAGAAGTTTAAGGAGTATGTCTATGAAAATACTGCCCGCTATTGATATCAAAGACGGCCAGGCCGTCCGCCTTTTTAAAGGGGATTTTAGCCAGAAGACAGTAGTCAATCCCGATGTCTTGGAGCAAGCTCGAGTTTTCAAAGAAGCCGGGGTTACCATGATTCATGTGGTTGACTTGGACGGAGCCTTAGAAGGTCGGGCAGCCAATCGAGATCTGATTGCCCAGATTAAAGCGGAAACTGGCCTAGCTATCCAGGTCGGGGGTGGCATCCGTAGTCTGGAGCAGATTGAAGATTACCTGGCGGCTGGAATTGACCGTGTCATTATAGGCTCAATGGCTGTTAAGAATCCTGAATTTGTTGAGGCCGCGTTAGAGCGCTTTGGAAGCAGCAAAATTGTGATTGGCATTGATGCGAAAGAGGGTTTAGTTGCGACTGAGGGTTGGTTGGAGACCAGCAATCAGAACTATATCAGCCTGGCGCTGGCCATGGAAAAAATCGGCGTCCGCCTCTTCGTCTATACGGATGTGGACCGAGACGGGACTCTGACTGGCCCCAATATTCAGCATTACCAAAAATTGCTGGCGTCCCTCAAGCATGCTCAAGTCATTGCTTCTGGTGGCATCCAGTCAGCTGATGATTTAGAAGAGCTGAAAAAGCTGGGCTTGGATGGAGCCATTGTAGGTAAGGCCTATTATAGTGGACGAATTAGCCTGGAGAAGATCAAGGAAGCAGAAAGGGGCTAGTCATGCTGAAAAAACGAATCATTCCTTGTCTGGATGTCAAGGACGGTCGGGTGGTCAAGGGCATCAACTTTGTCAATCTGACTGATGTGGGCGATCCAGTTGACGCTGCCAAGGCCTACTATGAAGCCGGCTGTGATGAGTTGGTCTTTCTGGATATCACCGCCACCCATGAGGAGCGAGACACGACGGTCGAGATGGTCCGGCGCGTGGCGGAGCAGGTTTTCATCCCCTTTACCGTCGGGGGCGGCATTCGCACGGTTGAGGACATGAAGCGGATGCTCCAGGCTGGGGCGGATAAGGTTGCAGTTAATTCCTCAGCACTGGCAAATCCTCAGCTTTTGGCAGACTGCGCTGAGAAATTCGGCAGTCAATGTGTGGTGCTGGCCGTAGATGCTAAGAAAGAAGCGGACGGTAGCTGGCATGTCTATCTGGCTGGCGGCCGCAAGGACAGCGGTCGCGACCTGTTAGACTGGGTTCAAGAAGCTGTGGATCTCGGAGCGGGGGAAATTCTTCTGACCAGTATGGACAAGGACGGGACCAAGTCTGGTTTTGACTTACCAATGTTGGAAGCCGTCTCTCAAGTGGTTTCCGTTCCTATCATCGCATCTGGTGGTGCTGG
Source organism: Streptococcus sanguinis (assembly GCF_026781265.1). Taxonomy (GTDB): domain Bacteria; phylum Bacillota; class Bacilli; order Lactobacillales; family Streptococcaceae; genus Streptococcus; species Streptococcus sanguinis_T. Next base: position 24,328 of record NZ_JAKUVC010000012.1, read on the forward strand.
CAGTAGCCAGCATATCCTAGAAGTTTTTGAAAAGACAACAGCGACAGGTGCCTTGGCAGCTTCGATTTTCCATTATGGGCAGGTCTCCATCTCAGAGACCAAAAAAGCCATGCTGGAAGCTGGATTGGAGGTGCGCATCTGATGACAGAAGTGAAGTTAGATTTTCAAAAGCAAGGCGGTCTTTTACCTGCCATTATCCTAGACCACACCAGCAAAGAAGTCCTCATGCTGGCCTATCTCAATGAAGAAGCCTACCAGCTGACCCGCGCCAGCGGTCAGATGTGGTACTGGAGCCGGTCACGTCAGGAACTTTGGCATAAGGGAGCTACCAGCGGCCACTACCAGACTGTCAAAAAAATCGCAGCTGATTGCGACCTAGATACCCTGCTGATCGAGGTAGACCAGCTGGGAGCTGCCTGCCACACCGGTGCTAAATCCTGCTTTTTCCATACAATCTGGGATGAAGAAGACGGCAAAACTGACTAAAAGCTCCCTTGGTTTACTTTAGTACTTGGTTAATGCAAAAATAAAACTAAGACATCAGATTGCCATTGGAAAGAATTGCTTTTTATAGTAAAATAAGGACAGTAACAAGGAGATACTATGTTAGAAACCCTCTATCAAGAAGCCCTCAAACGTAAAAAAGAGCCCAAGGAAGGCTCCTATACCAGCTATCTCTATGACAAGGGGCTGGACAAGATTCTCAAAAAAGTCGGTGAAGAAGCGACAGAAGTGGTCATTGCGGCTAAAAACGCTGATAAGGAAGAGATGGCCAATGAGACAGCTGATCTGCTCTACCATCTGGCGGTCGCTCTCGTTGAGACTGGCGTCAGTCTGGATCAGGTAGAGGCCGTCCTCCAGGCACGACAGGGCAAGCAGAGCCGGATTCACGACCGACCTGAAATTGACCATTACTAAACGGATATAAGATTTGTAGAAAGGCGGTTCATCATGCGCGACAACCATCTTCATACCTATTTTTCCTATGATTCTGAGGCAGATTTCTGTGACTATCTAGACCATTACGAGGGCGAGATTGTCACCACTGAGCACTATGATTTGTCTAATCCCTATCCTTACGAAGCTGCCTCGCCCCATGACGATGTGCCTGACTATGTGGCCTATTCAGCAAAAATAGCAGAGCTGAACCAGCAATATGGCAACCGCATTAAAAAGGGGATTGAAATTGGCTATTACGCTCCGCGTAAGGAGGATATCCTAGCTTTCCTATCGGACAAGGAATACGACCTCAAACTATTGTCTGTCCACCACAATGGCAGTTTTGACTATCTGGAAGAGCCAGTCTTGCACTTGGATAAGATGGAGTTAATTCCCCACTACCTAAGAGAGCTGGAAGAGGCTATCGAGGCTGTGCCAGCAGATGTTCTAGCTCACTTTGACTATGGTTTCCGAAAATTCGCGCTTACCGTAGAGGAGTTAAAAACTTTTGAACCAGAGCTGCGGCAGCTTTTTCAAAAGATGATTGATTATGGTCTGGCCTTTGAGCTTAACTGCAAGTCCATGTATCTATATGGTCACGAGGAACTCTATATCTACGCTCTTTCTCTAGTCAAGGAGCTGGGCGGTCAGCGCTTTTCAGTGGGATCAGACGGCCATAAGCTGGAACATTTTAGATTGCAATTTGACCGAGTTGCCAAAATCTTAGAGGAGGCCGGCATAGGTGAGGAGCAGTTGATCTAGAAGGAGAAATCATGACTGAGATTAGGCCCTTAAAACAAGAGGAAATCCCGCTCTTAGAGGAATTTCTTTACCAAGCTATTTTTATTCCCTCAGGTCTAGAGCCGCTGCCCAGAAGTATCTTGAAGGGACCAGAACTAGAGATGTATATCAAGGACTTTGGTCAGCAGCCAGATGATTGGGCTTTAGCAGCAGAAGTGAACGGCCAGCTGGTCGGAGCTGTTTGGGTTCGCATCATGAAAGATTACGGCTATTTGACGACCAGACACCCTCTCTATCCATTTCATTCCTGCCTGACTTCAGAGGGCAAGGACTAGGCCAGCAGTTGATGACGGCCATGTTGGACTTGCTCAAGGCCAAAGGCTACCCAAGTGTCTCCCTTTCTGTTTCCAAAGACAATCCCGCCGTTGGCTTTTATCAAAGACTGGGCTTTGTCACGGTTGAAGAGAGGGAAGATGATTATTTGATGCTGTGTCGATTGTAATAAGAAAAGAAAATCATGAAACTAGAACGATTAATTTATATTCTACTAGCCCTTTTGAATAAGAGGCAGATAACAGCTAAAGAAATTGCTGAACGTTTTGAAATATCTACCCGCACAGTATATCGAGACATGGATACGCTCAGCTTAGCTGGAATCCCTATCTACTCTGAACGTGGGGATAAGGGTGGTTTTTATATACCAGATGACTACAAGATGGACAGCAGTTTTTTCACAGAAGAAGAAAAGCAGTTTATCATCAATATGAGCCAAAATGTTGGTAAAATTGTTGGCCGTCCAAGTTTTGGCAGCATTGAGCATAAGCTTGCTTCTCAAGAGGCGACCGATAAGGTTAATCCTTTTTACTTCGATCTTACTTCCTGGTCTCTCAATACAAATTATTTACTTGAAATTGAGCAGGCTATACAAACTGGGAAGAAAATTTCCTTTTCCTATTATTCTAAAAAACAAGAACGAAGCCAACGAACGATTCTTCCTTATCGTATGATTTTTAAACTAAATGCTTGGTATGTTATCGGCTACTGTTTAGAAAAGTTAGATTTTCGCTTTTTCAAACTCAGCAGGATTCGTGATTTGCAGCAAGTAGAAGAGGGTATCGAAGCTGGAGATTACCCGCTTTTATCTCAAGAAAAGCTAGATCTTTTTCTAAATCCATCCAAAGATAAAGTTGAAGGCAGTAAAGAAGAAGTAAAGCTGATTTTCACAGAGTCTGCGCTTCCAAAAATTTATGACCATTTCACAGAAGAAGAAATCACTGTTGAGCAAACCAGAATAAAGGTCCATGCTTTCAGAGCATTGACACCAGCCTTTTTCGAATTGATTTTAAGTTTTGCTCATCGAGTAAAAGTCATATCGCCAAAAAAACTGCAGGATAAATTAATTCATACTCTTCAAAAAAATCTTCAGCAATATGACAGACTGTAGTCATATTGCTTTTTGTATAATCTTAAATGGCTTGAAGATCTCATTGTTTGAGTGCTTGCCTAAATTATTTTTGGAGGTTCCAAATGGATACAAGAACATTAGCAGAAAGCTATTTTACCGCAGTCAATAAAGGTGGCTGGGAAGATTTCGTAGCTGAAAACTTTAATTATGGAATGTGCGACAGTCAGGAAATCAGGCGAGGTCGTGATGTTTATCTGCAAGGTGCAGGTCAATTCTATGCTTTGAGCCAGCATCTTGAAGTGAAGAAGTTATTGGTAGAGGGACGAGAAGTAGTGGCTTTGAATCGCTATCGCCTGCAGTCGCCACACGGAAAAAAACTAGAATTGGATGTCGCAGAATTTTTAAAATTTGACGAATCAGACAAATTAATTGCATCTAACATTTACTTTGATACTTATCGTTTCCAAGAGTTTATGCAAGGGAGATAAGCATGTAGAAAAGTCACCGAAAGGTGGCTTTTTTCAGTAACCAATGACTTCTACAAATGCTTTATCGTATTATTTGTAAGTTTTCTTGACAAGTGGTAAAATAAAGCCGAAATAAAATATGTTCTCCTAGAGCAATCTAATCGATTAGCAATAATTAATTTGACTGTTCTTCGTAGTCATATAAAGGAGTTGATTTTATGACTAATACTAGGCGAGCAGTGCTAGCGCTGAGCTTGGGTGTTTTGTTATTGCTAGCAGCGGGAGTTCTACTGCAGGTTCATTTTTGGAGAGTGATCATTTTGCTAGGTCTATTCTTTTTTGCGGAAGTATTTATCATCTGGTACTCTGGAAGTAAGTCTAAGTCGCAGATTAATGGCAGGCAAGGCCTTGACCTCTTCTGGCTTTATATCAAACGCTTGAAAATTTTTTATATCATACTTGTGTGTCTCGCAATTCCTTTCGTTTCTCTGTCTTCCAATCCTGCTTTCGATTTGTTTTTTGTGCTTGAGTTGTTAGTATTCTTGCTCTTAAGCAATTATATCTTGAGCTCTTATGGCATTCAACCGTCCAAGAAAGAAAGAGCTTTTAAAGTCTAATAGCTTTGTTTGCAGCAGTTGATTTGACTGCTGTTTTTTCAAAAAAGAAAAAAGCCTTGATTTTGTACTGACCCCAAAAAGTTAGACAATT
>NZ_JAKUVC010000013.1 GCF_026781265.1 Streptococcus sanguinis
TTAAGATTTGAAAGGTTCATTCCATATTTTTCTGAAAGTCGCTTGAAGCTGATTCCTTGTTTTCTTAGTTCATAGATTCGAACTTTATCCTCATAAGTTAATTTCATTTAAAAACACCCCAAAAGTTAGATTTTTTTCTGTCTAACTTTTGGGGTGCAGTTCATCTAGGCTCTTTTACTTATTCTGTAGTTAATTCTTTCTGGGCTTCCTTGCCTTGGTCCAACAGGGCTTGGATAATCTTTTGATCACGCAGTTTGACAGAGTTGTTGATGGTCTCTGCAGACTGGATAACAGTAGCTTCTAGTAGAGCGCGTTTTTCCCGTCCTTTATCAATGGCTTCGATAATGCCTTGATTTTGTGCGACGAGGCTTTCTGCCAGTTTGGTGACAGACTCAACAGCGATAGTAGGACTTTGGGAAATTCGTTCCAGCTGAGGAATGACTTCCCTGCTCGTTTCAGCGAGCATTTGCAGGGCAGCGTTATTCGCATTAGAGATAGCGTCAGCTACCTGAGCAGACTTCATGGATTGCTGGAGAATGCCTAACTGGGCGATAGACAGCTTCATAGTTGGAATGGTATTGCGGCGGAGCATTCCGAGCTTTTGGCGCATATCAGAGGAAACCTTGACCAGATTGCGCATTTGAGGCGTTGTCGCCCAAGCCACATAGAGACGGCTGACATATTCAGTGTGTTGCTGCTCTAGGGTATTGACCACCTCTGTCATACGAGCTAATTCTTGCGATTTGACTTGGTAGTCAACGGTTGTCATATCTAACTGAGCAACTTCAGCCTGCAGTTTGAGCGCTCGATTGCCAGATTCTTGCTGAGCAGCTTCGATAAAGGAAATAACTCCGACTAGGTTTTCAATTGATTTGGTATTGTCCTCAATCAGCATTTCAGCAGAAACAATATTGCGAGCCAGAACGTCTTCTTGCTTGACAACGGTTGCAGCCATGCCGTCCATTTTCTGCTCAATATTTTGTGAGTCAAAATAGAATTCTTGAAGAGTGTTTTTGCTCTGTTTGAAGAGTTTTTCCAGAAAATTAGGCTTTTTGTCCAGTTCTGCTACTTGAGCATCCTTGTATTTTGCGACAAAACCATTGAGTTCTTTGTTGGTGTTTTTTAAGAGCTCATCTACCTGGGGAATTTGTAATTTTTTCTGCTCGGCTAAGATACGATTGACAGTACCGTTGACCTCTTCTACAGCAGATTGGCCAAAGTCCAGCAAGGCATTTTGGTCCGATACGAAATTATCCACCAGCTGCGGAGCTTTAGCCGTAATCGCACTCTGTTGCTCAGGAGTCAGTTTTTCCAGAAAAGTTAGCTGGCCATTTCCTTTAGTCGTAGTGGATTCGATGATTTCTGTTGTTTTGTCGCTTTTGCTGATGGCATTGTTAGCAATTTTATCAATGTCAAAATTAAATTCTTGACTCATAGTTTCTCCTTTGGTTTATATAGCTTAAAGACCAGTGCCTGTTTGCTTTTCTTTGTCTAAGATGCGCAGGCTAATGTCAAAGTCCCTCAAATCGGCTTCATTTAATTGGCGCAGCGCTTCGTCTAGATCCAAGTCAAACTGCTCGATAGCAGCTTTAGCCTTGGCTAGCCGCTCCTCTGCATTGTAAAAATCTTTGGGAGAAGCTTTGATTTTAAGGTAGCCTTCTAAAATATCTTCGTAGTGCTCCATCTGGGACTGATGAATGGCAGTCAGCTCTTCCTTGTTGTTGCTTTCGGATTGAGAGATTTTTTGAAGAATGCCCTCATGGTCAATCTGAATATTGCGAACCGTAGCGACCAATTCTGGGGCTAGCTCTTCTAGACTAGTTTTCTTAGGCTGAGCTTCTTTTCGTTTTTTCTCTCGTTCAATCTTTTTCAGTTGTTCATCGATTTCATCGGTGACAGTACGAATTTTGGTCTGGATTCGCTGGTAGACCGAAGTAGGAATTTCTCCCCGTAGGTCGTTAGCAGCATTTTTGATATAGGTTAGCTGGGGAAGAATTTCTAGTGCTAAATTCTGATAGCTTTCTTGGTCCCCATCTTCTTGGTAGCCTTCCAATTCTTTAATGCGGCGGTCAGCATGACCAATCTCTGATTTTAAATCTTCAATACGGCCAATGCTGGCTTGCTTTGCTTCAATCCGAACTTTTTTCTGGCTTTGGTGGCGATAGATTCCGTAACCAATAGCCCCCAGAATAGCTATGGGAATTAGATAGCTGGCTACAGCTCCAGAACCAAATACAAATACAAGTATCCAAATCCAGCTAAACCATTCTGGTTGCTGGTTGGAATCATCATTTCTCCTCGACATGGACGTTTCTCTTTCTTCTCAATGTGATATCTCTATTTTAACATAAAAGCTGGTTTTTGAAGGATAAAGATTGAAAAGTTTCAATAAGCAAGGTCATTTTGCAAAATTTTTTGGTAAAATAGAGTATCAAGAATAAGGAGTTTGCAATTTGAATAAAGATAAAAAAAGCTCTTCGCTAAAAGGTTGTATTAGTGGTGTGATAATTGGAAGTGTATTGATTACAGGTGCTCTAGGCTATGCTTCTCTAAATGGCATAAACCTGAATGTTCCACTATCTTTTCTAAAATCAATATTTATGGGAAATAAAGGAGAGATTGAAAAATCTGCGAAAGATATTAAAAGTGCAATTGCTGGCGAGTCGAAAGAAACTAGTAGCAAGGTAACTTCGTCAATACAAGCTGAGTCAGAAAAACAATCTGAAGAAACGATTGCACATTATGAGCCCATGCCCTTTTCAGGTGAAAAGCAGATTAAAATTGGACAATTGGATCAGTACCAACGTGCTGTATTTGGGCATATACAGCTTAAATATTCTGATAAACCAACTAACAATCGCGAGCTCCAAAGTAGCAATGAGCCAGTAGGTTTGAAAAATTACCGCTTTAAATATGAGAATGAGAATGGAAAAATTCAAACAGCGACTCTGATGGAAAAAGGCAATTTACTTCCGTACAGTTTTCTGGGAGAAGTATCAGAAAAAAACAATATCATTCCAGTGACGCGTTATTTAAAAGTGGGAACTCTATCTGATAAAGTAACAGATGCTGAAAATCCTTATAGTTTGCTTTTTTATGAAAAAGCTTTAAATGAATGGCTTAAAGAACATAAAGACTATACCTTAGATTATTATACTGTTGCTAATTATCAAGATGACGAATTAGTTCCTCGTAGCATTTCATTATTTTGGATGGGATATGATGCTAAGGGAAAAGAGATTAAGGTTGAGTTAAAAGATGCAGGAAAGGCTGTTTATAGCGGGAATACCTGCAGTGTGACACTTCTTAATGTTTCAAAAAATGCAAAAATTAATTATAAGACAGGAGAAGCTACTCCTCTCATAAAATAATAAGAAAATATTTGCTAGATCACTACTTAGTTTTGAAAATGTATATTTTTAATTTGTTTAGGATATGTTCATATCTCGATTTCACTAACTAATTGACTTTAGAAAGTGAATGTCTTATACTAAATACAATTAAGTCAGGAGCAAAGCCTATGTTATATTATTCTGCAATCATTGTTGGATTGCTTGTGGTATCTTTATTCTATATAGTCAAAGGTACTAGTCAAAATTTATTAAAAAAAGAAGCAATAGCAGTTCCTATTATTGTTGCTGTAATTTTAGGATTTTTGCTATTTTTGTAGGAGTATTCTAATTTTGGAAAAAAAAGTCTGCAACTGCAGACTTTTTTCATAATATGCTTTAAATTTTTTGGGGAAATTCGTATAATATAAGCAATAGACATTTTAGATTAAGATGCGAAGGAGTTTTCAAGTTATGTTGCCATTAAGCGAATTTAAAAAACGAGGATATGAGAATATTCGTTATCCCAAAGCTGATAATGGGAATGAGATGCGCTCAATAGTTTTGGCTAATCGAAAAAAGAATGACAGTAATTGGTATGACGAAGAGAATATGTCTCTAGGAGTGACGCTTGTTTCTGAGGAAATTATAGAAAATGTCAAGAATAACTTATACCGTCGTCCTTTTAATCGCTCGTTGATGGAAGATAGCTCAAGATGTGAACAAGCTAGACAAGAGGTCTTCTCAGCTGTTGTTATAGGGATTATAGAAGCGGCACCAAGTATTTATAAAGAAGATAAAGATACTGTCGTCTTTGAAGACATGTTGGTATGTCGACCTATTGATGCTAATTTATCTGATTTGAGAGTATATGTTCCACATCGTAAAGCCGGCATGTTTCAAACGATGGATTTAAGAAATATGATTGACCGAATCGTGCCATTAAAGATTGTTGATTTGAAAGAACGACACTATTCTAAATTCCAAATGCCATTAGGAGTTAAAAATAATTATGCTGCATTAGGGGACATTGATATTGCTGAATTGCTGATGAATTCTGAAGCTATTGAAATTGCTAGAACACAGATTAAAGAAAATGAAGGTGGAAATTTCTATCAAAGGATAGGACAGAGAAAGAAAGCTTTAGAAGAAAGAACTCAGAATGGAATTATTAGTTATGTAAATCAGTCGGGAGTATATGTGTTAGATGAAAATTTACGAAGCTATAAGATTCCTAAAAAAAGATTTGGATATGGAGCTTTTTCTAAGATACATCCATTAGAGTATTATGCTGAAGTCGGGAAACTGATTGAGTTTAATTTTGTTGGCTGGAAGAAAGGAAAGAGCTCAAAAATTGAAACAGAAGAGAGTAATAGTTTTTCTCCATCAGATTTTACTTCTGAACAATTTATACTATGGGGTAGTTCGATTGAGCTGGAAACATCACCAACAGACAGATTAAAAACTTTGATTGATGATAGCATGCTGGTAGGTTCAGTTCACACGGCTTATTTAGTAACCTATGATGTTGTTCGTGGTCATTTGATTGAATTGGAGGGTTTTCCAGGTGTCACAGTAAAACTTCGCAATACAGAGAGACTGGATAAAACTTTGGTTTATACGCATAAACCTCTGTCTGTTGTAGTAAAACGTGCTAGATATAGAAAACTTGAAGATAATCAAATAATTTTTTATGTCCATTGTGAGTTCAATACAGATATGCGAAATGCTGAGCGAAGTGTTTCATTGAATGGCTTCTTCAAGAGATAATATTGTTATTAGAAGCTAATATGACTCATCGAGATACTAGTTTTTATGAATGGAGACACATGATTATTTATTATATATTTTTTGCTCTTAATGCTATTCCTTGGATGATTGTAGTTGGTGGAGCTATTTGGTGGTATGTTGCTAATAAGGCCAATAATAATCTGAGTATGATGAAAGCGTTAAAAACAATCATCTTTGCCCTGATTTTTATTTATACGATTCGATTCCTAGCTTTAACTGTGTTTTCTATTTTATATAATAAAGATCAGGTTGGGAAGATTGATGTGAAAGGATTTAAGGATATTTTTACTGTTTTACAATTGCTTTTACTAGCTTTCTTACCTTCTTTTGCTAACACTCAAGCCACCATTTTCAATTATCAGAAAATGTTTACTGAAGGAAGAAAACGAGAGAGTGCCACAAGGGAGAGGAGCTCTTTGATTGTTGGTTTAGTTATTACAGTTGTGGGAGTTATAATCTTGCAGTTTTTCAAATCCATTTTCGTTTATTAACTTAGGAGAAAACATGAGAAAATATTTAAGTACACTACCCTATAAGAGGAATGGCTATAGGATGCTTGATGTTATACTACTGGCTTTTCGCAAAATAATTCAAGGCTCACTCTATTTTTCGATTACGATGGTTGTGTTGACAATCTTAGGGATTGTTTTTAGAATCCAAGTGCCAGATATCATATTTTTGATATTGTTTGGATTATTGATATTTAATAACATTATAGCTCTCTACTTTGGTGTGTGGCACACTCGGTTAGCAAGTAGACAAAGGTTTGAATTATTTGAAGAAGTAGAAGCCTTTCCGCGTAACAAACGTGTTGCAGTGATGAAAAAATTCATAATGCTATCGTTTGTGAGTGCCATTATGTCGGGAGTTGCTATTATTATTTTGACTATTAACAATTATATTCTCGTTATTGTCAATAATGCTTATGTGAGTGCTGATAGATTTTTAAAGTATTCTGATTGGCCAATTAGCTATCGATCTATGCACCTTTTGATAGGGGGACCTATATCCAATAGCTTGATGATTGTTCTTCCTATTTTAATTTATGTATACATGTTTTTTAATACTTACCAGAATGAAGTGAGTCCTTACAGTAAGACGCTGGTAGATCAGTGGATTGAATCTCGCTTTTTTAAAGACAAGTGTATCGATGGATTAGTTCAAGATAGAGACACAGATGGCCTATCGAATATCAGGATAGGAATTGATTCGAAGTACAGAAATGATGTCATAATGAATGCTGCAACAAGAGCACTTAATGTTGTCTTTTTTGGCCTGATAGGTGTAGGGAAATCAGCTTCAATTGCTAAACCTATAATTATTAATGATACTGAGAATTTCATTTATTATATTCGACAATACGCAGCTTATATCAAGGCAAAACGGGCTGAAGTAGCAGCAATGAATCTTCCATCAGAGGAATCAGACTTGCTACTAGATACCTTATATGAAGATTGGTTTACTAAGGGACTGGGGAAAAATCTCACAAATGGCTTTTATGTAAATGAACCTTCAGGAGATTTGATACAAGATGCGCTGGAAATTATAGAAAAATCTGGGCTCCCTAAAGAAGTGGTCTGGCATGTAAATCCACCTAAAGAGGATACTGATGCCATTAATATTTTTGATGCAGATCCAGAAATTGCTTCTGCTTTAGCGGCTGACCTTTTCAGGAATTTTAGTGAGGGAGACGGTGGGAGCGCAAATCCGTTTTTTGCGAATAGCGAAGAAGCACATACTCGTAATGTCACATCTTTACTAATTATTACTGCTCAGGTAATTGGAGCTCCTATTAACCAACGCTTAAATGGAAATGCTCCAACTTTATCAGAATTCAATGATATTCTTCAGAGCAATGATTATATCTTTGCTCGCTTAGAAGTATTAAAAGCTATCGCCCAAAGAGAAGAGAGGATTTTCGATAAAATTGATAGAGAATATAAGGAACAATATCAGAAAGAATACAATGCTTGGATGCAAAATGGTGGGATTGACTTCCGTTTTGATGCAAATCAATCTGCTCGATTAAGAAAATTATACTATTCTCACCGCGCTGCAGAAAATAAATTGAAAATTATGAAAGACACTATTTCATACTTTTCAAACAACTTATTTACGAATCCTCATACAAATGAAGTTGGTTTTTCATTCGATGCAAATATCAATGGGTTAAAAGCAGTTATTAGACGATTGTCATCTAGCCCTGATGTTCGCCGTGTATTTTTCTCTCAGTCAACTAAAAATGTAGACGTTCTTTTGAAAATGGGAGGAGTTCTTCTAGTGAATTCAGCAAAAGCAGAATTAGGAGACTCAAATAGCCGGATGGTTGGTCAAGTCGCAGAAATCATTATGCAAAGTGGAGCATATAGAAGATTACCAAATAAGTCTCCTTTGTTCCCTTATATGAACGATGAGAAGAACACGATTCTTATGGCTCGTGATCAAGGATTTCTTGATCAGAATCGGAAGTTCCGAACACCAGCCTTGCATCTATATCAAAATTATGAGCAAGCTGTAGCAACTGTTGGAGCTGATCGAGCTGATGCTCTTTTCCAATCGTATCGAAATGCTTTCGTCTTTCAGCAAGGAAGCCCAGCTTCTGTAGAATATATAGCTAATCGAGCTGGGGATAAGTATGTATTGGAGCAGACAGATCGCTATGGTCAAGACGATATGATGGCTGGTAATGAGAACAACTCCAGAAACGTCAGTGAACAAGTTGTTGAAGAACCTCAGTTGAAACAATCCGATATGGCTAAATTAGAACAGTTTGAATACGCTGGTGTTATGGTTGTTGATGATGAAGTTTCGGATATAATGTTTGTGACCTCGGTTCCTAATTTTAGAATGCCTATGTTTAATGATGAACATTTTCAGCCGATTTTTAATATTAATAATCCAGCTGACAGAGAGGCGTATGAAATTTGGTCAGAGATGGTGGAAAAATGTTACATCAAAAATGGTACTCGTGATTCATTGACAGAAAAAGACTTTACTCCTGAGGAATGGTCGAAAATTATGGCTGTACAGGAACCAAACGTTCTGGGAGAGACTAAAGTCAATCAAACAAAATCCTTTACATCAAATCAGGGAGAAAGTCAAAATAGCAAAAAGGATGAGGATACAACCTCACCAATGAAGAATATAGATCAAAAAACGAATTCTTCCTTGTCTGTAAATGAATCAGAATGGAAACAGTCTCAGGTTGATTTTGGAAAGGAAAATATAGATTTTCAAAATCTAATAGAAATAGATAATTCAGATGAGACTGAAGAATTGTGGTAAATATTTATTTTCTAAGATTGGATTTAATCTAATAGATTGATTTAGAAAGGCAGTACGCATGTTAAGTAAGTTATCATCCTGGAAACAGGAGAAATCCAAAATAACTTCAATGTTCTCAGATGTATCATTTGTGATATGGGGAGTATTTTCCTTACTAATAATTCTATTTCTTTTTAGTACAATTATAATTGTGAATCACCATGTTATTTTCTACTTTCCATTTCACCTTTTCAATATCGGACTAATACTGTTGCTAATTAGTGGGTCGATTCTATACATTCGATATATCGGAGTAGAGTATTTCAGGTATAGTTGGAAGTCGCAATTTGTTCTGTACATCTTTCCCTTGTTAGCAGTGCTAGCAGGATTTCTCTTTTCTCTTATAGTTCCTTTACATACATATAAGGATCAGGGAGATGGAAGCATATTTTTAGCAAGTCAATTTGATAAAGAGGTTTTAGAACAAACTTTTTCTCCGATAAAGTTATCGAACAGGGATGTTGAAAATCCTAGTAAGCCTTACTTACCTAATAAAAAATTATACATATTCTATAAACTAGGATGTCCTTATTGTAGAGCAGGTATTACAAAAGTTCTATCTCAGCTAAAAGATCAACAAAAAGAAAAAGTGGCATTTATTGATTTGAGTGACCCCAACAACGCTCAATCTGCAAAGAAATTAGGAGTTACACAGGCTGCGATGCTTATAACCTTTGACAATCAGAATAGGAAAAGTATAATGCGTCTTGCTGATGGGGATGAATCGAAACCAATCGTTGATGAAGTGGCTCTCTCACTGATTGAGAAGTTCACGAAAGAATAAGGACGAATATCTATTCTCTTGCTTCTGTGATTACTTTAATTAGAACAAGGCGAATATCATAAAAAGAGGTATCATTTGAACGTAATTATAAAAGCTCTATTAAGTGGTGTATTCTATGCAGTAGTGTCCTTTCTTGTGAAATGTTACTACCTACGGCAGCTTGTCTGGGAAAATGAGTATCATTTAAATGGTGTAATTTCTTACATGATAGGCGCTGCAAAATGGGCCTTACGATTTATTTTTCTATTAACAATTTATAATATGATTCAATATAGAAATTATGTTGAGAACGGCATCATCCTTTTCTTTCTTTTATTGCCAGCCATTGCATTAAATTTTGGCCAAAATAAAAGATATCTGCAAATTTCCTTAGATAAGTGGTTTCGCAATAATAGAGTCAAACGTTTTTCTGTTTGTCCCCATTGTGGTATAGGAAATGTTTTTTATCGAGAGTTTCTTAGTGAAAAATATTCTGATTTATGTTATTTTCTCATTACAAATAAACAAGAGCTGATTTATTTGGGTCTTTACGATTTTGAACAAATTGCAAGAGATTTTGTAGATGAAGTTAGTAGTTATGAGAGGTTGATTTCTCATTATTACCCGTATTTACAAGTATATCCTGCTAATAGTATGTTAGTAGATGGAGAAATTTTAGAATTTGGTGAAAATTGCTACTGTTCCAGATGTTTAAAACAGGTTAATACTACTCCTGTAAAATATGGAGTAATTGACTGATACTAAATTTATCTTCTTTCGATTATATAGAAGGAACTATAAGAGAGAAATGAAAATAAGGTATTTTTAAAGTTAGAATCTCAAAGTTAACCACTTTGGGATTTTTAAAAACTAAAAAACCAGCCTCTGTTAAGAAGCTGGTTCACTAACTCAGATAACCACAATCTAGGTTAGTAAAAAGTTGATTCAGTTAGAACAACAGTTCTAGGCTGAAAAACACATGTTAAAGAAAATAAGATTTGGAATCTCGATTTTCTTTAAATAAGAAAATGTAAAAGATGAAGATTCATTTAAATCTTACAAACCTCAATTAATAAAACGACGGTTTAATTGAGCTTGTTTATCTTTTACGTTTTCATTATAACTCAAAGATTTGAATAATTCAATTGCTAAACTAGAGAAGACTTCACCATTTAAATAGTAATCAGCTAATATTTTCTTTGATTTTTATCTTGAATATGCTATACTAGTCATGTAAAAATTTTATTTTTATCTCTTATGATCCAGAATGAGAGGAACCGATAGTTCGGTTCACAAGAAAAACGCTCAGTGAGCTGGAATTGATAAAG
>NZ_JAKUVC010000014.1 GCF_026781265.1 Streptococcus sanguinis
GCTAAGCGACTTCCATATCTCACAGGGGGCAACCCCCAACTACTTCCGGCGTTCTAGGGCTTAACTGCTGTGTTCGGCATGGGTACAGGTGTATCTCCTAGGCTATCGTCACTTAACTATTGAATTAACTTCCCTGTCCTCTCAGACAAGCCTTGTCAACTCAAAATTGAATACAATATCAAATCTCACATTTCTCTAAACCATTCGCTGCACTCTGATGAAGTTCTTATTCTAGGATAAGTCCTCGAGCGATTAGTATTGGTCCGCTCCATTGCTCACACAACTTCCACTCCCAACCTATCAACCTGATCTTCTCTCAGGGCTCTTACTAACTTGCGTTATGGGAAATCTCATCTTGAGGTGGGTTTCACACTTAGATGCTTTCAGCGTTTATCCCTTCCCTACATAGCTACCCAGCGATGCTCTTGGCAGAACAACTGGTACACCAGCGGTAAGTCCACTCTGGTCCTCTCGTACTAGGAGCAGATCCTCTCAAATTTCCTACGCCCGCGACGGATAGGGACCGAACTGTCTCACGACGTTCTGAACCCAGCTCGCGTGCCGCTTTAATGGGCGAACAGCCCAACCCTTGGGACCGACTACAGCCCCAGGATGCGACGAGCCGACATCGAGGTGCCAAACCTCCCCGTCGATGTGAACTCTTGGGGGAGATAAGCCTGTTATCCCCAGGGTAGCTTTTATCCGTTGAGCGATGGCCCTTCCATACGGAACCACCGGATCACTAAGCCCGACTTTCGTCCCTGCTCGAGTTGTAGCTCTCGCAGTCAAGCTCCCTTATACCTTTACACTCTGCGACTGATTTCCAACCAGTCTGAGGGAACCTTTGGGCGCCTCCGTTACCTTTTAGGAGGCGACCGCCCCAGTCAAACTGCCCGTCAGACACTGTCTCCGTAGATGATAAACCTACCGGGTTAGAGTGGCCATAACACAAGGGTAGTATCCCAACAACGCCTCCATCGAAACTGGCGTCCCGATCTCGTAGGCTCCTACCTATCCTGTACATGTGGCACAGACACTCAATATCAAACTGCAGTAAAGCTCCATGGGGTCTTTCCGTCCTGTCGCGGGTAACCTGCATCTTCACAGGTACTAAAATTTCACCGAGTCTCTCGTTGAGACAGTGCCCAAATCATTACGCCTTTCGTGCGGGTCGGAACTTACCCGACAAGGAATTTCGCTACCTTAGGACCGTTATAGTTACGGCCGCCGTTTACTGGGGCTTCAATTCATACCTTCGCGTTACCGCTAAGCACTCCTCTTAACCTTCCAGCACCGGGCAGGCGTCACCCCCTATACATCATCTTACGATTTAGCAGAGAGCTGTGTTTTTGATAAACAGTTGCTTGGGCCTATTCACTGCGGCTGACTTAAGTCAGCACCCCTTCTCCCGAAGTTACGGGGTCATTTTGCCGAGTTCCTTAACGAGAGTTCTCTCGCTCACCTGAGGCTACTCGCCTCGACTACCTGTGTCGGTTTGCGGTACGGGTAGAGTATGATACAACGCTAGAAGCTTTTCTTGGCAGTGTGACATCACTCACTCGCTACTAAACTTCGCTCCCCATCACAGCTCAACGTTAGAGGTATAAGCATTTGACTCATACCACGCCTCACTGCTTAGACGTACATCCATTCGTACGCACGAGTTAGCCTACTGCGTCCCTCCATCACTTCATACTCTAGTACAGGAATCTCAACCTGTTGGCCATCGGATACACCTTTCGGTCTCTCCTTAGGTCCCGACTAACCCAGGGCGGACGAGCCTTCCCCTGGAAACCTTAGTCTTACGGTGGACAGGATTCTCACCTGTCTTGCGCTACTCATACCGGCATTCTCACTTCTATGCATTCCAGCGCTCCTCACGGTACACCTTCGCCACACATAGAACGCTCTCCTACCATACCTATAAAAGGTATCCACAGCTTCGGTAAATTGTTTTAGCCCCGGTACATTTTCGGCGCAGGGTCACTCGACTAGTGAGCTATTACGCACTCTTTGAATGAATAGCTGCTTCTAAGCTAACATCCTAGTTGTCTGTGCAACCCCACATCCTTTTCCACTTAACAATTATTTTGGGACCTTAGCTGGTGGTCTGGGCTGTTTCCCTTTCGACTACGGATCTTAGCACTCGCAGTCTGACTGCCGACCATAATTCATTGGCATTCGGAGTTTATCTGAGATTGGTAATCCGGGATGGACCCCTCACCCAAACAGTGCTCTACCTCCAAGAATCTTGATGTCGACGCTAGCCCTAAAGCTATTTCGGAGAGAACCAGCTATCTCCAAGTTCGTTTGGAATTTCTCCGCTACCCACAAGTCATCCAAGCACTTTTCAACGTGCCCTGGTTCGGTCCTCCAGTGCGTTTTACCGCACCTTCAACCTGCTCATGGGTAGGTCACATGGTTTCGGGTCTACATCATAATACTAAAGCGCCCTATTCAGACTCGGTTTCCCTACGGCTCCGTCTCTTCAACTTAACCTCGCATCATAACGTAACTCGCCGGTTCATTCTACAAAAGGCACGCTCTCACCCATGAACGGGCTCGAACTTATTGTAGGCACACGGTTTCAGGTTCTATTTCACTCCCCTCCCGGGGTGCTTTTCACCTTTCCCTCACGGTACTGGTTCACTATCGGTCACTAGGGAGTATTTAGGGTTGGGAGATGGTCCTCCCAGATTCCGACGGGATTTCACGTGTCCCGCCGTACTCAGGATACTGCTAGGTACAGAATCTATTTAAAATACGAGGCTCTTACTCTCTTTGGCTGACTTTCCCAAGTCATTCTTCTATAAATTCTGAGTCCACATTGCAGTCCTACAACCCCGAAGAGTAAACTCTTCGGTTTGCCCTCCTGCCTCTTCGCTCGCCGCTACTAAGGCAATCGCTTTTGCTTTCTCTTCCTACAGCTACTTAGATGTTTCAGTTCACTGCGTCTTCCTCCTCATTCCCTTAACAGAAATGGGTAACAGGCATCAACCTGTTGGGTTCCCCCATTCGGACACCCCCGGATCGAAGCTTACTTACAGCTCCCCGAGGCATTTCGTCGTTTGTCACGTCCTTCTTCGGCTCCTAGTGCCAAGGCATCCACCGTGCGCCCTTACTAACTTAACCTTATTTTTGACCTTTCAGTCTTAAACTCATTAATATTCACAGCGTTTTTGGTTTATTTTCTTGTTACTATTTGATATTAGTATTCAATTTTCAATGGACAAGTTCTTTATCTAGTAAAACTAGATAATGGAGCCTAGCGGGATCGAACCGCTGACCTCCTGCGTGCAAAGCAGGCGCTCTCCCAGCTGAGCTAAGGCCCCACATAGCCCTCTCAAAACTAAACAAGATCCAAGTGCATTCCGTGTGTCCTTACGGACTCCTTAGAAAGGAGGTGATCCAGCCGCACCTTCCGATACGGCTACCTTGTTACGACTTCACCCCAATCATCTATCCCACCTTAGGCGGCTGGCTCCTTACGGTTACCTCACCGACTTCGGGTGTTACAAACTCTCGTGGTGTGACGGGCGGTGTGTACAAGGCCCGGGAACGTATTCACCGCGGCGTGCTGATCCGCGATTACTAGCGATTCCGACTTCATGTAGGCGAGTTGCAGCCTACAATCCGAACTGAGACTGGCTTTCAGAGATTAGCTTGCCGTCACCGGCTTGCGACTCGTTGTACCAGCCATTGTAGCACGTGTGTAGCCCAGGTCATAAGGGGCATGATGATTTGACGTCATCCCCACCTTCCTCCGGTTTATTACCGGCAGTCTCGCTAGAGTGCCCAACTGAATGATGGCAACTAACAATAGGGGTTGCGCTCGTTGCGGGACTTAACCCAACATCTCACGACACGAGCTGACGACAACCATGCACCACCTGTCACCTCTGTCCCGAAGGAAAACTCTATCTCTAGAGTGGTCAGAGGGATGTCAAGACCTGGTAAGGTTCTTCGCGTTGCTTCGAATTAAACCACATGCTCCACCGCTTGTGCGGGCCCCCGTCAATTCCTTTGAGTTTCAACCTTGCGGTCGTACTCCCCAGGCGGAGTGCTTAATGCGTTAGCTGCGGCACTAAGCCCCGGAAAGGGCCTAACACCTAGCACTCATCGTTTACGGCGTGGACTACCAGGGTATCTAATCCTGTTTGCTCCCCACGCTTTCGAGCCTCAGCGTCAGTTACAGACCAGAGAGCCGCTTTCGCCACCGGTGTTCCTCCATATATCTACGCATTTCACCGCTACACATGGAATTCCACTCTCCCCTTCTGCACTCAAGTTAAACAGTTTCCAAAGCATACTATGGTTAAGCCACAGCCTTTAACTTCAGACTTATCTAACCGCCTGCGCTCGCTTTACGCCCAATAAATCCGGACAACGCTCGGGACCTACGTATTACCGCGGCTGCTGGCACGTAGTTAGCCGTCCCTTTCTGGTAAGATACCGTCACAGTGTGAACTTTCCACTCTCACACCCGTTCTTCTCTTACAACAGAGCTTTACGATCCGAAAACCTTCTTCACTCACGCGGCGTTGCTCGGTCAGGGTTCCCCCCATTGCCGAAGATTCCCTACTGCTGCCTCCCGTAGGAGTCTGGGCCGTGTCTCAGTCCCAGTGTGGCCGATCACCCTCTCAGGTCGGCTATGTATCGTCGCCTTGGTGAGCCGTTACCTCACCAACTAGCTAATACAACGCAGGTCCATCTGGTAGTGATGCAATTGCATCTTTCAATTAATTATCATGCGATATTCAATATCATGCGGTATTAGCTATCGTTTCCAATAGTTATCCCCCGCTACCAGGCAGGTTACCTACGCGTTACTCACCCGTTCGCAACTCATCCAAGAAGAGCAAGCTCCTCTCTTCAGCGTTCTACTTGCATGTATTAGGCACGCCGCCAGCGTTCGTCCTGAGCCAGGATCAAACTCTCATTAAAAAGTTTGAGTTCGCACTCATTACTGTCCACTGACAGATTTATTTTCGTTTTTTGACAGGTTACATATCTCTATGTCACCCTGCACTTGGTTCGTCTTGTTCAGTTTTCAAAGGGCTTTGTCTTTCGCGACAACTATATTAGTATATCACCTA
>NZ_JAKUVC010000015.1 GCF_026781265.1 Streptococcus sanguinis
AATTGTCTAACTTTTTGGGGTCAGTACAATTTTGTCCCGGCCTCTTTTTATATTTAACTTTTTACTCTGTAGTCGCATTGACTACTGGCTGACTTTGTGGGGCGCTGACACTAACATCTGCCGCTGGGGCGGAGGAAGCTGCCGGAGCAACTGGAGTCGTATTCGTAGTTCCAACTGTTGTATCTGTCGTCGGATAAGAGTAATTCTCATAGCCATTATTATAAGTTGGCTGATTATAAGGAGGCACGTAGTTACTATTGCTTTCTGTACTGATAGACGTACTGCTGCTATTGCTGCTTCTTAGACTGTTGCCGCCCATAATATCTTCATAGAGAACAGCGTTGGTCTTCAGACTCTTGACTTTGTCCAAGCCCAGAGACTTGCGGATTAGATTCTGCATGCTCAGCAAATGCTCTGAAGTCACCAGCTGATAGCTTCCACCGTCAGGCAAGGTCGCATCTTCTCCACGCAGCTGCTCAGATTTGATGTTTTTAAAGGCATCCTGATAGCCTAGCAGTTGGGGAATGCTTTTTGAATCAAGCGCGATATTGGTCTGCATATTGTTGCTGACAGCTTTTAAAATGGCCTGATAATGGCTGACACTGTTGAGACTGAGAACTTTTTCAACCACTTTCTTAATTACTTCACGTTGACGTTTTTGGCGGCCATAGTCACCCTCTGGATCCTGATAGCGCATGCGAGCATAGACCAGCGCCTGATCACCATTGATGGTTTGCTTGCCAGGTTCCACCTTAGCAGTATACTCAGGCTCATTATCCTCAATAGAAATTGGGAAGTCAAAGGTATTATTGACCTCAATACCACCTACTGCGTCTACTAACTGAACCAAGCCCTGCATATTGATCATCACATAGCGGTCGATGTGGATATTCATCAAGCCCTCAATAGTCGAAATGGCTAACTCTGCTCCGCCAGTTGCATAGGCTGCATTCAGCTTGGCTTCAACTGTCTGACCGTTCTCATCAATCTGAGTCAGAATATCACGTTCCAAACTCATCATGACCGTTTTCTTGGTCTTGGGATTGACACTCAGGAGAATCATGGTATCGCTGTTCCCGACCCAAGTATCCTCGCGGGAGCCGCTCCCTGTATCTACACCCATCAGCAAGATGGTCATGGGCTTAGTCGCAGAAATGACATCTGTCTCATTTCCCAAGCCCTTATAAGTCTTGGACAGTTCATCTGTTGACTGACCATAGATTGTCCAAGCATAAGTACCGATACCAGCTGTCGTTACGACCACGAGGCTGAGAAACATCATTATAATCTTTTTAAACATATCTTTTTTAGTCTATCAGTTTACCCATCAGGTAAACATCAAGAAATATCCCTTCTTTTAAATAGGCTCCTCTTTTTTGTAAGCCTTCAATTTCAAATCCTAAATCTTTATAAAGGTGAACTGCTCGTTCATTTCTAACCTGAACGCTCAATTCCAAACGTCTAATAACTTGAGAATCTTCTGCCCAAGTCAGTGCCTCTTCCAGCAATATGCGTCCCAGTCCTTGGTTCCAGAAAGCTTTCTTCACAACAACAAAGACTTGACCAATATGGCGAATTCGCTCATGGAAATCAGCTGTGATGCTGACTAAGCCAGCAATCTCACCATTTAAAAGCGCCAACAGATAAAGCTGATTACTAGAAGCAGCCTGATGTTCAATGAACGAAGCCATCTCCTCTTGATTCATCAAAATTCCAGCCTCGTCCAGCGTCATATAATCTGACTCAGACCCGACCTGATTGAGGAAGGCAATCAGATTAGCAGCATCTGTTTTTTCTGCTTCACGCAAGCATAATTCATATTCAGTCATTCTGCAGTCCCTCAAGTAGCTCTTGGGCTCGCTTTCCTTGGGCTTCAAAAACCAATTCACGCCCATCTTCCTTTTTCAAGAGACTTAATTTGAGATAGTCTTCAGGTAGATTTTCTCCCAGCAGCTCCCCCCATTCAATGACCGTCACACCCTCCCCAAAGAGAAAGTCATCCAAATCAATGGAATCTGGATCGTCTCCGATGCGGTAGACATCCAGATGATAGAGCGGCAAGCGCCCCTCGTATTCCCGAACAATGGTATAGGTTGGACTTTTAATTATCTGACTGATGCGCAACCCTAGAGCCAGACCCTTAGTAAAGGTTGTCTTCCCTGCTCCTAAATCTCCCGTTAAAACCAGTACATCCCCCGCCTGAAGCAATTTGCCCAGACGCTGACCCCACTGGATTAATTCTTCCTCATTATGACTAAACATTCTCTTATTATACCAGAAAAAATTTTTTTCTGCTTAATTTTGCAAAAGAAAAATCAGCCGCAAAAAGCTGATTTTTTATACTAAAAATATAAGCTATCCAAACTTCACTAGACACAAGGAAATCCAGCAATGCTTAGACTTAATTTAATGCCAGATTTACGAAATTCAAAATAAAGAGAAGATCCAAAATCCAAATCATAGAATGCACATCCTTGGCTTGACCTTTGAAGATTTTGACCAAGGTGTAGGTGATAAATCCAGCTGCTATCCCGTGAGTGATAGAGTAGGCAAATCCCATAAAAATAGAAGTAAAGAAAGCTGGAATGGCTTCTGCCATATCATCCCAATGGATGTTTTTCAGACTAGCCAGCATCATAATCCCCACGATAATGAGAATCGGTGCAGTTGCAGCATTAGGAACAATAGCCAAGAGTGGGCTAAAGAAGCTTGACACCGTAAAGCAGATGGCTACGACCAAGGCGGTCAGACCTGTTCGGCCGCCAGCTCCGATACCAGCTGCAGACTCCACATAAGTCGTCACGTTAGAGGTTCCAGCAATGGCTCCGATAGAGGTCCCGATGAGGTCTGCATAGAGAGCCTTATCCAAGCCTTCTGATTCATGGTTTTCCCAGAAGTCGCCACAATCCCGACCTTTTCACCAGTACCGATTAAGGTACCAATGGTGTCAAAAATATCTGTCAAGGAGAAAGCCAGAATAGCCATAAATGTCTGAGGCCAGCGAGCTGAATCTGCTAAAAGGGCACCCAGACCTTTCGGACCTACTGCCACCCCAAAAATCTGCCCCAGTTCACTAACAGCAGTGCCAATGTTATTCTGCCCAAAGTCAATAGCTGACAAATCAACCAAGCCAACCAGAATAGCTACCACTGTCGTGACCAGAATAGATAGGATAACACCACCCTTGATATTTTTCACGATAAAGAAGATTGTGATGGCCAAACCGACTAAGGCTACGATGACAGCTGGATTGTTAAAGTCTACCAGACCGGGAGTTGCTGCCGAATTAGCCGTAATAGCCGCTGCAGCCTTATCTGCTCCCTTACCAGCTACTGTATAATTGCCTGGATCGATTGAAAACTTGAGCAAGCCAGCATTTTTAATACCTACATAGGCCAGAAAGACCCCGATCCCAGCTGAAATAGCTGCTCGCAAAGAACCTGGAATTGACTCAATGATCATCTTACGCACCTTGGTCAGAGTGATAATGAGCGAAATAATCCCGCAGATAAAGACCATAGCCAAGGCTTCCTGCCAAGTGTAGCCCAAGGCAAAGACGACCGTAAAAGTGAAAAAGGCATTCAAACCCATGCCCGGTGCCTGCGCATAAGGCAAGTTGGCAAAGAAGGCCATCATCAAGGTTCCGGCAACAGCTCCGATAATCGTAGCTAGAAAAACACCCTGCTTGGGCATACCTGTCTGAGCCAGCATGGCCGGATTGACGAATAAAATGTAGGACATGGCAAAAAAAGTCGTCAGACCCGCCAAAACTTCTGTCCGGACATTTGTCCCTTTTTCGGTCAGTTTGAAAAATTTATCCATTTTTCAACAAATCTCCTTTTGAGTAAAATTTCTAATATCTAGTTCAATAACAAAGAAAAACAGATTGGATTTCGTTTATTTGCGAACAATATTTTAAATTATAATAAAAAACATTCACTTTTTCAAGATGAATGTCTCGCTTTCTTATTTTTTATTATCTCTCATCAGAAATACCAAACTCATAAACTGTAAAAAAGTAAAACCAAGAATAAATGGCAGACGATCAGACTGTAAAGTTTGCAAGAGCTTCTGTAGAACCAGCTGAGGATGAAGCAATAAATCCCAGCTATTGAGGCGATCATAACGTCCTATGTAGATAGCCAGACTGGACACAGCCGACAGAGCTGCCGTCAGCAATAAGTCCAAATACCAGTTAAGCTTCCAGCGTTCCTTAATGACATACCAGCTCTCCATACCACAGAAAATACCGAATAAAATACTGGAAACAAAAGCTAAAAAGAGCAGGAAAACACTTGGCTTACTTAGAACATCTGCCACCCAAGTCATATGAATCAAATCAGTAATCATATAGAAAGTGTTGGGGAAGAAAAGCAACCACAGCAGGAAAAGAAGAGGATATACCCACTTCTGCTTCTTGAATAAAAGTGTCAAGACAGCTGCATCATAGCTGATTAAGGCCAAGGTCATATTCCAGATGAGATAGGTCGGACCGCCATTTAGAGATTGGATATAGATAAAAAAGGCAATCATCAGAAAAAGAGCATGAATCATGATTGGTTTACGCATAAAAAAAAGCTCCTCCTTAGTGTGTCATAATTGTGACTGATTAGAGCACCATTATAACATAAGTCGTGTTATTTACACTGAATTCTGTTATAATAGTCTGTATTATCACTGAAAAGAGACTCACATGGCAAAAAAAGTAATCGCTGTG
This sequence comes from Streptococcus sanguinis, assembly GCF_026781265.1. Classification (GTDB taxonomy): domain Bacteria; phylum Bacillota; class Bacilli; order Lactobacillales; family Streptococcaceae; genus Streptococcus; species Streptococcus sanguinis_T. The sequence goes on from NZ_JAKUVC010000015.1 coordinate 4,718, forward strand.
GACTTGGACGGAACCTTGCTGGATTCTAACAGCAATCTGTCTGACTTCACCAAAGAAACTATCAAAAAAATTTCCCAAAAGGGCCACAAGGTTATTATCACAACAGGCCGGCCCTACCGCATGGCTTTGAAATATTATAAAGAATTAGAGCTCAATACGCCCATGATCAACTTCAATGGCTCTTTGACTCACATTCCAGAAAAGAAATGGGACTTTGAAAAATCGCTGACGCTGGATAAATCCTTTCTGCTGGATATGGTTAAGCGCAAGGATGAGATTGAAGCGGATTTCATTGCTGGCGAATACCGCAATAAATTCTATATCACCAATCCCAATGAAGAAATCGCTGATCCCAAACTCTTTGGCATCGATGCTTTCAAACCAGAAAACCAGTTTCAAGCTAATCTGGTAACGGAGAATCCTAACGCCATTCTCCTGCAGACGCGAGCAGCTGACAAATATGCTCTTGCAGAGGAAATGAATGCTTTTTACCAGCATGAACTTTCTATCAACTCTTGGGGCGGCCCACTCAACATCCTCGAGTGTGCTCCCAAAGGGGTCAATAAGGCCTTTGCCCTTCAGTACCTACTTAATATTCTCAATGTAGACCGTAAAAATCTGATTGCCTTTGGCGATGAGCAAAATGATACTGAGATGCTGTCCTTTGCTGGCACTGGCTATGCCATGAAAAATGCTAATGCCGCCCTGCTGCCCTACGCCGACCAGCAATTATCTTTGACCAATGACCAAGATGGCGTTGCCCACGAACTTAACAAACTTTTTTTATAAAAGTAGACAATTAGGCAAACTCTGTTCGAGAGTTTGTCTTTTCTTTTTTGTCTTCTCTCGACCTCAATCATGCTCAAAAGCTTTAAAAATAGGAGCTTATCAGCTATGTCAGAATATTGGAGTGAATTTACGCTTGGATTTTTAAGCGTTTGCTATTTGTTTGAGTTTGTAATATATTTAACATAATCAAAAACTAAATAACAGGAGGAAACTACTTATGAAAGCAGTTGTTGTAAATCCATAGGGAACTAATGTCCAACTCATCGAAAATAAAGAAATGAGTCCTCTTGAAACAGGGTAAGCTCTCGTTGATATCAGATACTGTGGTGTCTGCCATACTGATTTGCACGTCGCACATGGTGACTTTGGCAAGGTATCAGGTCGCGTTCTTGGGCATGAAGGTATCGGTATTGTCAAAGAAAGCGCACTAGATGTCAAAAGTCTCACAGTCGGAGATCGCGTCAGCGTCGCTTGGTTCTTTGAAGGATGTGGTGCTTGTGAATACTGTACAACTGCCCGCGAAACCCTTTGCCGGACAGTAAAAAACGCTGGTTATTCCGTTGACGGTGGGATGGCAGAGCAATGTATCGTAACAGCAGACTACGCTGTAAAAGTCTCAGAAGGACTGGATCCTGCCCAAGCTTCTTCTATCACCTGTGCCTGCGTAACCACCTACAAGGCAATCAAAGAAGCCCAGCTGCAGCCAGGCCAATGGACAGTTATTTTTGGAGCAAGTGGTTTGGGTAACCTAGCGGTTCAATACGCCAAGAAAGTCTTTAATGCCCATGTTGTCGCTGTTGATATCAACAATGATAAACCAGTTTTTGCCAAAGAAGTTGGTGCTGATATCGTCATCAACGGCCATGAAGTTGAAGATGTTGCTGCTCTTATCCAAGAAAAAACTGGCGGTGCGCATTCTGCAGTAGTAACAGCTGTTTCTAAAGTTGACTTCAACCAAGCTGTTGATTCTGTTCGTGCTGGCGGTCGGGTAGTCGCCGTTGGATTGCCATCTGAAATGATGGACCTCAGTATTGTCAAAACCGTTTTAGATGGTATCCAAGTCATCGGTTCCCTCGTGGGTACTCGCAAGGACTTGGAAGAAGCCTTTCAGTTTGGTGCTGAAGGATTAGTGGTTCCTGTCGTTCAAAAACGCTCTGTTTCAGATGCTGTGGATGTCTTTGACGAAATAGAAGCGGGTACCATTCAGAGACGTATGGTACTTGACTTCACACACTAATACTTTAAAGCATTTCAGTCCCAACATTTACCAAACTCTTGGAAACTTATGATGGACAGACTTGATATTATTTAGAAACTTTTGCCATTATAGAGGGAGACTAAAGACATAAGATGCGATTTTCTGTCTTTGGTTCTCCTCTTTCTTTTTTGATAAACAAACACTTTCTCAAACACGATTCTTTTCTTTCATTTCAAAAGTCTCTTTCATATTATTTCATATTTTTTCATATATTAATCTGTTGTATTTTCTGTTTTCCTAATTTATTAAAACATTCCTATAGCTAAGGTTTGCTTATACCTATATTTATCAGGGGTTCAGCAAATAATGACATTTTTGAAAGAAAAAGTCGTTTTTAGGAACAAACGCTTGCATTTTTCATGAAAACGTTTTATAATAAACTTGCCTTAAAGTTTTCTTAAAACTTAAGTCAAACATTTTATAAGGAGGAATGTCAATAATGAGTATCGGAATCATTATTGCTAGCCACGGTGAATTTGCTGCTGGTATTCATCAATCAGGTTCTATGATTTTCGGTGAGCAGGAAAAAGTACAAGTTGTAACTTTCATGCCCAACGAAGGACCAGATGATCTTTATGCAAAGTTCAATGACGCTGTGGCTTCGTTTGATGCGGACGATGAAGTGTTAGTCTTGGCTGACCTTTGGAGTGGCTCTCCATTCAACCAAGCTAGCCGTGTCATGGGTGAAAATCCAGACCGCAAGTTCGCTATCATTACAGGCTTGAACCTGCCTATGCTGATTCAAGCTTATACAGAAAGAATGATGGATGCCAATGCCGGCGTTGAAGCTGTTGTTGCTAACATCATCAAAGAAGCCAAGGAAGGAGTCAAAGCTCTGCCTGAAGAGCTGAATCCTGTTGCTGAAGAAGCAAATGCTCCTGCTGCAGCTGCTCCAGTTGCCCAAGCAGCAATCCCTGAAGGGACTGTAATCGGTGACGGCAAGCTCAAAATCAACCTTGCCCGGATCGACACACGCTTGCTGCACGGTCAGGTAGCAACAGCTTGGACGCCAGATTCAAAAGCAGATCGTATTATTGTTGCTTCTGACTCAGTAGCTCAAGATGAACTTCGTAAAGAATTGATTAAGCAAGCTGCACCAGGAAATGTCAAAGCCAATGTAGTTCCAATTGACAAATTGATTGCTGTTTCAAAAGACCCTCGCTTTGGCAACACACATGCCTTGATTCTATTTGAAACTCCTCAAGATGCCCTCCGTGCTATTGAAGGCGGTGTGCCAATCAAGACCCTTAACGTTGGTTCTATGGCTCACTCAACTGGTAAAACGATGGTCAACAACGTACTTTCAATGGACAAGGAAGATGTTGCTACTTATGAAAAGCTGCGTGACCTTGGCGTTGAATTCGACGTACGTAAAGTACCAAATGACTCTAAAAAAGATTTGTTTGATTTGATTAAGAAAGCCAACGTGCAGTAGAATCAAACGTTTTGCTTTTATTAATTTACGAAAGGATTTAGAACATGTCTATTATTTCTATGGTTTTAGTAGTCTTTGTTGCCTTCTTAGCTGGTCTAGAAGGTATCTTAGACCAATTCCAATTCCACCAACCACTGGTTGCTTGTACCTTAATTGGACTGGTAACTGGTAATTTGGCTGCCGGTGTTATGCTGGGTGGCTCTCTCCAGCTAATCGCTCTTGGCTGGGCTAATATCGGAGCTGCTGTAGCACCTGATGCTGCCCTCGCTTCTGTTGCCGCTGCCATCATCATGGTACTAGGTGGAGACTTCTCAAGCAAAGGAATTGCTGTAGCACAAGGTGTTGCTATTCCGCTTGCTGTTGCTGGTCTCTTCTTGACTATGATTGTCCGTACTTTGTCAGTCGGTTTGGTTCACGGTGCAGATGCTGCTGCGAAAAAAGGAGACATTAAAGGAGTTGAACGCGCTCACTTTATCGCTCTCTTCATGCAAGGAGCACGTATTGCTATCCCGGCAGCACTTCTTTTGATGATTCCAGCTGAGTCTGTTAAATCTGCTCTTGAAGCTATGCCAGCTTGGCTATCAGAAGGTATGCAAATCGGTGGTGGTATGGTTGTAGCCGTTGGTTATGCAATGGTTATCAACATGATGGCAACTCGTGAAGTATGGCCATTCTTCGCTATTGGTTTTGCTTTGGCTGCTGTCAGCGAACTCACTCTGATTGCCCTCGGTGCAATTGGTGTCGCTATTGCCCTCATCTACCTTGCCTTGTCTAAAAAAGGCGGAAATGGTGGCGGTGGAGCAACAGCTTCATCTAACGATCCAATCGGCGACATCCTAGAAGACTACTAAGAAAGGAGACACACTATCATGACAGAATTAAATACTGTAAAACCTGATGAGTCAGGAAAATTGACTCTTTCAAAGGCTGACCGTCAAAAAGTTTGGTGGCGTTCTACTTTCTTGCAAGGTTCTTGGAACTACGAACGTATGCAAAACTTGGGCTGGGCTTATTCACTGATTCCAGCTATTAAGAAACTTTATACTAAAAAAGAAGATCAAGCTGCAGCTCTTGAGCGTCACTTGGAATTCTTCAACACTCACCCATATGTTGCAGCTCCAATCATCGGAGTTACACTTGCGCTTGAAGAAGAAAAAGCAAATGGTGCAGCAATTGACGATGCGGCTATCCAAGGGGTTAAAATCGGTATGATGGGACCTCTGGCTGGTATCGGAGACCCTGTCTTCTGGTTCACAGTTCGTCCTATCCTTGGTGCACTTGGGGCATCTCTTGCTTTGACTGGAAATATCATTGGTCCACTTATCTTCTTCTTAGCTTGGAATGCTATCCGGATGGCTTTCCTCTGGTACACACAAGAATTGGGCTACAAGGCTGGTTCTGAAATCACTAAGGACATGTCTGGTGGTATCCTCCAAGACATTACCAAAGGTGCTTCAATCCTAGGTATGTTTATCTTGGCTGTTCTGGTTGAGCGCTGGGTATCTATTAAGTTTGTCTTTAACGTTTCATCTGTTAAGCTAGATGATAAAGCATATATTCATTGGGACAAATTGTCTAGTGGCTATAAGGGTATCCAAGAAGCCTTTGCTCAAGTAGGTCAAGGACTATCTCAAACCCCTGAAAAAGTTACAACTTTCCAACAAAACTTGGATTCCTTGATTCCTGGTTTGATGGGACTACTTCTAACTTTCGCTTGTATGTGGTTGCTTAAGAAGAAAGTATCCCCTATCACTATCATCATCGCCCTCTTTGTAGTTGGTGTACTAGCTCACGTTGCTGGTTTGATGTAATCAAAAAGAAGGTTTCGGCCTTCTTTTTATTGTGGTATAATAGCTATATTATCTAAAAGGGAGTTACTCTATGGCAAAGTCACAAAACAAAACAGTTGAGTTTAATACTACTGGCGTATCCTATCTTGGATTAGGCGGAAAGGTTGGGAAATTTTTAATCGGCGAGACTGCTCTGGAGTTTTACGCTGATGCCAATGTAGAAGACTATATCCAGCTGCCTTGGACGAGCATAACTGCTATCGGTGCTAATGTTTCTGGCAAGAAAGTCAGCCGCCATTTTGAAATATGGACTGACAAAGGAAAGTTTCTCTTTGCCTCCAAAGACTCTGGTAAGATTCTCAAAATCGCGCGAGAACATATCGGCAACGACAAGGTCGTTAGATTGCCGACCTTGATGCAAAATATTGGCAAATTTTTTAAAAACCTATTTGCAAAAAAATAAATTTTCTAGTATAATCTAGGAAACGGATAAGTACTATTGGGCACTTTTCAGAAAGTCTGCGGTGGCTGTGAGCAGATAAGGAGAAAATAGGAAATTCTACCGTTAGTTTAAAAATGAATAATTAAGCAAGTGCACTTTTGTGAAGTTGGATGGAACCGCGGTTATGCCGCTCCAACAGTTTCATAAAGTGCTTTTTATTTTTGGAGGTACCTATGTTAGATTTAAAACGAATCCGTACGGACTTTGATTCTGTTGCTGAAAAATTAGCTACGAGAGGTGTTGACGCCGCTACCCTTAACCAAATGAAAACCATTGACAAAGAACGCCGGGATTTGTTAGTCAAGGTCGAAGAACTCAAGGCTGAGCGCAATACTGTTTCCGCTGAAATTGCTCAAGCTAAACGCAACAAGGAAAATGCAGATGACAAGATTGATGCTATGCAAAAACTTTCTGCTGAGGTCAAGAACTTAGACGCAAGCTTGGCTGAGCTGGATGCTAAGTTGACTGAATTCACTACCACTCTGCCTAATATCCCGCACGATAGTGTTCCTGTGGGAGCAGATGAGGACGAAAACGTCGAAGTTCGTCGCTGGGGTACGCCGCGCCAATTTGACTTTGAAGCTAAAGCTCACTGGGATCTTGGTGAAGAACTCGACATCCTCGACTGGGAGCGTGGGGCAAAAGTTACTGGTGCTCGCTTCCTCTTCTATAAGGGCTTGGGAGCAAGACTTGAGCGTGCTATCTACAATTTTATGCTGGACGAGCATGGCAAAGAAGGCTACACAGAAGTCATCACTCCCTACATGGTCAACCATGATTCTATGTTTGGGACTGGGCAATATCCTAAGTTCAAAGAAGATACGTTTGAGCTAAGCGATACCAACTTCGTTCTGATTCCGACTGCTGAAGTTCCGCTGACCAACTACTACCGAGATGAAATTTTGGACGGCAAAGAATTGCCAATCTACTTCACAGCTATGAGTCCATCATTCCGCTCTGAAGCTGGTTCTGCCGGTCGTGACACGCGCGGTCTCATTCGTTTGCACCAATTCCACAAGGTTGAAATGGTGAAATTTGCCAAGCCAGAAGAATCATATGAAGAGCTAGAAAAGATGACTGCCAACGCTGAAAACATCCTGCAAAAGTTGAATCTGCCTTACCGCGTTGTAGCACTCTGTACTGGAGATATGGGCTTCTCAGCTGCTAAGACCTACGACTTGGAAGTTTGGATTCCAGCTCAGAACACCTACCGTGAAATCTCTAGTTGCTCTAACACAGAAGATTTCCAAGCTCGTCGAGCTCAAATCCGCTACCGTGACGAAGCAGATGGCAAGGTCAAACTCCTTCATACTCTCAACGGTTCTGGACTGGCTGTCGGACGCACAGTGGCAGCTATCTTAGAGAATTACCAAAACGAAGATGGCTCTGTGACTATCCCAGAGGTTCTTCGTCCTTACATGGGTGGATTAGAAGTTATAGCGCCAAAATAATTCACCTCATCTAACAGATAGTTTGTAGCAGAGATATAAGTCTAGCTCATATCAAAAGCCAGCGCCAAAAGACGCTGGCTTTCACTTTGTTCGAGCCTCATTGCTCTTGACTCGTCACAAGCCTCCCAAAGAGGCGTTTGCATTACTTGCCACTATCTCTACTTAGATATTCACCTTCTTTCAAACTTAATCTATCCATTGCTATATTGTGCTTTTCCTGCTCTTGTATATCTTTCTTGATTGTGGCTTCGTTGAGTTCAACTGTACTCACGTAATAGCTTTCTGCTCAGAAATACCTCTTCTCAAATTTATACTTAGGATTGGCATGTTTACAAAACATCGCAAGAGTACTTTTACCTTTCAAGTAACCCATAAAATTTGAAACACCTGTTTTTGATGGGATATTCAATAACATACACGATCCGGTATAAAGTGTCCTTCTATAATTTCAATATCCCTATAAACACATAATATTCCACCTAAACTACTTTGATATTGATTTTCAATTTATACTTAAGTGTAAACACAATGCGATAGAACACATCCACTTTATATGTGATAAACTATGTACTTTTTGCGCTTTTTTCTCCTTTCACTTTACAATTTGGCTTGAACACCTTTATTGTATCGTATTTGGATTTTTTTTAATATAATCCTTGATGCGCTGCAGAATAGCGGGTGGTTTATTTGTCTCGTACCTTACGGAGCGAGACGAACTGAATGTCACAAATCAAAAAAAGGTCAAGACACTTGTCTTGACCTTCATTTTATTCAACTTATTCAACGATAAATTGACTCAAAATCCCATTAATGAACTTACTGGACTTTTCGTCAGAAAATTGCTTGGAAAGCTCAATGGCTTCATTGACTGCTACCAACTGTGGCGTGTCAAACTCTGTAATCTCAAAGATACCTAGACGCAGGATATTTTTCTCTACCAGCGTCAGACGATCCACAGTCCAGCCCTTTTTGAGGTGCTGGGCAATTTTCTTGTCCAAGTCGTCCTTGGACTGGACCACACCGGAGACCAGATTGAGCAAGAAGGCTGGAATATCAGCTTCCGCTGCTTTGTCAGCCCCTTCGTCCTTATCATAAGAATAGGCAAAGCGACAAGCTTCTACAAGATCCCCTTCATACTCTAGGCTCATCAGGGCCTGAAAAGCCCGCTGGCGCAGACCTCTTCTGGATTCCAACAATATATCAGTCATTGAGGAAGTCCTCATCAAATAGATCTTTCAAGTCTGGCTTCGGTGCCTTTTCTGGAACAATGCCTGCCACATGGATATTGACAGCAGACAGCTCTACCTCAGCCATATCAAAAACAGCGCTTTTTACAGCCTTCTGGATTGCTACTGCAACAGTCGGAACGCTGACACCGTATTCCAAATACAGATAGATGTCTACAGTCACATCACCTGTCTCATCTGTATGGAGCGATACTCCACGACCGAGTGAGCGCATAGAAAGACTGTCTGACATACTCTTATTTGCGAAGGAATAAACACCTTCTACCTTTGCCGTTGCAATGGCAATGATTTTTTCCAAAACACGTGGCGCAATGACGATTTCACCTAATTGTTCAGCTGCCATAGTTATTACCTCTTCTATATTATGCGCGAGAAACGTAAGTTCCTTCTGCTGTGTTGATGATTAATTTTTGTCCAACTTCGATGAAATCTGGTACGTTGACAACAAGACCAGTCTCAAGTGTCGCTGGCTTACCAGATCCGGTAACAGTAGCTCCCTTGATAGATGGCTGAGTATCTGTCACGACCAATTCAACTGTTGTTGGTACTGTCACACCAATCACTTCTGTTCCGTAGAACTGGATTTTCACATCAGAGTTTTCAAGGATGAATTTCAATTCTTCTTCTACATTGACTACTGGAATTTCATATTGATCGTAAGTCTCAGTATTCATGAAATAAGCAGTGTCATCCATTTGGTACAAGTATTGAGCTGGAACAGTTTCAATAATGGCTTGTTCAAATTTTTCTTCAGGACGGTAGCTGGTATCAAAGGTAGAGCCAGTACGAACATCGCGCAACTTCATACGCATAATCGTATTTCCCTTACCTGGCTTGTGGTGGCTCGCTTCCAAAACGCGGATGAGTTTCCCATCAGCTGTTTCGAAGGTCATTCCAGCTTTCAGCTTACTTGCTTCAATCATTCTATATTACCTCTTTTTAAAATTATATTTCTATTTATTCTATCATAAAGCCTGATAATTCTCAAATAACAATCAACTCTTTCGGCGCAAGAGTTAGGACTTCGCAGCCTGTTTCTGTGATGAGGAGATCGTCTTCGATGCGGACGCCGTATTTGCCGTCCAGATAAATACCCGGCTCATCCGTCAGGACCATGCCCGCCTCAATCGGCTCTTCTGACTTGCCAAAGTAAGGAATCTCATGGATGTCCAGTCCGATACCGTGACCAATCCCATGGCTAAAGTAAGGACCGTAGCCAGCATCGTTAATAATCTGGCGCGGAATCCGGTCAAAATCAATCCGGCTAAGCCCAGCCTTGGCTGCTTCTATCAGAGCTTGATTGCTGCGCAGGACAATATCATAAATCTCCCGCTCTTCATCTGACACCTGCCCCACATGAACAGTCCGCGTCATATCACTAACATAGTGATTGTAGTAGCAGCCAAAGTCCATGGTCAGGGTTTCACCCTTTTGAATAACCTTGTCACTAGCCACACCATGCGGCATAGCAGAGCGGTAGCCCGAAGCGATGATGAAGTCAAAAGAGGCACCTGAAGCACCTAGTTGACGCATACGGGCATCTAAAAAGTTCATAACAGCCAGCTCTGTCGTCTCATCAGGCTTGATAAAATCCAGCACATCTAGGAAAGCTTGATCCGAAATCTGACAGGCCTTGCGAATGGTCGCGATTTCGTGCTCATCTTTAATCATGCGCAGATTTTCAATAAAGCCTGTCATGGGAACCAGCTCGTAGGCCGAGAAGACACTTTCCAGCATCTTGAAGTAGGCATAGGAAATCTCATCCTCAAAACCGATTTTTTGCAGCTTGTCATCCGCAATAATCTTGACAATCTCTCTAATCGCGTCGCGGGTTTCGACAATATCAAAACCTTGGACTACTCCCTTGGCAATCAGCGTATAGCGCGCATCCGTCAGGAAAATCCGACGATTCTTGCTGATAAAAACTGTCGCTTCTGTCCCGCTGAAACCAGTCAGATAGTAAATATTTTTCAGATTGGTTACTAAAACAGCATCGCAGTCTGTCTGAGCCAACGTTGCTTCAAACTTTTCAACTCTTGATAACATGAGGCACCTCCGTGAAATAACTAAGCTTATTATATCAAAAAACCAGTCAAATAGGACATTTTTTGACAAAACTTATCTAGGTCTTAGAATCCAACGAGCACTCTCTGACATGAAAAATCCCTGTTTTTAATATCTAACAGGGATTTGATAAATTATTTCACGTGCAGTTTACCTTTCAAGTACTGGCCGGTATAGCTGGCTGGATTAGCAGCGACTTCTTCCGGTGTCCCTGTCGCAATAATCGTACCGCCACCGACACCGCCTTCCGGTCCTAAGTCGATGATATGGTCAGCTGTCTTGATAACATCCAGATTGTGCTCGATAACGAGTACTGTATTGCCATCGTCCACAAAGCGTGATAGCACTTGAAGGAGCTTGGCAATGTCTTCAGAATGCAGACCCGTAGTCGGCTCATCCAGGATATAGAAGGACTTTCCAGTCGAGCGCTTGTGAAGTTCGCTGGCCAGCTTCATCCGCTGGGCTTCACCACCTGACAAGGTTGTGGCTGGCTGCCCTAGAGTCACATAGCCTAGTCCCACATCCTTGATAGTCTGGAGTTTGCGGGCAATCTTGGGAATATGCTGGAAGAACTCTACTGCATCATTGACCGTCATGTCCAGAACCTGAGCGATATTCTTCTCCTTGTAGTGAACCTCTAGAGTTTCGCTATTATAGCGGGTGCCGTGGCAGACCTCACAGGCCACATAGACGTCAGGCAGGAAGTGCATCTCAATCTTGATAATCCCATCACCCGAGCAGGCCTCACAGCGACCGCCCTTGACATTAAAGCTGAAACGGCCCTTCTTATAGCCACGAATCTTGGCTTCATTGGTTTTAGCAAACAGATCGCGAATATCGTCAAAGACTCCAGTATAAGTAGCTGGATTAGAGCGCGGTGTCCGGCCAATCGGACTTTGGTCAATATCAATCAGTCGATCCACATGCTCAATGCCGCTGATTTTCTTGAACTTACCTGGCTTGGCAGAGTTGCGGTTGAGTTTCTGGGCAATGGCCTTTTTGAGAATAGAGTTGACCAGCGTTGACTTACCGGATCCAGAAACTCCTGTCACAGCTATAAATTTGCCCAAGGGGAATCTGGCCGTGATATTCTGCAGATTATTTTCCTGAGCCCCGATCACTTCAATAAAGCGACCATTGCCTACACGGCGTTCCAATGGTACTGGGATCTCGCGCTTACCTGACAGGTATTGGCCAGTGATGGATTTTTTGCTCTTAGCCACTTGTGCAGGAGTGCCGGCTGCGACGATTTCACCGCCGAAAACACCGGCTCCTGGTCCCACGTCAATCAGCCAGTCAGCCTCCCGCATGGTGTCCTCATCGTGCTCAACCACGATAAGGGTATTTCCCAGGTCGCGCATCTTCTTGAGGCTGGCAATCAGGCGGTCATTATCACGCTGGTGCAAGCCAATAGAGGGCTCGTCCAAGATATAGAGGACACCACTCAAGTTAGAACCAATCTGAGTCGCCAAGCGAATCCGCTGACTCTCACCTCCCGATAAAGTCCCAGCCGAGCGAGACAAAGTCAGGTAATTAAGGCCAACGTTATTAAGGAAGGTCAGACGGTCATGAATTTCTTTGAGAATAGGACGCGCAATCGTAGCTTCATTGTCAGTCAAGCTAAGCTTGTCCAACTGAAGCAAATGATCTGCAATGGACAAGTCTGAAACTTCACCGATGTGCAAGCCATCTTCGCCACCAACACGGACAGACAAGGCCTGGTCATTGAGACGGTAGCCCTGGCATGTTCCACAGGTCAGCTCATTCATGTAGAGACGCATATGGGTGCGGGTGTAGTCACTATTGGTTTCATGGTAGCGACGCTTGATATTATTGACAACTCCTTCAAAAGGAATATCGATATCGCGCACACCACCAAATTCATTTTCATAGTGGAAATGGAATTCCTTGCCATCTGAGCCGTAGAGAATCAAGCTCTTATCTTCTTCTGACAAGTCCTCAAAAGGCTTATCCATATCCAATCCAAAGGCTGTCATGGCCTGCTCTAGCATGTTTAGATAGTAGTTAGACGAGATAGGATTCCAAGGCGCAAGAGCTCCCTCACGCAAAGTTTTGCTGGTATCAGGAACCACCAAGTCAACATCCACCTCCAGCTTGATGCCCAAACCATCACACTCACTACAAGAGCCAAAAGGCGCATTGAAGGAGAAGAGACGTGGCTCTAGCTCTGGCACCGTAAAGCCACAGACTGGACAGGCATAGTGCTCCGAAAAGAGCAACTCCTCGCCGTCCATAGTGTCAATCACCACATAGCCCTCAGCAATCCGCAGAGCAGCTTCGACCGAGTCAAAGAGGCGGCTGCGCACCCCTTCCTTGATAACAATTCTGTCTACTACGACTTCAATATCATGCTGCTTGCTCTTAGAAAGCTCTGGCAATTCCGTCACATCGTAAATATCCCCATCCACTCGCACCCGGACATAACCGTCCTTCTGAACCTTGTCAAAAACGGTCTTATGCTGGCCCTTTTTCTTACGAATGACCGGCGCTAAAATCTGCAACCGCTGACGCTCCGGCAATTCCAAGACCTTGTCAACGATCTGCTCGACAGACGAAGCCGTAATAGCTCCATGACCGTTGATACAGTATGGCGTTCCAACACGAGCATAGAGCAGACGCAGGTAGTCATTGATTTCGGTTGCAGTTCCCACTGTTGAGCGGGGATTTTTGCTGGTTGTCTTCTGGTCGATGGAAATAGCCGGGCTGAGACCATCAATCGAGTCCACATCAGGCTTTTCCATATTGCCCAAAAACTGCCGAGCATAGGCCGACAGACTCTCCACATAGCGGCGCTGCCCCTCAGCATAGAGGGTGTCAAAAGCCAGACTAGACTTGCCTGAACCAGACAACCCCGTCACCACGACTAGCTTGTCCCGTGGAATTTCTACATCAATATTTTTTAAATTATGAGCTCGCGCTCCATGAATCACAATTTTATCTTGCATCTTGACCTCGTTTCACTTATAAACCTTCTCCATTATAACAAATTTTTCTGCAAACTTTTGCCCCAAAAGCCTGAATTTGTAGTATAATAGTACGGTATGCAAAAAACACTCTGGAAAGGAAAAGATCATGAAGCAAGTCTTTTTATCAACTACGACAGAATTCAAAGAGATTGATGCGCTCGAATCGGGCACTTGGATCAATCTTGTCAACCCTTCCCAGAGTGAATCAATCGAAATCGCCAACGCCTTTTGCATTGACATCACCGACCTGCGAGCGCCGCTCGATGCAGAAGAAATGTCCCGGGTCACCATCGAGGATGAGTACACGCTGATCATCGTTGACGTGCCCATCACAGAGGAGAGGAATAACCAGACTTACTATGTCACAATCCCCCTTGGTATTATCATCACGGAAGAGGCTATTATTACCACTTGTTTGGAAAAATTACCTCTGCTGGACATCTTCATTCACAGGCGCCTGCGCAACTTCTATACTTTTATGAAGTCACGTTTCATCTTTCAGATTCTCTACCACAATGCTGAACTATATCTGACAGCCCTGCGCTCCATTGAACGCAAGAGTGAGCAGATTGAAAGCCAGCTGCACAAGTCCACGCGAAATGAAGAACTGATTGAGCTCATGGAGTTGGAAAAGACCATCGTCTATTTCAAGGCCTCTCTCAAAACAAATGAGCGCGTGATTAAGAAGCTGACCAGCTCCACTAGCAATATCAAGAAATACCTAGAAGACGAGGACTTGCTGGAAGATACCTTGATTGAGACCCAGCAGGCCATTGAGATGGCTGATATCTACGGCAACATCCTCCACAGTATGACTGAGACCTTTGCCTCTATCATTTCTAATAACCAGAACAATATCATGAAAGCCTTGGCTCTGGTGACCATTGTCATGTCCATCCCGACCATGATTTTCTCAGCCTATGGGATGAACTTCAAAAATAACGAACTGCCTCTCAACGGCGAACCACATGCCTTCTGGATTATCATGTTCATCGCCTTTGCCATGAGTGCCTCGATCATGGCCTATCTTATGCACAAAAAACTATTTTAACCTTTAGAAAGAACGCCTATGTCACAAGTATCCCTCGACAAACTCAGCAAAAAAAACAAAGAATTTATCCATATCGCGACTAACCAGCTCTTACAAGACGGCAAATCCGATCAGGAAATCCAGACAATCTTAGAAGGCATTCTGCCGGAAATCCTGGAAAATCAAGTCAAGGGAATCACTGCCCGCGGTCTCTACGGAGCCCCAACTACTTGGGCATCTTCTCTGACCGCAAAAGAGCACTATGATGCCGAACATCCAAAAGAAAATGACGATCCTAAATGGATGATGCTGGACTCTGTTCTCTTCATCTTTGGTTTCTTTACCCTCCTGACCTCAATCGTCAATCTAGCTTCCTCTCAGCCATCTGTCTATGGACTGACGACTCTCGTACTCGGAAGCATCGTCGGCGGCCTTTCTTTCTATGCCCTCTACCACTTTATCTACCGTTTCTACGGACCAGATAAGGACCGCAGTCAGCGCCCTAAGCTGCTCAAATCTATCCTTACAATGGCAGCGGCTATTCTCCTCTGGAGCATGTCCATCGTATTGACCAGCCTCCTGCCTGAATTCCTCAATCCTCGCCTGTCCAATATCGTAGTTGCTATTGTCGGTGCTATTACCCTAGCCCTGCGTTTCTATCTCAAAAAACGCTTCAACATCAAGAGCGCGACTATGGGACCGACGAGGTACTAATCAGAAAATCAAATGAAAATAATGAAAAGACAGTTCAACTTTGACTGTCTTTTCATTATGTTTTCTTCAATCATATAGTATTTAAAAATCCCCCGCCATAGGCAGGGAATCTAATTAGTCTTCATTTACGAAAGGCATCAAAGCCATTACGCGAGCGCGTTTGATAGCTGTTGTTACTTTACGTTGGTTTTTAGCTGAAGTTCCTGTTACGCGACGAGGAAGGATTTTCCCACGTTCTGAAACGAAACGGCTAAGAAGCTCAGTATCTTTGTAATCAACATATTCAATTTTGTTCGCTGCGATGTAATCAACTTTTTTACGGCGTTTGAATCCGCCACGACGTTGTTGAGCCATGTGTTTTCTCCTTTATATTATAGTTAGATTCAATCCTTAGAAAGGTAGATCGTCGTCTGAGATATCCATCGGGTTAGAATTGCCAAATGGGCTCTCATCACGAGAAAAGTTCGGTACTTGGTTAGACGAGTCTGCACTGCCATAACTTGGAGCAGAGCTGCCGCCGAAGCTGTTTCCACCGTAAGCGCCAGATGATTGACCATCACGATTAGAGCGGCTTTCCAAGAGTTGGAAATTGTCCGCAACAACTTCTGTAACATAGACACGCTGGCCTTGCTGATTCTCGTAGTTACGCGTTTGAATACGACCTGTAATTCCGATTAGGGCTCCTTTTTTAGCCCAATTTGCAAGATTTTCTGCCTGCTGACGCCAGATGACAACATTGATAAAATCTGCTTCTCGCTCGCCACTTTGATTTTTAAAGTTGCGATTGACAGCCAGAGTAAATGTTGCGACCGCTTGGTTCTGCGGTGTATAGCGAAGCTCGGCATCACGGGTCATGCGACCCACCAGTACAACGTTATTAATCATAGTCTACCTTCTTAAGCGTCAAGTTTGACGATCATGTGACGAAGAATGTCAGCGTTGATTTTTGAAAGACGGTCAAACTCTTTAAGAGCTACGTCGTCGTTTGCTTCAACGTTAACGATGTGGTAAAGTCCTTCACGGAAATCTTGGATTTCGTATGCAAGACGACGTTTTTCCCAGTCTTTTGATTCAACAACAGTTGCACCATTGTCAGTCAAGATAGAGTCAAAGCGTGCTACCAAAGCGTTTTTAGCTTCTTCTTCAATGTTTGGACGAATAATATAAAGAATTTCGTATTTAGCCATTGATTTTTCCTCCTTTTGGTCTAATGACCCCAAGACTTTGCAAGGGGTAAGTGAGGTTTGCTCACAAATAATTATTATAGCAGACTTCCAGCAGAATGGCAAGGGAAAGTTTTGATATAAAGAAAACTCTCCCTGTCACCAGAGAGAGTCCGAAAAATACGATTCGTTTGTAGAGAGGCTAGACAATTCTTCCTTGATCGACGACCAGTTTTCCTGCCTTGTAAACCTGATGGGTCAGGTTAGTCGCAAAGAAATAAAGTGGATAATCAATATTCTTAGCATCTAGGATGGTAATGTCAGCCTGCTTGCCAGTATCAAAGCTACCAATCCTATCTTGACGGTTAACTGAGTAGGCCGCATTGATGGTTACGGCATTGAGAACTTCCACTGGCGTCAGACGCATCATAAAGCAACCAAGCTGCATAACGAACTGCAGGTTAGCTGTTGGACAGGAGCCTGGATTGCTGTCGGTAGTCAGAGTGATGGCCATACCAGCTTCCAGCATCTTGCGGGCTGGTGCATAGGTATCTTCCATCAGACTGAAGGTAGTCGCTGGCAGGAGATTGCCGATAACCTTGGCTTCTGCCATCTTGCGAATGCCATCATCAGTCGCCATCATCAAGTGTTCCGCACTGGTTGCTCCTAGCTCAGCCGCTACATCCACCCCGCCGATAGACTCGATTTCATCAGCATGGATACGAAGTTTGAAGCCCATCTCCTTAGCTTTAGAAAGCAGGTAGCGTGACTCGTCAGCTGTAAAGACGCCTTTTTCACAGAAAATATCACAGAACTCAGCTAGATTCTCTTCTTTTACCCTAGGCAACATTTCCTCGACGATGAGCTCTAAATACTCCTGAGAACGTCCCTTATATTCTGGTGGAACGGCATGGGCAGCCATAAAGGTCGAAACGAGATCAATCTCGTGGTCACGGTCCAGAGCCCCAACGACATCTAGTTGGCGCTTCTCTGTTTCCCAGTCCAAACCATAGCCACTCTTGGCCTCAACCGTTGTCACCCCATGCAGCAACATATAGTCCAATAACTTCTTAGATTTATCGTACAGATTTTCAAAAGAAGCTTCTCGCGTTGCTCGAACTGTACTGAGAATTCCGCCACCTTGAGCAAGAATTTCCAGATAAGGAACACCGGCTAATTTCTTAGCAAATTCATGCTCCCGGCTGCCACCGTAGACCAAGTGAGTGTGGCAGTCGATTAAGCCGGGCGTAGCAATCTTACCCTCATAAGACTGGATCTTAGTATCTGGTCCAATCAGACTAGCATCTGGTTCTCCGCTGCCAACAGCTAAGATTTTTCCGTCTTTGACTGCAATGTAGCCGTCTTCTAACACTCGAGCTTCCTTCATCTCCGCTCCAAAAAGGGGGTGCCCAAGATCATTAGGACAAAAGACTTGATTAAAGTGAGTTAATAGTAAATCAGCAGTCATGTTTCTTCCTCCATTTTATTTCTAACATTTTTACTTGCTTTTCATCATAATACACTATCGTCAAATTATAGTCAAAAGCTTTTAAAAAATAGGAAATTCTCTTTTTTTCTATTTTATGTTTTTTTCTTGACTTTTTATGGACGGGGGTCTTATAAAATAAGGTCGAAACATATTTTATACTTGACTTAATAAGGAGGAATCTTCATGTCATACTTTAGTGAAAATGAAATTGCAGCAGCAATGACCGTCAAATTAGACGATGTATTACCTGAAAAAACGGTTTTCCAAGAAGGCATCCGCCGTGCACCTGACCGGGGCTTCCGTCTCACTCAGGCGCAAACAGAAATCGCTCTAAAAAATGCCCTTCGCTATATTCCAAAAAAATTCCACGAAGAAGTGATTCCAGAATTCTTGGAAGAATTGAAAACTCGTGGACGGATTTATGGCTACCGCTGGCGTCCAAAAGAACGCATCTATGGTAAACCAATTGATGAATATAAAGGAAACTGTACCGCAGCTAAGGCTATGCAGGTCATGATTGACAACAACCTGAGCTTTGAAATCGCCCTCTATCCTTATGAATTGGTTACTTACGGGGAAACTGGATCTGTCTGCGCTAACTGGATGCAGTATAATTTGATTAAAAAATATTTGGAAGTGATGACCGACCATCAAACTTTGGTTGTAGAATCTGGTCACCCTGTTGGCCTCTTTAAATCTAAACCAGAAGCTCCGCGTGTCATCATCACCAATGGTCTCTTAGTCGGTGAATACGACAATATGAAAGACTGGGAAATTGCAGAAGAAATGGGCGTGACCAACTACGGTCAAATGACAGCCGGTGGCTGGATGTACATCGGTCCTCAAGGTATCGTCCATGGTACTTTCAACACCCTTCTCAATGCTGGGCGCTTGAAACTGGGTGTAGCTGATGACGGTGACCTAACCGGTAAACTCTTTATCTCTTCTGGTCTGGGTGGCATGAGTGGAGCTCAAGGGAAAGCGGCCGAAATTGCTAAAGCTGTAGCAATCGTGGCAGAGGTAGACTATTCTCGGATTGAAACTCGTCACTCCCAAGGCTGGATTAGCCAATTAGCCGAAAGTCCAAAAGAAGCAATTGACTTGGCTCAGAAAGCTCTAGAAGCTGGCGAATCCACTTCTATCGCCTACCATGGTAACATCGTAGACCTCTTAGAATATGTCAACGAGAACAATATCCATGTCGATTTGCTGTCCGACCAAACTTCTTGCCACAATGTTTATGACGGCGGCTACTGTCCAGCTGGTATCAGCTTTGAAGAGCGGACTCGCCTCCTAGCTGAAGACAAGGAAACCTTTGTTAAGTTGGTTGACCAAACCTTGGAACGTCACTTCAAGGCAATCAAGACCTTGACTAACAACGGCACCTACTTCTTTGACTACGGTAATGCCTTTATGAAGGCAGTCTATGACTCTGGCATCAAGGAAATTTCTAAGAACGGCTTTGACGACAAAGACGGCTTCATCTGGCCTTCTTATGTAGAAGATATCATGGGGCCAATGCTCTTTGACTATGGTTATGGTCCTTTCCGTTGGGTATGTCTGAGCGGTAAGCACGAAGACCTAGTCGCTACTGACCATGCAGCTATGGAAGTGATTGACCCTAACCGCCGCTACCAAGACCGCGACAACTACAACTGGATCCGTGATGCAGAAAAGAACCAGTTGGTTGTTGGAACCCAGGCTCGGATTCTCTACCAAGACTGTATGGGACGTGTCAATATCGCCCTCAAGTTCAATGAATTAGTGCGCGAAGGCAAGATTGGCCCTGTCATGATCGGCCGTGACCACCACGACGTATCTGGTACTGACTCTCCATTCCGTGAAACTTCTAATATTAAAGATGGATCTAACGTTACCTGCGACATGGCTGTGCAATGTTATGCTGGTAATGCAGCTCGCGGTATGAGTCTGGTAGCTCTCCACAACGGTGGCGGAACTGGTATCGGTAAAGCAATCAATGGTGGCTTTGGCTTGGTACTGGACGGCAGCGAACGCATCGATGAAATCATCAAATCTGCTATCGCTTGGGATACAATTGGCGGAGTCGCTCGTCGTAACTGGGCTCGCAATGAGCATGCTATTGAGACAGCTATCGAATACAACCGTCTCCACCAAGGAACAGACCACATCACCATTCCGTACTTAACTGATGAAGATTTGGTCAAAGAATCTGTTAAGAAATTGTTCGAATAGGAAAAACTTGTCTCCCAACTTCCGACCTGGACTGGGCTCAGCCTAGCTCAGGAGGAGGTTCTGCTTTATTAAGTTCATATTATAAATTAAAATTATTGATATCACGAGGTAATATCTTATGGCAAAAATTGTTGAATGTATTCCTAACTTTTCTGAAGGCCGCAACCAAGCGGTCATTGACGGTCTAGTGGAAACAGCTAAGAGCGTGCCAGGAGTGACACTTTTGGACCACTCTTCTGATGCCAGCCACAACCGCAGCGTCTTTACCTTGGTCGGTGATGACCAAAACATTCAGGAAGTTGCTTTCCGTTTGGTAAAATACGCTTCTGAAAATATTGACTTGACCAAGCACCAGGGTGAACACCCTCGTATGGGCGCAACTGATGTCCTGCCTTTTGTACCTATCAAGGACATCACAAGTGAGGAATGCGTAGAAATTGCGAAGACCGTATCTGAGCGAATCAATCGTGAGCTCGGTATCCCTATCTTCCTCTATGAAGATGCAGCGACTCGTCCAGAGCGCAAGAACTTGGCCAAGGTTCGTAAAGGACAGTTTGAAGGCATGCCTGAAAAACTCTTGGAAGCTGACTGGGCACCTGACTACGGCGAAAGAAAGATTCACCCAACTGCTGGTGTCACTGCTGTCGGAGCTAGAATGCCGCTCATTGCCTACAACATCAACTTGGATACAGACAATCTGGAAATTGCCAACAATATTGCCAAAGTCATCCGTGGATCAAGCGGTGGTTACAAGTACTGTAAAGCTATCGGTGTGATGCTGGAAGACCGCAACATTGCTCAGGTTTCTATCAACATGGTCAATCTGGAAAAATTCCCACTCTATCGCGTCTTTGAAACAGTTCGCTTTGAAGCCAAACGCTACGGAGTTGGAATCCTCGGCTCAGAAGTCATCGGTTTGGCTCCAGCTAAGGCTTTGATTGACGCAGCAGAATACTATCTGCAAATCGAAGACTTTGACTATGGCAAGCAAGTTCTGGAAAACCATTTGCTGGGCTAGGAGGACAGAAACCTATGAAATTAGTAGATTTAAGCTTGACAGAATTTGCCCAAGTCCTAGGCTCAGATGCTCCTGCACCAGGAGGCGGCTCTG
Source organism: Streptococcus sanguinis (assembly GCF_026781265.1). Taxonomy (GTDB): domain Bacteria; phylum Bacillota; class Bacilli; order Lactobacillales; family Streptococcaceae; genus Streptococcus; species Streptococcus sanguinis_T. The sequence continues at coordinate 25,962 of NZ_JAKUVC010000015.1, forward strand.
CCGCTGCTCTTTCCGCAGCGAACGGTATTTCCCTGACCAAGATGGTTTGTGAATTAACCCTTGGCAAGAAAAAATACGCAGAATTTGAAGCAGAAATTGCTCAAGTGCATGCAGAAAGTGCCCGCCTCCAAGAAAGCCTGCTCACAGCTATCGACAAGGATACTGAAGCCTTCAATCTGGTCTCCGCCGTCTTTGATATGCCTAAGGAGACAGAGGAAGACAAGGCTGCCCGTCGGGAAGCGATGCAACAAGCCCTCAAAGAAGCGACCAAGTCACCTTATGGCATGATGGAAGACATCTTAGCTGCCCTGCAAACAACTCAAAAAGCTGTTGGCAAGTCCAATACCAATGCTGCCAGTGACCTGGGAGTAGCAGCTCTCAAGCTTAAGGCTGGCCTGCAAGGGGCTTGGCTCAATGTCCTCATCAACCTATCAGGTGTTAAGGACGAAGCATTCGTCGCAGACTACCGCAGCAAGGGGGAAGAGCTCCTACAAAAAGGCTGCGCTCTAGCAGATGAAATTTATCAAGAAATTTTGAAAGTTGTCTAATAGATAAACGGAAGAGAAGCCCACTCTTTCCCATGAATGGACTTCCTTTTCTCAAGAGGTAACAATATGGTTTTATCAGATATTGAAATTGCGAATTCGGTTCAAATGAAGCCCATCAAAGAGGTAGCAGAAAAGCTAGGAATTGCTGAAGATGCCTTGTCTCTTTATGGAAATTACAAGGCAAAAATCAGTGCAGGCGAGCTGGAAGCCCTCAAAGACAAACCAGACGGCAAACTGATTCTCGTGACAGCTATTTCTCCGACACCAGCAGGAGAAGGCAAGACCACGACTTCTGTTGGATTGGTCGATGCACTAGCTGCTATCGGTAAAAAAGCCGTTATCGCTTTGCGGGAACCTTCACTTGGACCTGTCTTTGGTATCAAAGGCGGAGCTGCTGGCGGTGGTCACGCTCAGGTGGTGCCGATGGAGGACATCAACCTCCACTTCACTGGTGACTTTCACGCTATCGGTGTTGCCAACAACCTACTGGCGGCCCTCATTGATAACCACATCCATCATGGCAATGCCTTAGGCATCGACTCTCGCCGCATCACTTGGAAGCGGGCAGTGGATATGAATGACCGGCAACTGCGCCACATCGTAAATGGCTTGCAGGGCAAGGCCAACGGTGTTCCACGTGAAGATGGTTTTGACATCACAGTTGCTTCTGAGGTTATGGCTATTCTATGTCTGTCAGAAAATATCACTGACCTCAAGAACCGTTTGGAAAAGATTATCATTGGCTACAGCTTTGAAGGTAAGCCAGTAACTGCCAAGGACTTAAAAGCTGGTGGTGCTATGGCTGCTGTACTCAAAGATGCTATACATCCAAACTTGGTTCAAACTCTGGAACACACACCAGCCTTGATTCACGGCGGACCTTTCGCCAACATCGCCCACGGTTGTAACAGTGTTCTGGCGACCAAACTGGCTCTCAAATATGGCGACTATGCTGTCACAGAAGCTGGTTTCGGTGCTGACCTTGGTGCTGAAAAATTCATCGATATCAAATGCCGAACATCTGGTCTTCGTCCATCGGCTGTAGTTCTGGTTGCTACCATCCGCGCTCTCAAGATGCACGGTGGTGTGGCTAAGAGTGATTTGGCTGAAGAAAATGTCCAAGCTGTTGTAGATGGTCTGCCAAACTTGGAAAAACATCTGGAAAACATTCAAGATGTTTATGGATTGCCAGCAGTCGTTGCCATCAATAAATTCCCGCTGGATACCGAAGCAGAGTTGCAAGCAGTTTATGACGCCTGCCAAAAACGCGGAGTTGACGTAGTGATTTCCGACGTTTGGGCAAATGGCGGAGCCGGCGGTAAAGAGTTGGCTGAAAAAGTCGTTGAACTGGCCGAAGGAGACAATCACTTCCAATTTGTATATAATGAAGAGGACTCCATTGAAACCAAGCTCAACAAAATTGTTACTAAGGTTTATGGAGGCAAGGGCGTTCGCCTGACTCCTGCTGCTAAACGCGAACTCAAACAACTGGAAGAGCTGGGCTTCTCCAACTATCCTATCTGTATGGCTAAGACTCAGTACTCCTTCTCAGACGATGCTAAAAAGTTAGGTGCGCCTAAAGACTTTGTCGTGACTATCAGCCAGCTCAAAGTTTCTGCTGGTGCAGGCTTTATCGTTGCTTTGACTGGTGCAATCATGACCATGCCAGGACTGCCTAAAGTACCAGCCAGCGAAAAGATTGATGTTGACAAAGACGGCAATATCAGCGGTTTGTTCTAATAAATACCAAAAATGACAAATGTAACCCTTCTAAGAGTAAATGATTTTCAAGTTTCCGATTGGTCGGGGGGAAAGACAAAACGGCTTTATCTTTCCCCGCCAACTGGCCACTATGGCAAGCGTGACTTTGACTATCGACTCTCAACAGCGACTGTGGAGTTGGCTGAAAGTCAGTTTTCTGACCTCAGCGGCTTTCACCGCATTCTCATGAGCCTGGACCACACACTTCATCTCCACAATGCCAGCCGGCAGGAGGAAACGGTTCTAGCTCCCTTTACTCCCTATGTCTTTGAAGGGAGTGATTCTATCACAAGTCGTGGAACTTGTACCGACTTTAACTTAATCTACAGCAACCATTATCAGGGACAGATGATTGCTATCTCAAATGGGCAAGAGATTAGCCGAGATGACGAAATTCAATTTATCTATGCCTTAGGTAATTTGACGGTGACAGGAACAAACCTGCCAGTGCTTAATCTAGAGGCAGAGCAGCTTCTGATAGTGGAAAAAGAGACTCAGGAAACTGAGCTGCATATAATGTTTTCGAGTAACCAGCCAAAGGGAACGCCCCTTGCTATTTGGGCTGGTTTGACCCACATCCCTACTAAGTAAAGATACCAAGATGACTTGTCACCACTCTATCTTTACTTGGAAAGGATCCCATATCTCTAAAGGAGAAACATTATTATGGACGCAACTAAACTCACTGCACAAGAACGAGAACAGGAAAAAGCGAAATTCAGCTTTTCCGGTGCAACACTCTACGGTATCAATGCCGTTATCGGTTCAGGGATTTTCCTCCTACCGCAAAAGATTTATAAAGGACTTGGTCCTGCCTCTCTAGCTGTCATGCTTGGAACTGCCCTCCTCGTTATTCTCTTAGCCGTCTGCTTGGCAGAAACTGCTGGTTATTTTAATAAAAATGGCGGAGCCTTCCAATATTCCAAGGCTGCCTTTGGAGACTTTATCGGATTTAATGTTGGTTTCCTAGGCTGGGTCGTGACTGGTATCGCTTGGTCAGCTATGGCTGCCGGTTTTGCCAGACTCTTTATCATTACCTTCCCAGCTTTCACTCCTTACGAGCGTTTGCTTAGTATCGCTTTGATTATCTTGCTTAGCTTGATGAATATTGCCGGTTTGAAAACCTCTAAGTTTTTCACGCTGGCTGCAACAGTAGCTAAGCTCATTCCAATCATTGCCTTTGCAGCATGTGCTATCTTCTTTATCAAAGGCGGTGTAGACAAAGGAAACTTCACTCCTTTCCTACAGCTTGAACCTGGAAGCAATGTCATGACTGCTGTTGCCAACACAGCTGTCTATATCTTCTACGGCTTCATTGGATTTGAAACCATGTCGATCGTTGCCGGTGAAATGCGCAACCCAGAAAAGAATGTGCCTCGCGCCATTCTCGGATCTATCAGTATCGTTTCTATCCTCTACATGCTCATCATCGCTGGAACCATCGCCATGCTGGGCAGCCGTATCCTACAAACAGATGCTTCTGTACAAGATGCTTTTGTCGAAATGATTGGCCCTGCTGGCGCTTGGATTGTTTCTATCGGAGCCCTCATCTCTATCGCCGGTCTTAATATCGGGGAATCCATCATGGTACCGCGTTTTGGAGCTGCCATCGCAGAAGAAGGTTTGCTGCCTAAGAAAATTGCAGAAACCAACTCTAAAAACGCTCCTGTATTTGCTATCTTGATCTCTGGAGCATTCTCTATCGCCTTACTCTTCTCTGGTAAATTTGAAGAATTGGCTACCCTCAGCGTGGTCTTCCGTTTCTTCCAATACATTCCAACTGCTTTGGCGGTCTTGAAACTCAGAAAAATGTATCCAGAAAAGAAGGTTGTCTTCCGTGTACCATTCGGCCCTATCATCCCAGTCTTAGCTGTTGTTGTCAGCCTGATTATGATTGTTGCTGATAATCCGATGAACGTCGTTTACGGTGTCATTGGAGCAGCTGTGGCCAGCTTAGTATACTTCCTGATGCACGGCCGAAAACAGGTTCCTACTAACCCTGACTAACTCAAAGCATTATATCCCATAATGGAGGATTCTATATGTCAAAATTGATTCACTTAGACGGAAACAGTCTAACACTTGAAGACGTCATTGCAGTGGCTCGTCATGGAGCCACTTGCGAAATCGACCAAGAAGCTAAGAAAGCTGTAGAAGCTTCACGCAAAATCGTGGATGACATCGTCCGCGAAAAGCGGGTAGTCTACGGTGTTACAACTGGATTTGGCTCTCTCTGCAATGTCAGCATCTCACCAGAAGATACGACGCAGCTGCAAGAAAACCTAATTCGTACGCACTCCTCAGGCTATGGCGATCCCCTACCTGAAGATGCAGTCCGTGCTATCATGTTAATTCGGATTAATTCCTTGGTCAAGGGTTATTCTGGTATTCGTTTGTCCACTGTCGAAAAACTTCTGGAATTGCTCAATAAAGGCGTAGTCCCTTACATTCCAGAAAAAGGCTCTCTCGGTGCCTCTGGTGACTTAGCACCACTAGCTCATATGGTTCTGCCTATGCTAGGACTGGGTCGCGCTTACTATCAAGGCCAACTGCTCTCTGGGCAAGAAGCTTTGGACAAGGCTGGTATTGAGAAAATTGCTCTAGCAGCCAAGGAAGGGCTGGCGCTGATTAACGGAACGACTGTCCTGACAGGTATCGGAGCTCTGGCTACCTACGATGCCATCAAGCTGCTTAAACTATCAGATGTCGCTGGCGCTCTTTCCATGGAAGTCCATAATGGTATTACCAGTCCATTTGAAGAAGACTTACACACCATTCGACCTCAGAGCGGTCAGCTAGCTACAGCCCGCAATATCCGCAACCTTCTGGAAGGCAGTGGCAACACAACCGTAGCCACTCAACAACGGGTCCAAGACCCTTACACCCTGCGTTGTATTCCGCAGATTCATGGTGCCAGCAAGGACTCTATAGCTTATGTTAAGGCCAAGGTTGAGATTGAAATCAACTCCGTTACAGACAACCCTATCATCACCAAGGAAGGTCATGTCATCTCAGGCGGTAACTTCCATGGAGAACCAATGGCACAGCCATTCGACTTCCTCGGCATCGCTATTTCTGAAATCGGTAATGTATCCGAGCGTCGTGTGGAACGTCTGGTCAACAGTCAACTGAGCAAGCTTCCATCCTTCTTGGTCAAACACCCTGGCCTCAACTCTGGCTTTATGATTACCCAGTATGCTTGTGCTTCGCTTGCTTCTGAGAACAAGGTCTTGTCTCATCCAGCCAGCGTAGACTCTATCCCATCTTGTGAAAACCAAGAAGACTTTGTCAGCATGGGAACTACTGCAGCACGCAAGGCAGCTGAAATTCTCAAGAATTCTCGCCGCATCGTAGCAACAGAAATCATGGCCGCCTGCCAAGCTCTGGATCTGAAACCAGAAAACCATGAACTTGGTAAGGGAACCAAGCCAGCCTACGACCTCTTCCGTCAGCATGTCCGCTTTATCGAGTTTGACAAGGATATCGAAATCTATGAAGAGCTCAACAAGGCTTCTGAGCTGATTGAAAACGAAGAATTCCTAGCAGCCGTTGAAAAGGCTGTGGACTTGAGCATTCAGTTCTAAAGCTGATGACTCTGTAAAAAAGCTAACCTAAGAAGCCCACTCTCATGCAGCTGGGCTTCTTTTCCCGCCAAAAGTCATTGACAGGCTTGGCGGAAACTCTTATAATAAAGTCGCAAGTATCGTTATGGAAAAGGACAAAATCATGTTAGAAGATTACTATCAGCTAGATAACAGCTACTATCATAAGAGACTGGATGATGATTTATATGCTGCCAAGTGGGGGATGGTTATTGAGTTTTTGGACTTAAATGACCCTAACTTAAAACCCTTTGACCGCGTCAACTTTGCCCTAATTGGCTTCAAGAGTGACAAAGGGGTATATATCAACCACGGCCGAGTGGGGGCTGTCGAAGGACCACAAGCCATCCGAACTCAGCTGGCCAAGCTTCCTTGGCATCTGGGCAGAAATATCCGCGTCTTTGATGTTGGCGATATTGACGGACCTAACCGCTCTCTAGAGCAGCTGCAGCAAAGCTTGGCTCGGGCAGTCAAACGCCTGCGAGAGCTCAATCTCCGGCCTATTGTCCTAGGGGGTGGCCACGAAACAGCCTATGGCCACTATCTGGGCCTAAAGTCGTCACTAGCACCTGACCAAGACTTGGCCGTTATCAATATGGATGCCCACTTTGATTTGCGTCCCTATGACCAGACTGGTCCCAACTCCGGTACCGGTTTTCGCCAGATGTTCGATGACACTCTGGCTCAGAAGCAGGCCTTTAACTACCTTATCCTAGGAATTCAGGAGCACAATAACAATCTCTTTCTATTTGACTTTGTGGCAAAATCCAAGGCCATCCAGTTTCTGACTGGAATGGATATTTACCAAATGGGCTACAAGGAAGTCTGCAAGGCGGTCGATACTTTTCTAGCCGGCAAGGAGCAGGTCTATTTGACCATTGATATTGACTGCTTCGCAGCTGGTGCCGCTCCCGGTGTCAGCGCCATTCAGTCACTGGGTGTGGACCCTAATCTAGCTGTTCTAGTCTTCCAGCACATCGCAGCGTCAGGCAAACTGATCGGCTTTGATATCGTCGAAGTCTCTCCGCCTCACGATATAGACAGCCATACGGCCAATCTGGCAGCCTGCTTTGTCTTTTACCTGACCCAAGTCTGGGCGCAAGCACATGATTGATAGATTTTTGGCTATTTTAAATATTAAAAAGAGGATGAAGATAGCTTTCATCCTCTCTTATTTTTTGTTCAAGCCCTGACGCAAGTTTTCCAATTCCTTTAGCTGGTGCCGGTCACGGTAAGGATTGAGCTGGCTCTTAGCCGTTTCATAGTAGGTCTCAAAGTCCTGATCCAGCAAGTCTTCAAAGTCTGCTTGCTGCAAACTGCCAGTCAGCAGGCGATACTTAATCACAGCCATCAGATAGTAGATTAGCCCCTTGTCCCGCGGATTGCCATAGCGGCTGATGAGGCTATCCTTTTTCCGAAGCAGATCAAGCACTGGCTGGTAATCTCTCTTCTCACAGCCAATCAAGGCCAAATACACTTCCAACTGGGTCTCTTTCCAAGGGAAGCTGAGAGATTTCAAGGCTGTTTTAGCTTTGAGGAAAATCCGCTCCGCCTGCTCATAATCTTTCAGCTGATAATAGGTCATACCCAAGCCGATGTAGAAAGCAAAAATCGAAGGCTCTGCTATTTTATTTTCCGTCAGCTTAATGGCCTCCTTCTGATGGGTCAGCGCAGTCGTGAAATTTCCGCGAATCTGCTCTATCTCTGCCAGATAGTCTAGAGCCGCCGCAATCTGAATTGAGTACTTGGAACGCAGCGAAGCTGTCAAACTGAAACAATCAATAGACTGGTAGAGATGGTGAAGCGACTGCTCCTCATCTCCAATCATGAGATGATAGAGCCCCTTGAGCCGAAGGTTGATAGCAATGGCCTCGTGATTGTTGGCCTGGACCGAAGCATCTAGAGCCAACTCCGTATAGTAGCGCATCTCAGAGATATTCTCCGTCTGGATGCAGTAATAAATCATCTGCCGATAGCCTTCTAAGAGAAAATCCATCTGCTGCAGCTCCTTGGCCGAAATAATCACCTGCTGGATATTGTCCATTCCCTGCTGGTAATTCCCCGTCCGAATGGCATAGCGCCCTTCTAGATAGAGAAAGCGAAGAAGCAAAAGCTGAAAATCCTTGTGATTCTGGTGTTTTCTCTCTAAACCCTCTATCTCCCGACGGATACGGTCAAACTGGTCTAAAACCGCTGACTGATTGCTACCATCCGTCTTTTCGATGAAGCCAAATTCCCGCGAATAAATCGGAAAGAGCTCGTGATGAAACTGCAAGGTGGCCTCAAGATAATGCAGCTCGTACTCCAGAGACTTAATCGGCTGCTTGGACATCTTGTAGTGATAGGCGATTTCATTGAGCAGCTGGGCATGATGGAGAGAGTCTCCCAGCTGGTCTTCCATGCCTTGGGCAATCTGGTGATGCAGCATTCGCTTCTTAGCAAGTGACAGGCTATCATAGGCGTAGATTCTCAAAAGCTCCTGGCTGAACCGCACTACCAATTCCTCGCCCTGCTCCTCTTCCATCAACAGCTGCTTCTGTCCAACCCCCTCAGTGATTTCGACCACTTCTTCCATCTGAAGGCCTAGCAGTCTGGCTAAGAGCGAAACCGAGGCAGGAGCCCTAAAGCAAGCCAGATAGTCTACCAACTCCTCCTCTTGGCTGCTTAAATAATCCAGCTTCAGAGACAGCTTAGCCTTAATAGCCGGAGTCAGCGGATGAAACTTCTCTCCTCGCAGGAGCTGCTCAGCATACTCTGATAGGAAGAAAGGGATACCTTGACTGACCCGATAAATATCCTCAAGGCCTTCTTCAGATATGGATAAATGCCCCGTTTGGGCTTGCAAATAAGCCGCACTATCCTTAAAATTCAGCGGCTGCAGCTCAATAAAGCCCAGCTTATTGCGTACCAGCAGGTGATTGAAAAAATGTTCCAAATAAGAAGGGGTGCTCAGATGCTTGGTCATCACAAAGGCCACAGGATAACCAGTTAAATGATTCATGACCTGCTCCAATACAGCAACGCTGGCCTTATCCATCCAGTGACAGTCCTCAATCAAGATTATCAAAGCTTTTTTCTTAGAAATCTTTTGCAGAATATCCACGACAAACTGAGCCAGCTTGTCCGCATCCAACTGAAGACCAGAAGTGCCGCCTGTCAAAATGGGAAAATAACTCTCCAAAATGACCTGCCACTGGCTGATAGAGAGAATCTGGTGCTGAATAACCAAGTCGCCAAGGCCGTCCAGCAAGCTACGCCAAGGCTGCAGTTCTGTCTTCATCTCTTCCTTGAAGCACTCAGCCATGACAATCTGGAAATACTTGGTCTGATTGGCCAGTACTTGACGAGTCACTGTCCGCTTTCCGATACCAGTACCACCGACTAGGACCAGAGCACGCGCCTCCTGAGCCTCTATCACTTTGGAGAAATAAGATTCCAAGCGCTTGATTTCATTGACCCGCCCGAAAAAGTGGTCGGTATTGCGCAGAAACTGCTTGGTCTTACGCTCGCTACGGTCCTTGGCAAGCACCTCATGATATAGTTGCTGAATAGGTTCCGTAGGACTAATGCCCAGTTCCTTATCTAAAATATTGACCAATTTATAATAGGTCTCAATCACCTTGCCAGGACGATCATTATCCTGATAGAGCTTCATGAGCAGATGATAATTCTTCTCATCAAACTCATCAATGCTGATCAAGCGACGCAAATTCCGCTCAGCCTCTTCCAAATCCAGCTGGTCTTTTTCTGTTTCCAGCTGTTGGTAGCAGGCTTGGATATAAAGCTGCTCATATCGCGTCCGCATCTTAGACACCCAGTAATCAAAGGCCTCGCTGCCCTTGAGATAGAAGCCCTGCAGAAAATCACCCTGATAGAGAGACAGATGCTCTGCAGGATGGTTCGTAAAAAGTTCTACATCACTTTCAATCGCACACTCGGGATTAAGCGACAGCACAGTCCGGTTGGGAGCGACAATCCACTCCCCACCTAGTAGCTTGTTAGCTTGATAAATCGTGTTGCGCAGATTCTTTTTGGCGGTCTGATTATCCTTATTTTCCCAGAGGATTCCTGCAATCTCTTCTCTATTGACTGCACCATTGATATGAAGATAGTAAAGCAGAGCATTGATTTTGGCAAAAGGAAAAAAGACTTCCTCCTGATTGAGAAAGACACTCGGACTTCCTAGTAATTTCAACCTCAACAGATTTTTCGACATGCAAACGCCTCCAAGAAACCTTATAGAACTAATATAAACAAAAAGAGACAGTTTGGCAAGTAAAGTATTATACTAGCCCTTAATTTCCAGTTTTTAAATTGGTTTTATGTAAGATTTTTTTGTTATACTAGGATGAAAAATAAAATTTTAGAAAGTTACTTATGAAGAAAAATATTGTTCTTTTCATTTTTCTCCTTCTGAGCGCGATTGGCTTAGAATACGAGACACAAGCCTATACTACTGGCAGTATGTCAGGTACTTCCTATGGGATTGTCGGACTGTCAGCCCTCTTGGCTCTGCTCTATATCGTCCCTGCCCTGCTCTTGATTCGTCAACTGGGAAAAAAATGGCAGACGCCTGCACTTAGTCTTGGTGTAGCTCTGCTAGGTGGCCTTTTCATTTCTGGCTGGACCTCTGGCTTGGCTAATACCTATATCCACGAATGGGTCAGCACCAGCTTCCCCAATACTCTGCTCAGTGACCTAGAAAATGCCATCGCAGCTCCGCTGGTTGAAGAACCCCTCAAGCTGTTGGCAGTTGCCTTCGCTGTCTATCTAGTCCCAGTCAAAAAACTCAAATCCTTCTTGATGCTGGGGATTACGGCTGGCATGGGCTTTCAGATTAGCGAGGACTTCTCTTACATCCTCTCTGACCTGCCCGAAGGCTTCTCCTTCACCATCTCTGGTATCCTAGGACGTATCACTGGCGGCATTGCCTCTCACTGGCTCTACACCGCCCTGACCACTCTCGGTCTAGCTCTCATGCTACGCTATGCCAAAACTCAGAAAAATTACTTCCGAGTGGGGCTCTTCTACTTCCTAGCAGCCTTCGTTCTCCACTTCTTCTGGAACTCACCGCTGACTGCTATCGAAACAGATATCCCAATCATCGTACCAGCTATGACTGCTCTGGCTGTCTTTATCTTTTACCAAGCCTACCGAACAGCCCATAAAATTGATCAGGAAGAATTGGGAGGGGAGTAATAATAATAAAAAAACAACCGTCAGGGTTGTTTTTTGGTATTACAGGAATATGTTTTCTTAATATTCTACATTTAAGATATACCAATTAATTGCAAAAATCGTAATGACCTATTTTTAGAAGTATCCACATAAGTCCCTTGTCATACTCTAACATTCATTTCGCAAAGTCTCTCTAATCCTCTCCCCACCGGCATTTCTATCCTATTTTCCCTATGCTCTTTCCTTAAAGAAATGTTAACATTTCCTTAAAACTAACTTATATTAGGAATCTTTAAGCCGCAGTCTGTATACTTTCTAAAAATCATCTAAGAAAGAGGTATGGATATGGATTATCTAGTGATTCCGGCCTATGAGCCTGATTATAATCTTATTAAGCTGATAAAAAAAATTCACCAGAAAAGTGATTTTCATATCATTGTTATCGATGACGGCAGCTCTTCCAAATGCCAGATAGTCTTTGAGCAGGCAGAGCAGTACGCGACCGTGCTCCGTCATCAGATCAATCAAGGCAAGGGGAAAGCGCTGAAAACTGCTTTTACCTTTATCCAAGCACTGAAGATATACGGAACGGTGGTAACAGCAGATGCGGACGGCCAGCACAAGGTCTGGGATATTTTCCGCGTAGCGAGAAAGGCTTCTGAAAATCCCAATCGGCTGATTCTGGGAGCACGCGCCTTTACTGGCAAAGTGCCTCTGCGCAGCCGCTTCGGCAATAGTCTGACTCGGGCTCTTTTCAAGCTTCAGACTGGGGTGGATGTTTCCGATACTCAGACAGGCTTACGAGCCTTTACGACCAACATGATTCCATTTATGCTAAAGATAGAGGGGCAGCGCTATGAGTATGAAATGAACATGCTCCTAGAAGCCAGCAAGGAATATCCCATTTTGGAAGTGCCTATTGAGACGGTCTATATCAATGACAATCAAGGCTCGCACTTCCGACCAATTCGGGATGGACTCATGATTTATAAAAATATTTTCAAATTTGCCCTGACTTCTCTCAGCAGCTTCGTCGTGGACTACATTGTTTACGCACTGGCTCTCTTGTTTTTAGCCGCTGTGCCAACCAGCCTGAGAATACTTCTAGCTAACGGGATTGCCCGCGTGACCAGCTCAATCTTTAACTATTCGACCAATAAAAGGCTGGTCTTTAAGAACGACGACAGTATACTCAAGACAGGAACTGGCTATTTCAGCCTAGCTGTAGTGCTCTTTATCCTAGACACACTGCTGATTCGCCTCTTCTATGCTGTCTTTGGTCTTAATCTTCTGATTGTCAAAATCATCGTCGGCATCTTGCTCTTTACCGTCTCCTGGATGGTGCAAAAGAGATTTATTTTTAAGGAAAGGACTCACACCGCATCATGAAATTTTTAAAGAAACGCTATGTCTACGCCTCCATTTTCGGGCTGCTTCTGATAGCTTCTTTCAGCTACTCCATGCTGAAAACCTTTGTCATCGCAGAGACCATTTCCACGGTTTCAAGTACGAGTTCATCGTCCAATGCCGAGGCTGCCAGCAAGGCTGCCGAAACAGCGACTGTGACGGATACCAGCTATTCAGACGACAACATCTCGGTTACGCTAACTGAAAAGACCGTCAGCAACACCCAAGTCTACATCGCTGATGTGACCGTCAGCTCATCAGAATATCTAAAAACGGCCTTTGCCCAAAATACCTACGGAAACAATGTCACCGCCAAGACCTCGGAAACGGCCGCCAACAACAATGCTATCCTAGCGATTAACGGCGACTACTACGGGGCCAATACGACTGGCTATGTCATCCGCAATGGCGTCGTCTACCGCAATACCGTCCGAGAAGACTCCAGCAATGGTGATTTGGCTATTTACAAAGACGGCTCCTTCAAGATTATCTATGAAGATCAAGTCTCTGCCGATCAACTGGTCAAAGACGGTGTGGTCAATCTCCTGGCCTTCGGCCCATCTCTTGTAGAAAATGGCGAAATTGCCGTTGATACCAACTCCGAAGTCGGCCAGTCCATGTCTTCCAATCCTCGGACAGCTATCGGTATCATTGATGAAAACCACTACATCATCATCGTTTCAGACGGACGAACCTCAGAAAGTGAGGGACTTTCCCTCTACCAGATGGCAGAAATCATGAAATCTTACGGTGTCAAGACTGCCTATAACCTTGACGGTGGCGGCTCCTCTACACTTTACTTTAACGGTCAGGTCATTAACAAACCTACAACCAACGGAAATACTATCTCAGAAAGGTCGGTGAGTGATATTGTCTACATCGGTTACTAATCCCAGCAAAAGACGTTTTAGAAAAACAGCCCTTATCTACGTACTATTAACTATTTTCTTCTTTGCTTTTAGCAGAATCTATGAATCCTTCAGTTTCGGCGAAACATCTAGCCACATGCACTATCTCTTTGTCATTCCTCTAGCGGGCGCCATCCTACTCCTGCTCTTCATGAAGGTCATCCCTAATCTCTCTCGGCTCAGCCTCAACCTCTGGAACTCAGCTGTAGCCATCATGACAGTCGGCATGCTCTTCCGTGGTATCGTCAATCTGTCTGGCCGCTCTACGACGCTGGATATGCCCTACTGGTATGTGGGAGCAGCATTTGTGGCTCTGGCACAACTCTCCCTGGTCTTTACTCGAAGTGTATGGACAAAAAAGACTTAAATACCAATAAAAATATTTACAAAAAACTAGTTCCAGAAATAATTCTGAAGCTAGTTTTTTCTGCTTAGTGCTACTATTTTTATAAATTTCTACCTTTCCTCAAAACGTTTTTCCAATAAAGCCTGCTAGGAGTTCGACTGTACTAGCTTCATTGTGCTCTGCGAATACCGTTGCATCCTTATTTATAGTTTTAATTTCTTCCATATCTGCTTCTGTCAATTCAAAATTAAAAATATCAAAATTTTGGCGAATACGCTCTAAAGTCGCAGACTTAGACAAAGATACAATTCCTCGTTGCAGCTGCCAACGTAACATAACCTGAGCAGTTGTTTTACCATGTTTTGCAGCAATCTCCATTAGCACCGGATTTGTAAAGACATCAAACTTAGCTTCCGCAAAAGCTCCCCAACTCTCAGTCTGAATTCCTTTCCCAGTTAGATACGCAACTTCAGCTTCTTTTTGGTGGAAAACATGTAGCTCAATTTGATTAACGGCAGGCGTGATTTCGTTGAAAAGGGAGAGATTAGCTATTTGATCTGGCTTAAAGTTAGAAACCCCAATAGCACGGATTTTCCCTTCCTTATAGAGCTCTTCCAAAGCCTTCCATGCACCAAATGTATCCCCTACCGGCTGATGGAGTAAATAGAGGTCTATATAGTCTAAATCAAGTTTAGACAGCGATTCCGCAAAAGCTTTTTTGCACCGTCATAGCTCATATCCGAAATCCAAAGCTTGCTTGTAATAAATAATTCCTCCCGGGGTACGCCAGACGATTTTATGGCTTTTCCGACAGCTTCTTCATTCCCGTAAGATTGAGCGGTGTCAATCAAGCGGTAACCTACTTTAATGGCTTCTTCTACCGCCTTTTGAGTAGTTTCGTCGTCACGAATCTGGAATACTCCAAAACCAACCATGGGCATTTTAATTCCATTGTTTAAAGTTGTATAGTTCATCTTCTTGTCTCCATTCTTTAATTGCTAACCATATTATACTCCCAACCTTGCCACTTGAAAATTACTTCTTTTGTATGATAGTATACAGATAGCGAATACTCATGGAGGTGGATATGAACCGACAGTTACTAAAGCAACTCATCGCATTTGAACAATACGGAACCCTAGCAGAAGTTGCCGAACATCTCTTAATCATTCAACCGACCGTTACTCGAGGAATGCGAAAGTTAGAAGAAGAGTTAGAAGTTGTCCTTTTTGACCGCAAACCAAATAAAATTGAGCTGACTGAAACTGGACTCTTAGCAGTCCAAGAGGCAAAAAAGCTGCTGCAAGCCGAGGACGACTTTGTCCAAAAAATTCAGCAATTTAACTCCAAAAACTCCATGCTGAAAATTGCCGCTACTGAACCCGGCCCTCGCTTGTTTCTTCAACGCTTTTCCGAGGAAATATTTGATATTTCCCCAGACAATATTTCCATTTCCTCTATAGAGCATGGACTAGAGCAATTGGAATTTGATGCCATCATCTCCAATCAAGAAATCCATAGCCAAACACTGGAATCTCTCTATTTAGGAAGAGAAAAACTGGCCTTTCTAGTTGATACTCTTACTATTTCTTCTGATAAGAAGAGCAGCACTTTCGCTGAGATGGATGGAGTGAGCTTCATTCTCCTTGAAAATATCGGTATTTGGAGTGATATTATCCAGAAAAAAATGCCCCACTCAAAATTTCTCTATCAGCGTGATCGAGAAGCTTTTCATGAAATTCTTGACCATACCAACTTTCCGCATTTTGGAACCAACCTCAGTATTGATGTTAAAACTCTAGCTACCCAGCGCCGGCAGCTTTTGCCGATTAAGGACCCAGAAGCAAACTTGGATTTCTATATTGTGTACCGTATCGAAGAAAGGGACAAGATTATTTCTCTAGCAAAGAAGCTCAAAAACCAGTGGCCAAAATTTTTTTAAACAATAGCTACAAAAAAGGAAAACACTATAATTTTCCTTTTTTTAATCTAAAATCAATTGTCTATAGATGCCAAGAATATGCTCTTTCTTCATTCACACTCATACACATCACCCGTCAGCGGGTCAATCACTTCCGCCAGCTTAAAATATCCCTGCTCATAATGGTAATGACAGATGGCACAATTACCAAAGCGCACCTTGGGATCCAGAGCTTGGGCCGCAATCTTGAGATAGAAGGCCCACATGGCACCACCGTGGCTGACGGCCAAGACTGGCTCTGCATCCGCCTGCTCCATGACCTCAGTCAGAGTAACCAGCACGCGCTCACCGACCTGGTCCACACCTTCTCCACCATAGGGTACAAAGAGGTCTTCAAAGGACGTAGCTCCGGGTCGAAACTTCGGCTGCAGGTGTTCGGGCTGGGCCTCAAAAAGACCAAAGTTCCATTCTTTAATACCCTTAAGACGAGTATAGTCGGTTCGACCAGAGACAAGTTCCAGCGTATCAGAAGCCCGCTCCTGAGTGGACGAGTAGAGATGCCCAAAACGAATGCCCCGCTCTTGCAAATAAGCTCCTGCTTGCCGGGCTTGATCCTGCCCCAGTTCAGTCAAAGGAGAGTCGCAAGCTCCCTGCACCAAGCCCTCTTGGTTGAAAAAGGTCTGGCCATGCCGCATCAAGTATAAATCTTTCATTTATTTTTCCTTCCAGCTGCTAAAATCGTGGCCAATGATCTCTTCTAGGTAAAATTTGTCCTGTTCAAAAGTAAACTTCAAAATACCGCAATTGGTCATGTGACCTAGACTTTCCAGACGCCAATTTTTCTGCCAAGCTCTGGCAAAATTGGCCATAGCTGCGCCATGAGAGACCATGAGCACGGACTGGCCATCTGTCTCTTGCATGAGCTTGAGAACGGTCGCAGCCATGCGCTCCCTGACCTGATCTTGTGATTCACCACCATAGGTCACAAAGAAATCTCCATAGGGCAGGGGCGGATTAAGATCCTCGCTTTCCCCTTCAAAGGTCCCGAAGTTCCACTCCTTGATTCCCTTGATACGCTTATAGGGAAGCTTCCCGTCCGTTACCAATTCGAAGGTATCACAGGCCCGCTCTTGAGTAGAGCTATAAGCATCGTCAAATGTAATATCGGCATCCTTAAAATATTGCCCTGCCACCTTGGCCTGATAAATACCAAAATCGGTCAAAGGAGCATCACACCAGCCCTGCACCTTGTGGCGCAGGTTGAAAAGCGTTTGGCCATGCCGCATCAGATAAAGAGTTTTTGCCATCATTCACATCTCCTTTAGATGAGTTCTAACTTTTCAAAGGCCTTGTAGAGACCGTCTTGTCTGACCGATTCTGTCACCAGATCAGCCATGGCCTTGATTTCCGCTCCGCCATTTCCCATAGCGACCCCGACCTGACAATAGTCCAGCATAGGAATATCAACCTTGGCATCACCGAAAGCCAGAGTATCCGCCTTATCAGCATGAAGGTGCTTCAGAAGAACCTCAATAGCATGCGCCTTGGTAATATCTTTGACGCCCAAATCACCAAAGAGAGCGTGCTCGCCCTTTCCTCCCCAAGTGCCCGCCTGGAGTTCAGGAAAAGCTGCCTTAGAGTCCAGATGGTCTTGGTAGCTCTTGAAGATAAAGCTGACTTTATTCAGGTCGTCTCGGTAGAGCTCCCCACCATAAACCAGGCCGTGAAGGGCTTCTTCTGCCTCCATATTTACGACTTCTTCTGGCTTGGCACCTTTTCCAAGTACATAGGTCCGAAGCACTGGTCGCGCTGCTTCGCGGAAGCCCCTGCTTGCAAAGAGACCGTTATTACTCTCTAGGTAAAACTCTAGCCCCCGCTCCTGAAGCCAGTCGACTAGCCTTTTAGCGACAGCTCGCGGAATCAGCTGGTGCAGAACAACCTGCCCCTCATGCTCCACATAGGAGCCGTTGCCACCAATCATGCCATCAAAGCCAATATCCCAGATTTCCGGCGGCATCTCAGCCTTGCTGCGACCTGTGCAGACATATACCAGATGGCCCTTTTCCCGTGCCTTGCGAATGGCAACCACCGCAGACTCCGGTATATGATTATCATAGTCGATGAGGGTCCCATCCACATCCAGAAAGATGATTTTTCTCGTCATAAGGCTCTCTCTTTCTCATGATCTTCCTCGCATTTGCTGAATGCTTTCTTATAATAATCCAAGCTGGCAAATGCTTTCTTCATGTTTACAAATTCTCTCATTCTGAACCAGCTTCATTTTATAAAAGCTTCACTTGATTATATACCTTTTTGAAAGCCTTTTCCTATAGAATTATCAGAGATAATGGTACTATCCTTTTTTTCTCAGAAAAAAAGCAAGAAGTACAGCTTTTAATCAGCTTGTTCCTTCTGCTCTTTTTATTCCCCATCTTATCTACTCATCTTCTGCTTCAAAAAGCCAGAGTTTGGAATCAAAGTCATAGCTTGGCTTTTGCTCAGAATCCTCCAGAAGCTGACCGCTGGAAGCATCCGTGGTGACTAGCCCAACTCGCATAAGCTCAGCCCCAGTATAGGCACGCCCCTCTAGTCGATAGACCTTATCCACAGCCAGCCCTTTCAGTTGCAAGCGCTGATGAGAGCGATTGACTTGATTGAGGACCTTGAAAGTGCCTAAAAGTGCAGTGTTCTGATCCTGACTGACAACCATCCAAGCTGTCTGCCCATCTCCCTTAAATGGCGACTGCAGTCGATAAAAAGTTCCATTATGAATCAGCTCTCGATGGCGCTTGTAAAAAGCTATCTGTTCCCTGACTTCAGTCAATTCTTCTGGACTTAGCTGATTAAGATCCAGCTCATAGCCAAAAGAACCGAAAAAGGCGACATTGCCCCGCGTCTTCAACGGAGTCAGACGGTTGGTCTGGTGATTGGGCACGATGGAGACATGAGCTCCCATGGACGAAAGCGGATAGAGAAGACTGGTCCCGTACTGGATTTTCAAGCGCTCAATAGCATCCGAGTCATCGCTGGTCCAAGCTTGAGGAGCATAGTAGAGCATACCTGGATCAAAGCGGCCTCCACCTGAAGAGCAGGACTCAAATAACAAGCTTGGATAGCGACTGATTAAACGCTCATACAAGTCATAAACCCCCAAGACATAGCGGTGAAAAATCTCTCCTTGCTGATCGGCTGGCCAGGCAGCCGAGAAGACATCTGTCAGAGGGCGATTCATATCCCATTTGATATAATCCAGCTGCGCTTCCTCGATAATCGCTGACAGACGCTCAAAAATCTCATCCACTACTTCCGGCCGAGAATAGTCCAAAACAAACTGATTCCGACCATGGTGGGGCTGTCTATCTGGCACTGCAAGCAACCAGTCAGGATGAGTTCGGTAGAGTTGGCTATCCTTATTGACCATTTCCGGCTCAAACCAAAGACCAAACTTCATGCCCAAACCATGAATACGACCTGCTAGCGAGTCCAGCCCCTGCGGCAGCCTTTCTGGATTGACAAACCAATCCCCAAGCCCAGTGCGATCGTTAGTCCGCTGGCCAAACCAGCCGTCATCTAGCACAAAGAACTCTACTCCTACTTCCTGAGCCTTTTCAGCAAGCTCCAACAGCTGATTCTCACTAAAGTCAAAATAGGTAGCTTCCCAGTTATTGATGAGAACAGGACGCACTCGCTCGCGCCAGTAGCCCCTAGCTAGACGTCGACGAAATAGCTGATGAAAGACTTGACTCATGCCATTGAGGCCCCCCTCAGAATAAACCAACAGAGCTTCTGGACTGGTAAAGGACTGGCCCGCGGCCAGCTTCCACTCAAAACCGAAAGGATTGATGCCTAGCTGCAACCGGGTCACATCATAGGTGTCTACCTCAGCCTGAATGAGAAAATTGCCCGAGTACACCAAGGCCGCTCCTAGCACTGGACCTGAAAACTCAGTCGTTTTCGAGCGCTTAAGAGCTACAAAAGGATTGTGATGAGGACTGGAAATGCCGCGGGTTGACTCAATGGACTGAATCCCCTGCTGAAGCGGGCGCTCCTTGATATGGCGTTCCCGAGCCCATGCTCCTGATAGCTGCAGCCAGTCATAATTAGCATCTGGCAGATCCAGCGACAGACTAGCTAGGGATTCCAAATAGCAAGTTTCCCCGCCTTGATTAATCATTTTGCTGGAGCGAGCGATAACCGGCCAATCAGCAAAAATCGTATAAAACAGCTGAACTTCTACTTCTGTCAACGCATCTCGCAGGGTCAAGATAAGCGTCTTAGCCTCCGTTTGAGCCTCTATATAAGTAGCGGGCAGCCCCTCTAAAGCTGGCTTACCATCTACCATCTGATGACTGACATAGACAAAATCAGTAATCCGCGAGCCATTTTCCTGTCGCAGACAGATAGCGGGATGACGAAAATCTGTCGTGCCGTATTCTGGAAATTCCTGCCGCACATGCTCCAAAGAATAGCGCAAATCCCTTTCTTTCCGATAGGTCGTCATGGGCCGATGCTGCAGCTCCATCAAATAAGAATAATCCCGCTCCGGTACCGCCACGCCGTAGTAAAGCTGCAAGAGTTTACCATCCTCCGAAACCCGAAAAATATAAGAAACCTCGCCATTAGTCAGATGAAATTGCCTGCACTCTTCCTTAAACAAAATACTCACCTTATTCATGACCTTCTCCTTTCACATTCTGCAATCACGCTTCTCCTTTCATTATAAAAAAGGCTCCCCTTTTTAGTAAGCCTTTCTTTCTAGTATTATTTATCCAAATGTGACTTTTTACAGCTCCTGCCCCAGATGAGAGCTAGCCTTGCGGAAATTCAAGGGCGACTGACCACGCGCCTTCTTGAAAGCTTTTGAAAAGCTCTGTGTTCCGGCGAAGCCCGTCTTATTGGCAATCTCTTCCACCGAAAGCTGGCTGCTCGTCAGCAAATCAGCTGCCATATTGAGTCGCAAATCATTGCTGTACTCCTTAATCCCCTTGCCTACTTCATCCTTGAAAAGCCGAGATAGGTAGGAAGGGTGCAGCGCCAATTTCTGCGCCAACTCCTGCACAGATAGACTTTCTGGCAGATGGCTGCTCAGCAGTTCCAAGACCTGCTGGACATAAGGATTGACTCGACGGCTTTCCGTAATTAAGGATGTCTGCTTAAGACGCTGGGACAAGAGCTCTAAGAAGCGATAAACTTGCCTTTGCAGAGCTAGTTCAGCTGTTATTCCGCTGCCTTCGTAAGCCAGACTTTCAAAGACCAAGGCCTTAAATTCCTGCAAAGAAGTCAGCTCAAAAGACCACTGGCCCGACTGTAAGCCCAGAGCCTGCAGATAAGGAGGCAAGAGGCGCCCACCCAGTCCCATCCAGACATAAGACCAAGGCTCTTCTCCATCAGCCTGATAAAAGACAGACTGACCCGGTGGCACCACAAAGCCCTGCCCTTCCTGCAAATCATAGCGCTGATTGCCCACGGAGTAAGTCCCCCATCCCTCCAGTACGATGTGGATGACATAGACATCTCGAACAGCCGGCCCAAAGCTATGATGGACTTCCGTTTTTGAATAACCACAGAAAGCAAAAAAGCAATCTTCTTGGCCAAACTGCATAGACTTAACCAAGGTCAGCGAATGCTCCATCAGCTCCTCCTTAGATTTGGATAATTTTTTTATCCTTATTATAAAACAAAAACCACTAAACAGCAACTGAATCTGATTAGTGGTTTCTTCATTCATCTTAAAAAGATTGGACGGATGGATTATGATTGAAGAGAGCATGGGTAGCCTTATAGATATGGTAGGCTGTTGCAGCATTATTCATAGTGTAAAGGTGTATGCCCGCTACATCTTGGGTCACCAAGTCAACAATTTGATCCACAGCATAAGCCAGACCAGCTGCTCTCAGGGACTCTGGGTCATGTTCGTACTTATCCAGAATAGCCCGGAATTTTCTTGGCAGCTTGATATTCTCACAGGTCTTGAGCAGGCGCAGAGCCTGATTGCGATTGAGAATCGGCATAATCCCAGCATGGATTGGCACTTCAATACCCGCTAAAATGCACTTGTCCTGAAAATCATAAAAGCGCTCATTGTCAAAGAAGAGCTGGGTCACCAGACTAGAACAGCCTGCATCGACCTTTTTCTTGAGATTTTGAATATCCGAAATCTGATTAGGCGAATCCGGGTGGCCCTCTGGATAGCAGGCTCCGATGATGTCAAAATGCGGCGCTTCTGTCTTGATGTATTCGATCAAGTCAGTCGCATAGGTAAAATCATCCTTAGGCGCCACATCTGGAAAAATATCCCCTCGCAAAGCCAAAATCTGATGGACGCCAACCCGATCCAAAGACTGCAAGATATTAGACACTATGTCCTTGGTCAGATAGACCGCAGGTAGGTGAGCAATCGTCGGAATCTTGAGGTCGTTGGCGATGAACTCCGTCAAACGAACCGTCGTCTCCTCAATGTCAAACTTATTATTGCTGGCTGTCACACTGATAAAGTGAGGAGCCAGATCTTGCATCTCTCTCAACGCCTGAAAAATCTTATCATTGCCTACTGCCGGATTGGGAGGAAATACTTCAAATGAGAGACTGGGTGTGTGACGACGAACCATATAACAAAAAGTTCCTTTCAATGATGGTAGTGATAGCTGAGGACAATCCTAGAAGAACAGCTTCTGCAGGATTGTCAGCTCTGCTTCATTTTTTGGGGGTATCCTCCATCAAGTTCAACTTTTGAGGTTCCAGGAGGATTATTTCAAATGTTGTCTAGCTGCTTTGGCTGCTTCTACTAAGCGCACCAAGCTAGCCTTAGTTTCTGGGATACCACGAGTTTTGAGACCACAGTCAGGATTGATCCAGACCTTGCTGCTTGGCACCTTAGCCAAGATAGCTTCAATCGTATGGTCGATTTCCCCTTCATTTGGCACGCGCGGTGAGTGGATATCGTAAACTCCAGGTCCTACTTCTGTCTGGAAGTTCTTAGCCTTGAGCTCATCCAGGATTTCCAAGTTAGAGCGACTAGCTTCAAAGGAAATCACGTCCGCATCCATGTTGTCAATAGCAGGGATGATATCTGTAAATTCTGAGTAACACATGTGAGTGTGGATTTGTGTGTCTGGCGCTACTGTAGAGTGTACCAAGCGGAAGGCTGGAATTGCCCAGTCAAGGTAGTCTTCATACCAGTCGCTGCGACGGAGTGGCAATTTCTCACGAAGAGCAGCCTCGTCGATTTGGATAATCTTCACACCTGCAGCTTCAAGGTCAAGCACCTCGTCCTTGATAGCAAGAGCAATTTGAAGAGTAGAGTCCTTGATAGAGATGTCTTCACGTGGGAATGACCAGTTGAGGATGGTTACAGGTCCAGTCAGCATGCCCTTAACAGGTTTGTCTGTACGGCTTTGTGCATAGCTAGACCATTTCACAGTGATTGGGTTGAGACGAGTCACATCACCCCAGATGATTGGTGGTTTCACCCCACGCATACCGTATGATTGTACCCAACCATTCTTAGAGAAGAGGTAACCTGACAGGTTTTGACCGAAGTACTCAACCATGTCATTACGCTCGAACTCACCGTGCACCAGCACGTCAAAGCCGACTTCTTCTTGCCACTTGATCCATTCATCAATCTGCTCAGCCAAGAACTTGTCATAGTCTTCTGCTGACAGCTCACCCTTGCGGAAGGCCAAACGTTTGGCACGGACTTCCTTGGTTTGAGGGAAGGAACCAATTGTCGTAGTTGGCAATGGTGGCAGATTGAGCGCCTTGTGCTGAATTTCCTCACGCTCTGCAAAGACCGGCAGGCGAGTGTAGTCTGCATCTGTCAAGCCAGCAATCCGAGCAGCCAGCTCTGCATTTTGCCCAACACGCTCTGCTGCAAAGAGAGCTTTGTTAGCAGCAAGTGCTTCTGCACCACCACCATTATGGATAGCATCCAAGTCACGGATTTCATCCAATTTTTCCACCGCAAAGGCAAAGTGGTTCAAGATTGCTGGTTCAAATTCTTCGTTAGCAGTCGTAAATGGCACATGGAGCAGCGAACATGAGCTTGTCAAGACGATGTTTTCAGCTGGGATTTGCTCAAGAACAGCCAAGCTCTTTTCATAGTTGTTGCGCCAGATGTTTTTACCATTGACGATACCCGCATAGAGTGTCTTATCAGCTGGGAAGCCACCTTTAACAAGTTCAAGTGTTTTCTTACCTTCAACGAAGTCCAAACCAATCGCATCTACTGGCAACTCTACAAGGTCTGCATAGATGTCACGAACGTCACCAAAATAGGTTTGAACCAAGACTTCCAAGCCTTTCTTGTCTGCCAAAAGCTTCTTATAAAGGTCCAAGAAGAGAGCTTTTTCTTCTGCTGACAGGTCTTTGACCAGACTTGGCTCATCCAGCTGGATACGCTCTGCACCTAGCTCTGCTAATTTTGCAAAGACTTCTTGATAAGCTGCAGCTAGGGCATCTACAAAGTCCGCTGCCGCCACACCGTCTTCAAAGTCAGATACTTGCAGGAGGGTGAATGGGCCAACCACAACTGGACGGGTTACCAAGCCCAACTCCTTAGCTTCTGCAAATTCATCAAAAATCTTATGCCCAGCCAGCTTGACTTGGGTTTCTTTTTCAAATTTAGGAACGATATAGTGGTAGTTGGTGTTGAACCATTTCTTCATCGGAAGGGCACGAACATCTCCTTTTTCACCCTGATAGCCACGAGCCAAGGCAAAATACCGCTCCAAGTCAGTCAAATCCAAGCCTTGCACAGATGACGGCACCACATTAAAGAGAAAGGCCGCATCCAGCACATTGTCATAATGAGAAAAGTCATTGGACGGAAGCTCTGAAATTCCTTTTTCCTTAACAATATTCCAGTGCTTAGCGCGCAGCTCTTTGGCCGCAGCCAGAAGCTCTTCTGCTGAGATTTCATGTCTAAAGTATTTTTCAGTTGTAAATTTCAATTCGCGGAATTCGCCCAAACGTGGGAAACCAATGATAGTCGTTGACATAAACGTCCTCCAAAATTTTTCTTGATTTTATCTTATCAGAAAATCCCCCCTCTGTATAATTGGAATTTCCCAGAGTTTGATATAGCCTAAAACTATAACCAACCTCATCAACCAATCCAAAATCCCTATTTTAACAACACTATTGACTGAAATTATTGTTTGCTATAGGTAGAAATTATGACCTTGGAACTTGGAAAAAGAAAAACCAGCGATTTTTATTCTCGCTGGTTTCTTTTCATTCTTTTACTAGTGCTTTTTTCTCCTCCTTCTCCACAACAAACTCTCTAACCAAGCGGTAGATAACTGCGAATATAGGGGTGAAAAAGATCATACCAACCAGGCCGAAGAGATTGCCTCCAATCAGGGCTGCGGCTAGGGTAAAGAGTGTTGGAAGACCGACGGACTGGCCGACCACACGCGGATAGATAACATTGCCCTCAATCAGCTGTACTAGCTGAAAGACTGCGATTGAAAGAAGGGCTTTCCAAGGGCTGTCGGTGAAGATAAAGATAGCACCTAGAGCACAAGCTGAGAAAGGCCCGATGTAGGGAATGAAAGAGAGCACTCCGGCCAAAACCCCTGTCAAGGCGGCATAAGGCAGACCTGTCAGAGAGTAGGCGATAAAGACTAAAATCCCAACAATGACGGCCTCTATCATCTGCCCCATCAGAAACTTATCATAGGTCTCAACAATGACAGAACCGACATAGGATAGGCGTTTGACAGCCTTCTCAGGAAGCAAAACCTGCAAGAGACGGCTAGTGATTGTCTGCAAATGCTCCTTGCTGCTCAAGAAGGCAAACATGAGAAAAATAGACATGATGACAGAAAAGAAATTGCCAAAAATAGCTGAGATATTACCTGTCAGACTGCCCAGAAGAGAGATGGCTCGGTTGACAATGTCGCTGTTTTGCAGTTGCTTGGTCAAATCTTTCAGTTGGCTAGAGGAAAGCAAACCAGACTGCTGCAGCCACTTGGCTACCTGAGGCGCTACCTTGCCGATTGTCGCGCTTAGCTGATTGACCGCTGTGGTCAAAGTCGGCACTACGATGGAGACAATCCCCGTCATAATGAGAGCTAAAATCAGTACCTCCAAGGCCAAGGCTAAGCCGCGCTGGAGCTTCTGCGGTACGCGGCATCTGTCCAAGAAGTCTTCCAACTTTTTCATGGGCACATTAAAGATAAAGGCTAGGACTCCACCCAATATAATGGGTGAAAAAACCGAAGTTAGACTCTGCAGGCCAGACCAGATGTTCCCAATATAGAGAACCAGAGCCATAGCGAGCGTCGCAAAGACGATTAGTTTATAGGATTCATTTATTTTTTTCATAAGGCTTCCTTTTAAGTTTTTGTCATTCCCTTATTTTATCATAATTTTCGAGGGCTTTCGAGCAGGAGGAAGCATGGGTTAGTCCGCTTTGTCATCGCTCTTGAATTTGGGTACATCTTGAAGATAAAAAATCCCCGATATGATAGCTAGAACGCCGGCCAAGTTCCCCAAAAATGGAATGATTCCTGCAAGAAAGGCGAAAAAGAGAAGCTTATGGCTCATCTTATTGACTCTTGGCTCTTCACTATAATGAGCCATTCCAGCTAGGGAAAGACAAAGAAACAGCAAGCTGATCAGTATGATCAGGACGCCCCAGTCAGACTTTTCGACCATCTTGGGAACTAAAGCAACTATTTCCCAGTGCCATCTCTGAGAAGAAGCGTAAAGGATGATGAGGCCTCCTAAAATTCCAGTAATTCCATTTACCAATAACAATTTCTTTGACTTCATAGCAATCTCATTCTTTCTTTTTTAAACATAGTATACCTAGCCACTTTCTAATCTGTCAACCTTTATAAAAGAATGACTGTTTCATCCGATAAATCCGTTTTCATTCAAATTATCTTATGATAAAATAGCTTTATGCACAAGAAAACGATTATTGATTTTAAGCAGTTGGGCCAACGCCTGATTTTTACGAATCCCATCAAGGAGCTAAAGACTCGCCGTCTTGACCAAGTGGAGGAACTTTTGACAGAGATTGAGGGCTGGCAGGAGAAAGGATACTATGCTGTCGGCTATGTCAGCTATGAAGCAGCGCCAGCCTTCGAGGAAAAATTCCAAGTTCATTCGGCTCCGCTCCAGAAGGAATATCTCCTCTACTTTACTATCCACGATAAGGCCGAGCAGGCTTCCATTCCCTTGACCTATGAGGAAGTGGAAATGCCAGTGGCTTGGCAGGGACTGACTTCTGAGCAAGAGTACCAGAAGGCTATCGAGACTATTCATCATCATATCCGCCAGGGCGATACCTATCAGGTCAACTACACGGTACAGCTTTGCGCGGAGCTCAATCCTGAGGACAGCTTGGCTATTTACAACAGGCTAGTCGTTGAGCAAAATGCTGCCTACAATGCCTATGTGGAGCATGATGAGACCGCCATCTTGTCCATCAGTCCTGAGCTCTTTTTCGAGGAGCACCGAGGTGAGCTGACCACTCGTCCTATGAAAGGAACTACCAATCGGGGACTGACCTTAGAGCAGGATAGAGAGCAGGCTGCATGGCTGGCCCAGGATGCCAAAAACCGAGCAGAAAATATGATGATTGTCGATTTGCTCCGCAATGACATGAATCGCATTTCTCAGACAGGCAGCGAGCGGGTTGAGCATCTCTGCAGCGTCGAGCAATACTCTACAGTCTGGCAGATGACCTCTACTATCAAAAGCAATCTGCATGAGGGAATTGGGCTGGCAGAGCTTTTCAAGGCGCTCTTTCCTTGCGGGTCCATCACAGGCGCTCCTAAGATTTCGACCATGGCGATCATCAAGGCGACAGAAAAAGCTGCTCGCGGGGTCTACTGCGGTACAGTCGGCATCTGCCTGCCAGATCAGAGACGGATTTTTAACGTTGCCATTCGCACCATCCAGCTAGAGGGAAGAAAAGCTATCTACGGCGTTGGCGGCGGCATCACTTGGGACAGCACGTGGAAATCCGAATACATCGAAACCCAGCAAAAATCTGCCGTCCTCTATCGGAAAAATCCGCGATTCGACCTGATTTCTACAGGAAAAGTGACAGATGGAAAGCTGACCTTGCAAGACCAACACCTGCAAAGACTGACAGAAGCAGCCAGCTACTTCGCCTATCCTTTTGACCAAGACAAACTGAAGCAAGAGCTAGAAGAAACCTGCGTTCAGCTGGATAAAGGGCAGGATTACAGGCTGCGTATAGCTCTTAAAAAAGACGGCAGTATTGGGCTAGAAACGGCTCCTCTGCTGCCGCTGACAAAGGCTTTCAGAAAGGCAAAATTGGTCGAGCAGACAGCCAATCTAGCCCAGCCTTTCACCTATTTCAAAACCAGCCATCGGCCACATCTGACCTTGGAGCAGCAAGAACAGATTTATTACAATTCCCAAGGCCAGCTGCTGGAAACTTCTATTGGCAATCTGCTGCTGGAGCTTGACGGCAAGCTCTACACACCTCCAGCAGAACTGGGCCTGCTCAAGGGCATCTACCGTCAGCAACTACTGGATAATGGACAGGCTACTGAGAAAGTTTTAACTCTGGCTGATCTGGATCATGCTGAGAAAATCTACGCCTGCAATGCAGTCAGGGGATTGTACGAGCTGGAGATTGATAAAGGAGAGCTCTGACATGAAAGTTATCTTTCTGCACGGACTAGGACAAGATGAGCATTCTTGGAAGGAAGTTCAAGAAGCTCTAGCTGATGTCCCGACGGAGTCGCTGGCTCTTTTTCCGAAGGGCAATGAAAACTACCAAGAAATTAGACAAGAAACCCTCCAGCACCTTCAGGCCGAGAAACAGCCTTTTATCTTAGTCGGTTTGTCACTCGGTGGCTTGCTGGCACTGGACCTGGCTGACCAAGCTCTTCCTCATCTGAAGGGTTTGATTTTATCCGGGACTCAATACAATTTAGCAGATAATTTTCTCTACAGACTGCAGATTCTCGTCTTTAAACTGATGCCCAAAAGCGTCTTCTCCAAGCAAGGAGCCGATAAGGAACAGATGCTGCAGATTTTGACCGAGCTGCGTAAGGTAAATCTTACTGATAAGATAAAGAAAATCAAGCTCCCCAGCCTGCTTGTTTGCGGCAGCAAAGCCAGCCCAATCTAACAGCTTCCTATGAACTTAACAAGCTACTGAACGGTTCTCAGCTTTGCATTATAGAAAAGGGCGGCCATACTCTGAATAGCCAAGCGCCAGAAACATTTGCTCAAATAATTGAGAAATTCCTACATGAATTCTGACTCTTTTATAAGGTTCAATCAAAAACTTTAGAAATATTTGAGAAATTCTTTATAAATATTTGAAGGTTTGGCGATATACTAATTAATAGGAAGAGGAGTTTTCTCTCCTAAGATCATGAAAAGGAGAATTGATCATGGAAAATGTTTTGGTTTTACAGCAAGTCAGCAAAAAATTCGGCCGGCAGTACGCTCTGACCGATGTGAGTCTGACGATAAAAAAAGGAGATATTTACGGTTTAATTGGCAAGAACGGGGCCGGAAAGACCACTCTGATCAAGGTCATCACCCAGCTCTTGGAAGCGAGTAGTGGCAATGTCTCCCTCTTTGGCTCTCAGAACTATCAAGAATGGACGCAGAGCCTCAAACGGGTCGGATCGGTCATCGAAACACCGGTCGCTCACAACCACCTGACAGCCTATGAAAATCTCAGCTACTACTGTAAGCTCCGCCATATTCCCCATGCAGATAAGGTCATCCGTGAAACCTTGGAATACGTAGACTTGACAGATACCGGCAAGAAGAAATTCCGCGACTTCTCACTCGGGATGAAACAGCGGCTGGGTCTAGCTATCGCGCTTCTTACCAGACCTGACCTGATGATACTGGACGAGCCTATCAATGGCCTGGATCCAGTCGGCATCAAGGAATTCCGCCAGCTGGTACAGCGGCTAAACGAAGAGTTGGGCATGACCTTTATCATCTCCAGCCATATTCTGTCTGAACTCTACCTAGTGGGGACCCGGTTCGGCATTATCGAGGAAGGACGGCTGATTCGCGAGATTTCAAAAGAGGAGTTTGAAGAACAGAGCGAAGACTATATCGTGCTTAAAACATCGCAGTTGGAAGAAGCCAGCCGGCTGATTCACGACCAGCTCATGCATCGTATCAAGGTGGTCAATGCTTCTGACGAGATTCATATCTTTACCCATTCGCATGAGATTAGCAAGATTGTCAAGGAACTTGCGACTGCAGATATACCAGTGCAGGAGATTTACTATGCACGACAAAACCTAGAAAACTTCTTTACAGACTTGGTCAAATGACAAAGGGAGGCTTATCATGATGGATTTCATTCGAGCTGATTTATACCGGCTCATGCGTTCAAAAGGCTTTTGGATTACTGAATTTTTATTAGTCTGTGTGATTTTCTCAGCAACCTTTTTCCATGCAAATATTCATTTTGGAGCAAATATCTCCAAAAATGAGGCTGCTACTCAAGCTCTAGGAAATCTAACCGGCCTTCAAGCTCTGGACTATTTTGCAGGCAATACAGACAGTCTGCTCTTTTTCACCATCATTGGTATCGGTATGGTCCTTGGAGTGGACCTATCTCGGAAACTTTATAAAAACTGTCTGAGCTATGGCATCTCTAAGCTCAGCTATTATTTTTCTAAATTCTTTGTCTGTGTTAGCATCGCAGCCTTTCACTTCCTGATGATTTTATCTATCTCCTTTGTGACCGCTAGTCTGTCCAACGGAATTGGAAGTGCCCCCAGCTCTTTTTTGCCTCAGCTGGGAGCTGCTCTCTTCGTCCAATTTCTTAGCACGATTATGTGGATTGCCATCATTTCTTTTGTACTCTATGCCAGCCACTCCATGTATCTAGCTTTCTGACCTATTTCCTTGGCGGTACCTTACTGACTATTCCCCTCATCTTTTACCCGGACAATGAATGGCTGATCTATCTGACTCTGCGATTTAACACAAATATGGCAGTAGATAGCGGGGCTGTTATCAAGGCTATCCTGACACTGCTAACGGTCACCCTGCTCTTTCTAGGTGGCGGGCTGATGGTTTTCAAAAAGAAAGATTTATAAAAAGCAGGAACAATCTTAAACATTCAGAGGAGATTTCATGTTACATACCATTCAGGCGGAACTCTATCAGCTTGTCCGCTCCAAACCTTTTTGGCTAATAGAAGGCTTGCTCTTTTTTCTCATTTTCATCAGCTCTCTTGGTGAAAGCAACTTTATCATGTGATTTACATTGCTAAAAATCCAGTTACTGCAGATAGTGTTCGTAAGAAAATTAAGTTGCTACTTGGCGAAAAGAGTTTAGCAATGGTGCAAGTTGTTCTGAACGTTGAGAATATCTACTTGTATTTGACGCATGAGAGTAAAGATGCTGTTGCTAAGAAAAAGCATCTTTATGATAAGGCTGATATAAAGCTTATTAATAATTTTGATGTTGATCGCTATGTGACGTTAGACGTTGAAGAAAAAGTAGAACTTTTCAATGTGGTTGTTTCTCTTATTTTAAATAGTTATATTGTATCTCTAAAAGAAGAACTTAAACAATATTACAATTCCTATCTTTCACCAAAGATTTTTGAATATGAATTACTTAAATAATTAAAAGACGATTTCCGCTCGGAAGTCGTTCTTTTTGTTATTTTCGTAAATACTATATGTTGTGGTTGGTGTAAACTGGTATATAGTTCCCAAAATAAATACTTGAAAAAGGCTGAGACATTCATATCTCAGCCTTTTTCCTATTTCACAGATTCTCCATTAGTCGCGATGACTTCCTTATACCAGTCAAAGGATTTCTTCTTGGAGCGCTTGAGTGTTCCCTTGCCTTCATTGTCCCGGTCCACATAGATAAAGCCATAGCGCTTCTTCATCTCGCCAGTACCGGCTGATACCAGGTCGATACAGCCCCAGGTCGTGTAGCCCCACAGCACCACACCGTCCTCATTGATGGCATCCCGCATAGCCTTGACATGGGCCGCCAGATAGTCAATCCTGAAATCATCAGCCACATAGCCATTTTCATCCGGAGTATCCACTGCACCCAGACCATTTTCCACGATAAACATGGGCTTTTGATAGCGATCCCAGATGGTATTTAACGTAATGCGCAAGCCCAGAGGATCAATCTGCCAGCCCCACTCAGAAGCTTCCAAATAAGGGTTCTTGAGAGAAGCAAAGATATTGCCATCGGTCAGCTCATTGACCTTAGGATCGCCCGAAGCTACCCGGCTAGAGTAGTATGAGAAGGAAATGAAGTCCACCGTATGCTCCTTGAGCAGCTGTAGGTCTTCTTCTGTCATTTCGACAGTGATGCCCTCGCGCTCCCAAGCTTTCTTAGCGTAGTTGGGATATTCACCACGCGCCTGCACATCAATGAAGAAATAGTTTTCTCTATCTTCCTGCATGACCGCCCAATAGTCAGCTGGATGAGCTGTATTGGGATAGTATGGACCCGCCGCTAGCATACAGCCGACCCTGTTTTCCGGGTCAATCTCATGAGCCAGCTTGGTGGCAATAGCTGACGCGACCAGCTCATGATGGGCTGCTTGATATTTGACCTGTTCTTCGTTTTCACCTTCTTCAAAGCAAAGCCCTGCCCCCATAAATGGTGCATGTAGGATCATGTTAATCTCATTGAAGGTCAGCCAGTACTTGACCAAGCCCTTGTAGCGGGTAAAGAGAGTGCGGCAGAGACGCTCGTAAAATTCCAGCATGAGACGATTTCGCCAACCACTATATTGCTCAATCAAGTGCATGGGACAGTCAAAGTGAGTAATGGTCACCAAGGGCTCAATGCCATACTTGTGGCATTCCTTAAAGAGGTCTTCGTAAAATTTCAGGCCAGCTTCATTGGGCTCCATCTCATCCCCCTTAGGAAAAATCCGGCTCCAAGCAATGGACAGACGATAGGTCTTAAAACCCATCTCGCCAAAGAGGGCAATGTCCTCCTTAAAGCGATGGTACATGTCAATAGCTTCCTTAGCTGGGTAGAAATAGCCTTCCTCAAAGTCAAACATCTTTTTCTTACCCATGATGATGGCCAGACGATCCTCACCAATCGGCACCACATCTACATTGGCCAGCCCGCGACCATCCGCATCATAAGCACCCTCGCACTGGTTGGCAGCTGTCGCTCCGCCCCACAAGAAACCATCCGGAAAAGTCAGTTTTTCAGTCATAATTCTACTCGCTTTCTTATTTGCTTGTTTGTTTACTCATATTATAGCTCATTCTGTAAACCTTTTCTTATAAAAAAATGCGAAATACTGATACTATTCCACTATTTCATTTAATCCGACAAATTTTCAGTATCCGGTTTTAAAGAAATCGACCTCTCAAATGAAAGCAATGGTCTCTCTAAAAACAAAAAAGAAGACTGAAAACCAGTCTTCTCTTATTCCTCTCAAATCAAAGCCGTGATGGCCGTCACTAATCCAAAAATGATTCCCGGTGCATTTGCTGCTACAAGCGGAATATCTCTTTCTTTTTTGAATAAGCCGTAGTAGGCCCAAAGGCTACAGTTGATTGCTGCAACGAGCGGCTGGATAAAATTTCCTTTTTGACCCGCTAGGTTGTTCATGATTTGTGGAAAATAGGACACATACATCATTACGGACATAAAGGTTGCAACCCATCCCAAAATTTTCATTTGTTTTTCAGACATTTTTAATACCTCTTTCATTTTTGCTGAATCTTGTTTTATAATCTTCTTTCAAAACAATCAAGTCTTTAAATCTTTTGTTATAAAGTTGTAAACTATCACAATCTTGTGATAAGAAAGAAGAGTGAGTTTAGAAAAAGTATATATAATCAGAAAAACGCATATTACTATGCATTGAAAAATCTTGATACTGGGTGTTTTATTGCTGAAATATTTACTTTATTTTCTGATAAAACTGACTTTTAAGCCAGATTCAATATTTTCCTAAATCTACAACTTGTTGATATCTACTTTCATCATCAATATGATGGGCAATTTCTAACATCATAACAGGAAGAGAAAATAGTAGTTCATGTACCATGAGGGCGTTTTCTTTATCTAGGGTTGCGGTCACTTCATCAGCCAATAACAGATTTTTTCTACGAAGAAGAAAACGTGCCAATTCAATCCTTACTCTTTGTCCCCCAGAAATATTCTCCCCGTTATTTTTGATAATAAAATCCATCCCACCCGTCAATTCAAAATCTAGTTTGACTTGTTTCAAAACAGCAAGCAACTCTTCCTCAGAAAATTCTTGTCCTAAGGTCAAATTATAACGCACTGTATCATTAAAGAGAAATGGATGTTGACTAATAATTCCTATACTGGATACAAAACTTGATGTACATTCATTAACAGTTGTAACGCCGATAATTTCTCCCTCATCTGCTATTTCTTCTCCAGTAATGAGTCGAAACAAGGTTGACTTACCACAACCACTTGGTCCTTTGATTAAAACTTTCTGACCTGCTTGAACATCCAAATTTAGATGAGTAAAAAGTTGTCTGTCACCATAGGATTTACTTAAATTTTTAATGTGTAGAGCATTCAATTCTTGCGCATCTTTTTTATCTATCTGTTTTACATCTCCAATTTCTAATACTCCAAAAATCTTATCTGCTGTCGTTTTTGCCCCTTGTATATCTACAGCATCATACATAATAGTCTGAATAGGGCTCACTAGCTGACCTGCTGCGATGTACATGGCAACAAGACTTGCCACTGACACTTTCTGCCCAGCCATAGCAAAGTAAAAACCTAAAACAAGTGGTAAAACTTGGCTTAAAAAGACCATGAAACCGTTGCAAAAGAAAATTATATTATGGGTAAAGCAAAATTTTTGAATGGCTAGTTGATAATGTCGATTAATCTTCCAAAATCTGTTCTGATTTTCAGAAATTGCTTGGTTCATGAGTAGAGTATGTGCTCCTCGGATACTATCAGATACTTGATTATGCACTTCTACTCTGCCTTGAGCCATGTCATCACCAGTATGTTTGAGTCTTTTACTCATCAAGAACTGAGGAATAGGACGTAAAATAGTGAAAAAGACAAAAATACTACCTAGTAACAAATTTTGCGAAATAATATAGATCGCTGTTAGTATTGCTACAAAGCTCCAGCAAATGATATTGACGTATTTTTCTAAGTAATTATCCCCCAAATACTCCATATCTTGTGTGAGCATAGTGATTTTTTCATCTTCGTTAAAATCTTTTTTTATCATCAGCTTGTCAAATAAATCTGCCCTCATATTCATTTGAATTTCACGTCGAAAAATATTATGTGTATGATTACAAAAGAGCATTAAGCTATACAAGACGAAGTATACTGTAAAGCCAAAAATAGCAAACTGTATGATTTTAGAATAAGTCAGTTCTCCTTGATTTAAGGACAAGGCTTGTGATACGACTAAGGGTTGAGCAAGAGCTAAACCTCCATTTGCCAGTGCACCGATGATAGTATAAAACTTCGTTTTCTTATCCAGATAGTGAAATATTTTATTCATAATGCCCTCCTAGAAAAAGAGAGAGGCTAGCACTCCTCTCCATTTTTATTATATAAACTTAACAAATATTACAATTATTGCTTACAACTTCAGGTTTTTTTACAACCTTTTTGTTTTTCTTGATAGACATTTTTGCTTACCCCTCTCTAGTCCACATCTAAAATATCTTCATAGCATCCGGAAATAGCATAAAGTGCTAGATTTTTACGAATTTTCTCTTGCATATTCTTACAAATCACAGAAGAGCTTAATTTCGTAATATGCTTGGCCATTGGATAAAAGCCTGATTTACAAACCAAAACAAAGGGACATGTTTTACAATCTTCTCTAACAGATAGAAACCATCCTTTCATTTTATCTTTGTTAATAAATCCAGTATTGATATTTCCAAAAACATTTTGATTATCGTACAAAGCAACTGTACATGCTTGTACAATACCTCTAACATTAAACATATAGTGGTTTAAACGATTGGCATAACAAGAAAAGGAATTGTGAACCACAATACTTGGCAAAGATAGATGGTATCCCAAATCAACTGCTTTCTTAGAAATACCAAAACTCATATCATTTTTAAATACTGTAACACAGTCGTCTTTAGAACGATCTCCTTGTCCCCAGTTACCAATATTATGATATAGAAGAAAAAATCTATCATCATTCTTAAAGTAACGGCCATCATTTAATAGAAATGACTCCATATGGTCATAATTTTCTTTCGATATATTGAATCTTAAAGTACAAATAAAATCTAAATCACTATCCTTCATTTTATGAAGATTGTTTAAAATTCGCGCATAGGAACCTTTTTGATTTTTTAACACACGTTGAGAATCATGACTCTCTCCATCACCATCAATAGTAATCTGAAAATTAGTAACATCATACTCTCTTACTAATTTTTCAAATTTGGAAGATGTTAACAAAAATCCATTAGTAGTAATACTTGCTGAATACGTTATTCCAAATCGCTCGCAAATTTTCAAAAATTCTAGTGAAAGCCGTTGAATTGTTTTATAGCCTAACAGAGGTTCTCCACCAAACCATGCTATCCTTAGGAAATGATATTGAGAATTACTCAATTTTTCTTCAGCAAATTTTAAAATAGCATTTTCTGTTTCAATAGACATTCCAATATTTTTAAAGTGTTCATAACAATACTTACATCGAAAATTACAATCTCCATGAGTAAGAATTGTAAACTCTAGTATCTCATTATTCCTATCTTCTATCTGTTTTAAATATTTGTTTACCTCATTTTCTTCAAGTAAATATTTATTCTCTTCCAAATAGGCAATATATTCACTTTCCGTTGTTTTATTTTCTTGTATATTCTTCTTCAATTCATTAGTAATCAAAAATGAATGATTATTTTTGGTATTAAAATATACACTACCATCTTCAGTATCATACCTTAAGACATATCGTGATAATTTCATATTACCACCTCTTTATTCTTTGATTTCTTTAAATAAATTATATACCTATTAAAATGATAATTCAAACAAAAGTCAGAAAATTAGAAAAGTTCTATATTTTAATAATTTTCAATCAAGTACAAACTAATTTCAAATCTCCTTATCTACTACTATACATGCCTTACTATCACATTTTTGTTCGTATAGACACAATCTCGCTACTCCTTCCTCTGACGATTCTTATGTCCAGCGTCATACTTAAAACGGTCTATCACGAGATTGTTTTAATCCGTTACCTCACGATAGTCAAGCTCAGAAGTCACTATTAGGTTTACCTAAAAAAGACCGGGTTTCTCCGATCTTTCAATTGTTCATATTCTCACATTCTGTTTTAAGAATGATTAAGGTCAACTTCAAATGACTAATCGTCCTATTTCATCTGATAAAAATCAATCACTAGACCAGCAGGGCCTTTAACTAGTAGGGATTCCGTGCCCCAATCAGTTACAGCTGGGCCGTGTAAAATCTCGGCACCAAGCTCTTTCAACCGCTGATAATTCTGGTCTACATCCTCAACCTCGATATGAAGAATGATTCCTGACTGAAAATTTTCCAAAGGAATCAGATGATTCTCTGACAACATGAGACAGTGACTGCCAATCGTGAACTGAGCAAAACTGTCATCAACATAGTCTGCCTTTTTATCCAAAATACGCTCCAAGTCAGCACAGACTTGGGAAACATTTGAAACAATAATATCTAATTGATTTAAATTCATTGACTATTCTCCAGAAAAAGACCGGATTGCTCCAATCTTTTCAAGTTCTGCTCTAAGAAAATCAAAGAATAAACAAGGCGGAACCAAGTTTGATGGCAAATCTTTGCTCATCAAACTACGAAAAATCCTTTGGGACTTTTTCTAGGCTCCGCACTAGATTCCATCATTGAAAATTAAGGTTTCAATGATGGAATCGTCGGAAGTAAACCTCCGAATGAAGTCTACAAATTTAAAATTTGATTTTCGACGAGAGGAATTATTTGATTGCGCGTGATTGCAATCCTTCTTCTTCCAAGAAGAGACGGAATGGTACGAGTTCTTCTGCTTCGTATTTTTCCTTGAAGGCTTTGATTGCTTCTTCTGAGTGAAGTTTTGGATCCAATTCAAGTACTTCTACTGGAAGTGGACGGTGTTGAGTGATGCGAGCATCGATAACAACAGTTTTACCTTCTTTGTTCAATTTAACAGCTTCTGCAACAACTGCATCGATGTCTTCGATACGGTCAACTGTAAATCCAACAGCTCCTTGAGCTTCAGCGATTTTCGCATAGTCAGCATTAGGGAAGTCACAACCAAACAAGTGTTTGTTTGTGTCTTCGTATTTGTCCTTGATGAAGGCATATTTACCATTTGAGAAGACAAGGTTGATAACTGGAAGGTCGTATTGAACGTTTGTGATAACGTCTGGGTAGCACATGTTGAATGCACCGTCACCCATGATGTTCCATACTTGGCGATCTGGATTGTCTTTCTTAGCAGCGATACCACCAGGAAGGGCAATACCCATTGTCGCAAAGAGTGGAGATGTACGCCACATGTTCTTAGGTGTCATGTGAAGGTGACGAGTAGATGTTTGAGTAGTGTCACCTACGTCAATTGAGTAGATAGCGTCTTGATCAGCATGTTTGTTGATTGCATTGTAGACTTGGTACAATTGCAATTCACCCTCAGTTTTACCTTCGAGTTTGTTCATGTAATCACGCCAGTTTTGGTTGTTCTTAACGTTTGCACGCCACCATGGAGTAGATTCGACTGGGTTCACTTTGTCAAGAATTGCTTTCGCTGCTTGACCAGCATCACCAAGGATAGAAGAGTCAAGGGCATGGCGTTTACCAAGTTTGTAAGGGTCGATATCGACTTGGATGAATTTTTCAGTGTTCTTGAAAGCTTCGTAAACTTCAGCAAATGGGAAGTTTGAACCAAGGAAAAGAACTGTGTCTGCTTCGAAGACCACTTCGTTGGCTGGTTTCCAACCAACACGGTAAGCAGAACCTGTCAAACCTTCATAGTTCCACTCGAAAGCTTCAAAGTTTTTACCAGTTGTGATAATTGGTGCTTTAATTTTACGTGACAATTCAGTAATCACTTCACCAGCTTTAACACCACCAAATCCAGCGTAGATAACTGGACGTTCAGCCTTGTTCAAGATTTCAACAGCTTTGTCGATTTCAGTTTCATTCAAAGCAGGAGCGATGAATGAACGCTCATAAGAACCTGATCCGTAGTATGAGTTTTCGTCAATTTCTTGGAAACCAAAGTTTACTG
Organism: Streptococcus sanguinis; assembly: GCF_026781265.1. Classification (GTDB taxonomy): domain Bacteria; phylum Bacillota; class Bacilli; order Lactobacillales; family Streptococcaceae; genus Streptococcus; species Streptococcus sanguinis_T. Next base: position 64,872 of record NZ_JAKUVC010000015.1, read on the forward strand.
GAATTTCAACAACAGCTGGACCTTTTTTAGAAATAGCAGCACGGCAGGCTTCGTCGATAACTTTTGGCAATTGCTCAGCATAAGCGACACGTTTGTTGTAAACAGCGATACCGTTGTACATTGGGTTTTGGTTGAGCTCTTGGAAGGCATCCATGTTGAGTTCGTTGACTGGACGTGATCCAAGGATAGCAAGGAATGGAGTGTTATCCATAGCTGCATCGTAAACACCGTTAATCAAGTGAGTCGCACCTGGACCACCTGAACCAACTGCAACCCCGATTGAGCCGCCGAATTTAGCCTGCATCACCGCTGCAAGAGCACCAGTTTCTTCGTGGCGAACTTGCAAGAAACGGATGTCTTTGTCTTCAGCTAAAGCATCCATGAGTGAGCTGAGTGTTCCTGATGGGATACCGTAGATGGTATCTACGCCCCATGTTTTCAATACGTTGAGCATTGCTGCAGATGCAGTAATTTTTCCTTGAGTCATAAGAATAACTCTCCTTCAATAAATTAAATTTTCAGTTATTGAAAACATTCCCATTTGTGAATGAAAACGCTTCAAGAAACTTTACTATATCAATTTACCATGTTTTTTCTCACTTGTATAAGAATATGCTCAGAGATGCTCAATCCCTATTACATGACAGATGCTCTTTTTGAGAAAATTTCACAAACTATATTAGTATAGGATATTTTATTATAATTTGCATGCACCTCTAAGACTTGTAGCTGTAGGAAATCGAACAAAAAGCGATACAAAATTCTGTATCACTTTTTATTTCATTTAATCAATTTTCTCAACATTGAGAAGCAGCGAGCTAGTCAAAACAGACAAAGAACTAAGGGCCATAGCAAGACCTGCTAGTTCTGGATTGAGGGTCAATCCCAGTCCTACAAAGACTCCAGCAGCAATTGGAAGCCCAAGGATATTGTAGATAGAGGCCCAGAAGAGATTGAGTAAGATCCTGCGGAAGGTCTTTTGACTCATGTCAAAGGCGCGCACAACGCCAAGTAAATCATTTTGCGTGAGCACGATGCCACCGGACTCGATCGCAATATCCGTTCCAGATCCCATAGCGATCCCCACATCCGCGATCGAGAGAGCTGGAGCATCATTGATCCCATCTCCAACAAAGGCGACCTTGCTAGATTCTTGCAGTTTTTGGATGGCGCTAGCTTTTTCTTGAGGAAGGACATCAGCAATGACGGTGTCAATTCCCACTTGCTTAGCAATAGCTTGGGCCACCCGTTCATTATCCCCCGTTAACATGACCGTTTTCAAGCCCCGTTCTTTGAGCTTTTTGATCGCTTCTTTTGAGCTGGCCTTCGGAGCATCTTGAATGGCAATCAAGCCAATCACTTGCCCATCCACAGACAAACTGATCACTGTTTTGGCCTGCTCTTGCAACTCTACCATCCGTTTTTCAAGCTCCGGATCCATCGCTGTCCCGTCATGAAGTTTGCCATTTCCCAAGGTCACCAACTGCTGATCAATCTGACCTTGGACCCCTTTTCCTTCAATCGCTTGGAAGTTTTCCACAGGGAATAACACCAAACCTTTTTCTTCTGCTTGGGATAACACCGCTTGGGCTAGTGGATGTTCTGAAAAAGTTTCAAGACTAGCAGCCAGTGTCAAGACACGCGCTTCATCTCCTACAACATCGGTTACAAGTGGTTGGCCAATGGTAATAGTCCCTGTCTTATCAAACACAACGGTTTGAATCTTTTGCACTTCTTGAAGAACCGTTCCATTTTTAATCAGAACCCCCATCTTGGCACTACGGCCGGTTCCGACCATCAGGGCTGTTGGGGTTGCTAAACCAAGGGCACAAGGACAGGCAATAATGAGGACAGAGACTGCATAGAGCATGGCCTCTTGAAGCGACGCGCCCAGAAGCACGGACCAAACCCAGAAAGTCGCAATGGCCAAAATCGTCACCACTGGAACAAAGATACCTGAAATCTTATCCGTCAAATCTTGAATAGGAGCACGACTGGATTGGGCCATTTTGACAAAGTCCACAATTTGAGATAAGAGGGTCTCACTACCGACTTTTTCAGCCTTAAAGAGAATGGTCCCATTGCTGTTGATAGTGGAGCCGATAACTGCATCACCAACTGATTTTTCCACAGGCAAGCTTTCACCTGTCACCATCGACTCATCAATGGTCGTACTTCCTTCTACAATCGTCCCATCAACCGCAATCTTTTCCCCAGGACGGACCCGAATCAAGTCATCAATTTGGATATCTTCTGCCGCCACCTCGACATAGTTCCCATCACGGAGAACTTGAGCCGTTTTTGCCTGCAAATCCAACAACTTTTCCACAGCCTCGGAGGCATTGTTACGCATCCGTTCTTCAAAGATTTGCCCTAAGAGGATAAAGAAGATGATAAAACCCGCAGCCTCAAAGTATACTGGCTGACCAGTAAAAAGGGCAAATACACTATAGACATAGGCTACCAGGGTTCCAAGAGCTACCAAGGTATCCATATTGGAATGGTGCTTCTTAAATGAGGCCCAGGCACTCTTGATAAAAGGAACTCCTGCTACCAACATGATCGGCGTTGTCGCTAGAAAAGTCCCCCAGCGACTGACTGTATGAGATACAAATCCTGCCATCATCCCGATCATCAAGATCAATAAAGGAAGGGTAAAGATACTAGTAATCCAAAAGCGATCCCGTAAACTTAAGACACGACGGCGTTTTTCCACAACCGTGTAGGAACCCTTTTGCATCTTCATTCCACATGAAAACTCGAAGTCCCCTGTTTCTGTCGGGGTAAAGGATATCACCTTATCCACACCGACTTCCAAAGGCTCTAAAATCCCCTGATCTTCAAACCAAATTTCCTTGTAACAGCCGGAAGGATTGACCCGATGGAAGGTGATTTCAGCAGGGATCCCTTTTTGAAGTTGAAATTCTTTGGGACTATAGCCCTTTTCTGCTGTAATACGGATCTTTTGCATTCCGTTTTCCACAACTGCTTTTTGTTTTTCTACCATACCTACTCCTTTATTCCACAATCATGTGACCATGCATCATGTTCATTCCACATGAATACCCATATTCACCCGCTTTTTCTGGCGTAATTTCAATGACATGTTTTTCACCTAAAGGCAAATCTTCATGAACGCCAAAATCTGGAAAGATCACTTGAGCCAGACATGAAGATGGATCCTTGCGATTAAAGATGATCCGGGCTGGAACATTCTTTTTCAGGACAATGGTTTCAGGCGAATAGCCCCCCATGACTTCGACTTCAATTTCTTGATAACCTGATTTCTGACGAGCGTGGTCGCTTACCTTTTCATGCTCTGCAAAGAACCACCAAGCAATAAAAGCAACCACAAGTAAACAAACAATACTAATCAACAATCCAAACATGGAATTTCCTTCTTTCTATTACATACAATTGCAAGGGACTGTTTCGACAGCCTCTGCTTTCTTTTCTTCCAGGACCTGCTGCAGCTGATTAAGATCTGCAAGCGTAAAGTCACTCGCCTGAATCAAGTTTTCAAGCACCTGGACAATCCTTTTGGAGCAAACCTTGTCTTTCACCTCCTCAACCACCAAGTCTAAACTCTGGTCCTGCTTCAACAAAGCCGAGTAAACAAAGGCTTTGCCTGATTTTTCTCTAGTCAAACATCCTTTCTCCACCAAGCGGGTCAAGAGAGTCTTGACCGTCGACTTCGACCAGTCAAAGCGCTCGGACAAGACGGCGATCAAATCCGTGCTGGTCTGCTTGCCTTCCATCCAGATAATCTTCATGATGCACCATTCCGCATTGGAAATTTTCATGGCTTCTCCTTTCAAAATCTACATTTGTAAATCTTATAATGCTATTTTACCTCTAAGATTTACATTTGTCAACCAAAAGTTTTTAAAAAAACAAATCTTCCTTTGAAGATTTGTCTGGTTGGGCTTTTTTCGCTCCCTATTTTTATCTCTATAACGTCTCCTGCAAAACCTTGGACAGGGCTGCATAGCCAGCAATGGTCAGATGGAGGCCGTCCCTTGTGTAGTCTGGGCGCAGCTGGCCTTCCTCGTCCAGAAAAGCATCGTAGAGATCAATAAACTGGACATTCATGTAGGCGCTAGCCAGCTGGCGATAGGCCTGATTGAGGGCCTGAATCTTTTTATTGTTACGGATATAGACCGTACTCTTGTAGGCTGGAGCTTCATTGACCGGCAGAACCGACAGCAACTGGATATTAGCCAGAGGATAGTCCCGAGAAATCTCCTGAATAACGGCTTCCAAATTGGCCAGCGTTTCAGTTTGAGGCATCGCCTTGCCAATGTCATTGGTACCTATCAGGATAAAGACCTTGTCCAGTGCCTGCCCAAAGAGATGGGCATCCAGGTTTTCTAAAAGCAAATCAGTCTTATAGCCCCGAATACCGCGGTTGACCAGTCTTTTATCCGTCTGCAGGAGCTCCTGGAGCGGATAGTATTCTACAATGGAGTCTCCAATAAAGATGATGTCTGGCTCCTTGACGGAGAGTTGATTAAGTTCTCTGTAGTTTTGCTGCAATTTTGCCTGCTCCTTGAGAAGCCATTCTTCTAGTAATTGTACTGCCATTATCCTTTTTCCTCTTCTAAGTATTCCTCAAGCACCTGTAGAACACCGGCTTCTGTATTGGCCGGTGCTAGGTAGTCTGCTACCTTTTTGACCCGCTCATCGCCATTCTCCATAGCGTAAGAAATACCAGCTAATTCAAGCATTTCTATATCGTTTTCACTATCGCCAAAGGCCATGATTTCCGAGCTTTGAATCTGCCACTTAGCCATCAGCTGCTGCAAGCCCCAAGCCTTGTGCATCCCATCTTGGAGGATGTCAATCGCACCGTAACCACTGGCAACAGCGCTCAATCGGCCTGCAAAATGCTGATTAATTAAACGAGCATGCTCTGCTGCTGCAGCCTCTTCTACCATCATACTCATTTTCAAGACCTTATCAAAGGGATAATTCTGAAGGCTTGGCACAAAGTTCATCCGCTTGTAGAAAAGCTGGGCCATTTCCTTAGTCATAACCTTTTCAATCAAGGGAAACTCTGTCCCCTCCTGGACTAAGCCGCCTCTTTCAGAGGTCACAACAAGCTGAAGCTCCCTTTCATGACCGGAAAAATAAGCTAGCGCATCCCTAATCAATCCAGGCTCCCAGAAGCTGCTCATGTTTAGCTGATTCTTTTCAAAAATCCGAGCTCCGTTGGCGACTACCAAGGTCATTCGCTCCGTTAAATCCCCCAGTAGCAAACGCATCCGCGGAATTTCATTCCCAGTAGCCACCACAAAGCGAATGTCTCTCTTCTCCAGCTCATCTAAAATAGTAGTCAAACGTCGCAAATCCAGCTGTCCCTGTCCGTCCAGCAAGGTTCCATCCATGTCTGTCGCTATCATCTTTACAGTCATCTTTTTATCCATTTCTATTTTTAGCATCTGGTTTTTACTGTTCCTTTTCTAGAAAGCCTCTGACTTTTAGACATATTATACTACTTAAAAAAGTAAAAAGAAAGGCAAGAAGAGGCGGATAAGACGGTCGATTTTACAAAGGGCACTTTTCAATCCTCCAGTTTTATATTATAATCATAGCTATATTCCTGTCGTAATATTGGAGGTCCTCATGAGCAAAAAAGAAGTCGCATTCCCACGCTACCAGCAGATTGCCGTCGCCATTGCCGAGCGAATCGTTGACGGCAAATATCCTATCGGCAGCAAAATCTATGCCCGCTCTACCCTAGCCAGCAACTTCAATGTCTCCCCTGAAACAGCCCGCAAGGCTATTAATGTGCTGGTAGATCTGGAAATCATGGAAGTCCGCCATGGCAGCGGGGCCTTCATTTCCTCCAAGGAAAAAGCTCAGCAGTTTCTCGAGACCTATAAAGATGTCAACTCTCTGCAGGACCTCAAAAGCAAGCTCCACCAGAGCATCCAGCGCCAAGAGGAAGAATTTGCCAACTTTTCCCAATTGCTTAATCAGCTTCTCAGTCGAACTAAAGATGTCCAGCAGCGCTTCCCTTTCAATCCCTACGAGCTCCAGCTCTCAGCAGACGCCATCAACCTAGGAAAATCTATCAATGAACTCAATATCTGGCACTCGACTGGCGCTACCATTGTCGCAGTCCAGCAGGGAGACCAACTCCTAATCTCGCCTGGTCCTTATACCAAGCTGGAAGCCGGCAATACCATCTACTTTGTTGGCAATGAATTATCGGTCGGTTTGATGCATAATTTATTTTTTAATGAAATTGAAACAAACAAGTGAAACAGCGCTTGTTTTTTCTTTGTCAAAAAAACAAAATAGGCAGGCGAATCCCCTGTCTGACAAGGTTTTTATGACTTTCAGAAATATTCCAGAAAATCACCCTCCCTTTTTTATAATAGTCGAAAAAGGCCGGTCTGACAGTCTTTTGGGTTTGACAAAGTGACCACACAGTGTTATACTGTGATGGTCTTTTAAGTGACAACTTATCAAAATAAACATGTAGTCACTTTTGTAAAAGGAGAAATACGTTGAATAAACTAGAAGTAAAACATTTGACTAAAATTTTCGGAAAAAGGCAAAAGCAGGCACTGGAAATGGTGCAGCAAGCCAAAAGCAAAACGGAAATTTTAGAAAAAACCGGTGCTACTGTCGGGGTTTACGATGTAAACTTTGAGGTTCAGACCGGAGAAATTTTTGTCATCATGGGACTGTCCGGTAGTGGGAAGTCTACCCTTATCCGCCTGCTCAACCGATTGATTGACCCGACATCAGGCGACATTTATATCGACGGCCAGGATGTGGCCAAGATGAACGAAGAGGAGCTGCGTAACGTTCGCCGCCACAAGCTCAATATGGTCTTCCAAAACTTTGGACTCTTCCCGCATCGGACCATTCTGGAAAATACAGAGTTCGGTCTGGAAGTCCGAGGTGTTGATAAGGAGGAGCGCACGCGCCTAGCTGAACAAGCTCTGGACAATGCCGGTCTCCTGTCCTTCAAGGACCAATACCCCGATCAGCTCTCCGGTGGGATGCAGCAGCGGGTCGGCCTCGCTCGAGCTTTGGCCAACAATCCTGATATTCTGCTCATGGACGAAGCCTTCTCAGCTCTAGACCCTCTCATCCGCCGAGAAATGCAGGATGAGCTGCTGGATCTGCAGGCAGAGCATGAGCGTACTATTATCTTTATCACCCACGATCTCAATGAGGCCCTGCGTATCGGTGACCGTATTGCTATTATGGCTGACGGTCAGATTATGCAGATTGGTACCGGTGAGGAAATCCTGACCAATCCAGCCAACGACTTCGTTCGAGAGTTCGTTGAGGATGTAGACCGCTCCAAGGTCTTGACTGCCCAGAATATTATGACAACGCCACTGACTACCAACATTGACATCGACGGACCAACCGTGGCTCTTAATCGGATGAAAAAAGAAGAGGTCAGTATGCTGCTGGCTGTGGATAGGAAGCGGCACCTCAAGGGCAGTCTGACTGCCGAAGCTGCCCGCGATGCCCGTAAACAGCATCAAGCACTGGCTGAAGTCATTGATAAGAACGTCCGCAAGGTCACTCAGGAAACCCTGATTACCGATATTTTCCCGCTGATTTACGATTCACCAGCGCCTCTGGCCGTTGTAGATGATAAGGACAAATTAGTCGGCGTTATTATCAAAGGTCGAGTCATCGAAGCCTTGGCCAATACTACTGAATCTGAAGAATAAGGGAGGTTCGCATTTTGAATATTTTACAACAGCCAATCCCCGTTTCTCAATGGGTTGAGGCCTTTACTAACTGGGTAACCGATACCTTCTCCGGACTTTTTTCGGTCCTCCAGGCTATCGGAAATGCCATCATGAATGGAATGACAGATACCCTGCTCTTCATTCCGCCCCTGCTCTTTATCGCAGTCATCACTATTTTTACCTATTTGATTTCCAAACGTAAGCTGGGGCTGCCCCTGCTCACCTTCCTAGGCCTGCTCTTTGTTTACAACCAAGGCCTCTGGGAAAATCTTATGAACACTGTGACCTTGGTCATCGTCTCCAGTGCCATTTCCATTATCATCGGTATTCCATTGGGGATTTGGATGGCTAAGAGCAACCGCGTCGAAGCAGTTATCAAGCCCTTGCTGGACTTTATGCAGACCATGCCAGCCTTTGTCTATCTGATACCGGCCGTGGCCTTCTTCGGTATTGGTATGGTGCCTGGGGTTTTTGCCTCTGTCATCTTTGCCCTGCCACCGACTGTCCGCTTTACCAATCTAGCCATTCGTCAGATTCCTACTGAGCTGATTGAAGCGTCAGACTCTTTCGGGGGCACTGGCAAGCAGAAGCTCTTCAAAGTTGAGCTGCCTCTGGCTAAAAATACTATCCTAGCTGGGGTCAATCAGACCATCATGTTAGCTCTGTCTATGGTCGTTACTGCCTCTATGATTGGGGCGCCAGGACTGGGCCGCGGCGTTCTCTCTGCCTTGCAGCATGCCGACATCGGTTCCGGATTTGTCAATGGGGTGTCTCTAGTTATCCTGGCCATTATCATTGACAGCCTGACTCAGAAGCTCAACCAACCTCTGGCTAAAAAATCACCGGTCACTGCTAAGGAAAAACGCAAGAAGATTATGATCTGGTCTGCTCTGGCTGCTGTCATCCTGACAGCCTTTGTCGGAAATCAAGTGACCAAGCTCCAGCAAAGCAAAAAAGAAAAGGTCAACCTTGCCTATGTTGAATGGGACTCCGAAGTTGCCTCAACCAATGTCGTAGCGGAAGCTCTCAAGGAAATGGGCTACGATGTCACCATCACACCGCTGGACAATGCCGTTATGTGGAAGTCCGTTGCTAATAGCGAAGCCGATGCCATGGTTTCTGCCTGGTTGCCGACTACCCATGCTGCTCTCTATGAGGAGTACAAGGATAAGCTAGTGGACTTGGGGCCAAACCTTGAGCGCGTTAAGACAGGGCTAGTCGTACCAAGTTATATGGATGCCGACTCTATCGAAGACCTGTCAGACCAAGCCAAGAAAACTATCACAGGTATTGAGCCCGGCGCTGGTATCATGACCGCCACTGAGAAGACTTTGCAAGAATACAGCAATCTCAGTGGCTGGAATCTTTCTTCTTCCTCAACAGGAGCCATGACCACTGCTCTGGATCAGGCTATTAAGAATAAAGAAGATATCATCGTCACCGGCTGGTCACCTCACTGGATGTTCTCCAAATACGACCTCAAATACCTCAAGGATCCTAAGGGAACTATGGGTGGCAAGGAAGCTATCCACACTATTACCCGAAAAAATCTAGACAAGGACTTACCAGAAGTCAATAAGGTCCTAGACAACTTCAACTGGACTCAAAAGGACATGGAAGAAGTCATGCTTAAGATTAACGAAGGCAGCTCACCAGAAGCTGCAGCCAAAGAGTGGATTAAAAACCATCAAAAAGAAGTCGAAAGCTGGAAGAAATAAAAGCATAGAAAAAAGGGATGAATCAAAAGATTCATCCTTTATTTTATAAGGAGCCATTCTATTTTGTTTAAGTCATTCAATCCTGATAGAGACTGTCTCCATTCGTCGCAAGGACTTCTTTGTACCAATCAAAGGACTTCTTCTTGTAGCGGGCTAGAGTTCCGCTACCGTCATCGTTACGGTCAACGTAGATAAAGCCGTAGCGCTTGCTGAGTTCTGCAGTGCTGGCTGAGACCAGGTCAATACAGCCCCAAGTCGTGTAACCTAGCAGTTTTACGCCATCTTCCAACGCTTCTCCTACCTGCTGCAAGTGCTGTTTGAGATAATCAATGCGGTAGTCATCTTCAACCGTTGGGCCAGTTGGACCATCCACCAAGACATCCTTGGCCCCGAGACCATTTTCCACGATGAAGAGAGGCAGCTGATAACGGTCATAAAAGCTATTTAGTACCAAGCGCAGGCCGACTGGGTCAATCTGCCAGCCCCATTCTGAGCTAGCCAGATGAGGATTTAGGAGGCCACCTAAAAGATTGCCTCGGCCGGAAGAATAATTTTCCGGATCATGAGCCGCAACCACACTCATATAGTAAGAGAAGGAAATGAAGTCTACAGTATTTTTAGCCAAAAGCTCTTTGTCGCCCGGCGCAAACTGAATCTCAACCCCATTCTCCTTGAAGAAACGATTGATATAGGCTGGATATTTTCCACGCGCATGGATATCAGAGAAGAGATAGTTTTGATTTTCAAATTCCCGTGCTGCCAGCACATCTTCAGGCTTAGGCGTCATGGGATAAGCCGGAATGGCAAGAACCATACAGCCAATCTTAAAATCAGGATTGATCTCATGACCAATCTTCGTTGCCAAGGCAGAAGCCACTAGCTCATGATGGACCGCTTGATAGAGGTCCTGCTTGGATAGTTCTTCAGCTAGCGTGGCAATGCCTCCGCTCATAAAGGGCGCATGTAGAACAGAGTTGATTTCATTAAAGGTCAGCCAATACTTGACCTTGTCCTTATAGCGGGTAAAAACCGTGCGAACATAGCGCTCGTAGAAGCCGATCAAATCACGGTTGGCCCAACCATTGTACTGACGAGCCAAATGCAGGGGCGTTTCATAGTGAGACAGGGTAATCAGCGGCTCAATGCCATATTTGGCCAGCTCGTCAAAAAGATTGTCATAGAATTGCAGACCAGCTTCATTGGGCTCCATCTCATCCCCATTTGGGAAAATCCGAGACCAGGCAATAGAAGTTCGGTAGACCTTGAAACCCATCTCCGCAAAGAGGGCAATGTCCTCCTTATAGCGATGATAGAAATCAATCCCTTCCAGCTTGAGATTATCTGCTGTCGGCCCCTCAGTAATCAAAGGATTGCGGTCACCTGGCTTGGCTGGCACTCCGCCTTTTGGAGTCACATCCTGAACAGACAGGCCTTTCCCATCCAGATTATAGGCACCTTCATACTGGTTGGCTGCAGTTGCACCGCCCCAGAGGAAATTCTGCGGAAATTTACCCATTTGCATTTTCTCGCTTTCGTTTTTTTTATATTTATATTATAATAGTTGTCAAACATATTTTCTAACACAATTATCTTAATAAATTGTACTATTCTATGAAAGAGTGTCCCCATGATCGATTTAGGCCAACTACATAAAAATACCGTTTTTAAAAACCAAGGAACCCCTTATTCTCTGACCCGCACCATCACTGAGAATGGTCATCCAGATATTCTTTTCCACTGGCATACCGATGTTGAAATGATTTACGTCCACGAAGGAAAAGCACAATTTCATATTGACTACGACTACTTTAACAGCGAAAAAGGTGATATTATCCTGATTCGCCCCAATGCCCTGCACTCCATTCACCCCATCAACGACGAGCGCCATTATATGGACGCCATTAATTTCCATCTGGATCTGATGGGCTACTCTGCCATGGACCAGGCCAGCATCAACTATCTGCAGCCCCTCTACAATGGTCAGCTGGACTTGACTCATGTGATCAAGCCCCATGATACAGCCTATGCGGAGATTCGCCAGTGCCTCTTAGCAGCTATGGAAACAGGCTATTTCCGCAAATCTCACTACGAGTTTCAGCTCAAAGCCCAGCTCAACCAGCTCTTCTACCTCCTCTTTGAGAACGGCTATGTCATTTCCAAAGACCTGTCACCAGAAGGCTACCGCAAGGAAGAAAAAATCCGCTCCATCATTGACTACATCAATGCCCACTACCAAGAAGACCTGAATATTGACCAACTGGCTAGCATCTGTGGCTACAGCTCCACCCATTTCATGAACTTCTTCAAGAAGCATCTGGGCGTTTCCTGCATTGAGTACCTGATCCAATTCCGCCTGCGCAAAGCAGCCGAACTCTTGCAACACTCCAATCTCTCTGTACTGGAAATCTCCAGCCAAGCTGGCTTTAATAACCTGTCCAACTTCAATCGCCAGTTTAAAAAATACTACCAAATGACACCAAGCCAGTATCGGAAGAAATGAGAAAAAGACCTGTCCATATTATGAACTGCACCCCAAAAGTTAGACAGAA
>NZ_JAKUVC010000016.1 GCF_026781265.1 Streptococcus sanguinis
TTCTCAAGGAGATGATAACTCTCCTTATGAGGAAGTACCCTATGAAATACCAGTAAGTTGGGAATGGGTGAGGTTAAACGATATAACCTCCTACATTCAACGAGGGAAATCTCCAAAATATTCAAATATTCCTATGTACCCTGTGATTGCTCAGAAATGTAACCAATGGTCTGGTTTTTCCATTGACTTAGCAAAATTTATTGCTCCTGAAACAGTTAATAGTTACCAGGAAGAAAGATTATTAAGAGATGGTGATTTAATGTGGAATTCAACAGGTTTAGGTACGTTAGGAAGATTAGCTATTTACAGTGAAAATAAAAATCCTTATGGCTGGGCTGTTGCAGATAGCCATGTTACAGTCATAAGAGTCTTATCGGGATTTATTAACTACCATTTCATCTATAATTTTCTTTCCTCTCCTATTGTGCAGTCAGTTATTGAAGAAAAAGCATCGGGTAGTACAAAACAAAAAGAATTATTAACGAAAACTATAAAAGAATATCTAATTCCTCTCCCCCCACTATCCGAACAATCCAGAATCGTTGATAAAATCGAACAATCTATCAATATCATTGACGCACTAATTTAGTATAATAGTTTTACGTGCGGTGGAATTTCTATCAAACATAAGATAGGAGTTTTACATTGAAAGATTTTGAATTACATTTGAAGAAATCTGGTTTAGCTGAAAATACTGTGCGTTCGTACCTTTATGGTGTTCGATTTTTCTTGGAAAATTACGAACTCAAAATGGAAGATTTATTTGAATACAAAGGATATTTATTAGACAATTTTAAACCTAAAACTATCAATTTGCGACTACAAGGAGTAAATAAATATCTGGCTTTTATTGGTCATGATGATTTGAAATTAAAATTTGTCAAAGTACAGCAAAAGCCATTCTTAGAAGATGTCATTAGTCATGCTGATTATCTTTTTCTTAAACGTAGTTTGAAAAAAGATGGTATTTTAAAATGGCATTTTGTTGTATGGTTTTTAGGTGCAACTGGAGCTCGTGTAAGTGAACTTATTAAATTAAAAGTAGAACATGTTGAAATTGGTTATTTTGATATTTACTCAAAAGGTGGTAAAATTCGTAGACTGTACATTCCTAAAAGATTAAGAAATAGTTGTCTAAAATGCTTAGAGACAGAAAATCGCCGAAGTGGTTACTTATTTTTGAACAAATTTAACGAACCAATTACAGCAAGAGGAGTTGCTCAACAGTTAAAAAATTATGCGGATAAATACAAAATGAATCCTAAAGTAATTTACCCTCATTCTTTTAGGCATTTATTTGCTAAGAATTTTTTAGAGAAGTATAACGATATCGCTTTGCTTGCAGATTTGATGGGACACGAAAGTATAGAAACTACTCGAATCTATCTAAGGAAAACAGCTACTGAACAACAAAATATTGTAGATAAAATTGTTAATTGGTAAAAAATAGCAGGAAGTCGGATAGACTTTCTGCTATTTTTGTGATTATGGCTCTCCTTATGGGAACAAAGATGAAACAACCTCTTATCCTGTATATGAAATCCCAGAAGCATGGAGATATATTAAATTTGCTAGCCTAGTTAACTTCAGAATAGGAAAAACTCCTCCACGCAGTGAAGCTACTTTTTGGGGAACTGAAATACCTTGGGTATCTATATCAGATATGCCTATATCTGGTTATGTAACTAATACGAGAGAATCTATTTCTAAATTAGCATTAAAATCAAAGAAAATAGACATTTCACCTAAAGGAACTTTATTAATGAGTTTTAAATTATCTATTGGAAAAGTCGCCATATTGGATATTCCTGCCACTCATAATGAAGCTATTATATCGATATTCCCCTATGCTAATAAAGAAAATATTATCAGAGATTACTTGATGATATTTTTGCCACTTATCTCTACTTCAGGCAATTCTAAAGATGCTATTAAAGGAAAAACATTAAATAGTACCAGTATTTCTGAGTTATTAATCCCTATTTCTAACCATGAAGAGATGAGAAGAATCATTTCCAAAGTTGATTTACTTTTTCAAAAAGTTTCTCAACTTTAGAACTAGTGCATTTCTGTTCTTTTTGAGGAGGTAGAGAAATTGTTATGTTTCCTAAATTTTTGATACTAACTCCACCAATTATACCAGATTTACTCTCCTGAAAATCACTGAGAAATTGCGGGCTTTGAAGAAAATAGTAGAGCCATTTATTTTCTCCATAATAAAAGGATAGGCTACATAATTTATTACCGAAACAAACATCTTGTTCCAATAACCCTATTTTGCGTCCAGCACTACCACCTTCTAAGCACATCAATACAGAATTGGAATAGCTGATTTTGAATTTTGATAAATATCTATCGGAAATTCTAATGCCGTTATCATAATTAATAGTGCTATCAAAATTGACATCCTTGGTTGCGATATAATTAACCCCATCTACTCCAGAAAAATATTTTTTCTTTTCAGTAGCGTTAATACTGTTTCCAGTGTAAAGATTGGATACACTATCTAGAGTTGAGAGAAGCCAGTTTTCTGGTATCTTCCCATAAGGAGAGTTATCATCTCCTTGAGAA
>NZ_JAKUVC010000017.1 GCF_026781265.1 Streptococcus sanguinis
AAAAAATCTAACTTTTGGGGTGTTTTTAAATGAAATTAACTTATGAGGATAAAGTTCGAATCTATGAACTAAGAAAACAAGGAATCAGCTTCAAGCGACTTTCAGAAAAATATGGAATGAACCTTTCAAATCTTAAGTACTTAATCCGATTGATTAATCGCTACGGAATAGAAAATGTCAAAAAAGGGAAAAACCGTTATTACTCTCCTGAATTAAAACAAAAAATGATTGATAAAGTCCTACTTGAAGGTCGTTCGCAACTAAGCGTATCTCTGGATTATGCTCTTCCAAGTAGTGGATTACTTCCAAATTGGCTGGCACAATACAAGAAAAACGGGTATACTATTGTTGAGAAAATAAGAGGAAGGCCAGCTAAAATGGGACGTAAACGGAAGAAAACTTGGGAAGAAATGACTGAACTAGAGCGACTTCAAGAGGAGAATGAACGCTTACGGACTGAGGTGGCCTACCTAAAAAAGTTAAAAGAGTTAGAGGAAAGGGACGAAGCCCTAGAGAGAGAAAGGCAGAGACAGTTAGAGAAATGGTTTCAGGAGGATTTCGATTAGATTTACTTCTTGAAACGGCATATTTAGCTCGCTCAACTTACTACTATCACTTAAAACAGCTAGATCAACCAGATAAGAATCAAGAACTTAAAGCTGAAATTCAGTCCATTTATAGTGAGCATAAAGGAAATTATGGCTATCGGAGAGTCACTCTTGAACTAAGAAATCGTGGCTTCGTAGTCAATCATAAAAAGGTCCAACTGCTGATGAAAGTCCTTGGTTTAGCGGCTCGAATTCGTCGGAAACGGAAGTATTCTTCCTACCAAGGAGAGATTGGCAAGAAAGCAGAGAATCTTATTCAACGCCAATTTGAAGCATCCAAGCCAATGGAAAAATGCTATACGGATGTGACAGAGTTTGCCATTCCAAATAGCAGGCAGAAACTCTATTTATCCCCTGTTCTGGATGGATATAACAGTGAAATCATCGCTTATCATCTTTCTACTTCACCAAATTTAGAACAAGTGAAGACCATGTTGGAACAGGCATTCACAGAGAAACACTATGAGAATACGATTCTCCATAGCGACCAGGGATGGCAATACCAACATGCTTCTTACCACCAGTTTTTGGAGAAGAAGGGGATTCAGCCATCCATGTCACGCAAGGGTAACAGCCCAGACAACGGCATGATGGAGTCCTTCTTTGGCATTCTTAAGTCTGAAATGTTTTATGGTTATGAGAAGAACTTTAGGTCTTTAGAAGACCTTGAGCAAGCTATTGTAGACTACATTGATTACTACAATAACAAACGAATTAAGGTCAAACTAAAAGGACTTAGCCCTGTGCAATACAGAACTAAATCCTTTCAATAATTAATTGTCTAACTTTTTGGGGTCAGTACAATTTTGTCCCGGC
>NZ_JAKUVC010000001.1 GCF_026781265.1 Streptococcus sanguinis
CATAAGGAGAGTTATCATCTCCTTGAGAAACAATTGAAATCTCCAAATCTTTCTTTTTAATTTTGCCTTCTTTAAATAGTTTTTGTTTTTCTGCCCGTATTTTTTCAAGTAAAACTTCAACTGGTTCATCATTTGGGTCTTGTTCAACTAATTTTCCTTGCATAGCATATTGAAGAATAGATTTTTTTAGTTTATCTGGAAATTCTTTATCTAGCTGTTCTAGTCTATTATAACTTTCAGCGTATTCATCCACTTTTTCTAAAGCTGATTCGATTGCTTCTACTATGCGTTGTTGTTCGGTAAGTGGGGGGAGAGGGATGAGAATAGAAGCAACTTTATCACTATTCAAGTTTTTCACAACAGCTCCACTAATTAGAGATAAAAATTGATAATAAACTACATTTGATGAAAGAATATAGAATAGGTAATCTCTATTTAATGAGTTTTCATAGTTCGAAATAGCCAACCATCCATCGTGTATTGCACCATCAACATTCAAAATATAAGGTCTACCAAAACTCATAGAATTAGTTAACAAAAATGTACCTTTTTTTACAAATCTAGTTTTGTTAAGCCCTGATTTTTTGATTTTTTCTTTAACATTATTTATATACTTTTCACCCTTTTTAGTATCACCTATTTTTATCCAATTTATTCCATCTACTTCAGAAGTAAGATAATCTTTGATTGGTCGTGGAGAGCCACCTCTAACAATTTCAACCAATGTAGAAAACCTCACCCACTCCCAACTATCAGGAATATCATAAGGGACATCAATTTCTTGAACACTTCCATCAGCGAACTTCTCATAAGGTTTCCCATCATCACCACGAAATATCTCGGTTTCCTTTTTATCTCGCTTGATTTTGCCTTCACTGATAAGTTTTTCTTTCTCAGCTTTAATTCTCTTTAGCAATTCGCTTGCTGGTTCGCCATCAGGATTTTGTGGTACTAATTTCCCTTCCATCGCTCTTTGGAGGATACTTGCCTTAAGTTGTTCTGGTGTCATTATTTGTCCTCCAACAACTGCAAAATATCAGCTAATACAGTATCAATCTTATGATTTAAAGTTGCTCTTTCCACTTGATAATTCTGAATCAACTCAAAGGGATCTAAAATTTCCTCTTCTTCTTTTGGAAAACCACACTGGTCTAAATTATAATTTAGCTCTTCCAATTCGCTAGGTGTAAATGATTTAGATTTATAGAACTTACCTTCCAGAATTTCTTCACGATTTTTCCACCAGTCACGAACAGGATTAAAATGTTCTGACTTCATCGGCTTGGTTTTCGAGAAATTTTTATAACCATCTGGCATATCTAAACGATAAAACCAAGTTTCTTCTGTTTTCTTTGTTTTATCAAAGAAAAGAATGTTCGTATTAATTCCTGTATACGGCGCAAATACACTATGAGGCAACCTAATAATCGTATGTAAGTTGAACTCATCTACCAGTTTTTGTTTCAAGCGAGTTTTTACGCCTTCGCCAAATAGAAAACCATCAGGTAAAATAACCCCAACACGACCATTTTCTTTCAAACGATACATAATAACAGCCATGAATAAGTCAGCTGTTTCAGAACTCCGTAATTCTGCTGGAAAATTATTTTTTATTGTTTCTAATTCAGAACCTCCAAAAGGTGGATTCATCATGATAATGTCAAATTTTTCGTCATCTGTATATTCGCGAACATTTTTCTCCAAAGTATTGCCATGAACAATTTTAGGGTCATCAATTTCGTGAAGAAACAGATTTGTAACTGCTAAAAGGTGGGGAAATGCTTTCTTTTCAATACCAAAAACAGCTGTGTTATATTTCTTAGTGTCTTCACTAGTTTTACGTTGACTACTTAAACGATTCAGAGTCGAAGTTAAGAATCCCCCTGTTCCACAAGCGAAGTCTGCCATTGATTCGCCAAGTTTTGGGTCAAGGACTTCAGCGATAAAGTCAGTCGCTGCACGTGGTGTATAAAACTCTCCTGAGTTCCCAGCACTTTGAATATCTTTAAGAATTTTTTCGTAGATGTCATTAAAAGAATGACGGTCTTCAGGGCTATTGAAGTCGACTTCATCAATAACATTGATTACTTGGCGTAACAAAACACCATTTTTCATATAGTTGTTCGCATCTTCGAAAGCTGACTTGACAATCGTTTTTCGAATAGGCATATTTGGAGTTATTTCAAGCTCTTTCAACTCTTTAAATAATTTATTATTAACAAAATCAAGTAATTCATCACCTGTCAATACCTGTTCCCCTTTTTGAGCATGAGCCCAATTTCGCCATTTTAACTCCTCTGGAATAATCGATTCGTAGTCATCTTCTTCTAACTCCCAAACCATTTCACGGCTATCGTAAATTTTCAAAAATAATAACCAAGACATTTGCTCAATACGTTGAGCATCACCATTAACACCCGCATCGTTTCGAGTGATATCTTGAATTCTTTTTACAAATGATGTAATTGACATATTTTCCTTTCATTAAGCTACCGTAAATAGCTCTTGCTCCAATTCTTTAATTGCTTGTAAATACCGTTTTTTATCTCCAAAGTAAGTATTGATGATTTTGAAGGTTCCACCATATAGCTGAAATTCTGGAAGTTTTAGTGTTTCAATACTTTCGAGTTCTCCAATACCTTTATCCATGTACTTGTCCAACAAAATTTCCAAAACTGCACGTGCTTCTTCGCTATATTTATATAAATATCCACTTCGTTTGAGTTTGTTAATACGCTCTGTTTTGGTTAATTCTTTTTGACCATAGGCAAGTTTTAGGAGTAAATCGAAGTCATCAATTTCTTGCTCCGAAATCCCTTCCGACTCTCGAATAGCATCCAGATAAACTCCTTTTTTATAAAGTTCGTCCAATATAATCTTCTTTTTATCTGCTGTATGCCAAGCCGTGATAAAATCGTTCAAAGTAGCATAACTACCTAAAATATTCTTACGGGTGTAGTCGGTTAGATTTTCAGTGACCAGTTTTCCATTTTCATCCAATACTTGAACTGTTGAATTCAAAATGGTCACTTGCTTATCTGCAACGACATATTTCTCTACTGGGTCACCACCTTCGTCTACAAAACCAGGTGTAGCACCATTATTTGTTTTTGCACCTGTTTCCAGAACCTTCACTGGTTCACCATCAAAATCAGGGTCAGCAAACAAATTAGTAACATTTCGAAAATCAATAATCGTAAAAAATTCTTTCCCCTTTTGAGGATAAAGACGTGTGCCACGACCAATAATTTGTTTAAATTCAGTCATAGATTGGATATTAGAGTCTAAAACAATCAAACGACATGTTTTAGCATTAACTCCTGTCGTTAATAATTTAGACGTTGTTACAATAGCGGGAAAATTAGAATTGACATCCATAAAGTTATCCAGTTGAGCTTTTCCTTCAGCATTGTCACCAGTTACTTGCATGACATAACGATAGTCTTCTTGGACTAAGTCTAGATTCTCTTTTACAAGTGCAGCACGCATCCGTTCAGCATGGTCAATATCAACACAAAAAACAATCGTTTTATCAAATCGTGCATTGTTTTGCTTCATATAGTCCGAAACAAACTTAGCAACTTTTTGAGTTCTATCATCAATAACAATAGTTTTGTCAAAATCTTTCCTGCCGTAGTACCTATCCTCGATTAACTGCCCTTTAGCATCAACTTTCCCAGTTTCTGGACGATAGCCATCCACATCCACATCTAAATTAACTCTCATAACACGATACGGAGCCAAAAAACCATCCTCGATTCCTTGTTTTAAACTATAAGTATAAATTGGCTCCCCGAAGTATTCCATATTGGAGACATCCTTGGTTTCTTTAGGAGTTGCCGTCATACCAATTTGTGTCGCAGAACTGAAATAATCAATCACCTTACGCCAGTTGCTGTCTTCCTTGGCTGATCCACGGTGCGCTTCATCAATTACGATTAAATCAAAGAAGTCTTTGTCGAACTTTTGATAATGCGTTTCAGTACCATCTTCACCAGTTAGTTGCTGATAAAGTCCTAGGTAAATTTCAAAAGAATTTAATTTTTCAGGAGCATTCAAAAGTTTTGGAGTAATTTTCGTCATCACCTTTTCGAATGGCTTAAAGTCTTCAGCCATCGTTTGGTCTACTAAGATGTTTCTATCCGCTAAAAATAAAACTCGTCTAGCCAAACCAGCTTTTCGAAGACGATGAATAATTTGAAAAGCCATGAATGTTTTTCCCGTTCCTGTTGCCATCACAAACATTACTCGTTTTTGTCCTCTGGCAACTGTTTCAATTGTACGGTTGATAGCTATTTGCTGATAATATCGTGGCGTTTTAGTTGAGAAGGCATCTGTGTAATATGGAGTTGAGATAGCTTCTGCTATTTCAGACGTTAGTCCTTTTTCCTTCTTCAGACGAGAAAATAATTCTTCACGAGTGGGAAATTCATCTAGCGCCAGCTCACGCTCTTCTCTTGTGATACGGTCATGCTCAATAAAGCCATCACCATTCGAAGAATAAACAAAAGGAACATCTAAAATCTCACCATATTCAATCGCTTGTTGTAATCCCGCTCGAACGCTATGTTTATTATCCTTTGCCTCAACGATTGCAATTAGAGTTCCAAATTGGTAATACAATGAATAGTCTGATTTTTTCCCTTCTTTGCGACGAGCCTTATCTCCTCTAACCTCGATTCGACCATCAGTGAAGTATTCCTCGTAAGCGATATGCTCACCATTTTTCCATCCTTTGGATACAATAGCAGGAGTGATGAAATTTGCTTTAATATCCTCCTCACTCATTTCTTTCTTAGACTTTATAAACTCAACCATATTGAACCTCCGCATTCTAAAAATCTACTTCTCCATAAAATAAACTATCAGAACAAATTATACTTCTATTATATCACACTTATAAAAATACTCTGCTAAATTGTTGAAAAATAAGTACGTAACCCCTTTCGCACCGCCCTTCGCATCGCGTCAGATTGTTTCAGCATAACACCGCCGTTTCTGAGCAGTTTCGTCAGGCGACTTATTATCATTCTACGAGCGTTTTCAGGTGTACTAGCAAGCGATTCTTTAAAAATAAATAACTACATTTAAACATTTCGAAAGTACAAAATCTCTAAATCAGCCATTCAAAAACTGGCGTAAATTACGCCTGAATATTCTCACGCCGAAGAAAAATTCTCTGTTCATCGAACTTTCGAAAACTCCAAAAAACTGGCTCCCTCATCTGTTTTAGATTGTAAAAAATACATCGAAAATGGGCTGGACTTCTTCCCTGATGAGAGTTATCATTGTCCAGTAATAAATGTTTAACAGATAAGGAAATTATGGACGATTATAAAACCAAACAAGAATTTATCCAAACTTTGTTTCATTTTACCAATACTTCCTAAGCAAGCCTGACTTTTCATCAGCATCAGATTTCAATGTTTTTCTTTTTTGTATACCTAATAGCATCATTTCTTTTAGGTGTTGTCAAGAAGGATTAAGTTGAGATTTTGGGATAAATGCTAATTTATTTCCAGAAAAGGGAGATATTTGAAATTCCTACTCAACAAAAAAGACCTGCCTTCATTTAAGAAGGAGGTCTTTGAAAAGTTAGTTGACTTAGTAAGCTTTATTCTGCTTGCTTGTCTTCTTTAGATGCGGCAGCACCTTTTTCCCGGATAACTAAGACACCATCTTCCAAATCGGCTGTCAAGTGCTTAGCATCTAGATTATCCAAGTGGAAGTCAGTCACCTTGTCACGAATTTGCTGCTCTATGACACGGCGGAGCGGACGAACACCCATGACTTGGTCATAACCAGCATCGCGCAGGAATTCCTTAGCTGCATCAGATACAGCCAGATCAATTTCTTTCTTGCTCAAGGTTTGATTTACTTCGATCAGCATGAGATTAACAATCTCCATCAAATCTTCTTTCTTGAGATGAGAGAACTCAATAACCGAATTGAAACGATTGAGGAACTCTGGACGGAAATAAGCTTTGAGTCGGTTCATCAGATCAGGTTTTTCTGCATCTTCCTCCAAGCCAGCTTCATAGCCAAATCCGGCATTGGAAGTCGCAATGATGACCGTGTTCTTGAAGTTGACAGTATTCCCTTGACCATCTGTCAAACGACCGTCATCCAGAACTTGAAGGAGAAGGGTAATTACTTGTGGATCAGCCTTTTCAATCTCATCCAAGAGAATGATAGAGTATGGATTGCGGCGCACACGCTCGGTCAAGGTGTTGTTGTTGTCATCATAGCCAACATATCCTGCAGTGGTACCAATTAACTTGGAAACAGCAGTCCGGTCGGAGTATTCTGACATATCCAGACGGATGATGGCTTCCTTGGTACCGAACATATCCAGAGCCAGTTGCTTAGCCAGCTCAGTCTTTCCGACACCTGTCGGACCAACGAAGAGGAAGCTGCCAATCGGACGGTTGCCTTCATCAAAGCCTGCACGGTTACGGCGGATAGCCCTAGCCACAGCTTCTACAGCCTTGTCTTGACCAATCACCTTGGCTTTGAGACGGTCATTCATGCCCTTGAGTCGCTCAATGTCGCTGGCACCCATCTGAGATACCGGCACTCCCGTCATCCGCTCAACAGACTCCGCTACATCGTTGACCGTAGCAGTCACTTTCATATCCTCGGTGTGGTTTTGAATTTTCTTTTCCAACTCTTCAATGCGGGTCTTGGCATTCAGAGCTGCTTCATAATCTTCTTTCTCAACAGCTGCTTCCTGCTTGTCTTTTTGCTCAGCAATCTCATGTTCAACCGCATGAACATCGGTTACTGGATGCTGAGCTGCCAAGTGGGCAGCTGTCACATCGACCAGGTCAATCGCCTTGTCTGGCAAGCTCCGCTGTGGAATATACTGAACAGAGTAGTCCACAGCCGCTTTCAGCACTTCATCCGGCAGGATAACATTGTGGTGCTTTTCATACAGATCCCGAATGCCTCGAAGGATCTGATAAGTATCTTCGGCAGACGGCGCATTGACTTTGACTTCATTGAAACGACGAGCCAGAGCTGCATTTTTGAGAATGGTGTTGCGGTACTCGTCCTGAGTAGTAGCCCCGATAACGGTCAACTCCCCACGAGAGAGCGCAGGTTTGAGAATATCCGCCAGTCCCTTGGATCCGCTGTCTCCGCCAGTAGATCCTGCTCCTAGGATTTGATGGATTTCATCAAAGAAGAGGATAATGTTGCCGGCTTCCTTGACTTCATTGACTAAGTTTTGGATATTTTCTTCAAAGCTACCACGATACTGGGTACCAGCTTCCAGACCGGAAATATCAACAGAAATAATTTCCTTATTCTTGATGGCCGCTGGCACATCACCGTTGACGATAGCCTGAGCCAATCCTTCTACGACAGCTGTCTTACCAACTCCAGCATCTCCGACCAATACAGGATTATTCTTGGTCCGGCGTGAAAGGATTTCAGCAGTTTCTTGGATTTCCTTATTGCGCCCAATGACTGGATCTAACTTACCATCACGAGCTTCCTGAGTCAGATTGCGACCTAGCTTAGCCAGGATACCATCCTGCTTAGGTCCCTGAGCAGCAGTCTGGCTAGTCTGCTCACCTGCTCCTTGACCGGGGAGCTTGCCAGTAGCCCTGTACTGAGCAAACTCTTCCGGTGTGACCTCTCTACCATTAATCAAGTAGCGCCGGTGCTCACTGTTGTAGCCGCCCATGCGCCCCATGAGTTGGTTGAAAAGGTCATCCATATTGTTAAAATTGTTGTAGTTGTTGTTCATAGCATTGCCTCACTTTTCTTCATTTTTTGATTTACATAATTTTTATTTTTACCAAAATTTCAGATAAGAAATCTTTTCCTTATCTACTATAAAAAATATTCATTTGGGAGATCTTCTCCTATCTATTATTTTACATAACTTATTTCATTTCCAAAAATCAAGACTGAGTCAGTCTCTACTTTTATGAGTGAATCAAATCTCTTTCAGACGAAGATGATTTTACATAATTTTTAATCCTCCCAAAAATAATTACCTTCCGGCTGTATTCATATCTTCTGATTAAATTTACGTAAACTTTTTTGTTTACAGTTGTAATTTTATCATGACAGAATTTATTTGTCAATAGATTTTACATAATTTTCTAAAATAAATTTACAAATGTAATCAAAATTGTCGTTTAGGTCCTTTTCATTCCTATAAAGACGCTTTTTTATAATAAAAATCTGGACACAATCCAGATTTTAAATCATATACTCTACACTATAGCTGGCGTCCGACAGAATGCGGGACAGAAACTGTTTGGTCCGCTCTTCCTTCGGACTAGAGAAGAATTCCTGAGGAGGATTTTCTTCGACGATATGACCTCCGTCCATAAAGATGACATGGTTAGCCACATCGCGGGCAAAGCTCATCTCGTGGGTCACAAGAACCATGGTCACTCCCTCTTGAGCCAGCTGTTTCATGACACTGAGGACTTCCCCGACCAATTCCGGATCTAGAGCCGAAGTTGGCTCATCCAGCAGGATGACATCTGGTTTGACAGCAATGGCACGGGCAATCCCAATCCTCTGCTGCTGGCCGCCTGATAGCTGAGAAGGATAATAGTCCTTGTAGGCCAAGAGGCCCACGCGCTTCAAGGACTCTTCTGCAATCTCAAGCGCTTCTTCCCTCGGTATCTTACGAGCGATCACTAAGCCCTCTAAGATATTTTCAAGGGCTGTTTTATTGGCAAAGAGATTATAATGCTGAAAGACAAAGGCTGTCTTTCTACGAATTTCCAAAATCTCCTTTTTGCTAAGTTTAGCCAAATCATAGTCCTTACCAGACAAAGTCAGCTGGCCGCCATCCGCTTTTTCTAAGTGATTCAGACAGCGCAGAAATGTTGTTTTCCCAGATCCTGAGGGTCCCAGAATAACCACAACGTCACCTTGATTGACCTTGAGACTGACATCTGCCAGCACCTGGTGCTCTCCAAATCGTTTGGAGATATGTTTTACTTCTAACATAATCATTCCTTCCTAAGTAAGAGCGTAGCGCTTTTCCAAGCCCTTAAACATCCACTGAATCAAGCCGCAAATAATGAGATAAATAACAAAAATCACCAAGTAAGACTCTGAATACTGGTAAGAATGGGAGGCCTCTATCTTAGCCAAGGCTGTGATATCCTTGACCGTCATGACAAACACCAGCGAGGTTCCCTTGACTAGATTGATAACCAGATTGGCCAGATTAGGCAGGGCAGAGCGCAGAGCCTGAGGAAAAACAATCCTCTGATAGGCTTGAAAATTCGTTAAACCAATCGCTTGAGCCGCCTCCAACTGTCCTTTATCCACTGTCAAAATTGCAGAGCGCAGTATTTCCGACAAACTCCCTGTTGTCATCAGGCTATAGATGATGAAAGCATAGTAAAGCGGATTAAACTTAAAGACGTCTACCTGACTGCCCAGACTTTTGAATATTTGATTCAGTAAGCTAGGAAAAAGACTGTAGAAAAAGAGAATGAGCAAAATGGGCGGCGTCGCTCGAATGAAAGCAAGATAAACAACCGAAAAAGTCCGAACACCCCGAACTTTATAAATCTGTCCCAGAGCTAGAAGCAGAGCCGGAATAAAGCTGAGCAGAATAGCCACTACCATAATGATTAGGGTTACTGGAATGCCTTTCAGAGTAACCAGAAAGGTATTTACAATATAATTCAAATCCATGCTTTACCTCTCCTTGACTGTCAGACTTTTTTCCAGAAGCTGGGAAGCCAGTGAAACCACTAGAGCAATCCCCCAGTAAATCAAGGCCACCGCTGTATAGGTTTCTAGAGAATAATTGCCTAGATTCCGGCTGATGAGATTTTGCCCTGCTCCCATGACGTCAACAGCTCCAATCGTATAAGCCAGAGCAGCATCCCGCATGAGATTAAGAAGGGCAGTCGTGAGATTGGGCAGGGCGATGCGAAAAGCCTGTGGCAGGACGATGCGCAGAAATGTCTGCACCGGTGTCAAGCCAATACTGAGACCTGCCTCAGTCTGTCCCTTGGGAACAGCAAGATAAGCTGCCTTGAAGACTT
This sequence comes from Streptococcus sanguinis, assembly GCF_026781265.1. Classification (GTDB taxonomy): domain Bacteria; phylum Bacillota; class Bacilli; order Lactobacillales; family Streptococcaceae; genus Streptococcus; species Streptococcus sanguinis_T. Next base: position 10,035 of record NZ_JAKUVC010000001.1, read on the forward strand.
CCGCAATCATGGCTGCAAAGAGCAGAATCATGGTGATGATGACAAACACAGTCCGCGACCAATTATTGATATCTAGCCCCAGCCACCATTCTAAAAACTCTGGAATACCATAAAAAACCAAGAAAAGTAAGACAATAGGCGGTGTACATCTAAGAATAAATATATATCCTCTAGCCAGGCCAGCAAAAGACTGCTCCTCAGCAATCTGAGCCCAAGCCAACAGACCACCCAGCAAGGAGCCAATCAATGCTGTCACAAACATAATCCATAAAGTGGTCGGCAGAGCCTGCAGCAGACTAGGCAGCAGGCCAAAGACACGGGATAAGTCATACGAGACCATAATTTTCTTCTCCTTCGACAGTGATTAGATAGAATAAGCTTCTCTTGGACGGGCACTTTCAGATTGGAGCAACCTTGCTCTCTCTTTGAAATTTCCTTCAAACAGCATCAAGGTCAGCTTAGAAGCCACCAGCTCTGTATTCAGCTAGCTTCTCAGTCAGCCTTTGATTTTCCATAATCAGCAGACAGCAGCCACTAATCCTTGTCCACATAAGAGAAGACATCTTCTCCGAAATACTTCTCCGATAGTTTAGCCAAGGTTCCGTCTTTTTCCAGTTCCTTAATTGCCTTCTCGTATGCCTTGGCAAATTCTTGATTTTTTTCGTTTTTATGAAGCAGGGGATAGGTCGGAATCCCCTTGTAAGGGAACCAAATCAGTTGGTCCGCATACTGATGGTAAGAACCTTCTTTGTCCGTCACGGCTTTTTCAAATGACAGCTTGATGTCAAAGAAAGCATCGTAGCGCCCTTCCAGAACCCAAGCATAAGCATCAGCCACCTTGAAGGACTCTGCTGCAGTCAAATCAATAGGAGCACCACTATGCTTTTGGTTATACTCTTCGATAACCGCCCATTGAGCATTCTGCGGAGAGATTGGTACCAGCTTGCCCTTTTCCTTGGCAAAATCATCAATGGTCTTGAATTTTTCAGCGTCTTCCTTGCGGATAGTGAAACCGATAATACTAGCGCCGATTGGGCTTTCTGGAATGATGAACTTCTTCGCCCGCTCTTCGGTGTACCATGCTCCCTTGGTTCCAATATCATATTTCCCAGATTCCAGACCGACCAAAAGATCCTCATCACTAGTGCCAGTATATTCAAACTGGTAGTCTGGCAACTTTTCATCAATAGCCTTGAGAACAGCAACCTCATAGCCATCTGATTCTCCCTTTTCATCCACAAAGTCATAGGGAACATAGTTCTGTGTATGAGCCACTTTCAAAGTTGTGACCTTACCACTGCCTGATGCAGAGCTGCTCGTCTTGCTAGATGAAGCTCCCGTCAAGGTCCGCCCCAAATAAGTCGCTGCTACAATAGCAATCACTGCCGCTCCGACAATAATCCATTTTTTCTTGCTCATTCTTTCGTCTCCTTCTTATGTTAAGCTTGCTGCTTGGCGAACCCACTGAATCCGCTCTGCCTTAATATCGCTTGGAATAGTACAGTCAGCCCCGATAATCAAAGCTTCCTTACCAGCCTCTGCTATCAATCGCTTGGTCTTGTCTTGAATAGCTGCTTGACTGCCCGTGTAGAGAAGGCTATTCTTGCCATTTTCAAAACCACCCAGGACAGTCCGACCGCCAAACAATTTCCGGCCCTCCGCTAGGCTGATGCCTTCTGGCCCCACTGCCCAGTTAATGACCTGAGCTGGATAGTCAGTAAAAAGATGAACATCGTTTCGCGCGCCTTCGTAACCGCAAATGTGCAGGATATTCACTCCGCCAGCCGCATTGGCTGCTTCCAGCACTGCCAATTCACTAGGAGCAATAAAAACCTCATAGTCTTCAGCCGACACCCGCGCATCCTGGATGCTCTGAACGCTGAGGTAGATTCCATCCGCACCAGCTTCCTTGATAATCCGCTCCGTCAGAGCTGCAATATCTTGAGCAATCACATCCAGCACCCGCTTCGTGAGTGCCGCATCCTCCACCAGGAAATCTGCAATGATATCATCTCCACCGGCAACCTTGCCGACCAACCATTTAAAGTAGGTCACTGGCGCAAAAATATTGTAAATAGCGACCAAGTCCTCTGTAAAGCCAGCCCTAATCTTCTGAACCAGCTCCACCTGCTCACTAATCCAAGGGTGATCAGCACCTAGCGGCTCAATATCTGCCAAATCTTTGATAGATTGGACTTTTTTCAAGCGCTCGTTAGGATAGGCAAAGTAACCATCACTCATCAGCTTGATAAAGTCTGGCTCAGCTTCTGCCAGAAAAGCTTGATGACCAGCCAGATTTTTCTCAATAATGGCCTGATTTCCAAAACCTGCCAGCCACTCATCCTCGCTGGTAAAATGATGCCAGAAACCAACTGGCACTCGGTCAACGGGCTCTCCTCTGAAAGCCTTCAGTACTAATTCTCTTTTTGAAGTCATTTTCTCTCCTTTTTCTATCATTCCTATCTAGCCAATGAGTTGTTTTTTTAGCTTTCTCATAGAGCTAATCTAACTTTTTAGTAAAAATTCTAATCTGACAAGAGCAGGGCAGCGATATCATTGGGCTGCATCAAGCCAGTTGACTGCTCTGGCAGTTTCTTGATCACCTGCAAATCATCTTCTTTTTTGTCTGAAGAATGGTGAGCATAAATCTGACTGATGCTCAGAAATGTTCCTATTATCAAGAATATCAGAGCAAGAACTGCAAGCCTTTTTTGATACCGCTTCATCTATCTTCCTCCTTTAAAGAGTTGAAAATTGCTTTTTATGTCTTTGGCAAGTCCGTCAGAACTGACTAGCTGCCTGACGAATCCAGTCCAGTCTTTCTATTTCGAAATCATCCGGTACTGTGCAGTCAGCCCCTAGAATCACTCCCTGACTGCCAGCTGCAGCCAGCAACCGCTTGGTCTCAGCCTCTAATTCTGCACGACTGCCTGTATTTAGAAGAGCTGCTCTGCCATTTTCAAAGCCGCCCAAGACAGTCTGACCACCAAAGAGCTTGCGCCCTTCCGCTAAGCTGACCCCCTCATGATGGGTTGCCCAGTTAAAGACTTGAGCCGGATAGTCTTTGAACAGTTCCAAATCATTGCTGGCCCCTTCAAAGCCGCAGATGTGGAGAATATTCTGACCGCCAGCCGCATTGACCGCTTCCAGGACCTTAACCGTACTAGGCTCAATATAACGACGATAACTGGCCGCATCTACCCGACCGTCTTGGATTTGCTGGGTACTGAGATAAATCCCCTCAATGCCCACTTCCTCAATGATACGTCTAGTCAAAATAGCAATATCACCGGCAATGACATCTAGAACATGTCCTGTCAGCTCAGGATCCTCTGCTAGAAAATCTGCAATTTCTCTATCTCCTCGCGACCCTTCCCTGCGGAACCAGCGCTTGAGATAGGAGACCGGCGCAAAAATATTGTAGAAGGAAGCGAGGTCCTCCGGATAGCTTTCTTTCACAGCCTTCACCATCTCAATCTGCTGCTCAATCCAAGGATGATCCTCACCGATAGACTGGATAGCTGCTAAGTCACGAATGGACTCAATATGATCCGAATAAAGCGTGCTGGGATACTTAAAGAAGCCATCGCTCATAATCTTGACAAAGTCTGGCCGTGCAGCTCGAACATAAGCAGCATGCCCCTCAACACTTTTATTGAAAATCACTGGATTGTCCAGGCCTAGCATCTTTTCCTCTTGGCTTACAAAGTGAAACCAAAATCCAACAGGCACTCGGTCAACTTCTTCACCCCGAAAAGCTCTCAGCACTAATTCTTTCTTGCTGACCATTACTTCCTCCTTCTTTGAATTTGTAATATATCTTACCATCCTCTTTTTCTCCTGGGAAATATATTTTCCCTATCAGCCTGATTAAAAATATTTATCAAAGCAAAATAAAAAAGCTAGACTAAGCTAGCTTTTTCAAGGCTTTTCAGACTCCGCTGAATAACCTTATTTTTCGTACCCTTTTTAGATAAGTACTATATATATTTTCTATGGATGAGATAGGTAATTTTTATAGTCAAAGCCTGCTGCGCTTATTCTACAGTGACAGACTTAGCCAGATTACGCGGTTTATCAACATCCAGACCACGGTGCAGGGTTGCAAAGTAAGCAATGAGCTGTGTCGGCACCACCATAGAGATTGGTGACAGATATGGGTGAACCTGATTGAGTACGATATCGTCTCCTTCTTTGGCTACATTCTCCTCAGCAATGGTCAGCACCTTGGCACCCCGAGCTACGACTTCTGAAATATTGCCCCGAGTATGGCTAGCCAAGACTTCATCTGAAAGCAAAGCCAAAACTGGTGTTCCGTCTTCAATCAGAGAGATCGTACCGTGTTTGAGCTCACCAGCAGCAAAGCCTTCACACTGGATATAAGAAATTTCTTTGAGTTTTAAGCTAGCTTCCATCGCCACATAGTAGTCTTGACCACGGCCAATATAGAAAGCATTGCGAGTTGTTTCTAGAAGGCCGCGGACCTTATTGTCAATCAACTCTTTTTCTGACAAAGTGGACTCAATAGACTGCGCAACTAAGGACAGCTCGTGAACCAAGTCAAAGGCTGCCGCTTTTTCAGAAGCATTGGCATCACCAACGGCTTTGGCTAAGAATGCTAGCGCTGCAATCTGAGCCGTGTAAGCCTTGGTGGAAGCCACTGCAATTTCCGGACCTGCATGCAGCAGCATGGTATGATTGGCTTCCCGAGAAAGCGTAGAACCTGGAACATTGGTCACGGTCAAACTTGGAATACCCATCTGATTCGCCTTGACTAAGACCTGACGGCTGTCAGCTGTCTCACCAGATTGGCTGATAAAGATAAAGAGAGGCTTCTTGCTGAGGAGAGGCATGCCGTAGCCCCACTCAGAAGCAATGCCCAGCTCAACAGGTGTATCCGTCAACTCTTCCAGCATACGCTTAGAAGCATAGCCAGCATGATAAGAAGTTCCAGCTGCAAGGATATAGAGACGATCAGCTTCCTGGACAGCTTTGACAATATCTGCATCTACTGATACTTGCCCCTTATCATCTGTATAAGCGCTGATTAGCTTACGCATCACAGTTGGCTGCTCATCGATTTCCTTGAGCATATAGTATGGATAAGTTCCCTTACCAATATCGGAAAGATCTAGCTCAGCAGTATAGCTTTCACGCTCCAGAGTATGCCCGTCATAATCCTGCACTTCCACACTGTCTTTACGGACAATAACCAGCTCTTGATCATGAATTTCCATAAACTGATTCGTCTCACGAATCATGGCCATGGCATCTGAACAGACCATATTGTAGCCATCACCCAGTCCAACTAGAAGAGGTGATTTATTTTTAGCAACATAGATAACATCTGCATCTTCTGAGTCCACCAAAGCAAAGGCATAAGAACCACGTATAATGTGGAGAGCTTTTTTAAATGCTTCTAAAAGAGACAAACCTTCTTCTTCAGCAAATTTGCCAATCAAGTGTACAACAATCTCTGTATCTGTCTGCCCCTTGAAGTCATGACCAGCTAGATAAGTATTCTTAATATCAAGGTAGTTCTCAATCACACCGTTATGAACCAAGACAAAACGGCCTGTCTGTGAAGTATGAGGATGGGCATTATTTTCACTTGGTTTTCCATGAGTAGCCCAACGAGTATGTCCAATACCAGTAGTCCCAGCGACATCAATGCCAATTTTAGCATGTAGGTCAGCGATACGACCGACAGACTTGACCAGACTAGAAGTTTTCCCTGTTGTTACAAAAATTCCAGCTGAGTCATAACCACGGTATTCCAGCTTTTCCAACCCCTGCATCAAAATATCTGTTGCGTTGCGATTTCCGACAACTCCGACAATTCCACACATAACGTTACTTCTGATTTCTAGTCTTAGAAACCAGCCCTTCTTATTAAAATTGGTATAGTTCGATTGAAATTAAATAAATTCAATAGAGATAGTATACAAACTCTTTTTTGGTTTGTCAAGCATGAGATTGGTATAGTCATAAATCAATATCTATTACACAGCTCAAAAAAACGCTGCTAAAAATCAACGAACTTCGTTAGAAATTTTATTCCATTAAATTGCAAAGACTTGCCCTACAGCATAGGTAACAGCCATAGTTAAAAGACCGATAACGAGGTTGCGAATCATAGCATTTTTGAGCGGTGCTTTGCCCAATCTAGCGCTGGTATAGCCTGTTCCCAAGAGAGCCAAGGCCACGATTAATACGGTTGCCCAGATACGAACGCCGGCTGGAAGCAGGATAATGGTAATCATAGGGAAAAGCGCACCAACAGCAAAGGCTAAAAAGCTTGATACGGCAGCATGCCAGGGATTAGTGAACTCCTCAATCTCAATGCCATATTTTTCCTGCACCAAAGCCTCCAACGGATCTTGGAGAAAAGCCCGATTAGTCATGAGCTGGGCAGAAGTCTCACATTCGCCATTTTGGACATAAGCGGCATAGAGAGACTGCCTAGCGATATCCGGATTTTTCTCTAAAAGCTCCCGCTCTCTGGCAACAGCAGCTTCTTCTGTATCCTTTTGAGTAGAAACAGAAACATACTCTCCACCAGCCATAGAAAAGGCACCCGCAAAGACTGCCGCCAAACCAGACAGAAAGATAATCCAGACATCGTCCGTCGCACTGGCCACCCCGATAACCACACCTGCAATGGAAATAATACCATCATTGGCTCCCAAAACCCCTGCCCGCAATATATTCAGCCGACCACTAAAGTTCGTATCAATTTTATGTTCTTCCACTATTTAAATTTTCTCTTCCTTTTTTATTTATAATGATTATAAATAAAATCCAGAAGTAATACAAGAGAAAATCGAAAAATGAGAAAAGTTCTACTATTTAAGAGAAGAAAGGCATTGAAAAAAGAGCCGTTTTAAACGACTCCTTTCTTTATAATCACTATAATGCTGTAACAAACTAATTATTTCACTACAATATTAACCAATTTATTTGGCACACTAATCACTTTCACGACTTCTTTGCCGGCAATTTCAGATTTAATTTTCTCATCTGCCAGAGCGATTTCCTGCATTTCCTCACGGCTCAGGTCCTTAGCTACGACTAGCTTAGCACGAACTTTACCCTTGATTTGAACTACGATTTCGACCTCTGCCTCAACCAGCTTGCTTTCGTCATAAGTTGGCCAAGCTACGTAGGAAATGCTCTTGCCAGTTTGAGCTACTGCCTGCCAGAGTTCTTCAGCCAAGTGCGGTGCAAAAGGCGCTAGCAATTGGACAAAGCCTTTGGCATATTCGACATAGAGTTTTTCTTCCTTGTTGGCTGCATTGACAAAGATCATGAGCTGGGCAATGGCTGTGTTAAACTTGAGCTCCTCAATCTGCTCTGTGACAGACTTGACTGTTTCGTTGTATACCTTGTCGAGAGCACCATTGTTATCCGCAACGATTTCTTTACTTGTAATCAAACGGTAGACCCGATCTAGGAACTTGCGGCTGCCTTCCAGACCTTCCTCGCTCCAAGCGATGGATGCATCCAGTGGCCCCATGAACATTTCATAGACACGCAGTGTATCGGCACCGTATTGCTCTACTACATCATCTGGGTTGACCACATTCTTCAGAGACTTAGACATCTTAGCAGGCGCCTGCTCCAGCTCTTCTCCAGTTTCGATGTTGAAGAAAGAACCATCGCGTTTTTCCACCTTGTCTGTCGCCACTAGGGCACCTCGACTATCACGGTAGCTAGTCCCCAGAATCATCCCTTGGTTAAAGAGTTTTTGGAAAGGCTCTTTGGTTGGCACCACTCCGATATCATAGAGGAATTTGTGCCAGAAGCGAGCGTAGAGAAGATGGAGCACAGCATGCTCTGCACCGCCGATGTAAATATCAACTGGCAGCCAAGCCTTAAGCAACCCTTCATCTGCTAATTTCTCATTGTTGTGTGGGTCGATGTAACGCAGATAATACCAGCTAGAACCAGCCCATTGAGGCATGGTGTTGGTTTCGCGGCGTCCTTTGACACCGTCTTTGCGAGTCACTTCCAGCCAGTCAGTCAGATTGGCCAGAGGACTTTCACCAGTACCAGAAGGACGGATATCCTTGGTTACAGGCAGGACAAGCGGCAGTTCATTTTCAGGGACAGCAGTTGAAGTACCATCTTCCCAATGAATGATTGGAATCGGCTCACCCCAATAACGCTGACGGCTAAAGAGCCAGTCGCGCAGGCGATAGGTGACTTTTTCGTTTCCGACACCTTCTGCTTCCAGCCAAGCAACCATCTTGTCAATTGCGGTAGCCTTGTCTAAGCCATCTAGGAAGCCAGAGTTAATATGCGGACCATCTTCCGTATAAGCAGCTTCAACAACATTGCCCCCCTCTAGAACCGGAATAATCTCTAGGTTAAATTGCTTAGCAAACTCCCAGTCACGCTCATCATGCGCAGGAACAGCCATGATAGCTCCTGTTCCGTAGCTTGCAAGCACATAGTCGGCAATCCAGATGGGGATTTCCTTGCCATTGACAGGATTGATGGCATAAGCTCCTGTCCAGACACCAGTCTTCTCCTTAGCTAAATCAGTCCGAGCTAGGTCGGATTTGAGGCTGGCTGCGTGTTTGTAGTCTGCAACTGCTTGAGCTTGTTCTGCACTTGTAATGGCACCAACGAGAGCATGCTCTGGAGCCAAAACAGCATAGGTCGCTCCAAAAAGAGTGTCCGGACGAGTTGTAAAGACGGTGAAGTCCTTATCTGTGTCCTTAATCTTGAAGGTTACATTAGCACCGGTTGACTTACCAATCCAGTTGCGCTGCATATCCTTGATAGACTCTGGCCAGTCCAGCTCCTCCAAGTCATTGAGCAAACGTTCTGCATAAGCTGTGATTTTCAGCATCCACTGACGCATGGGTTTGCGGACAACTGGATAACCACCGCGCTCAGATGTTCCGTCTGGCAAGACTTCCTCATTTGCGATAGCCGTTCCCAGCTCTTCAACCCAGTTTACTGGCACTTCAGCTTCATAAGCCAGGCCTTTTTCGTAAAGCTTGGTGAAAATCCACTGGGTCCATTTGTAGTAGTTGGGGTCAGTTGTATTCACTTCCCGATCCCAGTCATAGGAAAAGCCAAGAGCGTTGATTTGACGCTTAAAGTTGGCGATGTTTTCTGCTGTAAAGTCAGCTGGGTCATTCCCTGTATCCATGGCGTATTGCTCAGCCGGCAGACCAAAGGCATCCCAGCCCATAGGATGCAGGACATTATAGCCCTGAGCCCGCTTGTAGCGGCTGAGAATATCTGTCGCCGTGTAGCCCTCCGGATGCCCTACATGGAGCCCCGCTCCTGATGGGTAGGGAAACATGTCCAGCGCATAAAAGTTAGGCTTGTCCTTATCCGTACCTGTCTTAAATGTATGGTGCTCTGCCCAATATTTCTGCCACTTGGGCTCGATTTCTTTGTGATTATAATAAGCCATTCTTTTCTCCATTTTTTGTACTGTTTCTATTATACCATTTTCAAGGGATTTTGAAAGACGGAATCCAGTTTTCACTGACAAAAACTATAACTCATCTCTAAAGCGTTAGTCTTTGATTGACCTCTAAAATTAAAATTTGTATAATTCTGACCGGAGGAATAATCATGAATTTACAAACTATTTTCACTTATGTTTTCTTTGTTATTTTTATTAGCACAGAAATGTGGATTAAAAATAAAACCAAGTCAAACAATGTAAACGACTCTGCAGATAAAGGGAGCCGCTACTTCATTATCGGCAGTGTTATCTGCTGCTTATTTTTGATAAACGGACAATTTCTCGACTTTGTCCCCCACTTACCCAGCCTCACTATCTATCTTGGAATTCTCATCTCTCTAGCAGGATTCGCATTGCGGATATATGCAGTCAATTATCTCGGAAAAAACTTTACACTGGCCGTTCAAACAACAGATAGTCAACAATTAGTAGACCATGGCCCTTATTCTATTGTAAGAAATCCTGCCTATACTGGCAGTATCTTGTCTATCCTTGGCCTATCGATTACATCACTAAATCCTCTGACAATCATTATCAGTCTTATTTTACTCGTGGTAGGATATAGTATTCGACTTAGAGTTGAAGAAAAAGCCTTAGGCAATCACTTTGGGAAAAATTACGAAGCTTATTGCCAAAAGGTTAGATATCGAGTTTTTCCTTGCATCTGGTAATCTCACCAAAAAACAAGCCACGCTTTCAGCCCTACGGTTGAAAGGTAGCTTGTTTTATTTATTCTCCAAACAGTTTGAGTTTGCTTTCAATTTCCTGATAGACCCGACTGGACTGCATACCGACGGCTGCAGCGCTGTCGCGACAATACTGGAGCAGGAAGGTGTAGTACTTGTAGTAGAAGCTCAGGTCATAGCCCAGCTTACCTAGAATGGCTAGTTGCTCCTCAAAACCTATAATCAAGTCTCGGAACCACTGCTCATTCCAAGTCATGGAGATGCTATTTGGCCGCAAGCGATAGTAATAGAGCGGTTCATTGAGGTAGATAATCTTCTCTGACTGAAGGTACAGCTTATAAGTTGTGAAGGCATCTTCGGCCACTCGGCCGACTGGATAGCGCACTGTATCAAAGAGCTCACGCTTATAGAGCTTAGCCCAGGCACAGAGAAAAACACCGTCTACCATGCGACGTCTAGGGTGCTCCTCGATTATCTCTTCTCGCGTATAGAGGGTTTCAAAATGCTCTGTCGAATAGTAGAGGAAGGCTGAATCCTCTGCACGAAAGCTACAATGATGACCAATAGCAATATCCGCATCGTACTCCTTGAGCTTTTCATAAAGGCGGGCAACATGCTGCTCAGGCAGCCAGTCATCTGAATCCACAAAAATCAAATAGTCTGCACTAGAGTGCTCAATCCCTGTGTTGCGGGCACCGGACAAGCCTTGATTGTCCTGATGAATGAGACGAATCCTCGAATCCTGGTCAGCCAGCTCTTGGCAAATCTGGCCAGAAGCATCTGTTGAACCATCATTGACTAGAATAATCTCCAGATTTTGATAGGTCTGACGACAGACGCTGTTCACACATTCTGCTAAATACTGCTCAACATTGTAAACAGGGATGATAACACTGATTAATTCCTGAGACATGATAACTCCTATTCTTTTCCTGTCTTTTTATTATACATGATTTTTTAGGTTTGTGAGGTGTTTTTGGAAAATAAGTTTTTAAAGGATAGCTTTCTATTTTTAGACACATTTTGTTCTATTGTTCAATTGCTGTGTTTTTACACTTATAAAAATCTTTCGTTCTTTATTTTGTGCTATACTCGAATTAGAGATTTTAAGGGAGATTAGGAAATGTTTGGATTCTTTTTCGTCGCGTTTGTGGCTGTCTTTGGCATCGTCTTTTTTATCAGTTATAAGCTACTTGAAGACAAGGAAGATACGGACTCAGATTGGTCGTCCAGCCAAAGCCCAGAGCCTGACTATTTCCAGCAAACCCAGACTGCCCCTTGGGAACTCAAATATAACAAGGGAAAACAGGGAGAGTACCAGCTTGGTCAGGTCTTGAACCAGCTCCATGGCTATAAAAAGATCTTGTATAATCTCTACATCTTCAAAGAAAATGGCACGACCACCGAGATTGATGCCCTACTGATTCATCCATCTGGAATTTACATTTTTGAGTCAAAAAACTACAAGGGCTGGATCTTCGGCTCAGAAAATCAGCAATACTGGACTCAGGTTCTTTCTGGAGGCCGCGGAAAATCTTACAAACATTCTTTTTTCAATCCCATTATTCAAAATAAAGTCCATCTCAAATGGCTCAGCTACTATCTCAACCAATACACGCCAAATCTATATTCTTATATCGTCTTTGGCAATGACTGTCAGCTCAAGGAAATCCATCTACACAGTGACAGGCATAAGGTTATTCAGACCTGGCAAGTGATTGGGGCAATTGACCGGCAGGCCTGCCAAAGTCCAGTCTGCCTGTCGCCCGAGCAGATTGACGACCTCTATCGTATGCTCCTGCCCTTGACCAAGCGAAAGCAGGTCATCAAAGAGCGCCATATTAACCGCATTGCTCAGAATAAACAGCGTAGAGAAGCTGAAAAGATCTGCCTTCGCTGCAAGCATGGATTGGTGCTCCGTACAGCATCCAAAGGTTCTAGGGCAGGTCAGCAATTTTGGGGCTGCTCCAATTTCCCTAGATGCCGCTTTACTCAAAAATACCAGGAGCCAGTCTGCAGTCCGTCTGCTACGCAAACACCTAATTTTGGACAGCCTGTCGTGCAAAACCTAAATCAAACACAAAGCAACAGCTAGAATCTGCTGTTGCTTTTTTGTAGATTATTCTTACTCTAGCTTGCAAAACTAAGATTTTTTCTTCAAGCCAAGAAAGCCAGCCCCCAGCCCTAAGAGCCCGAGCCCAAGCAGATTGGTCAATAGACTGCTTTGGCTGCCGGTTTTAGGCAATTGTTTGGAAGAAGTTTGCTTAAGAGTTGGCTGTTGAGACGCTGCTTGAAAGTTCGTCTGGCCGCTTGTTTTGTAGGTCAGATTTTCCACCTGGCTCCCCTTTGGATCAGGCCTTGCAGGGGTTGGCTGCTGGGCTTGATTTTGAGAGGCCTGCTCCATATCGGCTAACGGCACGATACTCTTCATAAACTCATCTTGTGAAATGGCCCTTTCGTCAACTGCATCTTGAATACCAGTAAGACTGACAAAATAGTAACGCGCCCAATCCTTGGTCAGTCGCTGAATACCAGCCAGACCAGCTCCTGGATACCAGAGCGGCTTGCTCACTTCTTCAGAAAATTTCCAGTCACCACCAACTTGAATACCAAGCTTGGCATCTGGGTCAGATTTTTCAGAAATACGCGCTTCGACAGAAACCAGAACAGCCCGAATGGTCTGAGGATTCGGAATATCACGAGCCTGATCAGAACCCCAGTGGGCAACCCGATCCTGCTTAGGTAAGACCTCAATAGCTGTTCCTCCGCCAACCAAGGCTTCCTGCCGTGCATCTCCTACGTAGCTGGACATATTCCCCTTGAACTGAGCAACCCATTGAACCCCTTGAGGGTGATCCACAATTTTCTCCCAGACATTGGAGTCCTTCCGAAGGACGAAAGCCTGCATGTTCCGAATATCCGCCCAAGCATTGCTGGCCTTATTGTCCGTCATTTCCATCACAACGCCCCAAGGATCAAACTCGTTCATCCATTTGCCACGTTCCTTGTCAAAGACAGCCTGCGCTTCTTCATCGGTCATTCCTTCGCCTTTATAAGCTAAGTAGTACCAATCAGCTGCTGGGTCATAAGTCGGACGACCTCCTAACACGACGGCTCCGCCATTAAATTGGCCAGGACCGCCATTAGGACCGCGCTTTTGACGCTCCCCATTTTCTTCAACGACATTTTCCTCCGACCAAACCCAGACATCCCCTTGATTGGCTCCCATCTGAGCAATGGCGCGCTGTTTCTGCTCATCGGACATGACCTGACTGGCTGGCAACTCGCTAGCAGCTGCAGCTGATTCGGTCTGACTTGCAGGAGCTGCTTGGGGTTCGGCCACAGCTGGATTTTCAGCCTCAGGACTTGCTTGCGCTGCTGGAGAAGCCGGCGTTTCAGCCACTGCGGCAGGGGCAGGTGCAACATCTTCTGCTTCAACTCTTGAGACAGCTGTAAAAGCTGCTAAGGACAAGAGGGAAGCACATAGCAGCAAGCCGCTCCCATACTTGGCAGCAGAAGCGGATTTTGCTAGGGCTTGCCAAGAAAACTTATTATTCATATCATTCTCCTTTCATAAGGCACAGAATCTAGCTTAATCAATGAAACAAGCAGACTGATTCACTGCTCTTAGCCTTCATTGATTCTGAATAACAAATAATCTCCCTGCAAAAACAAGCTCAGGGCAGAGGATTCCCTGCGCTCTTGTATATCTTATACCAGTCAGCCCGAGAGAGCTCAATATCAAAAGCAGCCACCATTGAGCGAATTCGCTGCGGATTCATGGAGCCAACAATCGGCTGCATTTGTGCCGGATGACGCAAAATCCAGGCGAGAACTAAGGCTTCAAAGGAAACTTGATAGTCTGACGCAAAGGCATGCAGAGTTTCTGTAAGCTGAGCATATTTAGGATGCTCCATAAAGAGTCCCTGGTTTAAGTCGACCTGAAATGGTGACCAAGGCTGAATTGTGATATGATGCAATCGACAATAGTCCAGCACACTACCATCCCGGACGATTGCTAACGGATTGAGCATATTGGCATTGAGCCCAGCATCCAGCATCGGAGTATGGGCAGGACCAAACTGCAGTTGGTTGGCAATCAGTGGCTGCTCCACACTTTTTTGCAGCAATTCTATTTGATAAGGATTTTGATTGCTGACTCCGAAATGGCGGACCTTCCCAGCCTGGTGCAGCTGTGAGAAAGCCTCAGCTACCTCTTCCGGCTCCACAAGAGCATCTGGCCGGTGTAGGAGGAGCACATCCAGATAGTCTGTCTGCAAACGCTCCAAGCTGGCTTCAACCGAACGAATAATATAATCCTTAGAAAAGTCAAAATGGTAGTTGGTGTGAACATCCCGCAGTCCGCACTTAGACTGGATGAGTACTCGATCCCGGGGAATCTTAGACGAGCGAAGAGCCTGCGCAAACTTGGTTTCAGATTGGCCGCTAGCATAGACATCTGAGTGGTCAAAGAAATTAATTCCCACTTCTAATGCTGTTTCAAGAACGGAAACGATCTCTTCGGGAGCATGCTCTGCTAGACGCATGCAGCCCAAAACTAGCTGACTGGCTTCTTTCAGTTCATTCCCGACTGTCATATATTTCATCGCAGCACCTCATTTCTTATAGACTGGATGGTCAAGCAAGGACAACTCTTCAATCTTGACATTTTCAGTTTCAAAGACGATAAATTCATTCTTTTCCTTAAGCAAGCCAGACGGCACATAGAGATAGTGAATTGGCCCTTCATTCCAGTAGCGGCCTAGGTTGAAGCCGTTGACCGAAATACAGCCCTTCCCATACTTAGAGCAGTCGATGAAGGTATCAGCGATATCATCCAACTCCGCTTCAAAGCGATAGAAGGTTGGTGCTTTGACTCTTTCCGGTGGAGCTGAGTAACAGTCTAGCTTGGCCAGCATTTCCTGGTCAAACTTGAGCGCATAATGCTTCCAGCCCTTGCGGAACTGGTGGTTAATCATGATACCACCCTTGACTCCCTTGGATTGACTGGGTGCGCCCAGCTTGTAACCATAGTTGACACGCCCCATATTTTCCACCAGCACATCAATCTGAATCCGCTCGGTATCAGCTGAGAAGAGCATCTCATCACCAATTTCTTCCCGATACTGGGTAGCCAGGTGCTCCTGATTGATATAGAAATGACAGCGGTCATGAGTCTCCAATGCCTTGAGCCTTTCCTCATGGTATTGATTTTTGATATCGGAACGGTAGAGGATATAGCCATGATTCTGCCCAATCTGCTCCATAGGCTGTGGATAATCCAGCAGAATTTCCTCTGTGATATCCGCTGCCACATCCAGCAGGTTTGCAGTCCCAAGCAGTGGAAAACTGCCATAGGCCTTGGCCTGTCGGCTAATAGGCTCCATCTGCTCAAGCTCTGGAAAGACCTCGTGGATCACCCGCTGAACAGCGTAGTATTTCTCGGTTGGCTGCCCCCACTCAGTAATGGGTGCGTCAAAATCATAGGAGGTAATCTGCGGCAAATCCTTGGTCTTTCGAGCCGAACAGCCACTGATAAAACCAAAATTGGTCCCACCTCTCAGTAGGAAAAGGTTCATGCTGCCCAGCTGCAGCATTTCTTTGACATCCTGAGCCAAATCTTCTGCCTCTCGCCGAACGATTTCCTCGCTCCAGCGGCTGAACCAGCCATCCCAAAACTCAGTACACATAAGCGGCCATTTCTTGCCATAGCGCTCCATAAAAGCTCGCAGATTATCTGTATTTTCCTTGGGCTGAGATCCGTAATTCCCCGTCACAAAAATATCATCCTCAATCAAGGTCCCAGACTCCAAAGCCTCTATCCATGTCCCATCAGAGGTAAAGAGGGGAACCGTAACGCCACGTACCTTCATCATCTGCGCAATGCTGCGCATGTAAGCCTTGTCCTCGGCATAAGAACCGTATTCATTTTCCACCTGCATCATGAGGATAGGACCGCCTTGATCACTCTGATAGGGCAGAAGCTTGGGAAATAGCCAGTCATAGAAATGACTGACCTTTTCCAGAAAAAGCGGATGATTGACCCGCAGGCGCATCGAAGGATATCTCAAGAGCCAAGCCGGCAGGCCGCCAAAGTCAAACTCTGCACAGATGTAGGGCGTCGGACGGACAATGAGATAAAGCCCCATCTCCTCAACCAACTTGAAGTATGCTTCAAAATTCAGCATGCCCTCTGCCTGAAACTGACCTTCTTGAGGCTCATGCAATGCCCAAGGAATATAGGTTTCTACCGTATTAAAGCCTAAAGCTTTAAGATTGTAAAGGGTATCTCGCCACTGGTCTGGATGAAGCCGGAAATACTGAATAGCTCCCGATAAAATCTTAAAAGGTTTGCCATCCAGGTAAAATTCATCTTTAATTTCAAATTTTGCCATCTATCCAAGCTCCTCCTGTTTATCCGCCATCTTGACAAAGGGCAGATATATAGCGGTTGAAATAGCGATATTAACCAGCGAAAGAATAATTGCCCGCCAGTCGAAGGCTGTCGCAAAGAAACCGTAGAGAATCGGCGGCATTACCCAAGTAACGTTTTGAGTAACCGGCGCAACCAAGCCCATAGAGGTTGCAAAGTAGGCTACTGTTACCATGACCATTGGCGTCAGGACATAAGGAATGAACATAATCGGATTCAAAACGATTGGCAGACCGTACATGACCGGCTCACCGATGTTGAAGACCATTGGGAAAATTCCCAACTTAGCCACTTCGCGATAGTGCTTGTTCCGAGATTGCCAGAGAATGGCAATGGCAACCCCAATTGCATCAAACCAGACAAAAGCACCGAAAGAATTATCCGTCCACATATAAGGAATGGCTTGCCCAGCCTGATAAGCTTCTAGATTAGCCAGCATGGTCACACCAAAGAGACTGGCCATAACTGGCGCCAGCACATTACCGCCGTGCAGTCCGAAGAACCAGAAAATCTTATTGAGAAAGACAATGAGCAACACAGCCCAGAAGCTTTGAGACAAGCTGAGAAGCGGTGCCTGAAGAATCTTGTAAATCCAGTCAATCAACAGCTCGCCTGTCACCAGATTAAAGAGATAGGTCGCAATCCCCACGACATACATGGCAATTGCAGCCGGAATGATAGACAGGAACGGCTTCATGATAGCTGGCGGAACAGAATCCGGAAGTTTGATGGTCCAGTTACGATTCATGACCTTACAGAAGATAATGGCAGACACAAAACCAATCAGAATGGCAGTGAAATAACCACGCGCACTGATCTGGTCACCTGGAATGACACTGTTAATCGTCACAGACAGGTTACTGCCGTCAAGTTTTAGCTCTGGAAGTTTTGAAATCGCCTTGCTCAGCCCTGGTGTTTTGCTAGCCAACTCAAAGGTTTTAGTAACTGAGCCACCAATGGTAATGATATAGGAAGCAACAGCTACCAGACCAGCAGACACCTTATCAGTATTGTAAATCTTAGCGATATTGACCCCGAAGGTAAAGAGGAATAAGAGGGTAACGATAGGAATACTGCCCTTAAATACCAGCCAGTTAATATCAATCAGCCACTGGAAGGTAGAGGAAATCCAGTTCCAGCCGAACTGTCCTGGCAAGTCAGATAGAAAGGCATTTACCATGAGGGCGAAAGAGCCCGTCATAATCACAGGCATGGTCCCAATAAAGGAATCCCGCAGGGCAACCAGGAATTTTTGGTTGCCGATTTTATTGGCAATAGGCATGAGACGCGCTTGCCATTTATCAACCAAACTACTCATCTGCATTTCTCCTATTCATCAAATTTTTTATGCAAATCAACAATCTCCTTTGCCAAATCAACAAAGGCAATACTGGTCATGAGATGATCCTGCCCATGTACCATAAATAAACTAAGTTCTGTCTTTTCTCCTTGTGCCTCCTTGCTCAGCATTTCAGCCTGAGCGTGATGGGCTTGCAGCAGGGCCTTCTGAGCCTGACTCAGTCTCTCCTGAGCTCGGTCAAAATCCTGCTTTTTAGCTGCTGCAATGGCTTCGATAGCACAAGACTTAGCCTCTCCGCCATACATGATGAGGGTCATAGCGACCTCTAAAGAATCTTTATTTTCCATAGGAGTACCTACTTCATGAGCGACTCTGCCAGATCGAGGACCTTATCCCCCTTCATCATTCCGTAGTCCGTCATAGGGATAACATCGACCGGAATGCCTTTTGAAGCTAATTTTTCCTGTAAATCCTCCAACAGATAGCGACCTGAGGTCCCAGCAACAGGACATCAACCTTTTTCTCGCTTAGATAGTCTTCTGCTTCTGACACTGGCACCGCAAATATCGTCGCAGCCAAGCCGCGCTCCTCTGCAGCTTTCTGCATTTTATTGACCATGAGACTGGTGCTCATCCCAGCCGCACAGACTAACATAATTTGTTTTGTTTCCATCAGCATCCTCCTTTATGAATCTGACCTAGCCTGCAACGAAGCTTGCTATTTATTTTCAATATATAAACAAAAATCCGAAAACAGAATATTTTTCACTATGTTATTAATATTCTATAAACATTATAACTATTTTTTTGTACTATGTCAACGCTTACATTTGAGATTTCTAGCTTTTTTTGATAGTATAGCAACAGAGGAAACAAGATGACACGAACTAGAAAACAAAACGAGCTAAGGGCAACTGTCCTGGATCAGCTCTATGCCAAACGACCGATTTCTCGGATTGATATTTCAAAAGAAACTCAAATTACACCAGCCACGACTGGCAGTATCATCAATGAATTGATCAAGGAAGGCTTGGTTCTGGAGCTGGGTGAGCTCAATGACGAGAGCGTAGGCCGCAAGAAAACCCTGCTAGATATTGCGCCTCGTAGCCGCTACTATCTAGGCTTTGAGATTTCTGAAAAACAGCTGGCCATGGTCATCGCTGACAATACCGGTGAGATTGCAGAAAGCAGCATTCGGACTTATCAGGTCGAGGTGACAGGCGGCCCGTCTGACCAGGAAATTATCCGGCTGATTCAAGATTTTCTGAAAAAGAACAGCCAATACCCCATCTCAGCGATTGCCCTCGGGCTGCCGGGGCATGTGAATCTCTCTGAGAGTGATTTTATCATTTCTAAAAATCCCCACTGGGGACAGATTAACCTGCAGACTATTCAAGAAGCCTTTGACCTTCCTGTCTACTTTGCCAATAAGTCCCACTGTTTGACAATGGCTGAACGCCTCTTTAGCTATCATCCGACAGACAGTAATTTTATCGTCTATCATGTCGCCAGAGGTATTCATTGCTCTTACATGTACAAGGGTAGCATTTACAGTCAGGAGAATTATCTTATCGGGGAGGTGGGGCATACCGTCATCAATCCTGAAGGCGAGCGCTGTCCTTGCGGCAAGCACGGCTGCTTGCAGGTTTATGCCAGCGAAAGCGCTCTGATTGATAAAGCAGCTATCCTGTATCGGGCTTCCCAGACCTCGCTCTTAAAGACCCTTGTAGAGGACGTCAATGACATTGATTTGACAAGTTTGATGGCTGCCTATCGCTTAGGAGACTTGGGCAGTATTGAGTTGATTCATACTGCCTGCCGCTATCTGGCCATTTCCATTTCCAATCTCTGCCAGCTTATTGATAGCGAAAGGATTTATCTGGACGGCCAGCTCTTCTCCTATCCGATTATTGCCGAGCAGGTTCTGGCTCAGTTAGAGCAGGAAGCTCCTCTCTTTCCAAAGCAAAAACAAGCAGAGATTGTCATTATCCCCTACTCTAAATACAGTATTGCCCGCTCTGCAGTCAGCCTCTGTGTCTATCATGAATTTTTAGATAAAAAAGGAAACCTATAAAAGCCGAGACAAGAATCTCGGTCTTTTTTTTTACAAAAAAAGAGACAGGCTTTCTAGGCGCTAGCCCCCTAAAAGTCTGTCTCATTTTACTATCTATTAATCGAACGTGAAATCATGGAAATGGTGTGGCGCTGTCCTCTGAGAGCTTTGCTCATGGCAAAGATATTTTCAACCGGAGCCAGACAGCCGTAGCCTGAATCTCCGATATGCTGGATATCTACACCGCAGATTTTGTTGCGGATGGCCATTTGCTTGACAATATCCTCATCAGCACTCTCCTGACTGGTACCAATCGCACTCATAACCAGAGCCCCCTTTTGATGGGCCAGGCGGACAATCTGCTTCAAGTCCTGCTCATCAAAGCCAGGCACACTGCCGACTGCCGGTGCTAGGACAATATCAACACCAGCTTCGATAAATTGAGCGATTGCTTCTAGGTCTGCTACCGGCTCATCCACACCTGAAGCATGCATTTTGCCTGCAATCAGCAGGCCTGAAAAATTCTCCTTGACCACTCGAATGGTGTCAATAATGGCTTGATTGGTGACACCAGTTCCCGGATTACCCGTCAGGCAGATAAAGTCAACGCCCAACTCTTCTGCTCGCTGAATGGTCGCTAGACTAGCCTGACGCCCTTCATCGATGATCAGGCGTTCTCCTGCCATCTGGGCCTGACTGTCCACCGGCTCTAGATTGATACCGATAGGACGGCCAACCAAGCGGTGCAGCTCCTCAACAAAATCTTCCTTGGCGTCCAGACCAGCCACAAAAGGCTGGAAGATATCAATCCCATTCAGCAAAATCAAGTCAGCACCAAAAGACCGAGCAATCTCTGCATTGGTCACATCACCGATATAAGATTCTTTAAAAGCCACGTTTTCAGACAGGATAACGCGGCCCTCACTGGCCTTGATGCTCTGTTTCAGCTCCGGCGCAGTCATATTTAAAATTTCTGAAGCATTTGAACTAATGAATCGTTTTACCATAAGAATATCTCTTTTCTTTATTATTCATTAATAAACACTTTGAAATCTATTCTATTTGGATATTTTGTTTTTTTGTTATCAACTACAGTATAGCACAAGGTCATAGAAATGTAAACGCTTTATAAATTCTTTGACAAAATAGCCTGCTTTCACAAACAAAAGCAGACTATTGAAATGAACTCGGTTATTTTTGAACTGAGCAGGATTCGATAAGCGTCTTATCTCTGCATCACCAGATGACCACCCGCTCTTCTGGGCTCCGCCACATGCCGTCTCCCTCTTTCACATCAAAGGTTATAAAGAAGTCGTCAAAGTTTGGCAGCTGAACATTCGTCCGAAGCTTAGCCGGCGCATGGACATCGACGCTTGCCAGGAGCTTCATATATTCCTCCCGGCCCTTCATTCGCCAGATGCGGGCAAAGTTGGTAAAGAATTCCTCAGCAGAGAAATCCGCTTCTTTCTTGGCCGCTTCTAGAGCTGCTGCAATACCGCCCAGATCTGCCACATTTTCTGAAACAGTCAGCTTGCCATTGACCTTAGCACCATAGGAATCCTGCCCTTCGAACTGGTCAATGACCTTTTGAGTCCGTTCGGTAAAGGCTTGGTAGTCATGCTCCGTCCACCAATTATTAAGACTGCCATTTTCATCAAAGGAAGCGCCATTGGTATCAAAAGCATGAGAAATCTCATGGGCAATGACCGCTCCGATACCACCGTAATTGGCTGACGAGGATTGATGCAGGTCATAGAAAGGTGCCTGCAGGATAGCCGCTGGAAAGACAATCAGGTTTTTCTGTGGATTATAGTAGGCATTGACCATATGGGCTGGCATTCCCCATTCCCTGTAGTCCACTGGTTGATTCCACTTGCTCCAGCTATAAGCAATATCAATCTGGCTCAGCTTCTGAGCATTTTCAAAGAGAGTCAGCTTTTCATCCACGACCTTTCGAGAGTAGCGCTCAGGCAGCTCATCAGGATAGCCAATATAAGGCTTGATGACATTGAGTTTGACAATAGCCTTGCCTCGAGTTTCTGGTGTCAGCCAGTCATTCTGGGCCAGGCGGTTTTTGTAAACTTCAATCATTGTCGCCACTTTCTGCTCCACATCAGCCTTGGCTTCTGGTGAGAACTTCTGACCGGCATACCAGAGACCAACAGCTTGATTAAAGGGACCTTGGGCCAGGTAAAAGGCTGCTTTTTTCTTGTCCTGAGCCTGAGGAGTCCCTGATAGAGCACGATGATAAGCTCCTGCCAAGACACGGATGTCATCCGTTAGATAAGGTGTCGTATTGCGGACCGCAGAGAGAATCAGCAGAGCATGGAGTTTATCCCAGTTAGCGGCTGTATAGATATCCTTAGCTGCTTTCCAGAAGCGTTCCTCTGGCACAATGACTTGGTCGGGTTCTTGACCGATTAACTTGGTGAAAATATTCGCCAGAGGCAATTCTGGTACCAAGGCTTTGAAATCGTCCCATTTATAAGGATGGTAGAGCTTAGCATACTCAGAGCTTTCTTCACTAGACAGAACATACTGAGCAAAGACAGCATCCAGCTCCAAGACCTTATCTAAAAGATCCTTGATTTCCTCTTCTGCAAAGTCAAATTTTGCCAGCAAATCTTCCTGAGCCTTGCGCCATTTCGCAAGGAGATCCGCCTTCTGCGGATGGTCCTCAGCATAGTAGGTCGTGTCTGGCAAAATCGTTCCCGGTCCGTCAGCCCAAAGGACATTAATACGGGCATCCATAAAGTCAGGCGCCACACCAAAAGGAAAATAAGTCGGCTTGCCAGCCAGCTCAAAATCAGCAATCTTAGAAGCATAGTCTTCAAAAGATGTTAGGTTGCGAATTTCATCAATGTAAGCACGCGCAGGCTCAATGCCAGCCGCTTCCCGCTTGTCATAATCCGCTGCTAGGCGATGGTAAGCAACAAAGTTCTGCAGAATGGCATCTTCTGGCACTCCATCGCCAGCCAGCCATTTGTCTGTCATGGCGAGCATAAGTTCTTCAATCTCATCTGCTAGATCCATAAAGCCGCCCGTCACCGGCTTATCATCAGGAATGACCGCCGTCTTAGCCCACTCGCCATTAACCGCATCATAGAAATCATCTTGTAGTCGTGTCATCTTCTTCTCACTTTCATGCTTTTGATATAACCTTATCAAAATCCACTTCTTTTTTCAAACATTTCTTATATTAATTTTAGAGATTTATTAAAAATTAACTTGACTTAATTTTTGTTTTAATGTATATTAAAACCATAGAGGTGTATGAGATGATTACGATTAAAGATTTGACTGTCAGCTATCAGGATACGCTGGCTCTTGAGCCCCTTTCATTAACCATTAAGGAGCCCACCATTACTGGGATTATTGGTCCTAACGGAGCCGGAAAATCCACCCTGCTCAAGGGCATGCTAGGGATTATTGACCACCAAGGCCAGACTCTGCTGGATCAAAAGCCACTGCAGAACTCTCTCCAGCGGGTTGCCTATGTAGAGCAAAAGATTAATATTGATTATCATTTTCCTATCAAAGTCAAAGAGTGTGTCTCTTTGGGGCTTTACCCTCAGCTCAAGCTTTTTCAGGGGCTGAAGAGTTCCCATTGGGACAAGGTGGCTGAGGCATTGAAAATTGTCGGTTTAGAAGACTTGGCAGAACGTCAGATTAGCCAGCTGTCTGGCGGCCAATTCCAGCGGGTCTTGATTGCTCGCTGCTTGGTTCAAGAGGCGGATTGTATCTTTTTGGACGAGCCCTTCGTCGGGATTGACTCTGTCAGCGAAGAGATTATCATGGCGACTTTGCGCAGTCTCAAAGCCGCAGGCAAGATTATCCTGATTGTCCATCATGACCTGAGCAAGGTTGTTGATTATTTCGACCAAGTTATCCTGCTCAATCGTGAGCTGATTGCCTTTGGTCCTACCGAGACCACCTTTACCAAGAACAATATGAAAAAGACTTACGGCTCCCAGCTCTTTATGAATGGAGGTGCCTAGAATGATTTTAGAATTTTTCCAAGGGCTGCGGGACTTTCACTTTCTGCAAAATGCCCTCATCACAGCCACCGTCATTGGGATTGTTGCTGGAGCTGTCGGCTGCTTTATCATTCTGCGCGGCATGTCACTCATGGGGGATGCTATCTCTCACGCGGTTCTACCCGGTGTGGCCCTGTCCTACATTTTAGGGATTAATTTCTTTATCGGAGCCATCACCTTCGGACTTTTGGCCTCGATTATTATCACCTACATCAAGGGCAATTCCATTATCAAAAGCGATACAGCCATTGGGATTACCTTTTCTTCCTTCCTAGCTCTGGGGGTGATCCTGATCGGCGTTGCTAATAGCTCCACTGACCTCTTTCATATTCTCTTCGGGAATATCTTGGCCGTACAGGACATTGATATGTGGATTAGTATTGGAGTCGGAATAGCTGTGCTCTTAATCATCACCCTCTTTTTCAAGCAGCTATTGATTACTTCCTTTGACCCACTGCTGGCTCAGGCCATGGGCATGCCAGTCAGCTTCTATCACTATCTGCTGATGATTCTCTTGACCTTAGTCTCTGTGACAGCCATGCAGAGCGTGGGAACTATTCTGATTGTCGCTCTCTTGATTACGCCGGCAGCAACGGCCTACCTCTATGCCAACAGTCTGAAAACTATGATTCTGCTGTCCTCGAGTTTGGGAGCTCTGGCTTCTGTGCTGGGACTCTTTATCGGCTATAGCTTTAATGTCGCTGCAGGATCCAGCATTGTCCTGACCTCGGCCCTCATCTTTCTCATCTCTTTCTTTATTGCCCCTAAGCAACGCTATTTAAAACTTAAAAACCGACCTAAACTAAAATAAAATTTGATGGAGGAATCCCATGAAAAAATTAGGTTTTTTATCCCTGCTTTTGCTAGCAGTCTGCACTCTCTTTGCCTGTTCTGGTCAGAAGAAGGCGTCTAGTGACTCGTCCAAGCTCAAGGTTGTTGCGACCAACTCAATTATCGCTGATATTACCAAAAATATAGCTGGCGATAAGATTGACCTGCACAGCATTGTACCAGTCGGCAAAGACCCCCACGAATACGAACCCCTGCCTGAAGATGTCAAAAAGACTTCTCAAGCAGACCTCATCTTCTACAACGGTATCAACCTGGAAACTGGCGGCAATGCTTGGTTTACCAAGTTAGTCAAAAATGCCAATAAGGAAGAAAACAAGGACTACTACGCTGTCAGCGATGGCGTTGACGTCATCTACCTTGAAGGGCAAAGTGAAAAAGGCAAGGAAGATCCTCATGCTTGGCTCAACTTGGAAAACGGTATTATCTATGCGCAAAATATCACCAAGCGTTTGATTGAAAAAGACCCTGACAATAAGGCTACTTATGAGAAAAATCTCAAAGCCTATGTAGAAAAACTGACCACTTTGGATAAGGAAGCCAAGGAGAAATTCAACAATATCCCAGAAGAAAAGAAAATGATTGTGACGAGTGAAGGCTGCTTCAAGTACTTCTCTAAGGCCTACAATGTGCCATCAGCCTATATTTGGGAAATCAACACCGAAGAAGAAGGAACTCCAGACCAAATTAAAAGCTTGGTTGAAAAACTACGCAAGACCAAAGTGCCGTCTCTCTTTGTCGAATCAAGTGTGGACGATCGTCCGATGAAAACTGTTTCTAAAGACACCAACATCCCAATACACGCTAAAATCTTTACTGACTCAATCGCTGATGAAGGCGAAGAAGGCGACAGCTACTACAGCATGATGAAATACAATCTGGATAAAATTTCTGAAGGATTGGCCAAATAATGATAAAAGGTTAGGAAGACAAAATCCTAACCTTTTATTTTTGGAGAAGGAGCTTCGCATGGAGTCGATTTCAAATTTCCGGTCAAATTATTCGAAAAAAATCACTATTCGCTGTACAATGAAGCTATCAAACATGAATGGAGACTTCCTATGACAACTTTTCTCGGAAATCCTGTAACCTTTACTGGAAAGCAACTGCAAGTCGGCGACACCGCCCACGATTTTAGCTTGACAGCAACTGACCTTTCAAAGAAAACTCTGGCTGACTTTACTGGCAAAAAGAAAGTCCTGAGCATCATCCCATCTATCGATACTGGTGTCTGCTCAACTCAGACTCGCCGTTTTAACCAAGAACTATCTGACTTGGACAATACCGTTGTGATCACGGTTTCAGTTGACTTGCCTTTTGCTCAAGGCAAGTGGTGTGCTGCTGAAGGCATTGAAAATGCTGTTATGCTCTCTGACTACTTCGACCATTCTTTCGGCCGTGACTATGCTGTCCTCATCAATGAATGGCACCTTTTGGCTCGCGCAGTTCTTGTCTTGGACGAAAACAACACTGTGACCTACGCTGAATATGTCGACAATATCAACACCGAACCTAACTTCGAAGCAGCTATCGCTGCAGTTAAGAGTTTATAAAAATCATAATAAAAATGCAGACGAAAAATCTGCATTTTTTATTTGAAGCAAGCAAGTAAGAGCTGGCCCAGAAGCTGTTTGAAACGGCGGATTTGGTCGTTGACCATCTTCTTTTGTAGGTCAACAAAAAGATGACAATCAGTATACTGATTGTCGCAAACTCCTTTTATATTTATATAACTCGTAAAAAGATAAATTACATAATGTAAGGTCTGTAACAAACTCCTTTAAATTATTCTCGTCTGCAAAATTCAGTTCTATTTTTTCATGATCAATTCCAAGGAAATTATACTTTTTTTGAAACAAATTGTATATTATATTGCTTTCTCTACTTTTTAAAATATAAGTGTCTGATTTTCCTTTTTGAGTTATATCTGATACGGAACCCTCTTTAATTATTTTTCCCTTTTCAATAATGTATACATAATCAGAAATCCTCTCTAATTCATCTAAATTATGTGATGTAATTAGAATAGCAGCTCCTTGTAACTTTAGTTCATTAATCACTTTCATATTGCTGCATTTGATAATTCATATCAGCTAAGCTTTGAGTTATTCTATCCAATAATTTAACTTGTTCCCCATTTTTTTCTAAAGAATAATATATTTTTAGCAAACTATTTAAGCCTTGCTCCTGATCTTTATCATAATAAAATACCACAACCGCCGTTAACCATTCGTAATAAACTTTATCAACCTCTGATAATTCTTCATAGTTGATTAGATGTTTAAGAAAAAATTTGATAGATTTATAGTCTCTATCATAATATAATTGACGATATTCTTTTATAAATACATTTTCATCTCCCTCTTCAATTCCATCTAACTCCAATATCTGAAGAATATCTTTACTGGAAATTTCTAATTTTTTACATAATTCCGAAAATATATCAACAGAAAGATTTGTCTGTCCTTTTTCTATCTTGCTGATGATTGCTTGAGTACATATTCCCTCGGCGAGTTTCTCTTGTGTCATTCCTCTCTTTTTTCTATATTTCTTAACTAAATTTGAAATATTTTGTTTCACAATCAATACCCTCTTATGTAGAATAACTAGTTAGACTACATAACTATCCTTACTAATTTGATTTTCTTATCACTATTTTGCTGGTTTTAAAATTTATTGAGATTATTCGATTACTCTAAATTATATAACCAGTCTCTATACTCCATAAATTCGATACTAATTATAACATATTTTCTAGGAAAAATGTGTTATATTTAAACCACGACATTAAAATTTAAAAATTTTATATCTTTAACCATTTATTATCCACTACTCCCAAAAACAGCGAACCCACCCCCAGAGCCTCAGCAAAAAGAGAGGCCGACCCAGAAGCTGTTTGAAACGGCGGATTTGATCATCCACTGCCTGCTTGGTACTGCGGCCTGCCTGAGAACGGGAACCTGTCATCGAACGATAGCCCAGCGGACCACGATTATTCTGAGGTGACTTGAACTTGCGGCCGCTATTTTCAATAGCAAGCCTGCGAAAGCGAGGATCCCAGACTGCAGGCGTTTTGACATCATAGCGAGTATGAGAAGCCTGATTGCCCGGCCGGTTGTGCTCACCGTAGTTAAAGCTAGCGCCATTCACAATACCATTTTGGCTAGCCCCCTCTGGATCGATAATATTGAGAAAACGACCTGTCTGATCCAGAATAAACTCTGTATGAAAATCAATCAGGATTTTTATATTGGCCTGACTAGCTTGACCATCCGGATAGATAGCTTGCTCTGAACTCTTATCAATATAGGCTTTATTATGCAAGCGAGAGGATTCTTGAAAGCTATAAGGCAACGCTGGCCAATCCTTTAAATAGGAGGCCAAGGCTTCTGCATCTGTCATGCCAGCCTGACGGTAGTGAACTCTGACCCACTGGGCCTGCTGGCAGGAAATGACATAACGAAACTGATGTAGCTTCCTTTTGAGCTTTTGATTACCATCTTTTTGGCTCAAATCATCTGCCGGAAAAGCCTGGCGCAAGGTCCTTGAGAAAATCTTCCAAAAGCCATCATGCGGTGTTAGGTCTGGAGCAATTCGAGCCAGTAGAAGATTCGTCTCTCTCTTATCTCCGCTCAACTCCTCAGGCATATTAACAAGACTCATAGCCAGAACCAGCAGCTCCTGAGCTCCTAACCTGCTGTTCTGAGCCGCCTCAGCCTGCCAGAGTTTTTGAAAAAAGGTACTGCCAAAAAGCTGAGCCTCCTGCAGGTAATCTCCTTCTTCTGTCAATGTTTTCTCTTGCTCACCAATCTCTTCAAAAACTCGTCCCAACGCTGTCTGAGACCAACCGATTGATTGCAATTGCTGAAAGAGCTGCTCTTTTTCTTCTTTCGGATACATGACTCCCCTCCTTTCTTTTAGGTCTAGTAGTTAAAAACTGTAGAGGTTATAATAAAAAATCTAATCAACATAGAACAATTAGATTTTATCACAAACTCACATGATAGCAAAGAACAAAATATGAATCCTTGGAATACTAACAATAAAGATGTTCTTAACAAATCACTCAATAAATAAAGAGAAGACCAAACCGGCCCTCTCTCAGTATGAGTTTTCTTCAAATGTGCTGTCCAAACTTTGAATTTGGGTAATTCATCTAGAATTCGATTTTATCAATAAATGCTCTTAAGCTTTACGGCGTTTTGCAAAAGCCAGTCCCAACGTAGAGAGTAATCCCAATCCTGCCAGTGCTAGAGAAGATTCAGCAGAACCTGTTTTTGGAAGAGCTGCCGGAGCCTGATAGGTCTGAACTGGTTTCTTTCCGTGCTTCACTCCCGTTGTAGTGACTTTCAGAACCTTTCGCTCATTCTTAGAAATGAGGTTGGTTGGGTCGTCTGTCTCTAGGGTTGCAAGAGCTGCTTTCAAAGCTTCAAGTTTGGCATTTTCAACTCTATATGTTTCTTCCTTACTTGCCAAGTTAGCTTTAGCATCATTGAGAGCCGCTTCTGCTTCTTTTAGAAGAGCAGGGGCGTTTTGCAAGCGAGTAACATAGTCTTTAGCAGCTTGAACAGCGCGTTGAGCCTCTTCCAGAGCTGTAGCCGCAGCAGTTGCCTTTTCTTGAGCATTTGCTGTAGCTGCTTTCAATTCGGCAAGTTTGGCATTAGCTTCCTCAGCTGTTTTTTGCGCACTTGCTTGGGCTGCTTCTTTTTCTTTCAAACTTGCTTGAGCTTTAGCTAAAACTGCAAGTTTAGCCTTGGTTTCTTCAGAAGCCGAATTCTTGCTATTTTCGAGTTTAGCTTGGTAAGTACGTTCTGTCTTGGCCAATTTGTCCTTAGCAGTTTTCACAACCTCACGCAGTAATGGTGCTGTCTCCTGCTTGTTCTGAGCATTTGTCAACGCGCGTTGAGCAGCATCCAACTTAGCTTGTGAAGCAGCCAAATCTTTACGAGCAGCGTCTGCCTCTTGATTATTGGCATTTGGATTGATTAAGGCTGGCGTGATTTTGGAAGGGTCCTTAATATCGTTGTCGGTATTTGGGAAAAGAAGGAAGTTAATTCGGTTAATAATGCCGTTGTTGCTAAAGTTAACAGCGACATATGCACCTTTTTTCTGATTGTCAAGATGCCCCACTACCTTTTGGGCATAGATAGTCCCTCTCTCCCTATACGCACTGCTATCTCCTAAATCAAACAGTTGGAATTTGATATCATCGTAAATTGCCTTTTTTAAATAGTCAACAGAGACATTCTCTTGGCTAGCAAGAATAGGATAAGGGCCGAGTTCGTTAGTTCCT
The DNA here is from genome assembly GCF_026781265.1 of Streptococcus sanguinis. Classification (GTDB taxonomy): domain Bacteria; phylum Bacillota; class Bacilli; order Lactobacillales; family Streptococcaceae; genus Streptococcus; species Streptococcus sanguinis_T. The sequence goes on from NZ_JAKUVC010000001.1 coordinate 40,175, forward strand.
GATACTCTATGACCAAACTGATCCAGTCCAAATTTAGCAACCACATTTCTTGGAACATCTACTTGTGAAGTTATAGATTCTTTTGATTGGTATTTATATTTTTGTTCACGGGCTGCTTGGCTTAGAGCTTCTGCATAGTCAATACTATTTTGTGTTAATGTTACTGGTGCTGTACCTGCTTGCTTACGGATTTGATTAATCAAATCTTGTGCATAATAGTTCAATTCCATCAGAACATCATTTGGAATAGCATTGATGTTAACTATTCGTTGCGCATCTTTTTGACTACCAATATAATTATTGCTCGATTTTAGGGTAGCTGCTTCTTTAGCAAGTGTTTCTTGTGCCTCAGGTGGTAACTTTGCCGTACCGTTGATATTATTGCTTTTAATTGCATTGATGTAAGCTTGTGATAGGGTAAAGGTATTATGTACTTGGTCTTGAGAAGAAAGTTTCGCTTCTTTTTCCTTGATTTCTGCTTGAGCTGCTTTAATATCTGCTTGGGCTTTATCAATCACTGCTTGGCGTTTCGCATCTTCGGCTTCAGCTGTCTTCAACTGATCTTCGTAAGAAGCTAAGTTATTTTTAGCCTTATCAAGCTCAGCCTTTGCCTTCGTTACCTTTTCACTTACCAGTTTGCTATCCACAGCTTTTTGGGCTGCATTCACAGCATCCTGAGCAGTTTGAGTCTCGGTTTGTGCCTTAGCTGCTTGAGCTTGAGCATCCTGAGCTACAGCTGCCTGTGTGTCTTCTGCTTTTTTAGCTGTATCAAGAGCTGCTTGGGCTTGCTTGGCTGCGTTTTCCGCTGGGGCAACTTTTTTCTCAGCTTCTGTCACAGCTGCCTGAGCCTCCGCAATTTTTTGTGCACTTGTATCAGCATTATCTTTCTTGGCTGTTTCAACCTTAGTCTCAGCAGTCGCAACCTGTTCTTTGGCTTGGTCAACAGCCGCTTTCGCTTGATTAACCTGCTCAGTTTGCTGTTTAAGAGCCTCTGGACCTGCAGATAGAGACTTATCTTGGTTTGCAGGTGCATTTGCATCCACTGGAGTTGTATCTGCAGCTACAGTGTGAGCAAAGCCAGTACTAGCAAGAACTGCTGCACCTAGAATGACATGTTTTTGGATTTTTTTCATGTTTTTCCTCCTGATATGTTAATAGTATAATGAGAAAAGCTTTGTTTGTCAAACTATTTACATGTTTTTATTAGAACTTTTATCGCAAATATGTCCAAAAAATAGAATCTCATCTCAATTACTCCCAAAAATCTAAGTGTCCTGCCATCCATACTATAATAAATTTGTATCTTGCTGACTTTGTCAATGATAAACTCTTGAACGAGTACAAGTATACTAGTTATAGAATGCAGAAAACCGCCCGTCAAGCAACGAGCGGTCTTCTTATTCACGAATTTCTTATCCTTTGATGGCAATGAAGGGTGATCCTTCTGTATTATCCGTCGGATCTACACTCTTGACTCCAAAGAGATAGTCTACGGGGTACCAGCCATTATTAGCTGCATTATAAGGGTCACGGACATAGGTTCTTCCATTGTCATAGCCCTTGAGAACCAGCTCATGAGTCACTGGATAATGGGCAAAGATACTAGTACCAACGGCACCTAGCACATGATGCCCCTGCGAAAGCACTTCTTTGACTGCAGAAGCTGTAAACAGGGTCTCAGTCGTCAGATCCCAGTGCTGGGCAGCTCGGACTATACCACGGCTGCTAGTACCAAATCCATCTTTATTAAATTCATTGGTATGGTTATATAGGTAATCCGCAACAGTTGTTGGAAGCACTTCTGTCCCAGTAATACCAGAAATAACCATGGCTAGCGTTGTCGGCACGCATCCTGTCGCATCCATGCTGTAAGGACCATACTTCCTGCCACCCCAGCGACCATCACGCTGTGAGTAGTACGGAGTATTGTAAACTGCTTTGTAGACCTGGGTCGTAGTAGCATCAACAGCGATGAGCTGACCATTGTCCTGCTTATAGTAAAGATGTATCTTGTACTCGCCAGTAGAAAGCTTATGGTCACTAGCTCGGACCATAATCTTATAGGTACCATTCGCCTGCTTTTGAGCTAAGTACCACTTGACATCATCCTGATCCTTATCTGTGGACCAAGTTGGCAGATAGACTGCTTGAATTCCGCCTGGATTAGAGACATTTGTCACAACTACATCAAAGGTTCCTGTTCGCGCATTATTGTTTTGGATATTGATTTTTCCAGTTGCACGGATGTTCTCAGGTGCTACAGAAACCATCAGCTTCTCGCCACCTGCACCTTGCATCTGGCCATCCTCGTTCAGATAGTAAAGATGAACCTTGTACTCACCCACTGAAAACTTATGATCCTGAGCTCGGACATGTTTTTTATAGGTGCCGTCAGCTTGGCGCTCAGCGATGTACCACTGCACGTCGTCTTGGTCATCCTTGCTAGACCAAGTCGGCAGGTAGACTGCCTTCAAGCCGTCTGGGGCAACAATATCGGACACGACTATATCAAATTCACCTGTCTGTGGATTATTGTTCTGAATGGTGATCTTGCCCTGTGGCTGCGCGCGAGTAACCACCGTCTTTGCTGAGCCTGCACCCTGCAGCTGGCCTGCATCATTTACAAAATAGAGGTGAACATTATACTCACCCAGAGAGTTCTTGTGGTTGCGGTAGCTGACATGCTTGAAATAGGTTCCATCAGCGCGTCTTTCAGCCGTGTACCACTGCACGTCGTCTTGGTCGTTAACAGCTGACCAAGTCGGCAAGTAAACTGTCTTCAGTCCATCCGGTGCGACAATATCTGACACGACTATATCAAATTCGCCTGTCTGCGGATTCTTGTTCTGAATGGTGATCTTGCCTTGAGGCTGGGCGCGAGTAACCATTGTCTTAGCTGAACCTGCACCCTGCAACTGGCCTGCATCATTCACAAAATAGAGATGAACATTATACTCGCCCAGAGAGTTCTTGTGGTTACGGTAGCTGACATGCTTAAAATAGGTCCCATCGGCGCGTCTTTCAGCGGTATACCACTGCACATCGTCTTGGTCATTGGCAGCTGACCAAGTCGGTAGATAAACAGACTTAAGACCATCTGGGGCAACAATATCAGAAACGACAATATCAAATTCACCTGTCTGCGGATTGTTGTTCTGAATGGTAATCTTGCCTTGTGGCTGCGCGCGGTTAACCACTGTCTTTGCTGAACCTGCACCCTGCAGCTGGCCTTCATCATTTACAAAATAGAGGTGAACATTATACTCGCCCAAGGAGTTCTTGTGATTTCGGTAGCTGACATGCTTAAAATAGGTCCCATCGGCACGCTTTTCAGCGGTATACCACTGCACGTCGTCTTGGTCGTTAACAGCTGACCAAGTCGGTAGATAAACAGACTTCAGTCCATCCGGTGCGACAATATCAGACACGACTATATCAAATTCACCTGTCTGTGGATTGTTATTCTGAATGGTAATCTTACCTTGAGGCTTTTTGACTTCTGCTGCCACCAAGGGGCGCTCTGTAGCAGAAGCTGCTTGTGCTGGCTGATTAGAAGCATCACTTTTTTCTGAGTTCTCAGCCACAGCAGGTTGATTTTCTGTCGAAGTTACAGTATCACTTTTAGGCTGGGCATTTTCTACAGGACCTGAAGAAGTAGACTGAGCGCTGATATCGGAAGACGTAGGTACCTGACTAGCTGCAGGACTAACAGCTTCCGGTGCTGGTGCAGCCTTATCCATACTTGACAGACTGGTTTCTGTCACAGTCGCAGTTGCAGCTGTGCTAGCTTGGTTCTCCACAGCTTGGCTGACAGCGACACTGTCAGCTGTCTGACTAGGTGCCAGCTGATCTGCCTGAACCGCTCCACTTCCAAGAAAGGCCAGACCAGTCGCAATCGCTACTGAGACTGCTCCCAGACTGCATTTGCGAATGCCAAAACGAGTAAACTTCTCTGCTCGAGACGCAATCATTCGTCTTTTTTTCATAATAGGATTCTCCTTTTGCAAAAAAGTAAAAAGCAAGCCAAATTTTTGCAAACCAGCTAAAGAATTTTTACTTTTTATTTTTTAAATCGTACGCTTTGATTATATAATAATCGCAAAACGATTACAAGCGAATGAAGAAAATCTAAACATCAAAGAAAGGCTTAGACACTGTATTCTTGCAGCGATTTTTGTTATACTAATGATAGAAAGTTCAGCGAGGATGCAAGATGACCCCAAATAAAGAAGACTATCTCAAGTGTATCTATGAGATTGGCAGCCGCCACAAAAAAATCACCAATAAAGAAATCGCCCAGCTCATGCAGGTTTCACCTCCGGCTGTGACGGAAATGATGAAAAAAATGCTGGCGGAAGAACTTCTGGTCAAGGATAAAAAAGCCGGCTACCTGCTGACTGATTTGGGGCTAAGGCTAGTTTCTGACCTCTATCGCAAGCACCGACTGATTGAAGTCTTTCTGGTCAACCATCTCGGCTACTCGACTGATGAAATCCATGAGGAAGCCGAAGTCCTAGAGCATACTGTTTCTGAGCGCTTCGTTGAGCGTCTGGATGCCATGCTCCAGTACCCCAAAATCTGTCCTCACGGAGGCACCATCCCAGCCAAGGGAGAGCTTCTGGACGAAGAAAACCAACTAACTCTGGAAGAGGCTTCTGCCCCTGGCGACTATATCATCAAACGGGTGCATGACGACTTTGACTTGCTCAAATACTTGGAAAAATACAACCTGCAAATCGGCCAAACCATCACTTTCATCCAATACGATTCTTTCGCTCAGGTCTATCTTCTTAAGACAGAAACCCAAGAAATCCAAATCAATCCTATGATTGCCCAACAGATTTATGTAGAAAAACTATAAACAGAACCCAGTTCGGACTTTTTAGTCTAAACTGGGTTTTTATTGACAAAAATAAGATGTCAGATTATAATAAGTGTACTTATAAAATATCTAGAGGGAAAGCTAATGGAAAAATCGCAGTTTAACTCCATCTACAAGGATGAATATCAAAAATCAACCGGTCTGCTCTTTATCCGTGCCTACCACAAGTGGCATGGGCTGATAAAAAACAAACTGAGAACGATTGATTTGACCCATCCCCAGTTTGTCGTTCTGACCACTCTTGCAGCGCTTCTGCGTCAGCAAGAATGGGTGAGTCAGACCGATATTGCCCGATTTTCTGACATGGATGTTATGACCATATCCCAAATCATCCGCCTCTTGGTCAAGAAAGGTTTGATCATGCGGGAAGTCCATCCCAAGGACAGCCGCGCCAACATCATACTTCTAACGGATATGGGGCTGCAAAAGGTCAACCAAGCCCTTCCTCTGGTAGAAGGCATTGATCAGGCATTCTTTGGAAAATTAGGAAATAAAACAGAAATATTAAACCAACTCTTAATCAAACTGGAGGCAGAAAATGACTAGATTTTGGATTGGTGTCGTATCAAAAGACATGTACTAAGAGGTGTAGAAGGTGGATTTTGCCAAGTCTGCCATGGTAAGAAAGCACCGCTGAACCGAATGAAAAAGGGGGACTTTCTTTTGTACTACAGTCCCAAGTATCAGCTGAATGGTCAGGAAAAATTGCAGGCCTTTACAGCAATTGACAAGATTCTAGATGACACTGCCTACCAAGTAGAGATGTTCGAAGGCTTTGTCCCATTTCGGCGAGATGTCAGCTACTACCAACCTGTCAAAGACTGCCCCATTGACCTAGTCCGACAACATCCTCAGTGGCGCCAATATGCTTCTCAGATAAGATACGGACATTTCGAAGTTTCGAAAGACTTCTTCCTTTATGTTTTTGAGCAAATGAAACTAGAAAGCACTGCACATCAGTAAAAGCAGCTTCGTTTGACTTACACCTAAACCTTTACTCACCTGTCATCAAATCAGCATAAAAGCCGATAAACTACCCACAACTACATTGGCTAAAGCATGCATGATCCAGCTGGATAAAATGGAGCCCTCAGATTTCTTTTCATTGACAAAGCCCATATAGGCCGCGATGCCACCCGTACACAAAATGATGAGCAGGGTTTGCTGCCAAGAGAGCACTGTTATAAACATTAAGCCATGGAGCAGACCAAAAAGAGCAGCTTGTATGGTGTTGGCTACCACAAAGGATAAGCGGCTAGCCAATCTCTTTAAAAGAAAACCTCTGAATAGCAGTTCTTCTGGCAGAGCAGTTTGAAAAATACCATAAATCAGAATAGCTGGCAAGGCTTGGAAGCCGTGGTCTGAGAAGTTTGAAGTCGCTGTATCCAGATTTTTTACAGCAGGATATACTAGCAAAAACGAAAGAATCAGGAAAAATAGGGAACCCAACAAAATCCACAGCCAGATCTTCCGGCTGCCAGTATCTTTTAGCGGTTTTAAGCCAAGCCATTCTAAAAATGGACTTTTTCTCCTAGCCCTTATCAACCACCAAACAAAAGGAAGAAACGCAAACAAAGCAATTTGAATCAGAGCATTCAGTATCTGTTGAACTAGATTTCCCATAGTAAGAGGCTCCTTTCTTTTCTTTAATATGATTATATAAGACAAACTTCAAGAATTTATAAAGCAATTCTAAAATATTTCTAAAGAATGATAAAAAACATAAACAAATCAAGAATTATCGCCACTTCCACTTGCCTACTATGCTTATCATTTTTGGACTAAATGATGTCAAAAAGATCTTTAAAAACTTATCTCAAAATCTAAGAAAAGTTGCTGATAAAAACAAGGCGATGAGTTTAAAAAATAGAAAACTGACAATGATTTTAAAGAAAGAAAAAAATCCTAAAACTTTATTACAAAAAGTCAAATTTTCAGCCTATCGATCCTAGATCATTTTCTTTTTAGTCCAATACTTCCAGCTCCTGCTCATCCATTTCATCCCCCTCGGGGTTTCAATTTTACAGGCTCAGAACCATGCCAAAAGCTGTTTTTTCCTTCTTGCCAACCCGCTTACATTTTGCTACAATGATGTCAAAAATCAGTAAGGAAAAATTATGCCACAACAACTTTTTAAAGAATTTGCCCAGCTAGATCAAGGGGAAGCTATTGTTCTCGGTGGCTCTCGTGCTGGACAGCATTTTGACAAAGACTCAGACTATGATGTTTATATCTACTTGACAGATTCCATTGCTCCCATGACTAGACGCGATATCCTCAGCAAATACTGCTCCTACATGGAAATCGGCAATCAATTTTGGGAACTAGAGGATGACTGTGTGCTAAAGAGCAAGATCGAAATTGAGCTCATTTACCGTACACTGGATAGCTTTGATAAAGATCTGCAGACTGTAGTCCTAGACCACCAAGCCCAGAATGCCTATACCACCTGTATGTGGCACAATCTGCTCCACAGCAAAATCATCTACGACCGAAATGGTCGCTATGAAGCACTTCAAAACAAGTACAGACGACCTTATCCAGCTGAACTTAAAAAGAATATTATTAAGAAGCAGCTCCTTTTACTCGATCAAGCCATGCCAGCTTTCTCCAAACAAATAGAAAAAGCCCTCAAGCGTCAGGACCTGCTCAGCATCAATCACCGTAACAGTGAATTTTTTGCTTCTATTTTGACTTGCTCTTCGCTCTAAACGAACAAACTCACCCTGGAGAAAAGAGAATGCTGGAGTTTGCAAAAAACAACTGCCCACTATTACCTCAGCATTTTGAAGAAAATATACAGACCTATTTTCAAAAACTCTACACAGAGCCCGCTGAAGCGATAAAGCTCATCAACCAGCTAGTGACGACCATCAAACAAGTCATTCCTCAAGAAATTATTGATAGTTTTTAGCAATGAAGCCTGAAGCCACAGCCTCATTGCTGCAGAAGTAAAAAATTAGGAGTTTGAACACTAGTGTTCAAACTCCTTTTCATGCTTCTTATTAGCGATTCTTTGTATCCAAGATAATGGTCACTGGCCCATCATTGACTAGTTCTACCTGCATGTCTGCCCCAAAAATCCCCGTCCGAGTCGGCACCTCCTGCTGCAAGGCAAGATTGAAGGCATCATAAAAATTGCTAGCCATCTCTGGCGGAGCAGCCTTAACAAAGGCTGGCCGATTACCCTTTTTGGTATCTGCATGCAGAGTGAACTGGGAAATGGACAAAATCTCTCCAGCAATGTCCTTGATAGACAGGTTCATCTTGCCCTCAGCATCGGAAAAAATCCGCATATTGACAATCTTCCTGACTGCATAATCCATATCCTCTTTACTATCGTCAGGCCCTACGCCTACTAGGAGCAGGAGACCCTGGCTAATACTGCTGTGCAGCTGTTGGTCAATGCTGACCTGAGCACGTTTCACGCGCTGAATCACTATTTTCATATCTTTTCCTTTGATTTAACGGTAACTTATAGCTAGGTAATGATTTCCGAAATGGATCAACCATTAGTCCGCTTGACCGAGTAGACCTCCGGCACGCTCTTAATCTTATCCACCACCGTCGTCAGCATGGACAGGTTCGCAATGCCAAAAGAAACGTGGATATTAGCAAATTTCATATCCTTGGTTGGCTGAGCATTAACTGTTGAAATATTTTTGGTGGTATTGGACAGAACCTGCAACACATCATTGAGGAGACCAGAGCGGTTGAGACCGTAGATATCAATGTGAGCCGTGTACTCTTTGGTCGTGTTGTTGTCTTCCCATTCCACATCAATCAGCCGCTGCTCATAATTTTCCTGGGCCTTGAGATTCATGCAGTCCTGCCGGTGAATGGCTACACCGCGTCCTTTGGTAATATAGCCGACAATATCATCACCCGGTACAGGATTACAGCATTTGGCAATCCGGATGAGGAGACCAGACGCACCCTGAATAACCACACCGCCTTCGTGCTTAACCTTGAGGGTGTCTTTTTTGTTTTCAACCTTGACTTCGCCACCCTTGACCAATTCCTCCGCTTCTGCTCTGGCCTTGGCCCGTTCTTCCTCACGGCGCTCTTTTTCTGTCAAACGGTTGAAAATACTAATGGCACCAATCTCACCGAAGCCAATCGCTGCAAAAAGCGCCTCTTCAGTCTTATAACTGGTCTTCTGCAGCACTTCTTCCATGTGCTTCTTGTCCATGTACTTATTGGCTACATAGCCATGCTCCTGAAATTGAGCCTGCAAGAGCTCCCGCCCTTTGGAGATAGATAGCTCCTTGTCTTGATTTTTAAAGAATTGACGGATTTTATTTCTGGCCTTGCTGGTCTTGACAATATTAAGCCAGTCGCGGCTCGGTCCGAAGGAGTTAGCATTGGTGATAATTTCCACCTGATCCCCTGTCCTAAGCTTGGTTGTCAGGGGCACCATGCGGCCATTGACCTTGGCTCCTGTGGCTTTCTCACCGACCTTGGTATGAATCTCATAGGCAAAGTCAATGGGTCCCGAGTCCTTAGGCAGAGAGCGCACTGCTCCATCCGGTGTGAAGACGTAGATTTCCTCAGCCAGATAGCTCTCCTTGACCGAATCAACGAAGTCCTTGGCATCATTGGATTGATCTTGAAGCTCCATCAGCTCCTTGATCCAGTTCATCCCGATGGCTGATTCTCTGCTGTCTACCTGTCCCTTGACACCTTTCTTGTAAGCCCAGTGAGCCGCAACCCCGTACTCTGCCACTTCATGCATTTCCTTGGTCCGAATCTGAAACTCAATCGGACCTTTGGGTCCATAAACGGTCGTATGGATAGACTGGTAACCATTGGCCTTGCGATTGGCAATGTAATCCTTGAACCGCCCCGGCATCGGCCGCCAAAGCTCATGAATGTAGCCCAGCATGGCATAGACATCACTATGGGTATCCAAGATACAGCGAATAGCAATCAGATCATAAATCTCATCAAAGCGCTTCTTCTTGTCCTGCATCTTGCGATAGATTGAGTAGATATGCTTGGGCCGGCCATAAATCTTACCATGCAGATTGCGCTCGCCAGCATAGGTCTCAATCTTCTGAACCACCTCTTCTACCAGAGCCTCACGCTCCCGCCGCTTCTCCTTCATCATGTGGGAAATTTTGTAAAATTCCACTTCATTGAGATAACGGAAAGACAAATCCTCCAGTTCCCACTTGACACTGGAAATCCCCAGACGATGAGCCAAGGGGGCATAGATTTCCATTGTTTCCCGGGAAATCCGCTCCTGCTTATCCTTGCGCAGATGCTTGAGCGTCCGCATATTATGGAGACGGTCTGCCAGCTTGACCAAAATAACCCGGATATCCTCCGACATGGCCATCAGCATCTTACGGTGATTTTCTGCCAGTTGCTCCTCGTGGGATTTGTACTTGACCTTACCCAGCTTGGTAACGCCATCGACAATCACGCGCACATCCGTCCCAAACTCTCTTTCCAAGTCATCCAGCGTCGCACGGGTATCCTCTACCACATCATGCAGAAAACCGCAGGCAACCGTTACTGCATCTAGCTTGAGCGTGGCCAAAATCCCTGCCACCTGAATAGGATGCACAATATAAGGCTCACCTGACCTGCGAAACTGCCCACTGTGACAGTCAATTGCGTAGATCAAAGCTTTCTGTATAAAGGCCACATCCTCCGCAGCCAGATATTTTCTCGTAAGGGCCAACACCTGATCGCCCGTCAAATTCACTTCTTTTGGCATCTCGTCTCTCCAATTCCTGCCTACTATTTTATCACTTTTAACCCGATATGAAAACCTAGAAGACAGTTCATATAAAAACCCGCCTTAAACGGGCGGGTTGTGGTGAAGAAAGTGATGAACTTCTTCTTTGATAAATTGACAATAAGCGTAGACAAGGTAGCAAGTAGATGTCACACCTAAAAGGGCGACAAACAACTCAAATAAGGCAGACATAGTCATGGCGAACCTCCTCTCCTTATCAGGCAAAATGCAGATACGCTTCCCAGCTTAGACAGTCTGATTTTTTCCGTTTTATTTTCCTTTCCGACTTACCCAAGTGAGCTCACCACTATTATACCAAAATACGAAAGCGGATACAAGGCAGTGAGACAGTTGTTCCTAACAATGATTTTATCAAAATAGATAACATGCTAAATTTGAAGCGTCTAACGTAGGAATGTCACTGTTAACAAATTTTTTATCTCCTTTTTTAATTTGACACGGTTTCTCTAAATGAATAAACATTGTCGTAGTTAACAGTTACTGAATAATAGTAATAATCGTCGTTTCGGTTTGAACTTCCAAATCCTAAAATTGCCTGCTCTCTTTCATTTTTGTGAAAATACTGATTGATAGTTTGATTTTGAACAGAATAATCAATATCGAACGCCCCGTTGTTGCCATTATAACTTTTGGATTTCATAGATAAAGAAGATAGAAAAGACTGATTAATCGTTAACTTTTGAAATAAGAATCCATCAAAAGGCCATAATTCTTTCGCTTTCTCATCATCAGAAAAGACAAAGTTGCTGTCTATATAATCAACTCTTATTGTTTCTTCTGGCTTTTCAGTAATATCATCAGAAGCCCGTGTCTTGGTTAGCACTCCAGAAATTGTGTGATTGCTACTATCCCCTTGTAAAGTTATTTCGATAAGATAAGTCCCACGTTTGATATACACTTGCTCTATTTTAAACCCATCCGGAAATTGCTTAAACAAATCAAATAGGTTTTCAGTGGGATAGACGCGACTCATTTCAGCTACCTTATTCTCAATCCAATCTCGGCTGCTCCTCTTTTCTCCACATCCTATTAATCCTATCATGACTCCCCCTAAAAGTAATATTTTGAGAAAAATTAGCTTTTTCATGATATTCTCCTTGATTATTATGCTTAAAAAAAGTAACTTATTTCAGTCACTGTATAGTGTACCATAATTTTTTAAAACTCTATTTTATTCTACCTCCATCCAATCATTCACTTATCCACTGATGTCTTCATTCAGCATTTTCAAACCAATATTAGACAGCATGAAAGCTCTAAACTGGAAATTCCTTCTTGATGATAGCGTTTCAATATAGTATAATATAAGTCTGAAATTTATTTTAACAAAGGAGATATTATGTCTAAATCATCCCTTCAAAAAACGGTTGTACTTTTGAGCGCAGCGGCTCTTGCGGCAGCTGTAAACACTGTTCAGGCTGATGAGAATACTGCACCAGTCACTGCTAATCCTGCTCCAGTAGAAAGCAGCGTGGCGGAAGCAAAACCAACGACTGCTGCAAGTCCTACTGAAGCTACTGCGACAACAGAGAGCACGGAGCCTAGCTCTGCTATTTCCTCAGAAAATGCCAGTGGGAACGCTGATGCTCTGATAGCTATGGCTCGCAATGTAGCAGCTACTGAGGATACTAAGCCCGTGGAGGGACAGACTGTCGATCTTCGTATCTTGGCAACGACTGACCTCCATACCAACTTAGTCAACTACGACTACTATCAGGACAAGCCGGTGGAGACCTTGGGGCTGGCTAAAACAGCCGTTCTGATCGAGAAGGCCAAGAAAGAAAATCCAAACGTCCTCTTGGTGGATAATGGCGATACCATCCAAGGAACGCCGCTTGGAACCTATAAGGCAATTGTAGATCCTGTGGAGAAGGGCGAGCAGCACCCTATGTACGCTGCTCTTCAGGCTCTGGGCTTTGAAGCTGGTACGCTAGGGAACCATGAGTTCAACTACGGTCTGGACTATCTAAACCGCGTGATTGAGACAGCTGGCCTGCCTATTGTCAATGCCAATGTACTGGATCCAGCGACTGGTAAATTCATCTATCAGCCTTACAAAATCATCGAAAAGACCTTTACAGATACTCAGGGACGCTTGACGACCGTCAAGATTGGTGTGACAGGGATTGTACCGCCGCAGATTCTAAACTGGGATAAGGCAAACCTAGAAGGAAAAGTGGTCGTTCGCGATTCTGTTGAGGCTATTCGAGACATCATTCCTGAGATGCGCAAGGCCGGTGCAGACATCACTTTGGTACTTTCTCACTCTGGTATCGGAGACGACAAGTATGAAAAAGGCGAGGAAAATGAAGGTTATCAAATCGCCAGCCTGCCAGGTGTGGATGCTGTCGTAACGGGCCACTCCCACGCAGAATTTCCAAGCGGAAACGGAACTGGCTTCTATGAAAAATATCCTGGTGTAGATGGGGTCAATGGTAAAATCAACGGCACTCCAGTAACCATGGCTGGTAAATACGGCGACCATCTGGGCGTCATCGACCTCAAGCTCAACTATACCGACGGCAAATGGAAAGTCACTGACAGCAAAGGCTCCATCCGCAAGGTAGATACCAAGTCTAACGAAGCAGACAAGCGCGTCATTGACATTGCCAAAGAATCCCACCAAGGTACTATCAACTACGTCCGCCAGCAAGTCGGCACTACGACTGCACCGATTACTAGTTACTTCGCTCTGGTCAAAGACGATCCATCCGTGCAAATCGTCAACAATGCTCAGCTTTGGTATGCTAAGCAAGAGCTTGCTGGCACGCCTGAAGCTAACCTTCCTATTCTGTCTGCAGCAGCACCTTTCAAGGCGGGAACCCGTGGAGATGCAACGGCCTACACAGACATTCCAGCTGGCCCTATTGCCATCAAGAACGTAGCAGACCTCTATCTCTACGATAATGTCACAGCTATCCTCAAGGTCAACGGTGCCCAGCTCAAAGAATGGTTGGAAATGTCAGCTGGCCAATTCAACACCATTGACCCAAATAATAGCCAACCGCAAAATCTCGTCAATACTGACTACCGGACTTATAACTTTGATGTTATTGACGGTGTTACCTATGAGTTTGACATTACCCAGCCGAACAAATACGACCGCGAAGGCAAACTGGCCAATCCAAATGCCAGCCGGGTCCGTAATCTGAAATACCAAGGCAAAGAGATTGACCCCAATCAGGAATTTATCGTCGTGACCAACAACTACCGGTCTAACGGTAATTTCCCTGGTGTTCGAGAAGCTAGTCTCAACCGTCTGCTCAATCTGGAAAACCGCCAAGCTATCATCAACTATATCTTGGCTGTCAAAAATATCAATCCAAGTGCAGATCAGAACTGGCATTTCGCTGATACCATCAAGGGACTGGACCTGCGCTTCCTGACAGCTGATAAGGCTAAGAACTTGATTGGCACAGACGGAGACATCGTCTACCTAGCGGAATCTTCCCAAGAGGGATTCGGCGAATACAAGTTCGTCTACGTCGCACCGAAAACAGAAACGGTGCCTATCGAGCAGCCAAGCTCTCCAACTATCGCAGTCGAAGCAGCCAATCTGCAGCATAGCAGAGTAGACTTCCCTGTCTTGACTGCTGTTGACCCTAGCACAAACAAGCAAGCGTCCCACAGACAGGCAGGAGCAGAAAGCCTCCCAGAAACCGGAGAAAAGACATCCTCACTCGGACTCTTGGGACTTGTTGTGACTGGACTTGCAGGAATCTTCGCCTTTAAAAAACGTGAAAGACAATAATGATTAAAAAATCAGTAGCCAAAATAGCTACTGATTTTACTTTTTAAAGACTGTCCTTGCTCAATTCCAACAAAACACTGACTGCGGTCAAGGCATAAAGCGGAGCGGTTTCAGCACGTAGGATACGTGGGCCTAGACCAGCGGAGACAGCCCCTGCTCGGCCAAAGGCTGCTATTTCCTCTGGCGATAGACCGCCCTCCGGTCCGAAGATAAAGAGGACTTTTGCGCCGGCTTCCAAGCCTGATAGAACTCGGACTAGAGCCGCAGTTTCTCCTTCTTTGGCCGATTCTTCATAGGCTACGATGATGCAGTCAAAGTCTGCCAAGGCCGCCAGAAAGTCTGCCTTTTTATCAAAGAGCCGAACCTCCGGTATCAGATTGCGCTTACTCTGCTCAGCTGCTCCCTGAGCAATTTTCTCTAGCTTTTCACTCTTTTTAGCCAGCTTTTTGCCATCCCACTTGGACACCGACCAGTCAGCCGGAAAGGCCCATATAGCACTGGCTCCTAGCTCCGTTGCCTTCTGAGTGATAAACTCTAACTTATCACCCTTGGGGAAGCCCGAAGCAATGGTCACTTGGATCGGCAGCTCAGTATTGTCTGCCAGCTCCTCCAAGATTTCCAAGCTCTGCTGACTGGGATCCAATACTCGAGCCAGCCGTTTCACACCGTCATCAAAAACCAGCGTGATTTGGTCGCCCTCTTTGAGTCGCATGACCGAAAACATGTGTTTGGCTGTGTCCTTATCCGTGATGATCAGAGGAGACTGAGGTTTACCTTTTATAAAATATTGCTGCATCTAACCACCTATCACGCCTGAAATGTCCTGCGTTTTCTTAAAGACACAGGCATTCCATTCACCCTGAATCATATGCGTTTCCAAGAAAAATCCTGCTGTTTCCGCTGACTCGCGCACCATTTCCCACTTCTCAGAAATAATCCCACTCATAATCAGATAGCCCTCATCCTTGACCAGACGGTAGGCATCCTCTGTCAGATGGATGAGAATATCGGCCAAGATATTGGCAACAATGACATCCGCCTCAATTTCCACACCTCGGAGAAGATCTCCCGGCGCTACATGAATGTTCTCCATACCTGGATTGAGCTCAATATTTTCCTGAGCTACGCGCACCGCCACCTCGTCTAAATCATAGGCGTAGATCTCCTTAGCGCCTAAGAGTGAGCTGGCAATGGAGAGGACACCGCTGCCTGTACCCACATCCAGCACCGTTTCTCCGCCTCGCAAGACCTGCTCCAGCGCAAAGAGGCTCATCTTGGTCGTCGGGTGAGTGCCCGTACCAAAGGCCATACCAGGATCCAGCTTGATGATCTTCTCACCAGCTGTCGCCTCATAGTCCGTCCATGATGGCACAATAGTCAAATCATGAGTAATGCGAGCCGGCTCAAAGTACTTCTTCCAATTGTCCGCCCAATCTTCCTCAGCCAGTTCCTGCTGAGTCAGCTCAATATCTCCCGTCTCCAAGCCAAAGCCATCCAGCTCAGCCAGTCGCTCATTGGCCTTGGCTGCAACAGCCTCTATATCCACCGAAGCCGGGTAGTAGCCGGTAATCCTGACTCGCTCACTCTGCTCAACTTCTGGAAAAAGCTCACCATACTGGTCAACCTGCCCCAGATAATCTGCGCTGTCATCGATAGCCACACCCTGACTGCCCAGCTCAATCAGAATATTAGAGGCTGCTTCCTCCGCCTCCCTCTTAACTTCAATCGTTAATTCCTGCCAAGTGTCCATCATTAAAATACCAAGCCCGTAAAACACAGAGCCAAAATAGGAAATTCTCTGACGACGCTTGCGTCTAAGAGAACCTTATCTTTTTAGCACAGTGTTTAGGGCGGGTTCAGTTTAGAAATTTAACTGAACAATCCTTTCTTTGTTTATTTCATTGTCTTCGTCATGTAAACCATATCCATGCCCGCTTTTTCGGGCTCCGTATGGGTCTGATGATAGCCATTTTTCTCATAAAAAGCCACCATACCTTTATCTTGGAAAACCGTGCACAAATCCCATTTTGTAATGGTGGAGAATGTCTCTTCTATCAGACCAAGCCCCTCAGAACCATATCCTTTATTCTGGCACTGCGGCAAAATCGCCACTGTCCCAATCCAGCCTGCTGTCTGTTCGTCATTTGTATTCAATCGAATAAAGCCCAGAATCTTCTCGTCGTCTTTGACAAAATAATAAAAACTATTGGGCCGCTCAACCAGCTTCCAGCGAATCCGCTCTCGCTCCTCCAGATAGGGGTCGTATTGATCCTGATATTTCTCATAAACAGCCTTAAAACTCGCTCGCTGAATGGCAATAATGGTCTCTAAATCCTCAGCTCCAGCCCGCTCAATATGAATCATGCTTGCACCTCCAAATAATCGCTCAACCTGTCCTGCAGCTGCGGAATAACCTTTTTATCTGATAAGAACTGGCTCACATCCATCATCTGATAAGCCTGGCCCTCATCGCCAAAGACAATGCTGGCAAATTCTTCCTGAGTGATAGTTCCCACCATAAAAATAGAGGTTTTGTCTGGATCAAGCATGCCTTGATATGCCTTAGCCCAGACAATATCAGCTTCTTCAAGCTTCAAACCAAGCTCTTCAAAAACTTCTCTTTGGACGCATTCAAAAGGTGTCTCCTCTCCCTCGCGGCCACCGCCCGGCAACTCCCACATATTAGGGTATGGAATGGTTGAAATATCATCTCGCAAGATAGTCAGTAGCTTATCATCACAGAGCAAGGCAATCTTGCAGCCTGAAAATTCCATCTGTGTGTGCAGCAAATCTAGTCCTTCTGCATTTTCCATAAGCGCCTCCTAATACCTCGGATAAGGATAAAAGTCTGTCTCAGTCAAGTCAGCTCTGCCATTTTCAAAAGCCTCAGCATTCCAAGCCATCTCAAACTCTGCCGACTCTGGATCTGCTAAGAAGTCCATGAGTGCATCGAGACCAAACTCAGCTGTTTGGGTTAGAAAATCCACGAAATAAGCCAGAAACTCCCGTGACAACCCCTTCTTAGGCTCATAGGGCAGGGCTGCCAGATAGTCCTCAGCCTCAAAACGAGACTTGGTCGGATTATAGAAAAGCACGGCTTCCTCAAAGTAAATATCCTCAGCCGAGGCATTTCCCTCAGCATCAACGGTCTCAACTCCGCCTGGATTTTGCACCTCAAGGAGAAAAGCTACTTCCACTGCATGATTTTTCTTATCCCAGTTTATCTCATAGTCAAAAGGAAAGCTCTTCTCCATTTCCTCGTCCAATATCTCCAAAAAACCGTACTTAGCCATGATTTCCTCTTTTCATTGTGATAAAATATTACTATCTACAATAGTAACACAAAACGCTAAGAAAAACACTTGCAGAAAGGAAATCTTATGCCAGAAAACCTAGCCCTGCGCATGCGCCCGATCGGCATTGATCAGATCATCGGCCAACAGCATCTGGTCGGACCTGGGAAAATCATCCGTCGCATGGTTGAAGCCAACCGCCTGTCCTCGATGATTCTCTACGGACCACCCGGCATCGGCAAAACCTCTATTGCCTCGGCTATTGCCGGCACAACCAAGTTCGCCTTTCGCACCTTTAACGCCACCGTAGATAGCAAGAAGCGCCTGCAGGAGATTGCTGAAGAAGCGAAATTTTCCGGCGGACTGGTGCTCTTGCTAGACGAGATTCACCGTTTGGACAAGACCAAGCAAGACTTCCTGCTGCCGCTATTAGAAAGTGGTCTGGTCATCATGATTGGAGCGACGACAGAAAATCCTTTCTTTTCTGTCACTCCGGCTATTCGCAGCCGGGTTCAGATATTTGAGCTTGAGCCCCTCAGCAACGACGACATCCGGACAGCCATCCAGCTAGCCTTGACGGATAAGGAACGAGGATTTGATTTCCCAGTGGAGCTAGACGATGATGCTCTAGACTTTATTGCCATCTCTACCAACGGAGACCTGCGCTCCGCCTATAATTCGTTGGATTTAGCCGTACTCTCTACCCCAGAAGATGACAAGGGTATTCGCCACATCACGCTCGATGTGATGGAAAACAGCCTGCAAAAGAGCTATATCACCATGGATAAGGACGGAGACGGCCATTACGATGTCCTCTCTGCCCTGCAGAAGTCCATCCGTGGCTCCGATGTCAATGCCAGTCTCCACTACGCAGCTCGCCTCGTTGAGGCAGGAGACCTCCCTAGCCTAGCTCGACGCTTGACCGTTATCGCTTACGAAGATATTGGCCTGGCAAATCCAGATGCCCAAGTCCATACCGTTACAGCTCTGGAAGCAGCCCAGCGGATCGGTTTTCCTGAAGCTCGCATCCTTATTGCCAATATTGTTATTGATCTAGCTCTATCGCCCAAGTCCAACTCAGCCTATCTAGCCATGGACAAGGCCCTAGCTGACTTACGAAAGAATGGAAACCTACCTATTCCCCGCCACTTACGAGACGGCCACTATGCCGGCAGTAAGGAACTGGGCAACGCACAGGACTATCTCTATCCTCACTCCTATCCTGGCAATTGGGTCAAGCAGGACTATCTGCCCGACAAGATCAAAGATGCCAATTACTTCACGCCTAATGAGAATAGCAAATACGAGCGAGCCCTTGGAATGACCAAGGATAAGATTGATGACTTAAAAAAATGATGACATCGTTTGCAAAAAATCACATTTTTCTCTTGAATTTTTCAAAATTTATGGTATTATAATTATAGAAACGCTGTGGTGTACGACTTCACACTTAAGTGTTGACCGACTATTTTTTGTATTATTAGGGAAACAAAAGACTTCTAACAGCATGCAAGCCGTGTCACGCGGAAGCAGCTTCAGTTAGAGCGAGTTGCCCACCTGCTTAATTGCGCGGGTTCAATACAAATCGTGAAGGTCCGGCACCAATACAGCTTTTTCTATTGCCTCCTTAGCTCAGCTGGCAGAGCAGCGGACTCTTAATCCGTGGGTCGCAGGTTCGATCCCTGCAGGGGGCACTAGGTATAAACGTAAAAAAGCCTATTGGAATAGGCTTTTTTCTTTTGATTTTGAGACTTGTCCGCCACTTTGTCCGCCATCTTTTCTTTTCTCAATTTCAGCCCATTCATCTTTCGTCTCTTGAAGCAAATGTATATAGATTTCTCGTAACATAGTTGTATCCTTATGACCAAACCACTTCGCCAGAACCTCCAAAGGAACTCCTTCCCGAACTTTTACACTTCCATAAGTATGACGGGCTCCATAAGATGTGATCAAAGGCTCAATCTTCATTTTTTTTAATATCTTTTTCAAAGTTTGATTTAAAGTCGTTTCATCTGGCACAGGCCACTTTGCGCCATATTGAAAAAAGACAAAATCCTGCTCATTTTTTATATTTAGAGTTTTGAGAATTTTTTCTTGTAACTCCTTTAAATCTTTTAAAACTTTAATTGCTTGACTATTAACTGGTACCTTTCTTACAGATGGATTTCTACGATTAATTCTCCGATAATGATAATCATTCTTTGGCGGAACAATAACATGTTTATGTGAGGACCAGCGACTATGAGAATAAATTTCTTGATTCTCAAAATCAACATCGCTCCATTTCAAAGCTAAAGTTTCTCCTGGTCTCAATCCAACCATAAACTGAATATAAAGAACATGTAAAACAACTGACTTCCTATAGTCCATAAACATCAACAAATACTCCACTACTCTGTCATAATCTGCCTGACTATGTAGAAATTTTCTATCCGGATGTTTTCGTTCCTTCATGGAATTAAGCTTGATGCTCTTCAAGAAACTATCATCAATCGGTATTCTATCCGCTTTTGCAAATTCAACAGCTTTTACTATATTAGCATTCATCCGTCCCAACTCATTCAGCTCACAACGTTCACCATAAAAATTTAAAAATCTCTGATACTTAGAGCGTACAATATGAGAAACCCGCATATCTCCAAAATAATCTTTAATAATCTCCCTGCGACGAGCATAGCGGTTTTTTGTTTCAATATCAATATTCTGTGGCATAATTTCAACTTCCAGCCAACTATCAAATAACTCAACTAAGGTTAGTGGATTTTCAAACACTGAAAGTTGGCCACTAGACAATTGCATTTCAATCTCTTTCGCTTTAGCAGCAGCTTCTTTTTTTGTTTTAAATCCGCTCCCGCTATACGATCTATGCTGGCTCGTTTTTTTAATTTCATAAGTCCAAGTCTTCCCACGCTTTCGAACTCTAGCCATTTTGAATTTTCCTTCCTAAAACTCGATAGATATATTCTTGTGGAATCTCTACTTTCCGTTGATTCCTGTAATAAGAAAAGCCATCCTGAATCAACAAATCAACTGCCTGCTTCAATACCTTACGAGCTTTGTAGTCGCTCATTTCATTTAGCAAATCCTTCTTATTAACCGTATCTCTCATAATGTTTCCTCCTTTTACAAAAAGTAAAAGCAAGCCTCTTTTCAGACTTGCCCTCAGATACTCAACATAGAAATTGTTTTAGTTCTTCCAATTTTAAATCACTATCATAAGTAAAAACTGGAATATTTTTTAAGCGAGAGAACTCCAAAGCTCGATTCTGCTCCCTTTTTTGAAAAGACTCAATCAATTCTTTTTCCCAATTCTGATTATCCCTTTTTTCCAATCTCTCTCGAATAACGACAGTTTGTTCTGTCTTCAATATAATTTTACTGATCTCCAAACCATCAAAAGTAGAAAAAGGCAATTCGACTATTTCCTTCGAATGATTCAAAAGGGTAAAATGTCCATCCAATATCACAACATCATTATCATTAAATGGATAGTTCGCTAATTCTTGTTTCCACAGTTCTTGATTGTTAGCAATATTTTTTGTGAACTTATCAGATGACTGTATTTTATTTCCTGCTTGACGAATTAAATCACTGATTGATAAAGCAACAAATTGCACATCCTTTTTCAGATTCTCTAACAAAGTGGTTTTACCAACCCCATGAACGCCCACTAATAAAATATATTTCAAACTAATACCTCCCTATATAACAAAAAGATTGAGGCGCCGCTTTTATTGTGGAATCAAATTCTGATAAATCAAGATGTTTTTTGTACTCTTTAAACATTTTAATCTGAATAGCAAAACCACTATCCCTATCTTTAAAGTACTCATAGAAAAATTCCTCAGAAATACCAGATAGATGTTTGGTATCATTCCATAATTTATCAATATTCTCTTCTATAATAGTTTCGATTTCAAATTCTCCAACTACTTTACCGTATGGCTTCGTTGCATAAACTACGATTGAAGAAACATCTGGACGCTTAAAAACCTTTTTCCGATACTCGAACTTTTTCCTCCCTTCTATAATTTCTTCTACAAATTCTGGCTTAATTGATAATAAAGCTTTCATTTATTTCACCCATTTCTAAAATATTGTAAAATTGATTATCTGTCAAAGTTAGATAGCCAAAATAATCATTTCTGTCTAATCCAACTCGCTCAATTAAATCTCTTCTAACAACCCTTCTCTCCAGAGGGAAATTATACAACATTTTGATAATGTATGGGTAACGTTTGGTATTCCAAAAGTTAATTAACATATCTTGTGTAAAAATTGTCCCCCTCCCGCAATACTGAAGAAAGGCCTCTAGTGAAATGAAAGTGTTTATATTAATCACTTCTACAACCGTACAAATAGAGGTTGCAACAGCGGAATATTCTGCCACCCTCCCAGCTTCAGCAGTTCTATATATAACAACTAAATCTCCCGGCAACATCTGCTGAACATCAAACATTCTAGTTAAATAGATCTTTTCACCCGTATTCGTAAATGATAGGTCTTCGACAATGTGCTCTCGCTCTGTATTTAATCTAGAATATGGAAATAATTTTGTATGAAAATCAGGCCAAATTCCTAGTAAATGCTTCTGAGAATCTGTGTTCAGGTTAATTCTTGGAAAATCTTTGTAGATATTATTAAAGACCGTCAGATTTTTATAATAAACTGACTCCCCATTATTCTTGTTTCCCCATTGACGAAAACCAAATTTCTCAAAAAGATTAATTAAACCTGTCTGTTTAGGAAACAAAGTAACATAAGTAAAATCATGACCATCATTCAACATTTTTCTTAAGATAATGCTTAAGAAACGCTGTCCAAGAACAGTGCCATGAGAATCAATTTTAAAGGTTCCAATTTTTAAACGGCGTCGCATATCAAAAGAAGGAGTAATGCTATCATCAGCCTCCTCTTCATCTTTAAGATATAAAAATCCTAATAATTGATTGTTATCCACCAAAACATAGGCGTCTTCTCCACTTTTTCTACTAAGCCAAGAATTAAATCCAGGGTAATCATCCCTTAGAGAATCAAAAAAAGGATTTTCAAAATCAAGATGACCAATCTTAACTTTTTGAATCACATCATTTTCCATAATCTGCCTCCAAAAATTGATATAACTCATTATACCATAAATCTGTTGTTCCCGTTCGAAAAATTAATGTCCATCCACATACCAGAGCTGTTTAGCTGTATTGGTATCAATTACCCTATAGGCTACAGTCATTGTGGGTACGCCTATTACATTCATTTCTGAAATCAAGATAGAGCCATCACTCTTAACTTCCTCACAGAAAGCCACATGACCATAGGTTGGATCAGATCCTGCCTGACCTTGTACAAAGGAGACCGCCGTATGTTTCTTGGGCGTATGACTGACACTATAGCCAGTTTTCTGCGCCCACTGACCACCGTTCCCCATATAGGAATCAAACTGAACGCCAAGCTGTTTGGCTCGATTATATACATACCAAGTACACTGACCAGCTGGGTACGAGTTGCTGCCCTCGTAAGCATGACCATCATACTGGCTGATATGCCCCCAGCCCTCTGGGATAGCAGTTAAACTTGCTCCCGTGTTATTATCCTGATTAAAGGTCGCCTGACCGTCTTTCAGAATATCATAGATAATCTCTGCCCATTGTTCAATATCACTGACTTTGGTTTGAGAATCGCTAATAGCCACCCCTTCATAATACTGAGACCAATCGCGAGCTGCCTGTTTTGGATCCATACTGGAAGCTACTTTCTCAGTTACCTGAGCATAGGAGCTGGTCAACTCTGTACTCATAAGATCTAGTTGGATATTTTTCTCTAGCTTTTTTTCCTTAGCCTGAGCCCAGCGGTCGCCATTAATAGTAGAACTCCACCCAGACCACTGATAGAAACCAGCAACGCCTCCACTAGGATTCACCGCCTTGTAATCAAAGCCGCATTCCCGATAGGCTACCGCTAGGCTGCCGCTTGCTCCCTGGAGGGTGAAGTGGTGCTGATTCATCAACCGACTTGCAAAGTCAAGAGCGGTCTGAGCCTTTTCCTCACTCAACTGGTGACCCGTCTTTTCTGTAAATTTCTGTGTAAAACTTGCAGCAGAAATTGAAATTCCCCCAGAGGTAGCTGAATAAGTCTTAGACGAAACTGTACCGCCTCCCACCATTACTAGCAACATGAAAGAAAGAAAAAGAGCCGACAGAGTTCCCGCTCCAATCAGTCCTCGTTTGAGTGCTTTCATTGCTTAATTGTTCCCCTTTCTAAACAAATCATCAGCTGGATTCATATCTTTCAATCGCTCCTTTCGAAATTCTCTTTTCAAGCCTCTTACAGCTAAGCGATTTTTCAAGATGTTTTGGAATGAAGGTTTGGTTCCTTTTTGTTTTTCTTCCCGGAACCGTTCAAATTCTTCCGCTTCCGCCTGGCGTTTCTCCTTGCGTTCCAAGCGCTCCAGGCGACGGCTTTGCCGCTTTTCAAAGCTCTGCTGAACTGGCGTACCTGTGTCCCCAGCCAAATCATGGATTTTAGAACGTAGGCGCTCTGCTTTTGGTATCGTAAAGAAATGGCTAAGGTTGTCTTTACTGTCCTTTAGACGTTGTTTAAAGTCTTCTCTGGACTGTTGAGCTGCTTCCTTATCCAGACTCGGTCCAACCCCATAACGTAAACGGTCATAAAGACCTACAGCGCCGTTTTTACCTACTTTCAATAGTGTCCGAATAGATTTTCCAGCCATGGCTAACCGAGCCGCGGGAATAGATTTTGCGGTTGCTACACCCGCTCCTCCCCGTTGCAACATTCGAGTAGGAAATAAAGGGCCATTCTTTCCAAACATATGTGGTATAGAGAAGCTCTCAAAGCCAGATTGAGCTTTCTGAGCCAGCTCTTTAGCAGACAGGGTTCCTCTGACAAAAAGATTGCCTAAGAGATAGCGCAGTTTAAAGATAATAATCCAGACTAAGCCTTGGATAATAGCCACCCAAAAGTACACCTTGGTCATTCCGCCAGATACTCCCTCAATCAAGCTATTAACAAAGAGGAAGGCCCGGATAAAGAATAGACCGAGTGAGCCCACAAGCACAAACTGAAAGAGTTTCTTCCCCGCATTGCTTAAGACCTGCTCACAGCTTGGAATCATGGCGATAAAGAGCAGGAGCACCAGGAAAACGAGAAGAAAAATCGCTAAGTAACGGAAAACAAAGGAAATCAACCCAATCACAATTAAGGCAAAACCTACCACAACCGCCTTCACTAGAGAAGCTAGAGCCGTGAAAAACTTAATCCCCATGGCATCAAAAGATAATTGTTCAATATCTTTATTCTTTTGAGCAAACTTCTCAACCTTTCCTTGTTCTCCTTTAGATTCAAATAAGTCTATTACCTTATCTTCCGGAATATTGGTAATCTCTTGGTCTTTTAACTTATCGGCTTTAAAGTTCATCGCTAGGAAAGGACGATAGACCAACTGGTCGAAAATTGCTTCCTTAATCTTTGTTAGATTATCACCAGATTTTCCCTGAATGCTCTTACTTGCCTCACTATCATCCAGCTGATCAAAGCCTTGAATCGCTATCCTAGTGATGTCCTGACCCATACCGTCTACGGCTTTGACAATCTTAGAAAGGTTATAAGTGGCTGTCACCTGACTATTCCCATAGTTCAGAGGTAAACCGTTATGTTGATAGAGGAAGAGGGCAAAGAACCAAACCAAGATAAAACGAAAGGCTCGAATAGGGAATTTTCTGGTCTTGAAAAATTCCATGATTCCCCACATTACAGCCACTCCATAAACCAAATAGCGGAACTCTACCATAAAGGTATTAAAGAAGTTGGCCGAAAAATTCACCACCTTATCCAACTCCCTATACGTATTGGCCGAGAAGACCTGCTCCAGTACAATAATCGTTAGGCAGTAAATAGCCTTGGTCAAGAAAAAAATCCCCTGACTGATGGCATTAACAGCCTTGGGCCAAATATCATCCGCATTGAAGAAGCCACCCTCCACATAAATATAAGAAGTCAATTTGGACATATCTCCCGGATTCTGACTTTCTCTTGCCTTTTGTAGGTAGGCCTGCACTTCCTCTCGATTCTTAGCCTCTTCCAATTTAGCAGTTGCTTGCTCATTGTAGTTATTCTGAGTTGTTTTCAACCCCTGAATCTGCTGCGTATTCTCCTCAGATTGGTGTTCCTGAACATACTGATTGATTTCCTGAGTATCTTTACCAGCTTGCTTCAGTTCTTTTGTTGTTGGGCTTTCCTTTTCCAAAACTGCATCAACTTTCTTAGCCTTCTCCTCGATGGACTGATATTCTTTATCTTTAGAAAGTTTCTTCTCGTCTTTCTTTTTCTTATCCTGTTTTTCTTTTTTATACTGTGCTTCCCTAGATTTTGCTTCTTGAACATTAGGAGGAGTATAACCAGAACTCTCTTTTGGAGAGAGATCCTGAATTGTGTTAGCAGCTGTATTATAACCATTGGCTCCTGGTTGAGGTGCCCCAGTGTTTGCACTAGAGGCTGGGGGATTTGTATTGTAACCATTGGCTCCCGGCTGAGGAACTGTTGAATCTGCTACAACAGCAACTGGCAGCCAACTAAATAGAAATAAACTGAGCAAAATCAACCGTTTCAGAAATTTCAACATTAAGTACCTTCCTTTTGTTTTTCTTGTTTGCGAACCGTCTCAAACAGCTTACTCATTTCTGGGAAGTACAGCCCATCTACTGTGATTCGCTCCACACGGCCAGAAGTGTCTTTCATAAGACACTGGCCTTTGGTCATGTTATCAAACCAGGCCTTGCTGTCATCTGTCACTTCCACTTTCAAACGACGGAGAATCTTCTCTGCAGAACCTTCTGCATCATTATGGAAACACAGATAAGTCCCAAAAGCAGAAGCTTCTCCATCCGACCGATTAGAATCCTCCGGCAGCTGGGAGGTAAAGACGAAAAAGCAGTTTTGAGAACGGCCCATCCGCTTAATACGGTCCTGTAGGCCACGACCAGAAGCTGTAACACTAAGGACCCAAGCCTCATCCTGGCCGATAACAGTTTTTGTGCCATAGTCCTGCTCACCGAATTTCAAACAGTAGTCGCCCAAAGCATACATCACTGCCATAGCTTTCCTATTTTGAAGGGTCAGTTCTGCGTGTTCATCCGCTGGCAAATCCAGATAGGCAATTTCAAGAATGGTATTGCGAGCAGTCAAATCAACAGCAGGATTGGTACCATCTGAAAAGACTAGACTCAAAACAGAAGCTGTCACTTTTTCTAATAAGTTTTCAGCTGTCTCCCGGACCTTATCAAATTCTGACTTCATCAGTTCCTGAATAACAGATAGAGTTCCGACTTTTTCTCCATTGGCTCGTTTGGTCGCATAAATCCGAATCATCTTGGATAGTTCCGTTTCAAACTTATCCTTGCCGTCCAGGGGCATAAATTCATTAATCATGGAGAGAATTAAATCTTTTGCTTGCTCACCACTCAAAAAGACCAGCGGATCCAACACACCATGATTTTCAGACTTTGTATAGTCCAAAGTAACAAAATGGATACTACGGATATAATCCTGTAATTCTGAACAACTATCCTTTTCTTCCAGTTCACGGAGAAGTTTATTGTACCAATATCGCTTCTCCATTTTGGGATCGATGTAAAGCGTCTGGCAGTTCAAGAGACTTGCATAGAAAAAGATTTTAGAAATCGCAAAAGTTTTACCAATCCCTGTATCACCAGTTACAGAAATATGAGGATTGTCTGTATTCTTTCCTTCCACCTTTTCATTAGCTTGTAGAATATCGACCAAAACTGGTTTATCACAGGCTGCCAAAGCTTTCTCAAATCTTGAATTCCAGCTTAAAATCTGGTTATCAATCATCCCAAAATAGAAACCAACTTCCTGACCGACCTTTTGACTGACAAAAAAGAGGTCTTCTGCAAAAGCAGCCACCTCTGATGTTTGGATAAAGTTTTTATCTTCCAGTTCTAATGTTTCACCAAATCGATTTTTAGCAAACAGGTAGAGCTGATAGGGAGTAGCACGTGAAAGGCTGACTTTATCCCCTTTCATCTTCTCCATCAGGAGATTAATTTTTTGTTTAAGTACTTGCGGATCAGCATCTGATACAACCATGGTCTGCAAATAGTTGAGGATAGGAGTTCCTTCATCTATTTTCTGTTCAATATCTTCCACAAGATATTTACTTTGGGCCACAGACTTTTTTTGGACGCTGTCTGCTTCTAGGGATTCTGTCTGAGCCCCTTTGAGTTTCAACCGGGTATTCCTAGCCTTGGTTCGAACATTATTAAAAGGCAGGCCTTTGACTCTGGCAAACTTTGACTTAGTCCAGACCTCCACCGGAAAGCCTAAAGACTGTACCCGTTCAATCAAATGCAGATAGCTTGCATTTTCTGGCTTATAGGCTACCGGAAGAAACGCCACATACTGCGAACCTTCTTCATTGAGTAGTTCCAAGGCATTGATTTTTTCAAAATCAATCGTCTTATCCCCCAAATTGTCCATCCAGTTCTCAACCAGATTGATTTCATATTCCTGATCCACATTCAAAGAATGCAGGTAGGAATAACGATTGACAAAAATTGTCTCTCTGGTCGTCAGTCGGCGACAATCTAACAGAGACAGGTCTTCCTCCAGTTTTTCTCGCTGGCGCTCATACTTCTTTTCCCACCCCTCCAGGACATCTTTTTGAAATCCAAATCCCTCTGCTAATTTTTCAGCTGTATGATTAATGGAATCCTGGATTACCTCTTTCAAGTCCACAGAGATATTGAAAGATTTTAGAGGCAGGGAAATGAAATAGTGATAATCGCATAGTTCCCGATTCATCAAGTAATTATAGGACTTTTCAAGGACTGAGAAAGCCATCTCCTCTGTGTCCTCCGCAAACCTTTCAGACAGTTCCCGAAATTTTCCAAGCAGGTCCTTTGGAAACGGTAGCATAGCAATATCAAAATCACCGTAGGGCTTTATATCACCTAACCAGCTTTCTACAGTCGCTTTAAATTTCTCTTTTTTCGTAAAAGCAACCGGATTCATCACCTCCGGCTCTACTTCATAAAGCGCAAAAACCGAGCCATCTTTTTTCAAAATCAGGTTGTCTACAATGTCCACAATTTGATTATCTAATTTCACTTTTTTTCTTCCCCTCTTTCCTTAAAATACATGATGGCTTGTAGTAAAGCAAACCATCATTAATCACTTGTTTTTTTCGTTTCCTACCGTAACTCCAGTAAAAGCAAATATAATCCTTTAAAAATCGATAAACTCCCTGCTGCTCAATCGTAAAATCAGCCATCAGAATTCCTAGCAACCACAGGGGCATTACCCCAACTCCTAGCCAAAAAAGTAAAGGAATGGGAATAATCTTCATGACAATTTCTGTTATCAACCAATAGTAAAGCAAAAATAAAAAAGCAGTCCAGCCAAAGGTAGCCAATTTAACGGCATTAGGAAGAGAATATTTATCAGAAATTTTCTGAATCCAGGTCGGCTGCATAAAAGCAGATCTGTAGTGATAAACTCGTTTATCTTTCTTTTCCTCGGCCATACTTTAACCTCCCGGTGTCCACAGATTGAACACGAATTGGAAGAATTGGCTAACTTTCGTTAATACTAATTCCGAGTTTAAGCAACAGAAAGAAATAGCCAATCCAGTTACGATAACTCCAAGGATTTTCCCCGCTGAACGTGAAGTAAAAAAGATAACAATTGCAACCCCCACGGCAATCCCTATAGCAAGCCACGCTCCATACTCTGTCAACATATATTGAATTGGTGTTTTCATGTAGTTATACTCCTTATTTAATTTGTTTTCGATACTTTTCAGCAATCCCATGCTCTATGCTCTGAACGCGATAAGAATCCGTTTCTTTATCTGCTTTCAAAGACACAACAAAGTTTTCCTGATGTGCCAATTCAAAGGCGTCCGTCATTGTCACTTGCACAACAGCAACCAGTTTTGTTTCATCCTTATCATCTTGGATAAAATATACATAATCCATGCTTTTCAGCAGATAGCCTTGAACTGGCTGAATTTCCTTAGAGAAAGGAGACATCTGGGTTTTATCCCCACTAGTATAAGCTTTGAAAAAGGCCTCCACATATTGTTTAGCTTTCTCAAATTCTTTCTTGTCATCCTGCTGGTCTTTCAGCCGCAAACCCGATTTCACACCTCTTGCCACATAAGAAGCCTCATTGGTAAAATATGGTAAATCGGACACATAAAAGCGACCATCTTTCACACCATAGGGAATGGAAACCAAGCCAACGTTTTTTTGCCATTCTTCCCCGACTTTAACCTCGTACTCTACCCGGTAAGTAGCAAGATTTTCCGTGACCTCAAACAAAGTTGCATTTGTTAGACGACTGTCTGCATTAGCCATTTCACTAGACTTCTCATCCAGTCCTGCAGCATAAAACTTCGTCAAAGCAAGCCGATTTTCCGCATTATTCTCTGAAAAGTAGAGATTCAAAAAATCAGTCATAAATAGACTGATTTGGTTAGAATAGATTCTGGGATTTTTTTCTTGAACTTGCTGGATAATTGGCTTTGTTCCCATGGTCCGAATAGCATTGGAAACAATCGTTAAAACAGACAATCCCACAATTCCCACTACAAATCCCATCAGTATTCGATTAGCGGCCTTTTGGCTAATTTTTCGCGGTTTTACTTCCACATTTGTTTTTCTTGGCTTTGGAAACTTCACTTGTCGTGCTCTCTGTCTTAAGTCAGAAAGCCATTGTTTTACATCCAATATTTTTCTCCTTTACATTGTTTATTCTGCTATACTTCAGATAGGCGAGAAACGAATTCATTATAAGCCTGAACATCTCCCCGTATAGCATCTGCCTGCTCTTGAGTGAGATAACCGAATTGAACCCATTTCTGCAATTCTCGAAAAGTCCAATACAAGGCCTCTCCAAACGATAAATCATCTTCAATCAATTCATCTCTCAGCCAAACACTGTACGGATTTTCTTCTTTTATCCGGTCATGTTGAATGGTATAAATGTTCATATTTCAAACCTCCACATAGAAACCTCTGGGAGTGTTCAGCACAACCCCCTCACTGATATAGGTTTGGATAGCAGCCGTCCAGTTGTTGGCTTGGTAAAAGAACATGACTACCCTATCCATTTCAACCTCTTTTAACAGATGCTGCATAAGCTCAACTTCGTCTTTGCTCACAAATTCAAAGTTATGAGCCATCACAAAGATAAAGGACTTATGAGCTTTGAATAAATACTGGACTAAGTAGTCATCTCCTTCATACCGATTCGCAATCTTCTGTTTTAGAATATAAGCTTCCTGAAGAGACATAACTATATCCACTTCCCAATCAGAGAAACCCGAAACAAAAACATTTTCCTCCCGAATCCCTTTTTCTTCCATCCTCTGACGAACCCCCTCAATACTAAACTTCATCAGGTCTAACTGACAAAGTTCAGAGCTGGATCCGTCTGCTCGAACTCTTATCGTCGCAATCATGAGTGCTCTGTCATCCTCCTTTCATAGTCTAAGATCCCCTCCCAAGTCAGCCATTCTGGCTTACTATCTTCTGGGAACTTTCTCCAAATGCGTTTCATCTCTGTAATTTGGCCAGCAACATTACCAGCCCAGAGATGCCCCTCATAGCGATTGCCATAGCCTAGAAAATAATTACAGTCCTGCTGCAAGCGGCTTAACATCATATAATCAAAATGATAAGGATTTTGACGATTTTCGTAGTCTTTAAGATACTCCCGCAACTCTTCAACCGTCAGATAACCGTCTACCCCAAAACCGAAAGTATCATCTTCACCATCTACATAGAGCTCTCCTTCAAAGTTTTCATCTACTCCAATTTTGCTTAATTGACGGATCGAAAAAGGCAAAGAAAATTTAGCCTTTTGACCGGTCCGGGTATTGGTAATCATTGCATGTTGTGTCATTTTGGTCTCCTTCAAAACAAAAAAAGAGAGGCATTTGCCTCTCCCTTATTCCACCTGCGACAGTTTCCCACCAATAGCGGTCATGGCTTTGTGAGCTTGGGTCACAATACCATTTTGATGGTAGTAGTCCCTGGTATACTTTTCCAAAACTTCAACCATATAGCCCGGCAAGGTTAAATCGTCTTTCTTCTTGATTAAACTATTTAACTGCCCCATCACTGGCCAGACTTCATCATATTTATGATTGACCAGCAATGTCCCTGCCTCTTTCACAAGAGCCAAGACTTTCTTATCTGATTCGTTTCGTGTTTGTGCCATCTGTTTTCCCTCATTTCTTTTAAGTTCTCTGGTATTCACTGATGCAGAAGGCAGGAGGAGGACGGGATTTTCTTTGTTCTGCCTGCTTACAGAATAAGCTCTTAGATTTTTCTTGTAGCAGCTTATCTGGAAAGGTCAGGCCTACCCATTCCACCATACCAGGCGGTTCCCAAAATCTATAAAACATGGCCTACCTCCTTGTCTTAGTTTCCAATAAAAACTTCTCTTTGTGGTATTTAGCCGCAAAGAACAAAATATCTTAAATCTGCTGGTCTTTCTCCAGACGCAACAAATTTTCTTCCAACCAGTGGCGCTTATTCTTTACTAAGTTTCTTAATTCTTCCTCATACTGCCGAATCAGCGAGCCAAGCATTTCCTTATCAGAAGGGCGCTTGTACTTTCTCAGGTCCTGAACAAGGCACTGGATGTCCATTTGATAATCTCGGTAGGTCGGATGATGGCGCACTTCTGGATAGTAGAAGGAATGAGCTGGAATTACGTAAACTAGATTTTTTATGACAAGAGTCAAATCTTCTTTCTTCTGCAACTGGCTTTTCAATAATAGACTAAGATTGGCCATCTCCCCTCCTTTGCTTACAAGTTTCTACTAAAGCTGTGATTCCCTCCGGCATCCGGTCCCAATCAATCGAACAGTCCCGCAGAAAACGAGGTTGGGTCTCGGACGGGATAACGGGAATCTGCAATAAGCGGTAAAACCCCCGATATGTAGGAAAATACTGACTGGCAAAAACTAAATCTACTTGTCCCTCCACTTGAACAAATAAGCGTTCACGGTCTACAACTGCCATCGAATCTGAGGTAATTCTTTCAATCTTTTTCAACCTGCTGCCTCCTTGCT
The DNA here is from genome assembly GCF_026781265.1 of Streptococcus sanguinis. Lineage (GTDB taxonomy): Bacteria > Bacillota > Bacilli > Lactobacillales > Streptococcaceae > Streptococcus > Streptococcus sanguinis_T. Next base: position 72,986 of record NZ_JAKUVC010000001.1, read on the forward strand.
TTCTTTTTGGAGCCATTCCAGTTCTTTCAACCGTTTTTCTGGAATCTCCGCATATTCTTCTATCTCTGCTAGTCGACCCGAACCCGTAACAGCCTCCACTTCCTCCAGAAACTTTCTAGTCCCCGCTACGACTCGCTCATACCAGCGGTATTGTTTTTCTGCTATAGCCACCTCTTGAGGAGCTGTCACAAACTGACAGGCTTTCAAGCTCCCCATGAGCTTGTACCAGTCTGGATCCAGAATCAGGCGCTTGCCTTTTTTGGCATAGACATGGAGCTTGTCATTGATAACGCCGACCGCCTTTTTGGCCATATCCTCCCGCTGATAGTACCACTCCAGGAGGAAATCATGAGATTTATCACCGAACATGCGGACCTCATAGCGGTTTTTATAGCCGTACAGCTCCCGAATGGTTTCCAGCGAAACCTTGGACTGGTGAGCCTGTTCAAAGTCCTTTTCATAGAAGTTCAACAGAACAGATGACTGCCTAGAGCCAAAATAAACTGAGCAGCCGTCTGCCTGGTTCTGCGTTTCCCCATCAATGAACTTGAAAGAGCGCATTTTAGACTGAATCAAGCCCTGCTCTTTCTTTACCTTGAGCTTGTATAAGTCATAGTTCCCGTCCTTGTTATAGGTTTCATCCAGTGAAACATCCAGGCGAGTGATTTTAAGAAAATCGGCCGCCTCTTCCTGAGACTGGGTTTTCCTCTTGGCATAAGCCAGAACTGCCTCTACAACCTCCTGCCAGGTTCGGCCCCCTTGCTCATTTTTCAAGTACCACTCGAACTCCCGACAGCCTCGCCCGGTCATCTCAACCAACGTCCCCATGTTCTCGTCTTTCTCCGAGTGATAGACATTGATAAAATTGAAATTTTCAAGCATACTATAGCCGTAGCGACCAAAGTCATACTGGATAAAGGGCTTCTTTTTCAGTCCAAAGACTTTATCTATCACTCCTAACCAATCCAAAGTACGAAAGCGGAAGCGGATATAGTCAATCCGACCAGTCAAGCGGACACTAGATGTTGAGTTCAGCGACAGCAGTTCCTGCAGGGGCAGACCGACCTTTTTAAAAGATACCGTGTCCTTTCCCAAGTAGCGGTTATAAGTCGCTGGTGAAATGGTTAAGAGCCGACTAAACTCTTTCTTGGAAAAACCCAAGTAGAGGCGTAGCCTCTCCATGTCCTTTGTTTCAATCCCTTTCATACAGCATAGATTCACCTTCCTTTTTTAATTTGTCAGTCTTTCGACTTTAAAAATTGCTGAAAGTCTTTCTTTCAGCAATTTTTAAAATCGCCTTGAAAGCTAGAGTCTCAAGGCATTCATGATTTTGTGATTCACCGTAACCCCCTTATTAACATACAGGGGGTTACATGAAAGCAGCCCGCCTCACGGCCGGCCGCTTTCAGCTAGGCAGAAGCGCCCAGCGCCTCACCGCTTAAGCTAGCGCTGTTCGCTTGTCCGCTCTAGCCAAATTGTTCCTGAACAATCTGTTTATAAGACTTGTCCGAGCGTTCCCTCTCTTCAAAGACCTGACGAAAGGCCGCCAAGTCTTTTTGTTTGATAACTGGACTGCCGGTCTCTCCAGTTTCAAAGGGATAGAATCCATCTTTTAAGAGGTCAAAGACCGTTCGGATATTTCGGTCTGTCAGGTTGGAGAATTCTTCCTGCAGAGCCTGTAAAGCCTCTTTACGAGTTAAAACCTGATTCTCTGATACAGGTGAAGCAGGCTGATGTTGGCTGCCTGCCTCCAGAGGATCAAAAGGATTTTCAATCCGTTCATATTTCTCAAAGAGATTATAAAAATTGAAATCTTTGTCAATCAAGGGAGCATAGAATTCTTGAGCCTGGTCGCCAAAATTGGCACAGTAGCCTCGGCCATAGACACGCTTTCCTGCTAAATAGGATACATTACGAAAGTTCTTATTCTTGTTTTCTTCCCCAAACATAGCCGCATAAGCATATTCATCTAGGCGGCCCATTGTGACATGGAACATCATATTAGAGCGGATTTTCAGCGGTAAGTCGTCATGACCAGGACGTTGGAAAGCTTTTATGATATAACAGCCTGCCTGACGGCCCTTTAATGTCACATTATCATCCGCCTTTCGATACCGTTCCCACAAACCATAAGAAGCATTCCCATCAAGAGAAGACATGAAGGAATTCACTTCATCATGAATCAGAAAAACGGGTTTTAGGTCATATTTTTCAAAATTCCCCAACTCTTTCTCGCCTCGCTCTTCCATGAGTTGATTCATGTGAGCATAACGAGCCTCCATTATTTGTTCGAACCGCTCATACATGGCGACAATGTCTTCTTTGGTATAAAAGACTCGATCTTTAAGGACCTCTAGTCGGGCTAAGGGAACAAAATCAGCATGTTTTGGATCACATAGATAAGCCGCACCTTCCTTTCCCGCTCCGACCAACAGAGAACGCAAAAAGACTGTCTTCCCGCCGCCAATTCCCCCAGCAAGAAGCAAATTAGGATTTTCAACATAGTTCCAGTACACAGACTTAGACAGTTTCAGTCCTTTGCCTTTAACGACTTTTACATCCCTCGCATGGATTCGGTTCAGATAAGCAGAATAGGCCAATTTATAAACGATAAATTTTTCTTCGTAGTTATCTTCAATATAATCCATGAAAAAAGTGGTTTCAAAGTCCCCACCTAGTTTCAAAAACTGGTCTTGAAACTTAGAACCGGACAATTCCAGCATGACCTCCAGCTCATAGCGGCCTTGCTTGAGGTAAACTCTGGGAAACTTGATGGTTCTTTTCTTGCCCGCTTCTTTCTTCTTTTTCTCGTAGTAGTAGCCTCGCTCATAAAGATAACGAGCTAGGATACTCATGCGAAATAGTTTTTTCCAGAAAAGCAACCGCTCCTCCAGGAAGCGATTGAGAAAGGCCGCCAAGAAAAAGTTCAGCAACCATCCGGCTCCCACCATTAACAGTAAAGCTTGATTCAGAGCTTGAACTTCTTCTCTGCGAATGTAGAGCAGGAAGCCCAAGGTCAGCCATACAGGAAGCAGCAGGAGGCCATACAAGAGTAAGGGGATTTTCATCATCCAAGGCCGAATCCGCACCCCCTTATAGCGGAAAATGGAGTGTAAAACAGACATTTTCTCTCCTTCCTAGTCCAATTAAAAAAGACCGAATCTGGTTGATTCAGTCTTACCCTTTATTTTCCGGTGCTTTGTCTGGTTTTGGAGAAGCTGCCTTCTTAAAGCCATCAACCCGCAAGGCGAAACCATACGAGCGGACTTCATAAGGATCTGTATTTCGCTGGTTGACTGTCCGGTTAAAGTTATAGATAAAGGGACTGGCTTTGCCAATCACCTCAATCTCAGACATGAAAGGAACTTCTTCGGGTTGGTAGCCATCCGGCAATTTCAGGCCAATAACATCATTGAGCTTATCTGAGAAGATCTCAATGTGGGTAGCATGAGCCTCTCGCTCCCCGTCTTCGGAAATATCAAATGCTTCCCGGAAACCAACAAAGGTCAGCTTGCCAAGGTTCGCCAGATTGTAAGGATCGGTACTGGTATTAAATTTTTCTACTACAAAAGTCATAGTTGCCTCCTTATTTCGCCAATTTCATTTTCTTTGCTTCAAAGACGATTTCATCTTTAGACTTCCCACGAGAACGGACGGACCCAACGGTCATCACAAGACCAGTCAGGCTCTCAATTTTCTGCATTCCCTTATCTTTTGGAATATCAGAGTTTTCCAGGCCATAAACCCGAATCCGGACACCATTTTGCACATCTCCGCTGACTTCAAAGTCACGGTATGCGTCATTGTAAGTAGTCGCTGGTCGTTCCGTAAAGTTTGGTAGGACAAAGAGTCCTGTCTTTCCAATCACTTCTTGCCCCACAGGGAGCACTTGCAAATCTGCCATGTGTATTCCTCATTTCTTTCTTTTATTTGTTCTATTTGCTTTTACTTAGAAAGCAGCCGCAGGAGCACGAGCCATTATCATCTATCCACCTCATTCCTAGATTCCCAAATATTCCTTTTTCAACTGACGCTTATAGCTGTTTCGACAGTCCATCAGCTGCTTAGAAAAAGCATCATGGCTATCGTGACGGTGAAAAATTGCATCCATCTCTCCCATGCTCTCCTGATAGCACTGCTCACAGTGCGCTGGATCCCCCTTGTACATCCGCAGGGAAAATCTAAACCTTTCCAATATTCCTTCAAATCGATTTTCAAAATAACGCATTTCAAACTCCTCTCTGCAGCTTTCGATACTGTTTTTCAATCTGTCTCTTGTATGGCAGCATAAGAGACTGTGTCACGATTTTATCTCTTTCTATGGATTGTTTGCTTAATCGTTCTAAAGCCTCTATGCTGCTTTTACAGAGTCGTTTTAACATCAGCCTATTATTCTTATAAATTTTAAAAGAAAATAAAAAGTTATCGTAGATTCTACGATAACCCGATTGATAATAGACAATAACAACTTCACTATGATTCATTCCTGATCATCCAGTTTCCTTTCTCTTTACTCAAAACAAATCAGATAGTCTGGCATCGCTGCATGAACTTTATTCAAGCCTGCTTCCAGCTGCCAGAGCTCATCATAAATTTTTCGTGCGTCAGCTGTCTTGAAGGTCCGACTTACTCCGAAGAAGGAATCTTGTAGTCTAAGCACATACCCGTCTTCTGTTTTTGTCACACTTCCTGAAAACTCAGTGTTTGCATAGTTGTCATAAAGTTTTAGGACTTGATCAACCCCATCTACAACCAAAGCTACAAAAGCCTCATTTTTTATTTCTTCAAATAAATCCATTTCATCCTCCTTTATTTAACTAACTTCAAAACTTGACTGAAAAATTTCTAATATAATCTGGATTCGACAAAAAACCACTAACCAAACAATACAAAAGCATATAAATCATCTCACCCCCTCTATCCTCTCACCGCCTTTCCAAGCAAAAGTATTATCAAAAGAAAGACAAAGACAGAAAGAGAAGCTGTTAAAATAAATAGACTCACAATAAACAGCAATATTTTCTTAACCATCTCCATCACCTCATTTCTATAAAATAAAAAACCAGCTCTTGGCTGGCTGTATCATCTGCTTAAAAGAGAAGAAAATAGTAGAGTCTCTAAGATAATCTTTTATTGAAATTCTTCAGATGAATAATATTATCAAATCTATCTTCATCACTAACAGTCTTTTTATATTTATCAAAGAACTGTGGTTGAATAGTCAATAAATGAGACAAGAAACGTTCGTTAACTTTTAAAGCGTTAAACATACTATCTACTGTTAGAAGTTTGGACAAAATAGTATTTAGCATACTCCTTACTTTAGATGGTCTTCTCACTATTATCTCATCATCAAGTCTTTCAAAAGTTTTATAATTATTTTTTCTAATCAATCTATAAAAATAACCATGTTGAGATGGACTAACCAAGCCTAATTTAAATGCTCGGTACTCAAGCGCTTGTATAGAAACAGAGTATTTCCGTTTTAAATCAATATAATTATCTGGATTACTTACCCGTTTTCCAACAAGGCTCGTCATATCTTTACAAAATTCTTCTTTGGGAAGTAAAAAACAAGAGGCAAAATTATTAGCTTCTGATTCTTTTTCTAAAAATTCATCTTTAGACAACGTGCTAAAATCAATATTTCTATGTAGTAGAAGATGTCCTAATTCATGAGCTAAGTCAAAATTTCTCCTCACAGCTGTTTTTCCAATCCCTAAAATAATAAACGGTTTATTAGTATTAGACCATATACTATAGGCGTCTTCATTGTTTGCCATATTTCTTTCAAAAATATAAATACCTGATTTTTCTAACTGATAGAGAAGATCGCTGTTATCATTAGAGACTTCTAAAAATCTTTTTGCAAATAATGCAATTTCTTCTAAACTAACAGTGTCTTGGTCTTTTTGAGAAATAATATCTACTAAATCTATAATTTTTTGATTAGGAATAGTAACCATACTTTCTAAATAGATAACAAGTCTATCTAATGTGTTTAAATAAGCTTCCTGTATGTCTGTGGCTTTTCTTGTGTTTTCTGCTTCATTTCTAAAAGCTACTGATGTCATGTCAAAATTTGAAATAGAATTCATCTGAAAAAAATAGTCTGAACGAACCCCAAACAAATTAGTCATTTTTTGTTTAACAGATGCTTTAGGGGAAGTTTCATTTTTTTCAAATTGCCAAACAGCTTGCTCAGTTATATCTAGTTTAGTCGCCAACTCCTTCCTTGTCATGCCATACAAAAGGCGTAATTGTTTTAATATATCACCATTAAACATGAGTGAAAACCCCTTTACATTTTAAGTTATTTATTTGATTTCTTTTACTTCAGCTATCCTTTCATCAAAGATTGAAATATCATCATCACTCTCTTGAGGAGAATAGGTAATATTAGTATATTGTGAATTATCATTGCTGTCAAATTGACTTGACTGAATATAATCTGTTAAATCTTGTGCCAGTCTTAAATTCTTTGTAATTGGATTAGGAAAAATTAACTGAATATTTGTAAGCTTTTCATTAGAAACTTTGTATGAAAGAACAAAGAAATAAGCAATGTCTTTATAAATATCTCCTTCATCATCAATTAAAGAAATAAGCGACTCCCTCTCATCCTCAAAAAGAGAAATCGGTTGTTCAAACAAACCTTCTAGCGGCTCCTTACTTTGACGAATTACTCTCTTATTAATTTCCAAATAAGCCTCAATATATTCCTTTTCTTCTTGTTCTGTAGTTTCTGTAACATTAGATTTAGAAAAGCCTCTTTTTAAAGCGTCTTCAGATTTGACAATAAATAAGAATTTCCCAAAAGTTGTTTCACAAATGTATTCACCATACTCCCATGTGCGCCCAGCTTTTTTGATATTAGAATCCTGTATAAAGCTAAATTTATTTTCTTCAAACGCTTTGAAGAGAGAGCTATCAATTATATTCACCCGACCATTTTTCGCAGCAGAGTTAATCCTATACCGATCTTTTTCTGCTTTCATTTTTTGGGAGAAATCATCATTTCCTTTTAAAACAGAATCTACAATTAGTTGACAATGTTCAGCACGCAACACTTCTAATTGACTCATTTATTCACCTCGAAATATAATTTCCTTTATTATATCATATTTTAAAACAAAGTTACAAATATAGCCAATAAAATTAAAGTGTTTTGGCTCGAATAAGTTAATCTTTTAATTTTCTGCTCTCCTAAACAGATGACTAATCTGTTTAGTACGCGCTCTTATCCTCGCGCATTATTTCACTAGGAGTCCCTAGCTACCGCCCAATCCACCTGCCGACGAAAAACAAAAGTCCCTCGCTTTCCATATATCTCTCTATGTAGACAAGCTTCATCTCCGACGCCACCAGCGCCAGCAGTTCCTTGTGATTCATCCAAGCCAGCTCACAAGGCTAAAAGCTGATGCGTGTGTGCTAGATTTGTCATAACCTAGAACAGCTCCAATCCCCCACTTTTAACCTCTCTAGCAAACTTGACAAATTGTTAAGTTTACTATATACTAAAGTTGCTACGCTTTAGTGTGTCTGATTGTCTGAAAGGATTGTCTGACGCACTTTTATTTAATTTTCAAAGAACAATCTTCAATCTAGACTGTCAATCTTACTGCTCAATTTTTATCTATCTAAAGCATAACATTGAGAAAGATCGGACTAGATTTAAACAACATTTTGTTGTTAGAAATATAATACAACGTCTTGTTGTTTTTGTCAATGTTTTTTTGAAAAAATTTAAAAATTTTTTAAAAAGAGGTTATCTCATGTTCCCAGAACGCTTAAAAAAACTAAGAAAAGCTGCTGGAATGTCTCAAAAAAATCTTGCTTTAAAACTTAATACTAGTCAACAAAATATAAACTATTGGGAAAATGGCCAGCGAAACCCAAAAAGAGAAAAACTAATAGAAACAGCAGATTTTTTTGATGTCTCTGTAGACTATCTCTTGGGTAATACTGATGAAAAGAAACCTGTTTTGGAAACAGCACAAATACTTTTTAGAAAAACAGTAGATGATTTTAACTTAACAAAAGAGCAGCAAGAGCAATTTAAAATTGATATTGACAATTTTATTGAAATGAGAAGAAAAGCTTTTGAAGAAGAGCAAGACTAAATGAATCCTATTTACCAAAAAATCACTGCTATAGCTCGTACTGAAATTTACCAGTTTATTAAACTTCACGATATTTCCCTAATAAACTATTCTTTTGAGAGTTATTTCCAAGCAAAAAAAGAACAGTATAACATCAAGGTTTTCGAACATCATTTTGAAAATGATTTAATATCAGGCATCACCATGATTGATCCTCTTGGAATTTCTATATCTTACGAAAAAGATTGTATTCAGGAAAGACAGAATTTCACCAAATGTCATGAATTAGGGCACTTACTTTTAAATCACAAAGGCAGCCTCTTTACAGAAAGTCTAAAAAATAAAACCGCCCAAGAATTAGAAGCAGATTATTTTGCTTCTATTATTTTAATGCCAGATATAGTTCTTTTAACTAAAATTTTCTATCAACAAAAAACTTATCAAGGAGTTATGCAAGATTTAGCAGTTTCTAATAAAGCTTTAGAAGTTCGACTAACTCAACTATTTCAACACTATACAGATATGAGCTACCCCAAAGCACAAGGAATTGTGACTAGCTTTAGAGCAGGTACATCTGCTGGAAGAAAATTAATTTCTTACTTGGAGATTATTAAAGACAATATCATCAGCAACTATGAAACGATTAAAATTAAAGCTAGTGATAAACTAAAACTACTGCTAGAGAATAATAATTTTATTACTCATATTGAATTTCCAGAACTTCAAAATCAATCATTTTGCCAAAAAATAAAAAGCGCCCTTCCACATATCAAAACCTGGTCTAAGTACGATAAAGGACTTACACTATGGTATGCCTGGAACAGCAAGCAGCTAACCGACACAGAAGTCAACAGAAAAGTCAAATTCGCCTTCTATGATCTACAAAATAAAAAAGACTGAGTGATTCAGTCCATTTCTTTATATCTACCTAATTATTTTCATAATCCCATTCAGTCATCTTCTTTGCCTTTCTATAGGTTTCAGAATTTTTCTCTACATAATCATCATTATCAAAAGTAAGTACACCATCTCTTAAGACATATGGAAATTCGTGCACGCTCGTCTGCCGAACTACAATCACCTGTTTTTTGGTATCCACATGCCACATAACCCCCTCATTTTTATCACCATTTTTCACCCAAAAGGCATCCTTAAATAGAGCTGTTTCTCCATCAATTTTCAGAATGTTATCTTCGATAACTGTATTGTTCTGTCTATGATAAACATAATAGGTACCATCTAGGTTATTCCCTGAACTTTTAGAACCACCGTTAGAATTGATACCCACTAAGTATACTACAAGAGATAAAGCAGCAATCGATCCAATAAGAATCCATGCGAACTTTTTATTAATAACTTTGTCTTCTTTTTCTTCCATTATTCCGCCTCCATATATTCTATAAATATTATACCATACACTCTATACAAACTAAATACCCTTGACTTTTATAGAATGTATAGTATAATAAGACTACTAGGAATTGTGCTCACTGCACACCCAAACACCCCAACCACTGCAAACAGTTGGGGTATTTTTTTATGTTCCTTGCGGTTTAAACAGGGTTAGTTAGGCTAGTCATCTCGATTGTCCTTGCTATCTAGCCATTTGCAAATGAATACGCGATTACGTTTGCTGCGATAGCAAGTAAGAGCTATAGGAATTGACTCACTGATACCACCCCCTTTCGCTTCTCAACGAAAGTTAAGAGATGATACCGTCATTATATCATAAAATAGACAAAATAAAATGTACGAATAAAAAAACTCATACGCTTTATTTTACCTTATTCCATCTCCTATCTCTAATCATTTCTTTCCAAAATTTCTTCTATCATATTTAATCGAGAACGCATCCGCCAAATCTGTAATTTCAGTTCTTTATTAGATTTATCCCATCTAAAATGTTGAACAACCTCTTGAATGCTCCAGAGTATATCTTCTTTTGTAAAATTATGTTGAAACTTATTCATAAATCAATTGTAGCATATTTTACTAACAATAAATATTTCACCCTCAAATGCACTTTTTTCACCCTCAAATGACCATAATTACTTTCTGCTTTAAACTATAGACAATTAATTCTTTTTTTATATAATAAAGTTAATCAAACGTCATATGATTACTGAGTGTAGACATTATATCAAGACATATTTTTTTTTCATGTTCAAAAATAAAGAAATGATTTCCTTGGAATTCCATATTTCCTAGATAATCATTAGTATGTATCTGCCAATCTTTCACATAAGTAGTCGGACTAACAAAATCTTGTTCACCGCTATATGTCTTAATTGGGCATGAAATTTTTTTAGTTGGAAAATAAGAATTACTCATTAATTTATAATCAGATTTAATAATAGGTAAAAAAAATTTTATAATTTCCGGATACGGAAGTAATTCCTCTGGAACACCTCCCATCTTGATTAATATTTCAACTATTTCACTGTCACTTTTTCCTAACAAATAATTGTTATTACTTAAATGTAATTTTGGAAAACAACCCGAAAAAAAACAAAAATCCGGAGAAATAGAGTACTTTTCGTAAAGATATACTCCCGAACAAAATGCAAGTAGTCCTCCCATGCTGTGTCCCCAAAAAATAAACTTGGAATCTCTATAAGATAAATATATCTTGTTAGAAATCTCCTCAATTACCTCAACAAAATTCTCATTAAATTCCTCATTAATTCTATTCCCCCTGCCGGATAATTGAAGAGGAACTATTTCTATTTCCTCTTCAAAATAATCTTGCCACCTTAAAAATTCATTTCCCTGCCCACCAGCAAATGGAAAACATATCATTATTATTTTGTTCTTCCGTTTTCTTTCTATCATTTATAACCCTCTAAAATTTATAATTATTTCAATATGTATAATTTATCTGACATTACTTTAGTAATTGTTAAATTTGATAAATCTTCACCTTCAATATTATGACAAACTGCACAACTATAACCTTCGAAGTTCTCTAATAAACAACAATTTATTCTAACTTTCATTTCACCCCCATCAAACACTATTAGTTTTTCAAGATCTATATTAAATGAATCTAGAGATTTCAATAAACCTATTCCCTTATATTTTAAATACGCCTCTTTTGCACACCACATTCTATAAAATAATCGCTTCCTTTCTTGAAAAGGTTTACTTTCTAAAAATAGTCTTTCTTTTAAATGAAAAAAAGTAATTAGATTGTCAAAATCAATATCCTCCTCTTTCTCAATATCAATTCCAATTATACCATTTCCAATGGCACAAATTACAATATCATCTGAGTGCGAAATATTATATTGTATTGAACTAAATTCAATTTTAGGCTTACCAAAAGGATTGTCTATAAAATTAATTTCATTTTTTTTAAATCCAAAATCATGAATTAAACCATAGCGAACTAATAATTCAGATAAAATACTCTGAATTTTATTTTTATCAAATATGTATGAAGAAAGTTTCTGTTTTTTTTCTTCTGAAAGAATTTCAAAAAAATCATCATATAAATTATTATAATCCATTTCCTTAACATTGGCATAATATATATTTAACAATGTTTTCTCCTTAATACAAATAGGCGAAAGTTAATCAATAGTATACTTTCACCTATATTCGATTCAAATTATCTATCTACTCTACGGACTTTAAAGAGTCTAACATATTAATATTTCTCAATTTAAAAATCATAAAAATATTAATAATCATAGCAAAAACCAATGTTATAATACTTGAATATACAAAAGTAGATATACTTATATTTTCGTTAAATACATAAAAATCGGTTCCAATTGATTTTATAACATTAAGGAAACTGTAGTAGCCTATCATTAACCCCAATACGCAACCAAAAATTGTTAGAATAATTACTTCTCTAAATACATATGCTTCAACTTCTCCATTCTTAAAACCTAAAACCTTTAAAGTGGATATTTCACGAGTTCTTTCTGAAACATTTATATTATTAATATTATACAGCACAAGAAAAGCTAAGAGTCCTGCAGCTACAATTAGTATGATAACTATCATATTCATTCCTTGTAATCCTTCATCAATTTGATTCACTATGGTTTGTTTTTTATTAATGTAAGTTACCTCTTCAATACCTCTCAACTTTTTATACAAAGTATTTTTCTCACTATTGTTAGCTTTAACAAATTTTATATAATAGTTATTATAAATTGGTTTCTGTTTATAAAGACTTTCATATAATTTAGGTGATAAATATAGATAGTTTTCCTGATAATTCTTAGTAATTTTAGATATTTTAACTTTTTTCTTTTCTGTATCTCCATATAAATTGAAAGTAATAGTATCACCCTCTGATACTCCCAATCGTTGAGCAATATTATGACTTATTATAGCACTACTTTCATCAAAAGATAAATGATCATTAGTCTTGTAGTCATTTAAAGAAATAAAAGATTCTATATTTGCATTTCTCAATTCAGGTACAATAAGATTAATATTATAGTTGGTATTTTCTTTCTCAATCTCAATTGAAGAATTTTGAAACTTCAAAAACTTCACGTCATTAGATTCTAAAATTTTTGATACTGAGTTGTCTACCGTTTTGACTCCAAAAGTAGCATCATATTTAAATATTTCTTTGTACTGATCTCGAGTAAAATTTTGTAGACTTTCTCTTAAGCCAAAAGCTGTAACTAGAATCATTGTACATCCCATTACGCCTAATATTGTCATCCACATTCTTTTTTTATCTAAAAAGACATTTCGTATTGTAACCTTATATAAAAAAGAAATCCTTTTCCAAATAAAAGTAACCCGCTCTAGAATTACTCGCTTACCAGCCACTGGTGCTTGAGGTACCAATAATTGAGAGCTAGTTTGACTAACATTGTTTCTGACAGAAACTAATGTTGAAATCACAGTTACTATTGTAAGACCAATAATTGAAATTAAGGCAACCTCCCAATCAACACTCTGAGTAAGAGTTGGAAGTGAATATTTTATCGAATATGTATCCCAAATGCTATTTGGAATACTTCTGAAACCAACAAAGGCACCTATAGTACTACCTAAAATACTTGCAGTCATTGAGTATATGAGATACTTCAGTAACACCCTCTGATTAGAGTAACCTAACGATTTTAATGTACCAATTATTATTCGTTCTTCCTCTACTAATCTAGTCATTGTAGTCATTGCAACAAAAGCTGCAACAACTATAAAAATAATTGGAAATATCCGCGCCACTCCTGAAATACTATTGATATCATTCTTTAAAGCAATATAGCCTACATTAGCATCTCTATCACTTATTAGCCAATTTTTACTATCAGAAATATCTTCCCTAATCGATTTTTTCAATTGATTTATTTTGTTCGAATAGTCTACATTAGCAATTCCCTTACCTTTGATATAAGTAGGTGAAACTGTCAAATAAAGTTGATTATAAAACTCATTTAATAATAAACTCGTTTTCCCGTAGATAACAAAATCAATTTTCCCAGTTCCTACAGATGAAGAAACTGACCCATTTGAAAAATATTCAGGGGAGTTAACAATCCCAACAATAGTCACCTCATCAGTTTTTAATAATCTACTTGAAAATAATTTAATTTTATCACCCACTTTAATTTTAGAATCAGAAAATCCCTCAACAGGTTTTACTATTACAACCTCTTTATCATCTTTAGGCATTTTTCCCTCAATTAAAGTTAGCTTGTTCATACCTAAGTTATCAAAACTAGATAAAGCAATCAAACGTAACGTATAATTTTCTGAATTAATTTCCGATTGACTATCTAATAAACTAGTTTTTAATATTTTTTTCACATTCTTTTGGTTTGATATTTTAACTAATTCCTTATTAGAAAACATTGAATTAGAAATAATCTTAATATCAAATAAATTAGCATTAGAAAAATATGAATCCGAAGTTTTCGTCATACTTGGCGAAGTAGAAAGAAGGCCTGAAAACATCATTGACCCCAAAAATGTTATTCCTAAAATTGCTAGATACCTTCCTAAAGACTGCTTAATTGTTCTAAAAATGTTTTTATAAAATGATTTCATTACATTCACCATTACCACTCAATTTCATCTATGTTCTTAGGAAACTCATTAACAATATTTTCTGTTATTCTCCCACTATTAACTCGTATAATTCTATCTCCTATATCCTCAATCAACGAATTATGAGTTATAATAACAACAGTTTTATTGTTTTTTCTACAAGTATCCTGTAAAAGCTTCAAGATACTTTTACCGGTTTTATAGTCTAGAGCACCAGTCGGTTCATCACATAAAAGAATATCTGGATTTTTAGCAATAGCCCTTGCTATTGCTACTCTTTGCTGCTCACCACCTGAAAGCTGAGAAGGAAAATTACTCAATCTTTGTTCTAATCCTACTTCTTTTAGCACCTGAGTTTCGTTAAGTGGATTTTGAGAAATTTGTGAAGCTAGCTCTACATTTTCTAAAGCAGTTAAATTAGGAATCAAATTATAAAATTGGAATACAAAACCAATATTTTTTCTTCGATATTCTGTCAATTGCTTTTGAGAAAAAGTACTAATATTTTGCCCTTCAACCCAGATGTCTCCATCAGAAGAACTGTCCATTCCACCTAACAGATTCAGTATAGTCGTTTTACCAGCACCACTAGCACCAACAATGATAACCAATTCACCTTTTTTTATTGTAAAACTAACATCATCAACTGCTGTAACAACAATTTCCCCACTATTATACCTTTTACTGACATTTTTAAATTCTACAATTGTATCCATATTATTCTTCACTCCTATTCATGTTAAACAACATATCCATATCTTCTTTTTTCAATAACTCAAACTCTTTAGCCTTTGCTTCCTGATGAATTTTAGTCAGTCCTTTTTCTACTAACTCATCTACAGTTACATATTGATATAATTTTTCAATGTCTGTATGATAACCTAATTTAGATAATTCTGAAATGACTCTTATAGATTTTATAGAATCAAGTCCATTTGCAAAAAGATCTGATTTAACATTTAAATTTTCCACTCCAAGTATTTTTTTGACTAGTTCAAGTACATCAGATTCTAGTTTTGATTTTGGCTTAGAGTTTTTTGATATCGGCAATTTTATTGAATAAGACTTCAATTTTTTGATGTCTGTTTTTCCGCTATTACTTAATGGCATCTGTTCAATCTTTTCAAATATGGAAGGCACCCATTTTCTTGGCAGAGTATTTAATAATGAAGTTCTAAGTTCCATATTAGACAATTTTTTTTCCCCTGTATAGAATGCAACTAGTAACTCTTTACCATTTATAACTCTACTAACTACTGAAACGTCAGATATACCTTCCAACTTCAATAATTGTGATTCAATTTCTCCAATCTCTATTCTAGTACCATTTATTTTTATTTGTCCATCTTCCCTCCCAATAAATATAAGCTGCCCTAATCTATTCCAATAAGCAATATCACCTGTTTTATAATATCTCATCCCACCTCGCGATGAATCTGCTCCAAATACATCCTGAGTTAAATGTTCATTACCAAAGTAGCCTTTAGCTACTTGAATTCCATAAATCACTAATTCTCCTGCAACTCCGATGGGTAAATCTTTCATTTCTTTATTAACAATACGAATCTCTGTGTTATACACAGGTTTCCCAATAGGAATAATACTGTTTGATAAAGCTTTCTTATCTACAGAATAGCACGTTACATCTATAGCTGCTTCAGTCGGCCCGTATAAATTATAAATTTGAACCCCAGGATTTTCCATCAAAGCAGCTTTAACAGTCTCGTATTGTAGTTGCTCACCACTACATACAATTTTCTTCAAATTAGTTCGTACACTATCTTCAAGAAAAACGTTTAATAAACTTGGAACAAAATGTGCACATGTAATTTCTTCAGAAATAATCAATTTCTTCAAATAATCTGTATCTTTTGCGGTTCCTAAATTACAAAGGATTTGTACAGCTCCAATTACATGTGGTAGTATTAATTCCCAAACTGAAACATCAAAACTTATAGATGTCTTTTGCAATATTCTATCATTCGCTGTAAATTTTAATTGTTGCTTCATCCATAAAATTCTGTTTAAAATACCGGCGTGTGTATTCTCAACTCCTTTAGGATTTCCTGTAGTTCCAGAGGTATACAAAATATATGCTGAATCATCTGCTCTAAATCTGATATCTAAAGACTCTGTTGAATAGAAAAACAACTCTCCCAACAAATCTTTTATATCTATAAGAATAACATTATCTTTTTCCCTTTTAATTTCGTTATTTATGCTATTAGCAATATAGAATTTAGATTGTGAATTACTAATTATATATTTCCTTCTTTCTAAAGGATATTCGATATCAACAGGAACGTAGACTCCACCCGATTTTAATATTCCCCAGAAAACAATCATTAAATTCAGATCATTATTGAGACAGACACAAACCCTATCACCTTTTTTTAAGCCATGTTCTAACAGATAATGAGCAAACTGATTAGATTTATCATCAAGTTCTTTATAAGTCAAGGTTCCTGTGGAATCCTTTGATGCCACTTTTTGGGGATTTAATTTGGCAACTTCTTCAAAAAGTTGCGAGACATATTGAGTTCCAATATCCTCTGAAATTCCTTTAGAGAAATCATTGATTTTTTCTAATTCATCCTCGGGAACAATAGTTATATCTTTAATTTTTTGTTGTGAATTATCTATAATTTGTTTTACAACATGAAGTATTCTTGAATGGAAAGCTTCAATTTCTTCTAAAGAGAGGTTATTTATCTGATAGTCATAAGAAATTTCAATCGATTCCCCATCTCTCTCATTAACCATCATTACCAACGGAACTTCTGAAGTCCCATTTGAATAATATCTTGTTTTCACATGATATTTCGAAGCAGATTCACTTTTACCATTTTGATAATTAAACATAACATCAAACATACCCGAATCAAACCCCTGGGATGCAGATAAAAATTTCATAATATTACTTAGACTATAACTTTGATGTTTAAACAATATTTTATGTTTATCTTGCACTGCCTTAAATAAATCTTGTAATGTATCTTGGTCCTGTTGAATGTCTATCGTCATCGGAAGCATACCAATAAACATACCAAGAATTTGTCTTTCCTTTCCTTTTCGATTTAGAGTCGGCAAACCGATTGTAATAGCTGAATTTTGCCTACTAATTTTTGATAAATAAATAAATAGAGCCGACTCAAATAATACT
Source organism: Streptococcus sanguinis (assembly GCF_026781265.1). Lineage (GTDB taxonomy): Bacteria > Bacillota > Bacilli > Lactobacillales > Streptococcaceae > Streptococcus > Streptococcus sanguinis_T. The sequence goes on from NZ_JAKUVC010000001.1 coordinate 90,275, forward strand.
GCCAGTGACAGTTTAGAATTATTGCAAAATTCTGTCACTGTTTGACTTTCCAAATCAGTAAGATTAAAAAAGATCCTATCTCCAGTAATATCGTCGCGATTAATTGGAATATTACTCAATTCTGATAACACAAAATCTTCTGAATAAAGCTGTTCAAAATAGGCTCTCCCTTTTTCATTTTTATCCTCTATTTTCTTAAAATCAAGCGATTCTAGATAGGCTTTATATAATTGACGCTTAGGATTAGTAATACTCTCACCTTTTAAAAGTTTAGTATATTTATCAATAATTTGATCAACAATCAAAGGGAAAGACCAAGCATCAAATATCAAGTGATTTACTATAGCAAACACTCCCACTTTGCCATTTCCATGTTTAAATATACAAAAGTTATAAAGTTTTGAATTTTCCAATTGTTGAATTTTTTTACTCTGTTCAGTAAAATATGCGTTGATATATTCATTTGAATAACCTGTAAAGTCTAATTCTTCAAAATTATCAAATTGATTATTCTCTATGAAATATTGGTAAGGTTCCCCATCTAACTCAGAAAATCTCAACCAAAAATTATCGTTTTCAAAAATAATTTGATTCAGAACCTCTGACATAAACTCAAAATTATAATCAAATTGAAAGAACCCCACTCCACCTAAATTTGAAACTGCTAAACTAGGATTAACCTTTTGAATATTCCAAATATTTCTTTGAGCATTAGTTAATGGAAAATTTTCAACCATTATTAACTCCTTTCTTATAAGCGATATATTCTACTAAATCATTTACCGTCTCTGCAAATAATAACAGATCGTCTGGTGTAAAGGATTCATCAAATTCTTTATTAATCTCCGAACAAAATCTCAAAATTTGTATAGAATACATTCCAAAAAAGTATAAATTTTCAAGATTTTCAGGTTTAAAACCAACAATATCAAAATGAATCTTCTTTATTTTATTTAAAATTTCTTTTCTGTAGTATTGAGATTCCGGCTCAACAAAGTTGCTACTAGCAATATTTTTAAAAGTCTCCTTTGTCGAATAACACCAATAATTTTCATCATTTAAAATGAGCTTAATATTTTGTTTGAAACTTCCTAAAATATCTTCAAGGACTCCATCCTGAAAATATTCTAGGTATCTTGCAAATTTACAATTTAATTCTCCACTGTCCCCCCTCTCAATTGTTGGAATAAAAGGGAATTGAGTCGTATATATGTTTAACTCCTCCATTTTTAAACTTGGTAGATATTTCTCTCCAAATTTCATTAAAATATTGTTTGGTTTCAGCACATCATCTTGTGAAGGATGTGCGATATTAACCGTACAATTAAATCCAACTGGAAAAGTTACCTCTGCTCCCAGTTGTCTATCAACTCTCAATTTACGAATTTCTTCAAATCCACTATATCTACCATTATCATAATTAAACGCAAATTGCTTAGAGATATCGAGAACTCTTTCATAGAAAGTAGCAATTCCTGAATCAAATTCTATAAAATCAACCGTATTAAAGTTTCCTAATATAGAGACATTGGCACTCTCTAATTCAGGCAAATGATAAGTATTTATCATCCCTAAATAATATCTGGGACTAGCAACCCACTTTGATACAGCATCTGCAAACATTGTAAGAAGAACAGCTGGTACAGTCACTTTCTTTTTTGCGATTAATTCTTGGAATTCTTCCCATTCTTGTGCCGTTAACAATGTGAATTTATCAATTTTAAAACGTTGATTTTCGAACTTTCTTATGCTTCTTCTATCTTTTAATGGTAAATTTGGAGCAGGAGGTAAATTTTCTAACCTAGCTATTTTCTTCTCTTTAGCATTTAAATAATCAGTTGTTCCTTTTTGCTTTTCATAATGAACGACATAATCTCTATATGTTAATCCATTATCATAAACACGTTTATGTCTAAATCCAAGAGCATTCTGAAATAACTGAGTTAAAAATAAAGCTACTCCATCACCATCCATCAACAGCGGACTAATTGACATCTGAACATTTGTACTATCTTTCCACTGTGTAACAATAATTTTTAGCAACGGCCATTCACCATAGTTAATATGATTATTAATTAAAGACTGTTTTTGACTTTCAAGAATATTCTCATTTCGTAGAATTTTTGAATATTTTTTAAGCTCTACTCTAAATTTTAATTTTTCATTACTAGTTTGTTGTTTAAACTCCTTTACAATTTTTGTTCTAAGAATATCATGATTTTGAATCAGTAAATTCACAGATTTCTCTAGTCTCACTTTTAAAATTTTAGGAAAAATAAAACCTGTTTTATCAAAATTCAAGCAAACATATATATTACTTAATCGACGGTTAAATTTCAAAACCCCTTTATTTTCGACCCAATACGATTTTTGTACATCCGATAATGGATAAATATCAAACCTTTCTTGATCATTATGAATAATTGTTTGATTTTTTTTTGAAGGCTTTGTTGATTCTAATAATTCTTTAAGTATTTTTTCTCTTTCTATAGGATCCAAGTTTTCAATATTCATATCCAATTTTTATTCCTCCATTTACTACAAATTTTAAGATCTTTCTATAATTAATTGTTTTAATATTTCAATAGCAATCTTCTCAATAGTTGGATTTTCAAAAATTTTCTGAATCGACAATTGGATAGAATACTTTAAGTTAATTTTTTTAGTTAATTCTAAAACTGTTAGAGAATTACAGCCCATTTCAAAAATGTTACTATAGATACTCATGCCACTTGATCCTAAAAGTTGACACAAAGTATCAAATACATATTGCTCCGTCTCATTTCGAGGAAGAGTCATCTTTTGGTTGCTTTTATGTAATTTTATAGCATTTTTATCTAGTTCATGAATACTTAGTTTGCCATTGTCGTTAGTCGGTGTCTCCTCTAAAATATAGAACTCTTCTGGAACCATATAAAGAGGTAAGTATTGTTTTAGAAAATCAATTAGTTTATCTACTAAATTTTCTTCAAAATCTAATTGCTTATTTTCTAATACTAGATAAGCTGATATATATTCTCTACTTCCTTTTTCGCCTTTTATAATATGAGCTGTCTCCACATTAGGAAATTTTTCTAAAATATTTTTGATTTCTGAAACTTCTATCCTAATTCCATTTATCTTAATCTGGCTGTCCACCCTACCATAAAAATATACGATATTTGCCCCTGTAATCTTCCCTTTATCTCCGCTTAGATAAACTCTTTTTTCCCGAGATTGCTTAGAACAAGTTAAGAAAGTCTTAAACTTTTTATCAGTCTCTTTCTGTGAGGTATATCCTAAAGCCAAGTTTTGTCCTGATATTGCTATCTCACCAATTACATTCTTGGGAAGAGGTTGTAGTAAATTATCAACGATTGTTATAGCAATATTGTTAATCGGTTTCCCAATTGGAATTTCAAAAGGCTCATCAATATCTATCTTAGAAGAAAAATTGAATTCCGATGTACTGATAGTCCCCTCTGATGGACCATATAAATTTCTAAATTCATAAAATTTCGACCAATTTTTTGCTAAATTAAAAGGGCATTTTTCTCCAGCTACACTGACCATTCTCAATGTTTTAAATTCTTGCGGCTTTACACTCGAAAGGATAGAAGGAGTCGTGGTTAAAACAGAAATACCATAGTACTCAATATTACTCTTTAAATTTTCAGCCAATAAACTTTGAGTTAATGGTACGCACAGACAAGATCCGCTTGAAAGAGAAATCAAGATATCAAAAAGGCAACCATCAAAAGCAATATTAAAAGTCATTAACACTTTATCATCAGCAAAATAATCATAATTTTTTATTAAATTCGATATACCTTGATGAGAAATGCATACCCCTTTTGGAACACCGGTTGTACCAGATGTATATATGATATATGCAATATCATTTTGTTCAACAATTTTTGAAGTAATCTTTCGTTCAATTGCTGGTTCATCTTCTTTTAGTACATCTAAGCTAACTACTGGGGTATTGCTTGGTAAATTTTCAATATCTTTTTCATCCCTAGCTATTATACAGTCTATTGAGGAATCATTAATAATATGCTCAATACGTTTAATTGGAAACTTTCTATCTATCGGAACATACACTGCACCTAACTTCCAAATAGCTAGTATTGAACTAATTAATTCAAAACTCCTATCTAAATATACACCTACCTTACTTTGCTTATTTAACAGCATTTTATTTTGTAATAAATACGCAAGAAAATTAGAATGCTTATCAAGTTGACTGTAGGTATAAGACTGACTTTCTTCCTTTATCGCTACTTTTTCTCCATGATTTTGAACGATATATTCAAATCTTTCTAAAATTGATACTAAATCATTATCATCTCTATCCCCTACCAATTCAGCATACCACTTTGAATCTTCCAAAAGAATTAGACGATTATCGCTTACTGGGTGGTCCAAATAATTCAAAACAATTTTAAAAGTCGCTAGATATAAATCTAAAGCCTCGTCAATTTGTTCATTACTGAATTGTTCCGAATTGTATGTAATTGTGATGCCTAACTTATTTTCTAAGGAGTTATTAACAAATTGAGCTGAAAAAGAAAAATTCGTTTTTTCTGTCACCTTAAGATCATAAAGCGAAAAGAATCTATTATTCAGTGTGTCAGATTTATAAGCATGAAAATCAACATAATTAAAAGCTGTGTAGAATATTGCATCTTTATTGTTGTCGCTCAACATTTTAGAAAGAGGATAGCGCCTATATGGCAGAATTTCTTTTTCTTTTTCAAAATTACTTAAAATAAAGTCTGACCAATTTTTAGAATCTGGGATTTTTACTGTGAACGGAAGTGTATTCAAAAACAACCCCAAAGTAGACTCTCCCCCTATCTCTGGCCGGCCATTTGCCACAATACCTGTAGTAATCTTTTTTTCATTGGAAAGCATTGACAACACTTTTAGATGTACACTCAAACAAATATTTTTCAACGGAACTTTTAACCGATTGCTCAATTGATATAAAGAGACAGTATCATCACTATTAAGATTTCTTGATTTGTCATAAATTTTAATATTAGTATTCTTGCTTTGAGTTACCCCGTAAGGTGACACTAAATTACTCTTTTTAACTTCATTTTCCCAAAATTTTTGATGAATTTTATCATCACTAGCAGATCTCTCCAATTTAATAAAATCTGCATAAGTTCCTTTGTTATTATCCTCCTCAATTAATATATTATGCGCTTCTCCATTTAGCTCTTTAAAATAATATTCGCAAAACGTCTGCATAAGCGTCGCTACACTCCACCCGTCTAAAATAGAGTGATGAAAATCCAAACAAATACTAAACTTATCATTGTTTTGATTTTTAAATACCCCTACTTGCCACAAAGGGGGAAGCTCCCATTCAAATGATAGATGTTGTCTCTCAGATACGTAATCATTAATATCGTTTTCTAACAACTTATCCTCAAAATTTATAAATTCTGTTATTGATACTTCAGCTTTTTTATGCACCAATTGGATAGGCTCTGATAAATCTCCTATCCTAAACGAAGTTCTCAACACTGGATTTTCATCCATCAATATTTGAAAAGCTTTTTTAATCAAATTAAAATCATATTCCCCCGAAAAAGAATATATAAAAACATCATGATAGAGTCCATCTTCTTTTTCCGTATAAAAAACCATGCCTTTTTGCAACTCACTTAAAGGGTATGCATTTTCAATAGTAGTCATATATCCTCCTATAAAATTATAATTCTACTCAAACTATATACCTTTTATGATTAGTTGTCAACACTTTATTTCATTAATATATATGTTTATGTATAATTTCTAAGGAAAATTATAAATGTAAATTCATATAAAGTAAAATAAAATAGGCAAATAAGCGCACTCACTTACTCACCTATTCAAATTATTAGCTAAAGTTACATTTTCGTTACAAATTATCTTTTGACTCTCTTCCCCTACTAGATCCTGTACAAAAACTTGAGATAGAAATACTCTCAACATTTTCTCTGAATCAGTTAATCTATTTCTAATATTGTTCTCAATCCTCTTAATAGGGTTCCCAAGCAAACTAGTATTATATTGTATTTTAAACAATGGATTATTTTTTTCAATTGCTTCAAAAATGTCTAACATAGTAATCTCAGATAAGCTCCTTACAACTGAAATACCCCCATTAATTCCTTCTTTCGTAATAATTAAATTTTCAGATTTTAATTTATCAATAATTTTTACAGTTGTAGAATAAGAAAATCCTAAACTTTCAGAAATTAATTTCACCGAAATATACTTTCTATTATCCTTCTGAGATGCTAAACTAATAAAAATAACTATTTCTATTGCTTGAAAAAAAGCATTTGAATATGACACTTATTACCTCTTCTATTGACTTCTTAAATACTTTGTATTAGAATTTCAGAATACCGTGTATATCGAAATTATTATAATTGTTACAATTAGTAGTTACACGTTTTAAATTATACTCTATGACTTCATTATATAATAATAAGGATTTTTTTACCATTGTCAGTTATTAAAGGAGGACAAATAAATGACTAAAATACTCTCTTTACTATGCTCAATAAATTTTTTTATAAATGCCGCTTTACACTATGCTTTATTTCTAGGAGCACCTTTTGGACAATTTATCTGGGGCGGCTACTACACGATTATTCCTAAACAAATCCGCATTTATAATTTGCTGTTTTTCGCTCTATGGTTTTTTTGTGGTATAACATATTTAACTTATGGAAAAGTGATCAAACTATCTTGCCACAAACTATTATTGAATATTAAAATAATTATTTTCACACTTTTCTTGTTCCTAGCTAGTGTATTCAACTTATTTGTAACTACTAGTTACTTAGAAAAATATTGTACTGGATCTATATCTATTTTTACTTTTTTCTTAAGTATTGCTTTAGTTGTTAAAAATTTAAAATTATTCCAAGATAATGCTCTATTTTGTAATCCTTTTAAATGACTGTTAAGCATATCTAGCCTTACTTTTTCCTTATTTCATGCCCTCTCATGGCATAAAAGGGACTTTCCTTCGGCATAAAAAGGATATTTCTCCTCTGAAATACCTTCTGTCCGATTTTTGACCGACTTCTTTCTATTTTCCAACCTCTTTTATCACATTTTATTACACTTTAATAAGCCTAAAATACTGTTCTATCAACTTTTGCAAAATTACCCTACAAAATCCAAGGCATGCAGGGGGCATAGAAATAGAGCAAAAAAGTCTTGATAATCAAGGCTTTTTTGCTTATTTAATCTCGTTTTTTCCAGCTCAATCATCATCTTAAATTCAAAGTAGATTTTCAACAAAAAAATCCCCTTCCTTTAGGCACAAACAGAAGGGGGATCGCATAGAAAAAACTACGAGAGAAGACTAAAGCAAAATATGTTTGACGAAAACCTGATAAAGATGGTTGCACACCGAGCATATTCCTAAGGATGTCTTATAATTTTTTGGGTTTAGGAATTAAGAAAGATTATATATATCAAGTTTTGATGTGCCTCACGCTTGCATATCCAAGCGGCCTTCCCCGTAGTTCTGAGCAACTAATTTGTTCTAAGAAACATCTTAGTTGCTTTTTATTTTAAAACACCTATATTACGGAACATCACAGTCTGGATTAACAAAAGGATACAAGATAGTGACTGATTGTAAAAAAGCATTTTTATTTCTACTTTCTAAAAACGACTACAGCTAATCCGGGTTTGGAGCAAAAAATCTCTGTCCCTAAAAGGAACAGAGATAAAATTTATTTTTTCTTCGCACGGAAGACAATGAGGCCTACCAAGCCTACTAGAGCTACTCCAGCAGCAATCATGATCCAGCTAGCACTTTCACCCGCTTTAGGGAGAACTTTCTTGGTTCCAACATTAGAAGCATTTCCTCCGCCAGTACCATTATCTGATTCGATGATCACAACAGTGCTTCCTGTAGTGCTGCTTGAGCTAGAAGTCGTGCTACTGCTACTTGAGCTAGAGCTAGAACTACTACTGCTGCTCTTAGAGCTATTGTCCGAGCTAGGTTTCGGCGGTTGCGGAACTCCTGGAACTGGTGTATTGGTAATGTTCATACCATCAACAGTAGCTGTATAACCATAAACACGATCTTCAGTAACTGAGTAGACAATATCTTTTCCATCTTCACCAGTCGCTGGCAAGTCAGTGAACTCATATTTCCACTCACCCTTATCATTCGGACCAACTTCTTTATGATCGACTTCAACACCATTAGCATAGAGACGAACGGTAATCTTGTCTGGACGTTTGCCATCTTTATCGTTGTCATCATTCCAAGTCTTGGTACCTGAAGCGGTAACCAATGCCTTACGGTTGGTAAAATCTTTGTAAATAATACCAGAACCATAATTTTTGAGCTGAGCCGCATTGACCTGAATCTCTTCATCTGACAGTTGGTAACCTTCTGGTGCCTTGGTTTCCTTAATCAGATAATGCTCCTTAATCAAGTTGCTGAAAGAAGCAATCCCGTTAGCATCGCTAGTTGCTTTTTGAACAATTGTCACACCATCTTCATCGTACAATGTGAATTCAGCACCTGCTAAGGCTTTACCAGCTTCATCTTTCTTAGTCACCTGCACACCATAGACATCCCCATGTGCATAGCCGTTCGCACGTTGGTAGCGGACAGCAACTGATGATTTTTGCTCTTCAATATTATCTGCTCGCATAATTGCTTCGTTCGGGAAGACTGTTCCATCAGCCGGAACTGTAGGGAAGTTAACACGATAGCGAACATAGAAGCCTTCATTGGCACCGATATGCCCCATGTTAATGGTAAAGGAACGCTTGTCAGCAGCAAGATTAATCGTATAATTTGCTGTCACATCCTCGCGTTGCTGACTTAGCCGATAAGAGTTATCAGCTGGGTCAACAACCCATGAACCTTTAAGAATTTGGAAGCTGTTAAGATCAATTTCTCCGGTATTAAAGCCCAGAGTATCTGAAATAACAACATTATCCAGTTCTTGATTTTGTTGGTTGATATTCAGACTGTAAGTAATGCTCTTGATATTATCCGCATTATTCCAGCCATATTTTATGAAAGTATAAGGAGTTGCTTGGCCAGGAAGACCTTTGTAGTCAATTTTTCCATATTCGACAATCTTCTTGCCAACGATAAGTTTCAGAGGGATTGAGCCTTTATCTCTGGCTACTGTATGATCAACGCGAGCCAAGAGATGAACTTTCCCTTCAATATAAGAGCGAGTCAGGACATAGTCTGTATAAGTCAGTGTAAGCTGTTTAGAGCTTGCATCAACCACAGCTGTCGCTACGAGATTTCCGTCATCATCTTTGACTTCAAAATCAGCTCCCTCCAAGGCAAACTCAGCAGGAAGTCCAATGGTCGTAGTATCTCCTGGCTGAACCTTACCATAATTGAAGGCAAAATTTGCGTCAATTTGGAATTTTTCCCAAGGGGAGAGGCCATCAGTCAATTCTTCACCCTTTTGATTGTAAACATTTACTGACGTGATAACATCGTCTACCGTGTTGGCTCTGGCAGATTGACTGCTAGAAAACAGGCTAAAGAGAAGCACAAAGGCTACTGAGAAAAAGCGCGCAATAGTATGAGATATTTTTTTCATAAATAATCCCTCCATTTTTCCTTTTTTCCTTTTTACTGAACATGTAAAAAACATTAAGATTTCTTTACATTTCCAATTTACTACATATATTAGACTAGCATACGATTGACCTTAAGTCAACTAATTACCTTAACCGGTTCCGGTTTGGTACACAGGTTGTAAACCAGTTTATTTCTCCAAAAACCTTGTCATATAGGAGTTGGAAACAGTTTCATTCGTCACTTTTTTGTATTCTTTGAAACAAAATTGTAATATTTGACAACCTAATAAATGAACAAACATTGATAATATGACTACAAAATTAATCATATATATAAATATATTTTGACAATAAACATAAGTATGAAAGCTTCGGACAAGACTTGTTATAATCAAAAAAACTGAACAAATCTGCTCAGTTTTTTGTTTGGTAAATATAAGCTAAAGATTATATCTAATTTATACGAATATATAATCCTACTATTTTTCTACATCATACCGCCCATCATGCCTGGATCCATAGCTGGAGCTGGGCTTGCTGGTTCTGGTTGATTAGCCACTACTGCTTCGGTTGTCAAGATAAGGCTGGCAACAGAAGCGGCATTTTGCAAGGCTGAACGGGTCACCTTAACTGGGTCAATGATTCCTGCCTCAATCATGTTAACCCATTCGCCAGTCGCTGCATTGAAACCTGTACCATCTTCAGAGTTTTTCAGACGATCAATGACGATTGAGCCTTCAAAGCCTGCATTCAGAGCGATTTGACGAACAGGCTCTTCCAAGGCGCGAAGAACGATGTTACGTCCAGTCCCTTCATCCCCTGCCAACTCAAGACCAGCGACAGCGTCCAGTACGTTGATATAAGCCGTACCACCACCGGATACGATTCCTTCTTCTACCGCTGCACGAGTTGCATTAAGGGCATCTTCGATGCGGAGTTTCATTTCTTTGAGTTCTGTTTCTGTGGCAGCTCCGACCTTAATCACAGCTACACCACCGGACAATTTAGCCAGACGCTCTTGCAGTTTTTCACGGTCAAACTCAGAAGTGCTGCTTTCAATCTGTGACTTAATGACTGCCACACGGTTAGCAATGACTTCAGGATTGCCAGAACCTTCCACAATCACAGTGCTGTCCTTATCAACAGTGACTTTAGAAGCTTGTCCAAGCGCTTCAATCGTAGCGTCTTTGAGCTCTAGACCAAGGTCATCTGTAATCACTGTACCGCCCGTCAAGATAGCAATGTCTTCCAACATAGCCTTACGACGATCGCCAAAGCCTGGTGCCTTGACAGCTACGACATTAAAGGTTCCACGAATCTTGTTAAGAACCAGCGTTGGCAGAGCTTCACCGTCCACATCATCTGCAACAATCAAAAGCGGACGGTTGGTTTTCAAGATATTTTCCAATAATGGCAGAATCTCTTGAATGTTAGAAATTTTCTTGTCAGTAATCAAGATGTAAGGATTGTCCAGTTCGGCTACCATTTTTTCATTGTCGGTTACCATGTACTGAGACAAGTAGCCGCGGTCAAACTGCATCCCCTCAACTACATCCAGCTCGGTTTCCATCCCTTTGGACTCTTCGATGGTAATAACACCGTCATTGCCAACTTTTTCCATAGCTTCAGAAATGTACTCACCGACTTTTTCGCTGCGAGAAGAAACGGCAGCAACCTGAGCAATAGCTTCCTTGTTAGAAACTGGCACTGAGTTAGATTTCAGGGCTTCAACAGCTGTTGCAACGGCTGCTTCAATCCCGCGGCGGATACCGATTGGATTAGCACCAGCTGTAACATTTTTAATTCCCTCGCGAACGATAGCCTGTGTCAAAACAGTTGCTGTTGTTGTTCCGTCACCAGCGATATCGTTGGTCTTTGAAGCTACTTCTGACACCAGCTTAGCGCCCATGTTTTCAAAATGGTCTTCCAGTTCGATTTCCTTGGCAATGGTTACACCGTCATTGGTGATAAGGGGTGAACCAAAGGATTTTTCTAAAACGACATTGCGGCCTTTAGGACCCAAAGTCACCTTGACAGTATTTGCCAAGATGTCAACTCCACGAACCATGCTGCTTCTTGCATCTGCTGAAAATTTAATATCTTTTGCCATTTTATTATTCCTCTCTTCTAATCTTACTCGACAACTGCTAAAATATTGGCTTCACTGACTAAGAGATAAGCTTCATCTCCGTCCTTGACTTCCACGCCTGCATGACTTTCTACCAGAACTTTGTCACCTTCTTTGACACTCAGGGCTACCAGCTCACCGTTCAAGGTACGAATCCCCTGGCCGACTGCTACAACTTCTGCTGTCTTAGTCGCTGCTTGGCCGTTGCCTGCAATGACAAATCCGCCAACTTTCTGCTCTTTTTCTTCTACTTTTAGGACCACACGGTCTCCTAATGGTTTTAACATGGTTTTCCTCCAAAGATTGAATTTTTAGCACTCTAAACTATCGAGTGCTAATCTATAGTTATTATTTTATCACTTGGTCAGAAATAGTCAAGAAAAAAACCGGCTAGATGAAAGAAAAATTTTATTTTTTTCTTCACTGCCTCCTAAAGTCAAAGAAAAAAACAAGTCCGAGCTAAAATCCTCTCAGACTTGTCTTTAGGGGAATGTCTATCTTGCAAGTTGTAGTTTTACTTCAAAATCATCAATCACTTTTTGCAGATTTAGGCGCCCTCTATAGATGCCATAGCCAAATACGAGCATGGCTAAAATCCCCAATAGAGCTAGGACGATTCCTGCAATCAGTGCTAGGAGATTGGTCTCATGAAAGAGATAAATCAGAACAAGACCGATGCTGGCAATGGCAAAGAAGAGACTGAACCAGCGTCCTAGATTTTCAATCATATGCTTCTGGTAGTGAATTTCTGTTTCATAACCTTGAATCAATTCTTGTTCTGTCATAATCTTCTCCGTTCTTTCTTTTACTCTGCTCAAACAAATTTATACTAGACGAGCAGCAAATCGGACTTACTGCCAGCCTAAAATTGAGCGAGAATTAGTATTTCAGTTGAGGGTCAAAGATGCCAAGCGCTACACCAATCAAAGCAATGACAACCAAGAGGAGCATAACGAGGTTTGGTGATACCTTTTTCTTGGCCATCAGCCACCAGCAAAGAGTGATAAAGCCAGCTGTTAAGAGACCTGGATAAACACCGTCAATTTTTTCTTGTAGCTTCAAGAAGGCTTCGCCATCAGCATTTTTCAGCTCTAATGAAGTCGTTACAGATACCCAAGTTGCAGCAACTGCCCCGATAACCATACCACCAATGACACTGATTGCCTTACGAAGGGCCTGTCCTTTAGGTCCTACAAGGAATTCTACCGCCTTGTCCCCTAATTCATAGCCTTTGAAGTAGGCAAAGCGCATACCGCCATAGATGAGAACATTCCAGACAAGGATGTAGAAGAGAGCCCCGATAGGATTTCCACCTTTCGAGAGGCCAAGGGCAATCCCCAGCAGAACCGGAATCAAAGTTCCAACCACCAAAGAGTCACCGATACCCGCAATAGGTCCCATGAGACCGGCACGCATACCATTGATGGTTTCGCCATCAACAGCATCACCATTGGCACGCGCTTCTTCCAAACCAGCTGTAATCCCCACTACCAAAGCTCCGAGCTGAGGTTCTGTGTTGAAGAAAGCTGTATAAGTCTGCATAGCTTCTTTCTGCTGTGCTTTGTCTTTATAGAGTTCTTCCACGATTGGCAGCATAGAGGTCAAGTAGCCGAAAGTCTGCATGTGCTCTTGGGAGAAGCAAGTCAAATGACCATAGTACCAATGGTGGAATGATTTCGCTAAAGTCTTTTTAGTTATTTTCTTTCTTTCAGCCATCTTAGATATCCTCCTCATCGTCATCAAAGTCAGCCCCACCAGCCGGCGCGGTCACACGAGCTGATTTGATTACTTCCAATTCATAGTAAATTACTGCAAAAATCAATGAAACAACTGCACTGGCAACCAAATTAAGACCAAGTGACTTCGCCAGAGTGAAGCCCACAAAGAATGGGATAAAGTCAGCAGCCTTGGTAACGATTTGTTTCAAAAGAATAGCAATACCGACACATGGAAGAAGAGCTCCGACTGTAAAGAGGGATTTCATGATGAAGCCATCCATTGGCAGGTGGGTCTTCATCAGTTCAACCATATTGGGACCAAACTTCGTGATAATCATGGTTGGAAGGAAAGAGAAGACAAAGTGGGAAATCCAAGGATAGACCCAGTCAACAGCGTAAAGCTTTTTGAATTCGCCTTTTTCAACAGCTTTCCAGCCAATGTGCTGCCAAAGCAAGTTTGTAGTGGCTGTTCCATAGAAGAGAACTGTACCGATAGTACCAACTGCTGCTCCGATTGGTGCAGCTGCTGCAGCGATAGCAGATTCAGACGTGATTCCTTTAGAGTGAACAAACAAGATTGCGAGAGGAATCCCAATGTAAGAGATCGCCCGCACGTCAGCGGAAACTGTTCCACCTGGTGTTACCAGAGCGATATAGAGGACCTGAAGGGCTACCCCAACCATAATACCTGTTTTTAAATCTCCAAGAATCAACCCGCTAATCAAACCTCCGACCAGAGGACGTCCCAGAGTGTAGTTACCAATACTAGAACCACCCATACCAGGCATAGAAGCTAAACTAGCAAATAGACCCAGCAAAGCGGCTTGCAGCCAAGAAATTGTCATAATAGACTCTCCTTTTCATTATTGTAATTAAAAACCAAATTTAGACTTGAAATCGCTCCAGTAACCGATGGAAACATCTGGTAAGAGCTGGAATTTGACTTTGTAGCCAGCTTTTTCGATTGCCTCAATCGCTTCTGCTTCTTCTTGTGTGATGGACTGGTTGTTGCCCAGCTTAACAGCTCCCGGACGGTCATTAGCAGGACCGACGATAATTTCCTTAACATCCCCAGGTACAAAACCTTGGTCCACTAGGATTTCCTTCATATCTACAGGATTTTTCGTAATGAGGAAATAGCGACTGTCTGACTCGGTGACCTTGCCTGATTTTTCCTTGAAGGCTTCCTTGGTCCAAACAAAAGTCTTCTTGTCAGAAGCTCCCTTGTAGGCCTGAATCAAAACCTTGTTTCCTGCTGCTGCATTATTAACTGCAATCAAGCCATCACAAGGGTATTCCTTAGCCCAGCGGGTGACTGTTTGACCGTGGATCATGCGGTCGTCAATCCGTACAAATGATACTGTCATCTTTAAAATCTCCTTTTATCTTTTATAATGTATGGCGGAAGCACTAAATATCGTCTTCATCTTCGTCAGCTGCATCGCTTACGACTTCAAATTCCTGCAGAGCAGCTGTGGCCTCGGAAAGGATAGCCTGAGCCAGTTCTTTTCCGTCTAAGATGTCTTTCATAACTAAGCCAGTCAGTCCCATGGTCAAGTTTAAGCCACCTAAGATAACTGCTGAGTCGAGCTTACCCATGTCAGCTAAGACGCTAGCTGCTGTCGTCAGAGGACTGCCTCCTACAATATCAGCCAGAACTAAGACACTGTCATCAGCGCTTAAGCCAGCCAAGGCCTGAGTAAAATCAACTGCAAAATCATCAACTGACTTGCCTTCCTGAAGACCGACCGCAATCACCTGATCTGTCTTGTCTCCGGCAAACATCTTCAAGGAACTGTGCACGCCTGCAGCCAGTCCCCCATGGCTGACCAGTACAAGGTATTTCATCTTTCCTGCCTCCTTTATCCTTCGACTTCTTAGCCCAGTCAGGCTTTAAATGACGAAGGATTTATTGATGATTTTATTGTACAAGGTTTGTAACCGATTTCATATTGTCAAATGTCATTTTGCAAAGATGACATTTGTTAGGAAAAATATGACATTTGTCATATTGGTCTAGGCAGTTGTACTTTTTTCTGACTTAATTGGCAATAAAAAAGAAAGCAGGTTATTTTCCGCTTTCTATTTCTCTTTGAATGCTCGGCAAGGCACTATCAATCTCTTGATTCTGCATAGCATTTTGAATCAGATAGTCCATCCGATCCATTGTATGACGGTCTACTTCCAGACTAATGTCAATGATGGAGCGATTCATCATGTGGTCTAGCCTCTCAGAAGTCAAGGAATCCAAACCAAAATCATCAGCCTGTAAGATTTCTCTAGCCTGTTTACTTTTCACCACAGATGCTAAAACTGAGGTCCCCTGCGATTTTTCAAATAAGGCCTGCTGGCTTTCTTTATCCTGTGACAGTAAGAGCATAAATTCCCAAGCCAGCTTCTCTTGCTTGGTATTGGAAGACATGGCAAAGAGCGAGGTCTTAACCTGTGTTCCCATCACTTGGCTATTGGCTGTCGGCATGGGGATACAGGTCCAAGAAAAGCTAGAATACTTGGCAACATGGTAAGGGTAAGGCTTGTAGGTCCGATACTGGGCCAGACTCATAGGATAGAAGGCTACCCGCCCTTCATCAAAATCATTAGAAGTCACCTTATAATGCTGGCTGAGCATGTCTAGCTTGCTCATAAAGGCCAAGGCTTGGTGCATCTCTGAGCTGTCTACATTGATACCGGATTTATCGGTAAGATGGCCGCCGTAAGCTACCAGAGCCTGCTGCCAAGTGTAATCCGTAATACCGTACTGATCCACCACACCATCGCCATTGGTATCCTTGGTTACTTTCTTGCAAATCTCATAGAAATCCGCTAGGGTCCAACCTGACTCAGGAATGCTAATTCCTTCTTTTTCAAGCAGGTCTTTATTGACACACATCATGATAGGATTGCTCTCAACTGGAAGGGCATAGCTGACTCCCTGATATTGTCCAGCTTCATAAGCCACCGGATAAAAAGCCTTTCGTTCATCATCCGTTAGGAGGGTATCCAAGGATTTGAGCGCGCCAGTCGAAGCCAACATGTTAAAGTCGTTTTCTGGTACCATAAAGAGATCTGGCTGCTCGCCTTTCAAGACTTGCTCTGCCAGCCAGTCAGCATAATCATCCTTAGGAATCCCGCTTTCGTAGACGACCTTGACATGAGGATGCGTCTTTTCAAATTGTTTAATCATGCTGTCCAAGACCTTGTTTTCGCGGCTGTTTGGTACATCCCAGCTAGAGCCAGCATAGACACCGATACGCAGGACTTTTTCCTGAGCAGAAGCCCAAAAGACAAAAGCCAGAGCAACAGATATGATCAGGACAACCAGCAGGGCCAAATGTCTTAGTCTCCACTTCATTTGTCACTTTCCTTACTAAAATCTCTCTGGGTGACTCCGGTCTGCACAGCCCAGATAGCCAGCTGGGTTCTGTCGCGCAAGTTGAGCTTGGCTAGGATGCCTGACAGGTAATTTCGGACTGTCCCTTCTGATAGAAAGAGCTTGGCAGCAATTTCTTTATTGGAAATCCCAAAGCCAATCTGCTGAATAATCTTCCACTCCGTCCTGCTCATGTCCTCTATATTTTCTTCCGTCACTGTGATAGCAAAGTTGGACTGGGCCATCTGTGAAAAAATTTTGAAGACCTTGGTGGCAATATTGGGATTGATCATAGCTCCGCCTCGATAGACTGTCTGAATGGCTTCGTGAAGCTCTTCTGTCGAAACCCCTTTGAGAATATAGCCAGACGCGCCGTATTTGAGAGCCGAGAAGATAAAGTCATCATCGTCAAAGGTCGTCAGGATGATAATCTTAACATCCGTATACTGCTCCTTGACAGCCTTGGTACAGAGAACACCGTCCATGACTGGCATACGAATGTCCATCAAAATCACATCTGGGCGCACCCGATGAAGCTTTTCCAGCACTTCCTTGCCGTCTCCAACTGTCCCGACAACCTCAATATCAGCGTGGGCTGACAGGATGATTTGCAGAGACTCACGAATCAAGGCCTGATCATCTGCTATTAAAACTTTAATCATGTCTTCCTCCTATTTTGGGGATTTCGATATGCGTGTAGAAACCGTCCCGATTTTCAAAGCGGACGCTTCCACCAATAATCATTAGGCGCTCCTGCATCTGCTTGAGGCCATAGCCATAGTGGAGTTCATCAAAGCCAACACCATCATCCTGAATGGTCATTACATAAGCTTCTTCTTCCTCTAGTAGCTCAATCCAGATAGTCTTGGCATGCCCATGGCGGACAGAGTTGGTAATAGACTCCTGAATCACCCGGAAGACAATGTCTTCCTTGGCAATATCCAAGTCAATATTATCCCATTCGTAGCGGAGATGAATCTCCAAGTTGGAGATGGCTTCATACTCACGGATAATCTTAATCAGAGCTTCCTTCAAAGTGTTATTTTCCAGAGCTCCCGGCCGCATCTTATTGAGCGAGCCTCGGACGTCACGGATACCATCTCGAACGACAACTGAGACATTATTGAGCTGCTCCTTAGCCCGATTGGTATCAATATCAACCAAGACCTTAACCGCATCAATACCCGCTGAAATTCCCGTCAGGGCATGGCCCAATGTATCATGAATCTCTCTGGCAATCCGCTTCCGTTCTCGGTCTTCCGCTATTTTTTCGGATAGGGCCAAGTAAGAATTCAACTCGCGATTGGCCTGAGAAGCCATGCGCAGCTCTTCCTCAATCCGATGACGCTCCGTAATAGCCGACAAGATATAGAAGAGCAAGGAAATCATAAAGACAACAATATTGAGGGAGTAGAGAAAGTTCTTGCCAAAAAGCAGTAACAGCCGGACGGACTCTGGGTAAAACCGAATATAGGTATCTAGAGAAGGCAGTTTGATAAAGAGCGACATGAGGTCATAGTTGGACAAGAGCAGCATACCAAAGCTCAAAATAATGAAAGAAAACCAATACTTCTTGTCCTTGGAAGAATTGAACTCCTTAGAGCCATAGAAAATATCCGCAAACACTAAGAGAATCAAGCCATTGTAGGACGAGTGCAAGACGGAAAAGATGACTAGCATGAGCAGGATTTCAATAATAGTCGCCTTGTCATAGACGGACAGCTGATTGGGGTGGCGCTCCCGATAGTACATGACCAAAAGCAGACTGCCATAGAGGCTAATTGATACCCAGAAAATCAAGCTAGGAGATCCCGGAATAGCATCCAAACGCTCCAAAAGTGAGTGACTGAAGCCCTTAGCCGCTACATAGTTGGTCGCAAAGAGATAGATGGACGCATTATAGACAATGGCAACCAGATTGATGACCATCAAGGCTATTTTGCTGTAAAATATACTTTTTTGAGGTCTCATTATTGCCACCCTGTAACTGTGTATTGACTGATATTATCCCTATTAACCAGATGAACAGGAATCAGGTATTGGCTGTCGTAGGATTTCCCCTCCTGCATCAGCTCAATTACTTGCGCCACCTTGCGTCCCATCTCAATGGGCGATTGGGCTACGGTTCCCTCTATTTCGCTAGTCGTAGCCAGAAAGTTTTTGATATCTGGTGAACCATCAACGCCATAGATTGAAATTCTCTTATCAAGACCTTGATTTTTAATAGCAGCCAAGGCCCCGATGGCTGCCCGGTCATTAAGCGCCATAACTACATTAAAGTCCAAACCTTCGTCTAGAGTCCCTTTGACCTGTGGCATGGTTTCCTCAGTCTGGCCTAGTGTTTCTTTCTGGGAAATAATCTTGTAGCTGGGCTGTTTTTCAATCGTATCAATAAATCCCTGAATCCGGTCCATGGCAGAGACGGCATTGCGGTGCTCTAGAAGGAGGATATTAGCAGAAGGCAGGCGCTTCATCATGTCCTGGGCAATCAGGACGCCTGCTTGGTAGTTATCAGACACAATGGTCGTATCCACTTTTACATCCTGACTGATAGGCGCATCCACTACGATGATTTTAATACCAGCTTTCTTAGCCTTTTGAAGAGAGGAAATAATACTTGGACTATTGCTTTTTACCGGATTGATGACAATGACATCAACCTTTTCTCGGACAAAAAAGTCAATCTGCTGGCTCTGCTTGCCCTCATCCAGCTCAGGATCCCGAACGTAGAGCCTGCTGCCCTGCTGGTTGGTTTTCTTCTCCAGCTCCGCATTTAAGGTCTTGTAAAAGTCATTGTTCATGGTCATGTAGGTCACCCCAATCTTGACCTGCTTCTCATCTGGCAGAACGCCCTTGAAATAAACAAAAAACAAACCCAAGATAAGCAGAATGAAAAGCGGCCAGAGAGCCTTTTTCTGATAATGCTGTATCCGTTTTTTGACTTTAGCTGATACCATTTTCACCCCCTATGCCGCAAGCGCCTTTATGAAACATATAGGATTATTATATTACAAAGCCGCCAAAAAGCAAAATCTTTCCAGAAATAGCTATAATAAAAGAGGCGAGAGAGAATCTAAAAAATCATAGATTTTTGATTCTTGGTCCCACCTCGACGATCATAACTAAACCTCAAAAAGCTTGATAGAAAGAGACTTTCAGTCAAACAGAGCTTGCATCCTGCAAAACTGAATAATGATTTTTTTAGAGCTGGGGCATTTCCCAGTCTTTGCTTCTTGCTTAAAAGGGAAGTTCCTCTTCTTCCAACACCAAATCTGCCAAATCAGCTCCACTATTATTTTCACGCAGAGCGCGCTGAGCCCGACTTTCCAGGAGCTGGAAGCTATGACAGAGCACCTCTGTCACATAATGAGTGGCCCCCTCTTTTTCATAGCGACGAGTCCGCAACTCACCATCCAGAGAAATCAAGCTGCCCTTGCTTGCATAGCTGGCTAAAGTCTCAGCTAGGCGCCCCCAGACAACCACATTTACAAAATCCGCCTCACGCTCACCGCTCTGAGATTTATAAGGGCGATTGACCGCGACCGTTGCACGGGCCACAGACTTCTCATTGGCAGTCTTGTGCAGTTCAGGCGTAGCCGTCAGCCGGCCGATGACAATTACTTTATTATACATTTTATATCCTCCTAACTTATCATTCGTAAAAGGAGGCAAAAAGTGAAAAAAATGTGGTATAGTATAGATAAAAAGGAAAGTTGCAGTCTCTGCCCCTTTCCTACTAGACTTGTATAATGGAGGCTCCGATGACCATTAAACATTCCCCTGTGAAAAATATTCTTTTTATCCTGATTTCTCTGTGGTTCGGAGTTTTTTCCGCCTTGGCTGCCGTAGACTACCTGACTAGCTCCAACCCCTACAAAGACACCAGTTTCTTTGTCCTTAGTCTGCTGGTTGCTGCTTTCTTCTCACTGCTCCTTATCTTTGCTATTCGCAGGCTAACCATTCATGCGACTATCCTCTCCTTTGACCACGAAAATGTAACCTACTATTATAGCGGACTCTTATCAGCTGCCACCTACTGCATTCCTATGCAGCAGATTAGTCATGCTCGCTACAGCCGAGACAGTGAAGAATCCGAGATTAGTCTTTGGATGGAGGACGGTTTCCATGACTTTGCAGCCTTTAACCATCCCCACCACAAAATTTATGCCTATCCTGACAGCCAGCTTATCGGTATTGTTTTCAAGAGAAAGCGCCTCAAAGCATTGGAAGACCACAGCCTAAACAGCCTTATCTACCAATACAAATACAGCACTCCGAGTCAAAGCCCCACTGTCACTCCTCAGTCGACAACCGACTCTCAAAACAATAGCGACAGTGTCTTCTTTTGAGACAGTGTGGTGATTGTTAAGGCATATCACTTTAGATTACGGAGGATATCTAATGAACTATATAGCTTTTGTTTATTCCATTCTTTTATTACTTTCAACCTATTTTGCTTATAAAAAGAAGATGGGCAGCTCCAAAATCTCATTAATCGTCAGTTTATTTTTATTTTTCCTAACTCTTCTGAATTTATTTTTCTTCAATTTTTTACTGAAAACTTTAATATCTATACTTTTAATTTTGACCTCGGTAAGTTTTTTCTATGACAGAAAAATGAGTAAGAAGCAGATTCATTATACTCATCATTGTGTTAGATTGATTTTTCATCTGTTAATCATTTATTTTCTCTAGCATTAGCATGAGATAGATTTATAACGCTAAATTTATTACTATAAAAAAAGAGCGAAACGACTACACAAATCGTTTCGCTCTATTTATATCTCGGCTACTATGGGATACCTCACCTATTTCTGAGCTTTTTATGATGTTGAATCCTCTCCCTTATCCCTGCCAATGTTTGGCTGGGTCAAAGGCAGTTCCAACTAGTTCACTATCGGCTAATTCAATGATACCGCGTTTTTGAGGCGCATTAGGTAACTGAAGTTCCCGTGGGCTGCACATCATCCCAAAACTCTTTTCGCCTCGAAGTTCTCCCGGAAAAATCAAATTCCCTTTCGGCATCATAGCACCCGACAGAGCCACAATCGTTTTGAGGCCGACTTTGGCATTAGGAGCACCGGCCACGATTTGAACGGTCTTATCAGCAGCCACCTGCACTTGGCAGATATTCAGGTGGTCACTATCTGGATGAGCTACCATATCAACAATTTCTCCAACCACAAATTTTGGCTGGCTGTCATTGACCAAGTCCGCTGGGAATCCTTCCTTGCTCAGCTCCTGATTGAGAATAGCCACTTGCTCATCTGTCAAAAAGACCTGTCCGCACTCTGCAATTTCAAAAAGGTCTGACTGCTCAAAAATATTCCAAGCAACAGTCTGGCCATTATCTTCGCGGTAAACACGCGCTACCCGTCCTTTGCGCTCAGCTGCCAGTTTAGCTCCTTGATTGTCCGCAGCAATAATCATCAACACGTCGCCGACATATTCTTTATTATAGGTAAAAATCATTTTACGCTCCCTTTTTCTCTTATACTAGCTAAAAATTCATTGATTTGGCCCTTGGTCTTGCGGTCACGATTGACCAGACGGCCAATCTCCTGTCCCTTTTCCAGCACTACTAAACTGGGAATCCCGTAAATGTCCCACTCTTTGGCCAGATCCAAATAGGCATCACGGTCCACTTGGATAAAGCGACAGTCAAGATTTTCAGCTTCTATATCTGGCAGAAAAGGTTTGATAAATCGGCAATCTCCGCACCAGTCAGCCGTGAAAAAGAAGACAGTCTTCTCCGCATCATCGACATAAGAGGCCAATTCCTCTATATTTACAGGAAAAATCATGCTTCTTCCTCGTAGCTTAGCTGACCATTTTCATAGACAAAGGCAAAATGACGGTCGTCCTCTAGGACCAGACCACCAACCAAGCGTTCATCTGTGGACTCGTAGAGCTTGATATAAAGGCAGGAAATAGTACCCTGACTGGAAAAGAAATCTCGCACAAGCTCGACGATTTCCTCCCGATTACGCAGTCGTTTCTGCTCCTGTACGACTTTGGCTGCTCCAAAAGCCAGCGCTCCAGCCCCCAAAAGGGCGGTTGTGGTTAAAATGATTTTTTTAGCTTTCATGTAGAATATTTTAACACAAAAGAGCAGAGGCGACAAACAATATTCCAGATTTTCCTGGGAGAAGTTGGATTCTTGAATAGGCAGTCCTCTTGATTCATACAAGCTATAAGATTTCCCTACTCATTTACCGCAAAAAGTGATAAAATAGGGGACAGAAAGAAGGTAAGTTTATGACAACATTATTTTCAAAAATCAAGGAAGTAACAGAGCTTTCTGCTATTTCGGGTCACGAGGCACCTGTTCGCAGTTACCTGCGGGAAAAACTCACTCCCCATGTCGATGAGGTTGTCACCGACGGCCTAGGCGGTATCTTTGGGGTACGCCATGCAGAAGCTGAAAATGCTCCCCATGTATTGGTAGCGGCCCACATGGACGAGGTTGGCTTTATGGTCAGCGAGATCAAAACTGACGGGACCTTCCGCGTAGTGGAAATCGGCGGCTGGAATCCGCTGGTCGTTAGCAGCCAACGCTTCAAACTCTTTACCCGTGAAGGTCGGGAAATCCCTCTTATCTCAGGCTCTGTCCCTCCTCATCTGACGCGCGGATCTGGCGGACCAGTTATGCCACAGATTGCAGATATTGTCTTTGATGGTGGCTTTGCGGATAAGGCAGAAGCCGAAAGCTACGGCATCCGTCCAGGAGACACGATCGTGCCAGACAGCTCTGCTATTCTCACAGCTAACGGCAAGAACATCATCTCCAAAGCCTGGGATAATCGCTACGGCGTCCTTATGGTCAGCGAATTAGCTCAAGCCTTGTCTGGTCAACCACTAGACAGCCAACTCTTTGTCGGTGCCAATGTTCAAGAAGAGGTTGGCCTGCGTGGTGCCCATGCTTCTACGACAAAATTTGCCCCTGAGGTCTTCCTGGCTGTAGATTGCTCACCAGCGGGCGACATCTATGGCGGTCAAGGGGCCATCGGTGACGGAACCCTGATTCGCTTCTTTGACCCTGGTCATCTCATGCTGCCAGCTATGAAAGACTTCCTCTTGACAACTGCTGAGGAAGCAGGCATCAAGTATCAATATTACTGCGGCAAGGGCGGAACGGATGCTGGTGCTGCCCATCTCCAAAGCGGTGGCGTGCCGTCTACTACCATTGGTGTCTGTGCCCGCTACATTCATTCCCACCAAACTCTCTATGCTATGGACGATTTCCTACAAGCCCAAGCCTTCTTGCAAGCGTTGGTCAAAAAGCTGGATCGCTCAACGGTGAACACGATTACCAACTACTAATTTTAAAAGGCAGCCCGTTCTTCATTCGGGCTGCTATCTCTTTTATCTGACACTTCCCCTTTCAACTTTCCAATTTGAAGAAAATTTTGTTATAATGCTTAGCAGAGGTGAAAATATACATGAAAAAAATTGCTTTTGATTCTGAGAAATACTTAAACCTGCAGCGCGACCATATCTTGGAGCGCATTAATCAATTTGAGGGCAAACTTTACATGGAATTCGGCGGTAAAATGCTGGAAGACTTCCATGCTGCCCGCGTCCTGCCAGGCTATGAGCCGGACAATAAAATCAGACTTCTCAAAGAGCTCAAGGACCAAGTAGAGATTGTCATTGCTATCAATGCCAACAACATTGAGCACTCTAAGGCACGTGGTGATTTGGGCATTTCCTATGATCAGGAAGTGCTGCGACTAATCGATACCTTTAACGAGCTGGATATTTATGTAGGCTCAGTGGTCATCACCCAGTATTCTGGCCAGCCAGCAGCTGACCTCTTCCGCAGCCAGCTGGAAAAGAATGGCATCGCCTCCTACATCCACTACCCAATCAAGGGCTATCCGACCGATATGGACCATATCATCTCACCTGAAGGTATGGGGAAAAACGACTACATCAAAACCAGCCGTAATTTAGTCGTTGTGACCGCACCTGGTCCTGGTTCTGGTAAATTGGCTACTTGCTTGTCCAACATGTATCATGACCAAATCAATGGCATCAAATCAGGCTACGCCAAGTTTGAAACCTTCCCCGTTTGGAATCTGCCCCTACACCATCCGGTCAATTTAGCTTATGAGGCGGCGACAGCAGACCTGGACGATGTCAACATGATTGATCCTTTCCATCTGCAGACCTACGGAAAAACCACTGTTAACTACAACCGCGATATTGAAATTTTCCCAGTCCTCAAACGTATGCTAGAGCGCATCCTTGGAAAATCACCTTATGCTTCTCCAACGGATATGGGCGTCAACATGGTCGGCTTTGCCATTGTAGATAATGATGCGGCTATCGAGGCATCTCAACAGGAAATCATCCGTCGCTACTACCAAACTATTCTGGACTTCAAGGCGGAGCGCGTTTCTGAATCTGCTGTCAAGAAAATCGAACTTTTGATGAACGACTTGGGCATCACACCGCTGGACCGTAAAGTAACAGTTGTTGCGCGCGATAAAGCTGAAACCACTGGCGAGCCAGCTCTGGCCTTGGAATTACCAAACGGTGAAATCGTAACCGGTAAGACCTCTGAACTCTTTGGCCCTACGGCAGCTGTATTGATTAATGCCATTAAGAAATTAGCCAATATCGCCAAAGGGACCAAGCTGATCGAGCCTGAGTATGTCAAGCCAATCCAAGGCCTGAAAATCAATCATCTGGGCAGCCGCAATCCTCGCCTCCACTCAAACGAAATCTTGATGGCTCTGGCAATCACAGCCATGGAAAATCAAGATGCAGCAAATGCTATGCAGCAACTCGGCAATCTCAAGGGCAGCGAGGCCCACTCCACCGTTACTCTGACTGATGAAGACAAAAACGTCCTGCGTAAGCTGGGCATCCACGTTACCATGGACCCCGTTTACCAGTATGATAGACTCTATAGAAAATAAAAACAAGCTCTGTTAAAAGCTTGTTTAGAAAGCTGGCGTCGCCAGCTTTTTTTGTTAATAACGCTTGGACAGGAGAAAGCGCAAAAGATAGTAAAGTCCCAAAACCAGGATAATGGTCAAGGTCAGAAACTGATTGAGACTTAAGATGATTGGAAAAACCATAGACAAAACGCTCAAGCACGCTGCCAGAAGCAAAAGAATATTAAAAAGCAGAGTGCGAGTCTTTTCGTCAATCATGCGATTGCGCTCATCAGTCACCTGAATGTAGAGCTTATCAAAATTTTCTTCCCGTCTTAGGGCAAGATTATACCGAATGGTCATCAAAGAAAGCCCCAGCAGGATGCCGACCATGACTCCTTCCTGCTGATCATCCAGAGAATGAAAGTGGCTCCAGGCCAGTCCTACCAAGATGATAAAGGTTAAGATACGCCCCACGATAACTTTCCTTTGAAGTTTTTTCCGAAATTCTTGTTTAGTTAATGTTTCCATGTCAGCCTCCTATTTTTCATACGCTTGAAAAATTTTCAACATCACCACAATCAAGATAACTCCCACAAAAGGCAGGATTTCCTTAGGTATAAAATTGGCTTGCAAATGGAGATAAGATAAGCCAACCACCACCAAAATAGCCAATATCCATTTACACAAATAAGTCCATTTCATGATTCATCCTCCTCAAAGAGAAACACTTCTTCAATCCTTAAATTGAAAAAGGATGCAATTTTATGAGCCAAAAGCAGCGAGGCATTGTAGCGGCCCTTTTCCAAAGAAATAATCGTTTGTCTCGTGACCTCTAGCTTCTCAGCCAGCTCCTCCTGGCTGAGCTTTTTTCTTTTCCGTAATTCTTGAATTCGATTTTCCAAGGCTGCCTCCTTTTTATGATGTAAAACGACCTTTACTTTTCAAACATAGTATAGTCTCCTTTACATATTTTGTCAAGAAGAAAGCGGTAAAAAAGGACTGAAACTTTGAACGATAAGTCATTGACTGATAAGTTTGCCCATCAAAAGTCGCAGTTCCTGCTGTCGCCCGATCTAACCCCAAGAGAATCCTCAAGGTCGAACTTTTCCCTGCACCATTTGGACCCAGAAATGCTGTAATCCGACCGCTTCTAGCTGTAAAAGAAATATCTTCTAAAATCTGCTTGCTGCCATGCTTTTTGCAGACTCCTTCTATTTTCACTGTATGTTCCATACTGAACTCCTTTTGATTTTTCTTTAGTATACAGGGGCAAGTTCAGAAAAACTTCAGACAATAAAAAAACTTGCCTTGCGACAAGTTTCTTTTCTCATTTTTCAACCGCATCCCAGAGTTGGCGGATACTTTTTTTCTGCACGGGGTCGACAAAGTGTGGGGCGATTTCCACCAGAGATTGCAAGACAAAAGCTCGTTCAGCCACATAAGGATGAGGAACAATCAAGTCCGGACTATAAAACTTTTCTTGTCCTATGTAAAGGATATCCAGATCAATCACACGAGGCCCCCATTTGATCTCCCTCACGCGCCCGAGATCCGCTTCGATAGCCAGCAGGGTCTGCATTAATTCCTCAGGATTGAGCCAAGTCTCAACTTCAACAACTTGATTGAGAAACTGATCCTGCTCAACGCCACCCCAAGGCTCTGTCTCAATACGGCTTGATGCCTGCAAAATTCTTATATTTTGCTCTGCCATTTTTTCCAAAGCAGCATCCAGATTGGCAGTTAGGCTGCCTTGATTGCTTCCCAAAGCTATAAAGGCCTTCCGCTTTCGACGCACTAGCTTGACTGAGCAGGTCTCTAAAGGCAGCGGCACTGGTGCCCAAGGCTTCTTGACCTCCAAGCTGACCTTCTGCACCAAAGGATGAGTAAGAAAAATCCGATTAATCAGCTTATAAGCCAGCGTCTCAATCAAGTCTTCCTTGCTTTCCTGACACCAGCGGGTCAAATCCTGAGCTAATTCTCCATAGTGGATAGAAGCTGTTAGGTCGCTTGTTTTGGCAACCCGAGTCATATCATAGTCCAAAATCAGATCCAGCACAAAACGCTGGCCCAACTCCTTCTCTGCTCCAAACAGACCGTGATAGGCATACACTTCCAAATCCTTAATGCGCAGCTGATCCATTCTTTTATCCTTTCTGATTCAAGTTTCTGCATTTCATCCTTAATAAAACTATTTGGCCTTTCCTAACATGCTCCACCACTGATAAGATCAATGTCCCATCAGCTTGTAAGCTTCATTTTTTAGGTCCTTGTCCGTCGCTAAAACGCCACGCGCTGCTGTAGTAACCGTTGCAGTGCCAGGCTTTCTGACTCCGCGCATATTCATACACATATGCTCAGCTTCCACCCAGACCAAGGCCCCCTGAGCACCCAGATAGTCCATCAAGGCTTCAGCAATCTCTACGGTCAATCGCTCTTGAATCTGCGGTTTCTTGGCATAGACCTCTACCGTTCGGGCCAGCTTGGACAGGCCTGCTACCCGACCATTAGGCACATAGGCGATGTGAACTTTCCCGTAAAATGGTAGGAAGTGGTGCTCACACATGGAATGAAAGAAAATATCCTTCTCCACTACCATATTATTGTCAATGATTTCAAAAGACTTAGCCAGATGCTCTTCAGCAGTCTCGCCCAGCCCAGCAAAAATTTCCTGGTACATTTTAGCAATGCGCTGTGGCGTCTCCTGCAAGCCTTCGCGGCTTCCGTCTTCTCCAACCGCCTCAATAATCTGGGCTACAGCTGCTTCAATTTTCTTCGTGTCCATATATGCTCCTATGTTCATTTTTATTTTTTGATAATTTACTTGACTGAGAAGGACGCTCAGCAAAGGCTAACTTGCGATTCTCAAGGATTGATTTTCTAACCTGAGCCAGAAAATAAAGAGAACCCGTAATCAGCAAAAGCTCATCTGACTCATGCTCTACTGCTAAATAATCTGCTAAATAATCCGGCCATTCTTTGTAAGACAGACCTTGCTGCTCAGCCAAGGCTTGCATACTTTCTTTAGAAAAACTCCGCGGATCAGCAAAGGCTGTCAAGCTTATAGCTGCTTTGGGAATCTTTTGCAACAGCTCCACCATATCATCCAAGGCCTTTGTCTGAATGCAAGCAAATAAAATGTGCTTTCTATAAGTCGGATAATGCTGATCCAATGTGGCTGCTAGCGACCGCAGGGCATGAGGATTATGGGCTCCATCCAAAAGGATGAGCGGCTGATCCGATATTCTTTCCCAACGCCCTGGCCATACAGCAGCAAGCAAGGCCCTCTCAACCTCTTCTTTTGTCAATAAGGGCAGCGACTGCAGCTGACAATATAGGTCACACAAGTGCAGAGCTAGTCCAGCATTGTCCGCCTGATGCAGTCCCATCAAAGCTGTTTGATATGAGTCTTTGGCCCGATAGGCATTCGAAAAGGAAAAGCTCTCCCCCTTCTCTGACTCTTGATGTTCCACTTGATAGTCTTGAGACCAAGAAAAGAGCGGAGCATCTTTTTCAGCAGCCTTCTGCTCGACTACTGCCAGAGCCTCTGGCTCTAACCTACCGGTCACAATGGGAACTCCAGGCTTGATAATGCCAGCTTTCTGCTCCGCAATAGCCTCTAGACTGTCCCCCAGCAAGACCACATGATCCAGACCAACTGTCGTGATTGCAGTCAGCAAGGGCTGACAGACATTGGTACTGTCCAAAAGCCCACCCATGCCGACCTCGATAATAGCCACATCCACCTGCTGATGGACAAAATAATCATAAGCCAGAGCAGTTACAATCTCAAACTCAGTTATCCCCTGCAAGCTAGAATCTGTAGCATGCTGGGCTAAGAGTTCTTGATAAAGGCTCAGCAATCGCTGAAGGTCTTGGTCGGAAATCGCATTGCCATTAACGGCAATCTGCTCATTGTAGCTGACTAGATAAGGAGAGGTAAAGGTGCCAACACGCAGGTCTCGCACCTCCAAAAGTTGGCGCAGATGCGCAATGGTTGAGCCCTTGCCATTAGTCCCTGCAATATGGATGACTGGCAGCCGCAAATGTGGATTGCCCCGCAACTCCAGCAAACGCTCCATCCGCTCCAAGCCAAAATTGGGACTGGCTGTCCGATAGGCTTCCAGCCAACTTAAATCAGGTAATTCTTGTTTTTTCATCTTACTTGTACTGACCTAGATTGAGATCTTCTGTCTGCTGCGCTAGACGAATAGCATCGCCAACGGCAGCAGCCATTCGGTGCTTAGCCACTTCGTGCACTCTGACAACTTCAACGCCTCTGCTAGCCGCAAGGGTAGTCAGATGGGCTGAAGCTGTATCACGGTTTTCAAAGCCTTCCTGAGTCTCAGGATTGACCTCAAAGCCGTTTTCTTCTAAGATACTAACGAGAAACCGCTTACGAGAAACCCCAAGAAAAATAGGAAAACCAGCCTGATGGAGACTATCCAACTCCTGCAAAATGAGAAGATTCTCCCGCTTTGTCAAACCGAAACCAATTCCTGGATCCAACATGATATTATCACGCGAAAGGCCGGCATGTTCCGCCACCTTCAAAGATTTCTCAAAACACTTCCACATTAGTTCTGCAATCGGCAGCTCTGCAAAAAAAGATAACTCTTCCTTTGTGAAGGCTGATCCAAAGCCAAATTCTGGGAAAATCCTTGAACTGACATGTTGAGGACGAGCCATCACTGGATTAAACATGACAATAACTGGCGCGCCATATTTCGCAGCAGTTTCTGCCATCTTTTCATCGCCTAAAAGACCGGTAATATCGTTGATGATATCTGCACCCGCAGCCAAAGCCGCTGCAGCCACTTCCGACTTCCAAGTGTCTACAGAAATCACAATGTCACTTTCCCGACGAATAGCTTCAATGACTGGCACCACCCGCTCTATCTCTTCTTGAATAGCCACAAAATGACTGCCTGGCCGCGTAGACTCACCACCAATATCCAGCATGTGAGCTCCCTCAGCAATCAGCTTTCTAGCTTGAGCCAATGCCGTCTCAACCGTATTGTAGCGTCCGCCGTCCGAAAAGGAATCTGGCGTCGCATTGATAATACCACAGAGGCCCGTTCGGCCATCTGGAGCAATTGCTTTTAGATTCACCATTTGACTTTCATCTCATTTCTATCGATTGCCCTGCTCTTCAACAAAAAAGGCACACTCATCTAGTGTACCGCAAAGCTCTCAGCAGATGCAGCATCCAGTCCTATGAACTGCACTCGACTTCACAAGAAGACCTGATCTAGTCCCTTGTTTCATTTACCATTTTACCATAATTCTTCTATTTGACAAAACACTTTCTAAAAGCAAAAGGGTAAAAGGCTGAGAATAATCATATTTCGGAGAATATGGGCCAGCATAGACAGCTCCAAACGCTGTAAATAAGGCCTGAGGAGATGGGCAAAGACCAGTCCCAAAACTAGATAGGAGAGAAAACACAGAGTTTCCTGAGGATTTTTCGCAAGGGAAAAGCAGAGCAAACCTAGTGCAATCCCCCAGCTCTTCCGATAGCGAAGAGAAAAGTCACTGTCAACAAATTTCGGTGCTGCAGGGGATAAAACGCCAATATCAATCCCCAGAAGCAAAAGAGAAGATGACAGAAAACTCTCCGTCAGCATCTGCTCCACCGCCTGAGCTGACTCGACCTCCTTGCCACACAGCAGAAGAACCCCTGCAGCATTGACCAAAATCATCAAAAAGTACAAGAAAAGCAGGTGTCGATAATTGCTTGACTGACGCAGGGAACCTTTGATTTCCTGCAGTTCTCTGGAAAAATAAAAGGCACAACAAAAAAGCAATCCCAGCAAGCCCACAATAAAAAGCAGATTAGCCTGACTAAAGACCAAGCGATGAGGCATTGGATGAATCATGAGCAGCAGTCCCGTCTGAGTCAACATAGCCAGCAGTAACAATTGAATGATTTTCTCTAATTTCAGCATATTCTCTCCATTCTTCTCTTATCATTATAGAAGAAGTAAGAGCAATCTGGGAGAAATCCCCTCAAATGTCCTAATTTGTGCCTCAAATGACAAAAAAAGCAGATATTCTCTGCTTTCCTACTTGTTCACCAAACCTGTCAGTATCATAATGAGTACTGCAACTCCATTTCTCAGCATGTGTGCCAAAATAGACATTTCCAAACGCTTAAATATGTAAGCAACTGCGGCTAAAACAGCACCCATACCTGCATATATAACAAAACTGCCGATATTGGTCGGACCATGAAAAAGACCGAGTATAGCTCAATTTTCTCTTTTTGTATAGCCAATTCTTAACTGCAAGCATCTTGTATATCACGGGTTGGGAACTAATACTGATAGTGACTATGAGATCGAATCGCTCAATGTTTTCAAGGCCAACAACCAAGAAAATCCTTTTTTAAAACATACAAAAAGCCCAGTCAAACTGAGCTTTTAGATTTTCTTAATTTATTGATTTTTGAATCGTTCGACATCACGCGCGATGACCAATTCTTCGTCAGTCGGGATAACCAAGACTTTGACCTTGGCATCAGGATTGGAAATCACGCCTTCTGCACCACGCACATTCTTTTCTGGGTCTACGTCACAGCCAAACCAAGAAATACCATTAATAACCAATTCACGAATGGTCACAGAATTCTCACCGATTCCTGCAGTAAAGATGATAGCATCAGCTCCATTCAAAACAGCAAGATACTGACCAATGTATTTCTGAATCCGATCGACAAAAATATCGTTAGCTAATTGGGCCTTGGCATCACCTGCCCGCATCGCCTCATGGATATCACGCATATCACTTGACTTCTCAGAAACGCCAAGCAAGCCAGATTCACGATTCAAGACACGGCTAATATCTTCTGGAGTATTAAAGTCATCTGTGTATTGCATCAGGTAAGGAATGATGGCTGGGTCAATATCCCCTGTACGAGTTCCCATCATGACGCCACCAAGTGGTGTGAATCCCATAGAGGTATCTACAGAAACGCCCTTGTCAACTGCTGTGATGGAAGCTCCGTTACCGATATGGCAAGTGATAAGCTTGAGTTCTTCAATCGGACGACCCAAAACTTTAGCAGCATCTTTCGCTACATACTCATGGCTGGTACCGTGAGCCCCGTACTTGCGAACCTTGTTTTCAGTGTAATATTTAGTCGGAATCGGATAGCGATATGCTTTTTCCGGCATAGTTGTATGGAAAGAGGTGTCAAAGACTACCACGCTGGTGATGTCTGGCAGAATTTCTCTAAAAGCACGGATACCTGCAGCGTTGGCTGGATTATGCAATGGAGCCAGAAGAGACAACTCTTCTACCTTTTGAATCACTTCTTCATCAACGAGAGCTGAATCCTTAAAGTATTCACCGCCAGCCACAACACGGTGGCCCACACCGGTAATCTCATCATAAGATTCAATGATATTAAAGCGTTTCAAATCATCCAGCAAAATTTTTACGGCCTGCGTGTGATCTTCAATATCAAGAACCTGCTTTTCTGATCGACCGTCAAATTTCACTGTTGAAATAGAATCCTTGAGACCAATCCGTTCCAGCAGGCCCTTAGCCAATACTTTTTCTTCCGGCATCAAATAGAGTTGCCATTTTAAGCTTGAGCTTCCTGCATTAATAGAAATTGTTTTCGACATTTCTTCACCTCTTTAAGCGTTTTCAAAATCATTATATCAAAATTTTGTTTGAATTTCACTATCTTTGTACCAGTTTTGAAAACTTTGACGGAATTTAAACATTTCATCATGATCCTGCAAATCCCGCAGAGGATAGATAAATGGCTGAATGTTATTCGCTTCTTGCTTCCTCAAGACAAAAAGAGTTTTGGCATGCTTGCTGCTTGAGAAAATAGACTCTGGCAAGGTTATCATCGCAATAAACTGAGCCTTGGCTAGGAGCCATTTTTTCAGCAGAGGAGCTTGAGCGCTGGTCAAGAGGTCATTCGGCGCCAGAAATATAGCATAACCTCCCGGTTTCAGATATTTGAGTGACTGCTCCATTAGAAGATGGTGGGCATAAGTGTGCTCATCCAGACTAGCCACTTCATAGCGAGAGGCAATACTGTCGTCTGGATAATAACCGACCGGTAAATCACTGATAATGATATCACTCTCTTTCAGAACCTGAGGCCGAACTGCATCCCCCTGAGCAAAGTGGGCCTTAGAGTTCATAACCTCTGCAATGCTGGCAGAAAGGTCGATTAATAAATCATCTAGTTCCAGACCCAGATAGTCTATCTTCTTTTGAGTATGGTTGAGAATAGTCTCAGCCAAATTCCCAGTCCCACTGCCGATTTCTAATACATCAGCTTCCTCTCCGTGAGCTAGCTGGTCCAATAAGAAAGTAATCAGAAAACCAATTGTATCAGGTGTGAACTGGTGGTTGACCTGCATGGGCTCCGTCTGGGCCGCCTTCATCAGGATAAACTGATAAGCTCTCCGCCACTCTTCCTTGTTCAAATGCAGAGAGCGGATTTTTTCATCGTTGGTCAGAACTTCTTGTAAGTCCGTATCTCCATCTAGGTAAATGCCGTTCTGCTCAATCAGAGCATCATAAAAATTGGTCGCCAGAGCGTTTTGGATATTCTGGATGTTTTCGAGAATCAGAGTATAAGCTTGTTCTATCTTTTCAAAATTC
Source organism: Streptococcus sanguinis (assembly GCF_026781265.1). Lineage (GTDB taxonomy): Bacteria > Bacillota > Bacilli > Lactobacillales > Streptococcaceae > Streptococcus > Streptococcus sanguinis_T. The sequence continues at coordinate 124,574 of NZ_JAKUVC010000001.1, forward strand.
ATGGAATCCTCCGTTCATCCTATCATACCAAAAATAAAGCCCCTTTCCAAGATATATAAAATTACAAAGATTTTACAGTTATATTAGTCCGACTTACCAGGTTCGTCCGAAATCGCTTTCTCTTTTTTATCAGTTGCTTTCTTGTCTTCCTTTGCTTTATCCTCATCTTTCTTAGAAGTACTAAAAGTAAAGGAATAGGAATGCCCGCTGCTGAGTCGACTGCTGATTTCCAGTTCCTTCCCTTTCTTACTGTAGACCGTCTTGCCTTGCTCAAACTCCATCTCACCGCTATTATCCTTGGTTGTAGCTTTTGTCAGAACTGCTATTGCATAGGCTTCTGTTCTTTCCCTGTTGAAAAGCTGCAAACGCTGACTGCTGACTTGACGGTTGAGATAAAACTGCAAGAGCAGGCTAAAGACAGCGGCCATCAGCAGCGCATACAGTAAAATACCAGCCTCAACTTTCTTCTTCCACACGATAGACGAACTCCCTCTCTAAGCCTTTTTCAAAGCGAAAATGAAGATGGACAAGCTTACCGTCCTGACGCACATCAGCTGCTTCCAAACCATAAATCATAGGCTGGTAGCCGCGACCGCTCTTATCTGTTTTACGGAAATCATCTCCCTTGGATTTACCCAAGGCCAAGTCCCTGCCATCCTGTCTGATGTAGATTTTATTGTCTTCTACCTTGTCAAATTGACTTCGCGAAAGCTCCGTCTCCAGTTGGTCGGCAAACAAAAGCCACTCTTGCTGTTGATTGTTCTCCTGCTGATGCAGTTCTGAAGATATGAGCTGGGTCATGGCCTGAAAGACTAACACCCCGCCACTGAGAACCAGCAAGGCTACTAAGGTCTCCAAGAGAGTAAAGGCCTTGACTTTAAGGTTTTTGGGCACGGATAACTACCTCCCCTTCGTGATAGACCAGCAGCTGCTTATCTGTCTTAAGCTGACGCACAGCAATTCCATTGATATGAAGCTCTTCTTGTCCTGTTTGCAGGGCCATACGAGCTACCCGAAGCACCTCTTCCTGCTGCAGAAGAATCCGCTGCTCTTTACGAGACCGGCTAATCTGTCCCAGAAGCAGACTGGCAATAGCCGCAAAAACTGCCATGGCCACCAGAGCTTCCAGCAGAATGCTAGCCTGAAGCTGTCGTCTTTTTAAACTTTCCATTGCCCATATAAAGCTGGTAAACAACTGTCCTGTCCTCCGTCTGAAAAATAATCTTGCTGAGTGATGAATTTCCACCGGCTCGGTCAAACTGGATGACCTGCTGCTCATGATTTTGCAGAGTTTGCGGAAAATCCAGCTCTTGATAGCCATTGGAAATTTGGCGCTCTGAAATCTCTAGAGAAAGCTTCTCATGACCGGCTAAGCTCAGCCTCTGCGTCTCCTGATAGAGCCTCTCAAACTCTAAAAAGAAGAGTTGCTCTTGAACCTGATTGAACCCAGCCCTTACCGAGCCAGATAATCCTAGTAGTAGAAAACTAACAACAAAAAGAACGAGGAGACTTTCCAGCAGTGTAAAAGCCTTAATTGGCAACTGCTTGAGTTTCGCCACTGTGTTTGCCATAGTAAGCCTTATATGAATCCGCCTGTTTCTGGCTGATATTTCCTGCACTGACCAGCTTGCTTAGACTAGCCTTTTCATTGGTATTCTTCAGCTCATAGAGCTCCGCCTGGCTCTCAACGACCTTGACCACCGCTGCAGTTCCTGTATCCGAAACTGCATCCTTTTGCTTGTTCAGATTAGGCACAAAGAGCAGCAAGAGTACGCTGATAACCAGCAAAACAATCAGCATTTCCACAAGGGTGAATGCTTGAACTTTTAAGGTATTAAGTTTTTTCATTACAAATGAACCTCCATATTCTGATAAATGGGCAAGAGCATTGCCGCATAAAGTAAAACAATCACTAAGGCAATAAAAATAAATACTAGGGGCTGAATGAAATTCATGGCCCGGTTGATACGTAGGAAAAATTCCTCCCAAGTCTTTTCAGCATAGACTTCCAGTTCACTCCCCAGCTTGGACTTGACCTCACCATACTCAATCATCAAAGACAATTCTTTCTTAAAGAATGGATAGCTTGCCACCTTGTCCGCATAGCCCTGACCACCCTGCAAAGCAGCAGCCATATCTTCTCCGATTTCCTGAAAGAGCTGGGAAGGCTGCTCTTGCATAATCGCAAAAATCTGACTCAATTCCAGACCCTGACCAATCATATTGCCCCATTCACGAGCATAATAAGCAGTCAAGTAGGCCTGGACCAAACGTCCAATAAAAGGCAGAGCTGCTAGTTTACTGAAAAAACGAATCTTTGATGACTTTCGATAGTAAAAGAGAGCCACTGAAACCAAGACAGCTAAAGCAAGGCTGCTCCACAAAAAGATCTGAGGCAGGTGATTAATCAGCCGAGTAGCTAGATTCTGGCTGTCCAATTGAGGCAGAAGATAATTGCGCAAGCCCAGCATTATAAGAACCAAAAAACCCAGCAGCATGAGAGGATAGGTCCCCACCTCTATCAATTTTTTCTTAACCTTGGATAGATTTTCCAGATAGGCCTCAATTTTGCCCAGACTTAGCGTCAGATTGCCATGCAGCTCAGATAAGGAAAGCTGGGTTACAACGCTGTTGGAAAATCCCAGTCGACTGACAATCTCTGAAAAGGACTGACCAGCTGACAAGCCTGCCCGCACTTCTGCCACATAAGCCTCCTCCAGCAAGGCACTTCGTCTCAGAAAGTCTACAATCTCTGCTAAGTGAAAACCGCTGCTAAAGAGATTATGAAAGAGCTCAATAATCTTTTTCTGCTTAGGCGTAGACAATTTTTTCTGTCTGCCTTTGCTCAGCACTGATATGTCCTTCTGCAAAAAGCTGATCAATCTGCTGATTCCAGACTGCGGCTTCGTGCTCTTGATAGTTTTGACTGACAAAATCAACGACACCTCCTCCCCCAATTAAACGCTGGTAACAAACACCTTGAAGCACCATTCTTAGCTCGTCCTCACTAACGCCTAATTCCAAAAGTCGCTCATAGACACCGCGAACACTCTTGGCATGAATCGTTGAAAAGACCGTAGCTCCGGTCAAACTTGCCCGAACCACTGCTCTAGCTGTCTCTCGATCACGGATTTCCCCGATAATCAAGAGATCTGGACGATGTCGCAGGGACAGCTTAATCAGCCTGTCATAAGTCATGCCAATGGTTTCGTTCAGCTGCAGCTGCAGAATAGCCTCTTGCTTAATTTCAACCGGATCTTCAATCGACATAACCTGCTGACCAGAAAATTTGAGCTGAGCCAAATGGTACATCAAGGTCGTCTTGCCACTGCCGACTGGTCCTGAAAATAGATAGAGACCGCGAGACTGAATTTTCTTGCGCAGCTCTGGCAATTGCTCGAACCAAAAGCGCAGCTCCCTGTCTTCATCATGCAGGAGTCGGATGACTAGGCTTTCAAAGCCACGGTAATCCCCAACTGTCGACAGACGGATTGAAACCTTGGCTTCCTCGCAGTCATAATCGCAAGACCCAAGCTGACTGCGGCGCTTCTCTCCAACATTCATACCTGCGACAAACTTAAAGTGGCTGATAACCGCTGACAGAAGCTCAAAATCATAAGTCTTTATAAAGCGACGTTCATCACCAATCCTCATATAAAGCTCATAGCAAGTAGTCTTAGGAATGAGGTAAATATCCTGAGCCCCTTCTTGCCGAGCCTGCCTAATCATTTCTTTTGCAATTTCTTGAACCATACATCCTCCTCACCTTACTATTCGCAAAAAATCCAGAAAAAGAAAAAACAGCGGAAGAAACTTAACTTCTAGTAAGTTAGGTCTCTTCTGCTGCTCTATTATCAGATTTGCAAAATATATTCTGTCGATTTAAAGAGGCTTAGCGGTTTTTAATTTGACTGAGCAAGCTCGGTGCTTTTCAAGGCCGTTCTGCTTAGTATAGCCTGGCCGGTACTTGCTCTTAGGAATCTTGCACTCATTCTCCAGCAAAAACAGCGAGTGATACTGCTGAACATTTTCATCACATTCCTCGCACCAGCGCTGATCCTCCGGATCCCAAAAAATTGTCATTAAATCACTACGGCTCTTATACAAAGGTGACTGCTCTTCCATCTGCAGCCAGCGGTTTTTATAATATTTAAGGGCTTCATAATAATCATCGAAGTGCTTCTTTGCAATGACATCTTCTTCCCAGCCATCCAGGAACCACCATGGTTCATAGTCCCCGTACATCTCAATTACACAATACATACTCGTCCTCTCTTTGTACCGTATATTATATATAAATTCTTTGGCGAACAAAACTATTTTGCTCAGAATCAGAAAAGAAGAACTGCATTAGAACGGAGACAAGCACATCACTCTTCATAATATGAAGATTAATCTCACGGGTAGTAATCTTAATAACCTTAGGAACAAATGTTGTGTTCTTATAAATGCTTTCTATTTTAACGGCCTGCGAAATAAATCTTAATTTTTTTATTCAAAAAAGGTGAGACATATTTCATTTTGTCCCACCCTATTGTCTGCATAATCTTAAGCAAAATTTTTATTCTACTTGTTTATACATTATAAAGTTTCTAAAGCAACCATCGTTGTCACAGCTGCGTCATAGTAATTATCTGACGGCAAACCTTGCATGAAGAGATATTTATTTTGCTGCACCAATTTGCGGAATTCTATATTGTTGTTAGCCGCATAGAATACTGGAGCGGTAAAGCTGCCAGCCTGATTACTATTGAGAGCTTTCCCTTTCAGAGTGTAGCCCGCATAGATCTTTTCTTGACTGAGGAAGAAGTTCAACATCTTCTTCAGCATTTTTTGGCTTTTTTCATCCTTGCTTTGAGCCAGGTTGTAAGGAAGTCGGCAAGCATTATAAGAATAATAGCCATCATTTGCAGACTCTACCGTATTAGGCTCAGCAGCCCGAACTTTGTCACCCTCAACCCAGATAAAGTCTGGTATCAAAGCAGTCTTATTATCAGCGCTGATTGCTTCAAGTTTGCTAAGCATCTTATCTCGGATTGTCAGCCACTGCTTATCCTTTGTCAACTCATAGAAAGCTTGGAACTGCTGCGGCAATGTATCAGAAGTCCGCATGAGATTATAAAATTTCGATTCTGCATTTGCCCAGTTCCCAACCGTCAAAACGCCGTTGCTTTCATTATAGTTATATGCCAAGACATCTTTCAGAATAGCCTGAGCCTGATCTTGGTATTCTTTCTCCTTGTCCGGCCACTGTTTAGCTGCCTGAATCAAAGCATAGGCAATGTAAAGATCGCCGTCTGTAGCGTTATTTTCGTCTTCATGATTGCTCTTACCATCCTTAATCGTCTGCTTCCAAGACATGAGCTGGGTATCTTTCAGACGATGAGCTAGATAATATTGATAGAGCTTTTCAAAATCAGCTGAACTTGCCTGGCCCTGCTTAGCTGCATCCACAGCAATCACCATGCCATAACCTTGTGCCTCAGACAACACAACATCTTCAGTCTTACTGTTTGTCGTCCTGATATAAGACAATTTGTCCTTGGTTACGACATATTCTTTAGACCATTGGCTGTATATCTTCTTTTTGATATTAGGAGTACTGCCCATGCGGGTGTACAAGAGGATACCAGCCAAGACAGCCAGAATTGTCACAAACCAAATAAATCTTAATCTTGTTCTTTTCACACTTTCTCCTAACCTGCAAATCGTTTTGTTTTAACCCACTTGGTTTCTTTCCGCTTCAAAATCTTGTCCAAGATAACAGATCCTACTGCATCTAAAGAAACAACGATAAAGAGCTGAGAGTAAGTCAAATAGGACACAAGGGCCAGCCAAATCTGTTTGGTGGTCGCCTGTCCAAACTGAGAAGCTAGGGCGATATTGATCTGCAAAAGATAAAGCAAAATCATCAGAAGCCAGTTAAAGAGCATCAGCTGGACGATATAGATATTCTGAGCATCAAAAGCGAAAGGAATCCGCACATCCGGTATAAAGAGCTGAGTAATCATCGCCGCTACATTGGCAAAGAAAACCAAGTCAGATAAGACAATCGCCAAATTAAACCAGAAGAAGATACAAGAATAATTGAAGACTTCCAGTTTCACGCGCCAATTACCGCCGCTAAAAAGATGCTTGAAGTTGTCAATAACCACCTCGTAATTTCCCTTAGCCCAACGCTTACGCTGCAAGTAATAGGACTTGAGGGTCTCAGGTTCTTGCTGGAAAGCCTCTGAGTTATAAGCCAAGGCAATCAGCTTGCCGCTCTGCATAATCTTAAAGGAAATTTCCGTGTCCTCTGTCAAGGCACCGTTTTTCCAACCACCGATACTCTTAACAAACTCAGTGTTAATCAAGAAGTTTGTACCTGGAATCCGTCCAATCTTGAAGAGATGCCACATACCTACGTGGTAAACACGCTGAGTTACAACGATTTCTTGGTTGATACAGCGAGTCAGGAAGTTCTGGTTGGCATTACGGGTCTTATTACGTCCAAAGGAAGCAACGTGGCGTTCTGGATCTTCCAAAACTTTCTTGACTAGGAAGTAGAGGGCATTCTTTTCTGGCATGGCATCCGCATCATAGACACAGATATATTCACCCTTAGCTATCTTCAGGGCATCATTCAGCACCCCTGCCTTACCTCCCGTACCAGTACGGTCTGTAATTGTAACATTGCGTCCAGCATACTCAGGCATAGCCTGTACTTTCAGCATTTCCTGATAGGTATCGTCCGAGCAGTTATCCGCAAAGAGCAGAACTTCCACTCGATCATGAGGATAGTCCAAATCCAGAATGGCCTTAGTTGTCTGAGCGATAACCACATCTTCATTGTGGGCAGGGACAACGACTGTAACCATAGGATAATGCTCCAATGGGCTGGTATCCACGTTGAAGTCACTGCGTTTCATCCAGAAATGTACGGAAGAGCATAGAATAACCAAGGCCCAAGCCAGAGACATCCAGATGGAGAACAGAGTGACAATCATAATAAGTTGACTAATCATGACGAGTCACCGCCCTAAAATTTTTATTGACCCGATTGTAAATAACCAGATAATAAATAAAGAGGACCAAAAAGCTAATAGCAAAAAAGATACTTAGCACCATAGAGATGATAAAAAATACTTCTGTTAAAGACATGTGTTTACCTCCTAGTATTCTACGATAATGTCGGTTTCAAGCTGACGCTCCAGATTGCTCAAAGCGTCATCAAAATTATGGAATTTGTCAATGTTTTGAGCGTTCAATTTTAAACTGCCGGACTGAAACTGAATTTTTTGGTCAGTTTTCTTATTCTCAAAGTGCATCATCGTTAAATCGTCACGCACTTTCTCTTGGAAATATTCCTTGACTTCCTGATCCAGATCTTCTACCAGAACGAGAAAGTTACCATTGGATACATAGTAAACTGTTTCTACATTCTGAAAGTCCCAGTTAAGCAGTCGTAAAATTCTCTTGAGCATCCGCTTGTACTCCCGAGAGTGAATTTGATAAAAATGATGATTGTGTGCCCAATGGACCAGCAAAGCCTGAAAGGCTGGAGCTTGTTTCTGATTTACTTTCTGAACCATTTCTTCATAAGCCTCAGCAGCATCTTCACTGTCATCCTGCACTAATCCCAAGCGCTGATGGAGATAGAAATTCACTCGGCTGGTCAGCCAAGCGCTGACAGGGAAGACGTAAAGCAAGAAGAGAACCTGATTGTCCGGTAGATAGGTTACATCAAAGAGTAAGATCAGAGTTGCGATAACCACACCCAGAATCATAGCCCATGTCACCAAGAGATCAGATAGGACAAAGACACTAAAAATACCTAATAAAATCAGCGCGATTCCGATATAAAATATGTTAGCTGCAAAATTCCAACTGTAGAAAAGAATTAGTCCAATTGCCAGTACAAAGACGGCTAATGATTTTTCTAGTCCTTTTTTCCTAAACATTCTTTACTCCTGTCTTAAATTCTTCCGGCCTAGCCGTCTGCTTAAAATAGTGGGCTATTGCTTGAGCAATCCGCTCAGAAGCCTTGCCATCACCATACGGATTGCTGGCTTGGGCCATTTCCTGATAGAGTGACTCATCTGTCAGCAGGGCTTCCATTGCCTCTGCTACTGCTTGAGTTTCTGTACCGACCAGCTTCAAGGTGCCGGCTTCAACTCCTTCTGGTCTCTCTGTTGTATCACGAAGTACCAGTACAGGCTTACCTAAGGAAGGTGCTTCCTCTTGTACTCCGCCTGAGTCTGACATGATGAAATAGCTTTTAGCTGCGATATTATGGAAATCCAACACATCTAAAGGCTCAATCAGATGAATCTTCTCATTGTCACTCAGAATTTCTCTGGCCGCCTCCTGAACCGCTGGGCTCAGGTGAACGGGATAGACAATTTCTACATCATCATGGGCATCTACAATCTGCCGGAGAGTTCGAAAGACCCTTCTCATCGGCTCACCTTGATTTTCCCGGCGATGCATGGTCACCAAAATCATCTTGCGAGCTGGATTAATACGGTCAAGCACCTCGTGATGATAATCAGACTGGACGGTCAGCTTGAGAGCGTCGATAGCTGTATTTCCTGTCACAAAAACCGTTTCTGCTGGATGGTTTTCCTTGAGCAAGTTAGCCTTGCTCTGATCTGTTGGCGCAAAATACAAGTCCGTTAATGAGTCAGTCATCTGACGATTCATCTCTTCTGGGAAAGGAGAGTATTTATTCCAAGTACGCAAACCAGCTTCTACGTGGCCGATACGAACTTGATTATAAAATGCTGCAAGACTAGCCGCAAAAGTCGTTGTCGTATCACCGTGCACCAGCATAATATCTGGCTTGTTTTCCTTTAAGATATCATCCAGCTTATGCAGGATCTTGACAGTAATATCTGTCAGGGTTTGATTCTTCCCCATAATATCCAAATCATAATCAGGCTTAATCTTAAAAGTCTCAAGTACCTGATCCAGCATCTGACGATGCTGAGCAGTCACAACTGTTGTTGTCTCAAACAAGTCTGCCTGCTTCTTCAGTTCAATAACCAGTGGAGCCATCTTAATTGCTTCTGGACGAGTTCCAAAAACAACCATTACCTTAATTTTCTTCATTTTTCCTCACCAAAAATCAACATTGTTATATTAACTTTTTACTAAAAAATGTTTGTTTTAAGTAACCTTAGTTATTTTACCATCAAGCGTTTCAATAATCAAAGCATGAACTATTATTTTATACTTTCTTAATAGTAATTTACATGTTGGTAACTTATTTAAGATTATTTTAATTTTCTTAACTTAATTGTAACTTAAAATTACTGAAATTTTCTGGTTTTATCAAAAAAATAAATAAAAAGGAAAGAACTTATAGGCTTAAAGCCCTGATTTATGCAGAATTTTGTGTTTTTTACCTATATTTTTTTATCTTTATTCATTGTAATAAAATATTATTCTATTTGTAATCTAATTGTTTTCTATTCTTTATATTTCAAAAGCCTCCCTTCATGAATGAGCTAGCTAGATAAACGCCAGCTACTGTTCTCCACAATCTTCGACCACCACCATTAAAACCAACCTCCTCTTTTTTAAAATTTCAAACCTGCCCCTCCTACTATTTTAGGATTTTTAAAATAGTATAACCTAGCGCTATCATACTACAAAAAACCAGCTACCTCCCTGATTAAAAATGAATATGTCGTCTCGCATCATAGAAAAACTGAAATAGAAAATCTCGAGTGTTTCTTCTATAGTTGTTTATTCATAAAGGAGAACTTAAAAACAACTTTCTAAGTATATTATAGGATAATATTTAGTGGCGGGCAAGAAATTATCGGCTGCAACAAAAAATCCCTCCCGAAAATCGGGAGGGAAAGTTCTTTATTTAAGAACAATATTTTCTTCAGTTTCAAATCCACCTGGAAGTTCTGTCACTTCGTCGATAATTTCAACTTCATTGACAGCCTGAGGTTCCAGATTGCGGTAGCGGGCCATACCAGTACCAGCTGGGATAATCTTACCGATGATAACATTTTCCTTGAGTCCGAGCAGATGGTCTTTCTTACCACGGATAGCAGCATCTGTCAGGACACGAGTTGTTTCCTGGAAGGAAGCTGCAGACAGGAAGCTATTTGTCTCAAGGGAAGCTTTGGTGATTCCCATGAGGACTGGACGAGCTGTCGCAGGCACACCGCCAGAGATAACCACATCACGGTTAGCATCTGTGAAGTCTGTAATATCCATGAGAGTTCCCATGAGAAGATCTGTATCTCCTGGATCCATAACGCGCACCTTGCGAATCATCTGGCGAACCATTACCTCAATGTGTTTGTCGCCGATTTCTACCCCTTGGCTGCGGTAAACTTTTTGTACCTCAGCAAGCAGGTAAGTTTCAACAGACAAGACATCGCGGACAGCGAGCAAGTGCTTCGGCTGGATAGAACCTTCAGTCAAGGCAGCACCGCGAGAAACTTGGTCGCCCACTTCAACCTTCATGCGAGCTGTAAATGGCACCACGTATTCACCTTCGCCAGTTGCACCAGTAACAAAGACTTTCTTGGTACGAGTAGATGCATCTTCTTCGATAGCAGTAACTTCACCCTTGACTTCAGTGATGACCGCTTCCCCTTTCGGATTGCGGGCTTCAAAGATTTCTTGAACACGAGGAAGACCTTGCGTGATATCGGTATTAGAGGCAACACCACCCGTGTGGAAGGTGCGCATGGTCAGCTGTGTACCAGGCTCCCCGATAGATTGAGCAGCGATGGTTCCGACTGCTTCACCGACTTCAACCGCATCACCCGTTGCCAAGTTAATACCGTAACAATGACGGCAGACACCGTGGCGGGTGTTACATGTAAAGACTGAGCGAATCGTCACTTCGTCAACACCAGCATTAACAATCTCGCGCGCCTTGTCTTCTGTGATCAATTCATTTGGACCAATAATGACAGCACCAGTTTCTGGATGTTTAACCGTCTTCTTGGTGTAACGACCATTGAGACGCTCTTCCAGAGACTCGATCATTTCCTTGCCTTCTGTGATAGAAGTGATGAGCAAGCCGCGATCTGTACCACAGTCATCTTCACGGATAATCACATCTTGGGCAACGTCAACCAGACGACGAGTCAGGTAACCTGAGTCGGCAGTCTTAAGGGCCGTATCTGTCATACCCTTACGAGCACCGTGGGTAGAGAAGAACATTTCCAAAACAGACAGACCTTCACGGAAGTTAGACAAGATTGGCAATTCCATGATACGTCCATTTGGCGCAGCCATCAGACCACGCATACCGGCCAACTGGGAGAAGTTAGAGATGTTACCCCGCGCTCCAGAGTCCATCATCATAACGATAGGGTTCTTCGGATCCTGGTTGGCAACCAGACGTTTTTCCAATTTCTCACGAGCTGCCCGCCATTCAGCTGTAACGGCATTGTAGCGTTCATCGTCAGTGATCATACCACGGCGGAATTGTTTAGTAATTTGTTCAACACGCTTATGGGATTCTTCAATAATCTCAGCCTTGTCTTCGACAACTGGGATATCAGCGATACCCACTGTCAGACCAGCCAAAGTAGAATGATGATAACCCAGATTCTTCAAGCGGTCAAGAAGAGCAGATGTTTCTGTTGTACGGAAGCGTTTAAAGATTTCCGCAATGATATTCCCAAGATTTTTCTTCTTAAACGGAACATTGATCTCAAGCTGTTCAATGACTTCCTTGATGTCTTGCCCTGACTCCAAGAAATACTTAGCTGGCACACCTTCTGTCAAATTAGCATTAGTCGGCTCTTGCAGGTAAGGCAATTCCTCTGGCATAATTGCGTTAAAGAGAATTTTACCAACAGTAGTAATCAAAATCTTATGCTTCTGGTCCTCTGTCCAAGGCTTATTAAGACTGTCGGTTGCAATACCAACACGAGTATGCAAGTGAACATAGCCATTGCGGAGGGCCATAACCGCCTCATCCATATCCTTGAAGATCATGCCTTCGCCTTCGCGGCCAGCCTCTTCCATGGTCAGGTAGTAGTTCCCCAAGACCATATCCTGAGACGGTGTTACAACTGGTTTACCATCTTTCGGATTCAAGATGTGCTCAGCAGCCAGCATGAGGATACGAGCTTCAGCTTGCGCTTCCTCTGACAATGGTACGTGGATAGCCATTTGGTCACCATCAAAGTCGGCATTGTAGGCTTCACAGACCAGCGGATGCAAACGAAGAGCTTTACCGTCAATCAGAACTGGCTCGAAAGCCTGAATTCCCAAACGGTGAAGAGTCGGTGCGCGGTTAAGAAGTACAGGATGTTCCTTGATGACTTCTTCCAAAATATCCCAGATACGCTCATCTCCACGTTCTACCAAGCGTTTAGCCGCTTTAACGTTTTGCACGATGTCACGAGCAACGATTTCCCGCATCACAAACGGCTTGAAGAGCTCAATCGCCATTTCACGCGGCACACCACATTGATACATTTTCAACGTAGGACCAACGGCGATAACGGAACGACCTGAGAAGTCAACCCGTTTACCCAGCAAGTTTTGACGGAAACGGCCTTGTTTCCCTTTGAGCATGTGGCTCAAAGACTTAAGCGGACGGCTGCCTGGACCAGTAATTGGACGGCCACGGCGACCGTTATCAATCAAAGCATCAACCGCTTCTTGAAGCATACGCTTCTCATTTTGAACGATGATACCAGGGGCATTTAGTTCAAGCAAACGAGCCAAACGGTTGTTACGGTTAATGACACGACGGTAAAGATCGTTAAGGTCAGACGCCGCAAAACGACCACCGTCCAGCTGTACCATCGGACGCAAATCTGGCGGAATAACCGGCAGGATATTGAGCACCATCCATTCTGGCTTATTGCCAGACTTGTAGAAGGCATCCAAGACATCCAAACGACGGACAGCCTTCACACGTTTTTGCCCAGTCGCAGTTTTTAATTCCTCTTTGAGAACAGCAATTTCAGCTTCCAAGTCTACTTGTTTCAAGAGATCTTGAATAGCTTCCGCTCCCATCTTAGCTACAAATGAGCCTGTACCGTACTCGCGTAAACGCTCACGATATTCACGTTCTGTCATAATTGACTTGTGCTCTAGCGGTGTATCCTTAGGATCAATGACCACATAAGCCGCAAAATAAATGACTTCTTCCAAAGCACGTGGGCTCATATCCAAAGTGAGTCCCATGCGACTTGGAATTCCTTTAAAGTACCAAATATGTGATACAGGTGCCTTCAATTCGATGTGCCCCATGCGCTCACGGCGAACCTTGGCGCGGGTTACTTCAACACCACAGCGGTCACAAATAATTCCCTTGTAACGAATCCGTTTGTACTTACCACAGGCACATTCCCAGTCCTTAGTCGGACCAAAGATAACTTCATCAAAAAGACCTTCGCGTTCAGGTTTGAGTGTGCGGTAATTGATTGTTTCAGGTTTCTTCACTTCCCCATAAGACCATGAACGGACCTTATTGGGAGAAGCTAGGGTGATTTGCATACTTTTAAAACGATTTACATCAACCACTATTTCTTACCTTTCTTCATTTTCTAATCAGTGTGAATTCTTATTCTTTTCCTTCAGCATCAAAAGCTGCTTTCGCTTCTTGAGCTGCTTTTTCACGCGCTTTTTCAAGATCATCAACGTGAATCACGTCATCATCTTCACCTTCGTCTAGGTCACGCAGTTCTACTTCATTATCATCTTCATCGAGAACACGCATATCTAGACCAAGAGATTGCAACTCTTTGACAAGAACGCGGAAGGATTCTGGCACACCTGGTTTTGGAATTGGTTTCCCTTTAGTAATTGCTTCATAAGCTTTCAAACGTCCGTTGACATCATCTGACTTGTAAGTCAGGATTTCTTGTAGAACGTTAGAAGCACCGTAAGCTTCTAAGGCCCAAACTTCCATCTCACCAAAACGTTGTCCACCAAACTGAGCTTTACCTCCGAGCGGCTGTTGGGTAACCATTGAGTAAGGACCCACTGAGCGGGCATGGAGTTTGTCATCTACCATGTGGTGGAGCTTGATCATGTACATGACACCGACAGATACGCGGTTATCAAATGGCTCACCGGTACGTCCGTCATAAAGAATAGTCTTGGCATCGCTGTCCATACCAGCTTCGCGTACTGTATCCCAGAGGTCTTCTGAGCTTGCTCCATCAAAGACTGGTGTTGCAATATGGATGCCCAAGTTACGAGCTGCCATACCAAGGTGAAGCTCCATAACCTGACCGATGTTCATACGAGATGGTACCCCGAGTGGGTTCAACATGATATCAACTGGTGTTCCGTCTGGCAAATAAGGCATGTCTTCCACAGGAACGATACGGGATACAACCCCCTTGTTTCCGTGACGACCAGCCATCTTATCTCCGACCTTAATCTTACGTTTTTGAGCGATGTAAACACGAACCAGCATATTAACGCCAGATTGCAGCTCATCACCATTAGCACGGGTAAAGATCTTCACGTCACGAACCACTCCATCGGCACCGTGCGGCACACGCAGAGAGGTATCACGGACTTCACGAGACTTGTCTCCGAAGATAGCGTGCAAGAGACGTTCCTCAGCTGAAAGGTCTTTTTCACCCTTTGGAGTGACTTTCCCGACTAGGATATCGCCTTCTTTGACTTCCGCCCCGATGCGGATAATACCCATTTCGTCCAAATTGCGCAGAGCATCTTCCCCTACGTTTGGAATTTCGCGGGTAATCTCTTCAGGGCCAAGCTTGGTGTCGCGAGTTTCTGATTCGTATTCTTCCAAGTGAACAGAGGTGTAGACATCGTCTTTCACCAGACGCTCACTCATGATAACCGCATCCTCGAAGTTGTAACCTTCCCATGTCATGTAGGCAACGATTGGGTTTTGTCCCAACGCCATTTCTCCTTTTTCCATAGAAGGTCCGTCAGCGATAAAGTCGCCTTTTTCAACGACATCGCCAACTTTTACAAGGGTACGTTGGTTGTAAGCAGTTCCTGAATTAGAACGGCGGAATTTTTGAATTTGGTAAACATCAAGAGAACCATCTTCACGGCGGACTTCAACCTTGTCTGCATCCGCATAGGTAACCTTACCATCATGCTGGGCAATGACTGCTGCACCAGAGTCGTGGGCAGCTTGGTATTCCATACCAGTACCAACATAAGGCGCTTTTGGATCAATCAAGGGCACAGCCTGACGTTGCATGTTAGCACCCATGAGGGCACGGTTGGAGTCGTCATTTTCCAAGAAAGGAATACACGCTGTCGCTACGGCAACTACCTGCTTGGGCGATACATCCATGTAGTCTACTTGGTCTGATGGGAATTCTTGGTTATTACCTTGGTGGCGGCCCATAACGATAGGCTCTGCAAAGCCACCTTTTTCATTCAGCTTGGAGTTAGCCTGTGCTACGATAAATTCATCTTCCTCATCAGCGGTCAACCAAACGATTTCGTTGGTTACCACGCCAGCTTCACGGTCTACCTTACGGTAAGGTGTTTGAATAAAGCCATATTTGTTAAGGTGTCCATAAGAAGACAAGTTATTGATCAAACCGATGTTTGGTCCTTCAGGCGTTTCAATCGGACACATACGACCGTAGTGAGTATAGTGCACGTCCCGCACTTCATAACCAGCACGGTCACGTGTCAAACCACCAGGTCCTAAGGCAGAAAGACGGCGCTTGTGAGAGAGTTCAGACAGCGGATTGTGTTGGTCCATGAACTGTGACAACTGTGAAGAACCAAAGAATTCTTTAATGGCTGCAGTCACAGGGCGGATGTTGATGATTTGCTGCGGAGTCAGTACTTCATTGTCTTGTACGCTCATCCGTTCGCGAACATTACGCTCCATACGAGAAAGTCCCAGACGAACTTGGTTGGCCAAAAGTTCACCAACTGCACGAATACGACGGTTCCCCAAGTGGTCAATATCATCTACACGACCGATACCTTCAGCCAAGTTAAGGAAATAACTCATCTCAGCCAAGATGTCAGCCGGTGTTACTGTCCGAACCTTATCAGACGGATTTGCGTTACCAATGATAGTGACAACACGGTCTGGATCTGTTGGAGCCACAACTTTGAACTTCTGCAACTCTACAGGAGCTGTCAAAACAGCAGAATCATTTGGAATATAAGTGATTTTGTTCAAACCATTGTCCAGCTGCTCTGCAATGCTGTCAATGACAGTGCGGGTCATCAGCGTTCCTGCTTCAACCAAGATTTCTCCTGTTTCAGCATCTACCAATGGCTCTGCAATGGTTTGGTTCAGCAAGCGTGTTTTGATGTTGAGTTTTTTGTTAATCTTGTAACGCCCAACAGCCGCCAAGTCATAGCGATGCGGATCAAAGAAACGAGCCACAAGCAAGCTACGTGAACTTTCAGCCGTTTTAGGCTCACCTGGACGAAGACGCTCATAGATTTCTTTCAAAGCTTCATCTGTACGAGAGTCCATAGGGTTCTTGTGAATATCTTTTTCAATGGTATTGCGCACCAAGTCACTGTCACCAAAGATGTCAAAGATCTCATCATCGCCTGAGAAACCAAGCGCACGAACCAAGGTCGTAAATGGAATTTTACGCGTCCGGTCAATACGAGTGTAGGCAATGTCTTTTGAGTCTGTTTCCAACTCCAACCATGCTCCGCGGTTTGGAATAACCGTTGAACCATAGCCGACTTTCCCATTTTTGTCAACTTTATCGTTAAAGTAAACCCCTGGAGAACGCACCAACTGGGATACGATAATCCGCTCACCACCATTGATAATGAAGGTCCCCATTTCAGTCATTACTGGGAAGTCACCAAAGAAGACTTCCTGAGTCTTGATTTCACCAGTTTCCTTGTTAATCAGACGGAAAGTCACAAAAATTGGTGCTGAGTAGCTGGCATCGTGAATACGAGCTTCTTCCAGCGTATATTTTGGTTCACGAATTTCATAACCGACAAATTCCAATTCCATGGTGTCAGTAAAGTTTGAAATCGGAAGTACATCTTCAAAGACTTCCTTCAAGCCATGATCCAAGAAATCTTTAAAAGAATCTGTTTGAATCTCAATCAAGTTAGGTAAATCAAGAACTTCCTTAATTCTTGAGAAACTACGACGGGTACGATGTTTCCCGTATTGAACGTCATGTCCTGCCAAGTTTTTACTCCTTTATAAAATAAGATACGAAGCCCTTTTATGAATCAAGAAGGCGCTCTAGACCTTTAAAGACAAAAAATGAGAATCGTCTTTTAATCGGCCATCCTTTTCTTAACTCTTTCAGAGCAAGTTCAATTAAATCTTTTTAGAGGAAATCCCCTATCTGTTTCGCTAAACCACAAAACAGCTACAATCAGTCCCTTTTATCTAATTTTCAGAATTATTAAATATTGGTTACAAAATTTGTTTTTTCTAAAAATAGACACAAAAAGAGCAGCTAAATCTGACTTATAAAAGCTTGATTTAACTGCTGTAAGCTTTTTTGGACAATATTTCAAAAAAGCAGACGACAAATTATTGCTATCATTATACCTTATTTAGCTAGAAATTGCAAGGATTTCATCCGCTTTCTGAAAAGGGGAAATTGAGCTTGCGAGTCTAATTCCCCTGACGACTGCTGCTGGAACTTGTACCCGCGTTGGAATTAGAGTTTGAGTTGGAATTTGAACTAGAGCTAGCACCGCCCAGTATAACTGACCAAGCTTTCTGATAATCCGCATCTGATGCCCCGATACCAAAGCGGTAGGTCGTGGTCGGAGCACCGTTTTTAGCCCAATAACTAGGCACTGTCGGACCACTGAGATTAACAGAACGGCCGTTTACCGTTACTGTACCTGGCTTTTCCCCTGTGGACTTGAGTACATCAGACTTAATCACACTCGGATCAAGAGTGAACTTATCACCCACACCCCAGGCATTTGGATCTGCCTGATAGATAGCATCTGCCATATAGGCCATGTAGGAGGCATTATTATTATAACCAGTCAACGCCGCCATAGAGCTATTATCATCATGACCAATCCAGCCTCCCAAGGTCATCTTTGGAGTAGAAAGCATCAGCCACATATCACCGTTGGTGTTGGTTGTTCCAGTCTTACCAATCCAATCGGCTCCAGCCAAGGTTCCATTGACATGACTGATTCTGGATTTATAGGTCGTAGTAGCCCCAGAATTGATAACTCCGCGCATGAGCTCCTGCATAATCGTAGCTGCTGCTGGACTGTATATCTGAACAGGATTAGCCTTATGCTGGTAAATCACCTTGCCATCTCGGTCTGTGATTTTCTCAACCATGTATTTTTTCTGGTAGGTTCCATTATTAGCCAAGGTTTGGAAACCATTGGTGTGCTGAGCTACAGATACTTCGATGCCCCCGCCCATTGGGAGACTCTCAATGCTGTAGTCATCAATGTAATAGCCCATTTTTTCCATATAGCCACGGACATTGACACCTTTTTCGCGTAATCCGCGGTAAGTCCAATAAGCTGGGATATTCCAAGAAGTATTGAGAGCTTCTTGCAGATCCATCATGGCTGTACCACGGCTGTCCACGTGCATGATTGGATCGCCGCTTGAAAAATTAGTTGGATAATTGGAAAGAACGCTGGCGCTGCCCATCAGACCTTGGTCAATAGCAATCCCATAAGCCAAAATTGGCTTAATGGTCGAACCTGGCGATCGTTCCGTATCAAAGGCATGATTGTTCTGATTGGAAGCATAATCTCTGCCGCCGACAAAGCCAATCACAGCACCGGTTTTATTATCCAAGAGGACATTTCCCACTTCAACTGCACCAGTTCCGTCATCCAAGACGCCGCCATAGTTAGCTACTGCATTTTGCATAGCAGTGTGGATGTTCTTGTTAATCGTGGTGGTAACAGTATAGCCGCCATCGCTCAGTTCTTTAGCAGCCAATTCCTTGTAGGCCTTGACAGTGTCATTGTTTTTCAGCTCTTGCTGAGAAACATTGTCCCGCTGAATCAAGTACTCATACATGGTCTGCTGGGCTTCTTCGACAGCTGTGTAATAAAGGTAGCCATGCGAAGATTTTTCCGAGCTTTCAGAAGGCTTGAAATCCTTGGTCAGGTCGTAGTCCTTGTACTCCTTGTACTCTTTCTCGCTTAGATGGCCCGTCCGATACATATTATAGAGCACATCCTTGGCACGTTCCAAGCCCAGAGCCATATCCCCTGCACTCTTGAGACTGCCGTCCGCTGCATAAGGCGAATAAACAATCGGACTCTGTGGCAAGCCAGCAATAAAAGCAGACTGGGGCACTGTCAAATCCTTAGCAGAAACACCAAAAATCCCTTGAGCAGCTTCTTCCACACCAGCGATATTCTGCCCCTTATTGTTGCGCCCAAAAGGCGAAACGTTCAAGTAGGTGGTCAAAATATCATCCTTGGACATGTAGCGCTCCAAAGCCAGCGCATCAACAATCTCTGCTGCTTTCCGCTTGAAGGTCGGTGCATCGCCCACCACCTGCTGCTTGATCAACTGCTGGGTAATGGTTGAACCCCCACTAGAAGATCCAACTCCGACAACAGATCCGAGCGTAGCCCGAAGCACAGCCTTAGGCACCACTCCGTTATGCGTTTCAAAGTTCTCATCCTCTGTAGCGATAACGGCTTTTTTTACATTTTCAGAGATGGCGTCACTCTTAACTGGGATGCGGAGCAAATCATTGTCAACATCTGAAATCAAGCTGCCATCGGCATAGGTAAGCTTAGAAATACCAGAGATATTATTCACCTGCTTGACCAGCTCTTCCTGCTTGGGCACTTCCACCTTGCTGAAAAGACTAGCTGCATAGCCTATCCCAATCCCAGCACCGATTACGGCACCGAAGAAGATAAACACAAAAGCCATATTCATCAGAAGTTTAAAAGTCCGCAAGAAAACAGCAAAAACATCACCGATAGACCAGCCATTGTTGCCACTGCCAATCTTCTTGCTCCATTCTGGAAGATGTATTTTTTTGATAAACTGCTGGGCTTTTCCCCAGAACTCTTTTAATTTTTCTATTAATTGTTCCAAGTTCGATTCTCCTTATTATCCTCCCATTATACCAAATATCTATGATTTATTTCAAGGAAACATTGCTATTTAAAAGCTTTATGATACAATAGAGTAACATAAATTTAAAATATAGATAAGCCAATTTCTTGGCTTTTAGAATAGGAGAGACATGATGCACATTTTTGATGAGCTAAAAGAACGTGGCTTGGTATTCCAAACTACTGATGAAGCAGCTTTACGCAAGGCCTTAGAAGAAGGACAAGTCTCTTATTATAGTGGATACGATCCGACCGCTGACAGCCTGCACCTTGGCCACTTGGTAGCCATTCTGACCAGCCGTCGCTTGCAACTAGCCGGACACAAACCCTACGCTCTGGTCGGAGGAGCAACTGGATTGATTGGCGATCCATCCTTTAGGGATGCAGAACGCAGCCTCCAAACCAAGGAAACTGTGGAAGGCTGGGTGAAATCTATCCAAGATCAGCTTTCTCGCTTTCTGGACTTTGAAAAGGGTGATAATAAGGCCGAAATGGTCAACAACTATGACTGGTTTAGCAGCATCAGCTTTATCGACTTCCTGCGTGACGTCGGCAAATACTTCACTGTCAACTACATGATGAGTAAAGATTCTGTCAAGAGCCGGATTGAGACAGGTATTTCCTATACAGAATTCGCCTACCAGATCATGCAAGGATATGACTTCTATATCCTCAATCAAAACCACGGCGTAACCCTGCAAATCGGTGGTTCCGACCAGTGGGGCAATATGACAGCGGGAACAGAGCTCTTACGCCGCAAGGCCGACAAGACTGGACACGTGATGACCGTGCCTCTCATTACTGACGCTACTGGCAAAAAATTCGGCAAGTCAGAAGGCAATGCTGTCTGGCTTAATCCTGACAAGACTTCTCCTTACGAAATGTATCAATTCTGGATGAATGTCATGGACGCAGACGCTATCCGCTTCCTGAAAATCTTCACCTTCCTGTCCTTGGATGAGATTGAAGAAATTCGCCAACAATTTGAAGCTGCACCACACGAACGCTTGGCGCAAAAAGTTCTAGCTCGCGAAGTGGTCAGTCTGGTTCACGGTCAAGAAGCTTATCAGGAAGCCCTCAATATCACTGAGCAGCTCTTTGCTGGAAATATCAAAAATTTGTCCGTCAAGGAACTCAAACAAGGTTTGCGCGGTGTGCCTAACTATCAGGTCCAGGCAGAAGACAACCTCAATATTGTAGAACTGCTTGTGACAGCCGGCGTGGTAAACTCAAAACGTCAAGCCCGCGAGGATGTCCAAAACGGTGCTATCTACCTCAATGGCGAGCGCATCCAAGATTTAGATTATGTCCTTAGCGCCTCAGATAAACTGGAAGACGAGCTGACAGTTATCCGCCGCGGTAAGAAGAAATACTTTGTCCTGACCTACTAAAGATACAAATCCGATTACCTAAATCGGATTTTTCTATGTCTTACCAAAAAGAAGTCATTCAGCTATATAAAAACAATAGAAAGAGAGCGACTATGAAACCAAAACTTGCCCGATTTGCCCAAGCTCCGGCTCTGGCCTGTCCACTCTGCCAGCAAAGCTTAGCTATGGAAGAAAACAGCCTCAAGTGCTCCAATCGCCATTCCTACGACATCGCCAAATTCGGTTATGTCAATCTCGCCCCTCAGACCAAACAAGCTAAAGACTATGACAAAACGAGCTTTCAAAATAGGCAAGTCATCTTGGTAGCCGGCTTTTATCAGCATATCCTAGACGAGTTGCTGGATTTGCTGCAGCCCCTTCCTGAAGAACAGACCATTCTAGATGTCGCTTGCGGGGAGGGCTACTATGCTCGAAAAATTCAGGAAGAATTTCCCAACAAAGAAATTTATGCTTTTGATTTATCCAAAGATTCTATCCAGTTAGCTGCAAAAAGTGATCAGAGCCTTGCTGTAAAATGGTTCGTTGGTGATTTGGCTCACTTGCCCGTTCAGGATCAAAGCATGGATGTCTTGCTGGACATCTTCTCACCAGCTAACTACCATGAATTTCAGCGAGTATTGAAAAAAGAGGGGCTTATCATTAAAGTCATCCCAACAGAAAATCATTTGAAGGAAATTCGTCAAAAAGTTGCTCAGTATCTGGACAAGAAAGATTATTCTAATCAAGATATCATCCAGCATTTTCAGAAACACTTTACGATCCTATCTAGAAAGACTGTAGAATCAACCCATGATCTGCATTCTGAAGAGAAAACTGCCCTGCTGCAGATGACTCCTTTACTCTTTCATGTTGAAAAAAATCTAATCAATTGGGAGCAGCTTACACATGCCACCATTTCAGCTGAGATTCTTATCGGAAAACTAAAACAAGAAAAAAGTTGAGCAGCTTTCAGTCAAAAATGATGTTATAGCAGCCATTTTAAAAACGCAGACAGCACTGTCTGCGTTATTTATTTATCTACTGATTAATAGACTGTCTTCTCTGTCTCTGGATCAAAGAAGTGCGCTTTATTGAGGTCAAAACCTAGGTCAATTCCTGCACCAGTTTCTAGGTAATCCCGTGAATCCACACGCGCTACAAACTCACTAGCACCCACTTGGCAGTAGAGATGAGACTCTGCTCCCAGCAATTCTGAAACAGAAATCTTAGCATGCACAACTGAATTCGGGAAAGTTTCCAAGAAAGCAGCTTCCGCATTGATATCTTCTGGACGAATACCAAAGATCAGCTCCTTGCCCTCGTAACCTTTCTCCCGCAGAACCTTGAGAGCTCCTTCTGGCACAGTCAAGCGCAGCCCTTTTGCGACAATCTCAGTCCCTTCAAGCTTAACTGGGATGAAGTTCATAGCTGGGCTACCGATGAAGCCGGCAACAAACTTATTAACTGGGTTGTTGTAGACTTCCTGCGGTGTACCAATCTGCTCCACTCGTCCAATCGTTCCAGTTCCAGCAGGATTCTTGGTCGCTGACATGATAACGATACGATCCGCCAAGGTCATAGCTTCAGTCTGGTCGTGGGTAACATAGATAGTTGTTGCCCCGATACGGCGGTGAATCTTGGCAATCTCCGCCCGCATAGAAACACGCAGCTTAGCATCCAAGTTAGACAGAGGCTCATCCATAAGGAAAACCTTTGCATCCCGAACGATAGCGCGTCCCATTGCTACCCGCTGACGCTGACCACCAGACAAATCAGCTGGCTTGCGCTGCAAGAATTCCTTCAAGCCTAGGATTTCTGCTGCTTCGTTGACCCGTTTGTCAATATCTTCCTTGCCGTACTTGCGCAGCTTAAGACCAAAAGCCATGTTGTCGTAGACAGTCATGTGCGGATAAAGGGCATAGTTCTGGAAGACCATGGCGATGTCACGGTCTTTTGGAGCTACATCATTGACCACTGTACCGTCAATAGAGGCAGTTCCTTCTGTGATATCCTCCAAGCCTGCAATCATACGCAGCGTAGTTGATTTTCCACAACCAGAAGGACCGACAAATACGATAAATTCCTTGTCCTTAATATCAAGATTGAAGTCTTCCACTGAGTAGTGATCGCTGTTGGGATATTTTTTATAGATATTTTTCAGATTTAATTCGACCATAATAAGCCCCTTCTTTTGAATAAAAATATTTTCTTTCAAGCTCTCGTTTGCAAAGCGCTTTCACATTGTCCATTATATCGTTTTTTTTTAACTTTTTCAAGCGTTTTTAGTAAAACGTTTGCATGATTTTTGAAAATTTTTTCCATCAAAAAAGAGACCAAGTGGCCTCTTTAAAACTTAATCTTCCTTTTTTCTACTACGGAATGACAATCCGGCTGCACCTAAAGCGCTGATAACTCCTGCAACTGTGAGAAGAGCATTAGAAGCTTGACCCGTATGCGGCAAGACTGACGTACCACTCCTACTTTCCATGTTTTTAAGCTGAGCTAGCTGGGTGACCTTAGCTGATGAATGCTGCTCTTGTACTGATTTGGTCCCATCAACTGCTGGCAAAATACCGCTAGTTACTTGGTAAGCAGGTAAAGCATCAGCTACTGCCGCGTCAGCAGCATTGACACCACCAGTAAATTCCGGAAGAGCCGACATTTGAGGAGCACTGTCTGGATGTGCGCTCCTGACTGATGGCTGAACGCCAGCATCATAGGTGTTATGTTCTGTCATAGTTGGCTCTGAATCATTGACACCTCCTGTAAATTCAGGCCGTGTTGCTGTTGCTGTTTCTGAATCACTAACATTGCCACTGAATTCTGGTTGTGCAGACACCTGTGGAGCTGTATCGGGATGAGTTCCAACCCCATGGCTAGATAAATCATACTCTGACTCTGTTACTGTTGTCGGCTCAGAATCGCCGACGCCTCCTGTAAATTCAGGCCGTGTTACTGTTGCCGCCTCTGAATCACTAACATTGCCACTGAATTCTGCTTGTGCAGACGCCTGCGGAGCTGTATCGGGATGAGTTCCAACTTCATGGCTAGACAAATCATATTCCGACGCCGTTGCTGTTGCTGGCTCAGAGTCGCTGACGCCTCCACTAAATTCTTTCCTGGTTTCTTGTGGTGAATCACTTGGAATAGAAGAAGCTGTCTCAGCTTTAGCAGCATTCTTGACAATCGCTTCTAGAGTTTCAAGAGCCTTTGTCTGCTCAGCAGCGATCTGTTCCTGCAGCTTTTCTGCTTTTTCTGCACTGTCTACACTATCATCCAGCTGAGCAATCGCATCTGTCACCGCCTTTAATACTGCTCGAATCTTTTCTTTAGCTTGCTTTTTATCGAGTTCTGAAAGTGTTTGATGACGTTCAATTTCTTCAAGCTGTTTATCAGCTTCTTCTTCAAGCTCATCTAAAACCAAATCTTTACCAACTGGATGAATCGTGTCCAAGCTAGTAATTCCAGCTTCCTCAATTCTCTCTAGTTCCTTTTCGGTATCAGCCTTTTCAAGCGCCGTTTTCGCATCTGCTAGAGTTGCTTCCGCTTCAGCTTTAGCCGTAGCCCGTTCTGCATCTGACAGATTCGGGTTGCTCCGTAAGTCGGCTAGCTTATCAGACAGAGCAAGATCTAGTTTCAGTCCAGTCGTAACTTTTAACAAACTTTGCTTCTCTGCAGCTACTTGCTCTTGAATTTTTTCAGCATCATCAGGACTTTCAACCCAAGCATTATAAGCTGCAATTGCTTTTTGAGCTATAGCTGCTGCATCTTCAATCTTCTTTTTAGCTGCAGTTTTTTCCTCAGTAGAAAGACTTTGACTCTTCTCAACAGCCTCGATAGTAGCTGTTTTTTCTTCCTGAATTTCTTTTAAAAACTGCTCTTTGCCAATAGGGTGAATCTTGGCTAAGTGGGCTATGGCTGTTTCTTTTGCCTGATCATAGACTTCCTGAGAATCTGCTCCTTCAATAGCCTTCTTGGCCGCTTCCACAACCTGCTCTATCTCGCCTCTAACTGCTTTCTTTTCTGCTTCTGAAAGATTAGGATTTGCTTCCAAGTCAGCTAACTTGGCAGCCAGAGTGAAATCTACGGTTGAACTTGCTATAAATTTGAAAAACTTATCTTCCTCGGTTACTGCTTGCTCTTGAATCACTTCCGCCTGCTCTGCTGTTGCTGCATTAACATCTAATTTTTGAATTGCATCTTCTGCTTCTGCAGCCTTCTTCCTTACAGACTCTTGGAAACTTTTCTTTTGCTCCTCAGGCAATAAATCACTACTATCTACAAGTTTGTCAAACTCTGCTTTCCCATTTTGGATTTCATCTAGAAGTAAATCTTTGCCGACTGGATTGATAGAGTTGATGTCTGCCAATCCATCTTCTTTAGCTTGATCAATCTTTTCTTTATCCTCAGCTGCGGCAATTTCATTCTGAGCCTTTGCCGCTGTTTGATTGACTTCGTCCTTAGCTGCTGCAAGCTCCTCATCTGACAAATTTGGATTATTCCCAAGATCTGTCACTTTCTCAGCCAGAAATGTGCCTACTTCCGTGTTAGCAGCCTCCCTAACCGTTGTCAAATCCTGATTTACTGGCGATGCAGCGACTGGAGTCTCTACTGCATTTGCCACTGGCTGTTCCTCATCCGCCGCCACCAAACTGTGACCCAAAAACAGAGCACAAATAAGGACTGACCCAACACCTAAAACAGACTTCCGAATAGAATATCGCAAAACTTTTTCTGTTCTTTTCATCTTTTTCTCCTCTGAACATATTTTATTATCCTGATCAGTAACCCTTAATAAAAAGTCCAGTCAAACCTCCCATAAATCTTTCAGATTTGGTAATTTTTAAACTACACTTTCTATTTGACTTCTGATAAGATTTTTTATTATTTTATCATATTAACCTTTTAAAACAAAACAATTATCGGCTTGATATATGTACATTTTTGTAATATTGTCTATTTTTAAATAGACAATATGTCCAGAAATAAAACTAAAATTTTTTCCATTTAACAATGTGTAAACTTTTTTAGTAAAAATTTTGGGCTATTTTCTAGCTTATTTCAGACAGAAAAAGTAAAATGGTATAGGAGGGATAAAATTATGGCTCTTAATACACGAGATAGGATTTTGGATGCATTTTTTGAATTAGCAGATAAACAGCCAGACAGGCTGCGTTTTACCTTTACAGAAATCGCTAAAGAAGCCGGTTTGTCAAGACAGGCTATTTACAAACGACACTTTAATAACACTACTGAAATTATCGAATACATTCGCCAAGACATGGTAAAGCAAGCCTTTGCTCCCAACTGGAATAGCAACAATTCTGAAGCGGACTTAGATCCTTTCACCTTTTTGGCTCGAACTATTCTTCCCGCTATTTATGAGCAACGCCAACGCATTAAAATATTATATACTAGTTCTGTCGATCCCCTGTGGAGCGATTTTATTACTGCCAGTTACAAGGACTGGATCGAGCAGAATCTAAATCTTGACCACCAAAAATTAGGTATCCCTGAAGACCTGGCCAATCAACTGCTGGCCGGCTGGATTAGTTCTCTTATTGAGAATTGGATCACTCAGGATGACCCCGTTCCTTGCAAGCAGTTCTCTAAGACATTTCTCAACCTTGTATCTTCACCCCTAACCAGCTTTGCTGCTTATGATAGTCCAGCTGGTCCTTCAAATAAAATTGTTATCGCATAGCCAACCAGAAGAAAAACAGAGAAATGACAGAACCGGTCCTTGTAAGGGAAGACTGGTTTTTTAATATTTTTATATTAAATTTTAAAAATAATTCGACATTTCCTCTATAAAGTGTTATCATTTTAGTTGACAAGCGGTAAACTATTTTGTTGGGATTTGCTCTATTTTTAGACAAACCAGCAAGAACTTAATAAAAAAGAAGGAAGGTACTTATGCCCCAAGATACTCGAGACAAAGTCGTCAATGCCTTAATTGAGCTGGCAGAGCAAAATCCTGAAAAGTCTTATTTTACTTTTTCAGAGATTGCAAAACAAGCTGGTCTATCGCGCCAGGCTATCTATAAAAAGCATTTTAGCAATGTTGAAGACATTATTCAATACATCCGCCAGACAATTATGACTCCGTTTTTGCCCCTGTATGAAAGCTATGAAGAAGGAAATGGAGAAAATCCATTCTGCTTCTTTGCCAAGCATATGATTCCTACCCTCTATGAACATAGGAAATGGATGAAGGTGCTCTACACTACAGCTATCGATCCTTTCTGGAGTGACTATCTATCTACCTTCTTCACTCAGTGGGTCGTACAAAATTTAGAAATTGACTCTAAAAAGTTGGGAATTCCAAAAGAAATGGCTACGGAAATTGTTGTTAGATGGATTAACTCCCTCATTGAAATTTGGATTATCAAAGAAAAACCTATGCCTGCAGAGGATTTCGCCAAGCTCTTCCTGAATGTGATTTCAACCCCTATGGATCAGTTTATAACGCCTCACAGTGAGTCCTAATTCAACTAAAAGCTATAAAACCTGCCTAATTTAGGCAGGCTTTTTTGTCGGTAAAATTTCTTACTTTACAAAAAAAGAGCAGATGTTTTTCTGCTCTCGTCAATATATAAGCTATAAAACTAAAAGCCAAGCTTCGTTTAATCTACCCGATAATAGAAGCTGCCTTGCTCGTCAAAGCTATTCAGACCAACCCCTGTCCAGATTCTGTCTTGACCGGCATCGGAGTTGTCTGTAAAGTTTTCCTTGTCTGCAATCTTAACTCCCTTAGGAAGAAACTCAATCAGAAAACCTCCGCTTTCTCCGCCGTAGACACCGCCAGCAGCAGTGCCATAGTCTGTCAGAGAAGCTCCGTACAATTCATAAACACTTGAAACCAAGCCCTTGTCATCAAAAACAAGCTTGTTGCCAGAAGCATCCTGCCAGGTTCCTTTAACGCTGGCATAACCGCCATTTGCAAGTGCTGAAATGTCCATCGCTTCCTTCTTTTCCTTGGTTTTTTCTGTGCTCGCACTCTCTGAGCTAGTGCTGCTAGCCGCTGAAGATGCTGACACAGTTGATTGACTAGATACCTGCTCCACAGAACTTGTTACTGAGCCAGTACTGCTAGTAGGCGTCTCTGATTGATTTGCAGCACTGCCGTTTGAGCAAGCTGTCATAGCTAATAAAGCAGCTCCTGCTAGTAAAAAAGGTAAAGCTTTTTTTTTCATTTTTCTCCTCTTTCTCACGGTAAGATAAATCATGTGATTAGTAACATTATAGATTATTTTATCGCTTTTTACAAGAAGAATTCTAGCAGCTAGGCAGGCGCAAAGCTACTGACTTTATTCATTCAGCTTCTGCCACATCCAGAACCCTGTAGATTGTTTTTGCCAAAGCAGCTTCATAATCAGCTGCACCATAAGGCTTATCAGTAGTGACTTGGGCTGTCTGCTTCTCTAGCTCTACCGCCACATCTGACACTCCCTCCATGCACAGGAAATGCTTGGTGACGTGTTTGACACAATTTTGACAAGATAAGTTTTCTAATTGGACTCTTTGTTTCATAGATTCATTCCTCCGTATATTTCTTCATTTTAAAGCGTCCTAGACGCAGAGCATTGGCCACAACTGACACTGAGCTCAAGCTCATGGCTAGACCAGCCAGCATAGGATTAAGCAAGGGACCGCCGAAAAGATGCAATAGCCCCATAGCAATCGGGATGCCTAGTGTATTATAAGCAAAGGCCCAGAAAAGATTTTCCTTGATATTACGAATGGTCGCCTGGCTGAGCTTGATAGCCTTGACCACATCCTGCAAGTCACTATGCATGAGTACTACATCTGCTGACTCGATAGCTACATCAGCGCCTGATCCGATAGCAATCCCAACATCTGCCTGGACCAGAGCTGGCGCGTCATTGATACCGTCTCCGACCATGGCTAGTTTTTTCCCAGCTTCCTGCAAGCCCTTAATAGCAGTGGCCTTACCATCTGGCAATACACCTGCGATGACTTTTTGGATTCCAGCTTTCTGGGCAATAGCTGTCGCGGTTTCTTCACGATCTCCTGTCAGCATGATAACTTCCAGCCCCATAGACTGGAGCTCCTGCACCGCCGACAGGCTGCTGGACTTCATCTCATCTGCTACCGCTAAAATACCAGCCAGCTGTCCATCTATTGCGACAAACATGGCTGTCTTCCCTTCTTGGGATAGCTTCAACAACTGTTCTTGAAAGGCACTGCTGTCAATGTTCTTGTCTTTCATCAAGCTTTCATTTCCGACCAGAAGATGCTTACCTTCAACCTGAGCAGCCAATCCTCGACCAACAATGGCCTCAAAATGACTGACAGGTAGCAAGCCAAGCTCCTCCTCTTCAGCTGCTTCCAAGATAGCCTGAGCCAAAGGGTGCTCAGAATGCTGCTCAGCACTGGCTATTAACCGCAACAAGTCAGACCGATTAAAATCACTCAAGGGCAGCAGATCCGTCAGACTGGGCTTACCAACTGTAATCGTCCCCGTCTTATCAAGAACAATAGTATCCAGTTGATAAGCAGCTTCCAAAGCTTGACCAGACTTAATCAGAATGCCATTTTCAGCCCCTTTGCCAGTCCCAACCATGATGGCTGTCGGAGTGGCTAATCCCAGCGCACAAGGGCAAGCAATGACCAGAACTGCGATAAAGATTGACAGAGAAAAGCTAAGACTCTCACCAGCTAGAAAATACCAGCCCAGCGCAGACAAAGTAGCCAAGCTTAGCACGATTGGAACAAAATAGAGTGAAATCTTATCGGCCAAAGCCGCTATCGGCGCCTTAGACCCCTGCGCTTCCTCCACCAATCTAACAATCTGAGCTAAGGTCGTATCCGAACCCACCCTAGTTGCTTGATAGTCAATACTACCATTTTGATTGATTGTTGCACTGGTAATGGTGTCGCCAACCTTCTTTTCAATCGGAACACTTTCACCAGTCATCATGGACTCATCCACAAAGGTCTGGCCCTCCGTCACAAGGCCATCCACAGGCATACGCTCTCCTGGCTTGATAAGGATAATATCTCCGACTCGGATATCCTCCGTATCAATGATCACAGCCTCACCATAGCGAATCACTGTCGCCTGACTAGGTACAAGCTCAAGCAAAGACTGAATCGCCTGAGACGTTCGACCCTTGGCAGAACTCTCCAGATATTTACCCAGAAGAACCAAGGCAATAATCACTGCAACCGACTCAAAATAGAGTTGATGAACAAAGGCATGATGACCAAGAAAAACTTGACCGACCGAGTAGAGGCTGTAGAAAAATGCTGCGCTGGTTCCCACTGCAATCAGACTATCCATATTAGGATGTTGCTTGATAAGATTGCGAAATCCTCTCTGATAGAAGCCGCGCC
Organism: Streptococcus sanguinis; assembly: GCF_026781265.1. Taxonomy (GTDB): domain Bacteria; phylum Bacillota; class Bacilli; order Lactobacillales; family Streptococcaceae; genus Streptococcus; species Streptococcus sanguinis_T. The sequence continues at coordinate 155,311 of NZ_JAKUVC010000001.1, forward strand.
CAATCCACACAGCAGGCAGAGTCAAAAGAAGTTGTGACAGAACGAAGACCAAGGGATGCGCCATATGGTCCAAAAAGCTAGGTAGAGGAAGACCGACCATACTGCCCATAGAGATATAAAGCAAAGGCAGAGCTGTAACCAAAAGAATTAGTAATTCTTGCTTCTTCCTTCGCAATTCCTGCGCTTTCATTGTAGCCTCTGCGCTCACATCGGATGACCTAGCTTTTCCTTTTTCTTCTGCCTGATAACCAGCCTCAGCTACAGCATCCAGCACTTGCTGGCTGTCAAATCCTGCCTTAGGCAGCAAACTGAGACGTTCGGTCGCCAGATTGACACTGACGTCCTCAACCGTTTCTAAGTCCTTGACCGCCATCTCAACTGTCATAGCACAAGATGCACAGGTCATTCCTGAGAGTTTGTATTCTTTCTTCTCGCTCATCAATGCTCCTCCTTTCCGTGCCCGCACCGACACTGACCTTGCGGACAGTGGCATTTAATTTCCAGCGGAGCCGAGGCTCTTTTCTTATCAATGACCTGACTGAGCCGCTCCAAGTCCCCTTGACTGAACTGACTTCTCTCAATCATCGAAATCAAAAGATCTCCGTGTTTAGTATTACAGATATTGTCAAAAAGCGCCTGCCATGTACTTTCCAGATGGTCTGCTTCTAAAATCCGAGCATCGTAGTAAAACTTGCCCTCGATTTTTTCCATAGCGATAAATTCTTTGGTCTTCAGACGATTCAAAAGAGTCTTGATGGTTGCCGGCTTCCAGGAAAAATCAGCTTCCAAACGCGCTATGATCTCTGTACTGCGACTGTGTGGATACGCCCAAAGTACACGCATCACTTGCCATTCTGCTTGGCTAATATTTTGCTGTTCCATTGTTTAACACTTCCTTAACATTTACATTTGTAATCTAACTCTTTATTAGTTTACATTTGTAATCATAATTTGTCAAGTATTTTTATCGCTAATTTTAAAAATGTAAAAAAGAAGGCGGGATAGTCCCGTCTTCTTACTTTTTTATATTAGTGCGCCAGCATCTCTTGGGCAATTTCTTGACCAGTCAATTTACTTGGATAGTAGGTTGGCCAGTTTTCCAGTTCATCAAAGAGTGCTTCCTGGCTTTCGCCACCATAGAAGATATGGAAATGAGCTGCCTTAGTCGGTGCAATGTTGTGGTCGCTAAACTGAACATACTTGTATTCACCAGCATCCTCGTCTGTCGCTTCAAACATAAAGCGAACTCCACGATTTCCCTTAGGGTAAGTCAGAGTGTGCTTACCAACGTATTTATAGGTATATTTCTTAGATTTTCCATCTACCACAAATTCCATAGTCTTGTCTGTGATATTGATATTAGAAACATTTGTCTTGTAGCCCTTGTCATAGTAGTCCTTGTATTCTGCTGCTGTCATTTTTCCAGTCAGCTTAGCCTTGTAGGCAAAGACTTGGTCCAAGGTACCATCCTTCAGATAAGGGTAAACAGACTGCCACTCGCCAGCATAGTCAGACAAGGTCCGATCCTTGACGGCACTGTCTTCAAAGTATCCATTTTGAACAGTCTTAGTATCTTCTTCTTTCTCAGCCGCAATCTCTGCTCCCTCTTGGTCAGTAGTCTTTTTAAGAGCCTTTAGATTGGCCTGCATGATAGAAATATAGTCTGCCCCATCCTTGGTCTGCTCTTCGGTCAAGCTTTCCAGCGGATTCAAGACATCAAGTTCTACACCTGTTTCCTTAGCCAGAGTAGAAGCCAGAGCCTGAGAAGCATTCTCTTCAAAGTAGATATACTTGATTTTATTTTTCTTGATATACTCGGTCAATTCAGCCAAGCGTGAAGCGGATGGCTCACTGTCTGGTGAAAGTCCAGAAATTGGCACCTGCTTCAAGCCATAGTCCAATGCCAGATACTTAAAGGCTGCGTGCTGAGTGACAAAGCTCTTTTGCTTGGCATTGGCCAAACCATCTTCATATTCTTTATCCAAGGCTTCCAGCTTCTTGATATAAGCCGCTGCATTTTTCTCAAAAGCAGCTTTCTTGTCAGGATAAGACTTGCTCAGACTATCACGGATGTGCTCCACCATTTTAATAGCTCGCTTCGGTGACAGCCAAACATGGGGATCATAGGCATGATGATGTCCCTCTTCACCATGGTCGTGGTCTTCTTCCTCTTCACCACCAGCCAGCAAGAGCATATTTCCTGTCGCCTTGATAACCGTTTCTTCCTTATTTTTCAAAGTTTTTAACAGATCAGGAACCCAAGTCTCCATGTTTTCATTTTCATAGACAAAGGCATCTGCATCCTGAATCGTAGCAACAGCTTTGGCTGAGGGTTCATAATCATGCGGCTCTGTACCAGCCCCGATTAGAAGTTCAACATTGGCCTCATCTCCAGCCACCTGCTTGGTAAACTCATAAACCGGATAAAAAGTTGTGACAATATTGAGCTTGCCATCTGCATTTTTTTGATTGGAACAAGCTACTAAGAAAATACTCAGTAAGCCTGCTAATAGTAAGCTAATTTTTTTCATTTTCTGCTCCTATTTCATAAATTTTTTGACCAGATTCACCAGCAAGAACAAGCTGACGAAGATAATCGTAATGCTAGCGCTAGCTGGCGTCTCTGCATAGTAAGAAATATAAAGTCCGGCAATCATACCAAAGAAGCCAATGACATTGGCCAGTAGAATGACCGACTTGAAATTTTTTCCAATCCGCAGTGCAATACTAGCTGGCAAGACCATAATGGTCGAAACTAGCAAGGCTCCCGCAGCTGGAATCATGAGGGCAATCGCAACACCCGTCACAATATTAAAGAGAATAGACATGGTCCGCACAGGCAGCCCATCTACAAAGGCCGTATCCTCATCAAAAGTCAAGATATACATGGGGCGAATGAAGAGGAAGGTCAAGACAAGCACTGCTGCAGCAATGACAAAGAGAGAAATCACCTGCTCCCTACTGATAGTCACAATAGAGCCAAATAGATACTGGTCCAGACTCATCGAGCTAGAACTCTTGCCTTTACTCATAACAATCAGGGAAATGGCTAAGCCAGTTGACATAAGAATGGCTGTCCCGATTTCCATGAAATTCTTATAGATAGTTCGCAGGTACTCTAAAAATACTGCTGCGACAATGACGACAAGCACCGTTGTGAGAGTGGGCGATAGTCCAAGAACCAAGCCAAAAGCCACACCTGCCAGTGAAACGTGGCTAAGGGTGTCACTCATAAGGCTCTGCCGACGCAAAATTAAGAAAGTCCCCAGAATCGGTGAGAAGAGGCTCATGGAAATAACTGCCAAAAAAGCTCGCTGCATAAAATCATAGGAAAATAGACTAAGCATGACTCACCTCCTGTCCATTGTCGCTTTCATGCACATTGAAACAGCGCCAAGGTGAGTCCTGATTACGGACCAGGTGGATGTTGCGATCAGCATATTTACGAACTTCTTCCGGATCGTGTGTAATCATCAAGACAGCTTTCCCATGCTGATGAGCACTATGGTGCATGAGCTTGTAAAATTCATCCTTGCTGCCTGCATCCATCCCTGTTGTCGGCTCATCAAGGACAAAAATATCCGGATCCGAAGCAAACATCCGAGCAATCACAGCCCTCTGCTTTTGCCCGCCAGAGAGAGAACCAATCCGCTTATCCCGATGTTCCCACATTCCAACCGACTCCAGACTTACCTTGATATGCTCCTCATCATGCTCATTCAAACGACGAAACCAACCCTTGCGCGGATAACGTCCCGACTTGACAAACTCATACACCGTACTAGGAAAACCTGCATTAAAACTAGCAATCTGCTGAGGCAAATAAGCAATCCGCAATTTCTTGCCTCGCACATTGGTCTTGGAAATCTTCACTTCCCCATGCTTAGGCTGCAAAATACCCAAACTAGCCTTGATAAGCGTCGTCTTAGCAGCTCCATTTTCCCCCGTCAAAGTTACAAACTCACCACTGTCTAGAAAATAGTGAATATGCTCTAGCACAGGCTCCTTGTCATAGTAAAAAGAAAGATTATCCACTGTGATATATCTCATTCGCCAATCTCTCCCACTAAGGCTTCCAAAAACTTCGCGATTGTCGCCTGTTCACTAGCAGAAAACTGCTCTGCCAATTTTTGATACGTCTCCAAAGTATGAGAGTGATGATGCTGATGTTCCTTTGCAATCGGCTGAGCTAACTCAGTCAAACGGTAAAAGGTAACCCGTGCATCTCTCTTATCTTTAAAAGCTTGCAGCATCTCTTGCCGAACCAAAGATTTCACAGCCTTAGTCACAGCAGCTTGACTCACATTCAGTTTTTTTGCCAAATCAGAATTTGTCAAAGATTCTTCAGACAAAAGCATCAAAATATGTTCCTGCGTATTGGTTAAAGGCACATCACTAGTGCAAGAACCAATCAGAATCTCATGCTGATTTTCTGCTTTCAAAATAACTTCATTTAAAAATTGATCGATCTTCTGCGCTAAATGAGTCATTTCTTCCCTCCTTCTCTTAACCAGTTAAAGCTTTACTGGTTAATTATACCACAAAACAGAAAAGAGTCAAGAATTTTCAGTAAAAGTAAGATGCTTTTCACAAAAAATATTTAATCATACAATTAGATTCTTAAGCCTAAAATAAAACTCAATCAGAGAATAAAAGGAACAAACAAAGTTGCCTCGTATTAGCATTCTAGATCTTAAAAGCCATTTAATGGTGAAATTCTTCCATATCTCTTACACTAGTTGAGTGTAAATTTACACGCAAAATCACGATTCAACCTTCCGCCTTAGCTTGCAAATAATTACGGCTCTATAATTTCTGTAGTGGGTAAAACCACTGTAGGAATGATGGAGCCTATTTGTTGTAGAAAAAAAGTCCCATAAGACCTATAATGAAAAGCGACAAAACCATCATTAGAAAGACTCTTATGGAACAGTTCATTTTATCACAAACTTACTCGGAATAAAAGACCCTAACATTATAATCTTGGATGTTCTAGATGCTGGAACTCATAAAGAAATCATCGCTAAGCTGGATTATCCTGCTCCTAAATGCCCTCACTGTCAAGGACAAATGGCTAAATATGACTTCCAGAAAGAATCGAAAATACCTTACCTAGAGTGTGCGGGATACAGGACACTCATTCGCCTAAGGAAACGACGCTTCGGCTGTCAGGATTGCGGAAAAATGGCGGTCGCAGAGACTTCCTTAGTCAAGAAGAATCACCAAATCGCAGCCATCGTCAAGCAGAAAATCGCTCAAAAACTAATCGAGAAAGTCCCTATGACAGCCTTCACTGAAAGCTTAGCTGTCTCTACTTCCACCGTCATTCGTAAATTGAAAGAATTCAAGTTCAAGACTGACCTTAACTACCTTCCAGCGCACATGAGCTGGGATGTGGAAACAGTCAGGGAAGTGACTGTTTCAATCAGCAGATAGAGATGAGCTTCATTGCACAAGATTTCGATTCCAGACAGATCATTGCTATCTTAGATGGACGGACCCAAGCAACCATTCGCAATCACTTCCTGCGCTATTCCAGACAGGTCCGAAATAGCGTGAAAATCATTACAATGGACATGTTTAGCACCTACTACGATATTGCCAGAAAACTATTTCCTTCTGCGAAAATTGTCCTCGACCGCTTTCACATTGTACAACATCTCGGCCTGGATATGAACCGCCTGCGCATCCAAATCATGAATCAGTAGGATAAAAAATCGCACGAATATAAGGCACGTAAACGCTACTGGAAACTCATCCAACAGGATAACCGTAAACTAAGTCATAAACGATTTTATCGCCCAACTTTTCGCATGTACTTGACTAATAAAGACATTCTTGAAAAGATTCTCTCGTACTCTCAAAAACTCCGAGAACATTATGAGCTTTATCAACTCTTACTTTTTCATTTTCAAGAGAAACAAGCTGAACATTTCTTTGGACTCATTGAAGATACCATTTCTTGTGTAAATCCTATCTTTCTAACTGTTTTTAAAACCTTTTTGAAAGATAAGGACAAGATCCTGAACGCACTGGAACTGCCCTACTCAAACGCAAAACTAGAAACTACTAACAACCTCATCAAAGTCATCAAGCGAAACGCTTTCGGCTTTCGGAACTTTGACAATTTTAAAACTAGAATCCTCATCGCTTTGAACATCAAAAAAAAGAGGACTGATTTAGTCCTCTCCAGATTATAACTTCTCATCAACCCACTACAGTTGACAAAGAGCCAGAATTACTAAAGAGAAAACAAAAAAACGAAGAAAAATACTTCGCTAAACTTAAGCTATACCGGCGGCCGGGGTCGAACCGGCACGTCCGTGAGGACACTGGATTTTGAGTCCAGCGCGTCTGCCAATTCCGCCACGCCGGCTCAAGTTTTTAACTGGGGTAGCTGGATTCGAACCAACGCATGAGGGAGTCAAAGTCCCTTGCCTTACCGCTTGGCTATACCCCAATAATATTAAATAGGCGAGTGATGGGGATCGAACCCACGCATGCCAGAGCCACAATCTGGTGTGTTAACCACTTCACCACACCCGCCATATTTAAACACGGGCAGTAGGAATTGAACCCACACTGAAGGTTTTGGAGACCTTAGTTCTACCTTTAAACTATGCCCGTAAAGGTTATGGAAGGGGAGGGATTCGAACCCCCGAACCCGAAGGAGCGGATTTACAGTCCGCCGCGTTTAGCCTCTTCGCTACCCTTCCGATTATAAAATTATGGCGCGAGACGGAATCGAACCGCCGACACATGGAGCTTCAATCCATTGCTCTACCAACTGAGCTACCGAGCCAACTATTGCGGGAGCAGGATTTGAACCTACGACCTTCGGGTTATGAGCCCGACGAGCTACCTAGCTGCTCCATCCCGCGTTATTACTATTCGTCCCTAAGGAGGATGTGGGATTCGAACCCACGCACGCTTTTACACGCCTGACGGTTTTCAAGACCGTTCCCTTCAGCCGGACTTGGGTAATCCTCCGAATATATAGTCCGTACGGGATTCGAACCCGTGTTACCGCCGTGAAAAGGCGGTGTCTTAACCCCTTGACCAACGGACCATAATATTATTGAAATGGGCACGAGTGGACTCGAACCACCGACCTCACGCTTATCAGGCGTGCGCTCTAACCACCTGAGCTACGCGCCCAAGTTCGAAAACTTGGTATGAACTTTCGTTCAAAGCGGGTGACGAGAATCGAACTCGCGACAACAGCTTGGAAGGCTGTAGTTTTACCACTAAACTACACCCGCTTGAATATGGGAGTTAACGGGATCGAACCGCT
>NZ_JAKUVC010000002.1 GCF_026781265.1 Streptococcus sanguinis
TTCTGTCTAACTTTTGGGGTGCAGTTCATTTTCCAGGCTTTTTAGTGAAATGTGCAGGCTTAGTGTGCTACACGTTTGCGAGCTGCTTTTTTACGGTTTTCTTCAATGAAAGCGAGTTTTAGTTCTTCAGGTTCGATGACTTTTTTCTTGACTGCATATACTGCGCCAGCCACAGCAGCAACAGTAGCTGCAACTCCTGTAAGAACGCCTTTTCCAAATCCTTTAGCCATATGATTTCTCCTTTTCTGAACTTTTATTATTTATGTTATAATTAATACTAACAGAAAATTTAAATTTTTTCAAGGAAAAAAGATGAAAACCAAGATAATTGTGATAGTGGGGCCTACGGCAGTTGGAAAAACAGCTCTGAGTATCGAGGTAGCCAAGCGCTTCAATGGCCAAATCGTCAGCGGTGACAGTCAGCAGGTCTATCGTGGCTTAGATATTGGCACGGCCAAGATTCGTCCTGAAGAGCAGGGGGGTGTTCCCCATTATCTGCTGGATGTGCGGGAGGTTGGAGAAAGCTACTCGGCCTATGATTTTGTGACTGAGGCGGCTCAGGCTATTCATGAGATTGCGGCTCAAGGTCAGCTTCCCATCATATGCGGTGGCACGGGGCTCTATATCCAGAGCTTGCTTGAGGGCTACCATCTGGGCGGAACCGTCCCTCACGAGGAGATTCTGGCCTATCGGGCGCAGCTGGACATTTGGTCGGATGGGGATTTGTTTGGGAAAATAGCAGAGCTGGGTATCGAGATTCCCCAGCTGAATCGACGCAGGGCTATGAGGGCGCTGGAGATTGCTCAGCTAGGTGGTCAACTAGAAAACAGCCAGCCAGATTATGAAGCTTTGTTGATTTGTCTAGATGATGAGCGACAAAAACTTTATGAGCGAATTAATCAGCGAGTAGATCTGATGCTAGAAGTCGGACTTTTAGAAGAAGCCCGTTGGCTGTATGAGCAGGCTCCAACCAGTCAAGCCAGCAAGGGTATCGGCTACAAGGAACTTTTCCCCTACTTTGAAGGTCAGATAAGTCTTGAAGAGGCGGTGGACAAGCTCAAGCAAAATACCCGCCGTTTCGCCAAGCGCCAGCTGACTTGGTTTCGCAACCGGATGTCCGTGACCTTTTATCAGGTGGGAAATCCAGACTATAAAAATCAGGTCATGGAGGACATCAGGAAGTTTTTGGACAAGTAGCTGGCTGACCAAGTCTTAGTAAGGATATGAGATGATAGAAACAGAGAAAAAAACAGAGCGTGTCTTTTTGGTCGGTGTGGAACTGGCAGACACGGAGAATTTTGACCTATCCATGGAGGAGCTGCAAAGTCTAGCTAAGACGGCAGGTGCTGAAGTAGTTGGCTCCTATAGCCAGAAACGGGAAAAGTATGATAGCAAGACCTTTGTCGGATCTGGAAAGTTAGGAGAAATCCGACAGATGGTTGATGCCGAAGAGATTTCGACCGTTATTGTCAATAACCGTCTGACACCTCGGCAGAATGTCAATCTGGAGGGAAGCTTGGGTGTCAAGGTCATTGACCGGATGCAGCTGATTTTGGAAATTTTTGCCATGAGGGCTAGGAGTCATGAGGGCAAGTTGCAGGTGCATCTGGCCCAGCTCAAGTACCTGCTGCCTCGCTTGGTTGGACAGGGCATTATGCTCAGCCGTCAGGCTGGTGGAATTGGCTCCCGCGGTCCTGGTGAAAGCCAGCTGGAGCTCAATCGACGCAGTGTCCGCAATCAGATTCATGATATTGAGCGCCAGCTCAAGGCTGTGGAGAAAAATCGCGCAACCGTTCGTGAAAAACGGCTGGAATCCAGTATTTTCAAAATCGGCCTCATTGGCTATACCAATGCTGGCAAGTCGACTATCATGAACTGCTTGACCAGTAAGAGTCAGTATGAAGCAGACGAGCTTTTTGCGACGCTAGACGCCACGACCAAGAACATCAACCTCAGTGGTCAGCTCAATGTCACTCTGACAGACACGGTTGGTTTCATTCAGGATTTGCCTACAGAGCTAGTATCCAGCTTTAAATCCACACTGGAAGAGAGTAAAAATGTCGATTTGCTGGTCCATGTTATTGACGCCAGCGACCCTCATCATGAGGAACATGAAAAGACCGTCCTTGACATCATGAAAGAGCTTGATATGCTGGATATTCCTCTATTGACTCTCTATAACAAAGCAGACAAGGCGGAGGATTTCACTCCGACCTTGACTCCATATTCTTTGATTTCGGCTAAGGCGGACAATAGCAGAGCTCTTTTGCAGCAAGTCCTGCTGGAGCGGATGAAAGAGCTCTTTTTGCCTTTTACCATCAAGGTAGCGCCGGCTAAAGCATACAAGATTCATGATTTAGAGAAAGTCGCGATTATGGGGAATCGAGAATATATAGACGATGTCGAAACCATTTCAGGTTGGATTGCCGAGAAAAACAAATGGAAACTGGAAGAATTTTATGACTGATTATATAGATTTAGCCCTGAAATACGGCGGTTTTACTAGTCTAGACAGGGTCTACTTAGAGCAAGTGTTGGCTGGGCTGACAGAAGAGCAGAAGCGTAGCTTCATCACACCACCGCCCAGCGTTATCAATGCTTACTTTGCTGAGCTTTATCAAAAGAAAAGTCCTGAAGCTGCGACCGCCTATTTTTTAGAAATCAGTCAGGCGCTGGACTTGTGGAATCCGGAGCCTAGCTTTGTAGAAACTAAACCTTTTGTCCGACTCAATCTTTCTGGCAAGTCCTATGGATTTTGCTATGAGAGAGAGAAAGTCGGCTTGGTCTTTCCTGAAAAGCCAGAGCCGGTAACAGCTGACTTGCTCTTTGAAATCGCTCAAGTCTTTCCACAGTATTTGGTCTACGAAGAAGCTGGGAGAATAAAAATGGTGCCTCTCAATGCTGAGTCTCAAGTCGTGGACAGTCAGGCGTTGACTGCTTTGACCGATTGGCAGCAGCTAGCGGATGGCAGTCAGAGAGTTCTGGGCTACAATCAAGATGAAGTCAGTCAGCTGGCTCAGTCCTATGCTGGTAGAAAATACTATCACTCGCAGAATCGTTCTGCCATGATTTATATCATTTAGAAAGAAAAACATGCAATTACAATTTTTAGGAACCGGAGCCGGTCAGCCCTCCAAGGCTCGCAATGTGTCCAGCCTTGTCCTCAAGCTTTTGGAGGAAATCAATGAGGTCTGGATGTTTGACTGTGGTGAAGGTACCCAGCACCAGATTTTGGAGACGACGATTAAACCGCGCAAAATCAGCAAGATTTTTATCACGCATCTGCATGGAGACCATATTTTCGGCCTGCCGGGCTTTCTGTCCAGTCGCTCCTTTCAGGCCAATGAAGAGCAAACAGACCTAGAGATTTATGGTCCTAAAGGTATTAAGAACTTTGTCCTGTCTAGTCTGCGCGTGTCTGGTTCCCGTCTGCCTTATCGGATTGATTTTCATGAGTTTGACGAAAACAGTCTGGGTAAGATTTTAGAAACGGACAAGTTCACTGTTTATGCGGATAAGCTGGATCATACGATTTTCTGCGTGGGTTATCGGGTGATGCAGAAAGATTTGGAAGGAACGCTGGATGCAGACAAACTACGAGCAGCGGGTGTTCCCTTTGGCCCCCTCTTTGGTAAAGTCAAGAACGGTCAGAATATCGTCCTAGATGATGGGACCAAAATCATTGCAGCCGATTATATCTCAGCTCCTCGTCCAGGCAAGACCATTACTATTCTAGGTGATACTAGGAAGACTGCTGCCAGCGTCCGCTTGGCTGTGGCAGCAGATGTGCTGGTCCATGAAGCGACCTATGGCAAGGGAGATGAAAAACTGGCCCGTAATCACGGTCATTCTACCAATATGCAAGCCGCAGAAGTAGCCAAGGAAGCTGGCGCTAAGCGCCTCCTACTCAATCATATCAGTGCTCGCTTTTTGGCTAAGGACATCAGCCAAATGCGTCGCGATGCCAGTGCTGTTTTTGAAAAGGTCCATGTGGTCAAGGACTTGGAAGAGGTGGAGATATGAGAACCATCATCATCACAGGGGCTAGCGGTGGACTGGCTCAGGAAATGTTTAAGCTCTTGCCCCATGACCGACTGATTTTGGTCGGACGGAGCAAGGCTAAGCTAGAAAAACTTTATGGAGAAAGGGGAAATCTTGACCTAGTGGAGCTGGATATCACTGACAGCTCAGCTTTGGAAAGATTTGCTGAGCGGATTGACAGCCAGTACGGTCGTGTTGATGTCCTGGTCAATAACGCTGGCTATGGGATTTTTGAAGAATTTGACAAAATCAGATCCAGTGATATTGAGGCCATGTTTGAAGTCAATACCTTTGCCCTGATGAACCTGTCCCGTATCTTTGGAGCTCGCATGAAGCAGGCAGGTCAAGGACATATCGTCAATATCGTTAGTATGGCCGGCCTCATTGCAAGTAGCAAGTCCAGTCTTTATTCGGCGACCAAGTTTGCTGCTATTGGTTTTTCCAATGCCTTGCGTTTGGAACTCATGCCTTTTGGGGTTTATGTCACGACGGTTAATCCAGGTCCTATCAAAACTTCCTTTTTCGATCAAGCAGATCCTGACGGTTCCTATGTAAAAGCAGTGGACAAGTATATCCTTGAGCCTGACTTTGTAGCTGGCAAAATCGTCAGTTGCTTTGGCAAAAAGAAGCGGGAAATCAACCTGCCTGGCATTCTCAATCTTGCACATATGCTTTATACACTTTTTCCAAGAATTGCCGACAAGATGGCAGCCAATATGTTTAACTACAAGTGAGGTTTTATGACAGCTAATCTACAAGCCTACAAAGCTCATCTGCAGGCGCCTTGGGGCAGGCTTCAGTATGATATTGTTTTTGCCTTTCTAGAGTCGCTGAAGAGCCAGAAAATTCTTGATTTCGGTAGCGGTTTTGGGATTGTGGCTGATTATCTAGCGGAAAAGAACCAAGTGACCGCCATCGAACCTAACCCAGAAATGATTGCTGAGCGCAAGCAGGACTTTTATTATGAGCAATTGCAAGGCAGCTTGGACCTTCTGCAAACATTGCCAGACCAGTCTTTTGATGTCATCATCTGTCATAATGTTTTAGAGTATATATCTGACCCTGCTCTTTATTTAGCAGAATTTTCCCGCCTCTTAAAAAATGACGGAAAAATTTCTCTGGTCAAGCATCACGAGGTCGGGCGAATTATGCATACAGTGGTTTTTGAAAATGACCCAGAAAAGGCCCAGCAGCTTTTGAAAGGTCAGGAATATCTAACCCACAGCATGGGAGCTGCCAAGGTCTATCAGATACAAGATGTGATTTCAGGCCATCCATTAGAAGTTGAGGATTATCAAGGGATACGGATTTTTTACGGGCTGCAATCCAATGACTACAAAATTGCCCCTGACTGGGCTGAAAAGATGCTTGAGATGGAGCTAGCAGTCTGCAACCAATCTCCTTATCGGGACATTGCTGCCTTTCAGCATGTTTGGCTAGTCAAGTCCTAGGTCAAAGGAAAAAAGTGCTCATTTACATCTTAAACAAACCTCGTAAGGAGAAAGCTTGATGTAAAGGAGAGAAGTCATAGGGCCAAGGCAGCCAGTCAATTATGCCCTGCTCAGCCTTTTTCAATATATCGCTTCCGTTTTGGTAATTCTGGTCCATTGCTAGAGGCTTTTTGAACATGAAGCTCTGCATTTTATTCAGAAGAGTATGTTTGGCCGCTGGCGGTCCCTTTCTTTTTAATTTCTTCAGCCTATTTTTTCCGAGTACGCTGGAAGCGAAAGCACGGTTCTACGAAACTGACTCTGTATATTAAAGGCATTTTAAAGGTCTATGGCTTTTGGAGCTTGGTCTATCTCCCCTATGCTTTGACTTATTTCCACTCTCTTCACTTGCCTCTCTACCTAGCTTCGCTGGCTGTTCTAGCAGCGCTCTTCTACATCGGAATGAGCTGCCAGCTCTGGTATATTCCCGCCTTTCTCTTAGGTTTGCTGCTAGTCCATTTCTTGTAGAGGAAATTGGGTCCAAAGAAAACATTTGCTCTTTTAATGGTTCTCTACGCCGTAGGTGCTATTGAGACTTATCACGCCTATCTGGCGCCTAGTCTGCTGACAGACTGGTACGATGCCTATGCCAAGCTCTTTTTCACTAGCAGGAATGGCCTCTTCTATACGACCATTTTTATCTATTTAGGCTACTTTCTAGCTGATTACGGGCAAATAGCCTTATTTCAGAAGAAACGCTGGCTGTCTCTTCTGTTGGCAAGTCTTTTCCTAGTAGGCGAAGGAGTACTTGTTTACATGAGGCAGGAACTGGATAAAAACTTTTTCTTTGCTCTTATTCCCTTTACGCTCTTCTTATTCAATTGGCTGTTAAAAACACGGTGGAAGCGTGAAAAAAATTGGCGACATTTAAAAGATCTAAGAATCCTTTATTTCTTCCTCCATCCTATCTTTATTGAGTTATCTTTCTTTCTGCTCAAATCCCGGCACTTGACCAAGTGGGAAACTGGCCGTTGGGCCTTCCTTCTGACGATTATCCTGATCCACCTGACGTCAGAGTTGCTGATTCGATGGCGAGGGAAAAAACAGAAAAGAAGTGAAAGTTTAGTTTTTGAAGAAAATCATATAGAGAGTTAAGAGTGATTATCAATTTTGAATAGAATTAGCTATAAAAACATTTCAAAGGAGTTCCACATGCTTGAACGTCTAAAACAGCAGTTAGCTTTTACAAATGAGCTGGAAAAACTGAAAGCCACTCATAGGAACAACAGAACCTTGGACGCCTATCGTTTTGAGAATTCTGCTGAGCATAGTTGGCAGGGGGCGCTCATTGCGCTAGTCTTTCGAGAATATATTCCCGAAGAAGTTAATCTGGAAAAGGTCATGTCTATGTTATTGATTCATGATTTGGGGGAAATATATGCTGGTGATACCTTTATCTTTGACGACGTGGGCAAGAGCGATTCTTACGATAGAGAGTTGGAGTCCTTGAAAATCAGTTTGGACAAGCTGCCGTCAGATCAGCAGGATTCCTTTTTAGAGCTTTGGCAGGAGTTCGAGACCGGCATTAGTATAGAGGCTAAATATGCCCGAGTGTCGGATGCTCTGGTTCCTCTGCTCAATCACTTGGAAGTCGCTCAGCCTCATGACAATCCTTATAGCCTGACCAAGTCGCAGGTCATCGCTAAGAAATCCTTTATCCAAGAAACCTCTGAAACTCTTTGGGAATTGGCTCAGGAAGTTATTGAGCAAAGTGTTGCTAAAGGGCTTTACCTAGATGAGTGAGCCTGAGAGTTTTGCTCGTAGATAAGAAGTTTGAGACTGGTTGAACCAGTCTTTTCATGTTATAATATTCAGACAAGATTGAACGGAGAAAGTGTTTCACTTATCATGATTAGCTCAAAATACGACTGGCAGTTTGCCACTAATTTTACAGACGAAAAATTTTTAAAAAAAGCTAAGAAAGCTGGATTAGAACCTGCCGCTGCCAGTCTTCTATATCAAAGAGGTGTGCAGACTGAAGAGGCCTTACAGGAATTTTTGGAGCCTAGTTTAGACCAGCTTCACAACCCTTATGACCTGCATGATATGGAGCGGGCAGTGGAGCGGATTCGTGCAGCGATTGAGAATTACGAGCAGATTTTGATCTATGGCGATTATGATGCTGATGGGATGACCTCGGCATCGATTGTCAAGGAAGCATTGGAGCAGCTTGGGGCTGAGTGTCAGGTCTATCTGCCCAATCGCTTTACGGACGGCTATGGTCCTAATAGCAGTGTTTACAAGTATTTTATTGAAAATCAAGGAGTTTCGCTCATTATTACAGTAGATAATGGAGTGGCGGGACTTGAAGCTATCGAGCTGGCCCAGTCTCTGGGTGTGGATGTCATCGTGACGGATCATCACTCCATGCCTGAGGAGCTGCCAAACGCCTATGCGATCGTCCATCCGGAACATAGCGGCTCGGATTACCCTTTCAAGCATCTGGCTGGTTGTGGGGTGGCTTTTAAGCTGGCAACAGCCTTGTTGGAAGAAGTCCAAGTCGAACTTTTGGACTTAGTTGCTATCGGTACCATTGCCGACATGGTCAGTCTGACTGGGGAAAATCGGATTCTAGTCAAATATGGTCTCTCTGTCCTCAAAAATACCCAGCGAGTAGGACTTCAGGAACTTTTCAAAATCGCAGGCATTCAGCCAGATGAACTGGATGAAGAAACGGTTGGCTTCCAACTTGCCCCCCGACTCAATGCCTTGGGACGGCTGGATGATCCCAATCCAGCAGTTGAGCTTTTAACAGGCTTTGACGACGAAGAAGCTCGTGACATTGCGCTTATGATCAACCAGAAAAATGACGAACGCAAGGAAATCGTCCAGCAGATTTATGAAGAAGCACAAACCATGTTGGACCCTAAGAGACCAGTGCAGGTGTTGGCCAAGGAAGGCTGGAATCCCGGTGTGCTAGGGATTGTCGCTGGGCGCTTGCTGGAAGAGCTACACCAGCCAGTCATAGTGCTTAATATCGAGGATGGCATCGCTAAGGGCAGCGCCCGCAGTATTGATGCGGTCAATATTTTTGAGGCCTTAGACAGCCACCGTGACCTCTTTGTATCCTTTGGTGGGCATGCTGGAGCAGCTGGAATGACTCTCGAAGCAGACAAGCTGGCGGAGCTTGCTGATATCTTAACAGAGTATATCTTAGACAACAATTTGGATTTGGCTGGCAAAACAGCCCTGTATTTAGATGAGGAGCTACACTTGCCAGAGCTGACCCTTGATACACTCAAAAGCTTTGAGAGACTGGCTCCTTTTGGTATGGACAATAAGAAGCCGCTTTTTTACCTCAAGGACTTTAAAGTGGACAATGCTAGGACTATGGGGGCTGGCAATAGCCATCTCAAGCTGAAAATTTCTCAGCAAGATGCTACTTTTGAAGTAGTAGCTTTTGGGCAAGGAAACCTGGCGACAGAGTTTGCCCAGACCAAGAATCTGGAGCTGGCTGTCAGCCTCTCTGTCAATAAATGGAATGGACAGACTAGTCTCCAGCTCATGCTGGTAGATGCCCGTGTGGACGGCGTTCAGCTTTTCAATATCCGCAGCAAAAATGCGACGCTGCCTGACAAGGTTCCAGTCTTGCGTTTCACAGAGGAGTTGCCAGATTTGACAAATAGCAGAGCAGTTGTGGTTTATGACCTGCCTGATGATTTGAAAGTCTTGAAGAAGATTCTTCAGTCTCAGGATTTTGAAGCTATTTACTTTAAGAATGAAATTGCCAAGCCATACTATCTGACAGGTTATGGTAACCGTGAGCAGTTTACCAAACTCTATAAGACAATCTATCAGTTTCCCGAGTTTGATGTTCGCTATAAGCTAAAGGATCTGGCAGCTTACCTGAAAATCGACCCTATTCTCTTGGTCAAAATGATTCAGATTTTTGAAGAGCTGGGCTTTGTCAGCATCACAGAAGGCGTCATGACGGTCAATAAAGAAGCAGAAAAGAAAGAAATTGACAGTAGTCACATTTACCAAGACCTCAAGCGCCTAATCAAAGAACAAGAACTCATGGCACTGGGCACCGTGCAGGAGATTTATGATTATTTGATGGAGAGATGAGATAATGAAGGACTAAGCCTAAGTCTCGCAAAGGAGAAAATTTTAGATGAATGGCATTATCTTAAGCGTCAAAACTGAATTTTTTCTCTCTGTTCGATAGATTTGAAATCATCTCATCTTCTATGAAACAATCTAATCCTTTCCACTTGATGGAAAGGATTTTAACTTTCGTGAGATTTACCTTAAATGAATGTGAAATTGGCTTTTCTATGTAAATAATAGATAGGCTTAAAAAGTAAGTTTTTCTATTACCATTTGGATGAAAAAGTGATATAATAGAGAGTAAAAAATTTTTTTGAAAGAAAGTATATCATGAATTTAAGAGACTACATTGCAACAATCGAAAATTATCCTAAGGAAGGCGTGACATTCCGTGATATCAGCCCATTGATGGCAGACGGGAATGCATACAGCTACGCTGTTCGTGAGATTGTTCAATATGCTACAGACAAGAAGATTGACATGATTGTTGGACCGGAAGCTCGTGGCTTTATCGTGGGCTGTCCTGTTGCCTTTGAGTTAGGGATCGGCTTTGCTCCAGTCCGCAAGCCTGGTAAGCTTCCTCGTGAAGTTATCTCAGCTGACTATGAAAAAGAGTATGGTGTAGATACTTTGACCATTCATGCAGATGCTATCAAGCCAGGTCAGCGCGTTCTAATCGTAGATGATCTCCTTGCGACTGGTGGAACAGTGAAGGCAACGATTGAGATGATTGAGCACCTTGGCGGTATAGTGGCTGGCTGTGCCTTCCTTATTGAGCTGGATGAGCTCAAGGGTCGCGAAGTTATTGGCGATTACGACTATAAGGTTCTGATGCACTATTAATACATAGTTTCTAGCTATATCTAGTTAGAGAAAAAGTATAATTGAAAACTATATCTCCTTTCAGTATAATGAAAGTACATTGGATAAACAAAGAATAGGCTGGAAAAGTATTTCCAAGCCTTTCTAACGATTGAAGGAGATATTTTCATGCCAATTAAGATTGATAAGAAACTGCCAGCTGTTGACATTTTAAGTTCTGAGAATATCTTTGTCATGGATGACGATAGGGCGGACCATCAGGATATCCGCCCTCTGAATATTCTGGTACTCAATCTCATGCCCCAGAAAATGGTGACGGAGACCCAGATACTGCGCCACTTGGCTAATACGCCGCTGCAGCTGACTATTGACTTCCTCTACATGAGCTCTCATCAGTCTAAAACGACACGTGCAGAGCATATGGAGACTTTCTATAAAACTTTTGATGAGGTTAAAAATCGCTATTTTGATGGCTTGATTATCACTGGTGCACCGGTAGAGCATCTGCCTTTTGAAGCTGTGGACTACTGGGAAGAGTTCCAGCAGGTGATTGAATGGTCCAAGACCCATGTCTTTTCTACTCTGCATATCTGTTGGGGAGCTCAGGCTGGACTTTACGCTCGCTACGGCGTTGACAAGCACCAGATGATGCGCAAATTATCGGGTGTCTATAGCCAGTCGGCTGACAGCAGTAATCTACTTTTCCGTGGCTTTGACGATGAGTTTTATACGCCGCATTCCCGTCATACCGAAGTTCTGAAGGAAGATATTGTCAATCTGACTAATCTGGAAATTCTCTCATTTGGAGAGGACGCTGGCCTCTCTGTGTTGGCTAGCCGGGACTTGCGAGAGGTGTATAGTTTCGGTCACATGGAATACGACCGCGATACTCTATCTAAAGAGTATTTCCGCGATTTGAAGGCAGGGAAGAATCCACATATTCCAGAGAATTATTTCAAAAACGATGATGTCCATGCGACGCCGACCTTGCGTTGGAGTTCGGCTGCAGCACTCTTTTTCAGCAATTGGGTCAATTATGCTGTCTATCAGGAGACGCCTTTCGACTGGGAAAGTCCTGAAAATGATGTATCGTTTTTTGCTTATCTATAAGAGGTGACATGACTTATTTATCAGCTTTTAAATCGGGCAACCTAGTAATCCCGAGTGCCCTTCTTTTACATTTTAAGGACATCTTTGATTCCAGCGATGATTTTTTGGTCTGGCAGTTTTTCTATCTGCAAAATACGACTTCTCTGGAAGAGCTAGCGCCTAGTCAGATTGCGGAGCATATTGGTAAGACTCTGTCAGAAGTCAATCGCTCTATGTCCCATCTGACGGAGAAAGGTCTCTTGCAGTATAAGACCATTGAGCTGAATGGAGAGACAGAGGTTATCTTTGATGCTTCACCGGCTTTAGAAAAGCTGGATGAACTGCTGGCAGCTAAAAGCGGTCATCAGACTGTGGCAAAGGCACCTCAGAATGTTTTGAAAGACTTGGTGGAGACCTTCCAGCAGGAATTGGGCCGTCTCTTGACCCCCTTTGAAATTGAGGACTTGACCAAGACTGTCCAAGACGACAAAACAAATCCTGACTTGATCAAGGCTGCCCTTCGTGAGGCTGTGTTTAATGGCAAGGCCAACTGGAAGTATATTCAGGCTATCTTGCGCAATTGGCGTAAAGAAGGCATCACCACGCTTGCTCAGGTAGAAGCCAAGCGGGAAGAGCGCGAAGCAGCTAATCCTCAAAATGTGACAGTTTCAGATGATTTCCTCAATGCCATGAATTTGTGGAAGGATTGACTTTATTTGATTTACAGCGGCCTGTTAGATATGACAGGCCCTTGATTTTATAAAAAAGGAGAAAAGTATGACGTATCAATTGCCAAAAGTCTGGTCTGCTGCGGACAGCGACCAAGGAAAATTTTCAGGTATCAATCAGCCTACTGCTGGAGCGCGTTTTGAGCAGAAGCTTCCTGTCGGTACAGCGCCTTTTCAGCTGTATTCACTTGGAACTCCAAATGGGGTCAAGGTGACGATTATGCTGGAGGAACTTCTGGCAGCAGGTGTGACAGGGGCAACCTATGACCTCTATAAGATCAGCATCATGGATGGCGACCAGTTTGGCTCAGATTTTGTGAAAATCAATCCCAACTCTAAGATTCCGGCCTTGTTGGACCAGTCAGGTCATAAGCCGATTCCTGTCTTCGAGTCAGCCAATATCCTACTCTATCTAGCAGAGAAGTTCGGAAAGCTGTTTCCGTCAGATTTGTCCGGTCGAACTGAGGTGCTCAACTGGCTCTTCTGGAAGACAGGAGCGGCTCCTTTCTTGGGGGGCGGATTTGGTCATTTCTTTAACTATGCACCAGAAAAACTAGAATACCCTATCAACCGCTTTACCATGGAAGCCAAGCGACAGCTGGATTTGTTGGATAAAGAATTGGCCAAGAAAGCTTATATCGCTGGAGATGAATACAGTATTGCTGATATTGCTATCTGGTCTTGGTATGGGCAGTTGGTACAGGATAAGCTTTATCCAGGCGCTGCTGAGTTCTTGAGTGCCACCTCCTACAAACATCTAGTTACTTGGGCGGAGAAGATTGCAGCTCGTCCGGCGGTTCAGCGAGGTTTAGCTGCCGTGTATCAGGAAATCAAATAAACATTTGATGGGGAGGAACTTCCCATCATCAAGTGGCGAGACAAAATCAGTTTATCAACAGGCTGATTTTTCCTCCGCTGCTTTTTTTATACCCTTAAAAATGATATACTGAATAGAAGAATGTTTAGAAAAGAGTAAGCAATGCAAAAAAAGACTATTTCCCAACGCTTGGAGCGAGTAGCTGCTTTTGTGCCGGAGGGGGCAAAGTTGCTGGATGTTGGGAGCGATCATGCCTATCTGCCTATTTACCTGATTCAGGAGGGACGGATTGAGAAGGCTCTGGCCGGAGAAGTGGTAGAAGGCCCTTTTCAGTCTGCCCAGAAAAATGTGGCAGATCACGGGCTGACAGAGCAGATTGAGGTTCGTTTGGCCAATGGTCTGGCGGCTTTGGAAGCAGAGGATCAGATTGATACCATCGTTATCGCTGGCATGGGTGGTCGCTTGATTTCAGAGATTTTGGAAAATGGCAGAGCTAAGCTTGGGTCTATTTCCCGCTTGATTTTGCAGCCCAATAACCGAGAGGATGAGCTCCGCAGCTGGCTGGTATCTAACGGCTTTCGCTTGCTGGCTGAGGATGTCTTAGAAGAGGCGGGGAAGTTTTACGAAATTCTAGTAGTAGAAGCTGGCCAGCAAACTTTGACAGAGCAAGAAAAGCGTTTCGGGCCTTTTCTGATGAAGCAACAGTCACCTGCTTTTCAGCTAAGATGGCAGAAAGAACTGAAGAAACTTGAAGGAGCTTTGACTCATATTCCAGAAAAGAATCAGCTGGAACGCTCTGCTATGTCCCAAAAAATCGAAAGTATCAAGGAGGTGCTCCATGCTAGCAAGTGAAATCATTGCCCGTTATGAAGCCTATTGCCCGCAAGAACTATCCATGGAGGGCGACGTTTCAGGTCTGCAAATCGGGACTTTGGATAAGGAAGTGGACAAGGTTCTAGTGGCATTGGATATTCGCGAGCAGACAGTGGCGGAGGCTATTGAGGCAGGTGCTGGACTGATTATCGTTAAGCATGCGCCTATCTTTCGCCCGCTTAAGGACCTAGTGGCGGATAAGGCGCAAAATCAGATGATTTTAAGCCTCATCAAGCATGATATTGCTGTCTATGTTAGCCATACCAATATTGATGTCGTGGAGGACGGGCTTAATGACTGGTTCAGTCAGCTTTTAGAGATTGAGGAGACAAGTTTTCTCAGTCAGACGGGGCCAGAACATGGTATTGGCCGCGTAGGGAGGATTGCTCCTCAGACCTTTGGGGACTTTGCGGCTAAGGTCAAGGCAACTTTTGGACTAGATAGTTTGCGTCTGGTCGCTTATGAAGAAGTGGATCTCGAACGCGTGATTGAGCGTGTAGCTATCTGCGGTGGCAGCGGTCAGTCCTTTTATCAAGAGGCCATTGTCAAGGGAGCGCAGGTCTACATAACAGGTGATATTTACTATCATACAGCTCAGGAGATGCTGACAGAAGGTCTTTTGGCGCTGGATCCTGGACATCATATCGAGGTTCTTTTTACGGAAAAATTGAAAGAAAAGCTTGATACTTGGAAGTCAGAAGAGGGATGGGAGATTGAGATTCTGGCTAGTCAGGCTTGGACCAATCCTTTCCGACATATTTGAGAGGAAGCGATATGAAAAGAGTAGCAGTGATTGGAGCTGGGATTGTCGGCTCAACAGCAGCTTATTATCTGTCCAAATCCCCAGATGTGGAGATGACTGTCTTTGATGACGGCAAGGGGCAGGCAACCAAGGCAGCTGCAGGCATTATCAGTCCTTGGTTTTCCAAGCGTCGTAACAAGGCTTGGTACAGGATGGCGCGTTTGGGCGCTGATTTTTATCAGGACTTGATTACGGAACTGAAAGCAGCTGGAATCCAGACAGACTTTTACCAACAGACAGGTGTTTATCTGCTGAAAAAGGATGAGAGCAAGCTGCAGGAGCTTTATGATTTAGCTTCTAATCGCCGAGAAGAGTCGCCCTTAATAGGGGACCTGAGTCTTCTCAGCCGTCAAGAAGCCCAGGAGAAATTTCCAGATTTGCAAGGCTTTGATCAACTTCTTTATGCTTCCGGCGGTGCCCGTGTGGAGGGAGCGCTCTTGACGGAGACGCTTCTGAAAGCCAGCAAGGCAAAACTGGTTGAGAAAAAGGTAAGTTTGACAGTGGAAGGAGAGCAACTTCTTGTGGACGGACGCAGCTTTGACTGTGTGATCTTGGCTGTGGGGGCTTGGCTGGGAGAAATCTTGCAGCCACTGGGCTATAAGACAGATGTTCGGCCGCAAAAGGGACAGCTACGTGATTTTAAACTGGCTGACCAGACGGATGACTACCCTGTTGTGATGCCTGAGGGTGAGCTGGATATTATTCCCTTTCCAGCAGGCAAGGTCAGCGTCGGTGCCAGTCATGAAAATGATCAGGGCTTTGATTTAACGGTAGATAAGGCGGTATTAAATCAGTTGCAGCAAGAAGCGGAAACTTACTTGCCGAGGTTGGCTACTGCAGAGATTTTAGGTGAGCGCGTGGGAACACGGGCTTATACCAGCGACTTTGCACCTTTCTTTGGAGCTGTTCCAGACTTACCGCATGTCTACGCTGCCAGCGGATTAGGCTCTTCTGGTCTGACAACTGGCCCGCTTATCGGACGCCAATTGGCCCAGATGGCTCTAGAAGAAGCGGGGGTGCTAGATTCAGCTGACTATCCTATTGAGCGGTATGTGAAGAAGAAGGCGCTTAAGGAAGATAAATGTTTTTAATATTTTTCATTTTACTAGTATTATCAATATCATTTATTCTATTTACTAGACGCAAAAGTCGTTCTCAACATCCTCTTGTTTTTCATAATAATGGTGAAAATCAGGTACTAGTAAAGAATACCAAACATAAAATAGGTTTCGGTGTCTTAGGTTGTTTTCTATCTAGTGTGGTAATCATTGTTTTATTAGCTCTTGTCTCTATGTTTCTGAGTTTCACAAACATGTGGGGAGTTTTTGCGCAAGTACCGAAAGATAAAATGGAACTAGCTGTCCAAGGCTCTTATGAGCAGAGTGGTTTTGAAGGAAAGGTCAGAGTTTTAGATGCTAAGAAGAACTACACCACTTTTTCTGGTTATTTAATCAGCGCCGAGTATTCTGAGGAAATTAACGGGAAAACGGTTAAGATTGGTGACCAAATTGAATATTACACCTCTCGGGATAAGAAACAGGGAAAAATGGATATTGACCTAAAGCTTGAAAATGGAGACGCAATTTATCAAGCTTTCCCTAGTATCGCTTATAGAGGACTTGAGCTGAGCCCGGGTTTTAGTGAAACTTTACAGACTGTAAAAGATAGCTTCAAAAAGGCTGATAAGAAGAAGTTGCATCTAGAATCTCTTGATTTTATGATAGATAAAGATGCGCCCAATATTGATGAATACGAGGCTCTTATAAAAAAGAATCGGGAAGAAGGCCGGCCTTTGCAGGGCTTGTATCCAATCCCTATTTCTGATATGTTGGAAAAAGAGGCTCTTGCCATTGAAATGAAAGTAACTTTGAACGTGGAGCAGGATGATGGATCTATCATTAGTATTGGCCAAGACCAGAAGAATGATGATAAAATCAAACAGATTTTACAAGAACAGCTAGATTTAACTAAGCTACCAAATGCACGCTATCTTATGGCAATTGGTGTCGGAAGTAATAGTAAACATTCTGGATTTGGTAAATACGAAGTCATTGTTCAAAATCATCAGATAGTTAGATTTTCTATCCAAAATAAATAATATTAAGTTAGAGTAAGTTTTTTAGGTATTACTTTAAATCACAGCTTGTTGTTTGTGAAAGTTTTATGATTGAGTTTTTCTTAAAGTTACTACTTCTATGTAAAGAAGGTTTGATATGACAGAGACTATTTTGAATTGGGTCAATATTTGTGTAAAAAAAGATGAAGAAATCCTACTACTTAATCGCCAGCATGATAACTTTAAGGGATGGATACAACCAGGCGGGAAGGTGGAGTTTCCAGAATCTTTCTTCGAAGCTGCAAGGCGCGAATTAAAAGAAGAAACGGGGCTGACTGTTCTAAATATGGAATTGAAGGGGATTTCAGGCTTCACCAATCCGAGTAAAAAAGAACGGTATGTGTATTACGATTTTCTTTGTACTGCATTTGAAGGACAAGTCAGGGGAAACGATCATGAAGGAGAGCCAAAATGGTGGAAGATTTCGGAACTTGGCCAAATAGATATGCAGGACGATATACGTGAACGTTTGCCTCTCTACTGGCGGAAAGGATCTTTCGAGCGGATTCATTACTGGAATGAGGAAAAACACTGTATCGGGGAAACTAAGACGATTTTGTATGATTGATTTCAGAGGATAAGGAGAAGTTTATGGACTGGTTACGATCGCAGCCTGTAGTTATGCAGGCTTTCTTGGCTGGACTTTTCACGTGGGGATGTACCATTGTAGGCTCGGCTGTTGTATTTTTCTTTAAGAATATCAGCAGAAAGCTGCTGGATATTATGATGGGCTTTGCAGCAGGGGTCATGATTGCGGCTTCCTTTTGGTCGCTTCTAGCACCGTCAATTGAGTATGCGCAAAGTTCTTATGGCAAGCTATCCTGGCTGCCTGCAGCGATTGGTTTTTTAGTGGGAGGTTTTTTCCTGCGGCTGATTGATGCTGTGGTGCCTCACTTGCACTTGAGCAAGGACATTTCGGAGGCAGAGAGTGTTCCTGAGCATAGCCGCAAGAAGCTGTCCAAGACAGCTCTGCTTTTCTTAGCCATTACCATTCACAATTTTCCAGAAGGTTTGGCAGTTGGAGTAGCCTTTGGTGCTTTGGCCGCCAATCCTAGCCCGGAAGCCTTTGTCGGTGCGATTGGGCTAGCTTTGGGAATTGGCCTGCAAAACGTCCCAGAAGGAGCGGCTCTGTCCATTCCGATTCGGACGGACGGCAAGTCTCGCCTTAAAGCCTTTTACTGGGGCTCCATGTCTGCTATTGTAGAGCCAATTGGGGCAGTACTTGGGGCAGTTGCTGTTATGGCTATGACGGCTATTCTGCCCTATGCCCTCTCCTTTGCGGCAGGAGCTATGATTTTCGTGGTGGTAGAGGAGCTGATACCGGATTCGCAGACCAATGGCAATACAGATGTGGCGACTTTAGGTCTCATGGTGGGCTTTGTTCTCATGATGGTCTTGGATGTGGCTTTGGGTTGATACCAACTTAAAATCAAAGAGCGGAAGAAAGCGGAATTTCCGCTCTTTTTCTTTTATTTAAGGGTAGTGAAAAGGATGACATCCGCTTTCAAAAATGGTAGAATAAGGAGAATACATTAAGAGAGGAAACTCATATGAAAGGTATTATTCTTGCAGGTGGTTCTGGTACACGTTTGTACCCATTGACCCGTGCTGCGTCAAAACAGCTCATGCCGGTTTATGACAAACCCATGATTTATTATCCACTGTCAACTCTTATGCTGGCTGGTATCAAGGACATCTTGATTATCTCCACTCCGACGGATCTGCCTCGTTTTGAGGATCTGCTGGGTGATGGATCTGAGTTTGGTATCAAGCTCTCTTATGCTGAGCAGCCAAGTCCGGACGGGCTGGCACAAGCCTTTATCATTGGGGCTGATTTTATTGGAGATGACCGCGTGGCGCTGATTCTTGGGGATAATATTTACCATGGACCAGGTTTAAGCAAAATGCTCCAAAATGCTGCTGCTAAGGAAAAAGGAGCAACTGTTTTTGGCTACCATGTCAAGGATCCAGAACGCTTTGGTGTAGTAGAATTTGATGAGAATATGAATGCTATCTCCATCGAAGAAAAACCGGAACAGCCGCGCTCTAACTATGCAGTGACAGGACTGTATTTCTATGATAACGATGTTGTAGAAATTGCCAAGAACATCAAACCAAGTCCTCGCGGAGAACTGGAAATCACAGATGTTAACAAGGCTTACTTGGATCGTGGTGATTTGTCTGTTGAGCTCATGGGACGTGGTTTTGCCTGGTTGGATACAGGAACCCACGAAAGTCTCTTAGAAGCCGCTCAATATATCGAAACAGTTCAGCGTATGCAGAACGTTCAGGTGGCAAATCTGGAAGAAATTGCCTATCGTATGGGCTATATTACTAAAGAGCAAGTGCATGAATTGGCGCAGCCATTGAAAAAGAATGAATATGGCCACTATCTCTTGCGCTTGATTGGAGAAGAATAAGAAGATGACGGAACAATTTTTTGATAAGGAATTAGCAGCGCGTGAGGTTCCTGGAATCCCTGGAATGTTAGAATTTGATATCCCTGTACGCGGGGACAACCGAGGCTGGTTTAAGGAGAATTTTCAAAAGGAAAAGATGCTGCCGCTAGGCTTCCCTGAAAGCTTCTTTGCAGAAGGAAAACTGCAAAATAATGTCAGTTTTTCTCGTAAAAATGTCCTGCGTGGCCTTCATGCAGAGCCCTGGGACAAGTACATTTCTGTTGCAGATGACGGTAAGGTACTGGGGTCTTGGGTTGACCTGCGCGAGGGTGACACCTTTGGCAATACCTATCAGACAGTAATTGATGCCAGCAAGGGAATTTTTGTACCTCGGGGCGTCGCCAACGGCTTCCAAGTGCTTTCTGATACCGTTTCATATAGCTACCTGGTCAATGACTACTGGGCTTTGGAACTCAAACCCAAGTATGCCTTTGTCAACTATGCAGACCCAGCTTTAGGCATCCAGTGGGAAAACCTAGAAGCAGCAGAAGTCTCAGAAGCAGACAAGAAGCATCCGCTACTTAAGGATGTCAAACCTCTAAGAAAAGAAGATTTGTAAAAAAGAATTCTTTTCTGACGCATTAATTTATATTGAAATATATGATTTAGCTCAGCTCCTATTCGAGCGGAGCTAGTTAAAGAAATGATTGCCGCTGTGGTGTAAGTCATGTAACAAACTAAAAAATTTGTTACATGACAGGGAATTTTTGAGACATGAGGTTCAAAAATAAGCGATGAAACCGAAGGTTTGCTTGCGTCTCCACCACTTAAGGCAATTATAAAAAAGTTAAGGAATAAAAATGACTGAATACAAAAAAATTATCGTGACAGGTGGAGCTGGTTTTATCGGTTCCAACTTTGTCCACTATGTTTACAATAACTTTCCAGATGTCCATGTGACAGTGCTGGACAAGCTGACTTACGCGGGAAATCGTGCTAATATTGAAGAAATTTTGGGCGACCGTGTTGAGTTGGTCGTTGGAGATATTGCTGATGCAGGCTTGGTAGATAAGCTAGCTTCTAGAGCTGATGCTATCGTTCACTATGCGGCAGAAAGCCACAATGATAACTCGCTCAATGACCCGAGTCCATTTATCCACACCAACTTCATCGGAACTTACACACTCTTGGAAGCAGCTCGTAAGTACGATATTCGTTTCCACCATGTATCGACTGACGAAGTCTATGGGGACCTGCCTCTGCGTGAAGATTTGCCAGGACATGGAGAAGGCCCAGGTGAGAAATTTACTGCTGAAACCAAGTACAATCCAAGCTCGCCTTACTCATCAACCAAGGCAGCTTCAGACTTGATTGTTAAAGCTTGGGTGCGCTCATTTGCTGTCAAAGCGACGATTTCTAACTGTTCAAATAACTATGGTCCTTACCAGCACATTGAGAAGTTCATTCCGCGCCAGATCACCAATATCTTGAGCGGTATCAAGCCAAAACTCTACGGTGAAGGCAAGAATGTCCGTGACTGGATTCATACCAATGACCATTCATCAGGTGTTTGGACGATTCTGACCAAGGGTCAAATTGGTGAAACTTACTTGATCGGTGCTGACGGTGAGAAGAATAACAAGGAAGTGCTGGAGCTGATTCTCAAGGAAATGGGACAGCCAGCTGATGCTTATGATCATGTGACAGATCGTGCCGGCCACGACCTCCGCTATGCCATTGATGCCAGCAAGCTCCGTGATGAGCTAGGTTGGAAGCCAGAGTTCACCAACTTTGAAGCAGGTCTCAAAGAGACAATCAAGTGGTACACGGACAACCAAGAATGGTGGAAATCTGAAAAAGAAGCAGTCGAAGCCAACTATGCTAAGACTCAGGAAGTGATTAAATAAGAATAGGCTATCTATGATGAGCCTTGTAAAACTAGCGCTATGTGATTAAGAGGCTGGGATGATTTGTCCCAGCCTTTTCTCACAGGATTGTTAGCTTTTTAATATGTTTGTTACAGAAAATTATGCAAAAATAGTGTAAAATAAGATAAATCCTTTCTGTGTTTTTAGCTAAAGGGATTTTCTCAAATTAAAGGAATACAAACATGAAAATGGTAAAAAGAGTAGTGGGAATTGCTTTGGTGCTGTTGCTTGCAGCGGTGCTGTTTCTGGTTCCTGCATCTGTTAATCAAAGTGAACAATTAAAAAATGTTCAAGGCAGTGCTTCCTGGATGAGTATTATTGAGCCGGCTTTGAGCAATGCCAATGTGACGGCTCAGGGAGTCAGCACAGAGGTTTCTCTCAATAGCGTCCAGCTTAATCAGGTGCTCAAGTCTTCTCTGACTGACTCTGAAAATCAGGAGCTGCTGAACAGTGTTTACAGTATTGAAGGCAATAAGCTGCGCATCCAGTATCCGGTCAAGCTTCTCTTTATTGATAGTAAGCTGGACCTAGAGGTGGATGTGACGGTGAGGGATAATGTCTTGCACATCACAATCGATAGTGCTAAGCTGGGCTCTCTTCCTATCCCTAAATCTTGGGTGACAGGCATGCTGAAGCAACAAATGCAGGCCTCTAATTCATCTATCACAACAGAGGGAGATAGTTTCCTTCTAGCTCTGCCGCAGAGTCAATTCAGCATTAACAAAATCAGCTTCCAGAGCGGAGCTGCTAAAATCCAGTTCAGCATGGGTTATGGAATCTAAAAAAGAAAACTTCATTTGAGGAAGAAGGCTTCCGAATCAAATGGAGTTTTTATACTATTATTTGAGCAATAGCATTGTGAGGGAGAAAAGATGCCTATTCCTAATATCCAGCAAGAGGAGCTGATTGTTATTGATGACAATCTGCGTTTGCGGGCCTATGATGGCCAGTTTGAGTTGGCCTTAGATTGGTACCAAGATCCAGATACGATTTATATGATTGATGGTAGAAGAGACCCCTATCCGCCGGAGCGAGTTCAAAGAATGTATGAATCTCTTGCTAGGCAAGGTGAAGTGTATTTTATTGAGGTTTGGGAGACGGAGCATTGGCTACCCGTTGGAGATGTGACCTTTTGGCAAGATGATTTGCCCATTGTCATTGGAAAAGCGGACTACCGCGGGAAAGGCATTGGCAAAAAAGTTCTTTCTGCTTTGATACAGCGCGCACGCAATCTAGGCTATCAGAAACTAGCAGTTCAAGAAATTTATGATTTCAATCAGCCCTCTCGCAGTTTGTTTGAGTCGCTTGGTTTCTATCCAACTCATGCTAGGGAGAAAGGTAGGTCCTATACACTTGATTTGACCTTGCCCATAGCGCAGATCCAGCCCAGTCAGTTCTACCTTTCACGGGAAAAGCTGGACAGGATTAGCATTGATTTTGACCAACAAGAACTTGAAGCTTTACCTGTCAAGCGCATGGATGGAAAAGTTTTCTTTACTGATGGACATAGCAGAGCTTTTAAGGCTTATCAGGCTGGCCTTTCTCATATTCCCATCTATTATGATAGGGACGAGCTTAACTGGGACTTTTATCGATACTGTCTTCAAGCTTGTCAAGAAAGAGGCATATTCTCTATAGCTGATTTACAGAACCGCATCTTGTCCAAGGAAGACTATCAAACCAATTGGCTTGATTGGTGTAAGAGAGAAGCTGGAAAATTTGATAAGAGCTGATATTGCGAAGCTCTTGTGTTATAATAGATAGAGGAAATTAATATATTAAATCAGAGGTGAGATGATGCTTTATGAATTTTGTGCGGAAAATGTAACCTTGTTAGAAAAGGCTATGAAGGCTGGAGTCCAGCGGATTGAACTCTGTGATAACCTGGCTGTCGGTGGTACGACGCCCAGCTATGGCGTAATTCAAGCAGCAGTTGACTTAGCCAAGCCTTACGGTGCGACTGTGATGACCATGATTCGGCCTCGGGGCGGTGATTTTGTTTACTCGGATCTTGAAATTGAGATTATGCTGACTGATATCCAAAAAGCCAAGGAAGCCGGCAGTCAGGGAGTGGTTTTTGGTGCCTTGACGGAGAAGAACGAAATAGATGTTTCGAAGATGCAACGCCTGCTAGAGGCTTGCAAGGGACTGGAAGTAGTCTTCCACATGGCTTTTGACTCAATCCCAGCTGAATACCAGTTTGGCGAAATGGACTGGCTGATTGAAAACGGTGTCCAGCGAATTTTGACCCACGGAGGACCTGCTAATGAGCCGATTGAGGAGCATTTTGCTTGGCTGGATGAATTAATCGAGCATGCTGCTGATCGGATTGATATCATGCCGGGAGGTGGCATTGATCTAGGCAATCGTCAGCAAATTATAGATAGTCTGGCAGTTGACCAGCTGCATGGAACTAAAATTGTATTTTAAGGAGGAGAAGGGCTCTAGCGGCTCCTAATAAAATGTTGGAACTATTTGAAAAATACAAGTCTAATCCAGATAAGCTTCAGACTTACGGTTTTAAGGAGTCTGATGGAGCTTACCGTTTCTCGCAGAAGATTATGAAGGGTGACTTTCGCTTGGAAGTGACTATCAGAGATGGAGAGCTGGACTATCAGGTCTTTGACTGCGATACTGATGACGCCTATCTGCAGGTCAAGATGGAGCAGGTGACGGGGGAGTTTGTCGGTCAGGTTCGTGAAGCTTGTCAGGCAGCTCTTCTGGCTATCCGTCAGCACTGTTTTGACGAGGCTGGCTTTCTCTATGAGCAGAGTAAGCGACTGCGGGATCATGCGGCTGAGGTTTATCAGGGGCAAATAGAGTACCTCTGGGAGAAGTCGTCCAGAAAGAGCTCGACCAAGGCTGGAGTTTTCCGCCACCAGGACAGTAAAAAATGGTATGGGGCTTTTCTGACCACAGACTGGTCTAAGTTTGAAGCAGAGCGAAGCGGCGCTATTGAGGTGCTAAATGTTAAGAATGATCATGTAGCAGAACTGATTCAGAAAAAGGGGATTTACCCTGCCTTTCACATGAATAAGAAATATTGGCTCAGTCTGCCCTTGGATGATAGCCTGAGCGATCAGGAAATCTTTGATTTACTGGCTATTAGTTACCAGCTGACTAGTAAAAAATAGAATCGAAGCACAGCGCTCCAATCCGCTGTGTTTCATTTTTCCTCAAAAAACAGTATAATAAAAAGACTAGTAAGAATAGGAGAAATTATGAACCTCATTAGAAAATTAGCCTGGTTTTTTAAGTTGGAAAAGCGGCGCTATATCATCGGTATCCTGGCCTTATCCTTGGTCAGTGTCTTCAATCTGATACCGCCCAGAGTCATAGGTCAGGTTATTGACCGAATTGCTAGCAAACATCTGACTTCTCAAGAGCTGCTCCTTAATTTGCTGTTGCTGATTGCTTCAGCTTTTATCATGTACGGCCTGCGCTATGTCTGGCGCCTTTATATCTTAGGGACGTCCAATAATCTGGGACGAATTCTGCGCTCTCGATTGTTCGAGCACTTTACTCATATGTCTCCCTCTTTTTATCAGAAATACCGAACAGGGGACTTGATGGCTCATGCGACCAATGATATCAATGCAGTTGTCAGTTTGGCTGGTGGTGGAGTCATGTCAGCTGTGGATGCTTCTATTACAGCCTTGGTGACCCTGCTGACTATGTTTTTCATTTTGGACTGGCGGCTGACCTTGATTGCCATTGTGCCCATGCCCTTCCTGTCATGGGGCACGGGCTTGATTGGCCGAAAAAATCATGAAAGTTTTAAGGCTGCTCAAGAGGCATTTTCAGATTTGAACAATAAGGTTCAGGAGAGTGTTTCAGGGATTCGAGTGACCAAGTCCTTTGGCTATCAGGAAGCTGAGACTCAGTCTTTTGCTAAGACCAATCAGGAAGTCTACGAAAAAAACGTTTTGGCTGCCAAGTACGATTCTCTTTTCGACCCCTTGGTTTTGCTTTTTATCGGTCTTTCTTATGTTTTGACCTTGATTTTCGGTGGAATTTTTATCTCCCAAGGGCAGTTTACTATAGGAGAGTTGGTTACTTTTATCACTTATCTGGATATGCTGGTTTGGCCGTTGCAGGCTACAGGATATCTTTTTAACATCGGCCAGCGAGGGGCTGTTTCTTATGAGCGAATCGAGAAACTTCTGGCTCAGGAGTCAGATGTCAAGGAAGCTGAACAACCCCTCTCTCATGCGGAAAATGGTCGATTAGATTATGACATTCAGAAGTTTGCTTATGCAGAGGAGACTAGTTTATCGGATATTCATTTTTCCATTGAGCAGGGACAGACACTGGGCATTGTCGGTCAGACGGGCTCAGGGAAGACCACTCTTCTGCGCTTGCTGCTGCGGGAGCAGGATATCCAGGAGGGGGCTATCTATCTGAATGGCCATGATATCCGGGAGTACCGCCTCAAAGACCTGCGTCGTCTTATCGGCTATGTACCACAGGAACAGATGCTCTTTGCTCTGTCCATTCGGGACAATATTCGCTTTGCGAATCCCCAGCTGACAGATAGTCAGGTTCTAGCTGCCGCTCAACTCTGTGGTGTGTATGAGGACATTCAGGCTATGCCAGAGGGGCTGGATACGGTTGTCGGTGAGCGGGGGTTGTCCCTGTCTGGTGGGCAGAAACAGCGCTTGGCGATGAGTCGGGCTATTATAACTAATCCTGATATTCTGATTTTGGATGACTCTCTGTCAGCTGTCGATGCTAAGACGGAGCATCTGATTTTAGAAAATCTAAAGTCAGAGCGTGCTGGCAAGACAACCATCATCACAGCTCATCGGCTGTCAGCCTTGGTGCATGCAGACCTGATTTTGGTTATGGAAGAGGGACGAATCAAGGAGCGGGGCACTCATCAAGAGCTATTGGAGCAAGAGGGCTGGTATGCTCAGACATACCATAATCAGCAGCTGGCAGAAAGCTTGAAGGAGGAAGATTAACATGAAAAAGAAAGCAACTTTTCATCGCCTCCTAGGCTACATGTGGCGCTACAGAATAGTGAGCAGCATGGCCTTGATCTTCATTCTGCTGACGACTCTGGTCACAACGGCCTTGCCGCTTCTGGCCCGCTATTTTATTGATCAGTTTATCGGCCGCAATCAAGCTTGGGCTGGCCTGCCTTTGCTGGCTCTTTACTATGGCCTTTTCCTCTTGCGGGTACTTTTTACCTTCTTGGGAAAGTATTTCTTTGCGCGTGTGGCTCAAAGCGTGGTTCGGGACTTGCGACAGGAAAGTTTTGCCAATATCCAGCGCCTCCAAATGGCTTATTTTGATAGAACGCCAGCTGGTGCTATCGTTTCCCGCTTGACCAATGATACTCAGGCAGTCGCAGATATGTTCAGTGAGATTTTTTCTAATTTTTTGAGCTCCTTGCTGATTTTAGTTGTTACTTTGAGCGCCATGTTTGCCCTCAACTGGCAATTGACCCTGATGATTGCTCTATTTTTACCTCTGATGGCAGCCTCTATCTTGCTCTATCAACATTTATCCAATCGTCAGCTGAAGCAGGTCCGGAATAAGCTCAGTGATTTGAATGTCAAGCTATCTGAGAGTATCGAGGGAATGCGGATTATCCAAGCTTTTGGGCAAGAGAAGCGATTGCTGCGGGAATTTGAAGAAATTAACGGTCAGCATTTAGGCTTCACCAATCGCTATCTCAATATCAACAGTCTCTTTCTGAGACCGGCCATGTCCCTGCTGAAAATCTTGGCTTATGGAGTGATTCTGACTTACTTTGGCTTGACTTGGCAAGTGGCGGGAATTACGGCTGGTATTATGTATGCCTTTATCCAGTATGTCAATCAGCTTTTTAATCCCTTGATTGATGTTATGCAGAATTACTCTGTTTTACAGACATCTATGGTTGCTGCGGAGAGGGTTTTTGAAATTATGGACCGCACTGACTACGAGCCTGAGCAGGCTAACCAAGACATGCAAATCCAAGATGGCAGCATCGAATTCAAGCATGTTTCCTTTTCTTATGATGGAAAGCGTGATGTTTTACAGGATATCTCCTTTTCTGTCAAAAAAGGCCAGACGATTGCCTTTGTGGGATCGACTGGCTCTGGCAAGTCCTCTATTATCAATCTCTTTCTGCGTTTTTATGAGTTTGAGCGGGGACAGATTTTGATTGATGGCAGTGATATTAAAGACTATAGTCAGGAGGAGCTGCGGCGAAAGATTGGCCTTGTTTTGCAGGATCCCTTCCTTTATCACGGTACCGTTGCTTCCAATATTCAGCTTTACCAAAAGCAGCTGACGCGAGAAGAAATTATAGAAGCGGCTAAGTTTGTAGATGCTCATGGCTTTATCAGTCAGCTACCTCAAGGCTATGACGCCCCCGTGACTGAGCGGGGAGCGACTTTTTCCAGCGGTCAGCGGCAGCTTCTAGCCTTTGCCAGAACCATCGCCACCAAGCCTAAAATCTTGATTTTGGATGAAGCGACGGCTAATATCGATTCGGAGACAGAGGAGTTGATTCAAGCCTCACTGAGAAAAATGCGGCAGGGTAGGACAACCATTGCCATTGCCCACCGTCTGTCTACTATTCAGGATGCCGACTGCATCTATGTCTTGGATAAGGGCCGCATTATCGAATCCGGCAGCCACGAAGAATTGTTAGCCCAAGATGGAACCTATAAGAAAATGTATCAACTTCAGGCTGGGATGATGGGGTCTTGAAAAGCCTGATTATAAATGAAAGGTGTAGAATTACAAATGAATTCTACACCTATTTTAAATAGTCTTTTAATTTCTCTACATTTTCTCCTAAGTTATCGTAAGGCAGCTTGGCATACTGGTAAGGGCAGCTAGCAAGGTAGCTTTGTTCAAAGAAGTCAAGCGGCAGGCTGCTGTGTTTGAGAGCACTGACGGAAGAAAGTGACCTTAAGTCTAGCAGGACACCGTCCTTGGTCAGATAGTTGGATAGCGGCAGCTGAGCTTGCTCTAGCAGTGTCTGCGCCTTTCTTGCTTCCTCTTCTTGAAGCTGCAGCAGCGCCAGCCTATTTTTTTCAAACATGAGACTGTCGATGTAGAGCGATAGGGCCTTCTGCATGATGAGGTTGCTGTCGTAGTCCACGGCGCTTTTGTAAGCGATGAAGGTCTTTTGAATCTGGGGCGGAAGGAGCAGGGCGGTAATCCTCAGGGCTGGGAAAAGGCTGGTTGAAAAGGACTTAATGTAGATGACTCGCTGGCTATTATCTAAATAGTGAAAGGTTAGCTCCCGCCGGCCATCAAAGTCTGATAGGTAGTCGTCTTCTACAACATAGACATTATAGAGCTGGGCTAGCCGAAGAATCTCTTCCTTGTCCTGCTGACTGTAGGAGTGGCCCAAGGGATAGTGAAAGCGCGGAATAGTGTAGAAAAACTTGATCTTTCCGCTTTGAAAAATCTTCTCCAACTCTCCTAGATTAATCCCCTGAGGTGTTCTTTCAATGGTTTCACAAGGAAGTTTTTGCGCTAGCAGAAGGTCATTAATACGATGGTAGGTCGGCTGTTCCACCAAGATTCGCTCTTTTTGATTGGGAAAGTCAATCTGTGAGAGGATATAGAGGGCCTGCTGGGTGCCGGAAGTCAGTACTAGCTGGTCCATAGAAGCGTAGACAGCAGAGTCCAACATCAGCTTTTGCACGGAGCGACGCAGATCCTCCAGTCCTTCCTGCTGAAGGTAGTAATTGAAGAGATAATTTTCCCGGCCAATCAGAGTTTCATTTACACAGAGTCGGAAATCCTCATAGGCTTGGTGACGGTCATCCCTCACAGACAGCTCCAAATCCTGCTTTTCTCCTTGAGCATTTTCCAGCACATAGTAGCCGCTTTTGGGAACGGCATAGATGTACTTCTGATACTTGAGCTCAATCAGAGCCTTTTGCGCGGTATCCTTACTACAGTGATAACGCTCTGCTAGCTGTCGGACAGAAGGAATTTTCTGACCAGTTGCCAGTTTTCCCTCTTTAATATCCTTAGTAATCTTATCAACGATGCGTTGGTATTTTGCCTTGGTCATAAAACTGTCCCCATACAGATTTGATTTTTTCATATTGTAACTCATTTTCAGATATTTTACAATAGAGAGCAAGTAGGAGGAGTCATGAAAACAAAAACAGTCATTCTGGCCACAGATATTTCTGGCTTAGGGAAGGTTGCTGCAACAGCTGCCCTGCCACTCTTTGCAATTTGCCAGCTAGAGGTGTCCCTCTTGCCAACCATGATTTTATCTTCCCATACAGGCGGTTTTTCAGACATCTATATGGATGATTACACGTATGGGATGCTTTCTTTTTTGAAACAATGGCAGAGCATGGAGTTCGACTTTTCAGCTCTGGTAACAGGATATTTGAAGTCTGACATACAGGTGGAAAATTTGCTGCTCTTTAAAGAGGAAAAAAGCTTGCCCCTTATCGTGGATCCTATCATGGGGGACAAGGGGACTTTTTATCAGGGATTTTCAGATGCCCATCTAGACCATATGCGTCGCCTCTGCCAGCATGCCGATTTGGTTCTGCCCAATTTGACGGATGCCTGTTTGTTATTGGAAGAACCCTACGAAGCGAGTTTATCTGAAGATAGATGGGAGGACTACTGCAAGCGTTTGACTGAGTTAGGACCGAGCAAGGTCTTGCTGACTGGCTTGCCGATGAAAGAGAATCAGATTGGTGTGGCCTATTTTGATGCGGCAACAGAGGAGTTTAACCTCTTTTCTAGTCCAGCTCTGCCCCAGCAATTTTTTGGAACGGGTGATATATTGACGACACTTGTAGCTGCGGCTTTTGTTCAGAGAATTGACATCAAGCAAGCCCTGCCTGTGATTTTGAAGTTTATTGAAAAGAGCTTGGCACTTAGCTTTAAAGAGCAAATAGATCCAAAGAAGGGCGTTTTTTACCAGCCCTACCTAGGAGAGCTTTTTGCTGATTTTCAAGCCTTGATGGAGGAAAAAGATGAAGAAACAAACACTCGATTTGCAAACCTTAACCATGATTAGTTTATTTGCTGCTTTGATTTTTCTGAGCATTCAGTTTTTTAAAATTCCTGTCGGAGCTCAGTTTATTCACTTTGGAAATGCACTAGTGGTAGTGGGCTGTCTGATTTTTGGCAGTAAACTCGGTTTTTTAGCAGCCGCTATCGGATTGGGAATATTTGACTTACTGAATGGTTACACAGCGGAAATCCCAATTATCTTGCTAGAAGCTCTTGCGGTAGCCGTGGTGATTCATTTTCTGTATGAAGGACTCTTTCAGAGAAGGGATAAACTAAGAAATATTCTCGTGATAGCGGTAGCCGCAGCTTTGGTGAAGATTGTGCTTAATATCCTCAAGTACACTCTGACAGGAACACTGCTTGGCGGGAGTAGTTTACCAGCAGCCTTTTTACTGGCAGTAGCTAAAATTACTGGTACATTTGGCTCCAGTCTAGCGACAGTCATCGCTGTCCCAATCTTATATCCAATCTTTCAGCAAGTTAGAAAAGCACACAAGCAAAGAAAGACTCTAGAAAAGCAGGGATGAATCAACAATCAGCATAAACAAAGAAACCGTCTGAAAATCCTCAGACGGTTTTTGTGTTTTTCTCTTACATAAAATAAACGATAGCAAGATATTGCAGGGCGGAAGCAGCTAGAATGAAAAGATGCCAAATCATGTGGAAGTAGGGCTTCTTTTGAGCATAGAAGCCAGCTCCTACAGTATAGCAGAGACCACCAGCCAGCATGAGTCCCCAGAAGATAGGTCCAGTTTGACCGATAATCTGCGGAATGATAAAGACCACCAGCCAGCCCATAATAAGATAGAGGGCTAAACTGAATTTTTCATTGACCTTCTTGGCGAAAATCTTGTAAAGAATGCCAAAGATGGTTGTGCCCCACTGGATAGCAATGATGAGATAGCCAAACCAGTTATTCATCAGTGACAGCACGACAGGCGTGTAGCTGCCAGCGATGGCGATGTAAATCATAGAGTGGTCGATAATGCGCAAGATATACTTGTGGGTTGAGCCATAGGACATGGAATGGTAGACAGTTGAAGAGAGGAACATGAGAAAGAGGCTGATGACAAAGATAGAAGTTCCGACAGCAGCCACCAAGCCGTCCTCTTCATAGCTATAAATGGCTGAGATAGGCAGCAGAATCAGCATCAGAACAGCCCCTACCGCATGGGTAACAGCGTTTGCAATTTCCTCTCCGAAGGATAGTTTTTTACTGAGTTTAAGCGCGTAGTTCAAGATTTTCTTCCTCCTCACTTGGTACTTGGATTAGGGATAAGGTCTTTTGATAGAGTTTGACCGTCTGGCAGGCTGTGGAAATGATGGGTGCAACCTCTAGCTTGCTGCCGTTCATATAGTCTACAAAGTCGTCATAGAGTTCTCGCGAATCTGCTTCCTTATGTAGCATATTTAAAGTGGCAGAAATTTCCTGGATAGAAAAGACTGTCTTTAAGGTCGTAATGGCAATCAAGCGGGCTACTTGGCGGCGTTGATATTTTTTCTTGACTGGCTTGGCAATATAGCCGTGCTTGACATAGTTGTTAATCATAGAAGCGGTTAGTCCCTTGTCAGCAGCTGAAAAGGAAGAGCCACAGACATTGTTTACATAGAGCAGAA
This sequence comes from Streptococcus sanguinis, assembly GCF_026781265.1. Lineage (GTDB taxonomy): Bacteria > Bacillota > Bacilli > Lactobacillales > Streptococcaceae > Streptococcus > Streptococcus sanguinis_T. Next base: position 31,773 of record NZ_JAKUVC010000002.1, read on the forward strand.
CCTGATCCAAATATAGATCCAGGTCTGGTATTTCGTCCCACTTGGGAAAAACTTGTTGAGGGTTCAAATCTTTATCACTTTCTTATCTAGTCTTTATAACTAGATGATAACATCTCTGTAAATCAAAGTCAAGCAAAAAATAGAATGTCCCATTGAAATTTGATATAATTTTAAAAAGAAGAAAGGGAGGTCTCAGATGAAAAAACAAACAATCTTTGATATGACAGCCTTCCTAGGCAGTATGATTTTTTGGTCTTGGATCTATATGCGCTTTTTTTATGCCTACGTAGCCGTCGTCTTTTACAAGAATCAGCCAGAGTGGAACCTGCTGATGCCAGCTTCTATCGTTCTGACTCTGACAGCTATTAGCTCGCTTTTTATTCGCGGCCTCTATAGTCGGCACATTCCTCGTTGGCTGGTGCTAGCTAGTTACACCCTTTATTTTATCATTTTGTTTTATGCTCTCTTTTTGAAAAATATCGGTAAACAGGGCTTCAGTCTAGACCTGCAGTCTTTTACCTATAATTGGATTTATGGAGATAAGCTGGTACCAACCATGAATATCATTATGTTCATTCCGCTGGGCTTTCTCTGCAAGCTGTCATGGAAACATGTGGCTTGTTTTACCTTGGCTATTAGTATGGTTGAGGGGAGCCAGTATCTCTTTCACCTTGGCATTTTTGACTTGGGTGATATCTTGACCAATCTGCTAGGCTTCATCATCGGTAGCTATCTACTAGAGACAACCTTAGGCAAATGGGTTGTCCGCCATATTCACTAAATGAAAGAAGGAAACTATGAAAATTCTTATCCCAACTGCTAAAGAGTTGAATCTAACTGCGCCATCTACAATCCCTAATCCACTTTCAGCACAAACTCAAGCTGTGTTGGATGAGTTGACAGCCATGTCAGTAGCTGACTTGGCATCATTTTATAAAATCTCCCCAAAAAGAGCAGAGGTAGAGTGGCAAGCCATTCAGGCTCTGCGAGAAGGAACTGCGCAGCATGCTCCAGCACTTTATCTTTTTGACGGCCTCATGTACCGCCATATCAAGAGAGAGGGTTATACCGAAGAAGAGAGACAGTATATCGAGAAGCATCTTGCTATCACATCAGCACTTTACGGAGTCATCCCTGCCCTGGAGCCCATAGCGCCCCATCGCTTGGACTTTATGATGCCACTCAAGTTAGATGGGAAGAGTCTCAAGGCATTTTGGAAGGAAGCTTATGACCAAGCTCTGGCAGAAGATGAGGTGATTTTCTCTCTCCTGTCCAGCGAGTTTGAAACGGTCTTTTCTAAGGGAATCCGCCAGCGCATGATAGGTTTCAAGTTTCTAGAAAACCGAGATGGCAAGCTGAAAGTCCATTCGACCATTTCTAAAAAAGCACGTGGCGAGTTTTTAACAGCTCTAATAACTAACCAAGTGACAGAAGTTGAACGGATGAAGAAATTAAACTTTGCCGGCTTCACTTACCGACCTGACCTGTCCAGTGACCAAGAGTTGGTTTATGTGAAGGAATTTTAGAAGAGAAGAAGTATTTATACAAGAAAATAGCATTCTTTTTATGTGTTAAATCCAACAATATACTTTAAAAATCTTAAATTTTATTTGTCTCTCTAAAAGTACTAAAATTGAGACTATTTTGATAAATCCCGTACTAAAACCCCTCGCAATTATTTGCGGGGGGTTAGTGTCTTATAAGTTTTCTTTTCTTTTTATAATCTTCTCTTTTTAGTTAAGGGCTGCTAAAAGAGCATCAGCCTGTGCTGAGAGTTCAGCAAGTTTGTCTTCTGCGACAGTCAGTTGACCAGTTCCCCATGCTTCTGGGTTGATACCAACACCTGTGAATGGTTCTACCACGTTCATACGGATGAATGGCAGCAGGCTGCGGTAGTGCTTGAATACTTCATCTGGTGATGTGCCGTTAGCTACAGATGAAACAGTAACAACCTTAGCATTCAGAGCAGATGGGCCAGTTGGGTCTGACAGATCCAGAGCGCGTGAAGCCCAGTCCAAGAGGCTTTTCACTACTCCTGGAATAGCCCAGTTGTAGACAGGTGAGAAAATCCAGATGGCATCAGCGGCCAAAATTTCTTCACTAACCTTAGCAACAGCAGCTGGATCAGGATTTTCGATGTCTTGGTTGAAGAATGGTACATCTTTGTAATCAAGATATGAAACTTCTGCCTTGCCAGCCAAAGCTTTTTCAGCTTGCTCAGCCAATTGGTGGTTGAAAGAACCTTGACGAAGCGAGCCGACGATGAATAATACTTTAGACATTGCATTGTCTCCTTTTTTATAAAATAAAGAGAAATTTCTCTTGTTACAATATATGTTACAACATTAATCACTAGTTAGCAATTATTTAGCTCATTTTTTTGAAATTTTTTAGAATGCGAATCAAATCTTGTTTATCTTCTTCTTCGAGAATGGAAAGAGCTTGCTGAATATTTTTGATATGATCAGGCAGGGCGGCTTCGATTTTAGCTCTGCCTTGTTCTGTCAAACCAATCAAAAAAGCCCGGCGGTCATTTGGGTCGCAGGTGCGGACAATCCAGCCGTCGCGTTCCATATTTTTGATGACGACAGTCATGTTGCCAGAAGTTGCCAATATGCGGTCAATCAGGTCCTGAATACGCAGTTCCCCTTTGCTGTACAAGGTTTCTAAGACGGAAAACTGAGTAGGAGTCAAATCATGCTTTTTAAAAATCTGGGCTTCAATGGCACGGATGGTTCTTGCTGCCTTGTGAAAGACAATCATGGTTTTCAAATCAAGCAGAGCTTCTTTGTTTAAATCGTCTGTAATCTTCATAACAATATTTTACCAATAAATAGTATCATATGCAAGGATATTGCTTTAGAATTTTGAGAATATTCTCATCAAAAAAAGATAGAAAAATAGTAGTATTTGTAGTATAATGACGGAGTGAAATATAAAAATAGAAATAAAGCCAGTTTTCCAATTTGGCAGTACCTTATCGGTATTTTTATCGTTCTCAGCGTTCTTGTCTTTTCATTTTTTGCAGTTTTGCAAGTATCCATGCAGCCGAGACAGTCGGCTAAGGAAGCAAGCAGACGCTTGGCCAAGGAATACGCAGATCTTGCAAAAGTTGACTCATTTGCCATCTACAATGGGCAGGAATCTTACTACAGTCTGCTTGGCAAGACAAGTAAGGGTGTCGAAAAAGCTGTATTGATTGCAAAAGATTCCAATGAGATTCGGGTCTATCGACTGGACCAAGGCGTCAGTCAGACAGAGGCGGAGAGCATTGCCAAGGAAAATGGAGCAGGAACTATTGATAAGGTGACCATGGGCTATTTTAAAGATCAGCCCATCTGGGAAGTCAAGTCGGGAGGCACCTACTACCTGATTGGTTTTGAAAGCGGACAGTTGGCCAGCAAGGAGGGACTATGAAATTATCAAATCGTGTCTTAAAGATGGAAGAAAGTGTGACTTTAGCAACAGCAGCGCGTGCTAAGGCTTTGAAAGCGCAGGGGAGGGATATTCTATCTCTGACTCTGGGAGAGCCGGATTTTCCAACGCCTAAGAATATCCGAGATGCGGCTGTAGCAGCTATTGAGGATGGCCGTGCTAGCTTTTATACGGTGACTAGCGGTCTGCCAGAGCTAAAAGAAGCTGTAGTAGAGTATTTTGCCAACTATTACGGCTACACAATCCAGCCGAATCAAGTGACGGTGGCAACTGGAGCTAAGTTCTCCCTCTATACCTTCTTTATGAGTGTGCTTGACCCAGGTGATGAAGCTATCATTCCGACGCCTTATTGGGTAAGCTATGGCGACCAGATTAAGATGGCCGAGGGGACTCCTGTTTTTGTCCAAGCCACAGAGGAAAACAATTTCAAGGTGATGGTGGAACAGCTAGAAGCTGCTCGTACTGATAAGACCAAGGTCTTGGTTTTGAATTCTCCGTCCAACCCGACTGGTATGATTTATACAGCAGAGGAGCTGCTGGCGATTGGGAACTGGGCTGTAGAGCATGACATTCTGATTTTGGCAGATGACATTTATGGACGTCTGGTTTATAACGGCAATAAATTTACACCAATTTCCAGTCTGTCTGAGGAGATTCGCAAGCAGACGGTGGTCATCAATGGTGTCTCTAAGAGCTACTCCATGACAGGCTGGCGGATTGGCTATGCAGTTGGTGAGCCGGAAATTATAGCGGCCATGAGTAAGATTGCAGGTCAAACGACTTCTAACCCGACAGCAGCGGCTCAATATGCAGCAATCGAGGCCTTGACTGGCAGTCAGGAAACGGTTGAAACCATGCGCCAGGCCTTTGAAGAACGTCTTAATACCATCTATCCACTCTTGGCTCAGGTGCCAGGATTTGAAGTGGTCAAGCCACAAGGGGCCTTCTATCTCTTTCCAAATGTCAAGAAAGCCATGGAAATGAAAGGTTACACAGATGTGACCGACTTTACGACAGCAATTTTAGAAGAAGTTGGCGTAGCTCTGGTGACCGGAGCAGGCTTCGGTGCTCCAGAAAATGTCCGTCTTAGCTATGCAACAGACCTGGAAACACTCAAAGAAGCAGTTCAACGACTGCAGCAATTTATGGAGAGTAAATAAAGCTCGCAAACCGGCATTGCTTGCTAAAGATAACCTACCAAAATTTATAAACAATAGATAAGGATGAACTCAGAGTTCGTCCTTTTCATTTTTTTGACTGTACTGGCAATGAGTTAAATAAAATGGTAAAATAATATAGAAAGAGATGGAAGCGTTTTTCACTCTAGTCAAAATTAGTAAGCTTTGGCATGGATAAATGTTAATTGGCTTCGCTTAGAATTCAGCTGATGAAGGATTTAAACAATAGTGGAAGGAGAATAATATGAAAGGTCGTTTGATTTTCTTATTCTTGCTAGGCGGTCTAGTCTTGCTAGGAGCTTATGTTTTCTTTGATTCAGAGCAGGGTTGGACCACTATTTCTGAATCCAATGGCTATAGTCTGCAAGCCAAAGGTCATCGCTATCGTATCCAATATTATGAGAATGACTCGTCCCGAATAGACTGGTATTTGAACAATTACCCGCCAGAATTGAATTTAAATATGAGAATCTTAGAACGTCCCAATGCCCCCGGTTCTTACACTAAAGAAGAGATATCCGGACAGGGCTCTGCAAGTTTTTTGATGGTTTGTAGAACTTGGGGTTCTGCAGATAACAGTCAAAAGTTTTTAATTAAACGCGCCTATTATAAAGTCGATATTAGACTTAATAAAAAGATGGAGGTAGATACTAAGAAAAGCAGTATGAACTACTGGAAGACGGAAGAAGAGGTAAAGGATAATCCGCCGATTGATTAAATAGCAGCTATCAATGCTAGATTAACTATGTATAAGTCACTTTCTGATAGGAATCACCAGACGACTTAAAAATTTGAGGAGTATTTAGTTGAAGACGACGGTATTTCAGTGTATAATAAAAGAAGTCCATTTGGTCTAGCCCTGCATTCTATTGACTTGCAGTGTGTTCCTCATGGTCTTTTTACTTAAGTAATAATAGGGATGAAGATTATTTTGTACAAAAGGAGATAAAATGGGTTTTATCAGAAAGGAAATAGAGGAAAGAGAGAAGAAGCTTCTCGAGGATTTTTCTATTGAAGAAAAAGAACTGGCTTTGCCATTTTTACTAGAGGATGAGAAGAGAGGGATTTTTCTCTGTGTCAAGCAATTTCGTATTGGGGAAGGGAAATATCAGGTTTTAGCCATGATGCTCGGAGGGCACTTGCTTGAATTTCGCCTAGAAGAAGAGCGGGCCGATAGATATCCAGTTCGCAATGAGGAAGATCAAAGTGTAAAAGGTCTATCAACAGAAACAATCTCCCAGCTTGTGATTCCCAAGGTTTTAAAGGGACGAGAGGACAAGATCGTAACAGTGATTCAACATGCCCTGTCGCAAATTAACCCTTATTATGATACAAAGATAAGGGAAGTAAACCACGTGGAGTACAGATAAAGAGGAGATAGGATATGGGATTATTAGAAAAGTATCTGGATTTTTTTCCTAGTAGGTGGGCTGTAAGTGACATAAAAGAAGAGATGACTTGGGAGGAGGAATTTACCCCTAAAAGAGTTCACCACAAAGAAGTCATTAGTAGCCCTCAGAAGGAGACTGAGGGAGCAGCGTCTCTTCCCCAAGAAGGAAGTTGGAAGTTCGTGCATGAGATGATTTCTGAAGAAGGGATTGAGCTTTTAAAGAAGGCTGGGATTGATGACGAGCTAGTTTTTGAGACTGGCGATTGGGTCGCAGATCATGATTTGGGGATTTACCTGGTCCTTTATCGCTTTGGTGGCAGAACCAACTGGAAGAAAACCTATAAGATAATCTTGCAAGGACAGGTGATTGAATTTAAGACCAAGACCATTTTTCATCAGCAGGATTTTTCTTATGAAGATGGGGAATTCACCAAGGGAGTGATTGTCAAAAATGTCTCCAATATGCTTCTGCCCATAGCTTTCGAAGGTCAACAGCAGCGGGTGCTCCATATCATTCAAGCAGCTCTGTCAGCAGCTAGCCCAAGCTATAATACGGTCATTTACAGGGCGAACTTTGATTTGGTTTAGGAGGGGAAGATGATATATATTACAAGAGAAGATCTTTTGACTTGGCTGGAGAAACATGAGCCAGTGACCAATCGTCAGAAGGATATTGCGGCTTTTCATAAAGAACTGTCGTTTCGTCTGCAAAGAATGGACTTTCGACCGTCTACCAGTTCAAAAGATCCTCGGAGAGATGTTTGTGAAGATCCTGACCAAGAGCTCACTGTAGCCTTTACTCAGGATGGGGAGGGGAATTATGCGACGATTGACCAGAGTCCTGGAGGTCAGATTCTCAGCGATCAGCGTTTTAAGATGGCTTTGAAAAAAGTCTTGAACTATGATGATGACATGGTTGATCGACTGCTATATGGAACGAAAAATTAGTCCTCTTATTCAGAGAGAGTTATCCGCCAGCCTTTAGGAGGCTGGTTTTTTAATTTTTCTGAGATTTAGACTCTTCAAGGATAGCTATTGCAATCGCTTTATGGTAAAATATAGAACAGATGTCCAAAAGATTTGTCTTGAAATAAAGTGACATTTAGCAACCAATCTAGGAGGCAGATATGATTGATCATTTTGAGATAAAGGTCAGGAATCTACAAATTTCAAAAGACTTTTATACAAGTTTTCTTTCTCCTCTAGGCTACAAATTGGCTTTTAGAAGTAGTTCTCTACTCAGTTTTGTTGCTCCCAACAGCCCACATCCTGGTGGAGATTTTTGGTTGGGGGAGGGAGAGCAGTCTCCGATTCACTTTGCTTTTTTGGCAGAAAACCATGAGCAGGTTCAAGCTTGTTATGAGGCTGGTTTAAAGGCAGGGGGAAAAGACAACGGTGCGCCAAATTATCGGGGGAACCTTTCATCATATTATGCAGCCTTTGTCTTGGATCCAGATGGTAATAATGTCGAGGCAGTCTGTCATAAAGAATAAAAAAATAGAAAAGAGAAAAAACGTGTCAAAGAAAATCGTAACAATTATTGATGTGAAAAATTATGTTGGTCAAGAAGTGACCATCGGTGCTTGGGTTGCCAATAAGTCAGGTAAGGGTAAGATTGCTTTCTTGCAGTTGCGCGATGGCTCTGCCTTTTTCCAAGGGGTGGCCTTCAAGCCTAACTTTATCGAGAAATTTGGCGAAGAGGAAGGATTGGCGAAGTTTGATACGATTAAAAAGCTTAGCCAAGAAACTTCTGTCTATGTGACAGGGATTGTCAAGGAAGACGAGCGCTCAAAATTTGGCTACGAGCTGGACATTACAGACATCGAAATCATCGGTGAGTCAAATGACTATCCAATTACGCCCAAAGAACATGGGACTGACTTTCTCATGGACAATCGTCACTTGTGGCTGCGTTCTCGTAAGCAAGTAGCTATGATGCAAATTCGCAATGCCATCATCTATGTTACTTATGAATTCTTTGATAAGAATGGCTTTATGAAGTTTGACAGCCCAATCTTGTCAGGAAATGCAGCAGAAGACTCAACTGAGCTCTTTGAAACAGACTACTTCGGAACTCCAGCTTACTTGAGCCAATCTGGTCAGCTTTATCTGGAAGCAGGTGCTATGGCTCTTGGTCGTGTCTTTGACTTCGGGCCTGTATTTCGTGCAGAAAAATCAAAAACCCGTCGTCATTTGACGGAGTTCTGGATGATGGATGCAGAGTATTCATACTTGACGCATGATGAGTCACTTGACTTGCAAGAAGCTTATGTTAAAGCCTTGATCCAAGGCGTGCTTGACCGTGCTCCTCAAGCTTTGGAAACACTGGAACGTGATGTAGATCTTTTGAAACGCTATATTGCTGAGCCTTTCAAGCGTGTTAGCTATGATGAAGCGATTGATCTCTTGCAAGCTCATGAAAATGATGAGGATGCAGATTATGAGCATCTTGAACATGGAGATGACTTTGGTTCACCGCATGAAACATGGATTTCAAACCACTTTGGTGTACCAACCTTTGTCGTGAACTACCCAGCAGCTATCAAGGCTTTCTACATGAAGCCTGTTCCTAGAAATCCAGACCGTGTCCTTTGTGCAGACCTACTTGCACCAGAAGGCTACGGTGAAATCATCGGTGGTTCTATGCGTGAGGAAGACTACGATGCTCTTGTTGCTAAAATGAATAACCTTGGTATGGATACGACAGAATATGAATTCTACCTTGATCTTCGTAAGTATGGAACAGTTCCACATGGTGGCTTCGGTATCGGTATCGAGCGTATGGTAACCTTTGTAGCAGGAACCAAGCATATCCGTGAAGCCATTCCATTCCCACGTATGCTGCACCGTATTAAACCGTAAATCAATGAAAACGCCCAGGGGGCGTTTTTTCAAAGCACTAGAAAGAAGAGGTGGAGATCATGTAAACAGCAGATTAACAAGTGACAAAGGATAGAAATGAAAAAACACTTGTTAAAGGAGAAAATATGTTTAAAAAAAGTTATCGGAAAAATATCGGCCTGATGGCTGGAGTTGAATTTTTTGCCTTTCTAGGCATTACTAGTTTTTGGATTTTATTTCTCAGTAAAAACGGAATGTCACTTTGGCAGATTGGGCTTTTGGAAAGTATTTTTCATGCGACTAGCGTTATTTGTGAAATTCCTTCTGGGATGTTGGCGGATCGCTTTTCCTACAAGACCAATCTGTATCTGAGCCGGATAGCCGGGATTGTGTCTTCTGTTCTCATGTTGGCCGGGCAGGGGAACTTTTGGATCTATGCACTGGCTATGGTGATTAGTGCTTGGTCCTATAATTTTGATTCGGGGACAAGCGCAGCCATGGTCTATGATTCATCTGTGGAGGCCGGACTCAAGGAACGTTACTTATCCATCTCCAGTTTTATGTCTGGGGTGGCTGAAGCGACTCGGTCTTTGGGAACGGTCTGGGCTGGATTTTTTGTCCACGGACAATTGTATCTGACCTACTATATCATGATTGGGACTTCCATCATCGTTCTATTTTTGACCTGGATGCTGAAAGAACCTAGTTTCAAAGCAGAGAAAGCAGAACGTCTGACCATGAAAAAGATTATCTGGGCTGTCAAAGAGGAGTTGCATAGGAATCCCAGTCTTTTTATCTGGATGATTTTGTCTCAAATCATCTGCACCTTGATGTGTATGTTTTATTTTTATTATCAGAATCAATTGCCTGACTTAAAAGATTGGCAGATTTCGGTAGTCATGCTGATTGGCAGTGCTTTGAATATCTTAGCAGTCTATCTGGCGAGTGTGATTGGAAAGAAGTATTCTGCCCTAAAACTCTTTCCTACAGTGGTCCTTCTAACTGGAGCAAGCTACCTGTTGTCCTATTTTGGAACGCCAGTTATCTATATTTTGATTTATCTAATCAGCAACGCCTTGTATGCTCTTTTCCAGCCGATTTTTGACAATGATTTGCAAAAGCAGCTGCCAAGTGAGGTACGGGCGACCATGCTTAGTGTCTACTCTATGATGTTCAGTCTGAGTATGATTGTCATTTTCCCTGTAACGGGCTGGTTGATTGATTACTTTGGCTTTGACTGGACTTTTATAGTTTTAGGCGGCTTCTTATTAGCAACGACACCTTTTTTGTATATAGGTCTAAAGAAAATAAGCCAGAACTTACAAGAAGTCTAATATTAATGTTCTCTTTCTGCTGGTCAGAAGGAGAATATTTTTTAGCCTTTGAAAATTATGGTAAAATAAATACAGTTTAATGGAGAAGTAGGAAGTATGAAAGATTTATTGAAATATTTCAAGGGCTATATCAGGGAGTCTTTGCTGGGACCCTTGTTTAAGCTCTTGGAGGCCAGTTTTGAACTCTTGGTTCCGCTTTTGATTGCGGGTATTGTTGATGAGACCATTCCTAGACACGACAGCTCCCATCTCTACTGGATGGTTTTTCTTTTGATGGGCTTGGCTACGCTGGGCGTGGTAGTAGCGGTGGTGGCCCAGTATTATTCGTCAAAGGCGGCAGTGGGCTTTACTCGTCAGATGACAGGTGACCTCTATCAAAAGATTCTGCGCTTGCCCAAGGCTAGTCGGGATGAGCTGACGACCTCTAGCCTGGTGACTCGGCTGACGAGCGACACCTACCAGATTCAGACAGGAATCAATCAATTTCTTCGTCTCTTTCTGCGGGCGCCCATTATCGTTTTTGGCTCCATCATCATGGCCTTTACTATCAGTCCGGTCATTACCTTGTGGTTCTTGCTCATGGTGGCAATTTTAACGGCTATTATCGTTCTCATGTCACGTCTGATGAATCCTCTCTACGCCAAGATTCGTCAGCTGACAGATCAATTGGTCAATTTGACGCGTGAGCAGCTGCAGGGCATGCGGGTTATACGAGCTTTCGGTCAGACCCAGCGCGAGGTTCAGACCTTTCGCAATCGCAACGAGCTCTATAAAACCTGGCAAATTAGGACGGGAGCTTTGGCTAGTCTGATTAGCCCTCTGACCTTTCTTACGGTCAATGGTACCCTGATTGCTGTGATTTGGCAGGGGAATACCTTTATCGGCAAGGGATTGCTAACCCAGGGGATGCTAGTGGCCTTGGTTAATTATTTATTGCAAATTTTGGTGGAATTGCTCAAGCTGGCTATGCTGGTCAATTCACTCAATCAAAGCTATATCAGTGCAGGTCGTATCAGTCAGGTATTCGAGCAAGCAGAAGAAGATGTTCTGCAGGAATTAGTGCAGGAAACCGCTCTGCCGAATCAAGCCATTAAAGTCAAGCAGGTCAGCTTTTCCTATCCAAATGCAGCTAGTCCAGCCCTGACAGGTCTGACTTTTGATTTGAAAAACGGCCAGACTTTGGGAGTTATTGGCGGAACAGGATCAGGTAAATCTACCCTGGTTCAGCTGCTGGCCCATCTCTATCCTGTGGCTGCTGGTCAGTTGACCATCTTTTCCCAAGGACGCAGTCCTAAAAATCTGAGCGAATTGCGGTCTTGGATTAGTCTTGTGCCTCAGAAGGCGGAGCTTTTTCAAGGAACTGTTCGCTCCAATCTGACTTTAGGATTGTCAACCAAGCCAACAGATGCAGACTTGTGGCAGGCTTTAGAGATTGCTCAGGCGGCGGACTTTGTCTCTCAGAAGGAAGGTGGCTTGGATGCGACTGTAGAGGCCTTTGGTCGGAATTTTTCTGGCGGTCAGCGTCAGCGTTTAACCATTGCCAGAGCTGTCTTGCGGAGGGCACCTTTCTTGGTTTTAGATGATGCGACCTCAGCTCTGGACTATTTGACAGAGGCTAGACTCTTGCAGGCTATTAAGAATGAATTGACAGAGACCAGTCTGGTCTTGATCTCTCAGCGGACCAATAGCTTGCGCTCAGCGGATCAAATTTTAGTCCTAGATAAGGGAGAGCAGGTGGCCCTTGGTCGCCATGAGGAACTCTTAATCAGCTCTGCCATTTACCGAGAAATCCATGACTCACAGCATAGTCAGGAAGAGGAGGACAAGCATGAAGCATAAGACATCATCTAGCAGTTTGAGGCGTTTGACTCGAGATTTGCTGCAGGCGCGCTGGCTCTTTCTCCTAGCTAGTCTGGGAACGGTGGCTCAAGTGGCTCTGACTGTTCTTCTCCCAGTTTTAATCGGAAATGCGGTTGATAGTGTTCTTCTTCCTCAAGCGGAGAAGCATGTGATGCCGATTTTGGGCCAGATGTTGCTGGTTATCTTAGCCAATACGCTGATTCAGTGGCTCAATCCCTTGCTCTATAATGAGCTGGTCTATCGCTATAGCCAGCAGCTCCGTCAAGGCGTCATCAAGAAAGTGCACTATCTGCCTTTGGCTTATCTGGATCGGCAGGGAACTGGCGACTTGGTTAGTCGGGTGACGACGGACTTGGAGCAGCTCAGCAATGGCCTGCTTATGGTTTTCAATCAATTTTTTGTGGGTTTGCTGACAATTTTAGTGACTATCATTAGCATGGCCAGATTGGACTTTTTCCTCTTGCTTTTGGTTCTGCTTTTGACGCCCCTTTCTCTCTTCTTAGCTCGCTTTATTGCTAGAAAGAGTTTTAGCTTTTTCCAACGGCAGACACAGGCGAGAGGGGCACAGACCCAGTTGATTGAGGAAAGTCTGACCCAGGAAAGTTTGATTCAGGCTTTTAATGCTCAGGAGCAGTTTGATACAGCTTTTACTCGCAGTAATCAAACTTATGCAGACTATTCGCAGGCGGCTATTTTCTATTCTTCGACGGTTAATCCTTCGACTCGTTTTATCAATGCCCTGATCTATGCTTTGATTGTGGGCTTTGGGGCTGTCCGAATCATTCAGGGAACAGGTTTTACGGTCGGGCAGCTGGTAACCTTTCTCAACTATGTCAACCAGTACACCAAGCCTTTCAATGATATATCGTCTGTCATGTCGGAATTGCAGAGCGCTTTAGCTTGTGCGGAGCGGATTTACAGCGTTTTGGACCAAGAAGAAATAGCTGAGCCCGGTCAGGAAATCCTCCAGTCGGAAGATGTCAAAGGACAGATTAGCTTTGAGCATGTGGCTTTTGGCTATGAGCCTGGAAAAGAGCTGATTCAGGATTTGAATATAAGGATTCCAGCAGCTAGCAAGGTCGCAATTGTCGGGCCAACTGGTGCTGGCAAGTCTACCTTGATTAATCTCCTCATGCGCTTTTACAATGTAGACAGTGGTCTTATTTCGCTAGACGATGTTCCCATCACACATTACACCAGAGCTTCTTATCGTCAGCAGTTTGGTATGGTACTGCAAGAGACTTGGCTCAAGACGGCGACTATTCACGACAACATAGCTTTTGGCCGGCCAGATGCCAGCCGAGAAGAGGTCATTGCAGCTGCCAAGTCGGCCAACGCGCATTTCTTTATTCAGCAGCTACCTCAGGGGTATGACACCTATCTGGCGGATGCTGGGGACTCACTGTCTCAAGGTCAGCGGCAGCTCTTGACCATTGCCCGTGTCTTCCTTTCGGTTCCTAAAATCCTAATCTTGGATGAGGCGACTTCCTCTATCGATACCCGGACAGAAGTCTTGATTCAGGAGGCTTTCAGCAAGCTCATGGTTGGTCGTACTAGCTTCATCATTGCCCATCGCCTGTCCACTATTCAAAATGCTGACATCATCCTCGTCATGGTAGATGGTGATATCGTCGAGCATGGTAATCATCAGGAGCTCATGGCAGCCAGAGGTGTTTATTACCAAATGCAGACGGCGCAGGAGTAGAAGGAAGAGCTTTATTAAAGTTCACAGATTGATACTAAACAAAACTAAAAGAGTTGGATTTCCAACTCTTTTTGCTTATAGTTCAACTTCTTCCAATCCCTCCTCCGTAAGTCGATAAATCTTCTGGCAGACTTCTTTGAGAAAGATTCGGTCGTGGGAGACAGCGATAATGGCGCCAGGATAGGTCGCCAAAAGCTGGCGAACCTGAGGCTGAGAGGTGGGAGAGAAGTTGCGGGTTGGTTCGTCCAGAAGGAGGACATTGGGACGATCTAGGACAAGTTTGAGCAGGAGGAGCTTGGCTTTTTGGCCACCGGAAAGCTGCTCAATCGGGTGGCGGGCCTCGTCGCGCGTGAACTGGAGGCTAGCTAGATGAGTCAGGATTTTCTCCTCCTGGGACTTGTCGCCAGAGGGAGCCAGAAAGTCCAAAGGGCTGCTCTCATCAGCCAGCAAGTCGCCGTAATGCTGGGGCATGTAGCCGACCCGAATATCTGTCCGCTCACGCAGGAACTTCCATATTTCTTTAAGCAGAGTAGATTTGCCTGCACCATTAGTACCAATTAGTCCGATTTTTTCCTGGCCACAGACCTCCAGAGTCAGATTTTCCGCCAGTTGTCGTTCGTTTGTTTTCAGCTTCATTCCTTCTAATTTGAGGATTCTTTTGGTCAATGGCAGAGCTTCTATATCTGAGAAGTGAAGGCTGATGGCATCTTCCTGTGTCGGAATTTCTGTCATTTCAGCGCCTGCCTTTTCAAATCGTTTGCCCTGCGAGAGGACGTTTTTCATTTTCTTAGCCACCAGTCGACCTGCAGTAGCGTCATGGGTGTTTCGTAAAGTATGCTCCACACTCTGCTTAACCCGTCGGTGTTTTTCCATGGTCTTTGCGTGTTCTTCCCGCTCTTTCCGTGCTAGTTGCCCTTGTTTTTCAAAAGCCTCCTGACGCTGATGGCGGTAATTTTTATAGTCCAGACTCTTGACACTGGTTCTAGCCTCCTGCTTCTTTTTGATTCGCTCCAGATGAACAATCTTGGTCGCAGCTTGAGCGAGAAAGTGCTCGTCGTGAGAGACGAAAAGAACCGTTCTCTGGCTGTGGCTGATAAAGCTTTCCAGCCAAGTCAGAGTTTCGAGATCAAGGTCATTAGAGGGCTCGTCAAGAAAGAGAATGTCCCAATCGCTGGCTAGTTTCTTGATGAGTTGGACCTTGAGCTTTTCTCCTCCAGATAGGCTAGAGAGCTGCTGCTGACTGGCAAAACGCTGGCTGTCAAAGTTGAGCTCTCCAGCATAGCGATAGAGCTTGGCATAGTCTAGCTCTGTCTCAAAATCAGCAAAGAAATAGTCATTGAGCGTTAGTTGGGCATCTTCTGAAGGCAACTGCTGGGGCAGGTAGACAGCAGCAGTATAGGACTTATTAATCTGTCCGCTGTAGCTGACATAGGGACTGACCAGTCGCTCGTCTAGTAGGAGCTTGAGCAGGGTGGACTTGCCATTGCCCTCCTCACCGATAATAGCGACCTTGTCTCCTTGATTGACAGTCAGTGACAAATCTTTGACTAACTCTTTCAGGTCTTTTAGGTGGGTGATCGTTAGATTTCTTATTTGAAGCATAGATGTCTCCTTCGTTTTATAACAAAAAATACAGCCCTGCTTTATTTAGCAGAGCTGTTTTTAGTTGCACAAAGCAGACACAAGAGTGTCTAAGTAGGAATATTCGTCTATAGGCTTCTAGCTTGCACTGTCATAGGAGTGACAGGATTGATCTAAAGATAAGCAAATAGAAGCTAGAAAGCACCGAAAACGAACATACCGCGGGTATGCAGAAACATGACAAAATCTACTAAATAAAGTTTCCTTTAAAAAATAGACTTAATTTTTCATGTCTCCGTGTACCTCCGAAATAGTTCTGTCTTAAGTCTAGCAGAAGATAGCAGATTCGTCAAGCGCTTTCAAATAAATAAAAATTTTTTAAAAGATTTTGGAGCTAATTTTTATAAGCTCTCTAAGGATATTGGTTTCAAGGCTTTTAAGCTGATTTCAATATATAATTTTTTAATTATATAAAAATTCACATATGCCCGAAAATTATATATAATCGTCTTGTATATAAAAATTATATATATAAAATGATTATACAAATTGGCCTAAAATTTGTAAAAGATAAGAAGAGCTGGAATGGGATAGATTCCAGTCATCATTTTAAATTGTATCTAAGGAGTAAGAAACCATGCCAAAAATTTTATTTCTCTGGCTTTTGACAGTCCTAAGCTTAGGACTAGTAAAAACGCCTCAAGCTAAGACGATGGAGCAATCTTTGAAGTCTAACACGGCGGTCATTGAGATTAGCCAAAAAATTCAGGATCATGTCAAGAAAGAGGAAACGACAAGAGTGGTTGTAGAAGCAGTGACTTTTGATTAGATGATGCAAATCATTGCTTAAGAAAGGAGAAAGATATGCTAAGAATTTTTATCCGAATGGTATACAGAAGTATCGCCTATGCGATTGTTGAAGCTAAATAGAAAAGAAATATCATGAAAAAATCATTTATTCTAACACTTTTAACGATTATAACTCTAGGACTCTTCCGGCCGGTTACAGCCTTGGCTGAGGAGCAGAAGCTGCCGTCTGGCACGGACCGTGATAAAATCGGTCAGAAAATCCAAGACTTTGTCAAGGAACATGAAAAAAACAACAGCTGGTTTGGCGACGACGGTCTTTGATAAGGATGGCACCATCTACAAAGGAAACTTTGGCTATATGAACAAGGAAAAGAAAGTCAAAACGGATGATAGCAGCATTTTTGAATGGGGATCGGTTACCAAGCTGACGGTTTGGGTCTCCGTCATGCAGCTCTGGGAAGAGGGAAAGATTGACCTAGAGGAAGACATCCGCACCTATCTGCCAGAGGGATTTTTAAAAAACCTTCGCTATGACAAGCCGATCACGATGATTGACCTCATGAACCATCAGGCGGGATTTAGCGAGTCAATTCAGGGCTATAAGGAAGAGACAGGATTGACAATTGAGGAAAGCTTAGCCACTAATCAGCCAACCCAGTCCTACGAACCCGGCACCATGACCAGCTACTCAAACTTCTCTGCCGGTTTGGCGGGCTATATCGTCGAGCGAATCTCCGGACAGGACTTCTCTGCCTATGTCCATGAGCATATCTTCCAGCCATTAGAGATGAATGATACAGCTATGTCTTCAGATTTTAAGGATAATCTCAAGGTTTATAAGAAGCGAATGGAGGCCTTGTCCTATCGTGCAGATGGTCAGACTTCGATGGGGACTGCCTATTTATACTCAGCGCTCTATCCAATGGGGTATGCTGCCTCTACCATGGCTGACTTTCAGAAGTTTGCCCAAGCGCTTTTGAAGAAAGAGAAGCTCTTCCAGCGAGCTGAGACTTGGGCGACCCTTTATACGGCAACTTCGAATTATCCGGGAACGGATATGCCGCTCAATATGCACGGTTTTTGGGATGCAGAGTTTGGCATGACTGTTGTCGGCCATAGCGGTAATACCATGGGGTATTCCTCTTATCTACTTATGGATTTGAAAAATGGTATTGGCATGACAGTTATGACCAATCAAGAGCACGAGTCCGTTTATAACTTTGAGATGCCTGCCTTGGTCTTTGGACCTAAGAAAAAGACGAGTCAAGAGACTTTTGATGCATTTCAATTTGGCTATTACAGACCGGCACGTCATTTTGCGACAGGACCTCTCTCCGTTACCAGAAGTTTGCTTTATACAAATTTTGTCAAGAAATCTGCGGACAACCAGCTTTTGACTCAGAACTATGCGGTTGTCAGCAATCAAGCAGGAACGGAAAAAGTAACAGCAGCTTATGGCGACAGCGTTAAGGTAAAGAATTCGGATGTGATAAGAGATTGGACCATCCTGATTTTAGCAGCTATTGGAATTGTCTTTAGTTTTATTCTCTTTTTGGCACGGGGCGGACTGGATCTCTTCCGCTTGGTCTTCAAAAAAGGTCAATCTAAAACACCAAAACCTCTTCGTATCTGGACTTACCTAACTTCTTTAGCTGGAGTAGGTGTGGCTGTCAACTTTGCTCTCTTCTTTAGTGCTTTGGCTGTCAGCGATCTGAGTTTTCTGGCTAGCTGGCGTTTCATGACATTTGCTGGTCTAGGGTTAATCTTGGCAATTTGTGCGGTTTATCCGCTCTTTAGCAAGGCTCGAAAGGGGCTCGGAAAAGGTCGCCTTTTCCTGACAGTTCTGACTAGTCTATCTGCCCTTGCGATAGTATCTAATATCCTCTACTGGTCACTTTATCAATGGTGGGTGATGTAATTTAAAAATTCAGAAACAAGAAAAGAGCCGGCATATAAGCTGGCTCTTCGTTTGGTTTTATACATTCAGCACCTTGTCCAAGAAGTCTTTAAGACGTGGATGCTGTGGATTGTCAAAGATTTGGTCAGGCTTGCCGTCCTCTAGGAATTCACCATCAGCGGTAAAGATAACGCGGTTGGCTACCTGGCGGGCGAAGCCCATCTCATGGGTCACAATCAGCATGGTCATACCTTGCTGGGCCAGATCCTTCATAACGTTGAGAACATCGCCGACCATTTCAGGATCAAGGGCAGAAGTAGGCTCGTCAAAGAGCATGATGTCCGGATTCATAGCCAGACCGCGAGCAATTGCCACCCGCTGCTTTTGACCGCCGGACAGACTGTCTGGACTGGCATCAGCCTTATCAGCCAAGCCGACCTTTTCCAAGAGCTCCATCCCCAGCTTGTTTGCTTCGTCTTGGGTCAAGCGCTTGTGCTCAACAGGAGCAAAGGTGATATTTTCCAGAACAGTCATGTGCGGGAAGAGGTTGAAGTGCTGGAAGACCATACCGATATTTTCTCGTACCAGATCCACATCAGTCTTTTTGTCCGTCAGATCAAAGCCATCAACCGTGATAGTCCCGCTTGTGACTTCCTCTAGCAGGTTGAGACTGCGCAGGAAGGTTGATTTACCAGAACCAGAAGGACCGATGATGCAGACCACATCGCCCTCGTAGAATTTAGCAGTAATCCCCTTTAGGACTTCGTTTTCCCCGTAATATTTATGAAGATCATTCACATCGATTTTTAATTTTGCCATTACTTAATCCTCTTTTCTAAGCGTTTTGCCAAGCGGGTCAAGAGCGTGATAATAATGAGATAGAGCACGGCTAGGATAGCATACATCCGGAAACTCTGATAGTTGCGGGCGATGATGTCCTTACCAGTTTTGAAGAGCTCGGCCAGTCCAATGGCTGAGACAATCGTTGTATCCTTGAGTGCGATGACAAACTGATTGACAAAGTTTGGCAGCATAATCTTGGTTGCCTGTGGCAGGATAATCTTGCGCATGGTCTTGGAGTAGGAAATCCCTAAGCTGCGGCTAGCTTCCATCTGTCCAACAGGAACGGCTTGGATACCCCCGCGGACAATTTCTGCGATATAGGCGCCGGCATTGAGAGAGAGGGCGATGGTTCCTGCAACGAAAGCATTGATTGGGCTCTGTTGGCCAGTCATGGATTCGATTAGGTTAGGAATGCCCCAGAAG
This sequence comes from Streptococcus sanguinis, assembly GCF_026781265.1. Lineage (GTDB taxonomy): Bacteria > Bacillota > Bacilli > Lactobacillales > Streptococcaceae > Streptococcus > Streptococcus sanguinis_T. The sequence continues at coordinate 51,070 of NZ_JAKUVC010000002.1, forward strand.
ATAAAGGCTGCCACAATCATCAGTGGAATACCACGAATGACATCGACAAAGATTTCTGCAATCCAGCGCAGCGGTTTATAAGGGCTGACGCTGAACATACCGAAGATAATCCCGATGACCATAGCAATCGCAAATGAAATCAGAGCCAAAGCAATCGTCACTCCCAGACCTTTAAGAAGTTCTTGGTAGTTGTTTTGCAGCAAGCCCCAAATAGTGGACTCATCTACAGTGGATTCTTTTTCCTCGCTAGCCAGATACTTGTCTAAAATCTCTTGGTACTTGCCGCTTTCTTTGAGGTTGGCCAGTCCGTTGTTAAACATCTCAATCAACTCAGGATTGCTGCCTTTTTTAACTGCGAAAGCGACTTGGCCGCTTGGTGTACCTTCAATAGGTGTTTTAAGCTTCTTGCCTTGTTTGATAGCGTATTTGACAACGGGCTCATCATCCATCACAGCTGCGACGGAGCCAGTATTAAGGCTGTCATACATGGAAGCTGCATCTGAGAATGTTTTGATAGAGTAGCCGTACTTGCTCTTGTTTTCCTCAAGGAAAGTCTGAGAAGCGGTACCGGTTTTGACACCAACAGTCTTGCCCTTGAGTTCCTCGTAGGACTTGATATTGCTGCTGTCCTTGACTGCCAAGATAGAGTTGGCTGTGTAGTAAGGGTCAGAATAGTCAAAAGTTTTCTTGCGGGCATCTGTGACAGACATGCCAGCGATGATTCCGTCAGCCTGACCGGTCTGAACGCTATTGATAGCTGCATCAAAGCCAGGGTTGGTTACTTCCACAGTAAAGCCTTGGTCTTTGGCAATAGCCTTAATCAGATCCATGTCAATCCCAGTGTATTGGTTGCTGTCATCTTGGAAGACAAATGGAGCAAAAGATGAGTCGCTGGCAATGATGTATTTGTCCTTTGTCGGACTAGCTTTTTGACCGGCAGGAGTAGAAGTCTCTGGAACAGCCGAGTCAGAGCTGCCTTTAGAAGCAGTCCATTTATTGATGATTTCTTCCAGACTGCCGTCTTCTTTCATCTGCGCCAAAGCTTCGTTAAACTCAGTAACTAAGTGCTCGTGTTTGCTGCCTTTTTTGACACCGAAAGCAAAGCTTCCGACAGCCTCACCCTTCATAGAAATTTTCAGGTTTTGGCCTTGATTGATGGCGTACTCAATGACCGGCTGATCGTCCATCACTGCGTCAACATCACCAGCAGAAAGGCTGTTATACATCAAGTCACCCGTGTCAAAGGTTTTGAGAGTGTAGCCGTACTTATCCTTGTTCTTCTCAAGGAAACGTTGGGCAGCCGTTCCTGTTTTTACACCGACTTTCTTCCCTTTCAGCTGTTCGTATTTGCTGATGGTGTTTTCTTTTCGTGTCGCGATAACGACCTTAGTGTCATAGTAGGTATCAGACATGGTAAAGACTTTTTCACGCTCGCTTGTCTTGGTCATACCAGCCATGATGGCGTCCGCTTGACCAGCTTGGACGGCATTGACAGCTGCATCGAAGCCCGGGAAGCTCATGTCAATGTCCCAACCTTTGATTTCTGCGACCTTGTTGATGATATCAACGTCAATCCCCTTGTAAGTCTGATCAGAATCTTTAAATTCAAATGGTGCGTAAGCAGTATCGGATACGATTTTGACCGTATCTGCCTGGGCTGTCACCCCTAACGCAAAAAATGGAAATAATGTTAGCAAGACTGCTAAGAATTTTTTCTTCATTTTCTTCCTCCTTTTTAGCATTCTAGCATTATAGCAGAAAATCATTGATTAGGCAAATTTCTCCTGTTTATATGTTAGGTTTTCTAACATATAAAACTCTCTGTTTTTGTAAGTTGAGCCGCAATTTTTCTTTGTTCTTAGAGCAAAGTCTGCTATACTGGAAATAAATGAAAACAAGGATAGAATGAGGTTCTTATGAAAAAATCACGTATCTTGGACGGAGTCAATCAAGCTCGCTTTGTTCCTCCTTATATTTTGTCTCTTTTACTGGCTGTTATTTTTGTGCAAGGTGGACAGCAGTTGGCCTATCAGGCTTTGGAGCCAATTTCGGCTGTGCTTAGTCTTATGCTAGGTTTCTTAGGTCAAGGCGGATTCTTTGAAATTTTCTTCAATTTTGCCCTGCCTTTTCTCTTGTTCGGCTTTGTTTTTATGATACTGGCTCTCTTTCTTTGGGTGCGCTGGGCTGAAGGACGACCGCTCGCGACTCTAGGCTTTGTCAAAAAAGGAAGCTTGGTGGAGCTGGTCAAAGGATTGGCAGCAGGTTTTCTCCTCTTTAGTCTAGTCGCTCTGCTTATGCTGTTGAGCGGAGCTGGCTCTTTTGAATGGGGACAGCTGACACTGGAACCTTTTCTCTATATCTTGATTTTGCTTCCGCTTTGGATGATTCAGGGTGGAGCAGAAGAGCTAGTGACACGCGCTTGGCTGCTGCCAGTTGCTGTCAAAAAGACCAATCTGCCCATCGGTTTGCTGACTTCAAGCCTGCTCTTTGCCCTCTTGCACCTAGGCAATCCAGATGTTGGTATTCTTCCCATTCTTAACATTGCTTTATTTGGCCTTTTTGCAAGTCTCTATCTGATCTGGACGGACAATGTCTGGGGGATTATAGGACTTCATGCTGCTTGGAACTTTAGCCAAGGAAATATCTATGGTTTCAGCGTTAGTGGTACTGGCGTTGACGCGGCAGTATTGAACTTTATTCCTAAGACGGATTCGAGCTGGCTAACTGGTGGAGCTTTCGGTGCTGAAGCTTCTATTTTCAGCTCGCTCATTCTTTTGCTGGCCGTTTTTTACTTGCTTATCAAGATGAAAAAAGACGGTAGTTTGACAGATCTTGTGAGAATGGCTCAGAAACAGTATTGACAGCTAGCTTTTGCTCATCCTAAAATAATATGCTATAATAAATTCAAACAAGGAAAGGAATGTGTATATGTTTAAATCTCGTATGTTGGATGCTATCAAGCAATCGCGCTATATCCCACCAGTTTGGTTAGCTATTTTAATCGCTATAGGCTTTGTTTATGGAGGAGGAATTTTAAGTTTTGTCGGAATGTTGCCAATTGGTATCATTGTCGGACTCTTGATTGGTTTTGCAGATCCGACGATTAATCGGACAGAAGCAATGGCAGCTATTAGTCACTATACGGTCTTTTTTCAGCTAGCTGGTTTCTTTTTTATCGCTCTTGCTGTCTTTCTTTGGGTTCGATATCGTGAAAAGCGTACTTTTGTCAGTCTGGGATTTTACAAAGAAGACTGGTTCAAAAATCTCCTCAAAGGCTTCCTTATAGGAGCGGTTCAGTTCTCAATCGTTGTGGTCTTGCTCCTGGTAACGGGGACAGGCAGTCTGAAATTTGGTCAGGTTAACTTACAAGATTTTATTTTCGTCCTAGCTATCATTCCTTTCTGGATTCTTCAAGGTGGGACAGAAGAGCTAGTAACGCGTGGTTGGCTCTTTCCAGCAGTTAGCACTAAGTCAAATATCTTCATTGGTATCTTGATTTCCAGTGCTATATTTGGGGCTCTGCACCTCTTTAACCCTGGTGTGACCATTCTTTCGATTGTCAATATCATATTAGACGGTATCTTTGCTTGTTTCCTTATGCTCAAGTATGACAATATGTGGGTACTAGCTGGCATGCACGGCGCTTGGAATTTTGTGCAAGGAAATATCTATGGTATTCAGGTCAGTGGCCAAGGAGCATCTACCTCAATCTTGAACTATAGCTCACAATCTTCTGTGGATTTACTGTCCGGCGGAGCCTTCGGTGCTGAAGGATCTATTTTTGCCAGTATCGTCCTGATTGGCTGCATTGCCTATCTCTACTGGTCACTTAAAAAAGAAAATCGCCTGCCTCAAGCGCTGATTTTTAAGAAATAACCATTTCGCCCAGTTTAGCTGGGCATTTTTTATGTCTTTTAACGAGATGTGTGACAAGGGACAGCCGATGGTAGAAGCGTGGCCATTCTACCTACACCCAAATCCAGAGAAAATAGGGCAAATATGGTAAAATGATAGAAGCACAATTTAAGGAATAAAAGATGATTAACAGAATAACAGATAATAAATTTGAATTGGTTTCCAAGTACGAGCCTTCAGGTGACCAGCCCCAGGCTATTGAGCAGTTGGTGGACAATATCGAGGGAGGCGAGAAAGCCCAGATTCTCATGGGGGCGACTGGTACTGGTAAGACCTATACCATGAGTCAGGTTATTGCTCAGGTCAACAAGCCGACTCTGGTTATCGCCCATAATAAAACGCTGGCCGGCCAGCTTTATGGTGAGTTCAAGGAGTTCTTCCCTAATAACGCGGTGGAATACTTCGTTTCCTACTATGATTACTACCAGCCAGAGGCTTATGTGCCTTCCAGTGATACTTATATCGAAAAGGATAGCTCGGTCAATGATGAGATTGATAAGCTCCGTCACTCAGCGACATCAGCCCTCTTGGAGCGTAATGATGTGATTGTTGTGGCTTCGGTCTCTTGTATTTATGGTCTGGGTTCGCCTAAGGAATACTCTGATAGTGTAGTTAGCCTGCGTCCTGGACTAGAGATTTCCCGTGACAAGTTGCTCAACGATCTGGTAGATATCCAGTTTGAGCGCAATGACATTGACTTTCATCGGGGGAAATTCCGGGTTCGTGGTGATGTGGTGGAGATTTTCCCAGCTTCTCGGGATGAACATGCCTTTCGAGTGGAGTTTTTCGGAGACGAGATTGACCGGATCCGTGAGGTCGAAGCCTTGACAGGTCGAGTCTTGGGTGAGGTGGACCATTTAGCCATCTTCCCGGCCACTCACTTCGTGACCAATGAAGACCACATGGAAGTAGCCATTGCTAAGATTCAGGCCGAGCTAGAGGAGCAGCTGGCTATCTTTGAGAAGGAAGGCAAGCTTCTGGAAGCCCAGCGCTTGAAGCAGCGCACGGAGTACGATATCGAAATGCTGCGTGAAATGGGCTATACAAACGGTGTTGAGAACTATTCCCGCCACATGGATTGTCGAAGCGAAGGAGAGCCTCCTTATACCCTTCTGGACTTTTTCCCTGATGATTTCTTGATTATGATTGATGAGAGTCACATGACCATGGGACAGATTCGGGGCATGTACAATGGGGACCGCTCTCGCAAGGAGATGCTGGTTAATTATGGCTTCCGCTTGCCGTCTGCCTTGGACAACCGTCCGCTGCGCAGAGAAGAGTTTGAAAGCCATGTTCACCAGATTGTCTATGTATCGGCTACGCCGGGCGACTATGAAAATGAACAGACAGATACTGTTATTGAGCAAATTATCCGGCCGACTGGGCTTCTGGATCCAGAGGTGGAAGTCCGCCCAACAATGGGGCAGATTGATGATCTCTTAGGTGAAATCAATGCCCGTGTTGAAAAGAATGAACGTACCTTTATCACAACCCTGACCAAGAAAATGGCTGAAGACTTGACCGACTACTTCAAGGAAATGGGTGTCAAGGTCAAGTACATGCACTCGGATATCAAGACCTTGGAGCGGACTGAGATTATTCGAGACCTGCGCTTAGGTGTCTTTGATGTTTTGGTTGGGATTAACCTGCTGCGCGAGGGAATCGACGTTCCTGAGGTTAGTCTAGTGGCAATCCTTGATGCGGACAAGGAAGGTTTCCTTCGCAACGAACGCGGTCTTATCCAGACTATTGGTCGGGCGGCCCGCAACAGCGAAGGTCATGTGATTATGTATGCCGACACCATGACCCAGTCCATGCAGCGAGCTATCGATGAAACTGCCCGCCGTCGGGCAATCCAGATGGCATATAATGAAGAGCATGGCATTGTACCGCAGACCATCAAGAAAGAAATCCGCGACCTAATCAGTGTGACCAAGGCTGCCTTGCCAGACAAGGAAGAAACCGTCGAAATCGAAAGCCTCAATAAGCAAGAACGCAAGGACATGATCAAGAAACTGGAAGGCCAAATGCAAGAAGCTGCCGGACTTCTCGACTTCGAACTAGCTGCACAGATTCGCGATATGATTCTGGAAATAAAGGCGATGGATTGAGGGATAAATGCAATAGTAATTTAAATAAATTTAGATAACCAAGGTTATGGCTAACATGTTTATGAAATCGTGATAATGAGAACTTATTTATGAATGAGCAGGAATTTATATTTGTTCAGAATTATAACTATTGTGCTACAATTAAGAATGTTGAGAAAAAATTTTAGAAAGTGAGATAATGATGTCTAACAAAACTTACATGGTAGGGTTTGAAAAAGAGTTTGCCAATGAATTTAAGAACCAGTTATTAAAACAATATTCAGAAAAAAATGTGATACCAGAATGTAAACTGGGAAATTTTAGAACTGATTTCGCAATTATAAAAGAAGATACAAAAGAAATTATTGCCATTTTCGAATTAAAAATGAGTAAAGCGGACTCCTTTAACCAACAACAATTGTCTGGCTTTAATAGTAGAATTAAACAACTTATTCAAACTAATGGTAGGGATATTCCAGTTTATTATGTTTTAAAAAGCAATGAGGATCAAGTAGCATTTACGATTAATAGACTATTTCAAGAAGTGGATGATCACAAGTCAAAATTTACTTTCAAAGAGACAGATTTACCATCTTATAAAGAATTGTTGGCACGAAATTCTGCAGCTTTAATTTATGAAAATGAGAGACAGAAGCAGGAGCAAAGAAAAAGTTTAAGAGAAGCCTTTGATAGCTTGAAATTCATAAGCCCAATTCTGTCAGTTTTTATATTTTTTATATGGGTCTGTAGTAAGTTTATGAAAATTGAACTAACTTGGATAGATTTAGCATTTTTATTGACTAGTGCTATATTTGCTGTATTTCCTTTTGTGAAAAAGATTGATATTACACAATTAGGTTCAGTGGAGTTTAGAAGCGATGAACAAAGATTAAAAGAGAAGTAATAGGATATCATCAGAGATAACTTGCTATTTCAGTCTTACTGAATAGATAAAAGGAGCACCACATGCGTTATGCACTTTTACTCCGCGGCATTAATGTTGGCGGAAAAAACAAGGTCGTTATGGCTGATTTGAAGAAAGATTTGGCTGGGTTGGGTTTTGAAAATCCAGTTTCCTACATCAATAGTGGCAATCTTTTCTTTGATAGCGAGGAGCGGGAGGAGAGGATTCGGGAGATATTGTCGGCTTATTTCAGTCGGTCTTATGATTTTCCTCTGCCTTTTGTCCTTGTCAGCTCTGCTATGCTTGAAAAAGAAATAGCCAATCTGCCTACTTGGTGGCAGGATGAAACTGCCTTTCGGCGAGATGTTCTCTTTTATCTGCCGGAGACCGACAAGGAGAGCATTCAAGAGCTGGCAGGCAGCTGGGCAAATGACAAGGAGCAACTGCATTTTGGGCATACGGCTTTCTTTTATAGCAACGCTGACCAAGCGGACTATCTCAAGTCCAACTACCATAAGAAACTGCTCAAATCTAGTTTTTACAAGCAACTAACTATCCGAAACGGCAAGACTTTCCAGAAGATTGTTGAGTTGGTAAATGAAAAGTAAAACCAAAAAGAAAAATAAAAACAAAATAAAAATAAAAGTTCAGGGGAATAAGTTTAGTCTTTGGTTGGAAAAGCATTGGCTAGTAGAAGCTTTTTTAAATTTTTTAGTCTTAATAGTTGTTGCGATTGGTGTGGGATATTTAACTTTTGGTAATGAGAGCATTCCTGTTCCACTTCGTCATTTGAATTATATTACTCCTTTATATGTAAACTTGGTCCTCTTGGTGCTTATTCCTTATTATTCTCGATTTGGTAGCTTGAGAAAAGAAGGATTTACTTCTTTGAAGGTTTTAGCTGAAGGATTTCTTTATATGAACGAGCCGGTTTTCTTAATCCATTATTTTATAGGAATTCGGTCAAAAGATGGAAAACATTTTGCACCACCTTTAATCAGTTTGGATTCTCGCTATGTTTGGTTTCCGATTGCAACTTATATCCTATTTTTTTCAATAGCTGCGCTTGCAACTCTTATTGCTATTTATTTAGAAAGGAAGAAGAAATGTCCCGTGCCCAAAAAACAATCCTAACAAACATCTGCCTTGTCGAAGATGAAACTCGAGGAAAAGTCCTAGTTCAGTATCGCTCTCCTGAGCGCTATCATTGGTCTGGTTATGCCTTCCCTGGTGGGCATATTGAGAAGGGTGAGTCTCTCCATGATTCAGTTGTCCGTGAGATTTTAGAGGAAACGGGTTTGACTATTACTCATCCAAAACTGGTCGGAGTAAAGAACTGGCATACGGATGAAGGGGTTCGCTACATCGTCTTTTGCTACAAAGCGACTGAATTTTCTGGTCAGATTCGTTCGACAGAAGAGGGCGAGATTTCTTGGGTAGACAAGGAAACCCTACCTCAGCTAGACTTGGCCTACGATATGCTTGAACTTCTGCGTATGATGGAAGATGAGGAATTATCCGAATATTACTATCACGAGCGCATCGAAGGTGGCTGGCGCAAGAGTATGTATTAAAAAGACTGACTAGGTTAGGCCCTAATCAGTCTTTTTCTTTCTTAAATATTATTCCTGTAAAAATCCTAGGTCTCTCAAGGCGGATTCTACATAGTCCAAATCCTGCTGGGAGTCGGCTTGTACTAGGTGATAGTGGACTCCATCTGTCAGCTCAGATAAGGAGCGAAAGGCACAGGATGCGACCTGTTGGAGAAAATGCTGGACATCTCGGCGGCAGGTCAGCTTCAGGTAAGTCTGAATTTCGCCGTAAACCGGGTGCTCAATCAAAATAGTCTGCACGCGGCCGCCATTATCTACGATAGCCAGCAGCTCGGCCTCCATATCCTCAGCCCCATGCTGAACCTTGAAGAGCTGATGGACAGCAGCATTTTCTTGGCGGTCTTTATAAAGATAGCCACGATTGGTTGAGAGGATGGGGGCACCATCAGCCCGCAAGAGGGCAATATCTTGCACGATAATCTGTCTGGTCACATGGAAATGCTCCGCCAGTGACTGGCCATTGAGGGCAGCAGATGATGTTTTCAAAAGGTCTAATAGTTCTTCTCGTCTTTGCTTGGTCATAGCTTCATTGTAAACCAAAAGTCAGGAATCTTCAAGCTCTAGCGAATCTTTTTCAGCGCTTGATAGATGAACTTAGCAATGACAAAGTCGACCATGCTATGGATGACCGTACCAAGTCCAACCAGACCAAATAAGATATAGAAAGCATTAGCTGGATAGGCAGAAGTCGTGTAAAAGAGAATGCAGACGACCACTTCGCCAAAGGCATGAATCAAGGCTAGCAGGAAATTAAATATCCAAGTCTTCTTCTGGCTGTCCAGTGTGTCAGGGTGCTTTTGAAGATAAAGAGCGCCTATGCTAGCGAAGAGCAAGTGGGACAGGGCCCTAAGCGTGATGATAAAAGGAAGCCCAGACATAAAAAATCCAATAGTGGAGCCAATCACAACAATCACCGTCATGAGAGGTGAAATAAACATAGCCAAAAAAATAGCGACATGGCTGGCTAAGGTGAAGGAAGCAGGCGGAATGACAATTTTAATCGGAATAACCAGCGGGATAACAATAGCTAGTGCAGTCAAAAAAGCGGTCAGTGTCATAAACTGATTTTTAGATTTTGGTTTCATAGTGACTCCTTTTCATCTGTATATACACTAGTATAGTACACTGTTTTTGCAGAAAGGTCAAGACCTGTAAAAATCCTAAAAGAGATTTGTCAAAATGCTTAAAATAGCTTATACTAGAAGGGTGTGGAAATAGGAGCAAACTAGATTTTTAGGTAAGTGGTAAGAGTTTTTAGAAAAGTATAAATTGAATATCTTGTATAGGAAGGAGAACGGAGAAATCTGTTCTCCTTTTTTGTTCGTTTTAAATTTAAAGAGAAAGGAGATCATCATGCGAGGATTGGAGATTGTCATGAATATTGACACATTGGAAGTTTATGAAGTGATTGATCACGATAAAGAAAATCAGTCAGAGAAATTACCGCTAGAAGATTCTGAAGTTTCTCCAGGTGCCTTTCAACTTGATTTATTTGAAAGCATGAGCTGTCAGAACACATCCTAGGGGAGATTGTAAAGAACTGTATCAGAGGAGACAAACGATGATGACAAACAGTTTAAATTTATATGAAAAGTTACTCAATAGTGAGCCGTTAGGATTTATTGATCCGCTGACAGATCTAGGAGAGTTTGACAAGGTTCAGATGAAATTCAGAAAACCTGTCCGCAGCTTAACGAACAAGTATTCAGGTCAGCCTTATAATCCTTACTGGCAAGAGAAAATTGAGGAAATGCGATTACTCTATATTCAATATCAGCTAAGCCTACGTGAAGAAGACAAGAAAGAGAATATCCAAACCAGGGTCAAGGTTCCAGAAACTCAAGAACATATTGAAGAAATCGTGACCACGTATTTGAAGCTAGGTTTTCGCTTTAGAGAAATTGAAAAAAGAGTATCACTGTCCTACAAAAAGCTACGGAGTGACTGGAGTCGGTGCGATTATGTAACGACCGCAGAGACTGAGTTTTACAGTAAAGAGGACTTAAAGGACGGCTACTTCTTTTCGGTTGCTGCTCCTCCTAAGAGTATGAAAGAGAACTAAGAGAGGTTGACATGAGTTCAAAAGAACAGGGAAAATGTTGTATCTGTGGCTGCACTTGGAACAATGCTTGCTACACTCCAGACAAGGGGGCTTGTTGGTGGATAGATGAAGAAGAAACAATTTGCAGCCATTGCTATTATGGATTAGGAATAGCTCAGGAGGTCCCAAATGAACGATAAGATTATTTTAAAAGTTCAAAACTTACTTGAATTAGCCTATGACGCTCCAAATGATGAAGAAGGGCAGTCAGCGCTTCTCATGGCCCAGAAGTTGATGGTAAAACACAATTTAGCCATGAGTGATATACAAAAGATCCACAAGAATAATATTGGAGAGACTGTTGCAGCCTCAGAATATAGAATGGTTTGGTGGAAAGAGAAATTGGCTGGTATTCTTGGTGCAAACTTCAGGTGTAAAGTCATTAGACAAAGGAAAGTTGATGAAGGAATTACGAAAATGATTTTCTTTGGCTATGATAGTGATGCTGAATTTTGCACCAAAGTTTATGAAGGTGCTGTTTTATATCTGGAATATCGATTAAAACGTCTTTTCCCTACAATTACAAAAGCTCGCTGGAAAGACTACAAGAAGTCTTACTTGTTTGGATTTCTTACAGGGTTGAATGAGCGTTTTGAGAAACAAACTCAATCATCAGAAAAATTTGCTTTGATGGTTCAGGTTCCTGCTGAAGTATTGGAAGAACAGTATAAACGAATGGGAAAACTCAATGAGAGATCTGCCAAAATTCCAATTCAAAAAGTAGACCTGGAAGCTTATTCTGTAGGACTTGAACATGCAAAAGAAACAAAGCTAATGACTGATGAATTGTTAAACAGCTAGCTCAGTGATGAAAAAAATTAGGAATATTTCAATATGAATTTGAATACAATCTATCCTTTAATTCTCAAAGATGGATTAAGGAATTATAAATTTAGAAACAGTCATTTGAAACCTGTTTCTTCAGTTGAGGAAGGTAAGCGAGGAGCTATATTCACTTACCGTTCCAAAGCTCACATGATCAAGGCCCGTGGACTTGTTCTAACCTCAATGGAAGCTATTAAAGAAAATCAAGATGGCTTCACTCACTGGACGCCGAACGTTTATCGCTTCGGATCATACAGTGACAGCCGACGACAAATTACACGTGGCCATGCTGAAGAGAACTTGCGCCAGATCAATACCTTTGTGATTGATTTTGACCTGTCCTCAGACGATGTAATGACATCAGGAGACATCCTGACGGCTGCTCTTGATTTAGGCTTCATGCCAACGTTAATTCTAAAGTCAGATAAAGGATACCAGGCTTACTTTGTTCTGTCTGAGCCAGCCTATGTGACCGCCCATTCACAGTTCAAGGTGGTAAAGGTGGCCAAGGCGATCTCTCAAAACTTGAGAAGTTACTTTGGTCAGACTTTACCTGTTGATATGACCTGTAATCACTTTGGTATTTGCAGAATACCCCGTACAGATAATATCGAATTCTTTGACGAAGAGTACACCTATTCTTTCCAGGAGTGGCTGAATTGGTCGATGAAACAATCAGACTTGCCTTTCCCAAGTAAGAAACCGAACCTAACGGTTATTTCAGGAACAGAAGGGGCAAAACAGACCGATGAGCCCTGGTATAAGATGTTGATGAATGAGTCAAACATCAAAGGTACTAAGGACTTAATGGGTCGAAATTCTGTATTGTTCACTTTAGCCTTGGCTAATTTCTCCAGCGGTGTCTCACAAGGCGATTGTGAGGTCGTGTTAAACGAATTTAGCCTACGACTGGACGAACCAGTCACTACAAGCGAACTCTTAAAGATTATTGCCAGTGCTTATTCAGGCAAATATGAGGCAGCCAGCAGAGATTATATCATGCTGCTGTGTCGGGCCTGGGTCAATAAGGATTTGAAGGCTGCGGATCTCTTTACCAAGCAGCGGTGGTACAAATTCAAGAAGAAGCGGGCTGATCGCAAGAACAGTCATCTGTATGAATGGAAAGCCGATGTGATGGCCTATTTAGAGGACTTTTACCAGTCAGAAGATCCATTTATTCAGACAACGAAAAAGGCGCTGAGAGAAGCTCTCAGTATCCCTGAACGCTCTTTAGACAGAGTACTGAAAGCACTAAAGGCAGATCAGAAGATCTTCTTCACGATTAAATCTGGCCGTGGCGGCGGGATCCGTATTGCTTCCGTCAAGGCTATCTTCCTGTCCCTTCTCCAGGTGAAAAAGGAACGCCAGGAAGCGTATGTTGGTTATATTGCTGCTTTCTTTGAAGAAAGCTTGAGTCTCACTCGGCGAGTGATAGAAGGAGTTAAAAATGACCTTAAACAAGTATCACAACTCTCTTTATTTGAGCTCGACATTGGATAAAAAATAAAACCCGTCAAGTGCCTTTACATTATATCTAGGATAATGTGAGGCAATTCGGAGGCGGGGAAAAACTAGCTAGTAACTATTCATTAGGTAGGAGAACAAATAACACGTAAAAAAGTATAAGAGTTGGGTGTACTCAATGTTCTGGAGCTAGTCAAGAACTTGGAAGATCAAGAAAGTGAGGAAGTCAAATGATTGCTATTTTTAGTTTTGAGATTGGAGATTATCTGCGTGATGAGAAGAAGAACCTTCTAGTTTTTGAGACTCAGGGGATGGCTTCTCAATATCTTCAAAAATGGTATCACAAACCCGTACCAGTAACGAGGACAAAGAGAATTATTCAGTATCCGAATTACTATCAGGCTCCATTTAGATTTCATAAGGTTTGTTAGAAGGGAGGTTTTAATGGTGAAAAATGAAGATGATGTTCTTTATACTGGAAGACTTTATCTGTTTGATATTATTCCATTATGGAAAACGACAAAGACCAAGCAAGAATGGAAACAAATTGAAATGGAGATGTCATCAAGAAATAAAATGGTGATGTTTAAGTTTGATGACGAGGAGGAGAGGGAAGATGACAAAAACGTTTAAGATTGTACGAGGGACTTATCTGACAGGACTAGGACAAGAGCCCTCAGCTTATTACTTCAAAGTGTCTGAAAGCGATGCAGACTTTGAAACGATTGCTCCTGGAGATGTAGCCCTGACCTTTTATCAAAATGGAGAAACTATCACAAGTTTACCAGCTTTGGTACGAGTTGATGGGGTCATTGTAGCTGAAAGACAGGTCAATGAATTTCTCCATAGTGAGAAGAAAGATCATCTGCCTATGTTGCCGATTGTGGCGATTTATGATGATTTTGATCCGCTTGTTTTTAATAAGATTATGACCAGCTTTCAGGAGCTAAAGCAAGACATGAAACGGCTGGCTAAACTCCAAGTGATCCAGGGCAATCTCTTTGATTTTCTGGACAAGGAGGACTCTCTATGAAAGATTTGAAAGCAATCAAATTGGGTTTTGGCATTGTTCTTTTTATCATGCTTTTGAGTTTTGCTGCTATTGGAGTAAAGACAGTTTGGCAAGAGGTTGTTTTCAAAGATTATGACAGCCATCTGACCCAAAACGAATATACGGCTGCGGTAGTTGATCAGAATGCAAACCTGGTCTTTTACAAGTCAGGCTGTCCCTATTGCTAGGCAGGAAAACAAGCAGTTATTTCTGCTGCTGAAAAGAGTGCTTATCCGACTTTTTATATCAATGTTGAGTCGGAAAAAGGCCAGGTCTTGGTAAAGAAATACCAGGTAAAAAAAGCGGCGACGATTGTTACACTGAGAGATGGAAAACAACAGCTTTCTCTCTATGCGACTAAGGACAGTAAAGGCAAAATCAAGGCTGATGAGTCCGCTATTAAGGAGGCAATGAAATGACTAAAAAGGTAAGCAAAAAGACGGAAGCTTTGTTTCGTTTTGATAATGAATTGTGGCGTGCTAAGACGCCTGAAGGTGTGGTTGCTTTAGGCAGACATGTTGGAGAAGATCCTTACTATCTTCTCCAGTTCCATGACGAGGGCGGCAGCCTTACCTATATCTCAGAGAGTGAGGCTTTGTGGCTAACTCTCGAACTTGCACCAGAAAAAATGTCTTGTATCTAGGAGGTTTCCCATGAATAACTTATCGAATTTTATTAGTCATTTTGTCATCTTGGCTAGCTTGCTATGCGCTTGGTTTCTTCCTATTTGTTCTGTGACAATCAGAGATAAATATGAGAATGAGAAAAAGCAAATGAGAGCGTCTGTCGTCTTGATGATGTTGTTGAAAATGTTCTGGCCTAATAGTCAGGTGAAGTGGGGAAAAGAAAATTAGAAAGGATTTGTTAGACATGATAGAAACATTAAAACGCTGGATGGGAAATGCAAAATCCAGCACCGTTGTAAAACCATTTCTGGCCGTTAAAAACTGGTTTCAGGAGAATGTGATCAAACGAAAATTAGTCATTTTTTCCGTTTTATTTGCGGCCTGGATCAGTCTTTTGGCTGGAGCACTCTATTCTCCAGAACGCCAAACCTACACAGATGATCAGCTTAAAACCAAGCAAACATTTGTCAATGGAACTGGAGAAATTAAGCTGACCAGTCAGACCTATTCTCCCAAAACAGGTATCATTGTTCTTCAGTTTGAGACTAGGGATGCGACTTCATCTGTTGAGCGTGGAATTGATGCCAAGCGCTTAAAATGGAAGCTTTACTCACAAAATAAATCAGCTAAAACGAGCATGGAAGTTGTCCCAATCGTGGATAATAAAATCTCAGTGATTATCCGTGGAGTACCTGAAGATTTTGGCGCTTTTGCGATTGATGTCATCAATACAACTGTCTCAACTAGTTCAGTTGATATTGACATTACATCGCCATCAAGTGACGATAGTTCCACTTCAAAATCCTTGTCCCCGAAAGAGGAGGAAGCAGAAAGAACCGTCCAATTTTTTGTCACAACTCAAAATAAAAATCTCAAACAAAAGACAATCGATGCGGTGTCTCGTGAAGAGTTTACACTGACTGAAATCGAGGATGAAATCAGCTATCAGGAAGGACAAATCAAAAAATTGAATGAGTCTATTTCTAAGCTGAAAACCTCTATTGAAGATGATGAGTCTCGCAAAGACGGATTGAATACTGAAGCAAAATATCTTACAGGTGATGACCTGGAAGCCAACCAAAAAGATATTTCTGTCATTGATAGTAACATCGAAACAAAGAACCGTTCGATTGAAACAGCTACAGAGAATATCGAAAAACTAAAAGGTAAGATTGAGACCTTGAACAAGAAAAAAGCAGCCGTGAAAGATGGGACATTTGAATTTTCTAATCCGATTGAAACCATCGAAATGAACTAATCCTTCATGAACTTTTTCTCCCTAATCATAGATTGGGGAGTTTTCTTTTTGCGGTGACTTGTCCCTTTACAGCACAAAAATTTTTTATCCCTTATACTGATTTTAATTTTAAAAAGGAGGCTATAAGATGGCAAAAAAAGATCTTAAAAAAATTGATTTAGAATTGGAAGAAGCAAAGAAAAAAGTTGCTGCTTTAGAGTCAGTTCGTAAAGAAGCAGAAGAAAAGCTTCAAAAAAATATTGGTAAATTGTACGTCCAGGTGCAGCTCAAAAAAGATAAAAATTTGTCGTATGAACAAATTCATGCTGACCTAAAAACAGAACTCGCTCTTCTCAAAGAAGAAGAAAAAGAACGTCGTCAGGCTGCTCAAAAAGCTACTGAAGAAAGTGAACAGGTTTCTTAAAAAAACAGACTGATTTTCTCCAGCTGAATGAGCACTAAATAACCTGATTTTGCTCTTAAAAGTTCAGTGGCTGAAAGTGTGCTGATTAGAAATAAGAGTAAGTATAGGTGTGTTAGAGCAGTGTGCTTAGGTAGGCGTAGCCGAGAAAATTGGGGACAAAGGAAACGTTGATACTATCAACTCCACACGGGACGTGGGGACAGTTTCTCTTATGCTCTTTTCAAGCACTAAGACCCTAAAAGGCCTTAAGCCTTGCAGGTGGGCGCTGGTGTGCTGAAAAACCGCAAAAGTAGAACCGTTTCGGTTCGTGACGTTGCGAGGTTCAGGTTTTCTTTTTTGCTTCTTTTTGCTTTTTCCTCGTAAAAAGAAAAAAGAAGGGCGCTCATTTTTTGAAGAAAGGAGAGATGAAATGCCGACCAAAAATCAAACTGTTGAAATCAAAATCCGAGGACTTTCACACCAAGAGGTGAATTATCTAAAAGCTCTTGCGAAAGATACCAAGGCAAAATCATTTAATGAATTTTTGCTGGGAATGTGCCGTGAAAAAATTGAAAAAGGAAAATTCAATCGGGCAGAAGATTTGTACGTCTCCCATCTTGAAAATATCAAACTGACATCTGACCACGTTTTGTTTTTGACAGAAAAACAGTCCGACATTTTACAAGATTTTGAAACGAAAATGGCCCGATACGCTAATCACATTTCCCGCTGGTTGGAATACGAGGGAGAGGTGGAAAGAGATGACTAAGGAGATCAAAATCAGAAATATTCCAGATCATACGTTTGAGCAGCTGCACACCATAGCGAACAAATATCAGTATTCATCATTCAATGAATTTATGCTCTCACAATGTGAGTCTGTCGTGATGAACGATGGACTAGATTTATATGAAAATCGTTTTGCGGAGACTTTGGCTGAAATTAAAAAGCAACAGAGCCAGATTTTAGAGTTGCTGTTGAAGAATGAAATCAAATTATCAGGATATGGTGCAAAACAAGAACTGGTAGAACAGCTGACGATTGATTGGCTTGGATTTATGAATGACGAAAAAGCAGTGACTTCTGAACGACAGGCAGGTGATTACTGATGAAGAAAAATAAATTTGTTTTTGTCGCTATAATCTTTTTAGCCATCCTTCTGGTACAGCCTCAAAATTTTCAAGCGGTCGTCTCATTTTTTACACAAAATGATTTGAAAAGTCAGCTCAATATTACTGGTTCACCTGGAGAAAAAAATTCTGATATTTCATCCACCTATCATTCTAAAAATAGTGAACTGAAATCACAAATCTATGATGGAAAAAATCAAGTCATTGAAGTTCATTCTAAAGCTCAATTTACGAGTGAAGAATTGAATTTGGAAAAAGGCACCTGGAAAAAATTTTCCAGTCTTGATCTGCTCAATCGTGTAGGAGTGGCTGAAGCCATGTTAGGTCAAGACCTACTGCCTAAAAAAGAGCGAGAAGATATTTCAACCGTCACACCGACTGGTTGGAAAAACAAGAAGATTGATTTTAACGGTCAGTCGGATTACCTCTACAATCGTTCCCACTTAATTGCTTTTCAGTTGAGTGGTGAAAATGATAATCCGCAAAATCTATTCACAGGGACACGGGCCCTGAATGCAAATTTTGAAGATGAAAAATCTTCTATGCTTTACTATGAAAATTTTATCTCAAACTATATCAAAGAAACAAATCATCATGTCCGCTACAGGGTCACACCAATTTTCAAAAATGTGGAATTGGTGTGTCGGGGCATCCGTCTGGAGGCCCAAAGTGTAGAAGATGATACCATCTCTTTTGACGTGTATATTTTCAATATCCAGCCAGGATATGAACTCAATTATTTAACCGGGGACTCTCAAAAAGTTGCCCCTTGATGAACCAAAAAAGGAGAACTCATGCCAAGAAAAAAATCAAATATCCGTCGGTTTAGCCTATACCTAGGAGATGAAGGTGCTGAAAAATTTACAGCGATTATTGATTATTTACAAGATCAGGGATCCCCACACGGGCCAGAATTGAATAAGTCAGAAACAATTCAATTAGCCCTGGATGCTTTCTATAAATTGTTCCTTGATATTGATCGCCCTCGGCCTTATATCCAACGTTTAGCTGAGCTTCAAGGGGCCAAAAATAACCAGCTGGAAAATATAGAGCAGGATCTGAAAGTAATGAAAAATCAGCTCAATAGATTGCAGTATTTGGAGCTGACTAATTTTCATGCTATTACCAAAGGGCAAGAATTTGATGTGCAGGATTTAGAGTCTATTCACTCACGGATGGATCCTAACCAGCACGAACTAATGGCCAGAATTGATGATGTCATTCAAGAAGATGTGGCCAGGGGTCAAACCATCAAACATTCTCATTAAGGAGCTGTAAATGCCTATGGAAATGAACAGTCCAGCCGTGACATTTATGTTGCAGTACACGGAGGCAAATAGTGGATTTGTAGATTACACAAACCGTTCTGAAGCAGTCAAACAGGATCAAGAATTAGCTCTTGAAACTCATCGTCAAGAAATCGAAGGATTGACTGAAGAACAAGTTTTGGCCATGCAGGCAGCGGTTCCTGAACTCAATCTCAATTTTAGAGACTACCTGAGTTATATGAACCGTTCTTATGCGACAGAAAATCAATCAGAGGAGCTAACGGCTATCTTTACAGCAGATGCGAATTATCTTCAAAGAAGCAAGGTCAATGAGCTAAAGGAAAATCTTGAAACAGCTTGTCAAAACGGCTCCCTTCTTTGGCAGGGAGTAATCTCTTTTGATAATGCCTTTTTGGCCCAACAGGGGCTATATGATATTGCGACGGGTCAGGTTGACCAGCAGGCTATCAAATCGGTGATAAGAGACGCCTTGCCGAAAGTGATTGCTAAAGAAGGACTGTCAGACTCTTCTTTTTGGTGGGCCAACATTCACTTGAATACGGAGAATATTCACGTCCATTTTGGGCTGTCTGAGCTTCAAAGTGCCCGTGAAAAAATCTTTTATCAACCGAGAGGGCGGATGGAGTATAAAGGCAACTTTTCGCAGAAGACCATTTCAAAACTGAAAAGTGATGTGTTTCACGGGTTGCTTAATGATCAGACTCGCAAGCGCCTCATCAGAAAAGAGCAGATTTTGGCGAACCTAAAATCCAATCTTGTTGATCAAGTTTTTCATAATCAACAGGTGACTTCTTCAGCTGAGAAAAATTTTCTGGAGCAGGCATATAATCATTTGCCGCTCCAAAAAAATTGGCGCTATGGCTCGAATGCCAAAGACTTTGCGGTTAGTAAATTTTTCCTGGATAAATATATTGACTCTTACTTACAGAATGAAGGGAAAGAACTTTATCAGGAGTTTATGGAGGAGACCAGAAACTTCTTGGGACTTTATGATAGGGCTTATTTAGCTGGAAAAAATCAAACGTATGAACGTGTCCGAAAGGTGAATGGCCAAACGGTACGATCAGAAAAACAGGCCAAAGGCTATGACTTAGAAGGTGTGATCCATCGGCGGGAACTGGAATTGAGAGAACGGCTAGGAAATCGTATTCTACGCTCTTTTAAAGAAGCGGCCCCGCAGATTGAAGACGTTCAGCTGGAAAAAAATTTGCCAGATTTTTCTAAAGGCAATCAAAAGCGTATTCTCCAGCAGTTTCCAGAAGCCAGCTACTTAAAGTCCTTAGCTGCCTGGGAGAAAAAAGGCTACAGTCCCAAGGAAGGGATGCAGCCGATTGAAATTATAAAGCCAGTCTATAAAGAGTATGATAAACATGGAAATGGGATTGGAGAAATGAGCTTTGAGACCAGCTATGTTTACGACATCAAACAGATGGAAGAAAATATCCTGACTAAAAGGCTGTCTTTGAAAGAATTGTCTCTCTTTTCTTCAGCTGAACTACAGGAGCTTGTTGATGCGGCCAAAAAGAAAGAAAATCAGACGGAGAAAGAAAGGCAGGAGCTGGGGACCTTTCGCTATGCTCTAAAGTTAAGTAAGCTAGAAGAGCGTCAAAAGGCTTTACTAGTCAGTCAAAAGCTTCTTCACCAGGTGCAGCCTTTACGGTCTGATCAGCCTTTTCTCCAGTTAAAACAAGAAAGACTGGCCACAGAACTAAAACTAGTTGAACTACAGCTGACACCAAACTATCGCTTGTCTAAGTCTGAATTGGAACTAAAACAATCACTGAGCCGTCAGTTTGTAGAGAGCGTCAATCTCCCTATTTCTAAAGCAGATAGGGGCACTATCCAACTTCCTATCCGACACCTACAATCAGAGCTGGAAGCGTTGAAACCACTCCAGGATGAGGGGATCCTAATGTTGCTGAAAGGTTATCCTATTTCCAAGCAGGATTACAAGGAAGAGTTGGAGACACAAATCTCCATTTTCCAGGTGAAACATGGGATTTATAAAACCAATCAGAAGATAGCCCAAACCACGGATGAAGCTCAAATCAAAGTCTATAAACAATTCAATGCAAAGGAGTTTTCCAAACTGAAAGAATTGTATGGTAAATTACGACCTGAAGAAGAGGGACAAAAAGAAGCTCTTCTTCAGACGGTACAAAAACAGATCCAGTCTCAAAAACAAAACAGACGTAGCACCATCCAACAAACACAGGGCAGCCTGAAGGTTGATACTAGCTTTATGAGAAATCTGACAGCTTCTCTCAATCAAGCTCAAAGGAGCAGTCAAAAAGCCCTTATGGAAAGAGCTAGGAGTGATGAGCGAGAAGAACAGGAAGAACGCCGTGAAAATCGTCGTTAAAAGCCATTGGCAACCAATGGCTTTTTTTATGTTGACTTGTCCTGTTAGAGCAAGTTTTTTCATTATCCCTTAGACTAGAAGAATAAAACAAAAGAAAGGAGAAAACATCATGAAGCTATGTTTTCCAAGTGTGACAATAGAAGACTTTGACTTTGAAGCTGATTGGCTTGTCAAAGCGCTGGATAGTGAGACTCACCGAGTCCTTTTTGAGGGTCAAGGCAAAAATGCCGATCTTGAAATGACGATTGATTACCAGGCCAATCCCAAGGATTTTGAAGAACTTGCAGTAGGGGAGCTGGTTCAGCTGCCAAAAGAACTGTTTTTAGAGGCCGAAGAAGAACCTTTCCAGCCGATCTGTGAACCTTTTTAATACAAGAAAGGAGCTATTATGCCAGAAGAAACAAATCAACCTCAAGGAAACCGTGGCCGCAGCCGTCGAGAAAGAGTAGAAATTGCCCGTTCCAGAGATATTCTGGATGTCGCCAATGAATTGAATATGGAATTGGTACGAGATGGGAAAGACTATCGCTGGAAAGAACACGACTCTCTGGTAATTTCACCTGATAAGAACAAGTGGAATTGGTTTTCCCGCCATCAAGGCGGGGATGTGATTGCTCTTGTAGAAACTATTAGAGAGATCAATTTCAATCAAGCAATTGACTATCTCAACGATGGTACCTTCAAAGAGTTTACTGCTGTCGAGAGGGAAAAAGAGCCATTTCGTTATCATCTTCAACCGTATGAGCAGGACTTTGTAGAAGCCAGAAATTATTTAAAAGTAAATCGTGGTCTCTCTGATGAAACGATTGACTTCTTTTTAGAAAAAGGTGTTCTAGCCCAGGCTAATGCGATGCTGAATAACAGCGTGGAGCCTGTGGTTGTTTTTAAAACCTTGACTTCTTCAGGTGAAATTACAGGAGCTACCCTACAAGGCATTGAAGAAAATCGGGATAAATGGCCGGGTCGTGGCTTTGCCAAAAATATTATCAGAAATTCTGATGGAATGGATGGCTTGCATGTGGATATTGGAAAGCCTAATCGGCTCATCTTCACTGAAAGCCCAATTGATCTAATGTCCTATTATGAGATCAATAAGGATACTTTACAAGACGTTCGGCTTGTATCTATGGATGGTCTTAAAGAAGCTACGATTGGTCGTCATCTGGCCCAGCTTCAATCAGAATTATCAGGCCGTCCGCTAAATTGGACGCCTGAACAACTAGCTAAGGGTCTCCAAACAGCGATTGACAGTCAGTATTTTGCGGATGGGAAACATACTGATATGATTACTCTTGCGGTGGATAATGATACCGCAGGAAGAACATTCGTTGAGGAACTGAAAGCCAAAGGAGCAGCTGTTACTGTAGATTTGCCTGAACTAAAGCAAGGACAAGATAAAACAGACTGGAATGACGTCTTGAAAACTCAGAATGAACAACCGTTAGTTGATTTATCAGCTCTATCAGTAGAAACAGTAGAAAATGAAAATTTTTCTAATAATCCATTAGAGCCAGTTTGGAAATTACATGGAAAATGGGAAGATGAATTAGCAGAAAAAATTCGGGAAGATTTAGGTATTAACCATGAACTACAGGCATGGCAATTTGAAAAAGAAATGTCACGATTTATAACGACTGATTTAGACAAGTTATTCGCAAAACGTACCATATTGGAAAGGGATGCTTATTTTGCGGATAGTTCAACGTCTATCCGAAAAGAGATTGATCGTTTAGATGCACAAATACTGGAGTACATAGAAAAAGCCCCTGAACAAAGTCAGGAGCGCTTGATTGATAGGACCAGTGGTGGCACGGGGTCTTTACAGCTAGAAGCTGAAGGCAGTCCCACACCTGTACTTGAAACAAGCACCTTTGAGCAAACTGTTACCAGTCACCCGACATCATCCTATCCTTACCTTCATTTTAGCACAAATTATGATAACGTGCAACGGCGGATAGGAAATTATCACCCAATTACACCTTCTGATTTGAGGCGCTTGAATCAATATGCGCCGTCAATTCAAAGCACGGCGTCTTGGTACTTAAGCGAACTGGCTGGAAGTAAAATCAGTTTTGTTTATGCGGATAATGGAGAGGAAAACGTTCTTCAAGTAACTTTCCTAAAAGAAAACTTTATCCATCTTTCAGGGATTAGACCTTTTGAAGAAGGAAAAGGAGCTGCTGACTTCTTAGAAGATTTTGCGACTGGTCAAGGTCATTATGACAGTATGCTAGTCAGTAATGCAATTAAGGATAAGTTGCAGGTTCTTCCAATGTTTCAGGACATTTTAGAGCCACAATCCTTTGTTCTGGATGATTTGAGCAGTGTTGAGAAATTACACAATCTCAATATGAGCGAAGCTATCAAGGCAAAAGATGAAGATTTCTTGTTGCTGTTTAAAGACGCTGAAGGTGAAAAAATCCCTGCCTCTCTCATGAAACTCAAGGGAGAGCTTGCAGCTAATGTAAAATCGCTAGATGAAAAGGTTATTCTTGGTGTTTATCGAGAACGGGATAATCAAATTGAACAGTTATCAATCAATGAAGAGTTCGTTACAGATGGTGGAGAAGAAATGTTAGATAATCTAAAAAATCAACTGTCCTCTTTAAATGAACCAAGTCAAGAACAAAAAACCACATTATCTCCAGTTGAAAAAAATATTGATGCAGCCATTTTTACACAAGTACTAGATGACGCACGTAATGTAGGCAACTTTGTAGAACTCGGTGTGACTATACCAGAAGAGGCTAAGGAAGCTTGGGCTAAGTATATAGAGTTATCAGATGTATCTTCAGGAGATTTTAATACAATTGTTCTCAAAGCAGAAGAATTAGGTTTACTTGACAAAAACTCTAGTTTTTATCAAGAATGGCGCCTAGAAGATATTTATAATAATAATTATCATGTACGTTTTCAGTGGTTAGAAGAACAGGAGAATAATCTTAAATTACAATTTGAAGAACATAGCCTAGTTTCTTATCAAGACTTTGCTAGAAAGCTATACAAGGCTAATCAAGAAACCAAAAACAATACTGAAGCTAATATTTCTAAAATCAAATTTGATATTTATGCTCCAGGGGGAGAGATGATTAAAGAGGGGGTTCGATTTAATATTGGTGATGAAACTAAGCCAATTTCACAAATGCTAGGATTGGGCTATCGTCGTCTAAAAGGTCAACCAATACTAGCTAACATTGATGAGAATGTCCTTTCTCAGCTGGAAAATCTGGCTCTTAATCAAGAAATTTCTCATGAGGCTAACAATCCTCAAAATTCACTTGCTACTCCAGAAACAGATCTGACAGCTTCCCCTGCTGAAGAAAAAGAATTTCGCTCTCCTAAGCAGGAAACAAAGGGCCAGCTGGAACAACGGGTGAATGAAATTGTAGCAGATAATCAGAAAGCTGCTGAAGAAGTGGCCCCGGCTAAAGAGTCTCCAGGAGAAATTGATTACAGCCTGGTCTCGCCTCATGAACTGAGTGAAATTGCCTTTCAAAAAATTAGGGAGTTTACCCGTTCTCCTGAAGCCTTAGCTGAGTATATGGATTTCATGAGTAAATTTCCACAGCTCTCCCCAAGAAACGTGGCGCTTATCCAGGATCAATGGCAAGGGGCCAATGCAGTGGCGACGTATAACCAGTGGCAGGCACTAGGGAAAACATTAGGGATTAAGCCTGAAGATGTCATTGAGACCAGGAACACCTACACCAATAAGCGGACAGGTGAGACGAAAGAAGTTATTCACCAGGGCTTGTCTGTGAAGTCAGGTGAGAAGGCACAGATTACTCTGTTCCGTCCTCTCATGGCTAAAATGATCCCCGTCTTGGATGATCAGGGAAACCAGGTTAAGAACAGTAAAGGCAATCCGAAGTTCAAGAAGATTTCAGAAGCGACCACTCAAGAGAAAGCTTTGCTGAAGGAAGGAAAGTTGAAGGTGGTTCAATTCCAGGAGAGAGACCAAGAGACAGGGCTGCCTAAGTTCACCACTTACAAGGTGTTTGAACTTTCTCAAACAACCTTGAAGCCAGAGAGTTATCCAAAGGCTATGCCAAACCGTCAATACCAGTTTGACACTGATCAAGTAAAAACGAAAGAGGTATTAGATGGTCTATGTGATTATGCAGGGACTTTAGGAGTTCGTCTGTTACGGGATGAGGTTCATGAGCTGGGAAATGCTAAAGGGGCCTTTTATCCAGGAGAACAAAAAATTCTCCTGAACCCTAATAATTTACCTGGAGAACAAATTGCGACAACTATTCATGAGTTGGCGCATGCCACTCTCCATAATCCCAAATTTACCGCTCATTACAAGGAAGATGTGTCAACTCCTCGTAAGGAACTAGAAGCTGAAATGACCAGTCACCTGGTGTCGAAGCATTTTGGCTTAGATACGAGTGAGGCTGCCATCGATTACATGGCTGGCTGGACTAAAAATCTAACACAGTTGGATGATAAGCAGCTGGCAGAGTCCATGAAACGGATCCATCAGACCGTCTCAAAAATGGTTAAGCATATTGAACACCACACAAAACCTTATGAACCTCCCAAAAATAGATGGCAATCGCCAAATTTTCCCAAAAGCCCAACTAAAGGGCTGAAGCCTTAACAGTCAAGGTGCTTCCTATGCGGAGCGCCTTTTCTTGTTCAAGAAGATACACACTAAGTTATATAACTTAGTGAACAATAAAAAAGGCGCCTTTCTCAGCTGGAAAAGATTGAGTGCAGCGACTTGTCCTCTTAGAGCACGTTTTTCCATTATCCCTTACATTAAAGAAGTAAAACAAATGGAAGGAGAAAAAGATGCTAACAGTTATTCTGGCTGAGAAAGAAAGTCAAGCCTTAGATTATGCAGAGGCACTAGGAACCTTCACGACAAGAAAGAAAGTTCATATTATCAAACAGACACCCTTTCTTTCAGGTGAAGTGCATATAGTGTCCGCTGAAGGTCATTTATTTGAATATGGACTTCCAAAAAATAATTGGGATTTAACTAAACTCCCCTTGGTCGATGTCTCTTTTAAACAATTTCTCAAAAAAGACCGTACCTCAAAAGAAATGTTTAAACGAATTTATGAAGAGGTGACGGCTGCGGATGAAGTGATTATAGGGACGGACGCTGACCGTGAAGGGGAGAGAATAGCTTATTCCATTTTATCTCATATTCCTGAAGGTAAAGCGAAAATTAAAAAGCGTCTCTGGGTCAATTCCATGACAACAAGAGCTCTACAGCGAGCCTTTCAGAATATGAGGGATCCTCAAGAAACCTACAGCTTCTATTTAGAAGCTGAAGCTAGAGCACAAAGTGATTGGCTGGTAGGGATGAATTTATCTCCAATGGCCACGCTAAACCTTCAGAAACAGGGAATGCTCCCTAAAGCAAAGGGAAACAGTTTATCAGTTGGCCGTGTTCAAACCCCAGTCGTTCGTCTGATCTGCGAGAATGATCTGGCCATCCGAAACTTTGTCCAACAAACCTATTGGAAACTTCAGCTTGAAGATAAAGAAAATGAGGTAATCTTTACTAATAAGGATAAATTTACCGATAGCGACGAAGTTTTGGAGCTTTCCAGGAGCCTTGCTGATGTTGCTCTCGTTTCTTCAGTTGAAGCTGAAGAGAAGGCAAAGCCTGCTCCAGCACTCTTCAATCTTTCTGACCTACAAAGCTATGCGGCTAGACGTTGGAAGTTTGAAGCAACGAAAACAGAGAGGCTGGTTGAAGGGTTGTACTTGAAAAAATACTTGTCCTATCCTCGGTCAGATTGTCGTTTTATTACTGAAGATGAATTTAATTATTTGAGGCAGTACCTATCCAGCTATCAGGACACTATTCATTGCCATTTTAAGCCTTTTTTCTTAGAGCCTAGGGATTTTTATGTAGATCCTGCTAAAGTGGCTAAAAGCAGCCACTATGCCCTTATCCCAACGGAGAATATCCCTAATCTCCTAAGCCTTTCTCCAGATGAACGATTGATTTATGAGGCAGTCGTCAAACGATCTATTTTGATGTTTGCGGCTGACTGTCGGTATCAAACGACGACGGTTCAGCTGGAAAATAAGGGGCAAGTCTTTCAAACAAAAGGCAAACGAACCCTGGAACCAGGCTGGATAGAATGGAGTGATCTGCCTATCAAGAAAGATGTAGAGTTGCCAAACT
The DNA here is from genome assembly GCF_026781265.1 of Streptococcus sanguinis. Lineage (GTDB taxonomy): Bacteria > Bacillota > Bacilli > Lactobacillales > Streptococcaceae > Streptococcus > Streptococcus sanguinis_T. The sequence continues at coordinate 78,234 of NZ_JAKUVC010000002.1, forward strand.
ATCGGTTGGATGATCCGGTAGCTTGTCAGATAACGATTGTAGACGGTATTACAAAGCCGCCTAAACGATTGACGGAAAGTCATCTGATTGGCCAAGTCTTTCCTAAATATGGTCTAGGAACACAGGCGACACGTGGAGCAGTTATTCAAACAATTCAATCCCGTGGTTACGTGAAAAAGGATAAGAAAACGGATCAGCTCTTTCCGACAGATAAGGGGTACTTGCTGATTAACTATCTATGGGATAATGAATTTTCCAATCCTGAAACGACAGGAGGCTGGGAGCTTTTTCTCTCCCAGATTGGCGAGGGAGCGATCAATCCCCGTGATTTTGTAAATGCAATTAAAGATAAATTAACAATTCAAATTGAGCAGGCCAAAGAAGGGAGGGCTGATACATGGTGAAAACTCCATTTTTGGAAAAATACACGGATAACTTATCGGCTAAAATTGCTAAAAAAGAAGCAGATTATGAGGTTTACGGACGAGATGAGGAAATCCAGAACGTCATTACTTCTCTTCGCAGGCGCACTAAAAATAACCCAATTCTGGTTGGAGAAGCGGGCGTTGGGAAGACTGCTATTGTAGAAGGGCTTGCTTTAGCCATTTTAAGAGATCAGGTGCCAAATGATCTAAAAGGCTTAACTGTCCGCTCTTTGGAGCTCTCCAGTCTAATGAGTGGTGACGACGGTGGTTTTATTCCTAAATTTAAAAACATCATTCAAGAAATGATTGCTACCAAAGGCCAAAATATCCTTTTTGTCGATGAATTTCATACTATTGTTGGGGCGGGAAGCCAAAACGGGGAGTCTCTTGACGCTGGAAATATTATCAAGCCAGCCCTAGCACGTGGGGAGCTCCAGCTAATTGGGGCTACCACATTAGACGAATTTCACGACTACGTGGAAACAGACCGAGCCTTGGAACGGCGGGTTCAAAAAGTTATGGTTGAAGAACCGACAATTCCTGAAGCGATCACAATTATTGATCAAGCTAAGGTAATCTATGAAGACTTTCATCGCATCAAAATTAGTCGAGCTGCCGTAGAAACGGCAGTCAGGCTCTCAGTTCGTTATATTACAGACCGCTTCCTGCCTGACAAGGCCTTTGATCTGATTGACGAGGCTGCCACTATTTCCTCAGCCGAAAACAAAGAGCTGGTCACCGAAAAAGAAATTGCCCAAGTCTTGAAGAATAAGACGGGGATCCCGATTACCACCATTCTAAAAGGTGATAATGAACGCCTAGCTGGCTTTAAAGAAAAGCTATTGAAACGGGTCAAAGGCCAAGATGAAGCTATTGACGCTGTGGTAGATGCTGTTACGATTGCTCAAGCAGGGCTTCAGGATGAAAATAAACCAATTTCATCTTTCCTTTTTCTTGGCCCAACAGGAGTCGGAAAAACTGAATTATCAAAAGCAGTGGCGGAGGCACTTTTTGATGATGAAGATGCCATGCTGCGCTTTGATATGTCTGAATATAAACAGAAGGAAGACGTTGCCAAACTGATTGGTAATAGAGGAACCAGGACAAAGGGCCAGCTGACTGAAGGAGTCAAACAGAAACCTTACTGTGTGCTATTGCTGGATGAAATTGAAAAGGCGGATGGTGAGGTGCTTGATCTCTTCTTGCAGGTCTTAGATGATGGTCGTCTGACAGATGCCACAGGCCGCCTTGTGAGTTTTAAAAATACGATTGTGATTATGACGACAAACGTTGGAGCGAAGAAAATCATTGATAAGGCGGAGCTGAAAGGCAACTTTAAAAATCTGACAGATCGGGAACGCCAACAGTTTGAACGCAGTATGGAAAATGTACTCCAGAGAGAGTTCCGACCTGAATATCTAAATCGTATTGAAAATAAACTGATTTTCAATCTGCTGGAAAGTGATGTTATTGAAGAAATTGCGGAGAAAAATCTATCAGAGATTGCGTTGCGGATGAAACGCCAAAATCTCACTCTATCCTATGACTCTAGCTTGATTGCTTATTTATCCGACGTGGGAACAGATGTTAGAAATGGGGCCCGTCCACTGGAACGTTTGATTAAGCGGAAAGTCTTGGCCCCTATTTCTGCTAAAAGCCTAGACCTCAATAAAACGACTCAATCTTACAATATCCATGTTTGGGTAGAGGGCGAGGCTCCAGATGGCAGTCACCGTGTCGATCAGCGCCAACTTCATTTTGATGTGACAGAGCCCCTGGAAGTTCTCTTCAGTTGAAAAAAATACTTCTTTTACAGTGACTTGTCCCTTTACAGCGAAAACTTTCATTATCTCTTACACTAAAGATGTCAATAATTTTAAGGAGGATTTCACATGAAACAAAAATTGACAAACACTCTTCAAACCGTTAAGCAAAAAACAAAACCTTTTTTTCTGATCTTATCTCTCTTCTTGACTGGGCTGTTGGCTTCTCCTGTCTATGCAGATGATCCATTCGCAAAAACTCAAAATCTCGCTCAACAGGGAATTTCAAAGATCCAGGGAATTGGGATTATCACCTTTGGTCTGGCTATTGTAGCGACTGGGCTTGCCTATGGTCTGGGCGGTCGCGAAATGAAGGCTGCTATCAAAAAACATTGGGTGGCTATTGCCATTGGTATTATCGCAGTAGCTGCTGGCCCAAGTATCGTGGAGTGGGGCTTTAACTTTGTGAAAAACTAAGAAAGGAGTCAGAACCTATGGCATTTAGCCCGTTTCAAAAAAACAAAAAATGCTTGATGACGGATGACTTGTTTTTAGAGCTTACCTGGGAGGAAGGTAAATCTCCTGAGGATGACAACGAACTGCTTGGCATTATTGAAGGGTTAGATAATAGCTATCTGCCAGAAGGACAGATTTCGGTTGAAGACTCTCTTCCTTATGTGAGTTTTTTGACGGCAGAGCTACTCTTTCAGGAACTGAAAAAAGCCTATGGAGAATTTGCTTTTCAGAAGGTAGCCGTTTGTCACCTGGAAGGGAAAGAAGCTGTTTCCGAAGGAGAAGTATTTGCCAGTCCCTTTGTGATTGGCAAAACCTATCAAAATTTGCTTATCCCATTAATCCAGGCGATTATGACAGATGAAGCTTTTAGAAATTATACTCATTCAGATAAAAAGGAATACTTTGAAAATCAAGTGTACCCTATTTATAGGCAAAGCTTAGGTATTCCTGAGTCGGCCCTCCCTCTCTTTCCAGCTGAAGGTGAAGCGATGGAACCTGTAAAAAGTTCCTATTTTACAACTCCACGGGAGCCTCAAGCGATGGCTTCTTCAAAACAGGTGACACCTCAGCCTGTAAATCTGAAAAAAGTTTATCTCCTGCTGGGAGTGATAGGGGTGTTGACGGCAGGAGCTTTGAGCTTGTCAATGCTATCTATCAGCCGCCTAACCAAACAAAACGAGCAGCTTCAGTATCTTTACCAGGAGTTGAAGCAAGAACAACACTTAGTAGCTACTGAACACCAGGTAGATGTATTCAATCGCTATTTCCTGCCAAACTATTATTCAGGAAATAAGGAAGCTCTGGCCCCGTTCCTAGATGCTGGAGATGCTAAGTACACCACTCCTAAAGAGGGTACTTTGCAGTCTGTCATCTTAGAAAAAATCACGTATGATGCTGAAAAGAAAAGCTATCAAGCAACCTATGTTTTATCTGTTAAACAAGGTGAAGAAGCTTCAAATCACCGCTTGAGTTTTTCTGTCAAAGAAGATAAATCTAGTACTTACGGCTTTGTGGTCATAACAGAACCGAAAGAAACAGATTATCTCAAGCCCAAAAAATAAATGAAAGAGGAACATATCTTATGAAAAAGAAACAACTTTTAGCTAGTCTAGCCATCTCTACAATCATTTTGAGTCAGGCAGGTGCTGTATTTGCTGCTGAGAATGTCGCTCCAGTAGATAACACTTCCAGTCCTTCAGTAACAGTTCCAGCCCCTTCAGCTGAACCAGGTACGAGTGTGACGCAGCCAACAGAAACCCCATCTTCAACAGATCAAACGAATCCCGTCGATGGAACGACTACCCCAGGAGTTCAGCTACCATCTGAACCGTCACAGCCAAGTACCCCTCCAAGTACGGTAACACCAAGTGACTCGAATACCCCTCCAACATCAACGGAGGAACCAACTAAGCCAGGAGGCAACACAACATCTTCTTCAGAAACGCTTCCAGCTGATGGAAAAGGTCAGACTGCTGAAGATCCTAAATCAAAAGATCCTGTGACCCCTCCTAGTCAGGATGAGCCAACAACTGTTCCAACGATTAACGGCGGTACAGCTACGATTACACCAAATACCAATACCCCAACTAATGACCCTACTATTTCTGCTCAAACAGCTGCCAGCGTGGGAGCTAGTCAGGTAGGAACAACTTCCCAGGTGACTGGTCAAGTTGTTTCTAACGTATCTCCGACTGAACCAATTTTTACGAACACGGGCTATCAAATTGTCTCTACACAAAATAGCCAAGTCGTGATTGCGACTGCGGATGGTTCCACTCAAACGGTGGCTCCTGAAGTAGTTGGCGCTACAGTTAATTCAGATAAAACAATTTCAGTTACAGATCAAGTAGGAAAGATGACCACTCTTCCATCTACAGGAGATAAAGGAAGTCTATTGACTGTCCTTGGAAGCTTGTTGCTGGGTGTAGGTACTTTCTTCCTGAAGAAATGCCGTGAGGCTAAAGAAGTCTAGAAAGGACAATTGCTTATGCAAACATTTATAGCTGATGGCCGTGTCTCTGATATTCCTCAAGATGCAGTAGGTAAAACTTCTAATGGGAATGTCAGCTTCAAATTTGATTTTGTGTGTGACTCCAGTCTCCTGGATGAGAACCGCAAGCCGACGCCTAGCTTCTTCCACGTTCAAATGTACGGGAAACAAGCAGAAGTGATGGCAAAAAGCCTCTCTAAAGGGTCTCCTATTTTGCTGAAGGGAGAAATTATCCAGCGGAGCTATACCAGTAAAGGCGGTCAGCGCCGCTCTTATCAGTATATTGCTCCTGCACAGTTTGACGGGATCACCTTCTTAGAAAGTAAAGATGCAGCGGTCAAGCGTCGTCAAGCTCAAGTTCCAGGAACTAATATTTTCCAGTCTGAACCAGCTCCAACTCATCAAGAAGCTGAAGGAAGTTCAGCTTACCCTATCCCCATGGATGCTGATGAACCTTTCTAAAGTTCAGTGCAGCACTTGGCTTTAAAAGCCAGGTGCTATTTTTATTGAATGGAACAAAAAATTAAATAATAAGTTGCACAAAAAGTTATATAACAACTTATTTACTAATGGGCGTTCCTTTTTCGCCTGGAGAAGGGGCTTCCTCTGACTTGTCCCGTTAGAGCAGGCTTTTTCATTATCCCTTACACTAAAGGAGTAAATCAAAAAGAAAGGAGTTTTGCCTATGGCAAAACAACAGACAGAACCAATAGCAGATGATTTGATGGCTGACTCTCTTCAGGCTGAAAATTATCTGAAGCAGGGGAGAACTTGCTCTCTGGCAACTATCCAGCTGGGATTGGAAGATTGGCTTCATCATTATTTGTATCGCTACCAAAAAGCCAGTCCAGATCTACGCTTCAAAATCTTTCTTTATTCCAGTTTCTATGACAGAAAGATTGTTCATGATATAGAAAGGGGTGAAGTGAATGAATAATAATTGGTTGGAGGTGATCTATTACACCATCATCCAGCTGGTCAAAGTCAATTATTTCAACTTGCTGATTATTGTAGCTTTCTTAGGCTATCTTCTTTTCCAGGTGTTTAAATGGCAGCGACCATCAATCAGGAGAGTTTTGAAGCAACTCACAAAAGCCTATCAGAATAGAGCAACTATCAAGATAAGAATTGTCCAAAAATGGAATAAGGTCAAAGCAATTGTTACAGGGAAAGAAAAAATTAACTGGAGAGGGTTCTTGAACAGTATCTTGACTTTTATCAAGCGATTGGTGGAGGTCATCCCAGCTTTTACTTTCTTATTCTTTGGAAATTTACTTTTTCGGATAGTCTATCTTTTGCCTTTTGTTAAACAAGAGCGAAAGCGATTTGATAAAGAGATGAAGCCAATCTTGTATTTCAATAGTTACCGTAGCTTAGTCCTCATGGGGCTGGGTTTCAGTCTGATTGCTTTTATGACTACTAATTATGGAGTGACGGTTTTGCGTGCTGCTATTCGCTATCTTTATTTTGCAGTGATGACCTTAAAAGACAATAGTCAAATGGCTGAATTTGATACGGACAGCCTCTTAATCCAAAATCTCCTGAACGTCCGAGTCTTTGTCCTAGCGCCTATTCTTACTTTTCCGCTTTTGATTGTTGGCTTGATTATTGCCTGGAAATCGGCTTGGGTTAATTTCGAGCAATATCGCAGTTACAATAACAACGAGGAAGGAGATGATCGTTTTGCGACGGTTAAGGAGGTCCACGGACAATATAAGAAAGTGCCGAACAAGACAGAAATCTTCCCAGGTGAAGGTGGTGCGCCGGTTCTTCATGAAACTAGAAAAAATTTATCAGGACTTACTCTAGGAGCCCAAATGCTTTGGCAAAATCGCAGATTTAGCCGTTATTTACTCAAATCTGAGCGAGTGTTAGGCATGCTTGCGACTCCTTCTGGGGACTACTACATCGAGGATAAGCCTATTAATTTATTGGGGATTGGGTCAACCCGTTCTGGAAAAGGAGAAAGTGCCATTACAACAACTACGGATATTAACAGCCGAGCAGCCATTCCACCCTCAATGATCCTTGGGGATCCAAAAGGAGAGCACTATCAGTCCTCGTATAAGACGATGCGCCGCCGTGGCTATGATGTCAATGTCTTGTCTTTTCAGAACATGGATTGGTCAATGTCCTATAATCCTTTGGCTTTAGCGGTTGCAGCCGCTAAAAAGGGCTACTATGAAAAAACTCAAACTCGTGTCAATGCAGTATCTGAAGCGATTTACCGTAAGACTAAGCCAGGTATGGGGAACGGAAATGCTAAATATTGGGAAGACACTTCTATCTCTCTTTTCAATGCGATTGCGATGGCTTTGATTGATCGAGCTAATGAGACTTTTAAAAATGGAGAGACTGATGCCTGGGATACTGTGACCGTTAGAAATATCGCCAAATTTTTGACGGACTTAGGATCTGAAGAAGTCTTGGTGGATGAAATGGGAGAAGTAGTTGAGAACCCGATGAAAGACCAACAGTTGACAAAAAAATCCAAAATTACGGTTTATTTCGATAATCTGAGAAGTATCAATCAACGTCAATTCTCGAAGTTTCGGGAAATGGCTGACCTCAACTTCAGGTCGTCCGATTTTGCGGCTGAAGAAACCAAGGGCAATGTTTACTCAAGCATGATGTCAGGGATTAACCTATTCTTGCAAGACAATATCGCCAAGCTCACCTCCAAAAACTCGATTGATTTGGAGTCTATCGGTTTCCCACGTCGCTTATCCGTAAAGTTTCGATCTAGTACAGCTAACGCCATCTCTAATCAATTTGCGCATCAAACGGCTAAGGTCTCCATCTCTTCAGCGGATGGTAAGGGCATCTACGTGAAGGAAGCGGCGGCTCTGGTCGATGGTGAAGGATATTTAACCTATGTTATTGAGCCTAAATTGCCAGATCAATTTCTCGTTACGATTGACTTCAACCATCCGAATAATGGCCTTGGTTTTGAAAAGGAGATTTATCGTTTCTCAGCTGAAAAGGTCTATCGCAACCAAAGCAATGTCATCTATTTGGATGAGTACACCAAGAAACCAGTTCTGGACTCTATCAAAGTAACAGTGCTTGATAAACAAGCAGGTCACTTGCTTCAGGAAGAAGATGTTGAGTTGATTTACTCTGATAATCCAACCATCATTTACCTGGTGACACCGCCTAATCGTACCGAGTACAACAGTATTGTGTCGCTCTTTCTTGACCAGCTCTTTAATGCTAATTATGAGCTGGCTTTGTCCGCTGGGAGAAAATGTGTGAACCGCATCCTTCACATTCTGGATGAGTTTACCAATATCCCTGCCATCCCTCACATGGATACAAAAATCTCCATCTGTTTGGGACAGAATATTTTATACTATTTGTGGATCCAAAACTTGGAACAGCTGACTGATAAATATGGTGAGAACACAGCTAAAACTATCAAGGATAACTGTTCGCTTCAGATTTATATCAAGTCTACGTCTGAAGATACGAACTCAACCTTTAGTAAAGCGCTTGGCTATCGCACAATTACCAAACGCCGCAGATCTAGCAATATTTTGGATGAAGCCAATCCAAATGTGGCGATTGAAAACCCACGTCAGGAATTGCTGACGCCAACTCAGCTAGCCAAGCTCCAAGAGGGAGAAGCGGTCATTCTGCGTGGAGTCAAAGGACGGGATAATGCAGGCCGTAAAGTGACAACAGATCCAATCTTCTTGCACGAAAAGACCAGTCTTCCGTATCGATACATGTTCCTTCAGGAAGAGTTTGACCAGTCTATGACTTTTGCGGATATTCCAGTGGAAAGTCCGCACCGCAATCTTGACCTACAAGAAATAGCTGTAGGAGCTCAGAGGAGCTTTGATAATATCATTGACTGGCGGAGAGCACTAAGCAATCGGATTGGCTCAAACAGCGGGGAAACAGCCAAATTAGCGACTCGCTATCAAAAAGGGAAGCCGTCTCCTAACCAGCAATTCTCCTCTCCAGCTGAAATGATTGCGGCTGCAGCTGAAGAAATTCTCTATGACGGCTATCAGTATGAGGATATGGATGAATATGAGGATCTGTTTGCAGATGATGTGATGTAAGATGAGGTACAAAGAATTGTATAATAAGTTATATACCTTTTGCATTAATAAGATATATCTGCTATAATAAACTCAATAAAAGATAGGAGAAGTACTCATGAAAATGAAAAAGATATTTGGTGTTATGTTGCTAGGTTTCATGGCTGTGCTCCTTGTGGCCTGCGGCCAAAAATCCGCTGAAGATATTATGAAAACAGAATTGAAGGATAGTTACACTGGATACTCAAAAGAAGCTGGTTATGAATATCCTTTCTCAGCTGGCGGAGATACGTTGAAATTTGATAAGAAAAATCATGTTATTACTAACGGAGCTAATAATGAGAATAAGTTTCAAGTTCTTTCGGAAAAACAAGTAAAAGAATTGCCTTCCTCGTTTAAAGGTGCTTTAGATGAATTGGAAAACGAGCTAAAAGGTACAGATAATTTCACGATTGCAGTTGGGGAATTTGATAAGTTTGAAGATAAAGCTTTTTATCAAATTGTTCTCACGGATAGTGGGAAAACAATTCGCATAATTGAATTACGTCGAGGATATAAAGACGGAAATGCATTTTATGATTTCACTGGGAAAGCTGACTAGTTGTGTTATAAAAAGGAAGTCTCGATTTTGAGGCTTCCTTTTTTTGCGGTGACTTGTCCTCTTAGAGCGGGTATCTTGATTATCTTTTATGATAAAGGTATCTAAAAAAGAAAGTAGGTGCCTTTATTGAATTACCAAACTTTTTCTGATCTCATGAAGGAGATTGGAAGTACTGACGGTGATCTTAGCGGCGATAAAGCAGAAAAATTGGCTCAGTTTTATTCTTACTGGAGTAATTACCTGGAGCCTACCCCTGCTTTTATGGCTTTTATAGCTTATATTCCAGGTGGGATTGGTAAAGCCTTATATCAAATTACAGCTAGCTTAGAACATGTCTTTAATAACATGTTCAAACTCTTTGGCCTCTTTGGTTATTTGGGAGATTCTAACACGGTTATTGGCCAGTTTTTCCGAGGCTTCCAGGTGCTGGGGACTGTGGTGTTTAGCTTAATTTTGGTTGTATCAGCTATAACTGGAGTCTTTACAAAGCCTGTTAAATACAAAGGAGTTATCACCAATTTTCTTTTGGTGACCTTTGTTACAGCTGTAATGCCGCTAGCCTTGACCTCGATAGCTACTGTTGTTGCGCAAGATGCGATGTCTGTTCAGACTGTTTCTAGTGAAGCACCAAAAGGAAGTGAACAATATTCTTCTCTAGCAATACAACCCATGAAAAATAACGTAGTGGATTTGAAAGTCTTGATTGATAATGACTTTTCAACGGAGCTCTTCCCTATGGACTCTTATGGTTATATCAAACCTGTTAAGAAAGGATCAACTCCTGTCAATAATATTACAGACAGCACAGACAAACGAGACACATCTGATTTTGCGACTCGGATTGATTTTGGAGCTACATACGGAGCTACTAATAGCGAGTTGCTAAAACAAGTACAAGAACGATACAAGAAAAAATTTGGCTATGAAGGAATTAAAGGATTATTCCTTCATAAGTTAGATTCTGAGCAAGTAGGAGTCGAAACAATCACAGAACATAGATTTGCTAAAGGTTTAAATGCCTTTGAGTCAGTCTACCTGCGCTATAAGGTCAACTGGATTGGAATGTATATGCAATATATCATTTTAATCATCCTCTTGGTGAGTATGTCGATAAAGTTTGTAAAGTCAGTCTTTGACATCGTCATTGAAGCAATGATCTCGCCAATTCAGGGGTATTCATCCCTTTCAAATTCTAAGAAGTATAAAGAGCTGCTTCGGACAATCGGTGGAGCCTTCGCTGGTATCTTCTTTGAAGTTGTCATCATGCGTGTGACGCTGGAGATCTGTCGTGACCTTCCTACCCTATCTGTTTCTGCTATTACCAAACTATCAGGTGGTTTCTTCGATGGCTTAAATATGTGGGAACAATGTTTGGCTGCTGGGCTTGTCTATATCGGAGTCTTCTTTGCAGCTATGCAAGGAGTGAGCATGATTGAACGCTGGCTGGGAGTCTCAACAGGTCACAGCGACACCGCACAACAACTTCTTGGAGCCATGATGATGGGGAATGCCTTTGCGACTGGTGCAGGTGCCCTAGCTCATGGAGCGGTTGGCGCTGGTCAATTCGGTGTAGATATGGCTAAGAAAGTCCCAGGTGCCGTGGTGACAGGTAGTAAAGTTCTTGGCAATAGCCTGGCGGCGACAGGCGGTGGCTTGAGTGGTGTTGCTAATGCTGTGAGAGATCAAGGCATTTGGAATACAGCCAAAGGCGGTGTAAGTAATGCCGTAGATTTGGCGGATGCTATGGCCAAACAGGGAGCTGGCAAGATTAAAGATTATATGGGCGGAGTGACGGATAATCTTGATCAGAAAGCCTCAAATGCTCAAAATGCAGTCTATAAGGGGCTGAAAAATGATGCCGTTGTCCCTGAGCCAGGATTTAGTCGAGATGGTGACTATACTTTGAACCCTTCAGGTCAATATGGTGGAGAACCGATCTTCTCAGATGATGCAAGCTCCCTTTCACCAAGTGGCGGAGTGACGGATCCGACGTTACCTCCAACTCCATCAGAAGAAGCATCATTTCAGGGAGTGAGTGATCCAACAACTCCTCCAAACCCCTCACCTGCGAAAAGCAACTTCCAGCAGTCTATGTCCCAGATGAACTATATGAGCCAACAGATGCAGCAGGCAGGCCAACGAATGCAAGGCCAAAGTCATATCAGAGGGGCAGAGATTGACGAAACAGAGGAGTAAGTGCCTATGATTGATCTCAAAGATAAAGTGGTGGTCATCACAGGAAGCTTGAGGCCACTGACTCGAAATGAAGCAGTAGCCTTTCTTACCGAGAGAGGAGCTATCGTTCAAGGGTATGTGTCCGCTCAAACACAAATTTTAGTAGCGGGCCATAAGCAACTGGATCTCTTTAAACCTGATCGCCGCTCTAAGAAATATGAAGCCGTTTTAAAGAGGTTAGAGGAAGGGCAGGAGATTACCATTCTATCTGAAGAATCCTTCTTCACTATCGTGAAAGAGTCTCAGGAGTGAGGCTCTTTTTTTGCCTTCCTATTTGTCAGACAGTGTGTAATGAAATGTATAAAAAAATATATAACTTTATGGCTAATAAAAATCTATTCTCTTTCAGCTGGAAAAGAGTTTTTGCGGTGACTTGTCCCGTTAGAGCAAGCTTTTGAATTATCCTTTACACTAGGATTATCAATGATAAAGGAGAAGAAAATATGAACGAAAAGTACGGTGTCCCTAGGGACATCTATGCGAAAGTCAAAATCATCGGACTGTTCATGGCAGATATTGTTTTTGTTGGCGGTTCAGCGGTTGTGGCTCTCTCTATTGGCACGAAGATATTTCCGACGAGCCAGTGGCCCCAGCTGTTAGCCTTTATTATCCTAACGCCTCTCATGTGTCTATATTTAGTTTTGCCAACCAACGGCGGAAAGAAGAATTGGCAGAGTATGTATCTTTTCTTCAGACGCCGTCGTAAACACTATACCAGTATCAATTACCAACGATCTAAAGAGGAGGAAAAACACTAATGGCAATAAAACATTACTCACCAGTTTCTCAAGAGAAACGGCCTTTGGGGCGTCAAATCCGCCAAGATAAGAAATTCAAACAGGAATACTTCGATCTTCACTCCTGCGTCGAGCTCCTGGATACCAAAAAGATTATTAATAATCATAAAGCTTACATTGAACTAGTGGACTTTGGCTATTTGCAGTTTTTGGAAATCCCAGGCAAAGACCTAGGCTCCCTGTCTTATGATGAAATCCGCCGTACCTTGGATAATTTTGAAAAGTGGCTGACAGATTTTAATACGGATATTCAGGTGGAAACCACAACACTTCCCACCAATACGGATACGCAGATTATGGATCTTAGGCATCATCTGAGTCAGGTTCGTCAGGAGAAAGCGAGGTTGCTTCCTGAAGAAAGACGTTACTTGCAATTGAAAGACCGTGAAGAATGGTTAATCTCCCAAATCCAAACCGAGGAAAACATCCAACAGGAAATCTACAATACAGAGTTTATACTCTGGCTCTTTGCTCCAACGACATCAGAACTTGATGAGTTAGTGCGTAAGGCTAAGACTTACGGGAATAATGACTTTGTTCCACAGGAAGTGACGAAGACAAAGAAAATCCAGATTATAAAGCAATTTAACAACATGAACGAAAAAGTATAGGAGGTTCTTATGCCAGAATTATCAAAACGCCGCCAACGTCAACTGAAAGCAGATGGCTATGACTTAGCCTTTCTCAGCCAAATCCAACCTCAAGGGAATATTGATTTTGCTAGAAATGACCGCTATTGGACGAGTGGAGACGGCTGCCATACCGTGCTTCATTTCTATGAATATCCGTCAGAAGACTTGGATCGGTTCTGGTTATCTGATCTGATGCTCATTCCTGGAACACAGGCTTTCCTTTCTATCTACCGAGAAAACAGTAAGGTCATTCGTCAAGAGATTACGGACTCCATCGAGGAGAAATCAACCCGTATTACTGGCAATAGTAAGCTTACGGATAACCAGAAAGAGTTAGATGAAATCAAGGACTTGCAGGAACTGAACCGTGAAATTACGAAGAAGAATATTTCTATACTGGGGATGTATGTGAGAATTTTTGTGCCCGCCTCAACGAAAGAAGGGCTCTTCCGCAAAGTTGAGGACATCAAGGATAAGACCTCTAACTTCAAATCAACCATCCTCTCAGGTGAATTAGACTTTGAATACCATGCTCCGTTTATTCCAGCTCAATATCAGATTGACCTTCCTAATCGTCGTCGAGGCATTCCTGTTAAGCCTCATGATCTGGCAGGTGGCTATTTCTTCAATCATACCAAATTGGAAGATCAGCGAGGCGTCTATCTCGGGTGGACGCCGACTCGAGGAGCTGTCAACTTTAACTTTTTAGAACGGGATGAGCGTCGAACCCGTTCCTTCATGATTATCTCTGGTAACCCTAAAATGGGCCAGCGCTCCTTCCTTCTCAAACATACTGATGGCCTGTATGCCAAAGGGAATTTTATTCGTAATTTTGATGCCAATGGCACGTTTCTCGATCAGACCCGTAAACAACACGGACTGATCTTAGATCTCTCAGGTGAGGCCAATCGGATCAATATCTTTCAGGTCTTCCCAACCGTAACGAATGAAGAAGGAACTGAGGTAGACAAGAAGAAATCATATAACTTGCATATTGAGAAGCTCAAGAATATTTTCAAGCTGTTAAACGATGAAGCTACTAGAGATGACTTGACTACTCTTGGCCAAATTTTAAACGAATTCTATATTGAGGAAGGTCTCTGGGCTCGTAATCCTACCCTGACCCCTGAAAAGCTGAAGGCAACTGAACTTGTCACGGATGAGTACCCTATTCTGTCTGACTTTGTGATGTATGTAGAAGACTATCAAGATAAGCTTCAGAGTAAAAAACATACCAATAAGATTGAACTAAGCTCTGTTAATCGTATTTACAATACTTTTAATGAGCTTCTGACAACCAATGCGGATATGTTTGAAGGGACAACCGAATTTCAGGATATTTCAAGAGAGCAGGTTGTGACCTTTGACCTGTCAGGACTCAAAGCCATGCCAAACTTGCTGAATGCGCAGATTTTCTCTGTTTTATCCCTGGTCTCGGCTGATATTGTTAACCACGGGAAACGATGCAAGCAGACCCTGAAGGCTTCACCTGATAAAAATGAGATGGATATGCCTCACTATATTGTTAATATTTCTGAAGCACAAACGCTCATAAATCCTAAGTATGAAAGCAGCGTAAAACTGCTGGCAGATATTATTGACTCGATGGGTGAGAACTTTGCTGGCGTGGTCTTGTCGGTAAATTCCCTTCGAGGCATCCTCTTTGAGTCAGGAAGTGCTACTTTTAAGGATCCGTATGTGACAGCAGTTCAACGTATCTTTGGATTGATGCAGTATCGAGTATTTGCTCAAACGGATGATACCAGTGTGCCGCTTTTGGCCAATGCGCTATCGGGATCTATGAACCAATCAGAATTGGAAACTTTACCACGACTAAGAAAAGGCCAGCTGTTCATGAATATCTCCAGTGTAGGAAATATTGTCTTTAACCAGCAGTTGTTAGCCCCTGAAATAGAACGCTATGGCGGGCTCCAGTAATCAGAAAGGAAGAAAGAATGTCACGCAAAAACGATGGATTAGGATTTTTTGGACGTAAGAAGCAAGCGTTTGATGAATATGTGTTAATCAGAAAAACCAGAATGAAAGCGGAACGAGACTATTTCGCTTCTGAAGGAGATTCTGACCCTGAACGATTAGAGGCTCAGAAAGCCCGTGATCAGGAGTTTATCAATAGTCTCAAGAAGGTTGCGATTGGCTTTATTATCTTTTTGATTTTCTATGTTCTTTTAAAAACAGTCCTGGGTCTCTGGTAGAAAGAGAGGGAGTCTGTGAAGAAACTTTTTGTATGGAAAATCGGGCTCACGCTAGGAGCTTTTATCATCTTGGTGATGATGCTGACAAGTATATTGGCTGGAGTATTTGGTGCCGTGTCTCGCAGTAGCTCAAAAGATTGTAGCTCTAGCTCTGATACCCAGGTTACTTCTTCAGGTGAAATCCCTTCAGGGGATGGCTCGATTGATGATTTTGTTAAGAAGCATGAAGAAGCCTATATCAACTCCTGGAAAGCAGGTGGTTTCCTACCGTCTGCTTCTATCACTCAGACGATGATAGAAAATGGTTTTAACTTCTCCAATCCAAACGGTACCTCCTTTTGGATGGCTCACAATATGGGCGGAGTTAAAACCTCTAGTAAAAGTAATTTCCCAGTCACGCTTGCGACTTATGGGGAAGATAGTGTTGACTTAAGCGGTACCAAGCCAGGTGCCAACGTCGGAGATGGAACTGGCGGAGCTTATACTTGGTTTTCCAGCTATGATGCAGGGATTGTAGGGAAGGCAGAGTTCATGGCTCACCAGACCCTCTACACAGCCGCTATCAATAATACAGATGGAAAGAGTACCTTAACTGCGATTGCGGACGGTGGCTGGGCAACAGATGGCACTTATAAGACTAAACTGCTTGCTATGTATGATACTCTGGGTACGAAGTACAAGTGGCTGGATGACAAAGCTATTGCTGCTCACGGAACTAAACCCTATAAGGGCAGTACAACGACAGCTGCTTCAGAAGCTCCCAACACTTCTTCAGCTGAGGATAGCTCCAGCGATAGCGACACTGATTGCAGCGATGATGACAGTTCAGGTGGAGTATCTGATGGGACAGGAACTGTTCCAGGGGATGCAACAGCCTGGGGCTATAGTCCTGATAATCTTCCAGCTAGTCTGAAACAATACATCATCGATCCAAAAAGTTTGGGGATGGAATATGCTTCTTCTCAAGGCTGGTATGTGACAGGGTATGGGCCTAGCTTAGATGGCCAGTGTGTAAACTTAACTATTAGTTTAGGAAATCATCTTTGGGGCCACTCTGGATCTGTCTCAGGGAACGGGAAAGACCAGGCGTCATCTTGGGCCTCTATATTCGGAAATAGCGTCAAAACGACCCCTAAGAAGGGCGCTATCTTCTCTACTCAAAACGGAGGAGGCGGATATGGGCATACAGGTATCGTCTGCCATGTCTTTGAAGATGGTTCTATCCTGATTGTTGAACAAAACACGCCAATCAGTGGATGGGACTATTTCAAAAAGCCCTACACATGGGATTATCGGATTTGGAGTCCCGCCCAACAAAAGGCGGAGATTACGACCTTTGCTTATCCAGATAATAAGTCACCAAAATTAGTAAAATAGAAGGAAACAAGAATGAAGAAAAGGATTAAAGATAACATGGTATTCATCATTGCAACAGCTCTCTTAATCACTTCAGCTGGTGTCGGTATTTACCAATACCTGACCAAAGAAAAATCAAAAGAGGAGCCTAAAACAGAGCAGACAGAACCTTCAAAGAAGAAGGAAACAGTTTCTCCAGTCGAAGAGGAGACAGTGGATGAAAAGAACCATCGAACAGCTAAATTAAAGCTGGAACATCCCTATAGCCAAGCAGATGAGGTTCAAACGCAAGCAGTTGTTGTGGCTTTTGATGAGGCAGTGGCGGATATCCAAAAGGCTAAAACTCTTGCTGATGTAAAAGGGACGATTGAAAATCACCTCTCCATGACCGATAACGCTATGATACAAACCTTTGCGATGGCAATTTTAGTCAATCAATACACCTATCAAAAGGCAAAACTAGAAGTCAGCACTTCAGAGAGTGACGATGTGGTTCAATTCTTGGTGGTGTTGACTAAAGAGAATGAAGAGAATTGTTATTTTATTGGAAACTTCAATACCACAGTCAATCAAATCCAATTGAAAGCCTACATTGGCGGGAATATCGGAGCGACATTTGGCTAAGCTCTTACGTAAGAACTTAGATAATGAAATGGATAATTAAGTATATAATAAAATACACAATAAGTTATATAACTTATTGTGTATTTTTTGTTGACGATTCCTTTGTGTAGTGGTATAATAGAAGTATAGAAAGGTATATGTTTATAATTATAATGCAAGGAGAAGTTAGATGAAAATTATTACATTTGCAGCTATAAAGGGAGGAGCAGGGAAAACAACTGCGTTATTGATGATGGCTGCTGAGTTAGCAGAACAAGGTTATAAAGTCCTGGCAGCTGATGAAGACCATCAGTGTAATCTTACACATTATTTTAATATTTATCCTACAAAAGGTACTATTGCTAATGTATATATGGGTGGAGAAGTAGACATTATATCTGTAGCACCTAATATTGATTTAATTCCAGGATTTATGAGATTGGACGAAATTGAAAGAAAGTTAGAAACTGATCCTAATAAAAATGTTTATTTTTATGACTGGTTAGATGCTAACTATCAAGCTATGAACCTAGATGAATATGATTATCTCTTAATCGACTGCCGCCCAGATTTTGGTACTGCAACAAAGAATGCAATAGCGGTTAGCCATGCGGTTATTTGTCCGGTGATTCCAAGTGATTTTTCTGAGGAAGGGAAGGAGAATCTTAAATTAAGATTAGAGGCTTATCGTAAAGAAGAGATTGTTCGTCCAAGTCGTGAGTCTCTTATTACAGCTAAACTTTTTTTCCTTCCAAATATGATTAGTAGTAAGATAAAATCAAAAGAGTTGATGGCAGGTCTGGCTGAAGAAGATAATGTTTTAAGTCCAATTCCACAAAAAGAATTATTTAATCAAACTACAAAAGATAATACAATTATTGATATGAAGAACAATCCTAGAATTTACAAAAAGCATCAGGCTTTCTTTGATGTACTTCAAAATAGTTTAGATTCAATTATTGAAACTATGAATCAATTAGCTTAAAGATTTATTTATAGAATATTTAAAGAGGAGAGATTAATAATGGCATTTAATCCAAATAAAGATAAGTTAAAACAATCCCTGAATGAAGCCCTTTCTCAGTCCGTTACACCCCCAAAAAGCAACCGCACCTCTAAAAAGGCTGCGTCTAACTATAACAAGAAAGGCCGCTATCCTTTTTCCTTGCACCATGATGTCCGCTATGACAAGCTGGAGGAGTTGGTGGAGTATCACCAAGCTAAATCAGCTTCAGATTATTTGGAAAATCTGATTATTCGGGAGTGGGAAAGGATGCAGCGAAAACTGAAAAAATAAGGAGATAAGCTCATGATTATCCTGAATATGAAAACCTTAGTCCGATTGTTCTTTATCTTCTTGGGAACGGTGGCCGTCTTTGTCTTTTATAAGACCTACGGCTTAAGCATGCTGTTCTTGCTGATTGTAGGGCTACTGGCTCTGAAGTTTGTACCAGTCTTGGTTCTTCCTATTGCCCTTATTGCTATAATGGTTCATTTTACAGGGGACTTCTCCTTTATAGCAGACTCAATTGTAGCTATTTTCCTAGTCATCCCCTGCTCAATGATTGCTTATCCAGTCTTTGAACGTCTGGTGAACTCTATCCAGAAGAAAAAATAAGAAAATGAGCTTCATTCCAAAGTGAGGCTCTTTTTTATTTAAGGTCTATTAGTTGAAAAAAGAGGTAAAAATTGATTAAAATAGATTTTAATTTAACTTTCAAGGAGAGTGTTAATGACTGTTTTTGATGAAAGAGAATTAAAGGATCAATTATTTGCGCAAAATGCGAAAGATGTTTATGAAAGCATCGTTCAGTACGATGAAGAGATGGTTCCCATCATGAAAGCCAGAGGTTATACCTGTATTCACTCAATGGAGCGGACGGTTGCCTTTACTTTTGGAGAAATAACCTTCAGACGCCGCCGTTGGAAGAAAGGGGGTGAGTGGGTTGTGCCTGTCGATGAGAAGCTAGGCTTGTCTAAGAACACTCGCTTCTCCTGGGAGTTTATGTACCAGGTGGCCTGCCTCTCTACCATGATGCCTTATGATAAGGTCATCCAGGTTATTCAGTTGACTTATCATATCCGTATCACCAAGCCGATTGTTGTGAAGGCTGTCAAACTTTGCGATGAACTTCTGAAGGAGAAAGCAACTTATCGCTTTTATGGAGATGAAGAGGCTCAAGAAAAGCAGCCTGTCGATGTGATTTATATTGAAGGAGATGGGGTGATGGTGAAAGCGAGTGATCAGGAAGATCCTAGTCGAAACTATGATCTCTCTCATTTTGTCATTCACACGGGAAGCAAAAAGGTAGGAAGTAACCGCTTTGAACTTCAAGGGAAAAAAGAGTTTATCTCCTTAGATAATCGATTGACGAGAGATCAAGTGCTAGACTACCTCTATAACCACTTTGACATCAAGGAAGAAACTATCCTGATTACCAATTCGGACGGCGGTCATGGTTATACACCCTATATCTTTAAAGAGATAGCCAAAGCCCTAAAGGTAAAACGTCATGAGCACTTCTGGGACGCTTACCATGTCAACCAGAAGCTGAAGCTTGCTTTTAGGCCTTATGCAGAAGAACTCCTGGATTTAGCTTTCCAGGCGATCAAGCAGCACGACAAAGAAAAGCTGCGGACTGTCCTTGATACGACAGAGGGCTTACTGTCTACAGAAGAGGAGGAAGAAGAGTTTGAACACTTTAAAAATAAACTCCTACAAAATTTTCAATACACCAAACCAGCTAATTTAAGAGGACTTAGTTCTTCAGGAATTGGGGTTATGGAAAGCCAGCACAGAAAAGTCACCTATCGCATGAAAAAGCGTGGTATGTACTGGACGGTACTTGGCGCCCAGACCATGAGCCAAATGATTATTCTGAATTATGAGGATGGCTTGCGTGAGCTTTTCTTTGGTTGTTGGCGAGAGGAATATGAGGAAATGATGGAACTTGATGATATAACTGGAGGGACAATCAAGGTTAAACAAAATAAGGTAAAACGTTGCTATCGCTTGCCTAATTTTCGCTATCCTTCTAAACGTCGTCTTGGGAAAAAGTAAGTTATACAATAAAGTATATAATAAGTTATATAATAGTCGCTTTTTCAAAAAAGTGTTTTTTCTGCTGTTTTTTTACAGAAAATACTTGCATAGTGGGTACTTGTGTGCTATAATACTTATTAAATAAATCGAATAAAAAAAGACGAAAGGTGCGTCAACACCTTCCGCCTTACCGAGTAAGAACTCGTCCTTCTTACTCAGTCTTCATCTAATGATACAGGATAAAGTCCATTCTGTCAAGACTGAGCAAGAAAAATGTTCAGTCTTTTTTTGCACTCCTCGGTCAAAGTTCTCCTTTCATATTACAAGAAATGGGCTTTCTAAAAAATTCTACCACATACGATTTTTAGAATTTAGTTGACCTTCACATTGATTAGTGTTCTGCTGGATTTGAAAAATGAAAGAAGAGCTTAATCATATATAGAAGGCTGGTATGGAAATTTAGCAGCCTTGACTAGAAATGGAGAAGAAAATGAACAACTTACCAAACTGCACCAAATGTAATTCAGAGTATGTCTACGAAGATGGAACGCTCTTGGTCTGCCCAGAGTGCGCCTATGAATGGAATCCGGCTGAGGACCAAGAAGCAGAAGAAGGTCCAGTAGCGATCGATGCTAATGGCAATAAGCTGGCTGATGGCGACACAGTTACCTTGATTAAGGACTTGAAAGTCAAAGGAGCACCTAAGGATCTCAAGCAAGGAACGCGCGTGAAAAATATCCGCATCGTGGAAGGCGATCATAATATTGACTGTAAGATTGACGGCTTCGGTGCGATGAAGCTCAAGTCAGAGTTTGTTAAGAAAATTTGAGGTCTCTATGAATCGCCGTTTTATCTTAATTTATCGAATTATTCTTTTTATCCTAGCATTTTTGGGTGTGTATCTGGAAATCACTAAGTATAGTGTAGGCATGCTCATGTACTATACGGTTTTGTCCAATCTCTTGGTCTTGCTCTTTACGGGCTATCTTGTCTATCTGATGACGAGACCTAGCGATGCTTGGAAGGCACCGAAAATCTTGAGAATCAAGGGTGGGGTAACCATGTCAATCATGATTACTTGCGTCGTTTACCACCTCTTGCTGGCTCCCATTGCGACAGATTTTTACCGTCTAGAGAATTTTCTGTGTCATTACATAGTACCCTTGGCGTTTCTTCTGGATACAGTAATCTTTGACAAATCGCGTCAGTACCGCTGGTTTGATCCGATTTCTTGGACAAGTGTGCCTTTAGTCTACATGGCCTTTGCTCTCTTTAATGGCTTTTTCTTGAAAATAGATATTCCAAGATCTAAGGACAATCCATTTCCTTACTTTTTTCTCAATGTCTTTAAGAAAGGCTGGCCTTATGTCATCCAGATGTGTCTGATTATTTTTGCGGCCTACCTGATCTTTGGTTTTGTCTTTTACGGAATAAAGTCTATCTCTTTCTCAAAGAAGAAGACTTCTTAGAGATTTGTACTTGTAGATGAAAAACAGATTTCACTAACCCTTATCCAGTCAAGCAGAAAAAATACAATTTTTTCTTGAAATAGTTTTGAATTTGTGATATAGTATAAAAAATTAAATAATCCTTTAATTCTATCCAGAGAGATAGACAAGGAGCAAGTAAAAAGATGGGTGGGGTGTAAGCAAGTGCGTCTTGTTTTAGCTTGCCTGACTAGATTTTTCTGAAGTCTCCTTGTAATAAGGAGACTTTTTCTGTTGTTTGAGGAGGAAAGAATGAAAACAAAAGAAGTTGTCGATGACATCACCATGAATCGCGCGATTACGCGGATTACCTATGAAATCATCGAGCGCAACAAGGACTTAAATCAAGTGGTCTTGGCTGGGATTAAGACCCGTGGGGTTCACTTGGCTCACCGGATTCAGAAGCGATTGGCTCAGTTGGAGAATATTGATATTCCAGTCGCAGAAATAGACACTAAGCCTTTCCGAGATGATATCAAGGTTGAGGAAGATACGACAGTGATTCCAGTAGATATTACCGACCGCCAAGTAATCCTGATTGACGATGTCCTCTACACAGGGCGGACCATCCGAGCAGCTATCGACAATCTGGTCAGTCATGGACGGCCGTCTCGGGTTGGTTTGGCTGTCTTGGTTGACCGTGGTCACCGCGAACTGCCCATTCGAGCAGACTATGTCGGCAAGAATATTCCGACTAGCCAAACCGAGGAGATTGTTGTTGAGGTGACTGAGACAGACGGTCAAGATCGCGTTTTGATTATGGGGGAGTAATTAGCTAAATGAATCAAGATGTTAAGTATGATGTGCATGATATGCCAAAGCCAGGTCTGCTTTTAGGACTATCCTTTCAGCACTTGTTCGCCATGTTTGGGGCGACAGTCTTGGTACCGATTCTGGTGGGAATTGACCCAGCGGTGGCCCTCTTCTCAAGCGGTCTGGGGACACTGGCCCATCTGACTGTTACCAAGTACAAGATTCCAGCCTACATGGGATCCAGCTTTGCTTATATCGCAGCCATGCAGATGCTAATGAAGACAGATGGTATTGGAGCGGTTGCACAGGGAGCCATCACCGGTGGTTTGGTTTATTTCATCGTAGCCCTGATTGTCAAGTTTGCTGGCAATGCTTGGATTGACAAGGTGCTGCCGCCAGTAGTGGTGGGACCTATCATCATGGTCATCGGTTTGAGCTTGGCTGGTACAGCTGTTAGCGATGTGATGAATAAGACTTTGACTAATGGTGAAAAGGTTTATGATTTGACCTACTTCATTATCGGAATGGTCACTCTCTTGGCAGTTATCCTCTTTAATATATATGGTAAGAAGATTGTGGGAATTATCCCAGTCTTGCTAGGTTTGATAGTCGGCTACATCTTTAGCTTGATTCTAGGGGCTGTGACTGGGCAGGAAATCGTTTCTTTTGCCAAGGTTGGGCAAGCTTCTTGGTTCCACCTTCCGCCCATGAGTCTGCCTTTCTTGGACTACGATGTGAAATTTTATCCTAGTGCGATTTTAACTATGGCGCCTATCGCCTTTGTAACCATGACAGAACACTTCGGGCATGTCATGGTACTAAATAGCTTGACAGGAAAGGACTTCTTCAAGGATCCAGGACTGGACAAGACCTTGACCGGAGATGGTCTGGCTCAGATTATTGCAGGGCTTTTCGGAGCACCGCCGGTGACTAGCTACGGAGAGAATATCGGAGTTATGGCGCTCAATAAAATCTACAGCGTCTATGTCATTGCAGGTGCAGCAGTACTGGCTATTGTCATGAGCTTTGTGGGCAAGGTATCAGCCCTGCTCCAATCCATCCCGAGTCCTGTGCTGGGTGGTATTTCCATCGCCCTCTTTGGGGTAATTGCTTCGAGCGGTCTCAAGATTCTAATCGAAGCACAGACCAACTTTGACAACAAAAAGAACCTCTTGATTGCCAGCGTCATCTTGGTGTCTGGTATCGGTGGTCTGACCTTGCAGCTGTCTGGTCTGCAAATCTCAGGAGTTGCCTTGTCAACTATTCTGGGAATTGTCCTCTATCTTGTCCTGCCTGAGCCCAAGGATTGAGCTAGGTGCTAAATCATTAACTTTCGTTCAAAAATAGCTTGCTCTCAGAGCGACTTTACTTGCAGCACTCTGGAAGCCCTCATTCTTTCATAAAGGAGAATTACATCATGTCATCCAATCAAATCGCTCTTAAGAACCTTGTTTCTATGGAAAATCTGTCAAATGAAGAAGTTATGGCCTTGATTAAACGCGGAATCGAATTTAAAAATGGCGCTAAAGTCCATTATGATGAGCAGCATATCGTGTCTAACCTCTTCTTTGAGCCTTCGACTCGGACCCACAAGGCCTTTGAGGTAGCGGAGTTGAAGTTAGGCTGCGATCTTCTGGACTTTGATGTCAAGACCAGCTCGGTCAATAAAGGAGAAACCTTGTATGACACTATCTTGACCATGTCTGCCCTAGGCGTTGATGTCTGTGTCATTCGCCACCCAGAAGTAGATTATTACAAAGAGCTAGTTGAAAGTCCAACAATTACGACTTCCATCGTTAACGGTGGAGACGGTTCTGGTCAGCATCCTAGCCAAAGCTTGCTGGATTTGATGACTATTTATCAAGAGTTTGGTCGCTTCGAAGGCCTCAAGGTTGCGATTGCTGGTGACTTGGACCATTCGCGTGTGGCTAAGTCAAATATGCAGATTCTCAAGCGCTTGGGTGCAGAGCTCTACTTTGCTGGTCCTGAAGAATGGCGGAGCCAGGAGTTTGCGGACTATGGTAAATTTGTCACCATTGATGAGGTGATTGAAGAAGTGGATGTCATGATGTTCCTGCGCGTGCAGCATGAGCGCCATGACTACGAGTCCATCTTTTCTAAAGAAAATTACCACAGACTGCATGGTCTGACTCAAGAGCGTTATGACCGCATGAAAGATACAGCGATTCTGATGCATCCGGCTCCAGTTAACCGCGATGTAGAAATTGCGGATCATCTGGTCGAAGCACCAAAATCACGTATCGTTGAACAAATGACCAATGGCGTCTTTGTCAGAATGGCTATTATCGAAGCAGTTCTGAAAGGTCGTCAATAATCTCGGACAGTAGGCCGGGAGTGGGTGAAGCTATGTGAAGCAATCCCACTCCCTATTATTATATTTTGGTGTGGAAGTTCGATAGGCAGTCTGCATCTTGGACAGGAGGGAAGAATGACAAAGAGACTTTTAATATTAGAAAACGGAATGATTTTCGAAGGGGAAGCTTTTGGAGCGGATCTTTTCGTAACAGGTGAAATCGTCTTTAACACAGGCATGACTGGCTATCAGGAATCGATTACGGACCAGTCTTATAACGGCCAGATTTTGACCTTTACCTATCCCTTGGTTGGAAATTATGGTGTCAATCGGGACGACTATGAGTCCATTTTACCGACTTGTAAGGGAGTAGTGGTCTATGAGTATGCACGTCGTGCCAGCAATTGGCGCCAGCAATTGTCTTTGGATGAGTTCCTCAAAGTCAAGAAGATACCAGGAATTTCGGGAATTGATACAAGAGCACTAACCAAGATTATCCGCCAGCATGGAACCATGCGGGCGACCATTGCCAATGCAGAGGATAGCATCGAGCATCTGCAGGACCAGCTGCAGGCGACTGTTCTGCCGACTGATAATATCAAGCAGGTTTCTACCAAGCAGGCCTATCCAGCTCCGGGAACGGGTCGCAGCGTGGTATTGGTGGACTTTGGTTTGAAGCATTCTATCCTGCGGGAGTTAGCTAAGCGCAACTGCAGCGTGACAGTGGTGCCTTATGATACCAGTGCTGAGGAAATTCTCCAGCTCAATCCTGACGGCGTCATGCTGTCAAATGGACCGGGAAATCCGGAAGATGTGCCGGAGGCTCTGGACATGATTCGCGGTGTTCAGGGCAAGATTCCAATTTTCGGAATCTGTATGGGACATCAGCTCTTCTCCATGGCTAACGGTGCCAAGACGCATAAGATGAAGTTCGGTCACCGTGGTTTCAACCATGCGGTACGTGAGATTGCGACCGGCCGAGTTGACTTTACCAGTCAAAATCACGGCTATGCAGTCAGCCGTGAGGATTTGCCGGAATGCCTGATTGTGACTCATGAAGAAATCAATGATAAGTCCGTCGAAGGTGTGCGCCATCGGGATTATCCCGCCTTTTCTGTGCAGTTCCACCCAGATGCTGCGCCGGGACCGCATGATGCAGACTATCTCTTTGATGAGTTTATGGAAATGATGGATGCCCATCAGGCTTACTAGGAAGCAAGATTGAGAGGTGCACTATGCCAAAACGTAAAGATATTCAGAAAATTATGGTCATTGGTTCTGGTCCTATCGTCATCGGCCAGGCTGCGGAGTTTGACTATGCAGGAACTCAAGCTTGCCTGTCCTTGAAAGAAGAGGGCTACAGTGTTGTCTTGGTTAATTCTAACCCAGCAACCATCATGACGGACAAGGAAATTGCGGACCGGGTTTATATCGAGCCAATCACGCTGGAGTTTGTTGCGCGGATTTTGCGTAAAGAGCGGCCAGATGCTCTGCTGCCTACTCTGGGTGGCCAGACCGGACTCAATATGGCCATGGAACTATCCAAGTCAGGACTTTTAGAAGAGCTGGGAGTGGAACTTTTGGGAACCAAGCTGTCGGCCATTGACCAAGCGGAAGACAGGGATCTCTTCAAGCAGCTGATGGAAGAGCTAGGCCAGCCCATCCCTGAGTCAGAAATTGTCAATACAGTGGATGAAGCGCTGGAATTTGCGGCTGGCATCGGCTATCCAGTCATTGTCCGTCCGGCTTTTACACTGGGAGGAACTGGCGGCGGTATCTGTAGCAATGAAGAAGAGCTGCAGGAAATCGCAGAAAACGGCCTCAAACTTTCTCCTGTTACTCAGTGTCTAATCGAGCGATCTATAGCGGGCTTTAAGGAAATCGAATACGAAGTCATGCGGGATGGCGCCGACAATGCGCTAGTCGTCTGTAATATGGAAAACTTTGACCCAGTCGGCATTCACACAGGGGATTCAATCGTCTTTGCGCCTAGTCAGACTATATCAGACTATGAATACCAGATGCTGCGGGACGCCAGTCTCAAGATTATTCGAGCGCTGAAGATTGAGGGGGGCTGTAATGTACAGCTGGCTCTGGACCCGCATAGTTTCAAATACTATGTTATCGAGGTCAATCCACGGGTTTCTCGCTCATCAGCCCTTGCCTCTAAGGCGACTGGCTATCCGATTGCCAAGTTGGCTGCGAAAATCGCAGTCGGGCTTACATTGGATGAAATCATCAATCCAGTGACAGGCTCTACCTATGCTATGTTTGAGCCGGCTCTGGACTATGTGGTCGCTAAAATTCCACGCTTTCCATTTGATAAATTTGAGCAGGGTGAACGCCGTCTGGGAACCCAGATGAAGGCGACAGGGGAAGTCATGGCTATCGGCCGCAATATTGAGGAGAGTTTACTCAAGGCCTGCCGCTCTTTGGAAGTTGGTGTGGACCACAACGAGTTGCCTGCTCTCAGTCAAGTAAGCGATGATGAGCTGATGAGGAAGATTGTCAAGGCGCAAGATGACCGGCTTTTCTATATCTCAGAGGCTATTCGCCGTGGTTACAGTCCGGATGAAATTGCCGAGCTGACCAAGATTGATGTCTTTTTCCTGGATAAGCTGCTCCATATTTACGAAATTGAGCAGGAGCTGGCTAGTCATATCGGAGATCGCTATGTGCTTAAGAAAGCCAAGCAAAATGGCTTTGCGGATACTAAGATTGCTGCCTTGTGGGACATGACGGCCGAGCAGGTGCGTCGCATCCGGCAGGAGCAGAAGATTATGCCGGTTTACAAGATGGTGGATACCTGTGCTGCTGAGTTCGAGTCTGCGACACCTTATTTCTACTCTACCTATGGCTTTGAAAATGAATCTGTCAAATCCAGTAAGGAATCTGTTCTAGTGCTGGGCTCAGGTCCAATCCGAATCGGGCAAGGGGTCGAGTTTGACTATGCGACGGTTCATTCTGTAAAGGCTATTCAGGCAGCTGGCTACGAAGCGATTATCATGAACAGCAATCCAGAGACTGTATCGACTGACTTTTCTGTCTCTGACAAGCTCTACTTTGAGCCGTTGACCTTTGAAGATGTCATGAATGTCATTGAGCTGGAGCAGCCTAAAGGCGTTATCGTTCAGTTTGGCGGGCAGACAGCCATTAATCTTGCAGAGCCACTGTCCAAGGCTGGTGTGAAGATTCTAGGTACCCAAGTGGCGGACTTGGATCGAGCTGAGGATCGCGATCTCTTTGAGCAAGCTCTGAAGGAGTTGGATATTCCGCAGCCGCCGGGTCAGACGGCCACTAATGAAGAGGAAGCAGTAGAGGCTGCTCGTAAGATTGGCTTCCCTGTTCTGGTGCGGCCTTCCTATGTCTTGGGTGGTCGTGCCATGGAAATCGTAGAAAACGAAGCGGATCTACGCTCTTATATGCGGACAGCGGTTAAGGCCAGTCCAGACCATCCGGTTTTGGTGGATTCTTACATTGTTGGGGATGAGTGCGAGGTGGATGCCATTTCAGATGGCCGTCAGATCTTGATTCCAGGGATTATGGAGCATATAGAGCGGGCAGGAGTTCACTCAGGAGATTCCATGGCAGCCTATCCGCCGCAAACTCTATCGCAGAAAGTCAAGGATACTATTGCAGACTATACCAAGCGTTTGGCTCTGGGACTGAACTGTATCGGCATGATGAATATTCAGTTCGTCATCAAGGATGAGCAGGTCTATGTCATTGAGGTCAATCCGCGGGCCAGCCGGACTGTTCCTTTCTTGTCCAAGGTAACCGATATTCCGATGGCGCAAGTAGCGACTCGTTTGATCCTTGGAGAAAGTCTGGTAGATCTGGACTATGAAGACGGCCTTCATCCAGAGAGTTCCATGGTTCATATCAAGGCGCCAGTCTTCTCCTTTACCAAGCTGGCGAAGGTTGACAGTCTCTTGGGACCTGAAATGAAGTCTACTGGTGAAGTAATGGGCAGCGACCGTACTTTGGAAAAAGCGCTCTACAAGGCTTTTGAGGCTTCCTATCTCCATCTGCCAAACTTTGGAAATGTCGTCTTTACTATTGCATATGATAGCAAGGAAGAAGCCCTGCAGCTGGCTCAGCGTTTTGCCAATATTGGCTATGGTATCTGGGCAACTAAGGGGACAGCCTCTTATTTTGAAAATCACGGCCTACACGTTCGACTGGTGGAAAAAATCGGCAGTGATGATAACAAGGATATTCCAGCCTATATCCGCAAGGGCAAGGTTCAGGCTATTATCAACACGGTCGGAACCAAGCGTACAGCAGATAAGCATGGTCAAATTATCCGTAGCTCAGCTATTGAGCATGGAGTGCCACTCTTTACAGCCTTGGACACGGCCGATGCCATGCTGAAGGTACTGGAAAGCCGCAGCTTCACTACAGAAGCGATTTAGAGATGGAGTTTTCAGTTCCAGATTGTCATTTGACAGTCTGAAAGTCTGAAAAGTAATCTCATACAGCAAACATTGAGAAATGCATCTGTCCAAGTTTATCCTGTCCTTGAATAGTCATAATAAATAACCTTTCAAAATATATTGGAATTAAAAGCAAAGAGGAAGTGGGAAGGAATTCTGCTTCCTTTTTTCTTTATTTTCTTAAAAAACTTGACAAAGAAGTTGACAAAGTGTATGATATTAACCGGTTAATAAACTAGTTAATAATTAGTTAAGGAGATGTTATGAAACGCGCTTTAAAATTTTCAGCTTGCCTTAGCCTGCTGGCCCTGGCCTTGTGTCTCTGGGCTTGTCAGTCTCAAAAGGAATCCAGTCCATCCAGTCCGTCGCAAGGATTGAAGATTGTAACCAGCTTTTATTCTATCTACTCTATGGTCAAGGCTATATCGGGCGATCTGAATGATGTGCGCATGATTCAGTCTAGCAACGGTATTCATGATTTTGAGCCTTCAGCCAATGACGTTGCAGCTATCTATGATGCAGATGTCTTTGTCTATCACTCACGGACCTTGGAGTCCTGGGCTGGCGAGCTGAATCCTAGTCTCAAGAATTCCAAGGTTCAAGTCTTTGAGGCTTCCCAGGGTATGAAGCTGGATCGAGTCGCTGGCTTGGAAGATGTCCAAGCAGGAGAGGGAGTGGATGAGAAGACGCTCTATGACCCCCATACATGGTTGGATCCTCAGAAGGCTGCAGAGGAAGCTCAGATTATCGCCGACAGACTGTCGGAGCTGGATAGCGACCATCGGGATACTTATCAAGCCAATGCCCGTAAATTTCAAGAAGAAGCCAAAAAACTGACAGACCGCTATCAGGAGATTTTTGATAAAGTGCCCAACAAGACCTTTGTCACCCAGCATACAGCCTTTTCTTATCTAGCCAAGCGCTTCGGGCTGACCCAGTTGGGCATTGCTGGTATTTCACCAGAGCAGGAGCCTAGTCCGCGTCAGCTGACAGAGATAGAAGACTTTGTCAAGGAGCACCAGGTGAAGACCATTTTTGTGGAAAGCAATGCTTCTTCCAAAGTGGCTCAAACTCTGGTCAAGGCGACCGGTGTACAAATCAAGGAGCTGAATCCTCTGGAAGCAGACCCAGCCAACCAACTATCTTATTTAGAAAATTTAGAAAAAAATTTAGCTGTTTTAGCTAAAGATTTGAAAGGATAAAGGAAAACCATGAAAAAGAAATATTTCCTTGCTTCAGCAGCTGTATTAGCTCTTGGTCTCGGAACTTACGGGCTTATCCAATGGCAAGTTCAGCCCCGAACTCAGTCCAAAGATAACAAAGTAGCCTATATTGAGGACAAGACTTCGGGTGACAAGACGGATAAAAATTTGACATCTGACCAAATCAATGATGAGGAAGGTATTGAAGCGGAGCAAATCGTTGTGAAAATCACAGATCAGGGCTATGTCACTTCTCATGGAGACCATTATCATTACTTTGATGGTAAAGTGCCTTTTGATGCCATTATCAGCGAAGAGTTGATTATCCGAGATCCTAACTATACGCTGCAGGAAGCAGATATAGTCAATGAGGTCAAGGATGGCTATATCATCAAGCTAGATGGGAAGTATTATCTCTACCTCAAGGATGCCAAGCATACCAGTAATGTCCGCTCGGTGGATGAAATTGCTCGGCAGAAGAAGCTGCATAAGACCAAGGAAGCAGGCGATAGTGGCAAATCTTCCACTACAAAATCAAGCAGAACTCGCGATTTCAGTCAACCCAGCAAGTCCCTAGCTGCGGGAAAGACGGCAGCAGACCTTGCAGGAATTTCCCACCAAGGGCAAGGGGGATATAAAACGGATGACGGTTATACTTTCAGCCCCTCTGACGTCATCGAGGATACTGGCGATGCTTTTATCGTGCCGCATGGCGGCCATTTTCACTACATTCCCAAGAGCGACTTGTCGCCGGCAGAATTGGCTGCGGCTCAGAGCTACTGGAATAGCAGACGGGCTGGCGGACGAGTAAATCCGCCTGACTACAACAGGACGATTGCTTCTTCCGATACTTGGAATCAGAATAGTGCTATCAATCAGGGTGAACCTGTCTCAAATCCGTCTCCACAGCTGCCAAATCATTCAAAGATTGACCAGCCAAGTCATGGCTTAGCGGTTACTCAGCCGAGTCCGTCTAATTCGCTCCAGCCGTCTCAAACATCTCAGCCATCCTTGCCAAGTCTGCTGCAGCAGCTCTATGCCCTGCCTCAGTCTCAGCGCTATCACGAAGGGGACGGTGTGGTTTTTGACCCACTGAAAATCAGCCGTCGGACAGAAAATGGGATCGTTATTCCCCACGGAAATCACCATCATTTCATTCCTTATGACAAGCTGTCAGACTTGGAAGCTAAGATTGCCCGCTTGATTCCTATTGGTTATACTTACAAGCCGCTAGGAGATCCTCTGCAAGCTTTGAAGCCTCAGTTACCGTCACAGCCTGAGCACGACCATGGTTTTCATGCGGAGGCTGTCATTGGCAAGGACGACCATGGCTACATGGTATCGCATGGAGATCACGCTCATTACTTTTACAAGAAAGACTTGACTGCTGAACAGATTCAAGCAGCGGAGCAAGTCTTGGCCAAGCAACAGCCAGTAAAACCATCAGCAGCAGTCAATGACGCTGAACGCTATTCACGCGATGCCAGCGATGAGGAAAAGATCGCTTATATCAGCCAAACCTATGGCGTTCCCAATGAGGCGGTTCGCATCTCAAATGGCTTCTTTGTCTTTAATAACCCTGACCAAGCCTATGATCCGAAGCATATCCACCCCTATGCTGTCCGCAAGGAGCATGTTCGCATTCCTCTGGTAACGGGCAATGCAGAGCTGGACTTCATGAATGAGCTCTACACAACAGCCTTGCGCTCAGGTCTGTCGCCTTACAGTCTGCAGGTGGAAGATGGTCAGTTTGTCATTCCTCATGGCGACCACAATCACTATATCAAAATCCAGTCCAAGGGCGCTGCAGCAGCCTTGAAAAATCGTCTACCTCAGATTCAATCTAAATATGAGCAGGGCGATTATGATGAGGCTGCTGTTTTGCAAAAAGTAGAAAGTCTAAAATCGGACAGTCAGCGTCTCTATGCCGATGATCCTCTTATGCAGCGGCGGATTGAGCTGGCTTTGGGGCAGTTTGTGGAAACCATGAAGAAGCTGCCTAGCAACTCAACAGCTGGCTACCTGAGCAGTCTGGACAACTTTGATAAGCAGTTTATCCATGTGGATCAGACGGTCAAGCCAATCCAAGAGACCGAGCTGGACAAGAGCTATCAAGGACTTTTGGAGAGAATGAACCGACTTGATACGGATAGCTATGGATTGAAGAAAGCTGACTTGCTGCAGCGTCTGCAAAATGCTTATGCTGGCCAGAATCAAGCTGAAATGGCAGAGCTAGGACAAGTATTATCTGCTTTAGAAGATTATCATGATCGGACAGGCGTCACAGCGGTTGATTATATTCGTTATTTCTACCAAGCTTTAGAGGATGGGCGTTTGAGCCCTGAGCTGCGCAGAAAAGCAGCCGAGCTGACCTTGACTCTCTATAAGTCTCAAGCCTTTATAGAAGCGACCAATCTCCAACAGCTTTTCCCTGCCCTCTATCAGACTAAAAAAGAGATTGCAGCTGCCCTTGCTAGCGGTCAGCCTTCTCCGTCCTCTGAAAAGACAGAGCTGGATCAGGGAGAGCCAGATCAGCCAACCTACAAAGCCATGATTTATGACTTTTTGAAGGGTATTTATGATGATTTTGGCACCTCGGATGATAGCGAGAAGAGTGCTCAAGCCCTTGTCTTCCTTGGGAAAGCGCAGGAATTGCTTGGAGAAGTAAAGGACCAAAACAGCCGAGCAGACTATGCAGCTAGAATCTTAGAATTAGGCAAGGAATTAAAGAGCAGCAGCTCAGACAAGCAGGCTCTGCTGACAGCAAGTCAGAAGCTTTTAGATCAGATGAGCCGGACCATTGCTGGGCAAAAGGAAGAGCCGTCTAATACGGAAAATCAGGAAGTTTATCAACAGCTTTATAATCTGCTCATGTCTATCCATCAGTATTTGGAAAAGAATCAAGGAAGTGAGCAGCAATACCAGCAGCTGGACCAGCTTTTTGATAAGCTTGGACAGAGAGCTACTGACAAGAAAGAGCTGCTCAAGGAAATCTTGGCCTTCCAGCAGTCACTCGTCCATCCTGAGGGGGCAAGCGACTCTGATTCTCAGCATAGGGAAGATGATGACTATCACTTTAATCTGCAGGATATGGTCGGAGCGGATGAGCAAGGCTATCGGGTAGCCCATCTGGACCACGAGCATTATATTTACAAGAAAGACTTATCAGAAGCTGAGCGCCAAGCAGCAGATGCCTATGCGGTGCAAAAAGGCTTCCTGAAAGCATCAGCTCAACAACCTGCTTCTGGTCAGCCATCCAGCAGCAGTGCTCCAGAAACTGCGCAAACTAGCAATCTACCTTCCGAATCTGCCACTGGAGAAGCAGCTCAAAACCAATCTGACAAACCAGCAGAAGCTTCGACAGCTGCAAACCCAACTGGTCAATCAAGCTTAGCAGCGAGTTTTGGCATGACAGAGGAAGCATTCAACCAGAAATTGCAGGAGCTTTCTCAGCTCTACGGAGTCAGCCCAGAGACTTTCAGCTATAATCCAGAAAGCAGAAGCATCAGCTTTACAGGAGCTGACGGCCAACTGAAGACTGTTCAGATTAGCTAAGCTTACATTTTGATGTAAAACAAGAATAAAACGAATGATGAAGACCGAGCCAAGTCTAAGATATCATTCGTTTTTGATTTTCACAACCCTATACTTATTTGATTGATATTGTGTTAAAATAAACAGAGACTGATAGATGAAAAAATTATCATCATGACAGAAAAAGAACTACCTATTAAAGAGTATCTTAGAGTAAAAAAAGAAGCTATTTATAGCCGCCTTATATTCTTGATAACGGCGGTTACAGGAGCTATTCTGTCCTTTATTTTGGTCTATTAAAGATCTAGGAATCTAATCTTTGAAAATGTTTCAATTGGCTTAGTTGTGTTTGCAGGTATTGTTATATCAAGGCCGTATTGGGCAAAAAAGAAACAATACGAGACCCAGTATCCAGAATTGAAAGGAATGTCTACAAGAGGTGCTGAAGCTTCTGGGAATTTTTTGGGAAGACATCTGATTGTATATCCAGCCATTCTTGTTTATATGGTTTGGGCCATTTTCGCTTCTTATCATCTGTTCAAAATCAGGAGATAGTAGATATTGATCTTCCGGCGATTAGTACAGAAACTGAGTATAGTTTAGATTTTCCAAAATCAGATAGTTCAGCGAGTACTGGAGACAGTCAAGGAGACAATCAATTAGATGCTTCGTCAATCATA
This sequence comes from Streptococcus sanguinis, assembly GCF_026781265.1. Classification (GTDB taxonomy): domain Bacteria; phylum Bacillota; class Bacilli; order Lactobacillales; family Streptococcaceae; genus Streptococcus; species Streptococcus sanguinis_T. The sequence continues at coordinate 112,863 of NZ_JAKUVC010000002.1, forward strand.
CAAAATGAAAGTGGGGAGTAGACATAGATAAACTTATAATTTGAAAGTTGGGTTAAGGTATTGATTTCTAAAAAAATTAAGAATATTTAAGTAGTGAAATTTGAAGCATAAAAAAAGAAACGAGAGAAAAATGACCAAAGAAGAATTCATACGATGAATTTTTATCTGCGATTGAACGTCAAGGCTATTATGAAAAAAAAATCCAAGTGTCTATAAGCCTGGGACTAATAAAATTGAGCAAGTTGAGGGAATTTTTAGAATAAATCAATGGAGTAAATAAATGAAGACATATAGACTAAAAACAGATACTGAGTGGGATATTACGAGGTATAAAAAAGCCATTGAAAATCACAGAAAAGTAGATGCTTTCTTAGGTATTGATCCCGAGTATAGAATTGGTCACCGCGATTCATATTATCAAGATATTACGGATACCCATATTTTGATAGAATACAGCCTTTATCCAATTTATGTAGAGGGAGATTTTGATATTCCAGATTGAACTTTTTAATATTTTAAAGGAATTAGCTTCTAGTCAGGATATTATACATTTATATCAAGTTGTATCATTTATAAAAAAACAAGAAGATTTACTGGAAGAATATGGTACTTTACCTTTTATCGTTGATGTGGAGAACATAGTACCTATAGTTCTTGAAAGTATTTATAATCTTCCTATTGAGAAAAAGGTTGATTATTACCGTAATATTTGTAATTTAATTGATTCTATGGAGTTTTTCAAAAACTGTGATAAAGACAAAGTAGAATATATTGTTAATGAGCAAAAGAAAGAGGAAAATAAGAATAGAAGAAAAATTAAATCAGTTGCAGAAGTATGGCCAATTGTACTAGACGTTACAAGTATTGATGCTATGGGTGTTTCAGATGACCATCTAGAGTTGTTGTTGATTGACAAAAACAAATGGATAGAGTCTCTGGAAGAAGAACATCTTTTGAAACTTCAAGAAAAACTCAACAACTATATCTACTCCCTCGAAAGCAAGCAATATGTGGAGAGATATGGCGATAGCTTTGACAAGAAAGTCATCCATATCACTTTCCAATATTCTCCATCTGTTAATGGACTAGCCTTTCTCGCTGCTGTACAGAAAGTGTTACAACCCACAGATATGAGCTTGAAGGTAGAATTGCCATAGTGAGAAAAAACCACAGAAATACTTTGTGAACTTCTGTGGTTTCTTTTTTTACTCTTGATAGGTAACAATGCCGATGATGGTATCGACAGCGCGTTCCATGGTTTCTAGGCTGACATATTCAAAACGTCCGTGCATATTCTCACCACCTGCAAAGAGGTTGGGAGTCGGGATGCCCATAAAGGAAATTTTAGATCCATCAGTTCCTCCACGGATAGGCTCGATGACAGGCTGGATATCCAGACTTTCCATGACTGCTTTGGCGATATGGATAGGTGTCATGTCCTTTTCAATGACCTGTTTCATGTTGTAATACTGGTCTTTGAGGGTCAGGATAACGCGCTCGCTGCCCAACTCTTGGTTCATCTTATCAGCAGTAGCCTGCATAGCAGCTTTGCGATTTTCAAAAGCCTCTGTCTCAAAGTCGCGGACAATATAGCTAGCATGGGCTTCTTCGACAGTACCTGTCAGGTTCATCAGGTGGTAGAAGCCTTGGTAGCCCTCGGTCTTCTCTGGTCGGTCGGCTTCTGGCAGCTGGTTGTGGAAGTCAATAGCCAGCTGGAGAGCGTTAACCATCTGGTCTTTAGCAGTTCCCGGATGGACATTGCGGCCTTGGAAGGTCAGCTCTGCTCCAGCAGCGCTAAAGGTTTCGTACTGGAGTTCTCCTAGAGGGCCACCATCTACTGTGTAGGCAAAGTCCACATTAAAGTCTTCAGCGTCAAACTTATCAGCCCCGATACCGATTTCTTCGTCTGGTCCAAAGCCAACTCGGATTTCTCCATGCTTGATTTCTGGATGGGCAGACAGGTATTCGATAGCCGTCATGATTTCAGCAATACCTGACTTGTCATCTGCTCCCAAAAGAGTTGTTCCATCAGTCGTAATCAGAGTTTGGCCCTTGTATTTATGGAGACTGGCAAAGTCCGCAGGATCTAAGTTAAAGCCAGATTGCCCCAGCGGAATCACACCGCCGTCATAATTCTCAATGACCTGCGGCTGAATGTTTTCTGCGTTGAAGTCCGCCGTATCCATGTGGGAAATAAAGCCAATCTTGCGGGTAAAGCTTGGGTCATTGGCTGGCAGAGTTCCAATCGCAAAGCCGTTGGGCAGGTAGTAGACATTTTCCAAGCCAACCCGCTTCATTTCAGGAATGAGGACATTGTTGGCAAAGTCCACCTGACTCTGGGTGCTGGGTGTAGTTGTAGATGTCTCGTCTGAGCGCGTGTTGACCTTGACATAAGTCAGGAAACGCTCTAAAAGATTAGGATATTTCATAAATGCTCCTTTTTCATTTCATTTAAATCTATTTTAGCATATTCAGGGGAGAGTGAGAAATGTTTTTCGTTTCTTTAGGGCAAAGGTAAAATCTAGCAATTAGTTTTATATCTTGTCAAAATCTGGTAAACTATATCTATGCAAATGGAAAAAACAATCAGCAAAGCTGTGATTTTGGGGGCTTCGGGAGGTATAGGTCGTCAGTTGGCTAGAGAACTGGCTCAAAGGACAGACCAGATGGTCTTGGTTGGCAGAGATGAAGCGAAGCTCACTCAGTTGCAAGAGGACTTGTCTGGAGTTAGAGCTAAGCCTTCCTGCAGAGTTTTGGATTTGCTGGATGCGGCTGCGGTAGACGATTTTGCTCAGCAGCTAGAGGCAGATCTACTGATTAATTGCTGCGGTCTAGCTAATTTTGGTCCAGCGCTATCTCTTTCGGAAGCAGATGAAAATGCCCTCTGGCAGGTTAATTATCAGGCACCGATTCGGCTGATGAAGCAAGTCGCAGAGCGCAATCGCAAGATAAGATTTGTCCAACTTTCCTCTCTGGCAGCGCTTTGTCCCCATCCTTATCTGGCGGCTTACAGCGCTAGCAAGGCCGCTTTGCAGACTTACTGTCTAGCCTTGCAAGAAGAGATGCGCCTCAAAGGCTCTGAAATGAGAGTTTGTCTTTATATACTGGGACCGGTTCAGACCTCTATCTTCCCTCCAGAGCTGCAGGATGCTTTGGGTGGAAGTCAGTTGCAGATGAGCCCGGAGATAGCAGCACGACGCATCATCAGACTGCTCCAGCAAGGCCGTTCTTATGCGATAGTTGGCAAGAGATATCAACTACTGGCTTGGCTCATGAAGCTACTTCCGCAACGATGGATTATCCGTTTGATTGGCGCTTATCTACGAAAGGGGCTTTGATTATGAAACTTATTTTTTTCCTGCTGGCTGCTGCTTACCTGCTTCTCTTTATCTTGCGTTGGCTCTTGTCTTTGGCTTATTTGAAAAAAGGGCAGAGCTCTTCATCAGACTTTCAAGAGGAGCTTTATACGGTGGTTCAGCCCATCCTATCTGGTGATCCTCGTTTGGAAAATGATTTATTAGCCAATCTCCAACAGACTGAAGCAGTTGAGTTTTACTGGCTGATTGATCAGTCTGACCCAGAGGCTCAGCGAGTGGCTGACAAGATTTGTCAAAATCCTTCTTATGCCCAGCGCATTCGCATTTTTCTCATGGAGGATGTCCCCCAGGGGATTAATCCTAAGAGTTATAAGATTGAGCAGATTATAGATGAGCTGACTCGACCATATCTGATTGTTCTCGATGACGATAGTGTCATTGATTTTTCAAAAATGGGAGAATTGACAGATTATCTGGGTGAGAATGTTATTTTGACAGGCATTCCCTATAATCAGGAGCGAAGTAATTTCTGGTCCAAGCTAGTAGCTGCTTTTGTCAATGGAAATTCTTTCATTACCTATTTTACCATGGCTGAAGTCAAAGCCAACCACTCGATTAATGGAATGTTCTACATCCTGCCACTTGAACTGGCTAGGGAGCAGAAGCTCTTCAGTGCTATAAAAGATTATTTGTGTGATGATTTGGCTGTAGCGGATTTTCTGCGCAGCAAGGGAGTTGAGATTATCCAGACGCGGGTGACCTGTAATGTTCGGACTACTATCAAAGATGCCAAGCAATATTTGCTGCAAATGAAGCGTTGGCTGCTTTTTAGCTCTATCTATCTGAAAGAGCACTTGGACTGGAAGGTTATTATTTTAATTGCTCTGCCTAGTTTTTTGCCTCTTCCTGCCTTGCTTATTAGTTTCTTTCTTGGCTGGCCTTTTGTGCTGCTGGCTTTGCTTTTGCTCTTGTTCAAAGCGGTTTGGATGCTGGCTTATCGTCGCCTTATCCTAACTGCTCGGCCGCATCCTGATGAGGTGTTTTACGAGGTACTGAATGACTTACTCTTGCCTTGGCTTTTCCTCTATGTCTTGCTCAGTCCGCGGGTGATTAACTGGCGGGGAAGAAAGATTCGAGTGACGGATGGGAAAATCCGCTATGAGTAAGATGAAGCAGTACTTGGATAAGTTGGATGCTTTGTCGCCAGACCAAACCTTGTTAAAATCTAGCAAAGTCTTGCTTTTTCTCAGTGGCAGCAGTCATTTGGAGAGCGCTAGTCTGACTTCAGGACAACTTGAGTTTCTTGAGCAGATTTGTCCACCAGATTTCTCAGTGGTGCCAAGCAATTTTCCGTTTAACCAGGGATTTGAGCACGGGAGACAAACCCAAGTTGCCTTGTTAGCAGCTTCCATTTCCAATATCCGTTATTATTGGTATACTCTCTATAATTCTCGCTTTCAGGAGGCTTTGCAACGGCATTTATCTCCTTTACTGGATGCTGAGGAGGCTGTCATTATCTGCAAAAGCTCGGGACTCAATATGCTGACCCAGTGGCTGGAGGGCTTGGGTGAGGAAAATCTGCCGATCAGACTGAGAGTGATTGCGCTGGGGCCTGTTTCACGGAGACTCCTAAATCGCAAGGATATTGACTTGCTGGTCATCAAGGGCAGGAAGGATATATACAGCAGATGTCTTGATAGCCATCCAGCAGATGTGATGGTGTATAGCAATCATTTTGATTATGAATACAGGGAAGATGTGAAAGGATTAGTTGATGAATGGATTAGACAAAGTGATAAAGATTGATGTGATTAGTGTGCCATTTAGTGGCCACCTGCTGCCTACTTTGACCTTAGTCAAGCCTCTGCTGACGGATTCGCGTTTTCAAATTCGGGTTATCACTGGTTGCCAAAAGAAAGAGCTAGTAGAGGAAATCGGTTTTGACTGTCTAGCCCTCTTTCCAGAAAGACCGACAGTGATGGAGGACATCGCCAACACCCCGCAGCAAAGCAATCCTTTGATTACCTATCAGCAGTTTCTAGCCAATTCTAGACTCATTCCAGAAGTTATAGACGAATTAAATCGAATTTGGCAAGAGGACGGTAAACCGGATTTGGTCATAGCAGATTTTGTTGCTTCACCAGCGGGCCTGATTTCTGATCGCTTTGGCATCCCCTGGATAACCACGATTCCGAGTCCGGTTGCGATTGAATGCCGGACGACAACGCCGACCTATTTGGGAGGATGGAAACCTCATCAGGGTGTCTTATACAAGTTCAGAGATGCCTTGGGCAGGCATGCTATTCGCTGTGGAAAGAAAATGGCCTTTGCTTTAGTCCGGAAAAGTTTGGGAGACTATCAAGATTTTAAACTCTATCGGGAAGACGGCTCAGAAGCTATTTATTCGCCTTACTCTATCTTAGCTTTGGGCATGAAAGAGCTGGAGTTTCGAGATGACTTTCCGCAGCACCTCCGCTGGGTTGGCTACAAATGCCTGTCCTTTGATCGCCTGCCTGCAGCCCATGAGTCTTATTTTGAGACCGATAAGAAGCGGGTTTTAGTGACTTGCGGTACGCATTTGAAATGGGAGAAGGAGCGCATGGTGGAGAGAGCGAAAAAGCTGAGTCAGCTCTACCCAGATTACCTCTTTTACGTCACCTTGGGAGAAGCTAGTGGCTTGGAGAATCCTCCGAACAGACTGGCGGAAAACCTGCTGCTCTTTGACTATCTGCCCTATACCGATATTCTGGATAAGATAGATTTTGCCATTCAGCACGCAGGAACGGGTATTATGATGGCCTGTATTGAGCATGAGATTCCCAGTCTCATTTTGCCGCAGGATTATGACCAGTTTGACAATGCCGTTCGTGCTGAGCTGGCCCAGGTGGGGCTGGTTGCTCGAAGAAAGAACGATGCAGAAGTGCTGCGCCTTTTTAAGGAATTGACAAATCGCACGGACTGGTCTCACTTGAAAACTCTTGCCCAGCAAAGCAAAGAATATCAGCCTACAGAGATTCTCTATCAAGAGCTGAGGCGGCTTTTGAAAGTTGATTTGTAAATTTAATTTATTGACGAATACAGCCTACAGTGAATAGCTGCTCGATTCTGATAAAAGATGTAGAGTTGAAACTGCCGATTTTGTAAAAAGGCTGATGAAGAAGAATAAAAGGAGAAAACCATGAGACTTTGGCACCAAGATTTAATTGAAAAACTTCCGCGCCAGCAGCTTTTAGGACAGCATCGAGAGTGTGCAGCCTTGCGTGGTCGAGGGTGGGGTAAGCCGCATGCGACGGTCAACTATGTTTTTGAGCACAGTCCTTATTACCTGTATGCTTATCACTTGCTGATTATGGAGGAGATGCAACAACGGGGCTATCAGCCGGATCCCGTTTGGCTGGATAAAGACTACCGTGGCAAGACCTGCCCACCCTACCAGGAGTTGCTAGCTGAGGAGCTCGAACATCCCATTTATCCGGAGCATGACGCAGCCTATCTGCAAGAATGCTTGGAAAATCTGAAAGAGAAGGGGATAGATATTGTCTGATTTCCAAGTGCCAAGACGGCATAGTATTAAGGTTATAGAACAAAAATAAGGAAGAGACAGTGCTCTTCCTTTTTGGCTTTTATGAGTTCAAAATAAACTTCTCAATAGCTGTAGCGACCCCATTTTCTTCACAACTGTCTGTGACAGCATGGGCAATGCTTTTGACATAGTCTGAAGCATTGCCCATGGCTACACCGAGGCCTGCATATTCCAGCATTTCGATGTCGTTGTTGGCATCACCGATTGCCATGATTTCTTGAGGATTGACGTCTAATTGTTTAGCCAGTCGCTCTAGGGCAAAGGCTTTGGTTACACCGGACGGCATAGCCTCGTAAATGACCGGCTGAGAGCGCACACCACTGAAACGCTGGCAGATTTCTTGGCCAAAGTCAGCTTCAAAAGCATCTACTTGCTCTTGGCTGCCTAAAAACATAGCTTGGAACATTCTGTGTTGACCGCTGCAAGCTTCTTCTAGGCTAATCTCGGTTGGAGTGGTGAAGACTAAGCTAGCATCGTTCACGACATAGGAACTGGCTTTTTCTCCGACGACGAAATAATGCTCCTCATCAAAGAGAGTCAGCTGGACAGGGCTATTTTCAGACAGACTATAGAGATAGCGAATATCCTGGCCGCTCAGCTCTTGCCAGTCTACCAGACCCCAGTCGCTGGTCTGATGAGTAGCGCAGCCATTGTCCACGATGACATATTCGTTTTCTTGTGCAAGGCCCAGCTTGTCATAATAAGGCTTGACGCCGACCAAGGGGCGACCTGTGCAGAGGACTAATTTAACCCCTTTATCAATGGCTTGGTGGATAGCCTCAATGTGAGCCTGAGGAATTTCTTTTTTGCTGTTGAGCAAGGTGCCGTCCATATCAAGTGCAAGAATTTTAATCATAAAGTGTCTCCAAAATTATTCTTTGACTAGTATAGCATAATTTACAGAGAAAGTCCGAGTCTATAGGAAAAATCACTGGTCTTGTGTTATAATAAATAGAATACCCTAAAAGGATGAGACAAATGAATTTAGAAGATTTGAAAAAACGTCAGGAGAAAATCCGCAATTTCTCCATCATTGCCCACATCGACCACGGGAAATCAACCTTGGCTGACCGGATTTTGGAGGCAACTGAAACGGTTTCCAGCAGGGAAATGCAGGCCCAACTCTTGGACAGCATGGACTTGGAGCGGGAGCGCGGTATCACCATTAAGCTCAATGCTATCGAGCTCAATTATACTGCCAAGGACGGTGAAACCTATATTTTCCACTTGATTGACACGCCGGGACACGTGGACTTTACCTATGAGGTATCGCGGTCGCTAGCGGCTTGTGAAGGGGCTATTTTGGTCGTGGATGCAGCTCAGGGGATTGAAGCTCAGACCTTGGCAAATGTCTATCTAGCGCTGGACAATGACTTGGAAATCCTGCCAGTTATTAATAAAATTGACCTGCCAGCTGCGGATCCAGAGCGGGTGCGGGCAGAAATTGAAGATGTGATTGGGTTGGATGCTAGCGAAGCCGTATTGGCTTCTGCCAAGGCTGGCATCGGAATTGAGGAAATTTTAGAGCAGATTGTGGAAAAAGTTCCAGCTCCGACTGGAAATGTAGAGGCACCGCTCAAGGCCTTGATTTTTGACTCTGTCTATGACGCCTATCGCGGGGTAATCCTGCAAGTGCGGGTTATGGACGGTGTGGTCAAACCGGGAGATACCATTCAGCTCATGAGCAATGGCAAGACCTTTGATGTGACTGAGGTCGGCATCTTTACGCCCAAGGCTATTGGCCGCGATTTCTTAGCGACAGGGGATGTTGGCTATATCGCAGCTTCTATCAAGACGGTACAGGATACTCGGGTCGGGGATACAGTGACCTTGGCGGACAATCCAGCTGCAGAGCCACTAGCTGGCTACAAGCAGATGAATCCTATGGTCTTCGCCGGTCTCTATCCTATCGAGTCCAATAAATACAATGACCTACGTGAGGCTCTTGAAAAGCTCCAGCTAAACGACGCCAGTCTGCAGTTTGAACCAGAAACATCACAGGCATTAGGATTTGGTTTCCGTTGTGGTTTCCTGGGTTTGCTGCACATGGATGTCATTCAAGAGCGCTTGGAGCGTGAGTTCAATATTGATTTGATTATGACGGCGCCATCCGTTATCTATAAGGTCAATATGACAGATGGTGCTTCAATTGATGTGTCCAATCCGAGCGAATTTCCAGACCCGACCAAGATTGATTCCATTGAAGAGCCTTATGTCAAGGCGCAGATTATGGTGCCTCAGGAATTTGTCGGAGCAGTGATGGAGTTGGCTCAGCGCAAGCGTGGTGACTTTGTGACCATGGACTATATCGATGATAATCGGGTCAATGTCATCTATCAAATCCCACTTGCTGAAATCGTCTTTGACTTCTTTGACAAGCTCAAGTCATCTACTCGTGGCTATGCTAGCTTTGACTATGAAATTTCTGAGTATCGCTCGTCCAAGCTGGTGAAGATGGATATTCTCCTCAATGGCGACAAGGTTGATGCTCTCAGCTTTATCGTTCACAAGGAATTTGCCTATGAGCGCGGTAAGCTGATTGTAGACAAGCTCAAAAAAATCATTCCTCGTCAGCAGTTTGAAGTACCCATTCAGGCCGCTATCGGACAGAAAATCGTGGCTCGGACAGACATCAAGGCTTTGCGTAAAAATGTCTTGGCCAAGTGTTATGGTGGTGACGTTTCTCGGAAGCGCAAACTCCTAGAAAAACAAAAAGCTGGTAAAAAACGCATGAAAGCTATCGGATCTGTCGAAGTCCCACAAGAGGCCTTCCTCAGCGTCCTGAGTATGGATGAGGAATAAAGTCTTATTTCTCTAGGTAATATATCCCAAAAGGAGAAAATCATGAAACGATCATATCTGCTTGGAGCAGTTCTGATATTAACTTCACTTACTCTTGCATCGTGTGCCAATTCTGGACAAAAGACTAGTCAATCTAGTTCTTCAACCAGTTCCAGTGCACAAGTGAAAAAGAAGTCTTCAAATTCTTCTTCTAAAAAAAGCAAGAACAAAACCAATCAAGAAACAAAACGTGTTGGTTCTCCAGAGTTTGGTTATATCAATATTCCAAGTAAATGGATTAAATTTTTTGATGCAGAGGTTGAGGGACTTATCCAATATACCGACGGTTCTGCTTATAATATCGTTACCATGAATGCTGTTTCCAAGGCAGAAGCTGAAGTAGCAGATGGTGAGACTTTCAATGCAGAAACAATTGCTCAGCATGTAGCCTATAATTGGAGTCAAAAAGATAATATTGAGAAGATGTGGGGCTCTAAAAGTACTGTCTCAGGAATAGAAGCCTTTCAAATAAACATCATTCTGAAATCGGGGCAATTTGCTAATACATTGGTTTTCCAAAAAGATGACAAAGTCTATATACTATCCTTTGAAGGCGACGAAGAAACTCTTGATGATTTCATTACAAACATGAAAGATACTTGGAGCCTTGATGGCAAGGGAGCAGTCAGCGAATAATAGTTTAAAAAACAAGAGGCCTATTTATTAAGTCTCTTGTTTTTTTTCAGTGTAGAAGCTAATTATGTTTCACAAATAGATAGTAACAAATCAGAAAAAACGTTCGACTACTATCAAATCTAAGTAAAAAGACTTACAAAAATTTGTAGGTCTTTTCTTGAAATCCGAACGTTAGAAAATCTTTTTTTGATTTTACTTGACATTTTCTGAAATAGGAATATGATAAAATGTGAACACTTTATAAGACAAATCTTGTACGTGTTCGAAAATAATAGAGCGTTGCATCCGTAAGTCAATTTGACACGGCTCTTAAAAAACAAAAGGAGAAAGAATGAATACTTATATCCAAAAGAAAATCGCAAACATGAAGCTGACGCTTTCTGAAATGTCTGGTGGCTACAAACGAATGGTGACTAGCATGAAGAAGCTCGGCTTTTCTGGTACCTTGAAGCTTATCTGGGACGATTTGTTTGCTCATCGCAGTCTAGGTCAATGGTTTTATCTCTTGATTCTAGGGAGTTTTCCGCTCTGGCTAGAGCTGATATATGAACATCGCATCGTGGATTGGACAGGGATGATTTGCAGTCTGACTGGGATTATCTGTGTAATCTTCGTTTCTGAAGGACGGGCTAGCAATTACCTCTTTGGTTTGATCAATTCTGTGATTTACTTGATTTTGGCTTTACAGAAAGGCTTCTATGGCGAGGTCCTGACGACTCTTTACTTTACCATCATGCAGCCAATTGGCCTCTTAGTGTGGATTTATCAAGGTCAGTTTAAGAAAGAAAAGCAAGAGTTTGTTGCTCGTAAGCTAGATGCTAAAGGATGGACAAAATATCTATCACTCAGTGTGCTTTGGTGGTTGGTCTTTGGTTTGATTTATCAGTCTGTGGGGGCTAATCGTCCTTATCGTGATTCAATCACGGATGCGACAAATGGAGTAGGGCAAATCTTGATGACGGCTGTTTATCGCGAACAGTGGATTTTCTGGGCAGCGACCAATATTTTTTCTATCTACCTCTGGTGGGGTGAAAGCCTTCAGATTCAAGGGAAATATTTGATTTATTTAATCAACAGTTTGGTCGGATGGTACCAGTGGAATAAGGCCGCTAAAAAAGCATAGTCCTATAAATGGAAAAAGAAATCGGATGCGACAATGTCTCTCTTTCCTTTCGTCCTAAAAATATGGTAAACTAGTATTAGTAAAATTTATTAGATTTAGGAAGGAATGACCATGAAAAAGAAGTACTTTCTGCTCTCCCTAACTATCTTAGCCGGTCTCTCTCTATCTTCCTGTAGCCTTATTAAGAGCTATAGCAGTCGGAAAGCATCTAATTCTTCCAGTCGAGTTTCCCTGAGAGATGACAGCGATACAAGTAGTAGCAGTCGTAAAGAAAAAGATTCGTCAAAGACTACTGGTACGCAGCGGGTTGGATCTGATGATTATGACTATATTAGTATTCCTGATAATTGGATTAAGTTTACAGATGTAGATGGTGGCGACAGTGTCCAGTATACGGATGGAAGTGGCTATAACATTGTCACGATGAACGCTTATACAAAAGAAAAAGCCAATATCGGAGAAGGTGAAGAATTCAACGCCGAAACCATTGCCCAACGGATTGCTTACCACTGGAAGGATAATAAGGAAGTCGATGATTTTTGGGGAGCAAAGAGTACTGTAGCCGGCAATGAAGCCTTTCAGATTAATGTTATTTTAAAATCCACTCAAAACTTAACGGTTTGGGTCTTCAAACAAGGCGATAAGGTCTATATGATGTCCTTTGAGGGCGATGAAGATACTCTGTATGAGTTTATCCCCTATATCGAAGATACATGGAGCGTCAGCAAGGACGGTGGAAAAAGCATTTAGCGACCGCATTTGATGATAACTCTCTAAGTTTATAAAAAGCAAATCTGGGACTCGTTCTCAGATTTTTTTGTGAGGTGGAATATGTCATATTTTTGTGATTTGACAACATTTAAGAGCGCTCATTTTATGATATAATAAAAACAATTTGAATACAGAAAGAAAAATATATGACTCAAGAAATCGACCTTGAAAAGTACCATCAGTTAGCTCTGCAGAAGCAGAAAGAGCACCGAAAATTTTTAGCCAGTCTCAAGAAGAGACCACCAAAAAACCTCGATAAGATTGCCCAGCAGATCCATGATGAGGTCTTTGAGGAGATTGACTGTACAGCCTGCGCCAATTGCTGTAAAACTCTGGGGCCAGACTTTAAGGAAGCCGATATTGTCCGCATTGCCAAGTATTTCAAGATGAAGCTGCCGGCTTTTGAAGAGGAGTTTCTGCAGGTGGACGAAGACGGTGACAAGGTTTTCAAGGCGATGCCTTGTCCTTTTTTAGGTGGAGACAATCTCTGCTCGATCTACGATGTCCGGCCAAAGGCTTGCAGAGAATTTCCCCATACAGACCGAAAAAAGATTCATCAGATTAATCATCTGACAATCAAAAATACCCTGACCTGTCCTGCGGCTTATCTCTTTGTGGAGAAGCTGCGGGATAGGTTGTAAAATCCCCCTCTAAATCTTGTACAAAAATTCTAGGGCGGAAGTATCTTATATGTGTTAGACTATAGTTAGAATTGAACACGGCCTAAAAGCTGTGTGAAAAAGATGAAATTTTCTCGGAGCAGGAGCCCCTCCGCCAATTTTCCTATTTTCACTTTGCTTTTAACGGCCTTAGTATCTTTTGTGAGGTGAAAAAGAATATGATGCATCAATTCAATCGAACCATGGAATATCTGGAAAGTAAGTTGGACGCAGAAGTGGACTTGCAGCAATTCCAGCAGCTATCAGGCTATTCTTATGCTCTCTTTAGCAGGCTCTTTTCCATCCTGGCAGATATGACTTTAGCGGAATATCTACGCAATCGCAGGCTGTCAGAAGCAGTGACAGACTTGCGGAAAAGCTCTGAGAAAGTCATTGATATAGCACTGAAATACGGCTATGAGTCTGCGGATGCCTTCAGCGCAGCCTTCAAGAAATTCCATGGTGTTACTCCCTCAGAAGTTCGAAATGGAAAACCTTATCGGGTCTTTCCTAGACTTCAATTATCCTTAAAGATTACAGGAGGAAAGAACATGGATATCAAGATTCAAAAGAAACCTGCTTTTACTGTGGCAGGCGTCCTATTTGAAGCTATTGACAATAGCCAGTGCCCGTCTGCATGGGAGAAGCTCTATGCAAATCACAGCTTTGAAAGCCTAGAAAGTCTGGGCAGTGGCCAATCCTTTGGTGTCTGCTCGGATGTCAAAGAAGGCGAAATCATCAACTATATGGCAGCTTATGATGTGACGGATAAAGCTAAAGCAGAAGAACTAGGTCTGTCAATCAAAGAAATCGCAGAAGCTGAATATGCCATCGTACCAGTCAAGGGGGCTATACCAGCCAGTATCCACCATGCTTGGAAATATGTCTTGGAAGTCTTTTTTCCAGAAACTGGCTATCGCCACACAGGAGCACCAGACTTTGAAGTTTACACCGAGGGAGACATGTCCTCGCCAGACTATCAAATGGAACTCTGGATACCAGTGGTGAAATAAAATGGTGATTGCAAGTCATTTTTTAAGCGTTGATTACAGAGGAGGATGATGCTATGCAGATGTATTTTGGGGACGTTTCTCTTTGTTATACATATTCACTTGCGATGGCGTTGCATTCGTATGGTTATGATCTTCGCCCTGATTTTTTAGAAGCCATTATGGTGATGGGAAATGGTGCCAGTATTGTAAAGGAAGATGAAAAACACCCCTTAGTCTTCTTTGATAATGGGATGCCAGATAGTTCTATCAGCCATTCTTTAAACATTCTGGGTTTTACCTATGATGAATACTATATAAAGGATTCAAATGCGGAGAATCTTCTCTCTATCAGAGAGATCTTAAGCAAGTTCTTGCTCAGCGGCCCTGTTGTTCTTGGCCCTTTGGACATGGGGTATCTGACTTATAATCCTAATCATATCCATTTGTATGGGGTGGACCATTTTGTTTCAGTTTATGATCTAGATGATGAGTTTATCTATTTCCATGATCCAGCAGGCTTTGCTTGTATGAAAATGAGTTTCTCAGAATTTTCGAAAGCCTGGGAAGCTAAAAATATTGACTATAAAAGAGGTTCTTTTTCCATGTGGGGAAACTTTAAAAAAATCAAATCTCCTACTTCCAAAGAAGTTTACCAGGAAACATCTATGTTGATGAAGCAACGATATGAAGACGGCGAGGAGAACGTGATAGCAAGATATGCTAAGTCGGTAGCGAACAATGGCTTGAATGAAGAACAAAAACATCTTCATCAATACTTTAGTTTCAAATTAGCTTCTATCAGAAATCTATACATGAGCAACTTCTTAAAAGACCACGATATTGTCAGATCTGAACTAAAAGAAAATTTAGCAAAATTGTTTGGCCAAGCTCATCTATTTTGTATCAAGGAAGATTATCAGAAACTGTCAGAAGTCTTGTATGATATTGCAGCGCTAGATAGTAAATTTAGAGATTTGTGTATTCACTATAAAGAAGAGTAGAAGAAGTGAGAAAAACGAAGATGCTGTTTGGGAAAAATGTAATGCAGCAGAATCAAAACAAGAGCCACCCAACTATCAAATGAGAGTCTGGATTCCAGTAGTGAAATAGATTAGAAACCAGCCGTTTATTTTTGATCGGCTGATATTTTTGTAGCTTGTGGTATAATGAAGCTACTACAGTTACAGAAAGGATTTCGATTTTGTCATACAGATTTCTACTTTTCGACCTAGATCACACGCTGCTGGATTTTGATACGGCAGAAGACATCGCCTTGACTCATTTTTTGGAGGAGCAGGGCGTAACGGATATTCAAACCTACAAAGACTATTATATTCCCATGAACAAGGGGCTTTGGCGGAATCTGGAGCAGGGGAAAATCACCAAGCCTGAGCTGGTCAATACGCGTTTTTCTCGTCTTTTTGCCCATTTTGGCATAGAGAAGGATGGCTCCGAGTTAGCCTTCCTTTATCAGCAGCAAATTGCTCAGCAAGGACAAACTTACGCTGGTGCTAGCGAGCTTTTGGACAACTTGACAGCAGCTGATTATGAGATTTACGGAGCGACCAATGGTATCACGGCTATTCAGACCGGCCGTATGGCTCATTCCGATATTTCACCCTATTTTAACCACATTTTCATCTCGGAGAAGATGGAGACTCAGAAGCCCGAAGCTTTGTTTTATGAAAAAATAGCAGAGCAGATACCAGATTTTGACCTGTCTCAGACTTTGATGATTGGAGACTCCTTGACAGCTGATATTGCTGGCGCTAATAATGCCGGACTGGACTCTCTCTGGTACAATCCCAAGCAGCTAGAAAATAAAAGTCTTTTTCAGCCGACCTATACCGCTTATTCTTATGATGAGATTATCAGACTCTTGGTTCCATAAGGAGACTGCAAATGAAAAACAATTGTCCTTTTAAACAAGAAAGACTAATCTAAAAAATTTTTAACTCTGTCAAGAAAAAAACTTGACAGCTGTTTTTAATCTGCTATAATAGAACATGTGCTTAATAGCTCTGCTATTTCACCAAAAGAAAAAAATAAAGAAAAGAGACCTTAATAATGGCAGTAAAAATCCGTTTGACTCGCATGGGTTCTAAGAAAAAACCTTTCTACCGTATCAATGTTGCAGACTCACGTTCACCTCGTGACGGACGTTTCATCGAAACAGTTGGTACTTACAACCCACTTGTAGCTGAAAACCAAGTGACTTTGAAGGAAGACCGTATCCTTGAGTGGTTGGGTAATGGTGCACAACCTTCTGATACTGTACGCAACATCCTTTCAAAAGAAGGCGTATTGAAGAAATTCCACGATTCAAAATACTCTAAATAATAGAAGCGTAGGTTGACATATGGACACGATTGAAAATCTAATTATTGCGATAGTGAAACCTTTGATTTCACAGCCAGATGCCTTAACTATCAAGATTGAGGATACACCTGAATTTTTAGAATATCACCTGGATCTTGATCAGAGTGATGTTGGACGTGTAATCGGTCGTAAAGGTCGTACTATCTCCGCTATAAGGACGATTGTTTACTCTGTCCCAACCGAGTACAAAAAGGTTCGCATCGTCATTGATGAGAAATAGGAAGCAGCGGGGCTATGTGTCCCGTTTTTTTCTATTTCTCTTAGCGAACTGAGTGCGCAGCTCTCAAGTGAGCTTAGGGAAATTGATGCCCAGCAAAGCGTGGGTACAAGCCCCTTAATGAAATAAGCCGTTAGGCGCAGTTGAATTTAGGGGAATTGATGCAGTTCGAGCGTATGTGAGAACTAGACACTTCATTTAAGAGAAGAACGAAATGCAGGGGCGAGTTAAGGGAAACTCGAAGCCGGAGGACATATGAAGCCAGAAGATTATGCTTGGAACGCTCATGAGCGCAAGTGTTATGAGAATAGCCAAGTGATTTTACCGAGCCCATACAAGCTGAAAATCCTGGATGATGGTGAGAAGAGATTGGAATTGGAGCTTGTTTTGGAGGAACTTCCTCAAGGGAAACTGGCTCGATGGGCTATGAAAATGGCGTCAAGCTTTATAGCTTTGATAGATGCGGAAGATGAGTCTGAAAAGCAGAAGATTTTGACTCAGGTAAGAGCGATTTTTCAGGCTCGACTTGATGGTAGGGCATCTGCCTATGAACTAAGGCAGGCTGGTTTCTTGGCTAACAAACTGTCGCAGCAAGCCCAATCACAAATCGGTAAATATGCTGCGCGTGTTTTTGCCCAAGGAGTCGCAACAGGCCACATGCGGGGCCATGCTATTGTCGCAGCGGATTATGCCATCAAAGTCAGAAATTTGCAGAGTCCAGATGATATGCAGCGGGCTGTCAAGGAAAGAGAAAGACAGATAGAGTTAGCCTCTGCTTTTATTAGATCAGGAAAGGAAACTTTATGAAGCATTTATTTTCACGCTTGTCACCAGCGCAAAAGATTATCTTGTCTTTTCTTCTGGTGATATTCTGTGGCTCCTTGCTACTCAGTCTGCCTTGGGTGCAGACGGCAAGTTCCCAAGCGAGCTATCTGGATCATCTTTTTACAGCTGTCTCGATGGTCTGTGTGACAGGGCTTTTTACTCAATCGGTTGTGGATACATACAATGTCTGGGGACAGCTCCTTTGTATGTTGCTGATTCAGATTGGTGGTTTGGGAATCCTGACTTTTATCGGATTTTTCACCATGGAAAGTCGGAAAAAGCTCAGCCTCAAGGATCGCCGTATTCTGCGAGATAGTTTTAGTTATGGTCACAATCGTACCTTAGGTCAATTTGTCCGTTCGATTTTTATCACGACTTTTGCTATCGAAGGACTGGGTGCGCTCCTTCTCATGATTCGCTTCATTCCCAAGTTTGGTATGAGAAAAGGGATTTTTAATTCTATCTTTTTAGCCATTTCTGCATTTTGTAATGCGGGCTTTGATAATTTTGGTAATGATAGCCTACTGGGCTTTCAGACAGATGTTTTGGTTAATATCACCTTGGCTCTCCTCATCATCACTGGGGGACTGGGCTTTATGGTCTGGTTTGACTTGGCGACTAAATTGGGAGGAAAACAGAAGGAGCTTCACTTTCATACCAAGGTAGTCTTGCTGCTGACTGCTGGTCTCCTAGTTTTTGGGACGGTCACGAGTCTCTGGACGGAGTATAATAATCCTGGAACGATTGGCAATCTTTCCTTTGGCGATAAGCTACTGGTCAGCTTTTTTCAGACAGTCAGTATGAGGACAGCTGGCTTTGCTTCCATTGATTATACAGCTGCTCGTCCAGTAACCCTGTTTATCTATCTGCTCCAGATGTTTCTGGGAGGGGCTCCGGGTGGTACAGCGGGCGGTCTGAAAATTACGACCTTCCTAGTTCTTTTTCTTTTTGCTCGAAAGGAAATCCTGGGCTTGCCTCATACCAATATGGGACGGAGAACGCTGTCTCCTCAGCTAGTGCAGAAGGCTTTTGGTGTGACAGTGATTTTTCAGCTGACATTTCTGCTTGGTCTTTTGGCTCTTGGGCTAGTGACCGATAGCAGTCATCGTTTTATTTACCTGATATTTGAGACTGTGTCGGCATTGGCTACAGTTGGTGTCACGGCCAATATCACTACCAGCCTCAATACAGCTGGTATGATTTTGATTATGTTGCTAATGTTTATTGGACGGGTGGGGCCGCTGACTCTTATGGTCAGTCTCAACCATTATCAACCGAAGAAGGCTGCAACCTTGCATTACAGCAAGGCGGACATTATGATTGGATAGGAGAAAAGAAATGGCAAATCAAACAGTTGGAATCCTCGGCTTGGGGATTTTTGGACAGAGTATCATTGAGGCCTTGATTTCTCAAGATGTAGAAATCATTGCGATTGATAATCACGAAGAGACAATCAATCAGTATGAAGACATGATTGCCGTTGGTGTGATCGGGGACATTACTGATATGGAGCTTTTAGAGGCGGCAGACGTTGGGTCCTGTGATACGGTCATCGTAGCGACGGGAGAAAGTCTGGAATCCAGCGTCCTAGCGGTCATGCACTGCAAGGCATTGGGCGTTAAAAATGTCATTGCCAAGGTCAAAGATGAAGTAACTCAGCAGGTGCTAGAAAAGGTGGGAGCTGATCTGGTTATTCTGCCTGAAGTGGAGGCTGGTATTTCATTGGCCAAGACTATTCTCTTGAACCATTCGATTGAGGTGTTCCAGCTGGATGACGATGTAGTAGTGGCTGAGTTTGAACTGCCTGCTAGCTGGGTCGGGAAAACGGTCCGTGAAGTAGATGCTCGCAGGCTTTATCATCTTAATATTATCGGCTACCGTCTGACAAAAAATCAGCCTTTGGAAAGCAAGTTTACTCCAGACTTTGTTTGGCCAGAAGGCGTCAGCATTATGGCTGTGACTGATAACCAGCATTTGGATAATTTACGTGAAATAGTGAGTAGCAGCTAGGATAATTCCTCTTCGGTGGGGGCCAACCGATTCTATCTAGGCATTCGGCACCTTTCTATTATATGAAGAAAAAATGGATACATAGGAGCTCTTTCAGGGCTCTTTTTTGAAACCAGTTGTAAAATTTGTTATACTATCACTAGAAAAGGAGTGATTTTATGAGCTTAACCAGCCAGATCATTACAGCAGATTTTCCGGATTTGGATAAGGTAGAAGCCTTGAATAATGAAGCTTTCCCAGAAGAGGAAAGGATACCGCTCAGTGAATTTTTACGATATGAGGAACAGGAAGATGCTAATTTTTTCGCCTTTTATCATGAAAAGGAATTTGTTGGTTTTGCCTTTGCTATCTCCAACTCGCAAGCCTTTTATGTTAGTTTCTTTGCGATTATTCCTCACTTGCGCAGCCATGGCTATGGCGGTGAAATCATTGAAAAGCTGGTCAATTTCTATCAGCGAACCATGTTTTTAGAAATCGAGCGCCTAGATGAGCCATGTGACAATCTTGCACAGCGTCAGGCTCGCTGGGATTTCTATCACAGCAAAGGCTTCCGCTCAGCCAATGCCTTTCTGGAATATGAGAATCTTAGCTTTGAAATCCTTTATCGAGGGGATTCTTTTGACGAAGAAGCCTACCGAGACATTTTCCGCCGAATTCAGGAGGAGAATTATTTCGACTTTGAAATCAAACATAGACGTTTCAGCGATTATTAAAAGGAAATTCTCTGGAGCTCAATTGCGATTTTGAGCAAAAAAAGATTGCTTTGTTTTTACTAAATGGAGGATAAAATGAGACTCTGGCATCAAGCACTGATTCCCAAGCTTCCCCGTCCGCAACTACTTGGTCAGCATCGGGAATGCTGCGCTCTTCGTGGCAATGGCTGGGGCAAGAAACATGCGACCGTTGACTATGTTTTTACGCACTCTCCTTACTTGCTTTATCGCTACCATGAGCTGATTATGGAGGAGATGAGCAAGCGAGGTTATCGTGTGTCTCCAGAATGGCTGGAGCGGGACTATCGTGGCAAGACTTGTCCAGCTTATGTGCATCTGGAAGAAGTGGCTGTGGCGAGCTCTATTTACCCCGAGCATGACGCGGCTTACTATGAGGAATGCCTGCAAAATCTCAAAGAAAAAGGCATTGACTTATAAGCTTTTCCGCTGTCTGAGCCAGCTGCCTGCCTTGAGAAAAAGCCAGCAAAATGATACAATAAAACGAATAGTAAAAAGATTAACTGGAGTAAAAATGAATTATTTTAATGTTGGAAAAATTGTCAATACGCAAGGTCTGCAAGGTGAGATGCGGGTTTTGTCAGTGACGGATTTTGCAGAAGAGCGTTTTAAAAAAGGCAATACTCTTGCCCTGTTTGACAAGAAAGATCAGTTTGTCATGGACGTGGAGATTACCAGTCATCGTAAGGTCAAGAACTTTGATATTATCAAGTTTAAGGGGATGTACCACATCAATGACATCGAGAAATTTCGTGATTTTACTCTGAAGGTCCGAGAGGAGGATTTGAAGGACTTGGAAGACGGGGAATTTTACTACCATGAAATCATCGGCCTTGAAGTCTATGAAAATGACATTCTTCTTGGTACAATTAAGGAAATTCTGCAGCCAGGAGCTAATGATGTCTGGGTGGTCAAACGTAAAGGCAAGCGCGACTTGCTTCTGCCTTACATTCCGCCAGTGGTGCTGGGGATTGACATTGAGCAAGGTCGGGTTGATGTAGAGATACCGGAAGGACTGGACGATGAAAATTGATATTTTGACTCTCTTTCCGGAGATGTTTGCACCCTTGGAACACTCTATCGTCGGTAAAGCTCGGGAAAAAGGCCTCTTGGAAATCAACTACCACAATTTCAGAGAGAAGGCAGAAAAATCCCGTCATGTAGACGACGAGCCTTACGGCGGAGGTCAGGGGATGCTGCTACGGGCCCAACCTATTTTTGATGCCTATGATGCCATTGAAAAGAAGCAACCGCGTGTGATTTTGCTGGATCCTGCTGGTCGGACTTTTGACCAAGCCTATGCTGAGGAACTGTCTAAGGAAGAGGAACTCATTTTCGTTTGTGGCCATTACGAGGGCTATGATGAGCGGATCAAGACTTTAGTGACAGATGAGATCTCGCTTGGGGACTATGTCCTTACTGGGGGAGAATTGGCAGCTATGACTATGATTGATGCTACCGTTCGCCTGATTCCAGAGGTTATTGGCAAGGAAGCCAGTCATACAGATGACAGTTTTTCATCTGGACTCTTGGAATATCCTCAGTACACTCGGCCTTATGACTATCGGGGTATGGTTGTTCCTGAAGTCCTTATGAGCGGCCATCATGAAAACATCCGCAAGTGGCGTCTCTATGAAAGTCTGAAAAAGACCTATCTAAGACGTCCAGACTTGCTGGAACACTATCAAATGACGGCCGAAGAAGAAGCAATGTTAGAAGAAGTTCGACAAGCTCAATCGGACTGACAAGCAAGGTTAACTCTTAGAAAGTATCTAGGAGTTTTTGCTTTATTTGATACAGAAATGCTCATTTTTGTTGGAAAAACCAGCTTATTTTTCTAATAAAACATTTTTGTAACTAAAATGTAATAAAAAAACTATTAAAACTATACGTTTGCTACTAGTTAATACTAGCGTTTTGTGATAGTATATTACTATGCGGGCTGCTATACCCAGGGTAATTATAGTATGTGAGATTATAAAAAGGAGATTGATTATGGAAAAGAAAATAGGCAAGTCTGTTGTAGCGACTGGTATCGCGGCTACAACTATTATTTCTGGTGGACTGACCCATCAAGTGCACGCGGATGAGTTGGTTGAATCAACTGTAGCAGCTCCACAAGCGACTGAGGTAACTGGAAAACCGGTGACAGCAGCAGATGTAGCTGTTGCCCAAGAAAATGCTGAAGCTGCTAAAGCTAAACTCGATGAGCAAAGATCGATAGTAGATACTGCTAAAACAGAAGCTGAAGATGCAAAAACTAGCGTGAAAGTGGCTGAAGCCGCTGTTGAGAATGCTAAAGAAATACAGGCAGAAGCAACAGAAGAAAATGTTGCTAAAGCGGAGACAGAAGCAAAAACAGCAGAGCAAGAGGTTAGCACGAAAGACGTTGCTGTTCGAGAAGCAGCGGCTAAAGCTGCCAAGGCTGACCAAGCTGTTAAAGATCAAGCAAATACTATTAAAGCGAGTCAATCTCTGGTAGATGTTGCAGAGACTGAATTGAAACAAGCTAAAACACCACTTAACTCAGAAGAGCAAGCTGTAGCAACTGCTAAGAGTCAGCAAAGTCAAGCACAGACTGCTTTAGACAATGCAAAGGCTGAACTGACAAAGGCAGAGCAAGCAGCGTCTTCTGCTCCACAAGTGCAGGCTGAAATCCAGAATAAAATCAATCAGGCAAAGGAATCTTTGGGTCAAACCAATCAAGCTATCAGCTCTCTTGAAGGACAGATTCCGGCTGCCGAGAAAGCAGCAGCAACAGCTCCTGTTGACCTTCGTAATACGACTTATTCTCAATTTTTAGAAAATGTTCGTAACAATGCGGCTAATCAGGAGATTCGTGATGCTGCTAACAATGCTCTTGCAGTTTATCAACGCGGACAAAATGAATTTGGTATTTCAGTTAATTCTGACCCAACAAGTCCAGCTAGTCTAGAAAATAACCTTCAAGCTTTGGAGTTGGTTAAGGCCATTAATGCTTACCGTCGTAATGCCGGCTTACAAGAGTTATTGGTTGATCCGTATGCGAATGTGGCCAGCCAGATTCAGACTATCTACTTTGAGCGCAATAACAGGCACATGGGCAAGCTGATTCGTAACGAGAATGTGGCGATTAGTTTTGACCCTCAGGGTGCAGTTAATTTCTGGCATAATGAAGAAAAAGCACTCTACCAAGAGATTGCAGCGCAATATGGACTGCCTACTGATGAAACTCAGATTGATGCTAATGCTATCTACATGAGAGTTGGAGCGGCTGTATTTGCTCAGATTGGTCACTATGTTCAGATGATGGACAATAAAGCGAATGCTATCTCAGCAGCTTATGATAAGCATCCAAACCAATGGGGCACACCCCATGGTACATCCGAAGTTGGTTTCCATCATATTAGCAATTTTAACCAACGTGTTAATAACGGTACTTTGCTGACAGTTGCAGCAATGGAGCAATTGTTGCGTGCTAGTGGCGGTCGTTCTGCAGGTTCTAACGCTAATGTTACAGCACTTAAGAATCAATTAGCTGAACTCAAGGCTCAAAAAGTTGGTCAGGAATCAGCTATCAATATCCTCAATGCGAAATTAGCTGATGCTCAAAAGGCAGCGGCAGCCCAAATTTCAGCAGTTGAAGCAGCTCGTCAGAAGGTAGCAACTGCTGAAAATAATCTGGCATTGACCAAGCAAAATGTTGCCCTTAAGCAGGAAGCTCTCGACAGAGCGACAGCTAAGATTGCAGAAAACCTAGCACCTTATCAGACTAACTTGAGCAATGCTCAGGCAGTTCTAGCGGCAGCTAAGGATAAGTTGGCAGAACTTCAGTCAGCTCAAGAAGCTGCGAAAGCTAGTTTGACAACTGCTCAAGAGGACTTGCTGTCTGCTCAAAAGACATTAGCAGCAGCTAAAAAGAAAGTTATTGACCTTCAAAATGCTCCTCAGTTACTTTCAGAAGCAGAGCGGGAGTTGGCAGAAGCGCAGCTTGATTATGAAGCTAAACAAGCAATCTTAAATCAAGAGACTGCAACTTTAGCTGTTCTTGAGGAATCCTACAACGGTCTTCAAGCCAATTATGAAACTCTCTTGAATATCTTGAATCAAGCATCTCTCCTGTATGGAAATGCTCTGAATAGCAACTATCGCTCAGGTGAAGATAAACAGCCTCTAACTGCTGTAAAAGGCGGAGCTGCTGGTCCAGGTGCAGAGGATGAATCTAAGAAAGATTCGGATGCTAAGACTGCAGAAGTTCATGCCAACACTCGTGAAGTTAAAGGAGCTACTACAGGTGCCGTTCAAGCGGCAGGTAGTGGCGTATTTACTGATTTTGTTGTAAATCCTGCAGCTCAGCTTGCTAGCGTGGCTACAACTGCTGATAAGGCTCCAACAGTTCCTGCTATTCTGCCAAATACTGGTTCAGAAGCAGAACGCCTAGCAATTTTTGGTATGGCACTTGGTGCAGCGGCCTTTTTGGGAACCAACAAGCGCCGTCGCAGAGACGAAGATTATAATTAAAGAAATACAAAATGAGTCTGGAATAATTTCCAGACTCATTTTTTTGTGTCTTCAGCAATTATCTAATTTAAAAAGAAAGATAAAAACTTCCGATATTAACTGTCGGAAGTTTTCAATATAAATATTAGTTTCTATTTGACTGCTCCGCCTGTTACACCTTCTACGTAGTATTTCTGCATGAAGATGAAGAGAAGAGTGATTGGGATAGCGATGATAATCGCTCCAGATGTAAAAGGTAGGAACCATTTATTGATGGCGTCCTTATTAAGCATTTGGAAAAGTCCTAAAGCGACTGTGTATTTTTCCTTGACATCGCCTAGGATGACAGAGGCAAAGATGAAGTCGACCCAAGGTCCCATGAAAGCCATAAGTGCTGTATAAACGATAATCGGTTTTGACAGCGGCAGTGTGATAGTCCGGAAGATTTGGAAGCGGGTCGCTCCGTCAATCATAGCGGATTCGTCCAAAGAATATGGGATGGTATCAAAGAAACCTTTAGCTATATAGAAGCCTAGAGCTGCTCCAGCTGAATAAACCAGAATCAGTGAAGTCAGGGTTTGTGTCAAATTGAGTGCTTTCAAGATGTAGTAAACCGCAATCATAGACATGAAGCCTGGGAACATGTTAAGAACCAAAGCCAGCTTGAGGAAACGATTTTTATGCTTGAATTTGATACGGCTGAGTGAGTAAGCCATACCCACGGTAATCAAAGTAGACAGGATACAGGTCGCTGTCGCAACAATCAGTGTATTCATAAACCACTGAACAAAAGGATATGTGTTGTTATTAAACAGTCTGATATAGTTGTCAAGTGTATAGGTTTTAGGGAAGAAGTAAGGGACCGCATTAGAACCTTCACCACGGAAGCTGGTCAGAAAAATCCAGATAATCGGCGTTAGCCAGATGAGTGCTAAAACAGTCAGCAAGACATAAATCCCTAATAAACTGAGTTTTTTTCTATTTTTCATTATTTAGCAGTTCCTTCCTTGAATGATGCGGATCTAGTATAGGATAAGAGACTGAAGGCTGCAGAGATTGCAAAGATCAGGATACCGATAACAGATGCTAGATTGTAGTCCTTGGCAGAAACGGTCAGTTTATAGAGCCAAGTAACCAAGAGGTCAGTTGAGCCTGCCTGATAGTAGGAAGAGTTAGTAGGTCCACCGCCTGTCAGGAAGTAGATAACGTTAAAGTTGTTGATGTTTCCGATAAACTGCTGGATGAGTGATGGCGCCATAATCAAGAGAATTTGAGGGAAAGTAATGCTCTTGAAGATTTGAAGCTTGCTAGCTCCATCAATCTCAGCAGCTTCGATTTGCTCGCTAGGTAGGTTCATGATAATTCCTGTCGCTACCAGCATGGTAAATGGAATACCAATCCACATATTGACAAGGATGATTGAGAACTTAGCCCAAACAGGGTCACTCAAGAATGGAATTGGATGCTGAATGAGATGGAGGCTTTGCAATAGTCCATTCAAAGGCCCATTGTCATTCAGGAAATTACGCATCAAGAGCAGGGATACGAATTGCGGTACAGCAATAGTGATAACGAAGAGTGTCCGCCAAACTCTCTTGTACTTGAGGCCTTTGGTATTGAGCAAGAGAGCTAAAACGATACCGAAGAAGAAAGTAGTAGCTGTCGCAGCAACTGCCCAAATCAAGGTCCAGCCTAAAAGTGGGAAGAAGGTGCTAGCCATGCGACCTGAGAAAACATCACCGAAGCTAGAGAAGCCAACCCAGTCAAAGAGTGACTTAGGAGCAGGATGCTTATGGTCAAAGTTAGTAAAGGCCAAACAGATCATATAGATCAGAGGCAGGATGGTAAAGAGCAGTACTCCGATAAGAGGGATGCTCATTAGGCCCATGTGAAAGCGGCCGTCAGCAAGCGTCTTAAAGTCCTCAACGAAGTTGGGAATCTTCTGGCCTGACTGCTTGAGAGTCATCAAATGACGAGCACTTTTCAGATTACACCAGTAGATGTAGGCGAAGACTGCACAGAAGATGAGAGAAGCAAGTCCAAAAATCAGCATCAGCATAGAGTTGTCACCCGCTACTTGAACGGTGATTTCCAAGCCGTTAACTTTTTTGATAGCCTCTCCTTGCTCTTGAGTCCCCAATGTAATCATGCCGCCAATAGCTGGTATGATTTGGACTGCAAAAGCAATCAGGAAAGCAATTTCTGAGAAGAGGAAGAGCAGACCCTTGATAAATTGTTTGTTTACAAGGTTGCTCAGCCCCATTACCAGAAAAGAGAGTTTGACATCCCAGGTTCCCTCTTTAAAGACCTGAACCATGGATGCATTGTCATAGGATGACTGAGTCATAGTATTCTCCTTATATTTACAAAGAAAGAAGTGAGGAGGCTGCCCTCCTCACTTCAATGCTTATTTTTATTCGTTTGAGGATTATTTAGCTGCTGCTAAATCTTTATCAAACTGTTGTAATTTTGCGAGGTATTGATCTTCACCAAATTTACCGTTGTAAGCATCGCTGAGGATTGCAGCACTTTCAGTCCAGAAGACAGACATTTGGCTAAGTTTAGGCATAACTGTTGTGTAGGTATCAGAAGAACCCATTGTAATAACAGCTTGTGCCAAGGCATCTTTCTTCACATCTTCAGACTCTTGTACTTCTTTGTTAGCTGGGATGATGTGACGTCCTTCAAACTTGAATTGGTTTTCTTGGCTTTCTTTGCTAGTAAGTGCTTGAGCCAGTTTGTAGCTTGCTGCGATACGTTCTCCGTCACCGTTTGAAGGTGTTTGGTTAACTGCGTAAAGTTTTACACCAAGGAAGGCTTTTTGTTGAACGTCTTGTCCACCAATGTTAACAGTTGGGTAAACAGAGATACCAAGGTTGTCTTTGCCGACAGCTTTTTCAGCAGCTGCGTAGTCCCATGGACCTGATTGGAAAGCGTCAACTGAACCATCTTCAAATTTAGCAAGAAGGTTAGAAGCATCTACGTTTACAAAACCGCTGTTATTCTTTTGAGCTGCGATGAACTTCAGAACGTTCACACCGGCTTCGTTACCCCAGTTTGTTCCGTCTACTTGCTCACCATCTTTACCAAAGAGAGTGTCGCCAACAGAAAGGAAGAGTGGAGCAGTGATGTATCCATTAGCCTCTTTCAAGTTTCCACCAAATTTAGCTTTAGAAGTGATGGTTTCATAAGACTTAACATCATCAGCGGAAAGCTTTGATTTGTTATAGTAGGTTACTTGTGATTCGATACCGTATGGGAAAGCATAAGTTTTGCCTTTGTATTGAGCACCAATTGCTGCTTGTTCAGTATCGTTTTTCTTGACTTCTTCTGCCATTTTAGAAGGAACTTCTTGAATAGCTCCAGCTTCAACTAATTTACCAAGTTGGTCGTGTGGCAGAGAGAAAACATCAGCAGCAGTACTAGCATCTTTTGTCAGATTTTCCTGAGCGTTTGGATCTTCCATTTCGACTACGTCAACCTTGTAGCCTGATTCTTTCTCGAACTTGCTAACTGTATCAGAGTAAGAATCTTTAGCACCAGTTGGTACCCAAAGTTTCAAGGTCTTGCTATCAGTTTTAGAAGAAGAACTCTCCTTGCTACTGTTCGAGCTACAAGCTGCTAACAGTGTTCCTGCAGCCAGCAAGCTGACACTGCCCAATACTACTTTTTTCCATGTTTTCATTCCTATTTCCTCCCGGAATTTTTATTTACATTTCTATTATGCAACCGTTTGCAATTTTTGTCAAGTCTTTTTTGAAAAATTTCTTAAAAATATATTAATTTTTCTAAAATTTTTCTATTTTATTTCTGTTTATTTAATCAAAGCCTATTAAAATGGCTGTGTAATCGCTTGCTTGATTTTTAATTAGAAAACGCTTTATTATGAAGAGAATTTTGTCTCATTCGCAATATATTTTGACACTTACAAGTAGATATGAAGATAAGTTATAGTTCATTATTACCAAAGAAAGGAATCAAACTTATGTTTTTCTAATAATCTAGTGTCTACCTGTTGAATGCTTCCCTTTTCTGCTATAATAGACCTATGAACAAGCTAATCCAATCAAAGCTGGAACTGTTGCCGACCAGTCCTGGCTGTTACATCCACAAAGACAAGAACGGTACCATTATCTATGTCGGAAAAGCCAAGAATCTTCGCAATCGGGTTCGTTCTTATTTCCGCGGAAGCCATGATACCAAGACGGAGGCTCTGGTTTCTGAGATTGAGGATTTTGAGTTTATTGTCACTGAGTCTAATATTGAAGCTTTGCTTCTGGAAATCAACCTAATCAAGGAAAACAAGCCCAAGTACAATATCATGCTCAAGGACGATAAGTCCTATCCATTTATCAAGATTACCAACGAAACCTATCCGCGCCTAATCATCACGCGCCAAGTCAAAAAGGACGGCGGGCTTTATTTCGGACCTTATCCGGATGTCGGTGCGGCCAATGAAATCAAACGTCTCTTAGATCGGCTCTTTCCTTTTCGTAAGTGTACCAATCCGCCTGAGAAGGTTTGTTTTTACTACCATCTGGGGCAGTGCAAGGCCCACGCTGTTTGTCAGGTAGACAGCCAGTATTTTAAGGAGCTGGCCCAGGAGGTAGCAGCCTTTCTCAAGGGTCAGGATGATCAGATTATTGAGGATTTACGGGGAAAAATGGCTGGCGCAGCGCAAGCTATGGAGTTTGAAAAGGCAGCGGAGTACCGCGACTTGATTCAGTCCATTGGCACCTTGCGAACCAAGCAGCGGGTTATGGCTAAGGATTTGCAGAATCGCGATGTCTTTGGCTACTATGTGGATAAGGGCTGGATGTGCGTACAGGTCTTCTTTGTCCGCCAGGGCAAGTTAATCGAGCGTGACGTCAATCTTTTTCCCTATTACAATGATCCGGACGAAGATTTTCTGACCTATATCGGCCAGTTCTACCAGGAAAAATCCCACCTCAAGCCCAATGAAATTTTGATTCCGGCAGATATTGACGAAGAAGCTGTCAGGATCATGGTGGATACCAAGGTGCTTAAGCCCCAGCGAGGCGAAAAGAAACAGCTGGTCAATCTGGCTATCAAAAACGCCCGAGTCAGTCTCCAGCAGAAATTTGACCTTTTGGAGAAATCTATTGAAAAGACCCAAGGTGCTATTGAGAATCTAGGGCAGCTCCTTAACATTCCGACACCTGTTCGCATTGAGTCTTTTGATAACTCCAACATCATGGGGACCAGTCCTGTATCAGCTATGGTGGTCTTTGTCAATGGTAAACCAAGCAAGAAGGACTATCGCAAGTATAAGATTAAGACTGTGGTAGGACCTGATGACTACGCAAGTATGCGTGAGGTCATCAAGCGGCGCTATAGTCGGGTGATTCGAGATGGACTGACTCCACCTGATTTGATTGTCATTGATGGTGGACAGGGCCAGGTCAATGTCGCTAAAGAAGTTATCCAGGATCAGCTGGGACTAGATATTCCCATCGCTGGACTGCAAAAAAATGATAAGCACCAGACCCATGAATTGCTCTTTGGTGACCCTCTGCAGGTTGTAGAATTATCCCGGAATTCGCAGGAATTTTTCCTGCTTCAGCGTATCCAAGATGAAGTCCACCGCTTTGCTATTACCTTCCACCGCCAGCTCCGGTCTAAGAATTCCTTCTCATCGCAGCTAGATGGCATTGAAGGCTTGGGACCAAAAAGAAAGCAAAATCTTATGAAACACTTCAAATCTCTAACCAAGATTAAAGAAGCCAGTGTCGACCAAATCGTCGAAGTCGGTGTACCACGAGCAGTGGCAGAAGCAGTGCGGGAGAAGTTAAATCTGAAAACTCAGGAGCAACAACAAGCACAGTTGCGAGAGGTGGCGGAGCCAATTTTAGATATAGATTGAAATTAATTTTCAGTTATTTATTAGATGC
Organism: Streptococcus sanguinis; assembly: GCF_026781265.1. Lineage (GTDB taxonomy): Bacteria > Bacillota > Bacilli > Lactobacillales > Streptococcaceae > Streptococcus > Streptococcus sanguinis_T. Next base: position 143,338 of record NZ_JAKUVC010000002.1, read on the forward strand.
AGAATCAGCCTTTGCAAATTCTTTATCTAAGGAATAGGAATATTTTGTAAAAGAAGTCTATGATAAAATTATCAGAAGGAAATTTTCGAATGGGAATATCTCTTTTCGACTCGAAATAACGAGAATTCAAAAAGTTAAACTGAAAAAATTAAAACCTGCATTAAATCCAATTTTCCTTGATGGAGTTTCTGGTAAAGATTTGAATATAGTAATTTAATTAAATAATTAGTTAAACATCTGAAAAATGAATACCTAAACCTAGACTTGAGACATCTATGAAAAATCAAAACTTTAAGAATGTCTTTGATCAAGAAAGAAGCTCTAGTTATAGCGATTTAAAAAGGGCTTAAGAGAGTCAAGTAAGCAGATGGAGAAAACGAAACCTCTGCGACGGAATAATCTTATCAAGTGGCAAGGATTGATATCCTTACATTAGAGAGAATGAAAAACTCCTGCAAACTCTTACAAAATATGATAAAATGAAGCTAGTATATTTAGAAAAGGATGCAACTTATGAAATTTCTAGAACTCAATAAAAAGCGTCATGCGACCAAGCATTTTAATGACAAGCCTGTGGATCCAAAGGATGTGCGCACAGCGATTGAAATTGCAACGTTGGCACCCAGTGCCCACAATAGCCAGCCATGGAAGTTCGTTGTGGTGCGGGAGCGTAATCAGGCTCTAGCTGAGACGGCTCTTGGTGGAAATGTGGACCAGATTAAGGAAGCACCAGTGTCCATTGCCCTCTTTACAGATACTGATTTGACCAAGCGTGCTCGCAAGATTGCGCGTGTGGCTGGAGTTAATAATTTCTCTGATGAGCAGCTTCAATTTTACATGCAGAATCTGCCTGCTGAGTTTGCTCGCTATAGTGAGCAGCAAAAGAGTGATTATTTAGCTCTCAATGCTGGTCTAGTGGCTATGAATCTTGTTCTAGCTCTGACTGACCAAGGTATCGGAGCTAACATCATCTTAGGTTTCGACAAATCTAAGATTAATGAGGTTTTGGAAATTGATGAGCGTTTCCGTCCGGAACTCTTGATTACTGTTGGTTATACTGATGAAAAACTAGAACCTAGTTATCGTTTGCCAGTTGATGAAATCATTGAGAAACGTTGATATAGTTAAATTTACGATTTAATTCATAATTCTATCGATTTAAATCGAATCGGAAATTGGGGTGAAATAATGACAATTGATTTTAAAGCGGAAGTTGAAAAACGCAAAGAAGCTCTCTTAGCTGACCTGTTCAGTCTTTTGGAAATTAATTCAGAGAGGGATGATTCCAAGGCAGATAAAGAACACCCTTTTGGACCTGGTCCTGTTCAAGCCCTGCATAAGTTTTTAGAAATCGCTGAGCGCGACGGCTATGAAACCAAGAATGTGGACAATTATGCTGGTCACTTTACTTTTGGTGAGGGTGAGGAAGAATTAGGAATCTTTGCCCACATGGATGTGGTCCCTGCTGGAAGTGGTTGGAATACAGATCCTTACAAACCTGAAATTATTGATGGCAAACTTTATGCGCGTGGTTCATCTGATGATAAAGGGCCAACTATGGCTTGTTACTATGGTTTAAAAATCATCAAAGACTTGGGATTGCCAGTATCGAAGCGTGTGCGCTTTGTGGTGGGGACAGACGAGGAATCCGGTTGGCAAGACATGGACTATTATTTCAAGCATGTTGGCCTACCTGAGCCAGACTTTGGTTTCTCGCCAGATGCTGAATTCCCAATCATTAACGGTGAAAAAGGAAATATCACAGAATACCTCCACTTTGGAAACAGTAATGATGGCAGCTTTAAACTCAAGAGCTTCACTGGCGGACTTCGTGAGAATATGGTGCCAGAATCAGCTACGGCTATTTTTACAGCGCCGGTTGATGCAGCGGAATTGGATGTCAAATTACAGGAGTTTGTTGCTGCTCACAAGCTTTCAGCTAGTCTGAAAGAAAATGGCGACGCTCTTGAAGTGACAGTCATTGGGAAATCAGCTCATGGTTCTACACCGGAGGAGGGGATCAACGGAGCAACTTATCTGGCTCTCTTCCTCAACCAATTTGACTTTGCTGGTGACGCCAAGGCTTATCTGGAAGTGGCAGCTCAAGTTCTGCACGAGGACTTTGCTGGTGAGAAGTTAGGAATTGCTTATACAGATGCTAAAATGGGTGCTCTCAGTATGAATGCTGGTGTTTTCCATTTTGACAGTGCCAAGGCTGACAATACCATTGCTCTGAACATCCGTTACCCTCAAGGTACTGATCCGAAAACGATTCAGGCCGGTCTTGAAAAAGTTGCTGGTGTTGTGTCAGTGAGTTTGTCTGAGCATGGGCATACTCCGCACTATGTCCCAGTAGATGATGAGTTGGTAGCAACTCTTTTGAGTGTTTATGAAAAACAAACAGCTCTCAAAGGACATGAGCAAGTCATTGGTGGTGGAACCTTTGGCCGTCTTTTGAAGCGAGGTGTGGCTTTTGGGGCTATGTTCCCAGACTATGTCAACACCATGCACCAAGCCAATGAATTTACAGATGTAGATGACCTTTTCCGTGCTGCGGCCATTTACGCGGAGGCTATCTACGAGCTAATCAAATAAAAAAGAAGAACTCGTTTGGCCTTGCTGGATGAGTTTCTTTGCAAGGAGCTATCATGCAAACAATAGAGGATATTGCCAAGGCCATCATGGCTGATCCAGAAAATCAGAAATTTACGGAGCAGGGAATCAAGCCACTCTTTGCGGCACCAAAGAATGCTCGGATTAACATTGTTGGTCAAGCGCCGGGACTGAAAACTCAGCAGGCAGGGCTTTACTGGAAGGACAAGAGTGGTGATCGGCTGAGAGAATGGCTGGGTGTCGATGAGGAGACTTTTTATCATTCTGGCTACTTTGCGGTTTTGCCCATGGATTTTTATTTTCCGGGACATGGGAAGTCTGGAGATTTACCGCCTCGTAAGGGCTTTGCAGACAAGTGGCATCAGCCGATTTTAGAGCTTCTGCCAGATATTGAGCTGACCATTTTGATTGGTCAGTATGCACAGAAATACTATCTGCATCAAACAGGAAATATCAAGCTGACCGAGACGGTTCAGCATTATCAAGACTACCTGCCAGACTTTTTTCCTTTGGTTCACCCATCGCCCCGCAACCAAATCTGGATGGCTAAAAATCCTTGGTTTGCAGAGCAGGTTGTGCCAGACTTGCAAGCGCTGGTACAAAAGATTATTCATCAATAAAGGGGAAAAACTATGGATGCTTATCAACAAGTTGCTAACAAGTTGAATGAGTTGGGAATCACCTTTGATGTGGTGGAGCACCCACCTGCATTTACGACAGAGCAGGCAGATAGCTATATTGAAGGCATGGAAGGAGTCCGGACTAAGTCCATGTTTTTGACCAACAGGAAGAAAACTCAGTACTATCTGCTCATCATGGACGACAAGAAACGATTGGATATGGATGACTTTAAAGTTCAAGTGGGAGCCGATCGGATTCGCATGGCTTCATTGGACTCCTTGGTTGAGAAAATGAACCTACCAGCAGGAACGGTATCGCCTTTTGGTCTGCTTAACAACGAGGAAAAGGATATTCAAGTTTATTTTGATAAAGAGATTATCAACGAAGAACGCATGAGTTTCCATCCTAATACCAATGAAAAGACTATCTTTGTCTCTACAACAGATTTGTTTAAATTCTTGCAAGATTTGGGCTACTCTTACCAAGTGCTGGAGCTGTAACTGACCGTTTTGCTGTGATAGAGGAGCGCTATCTAGCTGCTCTTTCGGGTGGTCGAACCTAGCGAATGGGTATCACTCGTTTGCTAGCGTCTTGTCCCTCTATCTTGAACTTGAATGAAGGACTTAGCTAGCAACTTGCTTCCCCTCAAGGGCTTCTCCAACAGCCGGATAATGATTTTGTCAAAGAACTATTAGATATTGCAGGAGTAGATGACTGATTTTTTGAAAAATCTAAGCTTAGAATGCTAAACTTGGTAGAAAGCGAGGTGATTCTATGGAAACGATGAAAGCTATAGTCATTTACAAAGCAGGTGGCCCAGAAAAGCTTCTGCTGGAAGAAAGACCAATTCCAGAACTTCAAGAAGGCTGGACGCTGGTCAAGGTCAGAGGATTTGGGATTAACCACTCGGAGATTTTTACTCGCGAGGGCTTATCGCCTAGTGTCACCTTCCCTCGGATTTTAGGCATTGAGTGTGTTGGCCAAGTTGCCGAGACGACTCGAGCAGATTTAGAGGTCGGCCAGAAAGTGGTTTCCATCATGGGAGAAATGGGGCGAGCTTTTGACGGTTCTTATGCTGAGTATGTCCTCTTGCCGAACTACCAAATTTATACAGTCGAGACCAACCTGACCTGGACTGAGCTGGCAGCAGTGCCAGAGACCTATTATACTGCTCTAGGTTCTATGAAAAACCTGTGCATCGAGCCCAATGACAAGATTTTAGTTCGAGCTGCTACTAGCGGTGTCGGTTTGGCCTTTGCTCGTCTGGTCAAGGCACAGTTTCCAGACACACATATCGTGGGTTCTGTCAATAGTGGTTCCAAACAGTTTCTGCTCAAACACCAAGCCTACGACGATATCATCATAGATCAGGATGGCCGACTGGAAACAGAGGATAAGTTTGATAAAATCCTTGAGTTGGTCGGTCCGGCGACTATCAAGGATTCTTTTGACCATATCGCAGAGAGGGGGATTATCTGTGTCACCGGTCTCTTGGGGGCTCAGTGGGAACTGGATGATTTCAACCCAATAGAAGAAATCAAAAACAACAGTTTTCTGACAAGTTTTCACTCTGCTCATGTGAGTCAAGATTTGATGGATGAATTATTTGCCCACATTGACCGCTATCAGGTCAATGTTACACCAAGGCGTGTCTTTTCCCTAGAGCAAGTGCCCAAAGCTCATGCTTTTATAGAGGGGACGGCAGGTTTTGGAAAAATTGTAATTATGAATGAATAGGAGAAAAATGATGCAAAAAATTAGCGCGAAAGATTTATATGACAAATTGCAGGCAGAAGAACTGCAGTTGATTGATGTCCGCGAGGTGGACGAATTCACAGCTGGACATGTCTCTGGAGCTCAGAATCTGCCTCTCAGCAGCTTACCGGAGAATTATGGGCAATTGGATAAACAAATCCCCTACCATATCATCTGCCAAAAAGGAGGCCGTTCAGCGCGTGCCTGCGAATTTTTGGAAGCCAAGGGTTACCAAGTAATCAATGTCGAAGGAGGAGTGGAAGCTTTTCCTGCTAAATTGACGTTATGACAAGCGATTAAGAAGAGTGAATACTGGAATAGATTGAATTTTCAGTATTTTTTTTGTATACTATAGTAGTATAATAATTTATAGATAGGAGAAAATCTATGTCAAAACAAGATTGGCTTGAATATTTTGAAGCTGTAAATGGTCGTTCAGCAACTGAGGAAGAAATTGCTCAGGCAATGCTTGCTGGAGAATTTGATGCAGCCGAACAAGGAAATGTAAATCAAGTGGTTAATGAGGGAAATATATCTTCATCAACATTTAATCAGCCTCAACAAGAATCTCAAGGAATTGATTCACAACAACAACCTTTTGCTCAGCAACAAAATTTCCAACAACCTATTGCTCAACAGCCTTCTCAACAATATCAAGAGATTCCACAGCAACAAGCAAATCCAAATCAATTTGCAAATCAGGCTCAACCATTTTCACAACAAGATTATCCTTATCAACAATCTGGTGGAATTCAGCCCAACCCCTTTACTGGTCAACAGCAGAATTCTGTTCAGGCTGATTTTAATCAACAAGCTTATCAAAATAATTCGCAAGGGCAATTCAACGCTCAAATACCTCAACAAGGACCTCAGGGGGATTATAGTCAGCAACAACCTACTCAGCCTAACGAGTTTTCTAAAACAATGAAAGGCTTCTGGGCTTGGCTTATCTCAGCGTGGAAATCGCCAACGTCTGAAGTCGAAAGTGGCAAGTTAAATGGTTATCTTTCTTTGGGATTGACGGTCTTGTTCTCTGCAATAGTACTTAATTCTAATATTTTCAATGTTTTTAGAATGGTAACTTTTGGTTATTTTGGCGCACCAATCTTTGATTTTAAAATTTTCTTTGTCTCACTGATTGCAGCTGCTCTAATCCTATTCTCGATTATTTTAGGTGGATTTGTTGTGAAGCGCTTGGTTTATAAGGATGAAAATTTTAGTTTTAATAAAGCCTTTGATTGGTACGGTCGACTTTATGCTATTGTATTGCCTTTTGTTGCTGTATCAGCTTTGTTAAGTCTTCTTGGCATTGTTTCATTATCTCTCTTTTTAACATGGATAGGTGTTTTAATTATTGGAGTTGGAGCCACTTTTGCTTTGATTTATTCAAAGACAAGTACTTCTATGGATCCTTTCTATAAATACTTATTGGCTATTGTTGTAAATGGTATCGTCACATTCTTCTTCTCATTCATTGCCTTTTCTCTCTTGACAAGCATTATGATGATGTAGTTTCAAAGGAGGGGGATCGATGGCAACAAAAGAAAAATGGGTTGATCTCTTTGAAAAAGTAATTGGTCGAAAACCAACTGCAAGTGAGTTTCAAGCCGGCAAACAATCTAACTTTGACCCAAAAAAGATTAAGGAGATTGCAGGTGAAGCAGAGGAAGCAACTACAGAAACTTCGTCAGTAGAAAATACTACTGATGAAGCTTCTGATAATCAAGATATTGTTCAGGAGACACCTTCTGAAGATTCTATCACAGAAGAATCGGTTCAACCAACTTCCCAAGATGAGAAGCAAGGCGCATTTGAATCTAGTCAATATGAAGAACTTCGTAAGAATTGGTTGCAAGCTTTTGAAAATAATATTGGTCGAAAACCTACCAAAGAAGAATTTGCGGAGGCTAAGAGTCAAGGATTCACTAACCTGCCTATTCGGTCTGAACTACTCGACTCACAATTACCACAGAAGCCAGTAAAAAAGGCTAAAAAGAGAATATCAAAGAAGCAAGCAATCATGATTGGGGGGCCAACCCTTCTAGTTGCCGCTTTGATTGGAGCTTTCTTCTATTTAAACTCTATAACTGGAGTTAAAGTGGTCACAGAGCATTTTGCAAAAGCCGTCTCTAGTAAAGACTTTGATGAAGTCGCAAGTCTTCTCTCTACTCAATCCGATAAGTGGACACGTGCTGAAGCAAGAGCTTTAGTTGAGCACCTAGAGAGCCAGAAGATTAATCTCGAAACTGAACTCGATAACATTGTTGAGTCAAATGGCAAATCTGCTTATATCGATGACAACAATAATAAGATTTTAGGTGTTACTGAAAAGAGTAAGAAATTTGGTATTTTTCAGGAATATCAGATGGTTTCCTATCCAGTCAAAGTTAAAGTCAATACCAATTTGGATAATGCTACCATTAAACCTGGTGAGAAAAAAACTATTACTCTTAAGAAAAACACTGACACTGAATTGGGTGAATATCACTTTATCAAACAAGACTTTACTCTCAAAGGTAAGACGGATGTTGGAGATGTAGAGAGTAAGGTTCAGCTTGATTTAGCTTCGGCTAAGGATAATGAAATCAAACTCGAACTCAAGTCTGAAAAGAAACAGCTAAAAATTACTATGCCTTCTGAAACTTCAAAAGCAACAGATATTAAAATCGTTGTTAATGGTAAAGAGAGTGGTAGCAGTTTAACCCCTGAGTTGCAGCTTGTTCCTTATCAAGAACTTGAAATTTATGCCAAGTTTACTATCTCTGATACTACCTTTACTACTAATAAAGAGACAGCGATTGTGGAAGATGATACCACGAATGTGAAATTATCGCTTGCTAAGGAAGTAGTTTCTAAGATTAGAGAAAAGAACGAAGAAGCGAAAAAGGTTGAGGCTCAAAAAGCAAAAGTCTCTACTTTCCTTAATGACTACCGCAGTGCTGTTTTCAGCTCAGTTTCTAACAGGAGCAACAACTATTCTCAATACTACGATACCTCTAGTGCAGTATATCGAGAAATGGTTGAGTGGACCACTGGTGGTGGTGTTAAGAAAGCGAAAATTAACTATTATGAGCCAGGAGCTTTGGATATTCGCGAAATCAAGGAAGAAAATGGTTCCTATATCGTGACAACATATGAGGACTACACAGTCCACTATGTTGATAACACTCCAAATAGTGTAAATCGTAAAAATAAGACTTATTACTTGAAACCTAGCGGGGATTCTTTTGTAATCTATAATCTTGAAGTTTCAGAAGGTTGATATTGTGACAATGAAATACAGTAAACTAATTTTTCTTGCAGCATCTGTTCTTGTTCTAGGCGCGTGTTCGTCTGGTAAAGACACTACTGGAGATAGCTCTGATAAACAAGCGGCTAGCTCAACTAGTACAGTTAAGAAACAAGATGCTGAAAAAGACAAAAATTCTAGCCAAGATACGACAACATCTTCAGATAGCACTGATACTAAAAAAGAGCAAAATCACGAGGCCAAAACTCTTGATCAAAATGTTTCTTATAACGGAAGCTACTACAGTGTCAAAGGGAAATATAATGAGATTCTTGTTGTCAACAAACACTATCCTTTGTCTGCTTCCTATAACCCAGGTGAGAATGCGACTGCTAAAGCAGAATTGCTCAAACTGATTGCAGACATGCAGGCACAAGGCTATGCCATTAGCGACCAATACAGTGGTTTCCGCAGCTATGATACTCAGACAGAACTCTATCAAAATTATGTCAATCAGGATGGTAAAGCTGCTGCAGACCGCTATTCGGCTCGGCCAGGCTACAGTGAGCATCAGACCGGTTTAGCCTTTGACTTGATTGACAAGAATGGCAATCTCGTACAAGAAGCTGGAGCAAGTCAGTGGCTTTTAGATAACGCCTATAAATACGGTTTTATCGTTCGCTATCTAGAGGGTAAGGAAGGTTCAACTGGCTATATGCCTGAAAGCTGGCATCTGCGCTATATTGGTCAAGAAGCCAAGGAAATTGCTCAATCAGGCAAATCTTTAGAAGAATATTTCGGCATTACCGGTGGAGGCTATGAAGATCAGTAGTCACATCATTCATTAGAAGGAGGAAGAAAATGAAATTTTTTGTTACAAATCCCAATAATGATTTTGCAGAAACACCTGTGCAAGAAGAAGGCAGAATCATCCATCATCTGCATCTTGCCAAAGGAAAAGAGGTACCAGAGCACAGTGCTGATGCACTAGTAACAGTTGTTTGTTTGTCGGGAGATGTAAGCTTTTCTGCTGGAGAACAAACCGTTCGGTTAGTGGCAGGTTCCTTTTTGACGATGGAGCCCAATGAGCCACATAGCTTGGTCGGTGAGGAAGATAGCCACCTCTTGGTTATCAAACAACTAAAATATTAATAAATTCAAAATACTAGAAGCTAGAATAAATGCTTCTAGTATTTTTTACTACTCTTTAATACTTATTCATTTCTATAAATAAAAACCCATAAGAAAGGAATTCACAAACAGATTCTTTGATTCTTAAAACAAACTTAAGTTTAGCTTAAAAAAGTCTTAATATAAGCTTAAAATAAACTTAAATAAAAAATCGGAATGATAGGGTGAGGAGTTTTTATAAATAAGTAATAAAAATAATTTACATAGTGTAAACCAAATTATAAACATTTTTATATTGTTTTAGTTCGTAAATGAGAAGATTTTAATGATTTTTATAGATAAAAAATAGAAAATAAAACAAAAACACGAACTATAAAAAAATTACCCATAAAAATAATTTACACCTTGTTAACTAAAATGCTTGCATTCAAAAATTTCTTGTGCTATAATTCATCTCGAGGGTGAGATATGCATAAAAAAGTATTTTCAAGCATATTGACTTCTTTCTTTCTAAATCAAATACTATAAAAACATTTATGTGCAACCTTTAACAAGGTCGATTCACTAACTAGTGATTCGTTTTTTGCGTTTGATAATGATGGAGCAGTCAACTGTCAGCCGGCTGTATTTTCGTAAAATGCTTTTTTATGAAGTTGTGCACAAAAGATAAATTCCCCCCACAAAAATATGAAGTGATGTTGGTCACTTTGGAGGTTTAATTAATATGAACAATCGTTTCAGACTCTTATCAAGATCTGTTGTAGCGGCTGCGGCTATTATTCCAGCATTTGCTCTTGCGAATAATGCTCAGGCTCAAGATTATGGCTATGGTTATAATTACTATCAACTAGGCTATAATTACTGGAATGGCGGCTATAACAATTATAATTACGGCTATAATAACCGTTACAACAATTATAACTATGGTTACAACAACTATAATTATGGCTATAACAACTATAACTACGGCTACAATGGCTATAATTACAACTATGGTTACAATAACTATTATCCAGGCTATAACAACTGGAATTACAACTATAGCAACAATTATGGCTATAATGGTTGGAATAATTACAACAATCTTGCAAACGATGAAAACTACATTTACTGGAATGGTAACCATTACTACCGTATGACGGATGGTTCTTACCGCATCTATCGTGATGGTGAGTGGAAACCATTGACAAATACTAACAATAACAGCACATCCAATAACAACTTGGAAAACGATCCGCATTATCGTTATGAAAATGGTTATCATTATTATGTATTAGATAATGGCGACTATTACTACTATCAAAATGGTAAGTGGGTGTTTGTTAAGGATTCTGCTGATAACTCAACTAATCCAACAACTCCAAGCCAGCCGGAAGAACCAAAACCAGAAGTTCCAACTCCGACACCAGCGGAACCAGAGCAACCAACTCCAGCTCCAAATGATAGACCGGAACAACCAACAACTCCAGCAGAACCAAAACCTGAGGTACCAAGTGTTGATTTGCCAGAAAATCCTCCAATTAACGGTGCAGAAGGTGAGTTTGATCCATTTGCTCCGAAACCAGAGCAACCAGCAGAACCAAAACCAGAAACTCCAACAACACCTGCTGTGCCAGAAACTCCTGGTTTGGTAACGACTGATAAACCAAGTGAAGATCAAATCCCGTCATACGTTGAAAAACCTGCAGAAGGTCTTGAGCATTTAGCTTGGGCACCAAATGGACAAACTCCAAAATTGGTTTACCCACCAGGAAAACCAGGTGATAAAGCCCTTGAGAATGATAAAAATTACTACTTCGATGGTAGTACACACTACTATTATGTACCATCTAACACAGAGCGTACAGGTTATTCAGCATACTGGAAGTGGATTGGACAAAAATGGAAACTGCAAGGTATGACTGATCCAAACGATCCAGGTGTAGATCCAAAACTTCACGAAAACACTGCTGATGATGAATACATGTACAGTGATAAAAACTCTAGCGTGAAATTGTACTCAACTAACCTAGTGACAACTGCTAAAGCAGGTCAACCATTGCCATTCAAGAATGTTGAAGAGTTCAAGAACTACGTTATCGAAAAGATGAATCCTAAATTCCTTGATAACGCAGGATGGGATGCCAAGGTTGAATGGGAAATCGAAGATCCAGAAATCTTTGAGAATACTAAAGAAAACCCATATGCTAAGGATTATGTCTTGATCGCAAACCTTAAGAGTGGTGTTGAAGATAAGAAATACAGTGATGTAGAATTTGGTTATGTTAAGTTTGTTTACCGTGTTGAAGCAACAAACGATACAAACTATGACTATCTTTCAAAAGCTAAAGAAGCTTTCGCTAAAATCAATGAAGAGCGTAAAGCTCAAGGCTTGAAAGAGTTGACTTGGTCAGAAGACATTTATCAAAATCAAGCACTTCCAAAAGTAAATGAAATCTCACGTCAATACGATAGCTCAGGCTTTGTTGGACGTCGTGATGAAGATGCCTCTGTTGTCGTTAAGAAATGGGCTAACAGCGGTTTGAGAGACTTGCTTCTCGATCCTAACGTAACTGAAGGTGCAGTAGCGACAGTTGTAGACGGAAATGGCGTATACTACTGGGCTTACAGCTATAAATAATAAGGAATTTCATTCTTAAATATCTGTGCTCTTAATCTTTGGTTACATATAAACCACACTCCAAAAGTTGGATTTTAACCGTCTGACTTTTGGAGTTTTTTTGTTGACTTAACTAGGATACAAAAATGGCGGTTGTGAAAAGATTTTAAAGTTTAAAAAGGCGAAAAGAAATTTTTGAGTACAAAAAAAGCACCGATTGGTGCTTATGATTATTTGAGACCGTATTTTTTGTTGAAACGATCCACACGTCCATCTGCTTGAGTGAACTTTTGACGTCCAGTGTAGAATGGGTGTGAGTCTGATGAAATTTCTACACGGATCAATGGGTAAGTTTCCCCTTCGAATTCAACTGTTTCGTTTGAACGCTTAGTTGAACCACTAAGGAACTGGTAGCCGGTAGAAGTGTCCATGAAGACAACTGGGCGGTATTCTGGATGAATATCTTTTCTCATTTTACAAAAATTTCCTTTCTGCCATGGTCTCTTTGCGAGCCATAGATTAGTTACTTTGATAGTTTATCAAATTCTGATTGATTTGACAAGACTTTTAGACTAATTTCTTACTTTTTTACCAATTCTTTCATCTCGGTGTAAATTTGCTCGATTTCTTCTTTAGAAAATGCATTGGCTCCGCTGGCTAAGGGGTGTCCACCGCCGTGATGGTTTTTCGCAATACCGTTGATAGGAATAACCTTGCTGCGCATGCGGACACGATAGTGACCTTCAGGTTGCTCAACAAAGATAGCCCACAGACCGACTTCTTCAATTCGTCCAGGCGCTCCGACGATGGCTGCTGCGTCAGCATCGGTCAATTGATAGGCTTGTAAAACTTCCTGAGGCAGAATGACCCGCGCAGTACCATTTTCATCTATTTCCAATTGCTCATAGACATAGCCCTGCAGTTTAGCGACTTTGCGGCTGATAGAGTCCATTTTGCGAGACAAGGCTGATAAGTCGAAATCATATTGTCGCAGCTTGGCAGCTACTTCGAATGTGCGGGCGCTAGTGGAAGGATAAAGGAAGCGGCCAGTGTCACCGATGATACCAGCATAGAGGAGTTCTGCAGCTTCCTTGCTCAAGTCTAAGTTATTTTCAAAGGCAAAGAGAGCAATCATTTCACTGGCACTGCTGGAACTTGTATCTACCAGAGAAATATCTCCGTAAACTTCATCATCAGGATGATGATCGATTTTGATCAGGAAATCGCCTGTCGTGTAGCGTTGGTCGTCAATGCGAGCTGTATTAGCGGTGTCACACACGATAACTAAGGCCTCTTGGTATTCTTCGTCTGTAACTTGGTCCATTTGCGCCAACCACATGAGATTGGGTTCATCGTAGCCTGTCACTTTGATCGTCTTTTCTGGGAAGTGGTACTGAAGCAGCTTTTGCAGTCCGACCTGACTGCCAAGAGCATCAGGATCTGGCCGCATATGGCGATGAATGATAATAGTATCGTATTCTTTGATCTTACTTAAAATATCATGATAAAGAGTCATAAATAACCTCGTCAACTTTCTTTACCCATTGTAGCATAAGAGTTTTTATTTTTAAAATAAAAAAGATATGATATAATGAGAGCAGATTAGAATTTGGAGGAAACTATGACCTTAGCGAAAATTGTATTTGCCAGCATGACTGGAAACACCGAGGAAATTGCTGATATTGTGGCGGATAAGCTAAGAGACTTGGATGTAGAAGTTGAAGTGGACGAGTGCACCACTGTCGATGCAGAAGATTTCTTGGAAGCAGATATTGCGATTGTAGCGACCTATACCTATGGTGATGGTGAGCTGCCTGATGAGATGATGGACTTCTACGAAGACTTGTCCGGATTGGATTTATCTGGCAAGGTCTACGGAGTGGTCGGTTCGGGCGATACTTTCTATGACGAATTCTGCAAGGCTGTTGATGACTTTGATGCTGCTTTTGCTGCTACAGGAGCGGCGAAGGGCGCAGAAAGTGTTAAAGTGGACCTATCTGCGGAAGATGATGATATTGCACGCTTGGAAGCTTTTGCGGAAGGCTTGGTTAATAAAGCTTAAAGTGATAAATAGAGGAAACGGCTACGGCCGTTTTTTTGTGCGAAAGTGTTATTTTCTGACAATTCTCATGATTAGGAGTATAATGTAGGTAAGCGCTATCCATCAGAAAAAGGAGGAGCCCTATGAAAGAACGTGACTATGCTTTTGGCTTTCATGATAATGTCAAGCCACTCTTTTCGACTGGGAAAGGTTTGACCGAAGAAGTAGTTCGAGAAATCTCAGAAATCAAGAATGAGCCCCAGTGGATGCTGGACTATCGTCTGCGCTCCTTGGAACTCTTTCGTAAACTGCCCATGCCCGACTTTGGCCCGGATTTGTCAGGGATTCGCTTTGATGATGTTATCTACTATCAAAAGCTAAGCGGAGATCGGGCTCGCAGTTGGGATGAAGTACCAGAAGAGATTAAGAAAACCTTTGACCGCTTGGGAATTCCAGAAGCCGAGAAGCGCTTTCTATCTGGAGCTGTGGCTCAGTATGAATCTGAAGTGGTTTACCACAATATGAAGGAAGAGTTTGCCAAGCTGGGGATTATCTTCACTGACACGGATACGGCTGTTCAGGAATATCCGGACTTGGTCAAGCAGTATTTTGGTACTGTGATTTCAAATGCTGAGCATAAATTCTCTGCTCTTAATAGTGCAGTTTGGTCCGGCGGAACCTTTATCTATGTGCCTAAGAACATCCAGTGCCAAGTTCCTGTTCAGACCTATTTTCGAATCAATGGTGAAAATGCTGGCCAGTTTGAGCGCTCCTTGATGATTATCGAGGAGGGCGGCTCTATCCAGTATATAGAGGGTTGTACAGCACCGACTTACACAAGCAATAGTCTTCATGCGGCGAATGTCGAAATCATTGTCAAAAAGGATGCCTTTTTCCGATATACAACCATTCAAAACTGGTCGGACAATGTCTATAATCTTGTAACGGAGCGGGGGATTGTTGATGAAGGCGGCACCTTAGAGTGGATTGATGGGAACTTAGGCAGTAAGGTCAATATGAAATATCCGTGTAGCATTCTTAACGGTCGCAATTCAAGAACTTCTGTTCTATCCATGTCTTTTGCCAACTATGGCCAGCACTTGGATGCGGGGTGTAAGGTATTTCATAATGCACCCAAGACTTCCAGTACCTTAATTTCTAAATCAGTGGCTAAGGATGGCGGCAAGACAGACTATCGTGGTCAGGTCCGCTTTGGTAAGAATAGTGCAGGCTCCAAATCTCATATCGAGTGTGATACCATTCTGATGGATGGTGAGTCCAGTTCTGACACCATTCCTTTTAATGAAATCCATAATTCCAATGTCGCGTTAGAGCATGAAGCCAAGGTTTCCAAAGTGTCTGAGGACCAGCTCTACTACCTGATGAGCCGAGGAATCAGTGAAGAAGAAGCCACAGCTATGATTATCAATGGATTTATGGAACCTATTACCAAAGAACTTCCAATGGAATACGCCGTCGAACTCAACCAACTCATCAACATGAGTATGGAAGGCTCAGTTGGTTAAAAAGGTTCGGGGAACCTTTTTAATCTGTAGATAGGGGCTCGCATTTGCGAGTTCCCTTTAATCATGGTCCATTGGACCTTTTTATTTAGAATTGAACTAGAAAATTTTACTATATTTTGATATGATAGATAGAATACAAGGAGGAAGTAGATGACGTTAGAAGAAATCAGACAGGAAATTGATCAAGTTGATGATGAAATTGTTGCCTTGCTGGAGCAACGCATGAATCTGGTTGGCCAAGTCGTAGCTTTAAAAAAATTAACAGGCGCAGCTGTCTTGGATAGCAAGAGAGAAGATGTGATTTTTGCCAGAGTGGCGGATAAGGTTGAAAACAAAGACTATAAGGAAACTGTTATTGCGACCTTTTCTGACATTTTAAAACGTTCACGTGAATTTCAGAATAAAAAAATCTAATGAAAGAAGTACAGAACTCGATAGCTGTGGCTTTATCTGCGATGGCAGGCGGCTGGCTACGTTACCAAGTAGCGCTCTTATCAGTTTTTGATGATTCATTTCCGCTGGCTACCTTACTGGTCAATTATTTGGGAACTTTTTTGCTGGTCTATATTATCAAAGGCTATCTTAGCAGTAAAATTAAGTCTCAACGCCTAATTCTAGCGTTTTCGACCGGTTTTTGCGGAGGTTTGACGACTTTTTCTGGTCTTCTGCTAGACAGTATCAAACTAGCAGATTCAGGGCGCTATACGGAGCTTCTTATCTATCTAGTTTTAAGTGTAGGTGGTGGCCTTGCAATCGCTCTATGGGATGGAAAGCAGGTGAAGCCATGATGTGGGCGATGTTAATCTGTTGCGGCGCTGGTGCCCTTGTGCGTTATGTTTTCTCCAATGTCAATAGCAGAGCATTTTTGCCAATCGGGACTTTATTTGCAAACTTGCTAGGTGCTTTTCTAATCGGTTATTTTTATAATCATATCGAAGACAAGCAGCTTTATGTGATTTTGGCAACAGGCTTCTGTGGTGGACTGACGACCTTTTCCACTTTGAATGCTGAGCTGGCAGAGCTCTTTTCGGAGCGAAAGAAATTTGTTCTCTATTTGGGTTTGACTTATATCCTCGGATTTTTAGCGATTCTTTTGGGAATTTTCATTTAAACATCTTTACATTTTTAGAAATTTTGATATAATATAGTTTGTGCCTAATGGAAGCACAAAAAACGGCTAATCCGCTGCGGTCTTGAACCTTAAGATTAGTAAGATAGGAGTAGAAAAAATGAATCCATTAATCCAAAGTTTGACTGAAGGTCAACTTCGTACTGACATCCCTGCATTCCGTCCTGGTGATACTGTCCGCGTTCACGCGAAAGTTGTCGAAGGAAGTCGCGAACGTATCCAGATCTTTGAAGGTGTGGTTATCGCTCGTAAAGGTGCTGGTATCTCAGAAACATACACCGTTCGTAAGATCTCTAACGGTATCGGTGTTGAACGTACTTTCCCAATCCACACTCCACGTGTTGACAAGATTGAAGTCGTTCGTTACGGTAAAGTCCGTCGTGCTAAATTGTACTACCTTCGTGCATTGCAAGGTAAGGCAGCGCGTATCAAAGAAATTCGCCGTTAATCTTAGAAAGACTCTGTCATTGGGCAGAGTTTTTCTCTAAGTCCCCTTAGTTCAATGGATATAACAACTCCCTCCTAAGGAGTAGTTGCTGGTTCGATTCCGGCAGGGGACATTCTAAAAGCCTGACTAAGGCTTTTTTCAATACTCTCAGGAGGAAAAGAGATGACTTTTTGCTTTATTGGTGGTCTGGGGTGCAATGTTTATTACCCACAAGACTTTTTCACCGCCTTACATCTTCCAGTTCTATATCTGGACTTATATGGCCAAGAAATTCGCCGACCAAGTGAACTGGAGCAGTGGTTTGGTGGACAAGTTGATTTGACCGAAGATGTGACCCTGCTTGCCCATTCTATGGGGGCTGATTTCGCAGTTTATTTAGCTTCTGTTTTTCCCTCTGTTAAGAAATTAATTCTGCTGGATGGTGGTTTCTTAGATTTAGAAAAAATCTGCAGTTTAGAAGAGGAAATTACAGATGCAAAACTTTATTTAGAAAACACCAGCTACGTTAGCGTAGATGAAGCTATTTCTTCAGAAAGAAAGGAAGCCAAGCATTGGTCACAAAACTATGCTAAAGCAGTCAAAGCCAATCTTGTCTTTAATAAAAAGGCTCAGGCATGGAAATTGGGAATTTCTCAGCAAATTGTGAAGAACTTGCTTACGCTGAGACGACTTATGTACGGACGTTTATCTAAACTCAGCGACCGCCAAATTAATTTATTTATTCCTAAAGCAACTGAAGTTGCTCCTAATTGGAAAGATCAGGCTTTGAAAGAATTACCTGATTATGTTCAGTTAATTGAAGTTGAAGATTGTGGCCACAATATTTATGTAGACAATCCTTTGGGGCTGGCTAAGATGGTAAGGTCTGTTTTAGATTGAGAGTTAGAATACTCTTTTTCATTTAAAACGATAATTAGTGACTTTAAAGAATGAAATATTGCATTTGAAAAGAGACCTAAATTTTAGGTCTCTTGTTCTCTATTTCCCAAAGCAAAATTGGTTAGGTATACTTTATTTTTACTCTAGTTGTTTGATGATTTGGCTTTTTCTATAATCGCGTCAATATCAGCAGTTCCAGAAACTCCAAATTTTGCATAGACGTCATTAACTGGACCAGGATCAACATCAATGCTATTGATATTTCTACCTTCTGATGTGATAGACATATATTGTCCATCAGTTCTAATCATTACCCAAAGGCCTTGCGAAGCGAATAGATAGCCATCATCTTTCTTTACGACCTTACCGATTTCAGGAAAAGTAATAAAAGCACCTTCGGAAGTAATAGAAACTTCCTTGCCATCTACTATAGTAGAGTTGGAGCTACTGTTAGTGCTTGGAGTGCTGCTGGAGTCAGAAGATGAACTGGATGAGGAAGAGCTATCAGATTTACTAGATGATTTAGAACTGACCTTACTGCTAGAGGATGATTTTCTGGAAGTTTTGGTCTTATCACTTGATTGAGCTGGCTTCTTTGATTGAGATTGGGCACAAGCAGCCAAACTTAATAGACTAGTTGCTAGTAAGAATACTTGAAAGGTTTTTTTCATGGAGAATCTCCTTTTTGATATGATAGGATTATTTTATATGAATTTGAAAATTTTAGCAATAGTCTTATTAGAGGGCGATGGGACTTAATAGAATTAGGGACAGTAGAACAAGTGTAAGTTTGGAAATGACAGGTATTTATTGTTCTCTATTTCCCCAAGCAGAATTGGCTGAAGAGTTGGGTGATAAGCTCGTCTGGTGCAGCGTCACCAGTGATTTCTCCAAGTATCTCCCAAGTGCGAGTCATATCGACTTGGAGAAGGTCAACCGGCATCCCCGTTTCCAAGCCTTGGTTGACGGCTTGCAGGCTTTCTAGGGCTTTTTCAATCAAGGAGATATGGCGGGCGTTTGACAGGTAGGTAGCGTCTTGCTCGACGATACCAGCATTTTCAAAGAAGAGCTGATTGATGCGTTCTTCAATTTTATCGATATTTTGATTGTGGAGGACGGAAATCTTGATGACATCAGTTGGCAACTGGTCCAACTCAATCTTTTCTTTCAGGTCAGTCTTGTTAAGCAGGACGATACGATTGCTATCTTGGCTGATTTCAATCAATTGTCTGTCCTGGTCTGTCAGAGGCTCGCTGGCATTTAAAACTAATAGAACCAAGTCAGCTTCCTGCAGGGCTTTTTTAGAGCGCTCAACTCCAATTCGCTCCACAAGGTCATCGGTTTCTCGAATCCCTGCGGTATCGATGAGTTTGAGCGGCACACCCTTGATATTAACATACTCCTCGATCACATCACGGGTCGTACCCTCGATATCAGTCACAATGGCCTTGTCCTCGCGCAGGAGATTGTTGAGCAGGCTGGACTTGCCAACATTGGGCCGGCCGATGATAGCAGTGGAAATGCCTTCGCGTAAAATCTTACCTCGTCGTGCAGTATTGAGGAGATTGCTCAGCAATGCCTCGAACTCAGCTGTTTTTTCTCGCATAAGTTGGGTCGTCATCTCTTCTACATCGTCGTACTCAGGATAGTCGATGTTGACCTCGACCTGAGCCAGTGTGTTGAGAATTTCCTGACGAGTATTGTTGATAAGATTGGAGAGAGAGCCATCCAGCTGCTTGACAGCATTATTCATGGCTTTATCGGTCTTGGCGCGGATGATGTCCATGACAGCCTCAGCCTGAGTCAAATCCACGCGCCCATTGAGAAAGGCCCGCTTGGTA
Source organism: Streptococcus sanguinis (assembly GCF_026781265.1). Taxonomy (GTDB): domain Bacteria; phylum Bacillota; class Bacilli; order Lactobacillales; family Streptococcaceae; genus Streptococcus; species Streptococcus sanguinis_T. The sequence goes on from NZ_JAKUVC010000002.1 coordinate 163,150, forward strand.
AACTCACCAGGCTCAGCCATTCTAGCACCCTCTCGGATAGCAAGCTGCAGGATTTCATTCGTAACCGCAATCCCCCCGTGGGTGTTAATCTCGATGATATCCTCGCGCGTGAAGGTTTTGGGAGAGCGCATGGCACCAAGCATAACCTCATCCAGAATTTCCTGATTTTGAGGGTCAACGATATGGCCGTAGTTGAGCGTGTGGCTTTCCACTTTGCTTAGATTCTTCCCTTTGAAGATTTTTTGGGCAATAGCAAAGCTGTCAGTCCCGCTCAGTCTAACGATTCCGATAGCCCCTTCGCCAAGAGGCGTAGAAATCGCAGCGATTGTATCAAATTCTCTGGTAATCATACTGTATTTTTCCTTGTTTTTTAAAATCAATTACCCTAATTGTAACGCAAAAATCAAGGAGGAGCAAGGCTTTCGATTATCAAGCGGAAGGAATGCAATTTAAGTCTGGCAAAGAAAACACTTTCATGTTAGTGAGAATCATGATATAATAAAAGTAGTGTGATTCGAGGAGGTGCTATGGAAAATCTAAAGAAACTGGCAGGAATCAAGGCTGCTGAATTTGTCCAAAGCGGGATGATTGTTGGTCTTGGGACGGGTTCGACCGCCTACTATTTTGTTGAGGAGATTGGCCGGCGTGTCAAGGAGGAAGGACTGCGGATTACAGCTGTGACGACTTCTAGTGTCACTAGCAAACAGGCTGAAGAGCTGGGCATTCCGCTCAAGTCTATCGACGATGTGGATCAGGTGGATGTCACTGTTGATGGTGCTGATGAGGTTGATTCAGCTTTTAACGGTATCAAGGGTGGTGGCGGCGCACTACTCATGGAGAAAGTCGTAGCGGTGCCTACCAAGCACTATATCTGGGTAGTCGATGAAAGCAAGATGGTTGAGAAGCTAGGTGCCTTCAAGCTACCAGTAGAAGTTGTTCAGTACGGTGCTGAGCAGCTCTTTCGTCGCTTTGAGCGAGCGGGCTATAACCCAGCTTTTCGTCAGAAGGACGGTCAGCGTTATGTCACGGACATGCAGAATTTCATTATCGACTTAGATTTAGGTGTGATTGAAAATCCAGTTAAGTTTGCACAAGAACTTGATCATGTTGTGGGCGTAGTAGAGCATGGACTGTTTAATCAAATGGTAGACAAGGTCATTGTTGCTGGAAAATCGGGTCTTCAAGTTTTAGAAGCCAATAAATAGAAAGAGGTATTTTATGCCAAAATTTAATCGTATTCACTTGGTAGTCATGGACTCAGTTGGTATCGGTGCTGCGCCAGATGCCAATAACTTTGTCAATGCAGGGGTACCAGATGGTGCTTCAGATACTCTGGGACATATTTCCAAAACTGTAGGACTGAATGTGCCAAATATGGCTAAAATCGGTTTGGGAAATATCGAGCGCCCTGCTCCTTTGAAGACAGTTCCTCAAGAAGAAAATCCTAGTGGTTACTACACCAAGCTGGAAGAAGTATCACTCGGAAAAGACACGATGACAGGCCACTGGGAAATCATGGGTCTCAATATTACTGAGCCTTTTGATACTTTCTGGAATGGCTTCCCAGAAGAAATCCTGACTCAGATTGAAGAGTTTTCTGGTCGCAAGGTCATTCGTGAGGCTAACAAGCCATACTCTGGTACAGCAGTTATTGATGACTTTGGTCCTCGTCAGATGGAAACAGGCGAGCTGATTATCTACACCTCTGCAGACCCAGTATTGCAAATCGCGGCACACGAAGAAGTGATTCCTTTGGAAGAGCTCTATCGTATCTGTGAATTCTCTCGCTCTATTACCTTGGAACGCCCTGCGCTTCTGGGACGTATCATCGCTCGTCCTTATGTAGGTGAGCCAGGCAATTTTACTCGTACAGCCAACCGTCACGACTATGCCGTTTCTCCGTTTGAGCCAACTGTACTTGATAAGCTCAATGAAGCTGGAATTGACACTTATTCTGTTGGTAAGATAAATGACATCTTCAACGGCGCTGGAATTAACCATGACATGGGACACAATAAGTCTAACAATCATGGTGTAGATACTTTGGTCAAAGCCCTGAAAGACGAAAACTTCAAAGAAGGTTTCTCATTCACTAACCTAGTAGACTTTGATGCTCTTTATGGTCACCGCCGTGATCCACATGGCTACCGTGACTGCCTGGAAGAGTTTGATGCTCGCATCCCAGAAATCATTGAAAACATGCGTGAAGATGATCTGCTCATGATTACTGCTGACCATGGTAATGACCCGACCTATGCTGGAACCGACCACACTCGTGAGTACATTCCGCTCTTAGTCTTCGGAAAATCGCTGAGCGGTCATGGTCATATTCCTGTCGGACACTTTGCGGATATCTCAGCTACTGTTGCTGAAAACTTCGGAGTGGACAAGGCGATGATTGGTGAAAGTTTCTTGGACAAATTGGTATAAGCATAATAAGAGAGTGAGGAAAATGTTTTATGACAAGCTTATCAGAAAAAATCAAAGCAACAGCAGCCTTCTTAAAAGAAAAAGGGATGACAGAGCCTGAATTTGGTCTGATCTTGGGATCTGGTTTGGGAGAATTGGCTGAAGAGATCCAAAATGCCGTTAGTCTTGACTATGCGGATATTCCAAACTGGGGCCGCTCAACTGTTGTTGGTCACGCTGGGAAATTAGTCTATGGAGACTTGGCAGGACGTAAAGTCTTGGCACTGCAAGGCCGTTTCCACTTCTATGAAGGAAATCCTTTAGAAATCGTTACTTTCCCAGTGCGTGTGATGAAGGCTCTTGGTGCGAAAGGTGTTATTGTCACTAATGCTGCCGGTGGTATCGGGTATGGTCCAGGTACGCTTATGGCTATCACTGACCACATCAATATGACTGGTCAAAATCCTTTGATCGGTGAAAACTTGGATGAATTTGGTCCACGTTTCCCTGATATGTCTAAATCTTACACTCCAGAATACAGTGCCGTCGCTCACAAAGTTGCTGATAAGCTTGGTATCAAGCTGGATGAGGGTGTCTATATCGGTGTAACTGGACCGACTTATGAAACACCAGCAGAAATCCGCGCTTATAAGACACTTGGAGCGGATGCAGTTGGCATGTCTACTGTTCCTGAAGTGATTGTAGCGGCACATTCTGGTTTGAAAGTCCTTGGAATATCATGCATTACAAACTTTGCTGCTGGGTTCCAAGAAGAGCTTAATCATGAGGAAGTGGTTGAAGTAACAGAACGTGTCAAAGGTGATTTTAAACGACTACTTAAAGAAACACTTGCTGAATTGTAAAGATGTTGAAAGGCGGAGTGTCTGGGTTGGTAATTAAACTCGTAACAGCTTTTCTATCTATGCTGATAAAATCATTAAACTAAAGAAAGGTAGAGCGAGGTGTTCAGATTTGAACACGATCGGAAAATTATCTTTCAAATAAATACAGAAAGGAAGGGCGTCTGAGTTTGAATTGAACTCGGGCTAGTCTTTCTATGGAATATTAAAATTAAGAAAGAAAGGAATTGAACCCACCCTAAAAGCGGTGGGAAAAAGATAGATGGTCTTGCGAGCATCGCTCACTGCGACCATCTCCTATTTTCCCTTTGCTTTTGACGGGTTTGGTATCTTAACTATGTCTATTCATATTTCTGCTAAGCCAGGTGAAATTGCGGATAAAATTCTTCTTCCAGGGGATCCGCTTCGGGCCAAATTTATTGCGGAGAATTTCCTGGAAGATGCTGTTTGCTTTAATGAAGTCCGCAATATGTTCGGCTACACTGGTACTTATAAAGGTGAGCGTGTTTCTGTTATGGGAACGGGGATGGGAATGCCCTCAATCTCTATCTACGCGCGTGAGCTGATTGTTGACTATGGTGTGAAAAAGCTGATTCGTGTGGGAACAGCTGGTTCGCTGAATGCTGATGTGCATGTCCGTGAATTAGTACTGGCGCAAGGAGCTGCAACTAACTCCAATATCATCCGCAATGACTGGCCACAGTATGATTTCCCACAAATCTCTAGCTTTGATTTACTAGACAAGGCTTATCACATTGCCAAAGGTCTTGGTATGACAACCCATGTTGGGAATGTCTTGTCGTCTGATGTCTTTTATTCAAACTACTTTGAAAAGAATATTGAGCTTGGTAAATGGGGCGTTAAGGCAGTGGAAATGGAAGCGGCAGCTCTTTACTATTTGGCTGCTCAACACCATGTGGATGCCCTTGCTATCATGACGATTTCTGACAGCTTGGTCAATCCAGAAGAAGACACGACTGCAGAAGAACGTCAAAATACCTTTACCGATATGATGAAGGTTGGCTTGGAAACCTTGATTGCAGAAGCATGAAACTAGATGTCAAAGAAGCCATTCACTTTGCTATTTCTCGCTATGACTATGCTTATGCTCATAAACTAGCTGAGCGATCAGGAAACAGTGTCCAGTCTGACTTGGTTCTGCTTCTTGGCGCTTTAGCGGAGCGAAGAGAGCTCAACATCCAATCTATGATGAATCTAAAGTTGGAAATCACTGGGTCTGACCTAGCTGATTTTCAGCTTTTTTGCCATGAAAATGAAGCGGACGAACAGCTGGTCAATTACCTTTATGACCTCGAAGCCAAGCTAAGGAATGAGCAGCTGATTGATTTTATCCGAGCTGTCAGTCCAGCTATTTATCGGATTTTTATGCGGCTGATTTGCATGCAAATACCAGATATTGAGAGCTATATTCATAATTCTCGAGGAGCTAGTTACGACAGTTGGAAGTTTGAAAAGATGCGACATTCTGATAATCCTGTCCTGCAAAATTTTCATGCAGAAAGTACGGTCAATTCTTCTAGCTTGACGGAGCTGATTTTGCAGTTGCATTTGTCTGAATCCGTCAAAGAATCAGCACAACAGCTAAGAGAGTTAGAAAAGTCAGTCCGCAATCCACTGGCTCATCTTATCAAGCCTTTTGATGAGGAAGAATTGCACAGGACGACAGGTTTCTCATCTCAGCACTTTATGGAGCTTCTGGTTGATTTGGCTCAGGAGACAGGCATAGTTTATCAGAGGGAACCTTTTTACTTCGACCGAGCGAATGCAGTCATAGAAAGTCTCTTATAAGGAGTAGCAGGATGGATAAGATTGCAAGGCTGCAAGAATTAATAGACCAAAGTCAGAATATCGTCTTTTTCGGTGGGGCGGGTGTTTCGACGGAGTCCAATATTCCGGACTTCCGCAGTTCAGATGGGATATACAGCGTCAAGCTAGGACAGCATTTTACAGCAGAGCAGTTGGTTTCTCACACTATGTTTGAGCGCTATCCGCAGGAGTTTTTTGACTTTTACAAGAAGTACCTGCTCTATCCAGATGCTAAGCCCAATGCTGCTCATGTCTACTTAGCGGATTTAGAGAAGTCAGGCAAACTCAAGGCTGTGGTGACTCAAAATATCGATAGCTTGCATGAAATGGCCGGTTCGAAAAAGGTTCTCAAGTTACATGGCAGCGCGTATAGAAATTACTGTCTGAATTGTCAGCGATTCTATGATTTGGATGGCTTTCTGGCTCTGCAGGGTACCATTCCTCGCTGCCTTGACTGTGGCGGTATTGTCAAGCCAGATGTGACTCTCTATGAAGAGCCTCTAGATATGGAAGTTTTCCAGCAGGCGGCCCAAGCTATCCATCAAGCAGACCTACTGATAATCGGCGGGACTTCCTTAGTCGTCTATCCCGCAGCCAGCCTCATCCAGTACTTTGCAGGTAAGCATCTGGTTGTCATCAACAAGACCAACATCCCTCAAGATAGCCAGGCCGATCTAGTCATTGAGGGCAAAATAGGGGAAGTATTGGGGAAGTTGAAATAATAGAAAAAACACCTGAGATAGCTTTTTCAGGTGTTTTTTGCAGTTTATTTATCAAACTTCACTTCCTCAATCAGATACTCAATGAATCGTTCTCCCATTTTGGATAGGCTAGCTTTTTCGTGCTGGATGTAAACCAGCTCAATCGGATCATCGATGTCCAGTGGGATTGACACGATATTATCTCCGTTGAGGTTTCTGTTGAGAATACCGGTTGCAATTGTGTAGCCATCCAGACCGATCAAAAGGTTAAAGAGGGTCGCACGGTCGCTGACCACGATAGATTTTTTATGGTGTTCCTGAGAGAGAATTTCCTCAGAAAAGTAGAAGGAGTTGTGAGTCCCTTGGTCATAGCTGAGGTAGGGGAAGTTTTCTAAGTCAGATAATTGAACCAGCTTTTTCTTGGCCAGCGGATTTGACTTGCTGACAAAGATATGGGGTTGAGCTGTGAAGAGATGAGTGGCAATCAGATGATTGTCATCCAGCATCTTAGATAGGACATCGCGGTTGTAGCTATTGAGAAAGAGGACGCCGATTTCGCTGCGGAAGTTTTTTACGTCGTCAATAATTTCCCAAGTCCGAGTTTCCCGCAGGAAGAGCTCGTATTTCTCCATATCGCTTTTTTTAAGCAGGGACACGAAGGCATTGACCACAAAGGCATAGTGCTGGGCAGAAACGCTGAAAAGCTCGCGGTGGGCGACAGGGTTCTTGTATCGCTCCTCTAGAAGCTGAGTCTGCTCAACTACCTGCCGGGCATAGGAAAGAAACTCCATGCCGTCCTTAGTCAAGGTAATTCCTTTGGGATTGCGAATGAAAATCTCGATGCCCATTTCATTTTCCAAATCCCGCACAGCATTAGATAAGCTAGGCTGTGTAATGAAAAGCTGCTTGGCAGCTTCGTTCATACTGCCAGTCTCGACGATTTTGATAATATAGTGTAACTGTTGAATTCTCATAGGACTATTTTATCACAAACTGGGGATTTTTTCCCGATAAATCAATGAAAGCTAATATAGTTTTATAGTTGAGTTTATTAAAATGGATAGATGGTAAAAAACATCTATTGGATATAGTGATATTTTTGAAGTTTTTCATAGAAGGATTTTATTCATTTTATTGTAATGAAGCAGATTTTGCAATTTCAAGTTATTCGTGATATGATGATTTTTAGACTATAAAAGGAGTAGTTATGAAGAAAAAAGAGGATTCTTTTGAAGATATTGCTTTTGAGTTAGAGAAGGAGACTTCTAAGTCTAAGTTCTTACCATTCGTTTTATTAGCCATTATTGGCTTTTCCGTCATTGGAGCAGTTTTTTTAATGCTTTCTATACCGCAAAAGACTAAATCTAAGCAACCGGTGAGCTAGTCAAGTCAGATTATTTCACCATCAAAAGAATTAGAGGATAAGGAGACTGAAGTAAAAAAATTCGCTGAAAGCCTTATCGTTTCTCCAGAAAAAAGTGGTCCCTTTCTTTGGACGGTTGACAAGGCAGTTTCTCTACACATGGACAAAGATAAAGGCGGAGCCGTCTTGGAAGATGTTTTAAAAGAATTTGGAAAACCAGTTGAAGCTGGTTCATGGATTGACTTTTCATCAAATAATGAAATTCAAAAGCATATTCGTCTTTTTTGGAAAGAGAAGAATGGTGCTCTTGGCTATGTTTCTTTAACATTTGCTGAATTTGATGGTGTTTATAAGCTCATTTCCAAGTACCATTCTAACCTTGCAAGTGATGAAATTAAGGTGGATCAAAATCCTAATAGAGACTTTTTATGGACGCAAGAATATATTGATAGTCTTGTTATTGCTGCTAGAGAAGGTACTGACAAAGGTACGGCTTATGATGAGATTGTTTCAAATGTTGGCTTACCTCTATATCAGACGATTTTGGGAGAGGATAAACAACTTCAAATGCGGGTTACTTATCATAATCCTCATTCTTTGAAAAATCCAGATCAATTGAAGTCTGTTAATCTAGAATTCTATAAGCAAGAGGATGGAACATGGCGTTTGGTTTCTAAACAAAGCCAGTAAACTAAAATAAAAAAGACAGAGGAGATAATCTTGAGAAGGAGTAGCAAGAAAAAACATGATGCCAATTCATTTAGAGATATCAAAAGAGAACTTTATAAACAACAAAAGATAAAAAGAGAAGAACTTAGCATGATGGCCATACAGGAGGAGAAAAAAAGGATTAATTCGGCCTTTATTCTTCTTTGTTTGACCTTGTCATTTGCTTTGTTCTTTGGCTTCTATTATTTTTCTCAAAAGGTTCCTAGAGCCAACCTTAAGTACAAATATAATAAGACGGTTTCGTCAGTTAGTAGAGAAAGCTCTATTACTCAGCAATATGATGACGAGCCAGAAATAAATCAAGATCAAAAGGAACTGAAAAAGAAAATTGTTGAGGAAGATGAAAAAAAGTTTGTTTTTAATTGGACATTAGACAATTTTGTAGAACTAAAAATGGTAAAACCTGGAGAGTTGAGTTCTAATCCAACTTTGGAAGAGGTTGTTGCGAAATATGGTAAGGGTTCAGGCGTAAGTTTTACCGACAACGGATTGATTCTGACTTATAAGACAAGAATTGTAGATGTTCCGAGATATGGTTCGTCGGGACATCCTCAGGAAATCAGTTTGGGATTTTATGACCCCGATTCCAATGGAAAAAAGTACTATTTAATAACCAAAACGGCAGTTTACTTGGATGACATTCATAACCTACCAGCTACCAAAAATGAGTTTGTTTTTAAGTGGAAGCCAGAAGATATGGATACATTGACAGTAGGTGATAGTCAATATGGAAAAGGTGGAATGACATATCAGGAGATTGTTGCTCGATTTGGACTGCCTTCAGAGATGAATTTTTCTGGAAGCGATACAGATTATAGCCCCTTATCATTGCAGGTGAATTATTTTAATATTCATCGTCCACTTGCTGAACGAAAATTGGATAGGGTGTCTTTGATTTTCAGAAGACAGGAGGATGGAAGCTTTTGTCTTGCAGATGTAAAAAGTGAATTTGACAAGGACTGGTAAAACTTTGATTAGTATGAGCTATGAAAATTCTGATATTTTTATGCCTTGACAATCCTCATCTCTAACGATATAATGTTTACAATTTAACCTTTAATCAAGTCCAGTGAGGCTGCAAGGTGAGAAAAACGGTTTAAGAGGCAGTTTGCTGCCTTGTTTTTTGCGAAACCTTGCTGCGGCGAGGTTTTTTCTTGTAGAAAGTGAGGTTGTCATGGTTAGTGACAGTTGCAAAAAGAGATTTGGCAAGATTATGCTGGAGCAGATGGAGCTGCTGGAGCAAGTAGAGATTTCACCTAATATTTTTTCCATGATTCTAAAGGGTCAAATGGTCAGCCAGATGCAGGCTGGGCAGTTTTTACATATTCGGGTACCGGATAACAGCAAGCTTTTGCGCCGGCCTATCTCAATCGCAGAGATTGACCGAGACAACCTGACTTGTCGCATCATTTATCGGATAGAAGGCGGAGGCACGGCTATTTTTTCACAACTTCCAGTCGGGTCTTTTCTTGATGTTATGGGGCCTCAGGGAAATGGTTTTGATTTGAGTTCTGTAAGGGTAGGTGACCACGCTTTGATTATCGGCGGTGGGATTGGCGTCCCTCCCCTGCTTGAGGTTGCTAAAGAATTGCATACCAAGGGAGCTCAGGTGACTGCTGTATTGGGTTTCGCTGACAAATCTGCTGTCATTTTAGAAGAAGAAATGAAAAAATACGCTGATGTCATTATCACGACGGATAATGGTTCTTATGGCCGCAAAGGCTATGTATCAGCTGTTGTGGATGAGTTTTCCCAAGACTATGCGGCTGTTTATTCCTGTGGTGCGCCAGCTATGCTTCAGTATGTGGATCGTAAGTTTCAGGGCCATCCGCATGCTTATCTCTCCATGGAGTCTCGTATGGCTTGTGGCATGGGCGCCTGCTATGCCTGCGTCGTTCATGTTGCTGGTCAGGACGAGTCGGTCAATAAGCGCGTTTGTGAAGACGGTCCGGTCTTTGAGACGGGCACGATTATTGTCTAGAAGGGGAAAGAATGAGTGACCAACGTTTAAGAGTTTCCTTGCCAGGATTGGACCTGAAAAATCCAATTATTCCAGCATCAGGCTGCTTTGGTTTCGGTCAGGAATATGCCAAGTACTATGACTTGGACTTGTTGGGTTCTATCATGATAAAGGCTACGACTTTGGAGCCCCGCTTTGGCAATCCGACTCCGCGTGTGGCTGAAACGCCGGCTGGCATGCTTAATGCCATTGGCTTGCAAAATCCTGGTGTTGAGGTTGTTCTAGCTGAAAAACTGCCCTGGTTAGAAAAACATTATCCCGACCTGTCAATCATCGCTAATGTAGCAGGCTTTTCCAATCAAGAGTATGCCACAGTAGCTGGGAAAATCTCCCAAGCTCCAAACGTCATGGCTATCGAGCTCAATATCTCCTGTCCAAATGTTGATCATGGAAATGCTGGCCTTTTGATTGGACAAGTTCCGGAGTTGGCTTACGAAGCAACCAAGGCAGCAGTAGATGCTTCCGCTGTACCTGTCTATGTCAAATTGACTCCGAGTGTGGCAGACATCACTCAGGTAGCTAAGGCTGTTGAAGACGCAGGTGCTGCTGGTTTTACCATGATTAATACCTTAGTAGGTATGCGATTTGACTTGAAGTCGCACAAGCCTATTATCGCTAATGGAACAGGCGGTATGTCAGGTCCGGCTGTCTTTCCTGTAGCTCTCAAGCTGATCCGTCAAGTGGCGCAAGCAAGCAAACTTCCCATTATTGGTATGGGGGGAGTTGATTCAGCGGAGGCTGCTCTGGAAATGTTTATAGCGGGCGCTTCAGCCATTGGGGTTGGAACTGCTAATTTCACGGATCCTTATGCTTGTCCTACCATCATTGAGAACCTGCCTAAGGCTATGGATAAATATGGCATTGAAAGTCTTGAAAGTTTACGAAAAGAAGTTCGAGAGAATTTGCTTTAAAGTTACATTTTTACTTGACAATACTGCTGTGAAATTATAGAATGAATTAAATATAACCTTTAAAGAAGTCCAGAGAGGCTACTAAGGTACATACGTTTGAATGGCAGATACTGCCACATTTTCGTGTAACCTTGCTCTCGGGCAAGGTTTTTTCTATGTCTCTGAGCCTAATGTGAAGGTGGTTTTGAGATATAAATGTCTAATGGACCTCTTTGAAGATAATAATTTAAAAGGAGATTTTCCCCTCATGCGTGAAGAACGGCCTATTATCGCCCTCGACTTTCCATCTTTTGATGATGTCAAAGATTTCTTGGAGCATTTTCCGGAAGATGAAAAACTCTATGTCAAAATCGGCATGGAATTCTTCTATGCCATTGGTCCAGAAATCGTTCATTATCTGAAAGGTCTTGGACACAGCATTTTCTTGGATCTGAAACTACACGACATTCCCAATACGGTTCGCTCAGCCATGTCTGTCTTAGGTACTTTTGGTATCGACATGGTGACGGTCCATGCAGCGGGTGGTGTGGAGATGATGAGCGAAGCTAAGAAGGTCTTGGGGGATAAGGCTAAGTTGGTTGCTGTGACCCAGCTGACCTCGACCAGTGAGGAAGATATGCGGGATTGCCAAAACATCCAGACCACAGTTCAGGAGTCTGTTGTCAATTACGCTCGGAAAGCCAAAGAAGCCGGTTTGGATGGCGTAGTTTGCTCAGCTCAAGAAGTGGAACTGATTAAGGCAGCAACTGCAGCTGATTTCCTCTGTGTGACGCCGGGTATTCGGCCAGCTGGATCAGAAATCGGCGACCAAAAACGGGTCATGACACCGCAGGAAGCCCATCAAATTGGTAGTGATTATATTGTAGTAGGACGTCCAATTATCCAAGCTGAAAATCCTTGGGATGCTTATCACGAGATTAAGAAGCAGTGGAATAGCTAGGAAAAACAAGAGATTCTAATTAAATCGTTTATAAAAATTAACAGTATCATAAACATTCAAATTTATAAGGAGCAAAAAATGACTTTAGCAAAAGAGATTGCGCGTGATTTATTGAAAATAAAAGCTGTGTATTTGAAGCCAGAAGAGCCTTTTACATGGGCATCAGGCATCAAGTCACCTATATATACGGACAACCGTGTGACCTTGGCTTATCCAGAGACTCGGACCTTGATTGAAGATGGTTTTGTCGAAAAGATTCAGGCGGAATTTCCAGATGTAGAAGTCATCGCTGGAACTGCGACAGCGGGTATTCCTCACGGAGCTATTATTGCAGATAAGATGAACCTGCCATTTGCCTATATCCGCAGCAAACCAAAAGATCACGGAGCGGGCAATCAAATCGAAGGTCGTGTAACTCCTGGGCAAAAGATGGTTGTCATTGAGGATTTGATCTCGACTGGCGGTTCGGTCTTGGATGCTATCGCTGCTGCTAAACGTGAAGGTGCGGATGTGATTGGCGCAGCGGCCATCTTTACCTATGAGCTGCCAAAGGCAGAAAAGAACTTCAGTGAAGCGCGTGTCAAATTGGTAACCCTTTCTAACTACACTGAGCTAATCAATCTGGCCGAAGCAGAGGGTTATGTAAGTCCAGAGGGCTTGGCCTTGCTTGAGAAATTTAAGCATGACCAAGAAAATTGGCAGGCCTAGACCGAATAGAAGTAAAATGATCTGACCTTTATTCAGGTCATTTTTCAGTAAAACGTCCTTGTATTGCCTTTAAAAATGGCTTAAAGTCTCGGCGTTTGGTATAATAGAGCTATGTCTAAGATTTATCATCTATCCTTTTCGATATTACAGAAAGTTATGCTGGTTACGGCTGTTCACTGGTTTCTGATTGCCATCTGGCATGTTTCGGAGCTGAATAGTATAGCTATGATTGCTTTTACTGGCTTGGCTTATCTGGCCTATCGCTATCGGCATTTGTTGCAAAAAGCCTATCATTGGCTGATGAAGCATAAACTTCTTGTTATGGTAGCTGTCTTTATTTTTCAGTTGATTATGCTCTTTTCGGCAGAGCTTTTGATTAGACGGGATGCAGCAGTAGTCTTTACAGGGGCTTTTAAAACATTGAAAGAAAGCTCCATTTCTAACTATCTGACCCGCAATCCTAATAATGTCTCACTATTTCTCTACGAGCGTTTTTTCTTTAATGTATTTGGGGAATCTGGTCTATGGGTCATGCAGGCCTTGAATGTTGTTTATACTAACGTAACGGCCTTGATTCTCTATAAGGGGTGCAAAAAGTATTTTTCACAAAGGACTGCAGATGCTGTCTTTAGTCTTTATGCGCTCTTACTGGGCTTTTCTCCTTATTTCTTTTCTATGTATACGGATATTCCGCCCCTTCCTTTCATCAGTCTGCAGATTTTCCTAGTTCTGGGCTTGCTGAGAGGAGATGATAACGCTAGACAGCTGGTTTGGCGCAGTATTTTCCTTGGGTTAATGACTAGTCTGGCTTTCTTCTTTAGACCAACAGTAATGATTCTGCTGATAGCTGTCTTTGGAGTCCTCTTTTTCAAAAAGAATTGGAAGAAGTTCTTTCTGACACTAGTTGTTTTTGCTTGCAGTTTTGCGATTAGCTATGCTCCGCTGCATTACTGGTCCAAGCATCAGACGGAAGTGCCGATTATAGAGGGAGAAGGATTGGCAAAGGCTCCCCTGCTCTTTATTAATCTAGGTTTGACCTTCAACGGCCACAATCAGGAAGATATGAAAGAAGGGCTCTTGCAGTATATTGAGCCTGACAAGCAGTATGACTATAACAATGGCATGTTTGCTAAGGAATATGTTATCAAGGAAATCAAGCGGCGTTTAAGCGAATATAATCCTTTGACTTTCGCTCATCATCTCTTCCATAAGCAGTCTCTGACTGTAGCAGAAGGAGATTTGGGCTGGCTCTACCGCAGTGTCGAAAATGAAAAGACGCCTTATATATCGCCTTTTTACCAAGATACGAAGAATAATTCTTTTACTCAGTTTGTCCGTGACTTCTTCCTGAACACTGACAAGTCAGAATTTGTCTATTTCTCGCTGTCCAAGCAGGTGGTTTGGATTGTCATGGCGGCAGGACTTGTCTTTGCTCTTTGGAAATATCGATCCAGTGACGAACTGAATTTTCTAACCTTAGCTGTTTTTGGCGGCCTGCTTTTTCTGCAGATTTTTGAGGGAGGAAAGACGCGTTATCTGATTCAGTTTTTGCCACAGATACTGATTCTGTCCGCTGTGGGCTTATCACAGTATCCACAAGCCCTAGGGAAGTGTCGCTTTTGGACTAGAAAGAAGGACTCTTTGAAATGAAAAGACCTGTTCCTATCTATGAACCGCTTTATAGCTTGAAGTCCATTGCTGAGAATATCTGGATTGTCGACGGTGATTTAATTGAGATGGATGCAGTGGTGACAAAGTTGCCTTTTTCTACCCGCATGACTGTCATTAAGTTAGCAAATGGCCAGCTCTGGTGTCATTCACCAATTCAGCCAAATCAAGCTTTGTTTGACCAGTTGGACGCTTTGGGACCAGTCGCACACCTCGTTTCACCTAATAAGATTCACTATGCTTATATAGCTGACTGGAAGAAGCGATATCCTGAGGCGATTGCTTGGTCTAGCCCAGGAGTGAAGGAGAGAGCAGCTAAGCAGAAAATCCCAGTCTCTTTTGATGAAAAGCTGACGGATGAGGCTCCTGAAGCTTGGACAGACCAGATAGATCAGTTGGTTTTCAAGGGAAGTACTTATATTGAGGAAGTTGTCTTTTTTCATAAAAACAGTCAAACGTTGATTTTGACAGATTTGATTGAGAATTTTGAAACAGAGCATTTTCCAAATCCGCTTCGCAGCAAGGCTTATAAATTGGTTCGTATTGCAGCTCCGGATGGACAGACACCTATTGACTACCGTATGACCTTTATCGGTCATCAAAAAGAAGCCAAAGAATGTCTAGAGCAGATGCTGGCTTGGCAACCGGAGAAAATCATACTAGCCCACGGTTCTTGTTTTCTAGAAAATGGTACAGCAGAACTAAGAAGAGCACTTAGGTGGATTAGGTAGGAAAAAATTATTTATTGCCTTGTTCCAAGGAGGAAGTCTCTAAAATTTTATGATAAAGAGAAGTTTGTTTTTTAATTTTATATACAAAATCGTTTTTCTTATGCTTTTTATCTCGCTGACCGTTTTTGCTTTTTCCTATTTGGTTCATAACGGAAGTGGATATGTACGGGAAGAAGCGAGTAAAAGTGAGAGAAAAAGTTCTTATATAGGGGTCGCTGGTGGAATTATTATTTCTGGTTTCACTTTTGTTCGATTTCTTGAATTAACTGAGCATATCAGCAGGCATAGAAAATATCTTAAAATAATGACGGAGGAATTATCTCCAACTCCTGATTTTAAGACAATAGAAGAAGAGGCTGACTTTCATGACAAAGAATTAAAGCTTTTGATTTATAAGGATTGCCTCATTACTTATCATAACTATTTCTGTTTTAGGAAGATTGATTCTCAAATTTGGCAGATTTTCTTGAATAAATATCAGAAATATAGTCGATACAAGGGCAAGAAAAACAAGTCTCTTTTGCCGCCGAAGTTCTTCCTTATTGTTAGAAATCAAGATTATAGGGAACAGTTTATGCCTCTTAAGTACAAAGAGAAAAATTGGAGTCGATTTAGTTCATATCTAGCCGACCATTATCCGGCCATAGAGCTAGATGAACAAGTTCGTGAATTTGAGACATAAGGAGAAATGTATGCAGCATTCAGCTTGGCATGCTTTGATTAAGGAGCAGCTGCCGGAAGGTTATTTTGCAAAAATCAATCATTTTTTAGATGAAGTGTATGCTTCAGGGACCATTTACCCACCTCGGGAAAAGGTGTTTAATGCGATTCAGACGACAGATTTAGCGGATGTTAAGGTGGTTATTTTGGGGCAGGACCCCTACCACGGACCGAGACAGGCACAAGGCTTGAGTTTTTCGGTACCTGATGACATTCCAGCTCCGCCTTCTTTGCAGAATATTCTCAAAGAACTGGCTGATGATATCGGAGTGAAAGAGTCGCATGATTTGACTTCCTGGGCTCAGCAGGGTGTTCTCTTGCTCAATGCTGGTCTGACAGTGCCTGCTGGCCAGGCCAATGCACATGCCGGCTTAATCTGGGAGCCTTTTACAGATGCGATTATCAAAGTAGTCAATGAAAAGTCTGATCCAGTTGTCTTTATCCTATGGGGTTCCTACGCCCGCAAGAAAAAAGCCTTGATTAGCAATTCCCAACATTTGATAATCGAGTCAGCTCACCCAAGTCCGCTGTCTGCTTACCGTGGCTTCTTTGGCAGCAAACCTTTTTCACGTACCAATGATTTCTTAGTGACTAAGGGCTTGGAACCTATCGATTGGTTAGCTTAGGAGGTAGTATGGTTCAGTTAGCAACGATTTGTTATATAGATAATGGCCGGGAGTTTCTCATGTTGCACCGCAACAAAAAGCCCAATGATGTTCATGCTGGGAAGTGGATTGGTGTCGGTGGCAAGCTAGAGCGAGGAGAAACTCCGCAGGAATGCGCGGCGCGCGAGATTCTAGAGGAAACAGGTCTAAAGGCCAAGCCTGTTCTCAAAGGCGTTATCACTTTTCCGGAGTTTACTCCCGACTTGGACTGGTACACCTATGTCTTCAAGGTGACTGAGTTTGAGGGGGAACTGATTGACTGCAACGAAGGTACTTTGGAATGGGTGCCCTATGATCAGGTTTTGTCTAAACCAACTTGGGAAGGCGATCATACCTTTGTTGAATGGCTTTTAGAAGACAAGCCTTTCTTTTCAGCAAAGTTTGTTTATGACGGGGATAAGCTATTGGATACGCAGGTGGACTTTTACGAATAAGGAGATAAGACGATGCTATTAATCAAAAACGGACGAGTTATGGATCCTAAGACTGGTTTTGACCAAATTACTGACCTCTTGGTTGAGGGGAAGAAAATTGTCAAAATCGGTCAAGATTTGCAGGCAGAAGGAGCAAAAGTTATTGACGCGAGTGGTTTGGTTGTGGCTCCAGGTTTGGTGGATATACACGTTCATTTTCGGGAGCCGGGCCAGACTCATAAGGAAGATATTCATACGGGGGCTTTGGCAGCAGCAGCAGGTGGCTTTACGACTGTTGTTATGATGGCTAATACCAATCCGACCATCTCTACGGTCGAAACTCTGAAAGAAGTGCTAGAGTCGGCTAGTCGTGAAAATATCCATATCAAGTCGGTTGCAACAATTACAGAGAATTTTGATGGGCAGCATCTGACAGATTTCCAAGGTCTCTTGGCAGCTGGTGCAGTAGGTTTTTCTGATGACGGTATTCCGCTGACCAATGCAGGCATTGTCCGCAAGGCGCTCGTAGAAGCGCGTAAAAATGACACCTTTATCAGTTTGCACGAGGAAGATCCTAATCTCAATGGCATACTCGGTTTCAATGAGCATATCGCTAAAGAGCATTTTCATATCTGTGGCGCGACAGGTGTGGCAGAATACAGCATGGTTGCCCGCGATGTCATGATTGCTTATGATGCAAAAGCTCATGTGCATATACAGCATTTGTCCAAGGCTGAGAGTGTAAAGGTGGTCGAATTCGCTCAGAAGCTAGGTGCCCAAGTAACCGCTGAAGCAGCACCTCAGCACTTCTCTAAGACAGAAGCTCTGCTATTGACCAAGGGAAGCAATGCTAAGATGAATCCGCCTCTGCGCTTAGAATCGGATCGTCTGGCGGTTATTGAGGGGCTCAAATCTGGTGTCATTTCTGTCATTGCGACGGACCATGCTCCACATCATGCTGACGAGAAAAATGTTGAAGATATCACTAAAGCGCCTTCTGGCATGACTGGGCTTGAGACTTCGCTTTCTCTAGGACTGACCTACCTAGTTGAGGCTGGTCATCTGAGCTTGATGGAACTTTTAGAGAAAATGACTCTTAATCCGGCTCAGTTGTATGGTTTTGATGCTGGCTTCATCGCTCAGGATGGTCCAGCCGATTTGACTATATTTGACCCAGAAGCAGATAGACTTGTGACTGATCACTTTGCCTCCAAAGCAGCTAATTCACCTTTCGTTGGTGAAAATCTTAAAGGCCAAGTGAAGTTTACCATCTGTGATGGGGAAGTTGTCTTTGAAGGATAATACTAATAAGACTCTGATGAATTTCAGGGTCTTTTTTAACATAGAAAACTTTCTGGGAATTTTCTGAAAATACGAATGTTTGTTGAAATATTAAGGATATAGTTCCTTTTTAAACCAAAAAGAGGTATAATATAACAAAATACTAAAGAGGAGTGTTCGTTATATGAAGAAGAAATTTTTCATCTTACCTGTTCTATCAACAGTGCTTTTGGCACCTGCTTTTTTGTCGCATCAAGTCTCTGCAGAAGAGGCTCAAGCTAGTCCAGAGCCAGCAACGACTGAGTTGACCAATCAGCCAGCTGCTGAGACAGCTTCTGAAGCGCAACCAACTGCTCCAGCAGCGCAACCAACTGCTCCAGCAGCTTCAGCAGAAGAAAAACCAGCAGCAGCTAGTCAGGATGCAGCTGCTCCGGCTGATCCAGCTGCGACAGAAGCCGCTGCAGCACCAGCCCAGTCTGAAAATCTACCAGAGGCTACGATTCTCCATACTAACGATGTGCATGGCCGCATCGTAGAGGAAAAAGGCGTTATCGGTGATGCTAAGCTGGCTACTGTTATCAAGGAAGAGCGCGCTAAAAATCCTAAAGTGCTTGTTGTGGATGCGGGTGATGCCTTCCAGGGTCTGCCAATTTCCAATAGTTCAAAAGGGGAAGAACGTGCGAAAATCCTCAATGAAATTGGCTACGATGCTATGGCAGTCGGTAACCATGAGTTTGACTTTGGTCTAGATGAGGCGAAAAAATACAAGGAAATTCTTAAATTCCCACTTCTCAGCTCCAATACCTACGCCAATAATGCTCGAGTTTTCCAAGCTTCTACCATTGTGGACAAGGATCCAGCGGTTGAGGGAGATGAGTTTGTGGTAATCGGTGTGACAACACCAGAAACTGCTACAAAAACTCACCCTAAAAACGTCCAAGGTGTGACCTTCACCGATCCAATCACAGAAGTGAATCGGGTCATTGATGAAATCGAAGCACGAGCAGCGGCAGAAGGAAAGAGCTACAAAAACTATGTTGTCCTGGCTCACTTAGGTATTGATACGACCACTCCAACTGAGTGGCGCGGCTCAACCTTATCTGAGGCCCTTTCCAAAAATCCTAAGCTCAAAGGCAAACGTGTAACCGTCATAGACGGACACTCCCACACAGTAGAGTCTACGACTTATGGTGATAATGTAACCTACAACCAGACCGGTAGCTATCTACACAATATCGGAAAAGTGACTTTCAAGGCCAATCAGCTTCTAGGTAATCCTCAGCAAATCCCTGCTGAAACTGCTAAAAAAGTGGCTCCAGATCCAGTTGTAGCTGACATGGTCAGCAAGATTAAAGCTAGGTACGACGCTGATAATGCCAAGGTTATCGTGGCAAACAGCCCTGTAGAGCTTAATGGTGATCGTGAAAATGTCCGCGTTCGGGAAACTAATCTGGGTAATGTGGTCGCAGATGCTCTCTATGATTATGGTCAAACTGGCTTTGCCAACAAAACAGACTTGGCTGTTACTAACGGAGGCGGTCTTCGTGAGACCATTGCCAAAGACAAGCCAATCACCAAGGGAAATGTCATCGCTGTCTTGCCTTTTGGGAATACTATTTCTCAAATCAAGGTAACCGGTCAAAATATCGCAGATATGTTTGCCAAATCTCTAGGCTCTATTCTTCAGGAAAAAGATGGCAAGCCTGTGCTAGATGAGAACGGACAACCCTTGCTAGAACCGAGCGGTGGTTACCTGCAAATCTCTGGTGCTAAAGTCTACTACGACACGACTCTGCCAGCTAATCAGCGTGTCCTCCACATTGAGATTAAGAACAAAGAAACGGGTGTTTATGAGCCTCTTGATCCAAATAAGACCTACTATCTGACAACAAATGACTTCTTGGCTGCTGGTGGTGACGGCTATACCATGCTGGGTGGCCCTCGCGAGGAAGGTCCATCTATGGATGTGGCTTTCGCAGACTATCTGGCAAAAGCTGATTTGACAGCCTATGCGGTTATCAATCCAAACTCACGTGCTATCTCTATTTCATCCACTAAAGATACAGACGGTGATGGCTATACAGATATTGAAGAAATCAAGCAAGGAACAGATCCGGCTAATGCAGCTTCCTACCCAACTGGTGCCAAAGCAGCTGATCCTGCAAAACAGGCAGCTCCAATGGCCAACACGCCAAAACAAACCAAGCAAGTAGCAGTTCATGTTGCCAAGACTTTCACTAAGGACCCTGCAGCTAAAGAACTGCCACAGACAGGCAGCGAATCAGCAGTTGCCTTGAGCCTAGTTGGTATGGTTTTAGGATTCTTTGGATTGGCAGGAATCAAGAAAAGTCACAAAGAAGACTAGTTAGAAGACACAATAAAACGGAAGTTGTTCACTTCCGTTTTATTTCTTAGTCTCAGGATTTTGATGTGTAATATTCAAGCCCCAAGGGATTAAGTTTTCTTTTTTCTGTTTGATACGTTGCATATTGTCCTTGTGCCGCAGGATAATAATCAAAGCCAGCGCAATGATAATCAGAGTGAAGAAGAGGTCGTAGCTGGGCAGTATAAAGCCGACTAGAGGAAAGAGCAGCGCCGACAGGATAGCGATGACCGCTGAGAGCACACTTGCCAGAGAAATCATACTTCCCAGATAAAGGATGCTGGCAAAGATGACAATCAGATAGACAAAGAAGGCTGGTGAGAAGCCTAGAACAACCCCCGCACTGGTTGCCACAGCCTTGCCGCCCTTAAAGCCAGCAAAGATAGGAAAAGTATGGCCAATCACAGCCAAGAGGCCAAAGACAAGCGGCGAAACTCCCTCAATATGCAAAAAGAAAGGCAGCAGGGTCGCTGCAGTTCCTTTGAGAAAGTCAATAGCAAAAGTAGCCGTCCCAGCCGTCTTTCCCAAAATACGGAAAGTATTGGTCGTTCCAGTATTGCCGCTGCCGTATTCTCTCAGGTTCTTTTGAAAGAAAATTTGCCCAATCCAAAGTCCAGTCGGAATAGAGCCCAGTAAGTATGCTAGTATTAATCCAATTATCGTGTTCATCATGATTTTATTATACCATTATTTCGCTTTCTTACAATAGAAAAGGATAGAATTTATAGCAGGAAATGTCTACTCGGATATTGGATTCTTCTTCGTTTGAAATCCGTTCTCATCAGCAGTTTTTTCAAAAAAATCTTTGCAATATTTGCCAAAAACTTGTAAGATAGAAAAGATGAATCATTAGGAGGTTCTTGTGGCAAAAAAGGAAATCAATATTAACAATTATAATGACGATGCCATTCAGGTGTTAGAAGGGTTGGATGCAGTCCGCAAACGTCCGGGGATGTATATCGGATCGACCGACGGAGCTGGCCTCCACCATCTGGTCTGGGAGATTGTGGACAACGCTGTCGATGAAGCCCTGTCAGGCTTCGGTGACCGGATCGATGTGACTATCAACAAGGACGGCAGTCTGACCGTCGCAGACCACGGACGCGGGATGCCTGTTGGCAAGCACGCTATGGGCATTCCCACGGTTGAGGTCATCTTCACCGTTCTCCACGCCGGCGGTAAGTTCGGCCAAGGTGGCTATAAGACCTCAGGCGGTCTCCACGGTGTAGGGTCCTCTGTTGTCAATGCTCTGTCTAGCTGGCTGGAAGTGGAAATCATTCGGGATGGGACTGTTTACAAGCAGCGCTTTGAAAATGGCGGAAAACCAGTCACTACGCTCAAGAAAATCGGCACGGCACCTAAGTCCAAGTCTGGGACCAAAGTGACCTTCATGCCGGACGATACGATTTTTTCAACGACAGACTTCAAGTACAACACTATTGCTGAGCGGCTGAAGGAATCAGCCTTCCTGCTCAAGAATGTCCGCCTGTCGCTGACCGATGCGCGGACTGGCGAAGAGGTAGAGTTCCACTATGAGAATGGGGTTGAAGACTTTGTCAGCTATCTCAATGAAGACAAGGAAACCCTGACTCCTGTCCTCTATTTTGAGGGCGAGGAGAGCGGCTTCCAAGTTCAGGTGGCTCTCCAGTACAACGATGGCTATGCCGATAATATCCTGTCCTTTGTCAATAACGTCCGCACCAAGGACGGTGGTACCCATGAGACGGGTCTCAAGACCGCTATTACCAAGGCCATGAACGACTATGCCAGAAAGACGGGCCTGCTCAAGGAAAAAGATAAGAATCTGGAAGGCTCGGACTACCGTGAAGGTTTAGCTGCTGTCCTGTCCATCCTGGTCCCTGAGGCTCACCTGCAGTTTGAAGGCCAGACCAAGGACAAGCTGGGCAGCCCTTTGGCTCGTCCGGCCGTGGACTCCATTGTCTCTGACAAGCTGACTTTCTTCCTCTTGGAAAATGGTGAGCTGGCTTCCAATCTCATCCGCAAAGCTATCAAGGCCAGAGATGCTAGGGAAGCGGCCCGCAAGGCGCGTGACGAAAGCCGGAACGGTAAGAAGAATAAGAAAGACAAGGGCTTGCTGTCTGGTAAGCTGACTCCGGCCCAGTCCAAGAACCCAGCCAAGAACGAACTCTATCTGGTCGAGGGAGACTCTGCCGGTGGCTCTGCCAAGCAAGGCCGTGACCGTAAGTTCCAAGCCATCCTGCCCCTGCGTGGTAAGGTTATCAATACTGCCAAGGCTAAGATGGCTGACATTCTCAAGAACGAAGAAATCAACACCATGATCTACACGATTGGAGCGGGTGTTGGTACAGACTTTACCCTTGAGGATGCCAACTATGACAAGATCATCATCATGACTGATGCGGACACTGACGGTGCCCATATCCAGACCTTGCTGCTGACCTTTTTCTATCGCTATATGCGCCCTCTGGTCGAGGCTGGCCGCGTCTATATTGCCCTGCCGCCTCTCTACAAGATGTCCAAGGGCAAGGGCAAGAGCGAAGTTGTCGAGTATGCCTGGACCGATGGCGAGCTGGATGACCTGCGCCGCAAGTTTGGCAAGGGAGCCATGCTTCAGCGCTACAAGGGGCTCGGTGAAATGAACGCTGATCAGCTCTGGGAGACCACCATGAATCCCGACACCCGCACCCTTATTCGTGTCACTATCGAAGACCTAGCCCGCGCCGAACGCCGTGTCAATGTCCTCATGGGCGACAAGGTCGAACCACGCCGCAAGTGGATTGAGGATAATGTCAAGTTCACGCTTGAGGAGAGTGGGGAGATGGTGTTTTGAGGAAGTTGATAATTAAATTCAAATACTACAAGGATAAATTAGTTAATTGTAAAGATGATATTAAAGATGCAAAACGGAAGATTAATAATTTAGAATTATTGAAAATACTGGATAATCAAATAGATGTTGAAACAAGAACACTACTCCGTGCTATTGAAACTATTTTATCTCTTATGTTTTGGCTTATTGTTTTTACTATATTTCAGATGTTTTATTGCAATTTAATTCAGAAATTAGGAAATGGAAATACAAGTTATTTAGTTAATGGAATTTATGCATTGTTCATTATTAATTTTTTCTATCTAATTTTAAGATTATGTGAAGGTATATTATTTATTGTTTCAATTGAACAAAATAGTAAAATATTTGAAATACTTAAACGTTTTAATTGGTTAGCTAATTACTATATTTTTTTAAATTTAACTATTTGGCCTTTGTTGTTTACTTTTATATTTCAAGCCTTTATTTTAAACAAAGATAGTTTAAAAGCAGCAAATATTGTTTCTTTAATAGCGTTTATCGTTTCATGTTTAATCTTAATTTTTAGAGAAATAATCAGATCTTTACCATTGTACAAAATTGGAAATTACAGTTCGACTCCAGCTATAGTTTTATCTTTGTTGGCTATCGGGATTAGCGCTTTTGATTTTGGAAAAAATATTTATAAAATAGAAGATTCTTGGTATTGGCTTTTATTTATTTTTCTAATGACTTTTGCATGTACTATTGCTGAATTAATTATTAAAACTGTGATGAAAAGAAAATTAGAAAAAGCCCAAGTGATTTTCCAAGAACAATTGCTTTTAGAAAAACCTGATTATAAAAAACTAAAAAGATGTTATTATTATGGCGGGGATGAGTACAAGAACAAATTGCTAAGTGTTGAGAAATTTTTACTGACTATTGTGGAAAACGAGATCATGCCACTTGAGTCATTAAAAAATTTAAACACTTATGAAAATTATCTTTTATATAAGTCATATATGTATAGAACTTATTCTGATTGCGAGAATTAGTTCTATATCACATGCTAATTCACTCTCATTAGCCCTGAAACAACAAATCTTTACTCACCAGATTTTCTGACAAGCTCGCCAGAGCTTAAGTGAAACTGCCAGATTTTCTGGCAGAGTGTTTTGAGGCAAATTCTGTTTGGCAGAAAATCTGGCGAGTATTTTTTGAGTAAAAGACGAACGTTTGTTTTTCTGGAAAGCAGTTTTAAAGCAAAAAACCTTTTCAGAAAATCAGAAAAGGCAAAACGGGAATTAAAGTTAAAATAAATAAAAAATTTAGGAGATTATAGAAATGAAAAAAATTTATGGAATTACTAGTGTAGATGTTCAGACTTTAGAAAACAACGAATTTTTCCAGCTCATGTCCGAGAGTCGGAGCGAGGTTGCGGCATTTATCAAGGAAAATAAGGTGGATGGCATTTACACGACCAAGCTGGATGAGATGGACAAACTTCTGGAACAGCTACAGGGCGGGCTTCATCAGACCAAGTCCAGCAAGCTGGTGGCTAGTCTAGATCAGGCTGACCGCGAGCGTGATGATGCCTTAGGCACGCTCCAGTCTTTAGTTCGGGCCTTTGCGCGGGTCAAGGATGCAGCGACCAAGGAAGCTTACGAGACCCTGTCTCAGCTCCTGAAAAACTACACCGGCCTAGCTGCAACTAGCTTGGAAAAGGAGACCGAGGGCATCAACCACTTGCTTCAAGAGCTGAAGAAACCGGCCTACCAGACAGCACTGGCTAAGCTTCATCTGGAAGCCCATGTCGACAGTCTGGCTACTGCTCAGAAGGCCTTTGAAAAGGTCTACAAGGAGCGATTGACTGAGCTCAAGGGCAAGACACCGAGCCAGAATAAGAACGTCCGCCTCAAGCTGCAAGAAATCTATGATTTTCTAGTGGATTTCACTGCAATCATTGCCTACGCTTATCCTGAAAGAACGCATGTGGTCAATCTTCGCGACCACCTCAACACTATCCGCAGCCGTTACAAAAAACGCAAACCATCTAAGAAGATGAAAGAAGAAGTGGCGGAGAGCAACTAGAATATAACTAAATTTGAGTTGAAAAATTGTTAGTGGTCGCATCGGATTTGGAAGGAGTAGAAAATGATAATCAGACCTGCAAGCACAAAAGATTGTCAAGCTATTTATGCCCTTTATCAAAATGAAAAATGGATTTCTTTTACAGAGGAAAAAGTGACATCATTATTTTCAACAAATCTGTCCCATTACTTGGTAGTTGAAGAGAACCAGAAAATCCTTGGTTTTGCCCGCTACTTGACAGATGAAGTCATGACGACCTTTTTAGCTGAGATTATCATTGATAAAGCCTATCGCGGAAAAGGATTAGGACGGCGATTGATTGCTGAAATTCATCAAAAACATCCTTTGACTCGCATTGAATTAATATCAGAAGCGGATGGATTTTATCAGACAGTAGGTTTTAAACCTGTGGGAACAGGGCTTAGAAAATCTATCTAAATGAAAGGAGCTGTATTTATGACGCTTGACAATAAACTGGGTCTGACGGATTCGCTTGAACTAGCCAAGATGGAAGAAAAAATCAGTAAGACCCGAGCTAAAGAGCTTTTTGAAGAGCAGCTTCTGGACGATAAAGCAGCTGGCACCTATGCCACTCTGGCCTTTATTCACGGGTTCTTGTTTGAAGAAATTTATGACTTCGCTGGTCAGATTCGAACAGTCAATCTCTCCAAAGGGAGTTTTCGCTTTGCTCCTGTCATGTATTTGGCAGCTTCCTTGGAAAATATTGACCGTATGCCTCAGCAGACCTTTGATCAGATTGTTGAAAAATATGTGGAGCTAAATATTGCCCACCCTTTCCGTGAGGGAAATGGCAGAAGCATGAGGCTTTGGCTGGATCACCTACTCAAGGCTGAGCTAGGGCAAGTTGTGGACTGGTCTCAAGTGGACAAGGAAGATTACCTCCTAGCCATGGAGCGCAGCCCCATTCGAGACACAGAAATCAAGCACGTCCTCAAGCAATCCCTCACAAAGGACATTCATAACCGCCACCTCTACATGAAGGGCGTTGACCATAGTTACTACTATGAAGGCTATAGCCTGTATAAGGCTGAGGACTTGTGAGATAAAAAAGTTTGCAGAGGAGTGATTAGATGACAATGCTTGAAACAGATCGTCTCATCCTACGAGACTTGCAGGAATCAGATTTGCCGGCTTTGATTGCCATGAATCAAGATCCAGAGGTCATGCAGTATTTCCCAAAGCCATATAGTCAAGCGGAGTCCTTGCGTCTTTATCAGGGCATTCAAGATGAAGTTAAGGCTTATGGCTACAGTCTTTGGGCTGTTGAAGAAAAGACCAGCCAGGAGTTTATCGGCTTGGTAGGTCTGCACCATTCGGATTTACGGATTTTTGCTGGAAAAGAAGCTGTAGAAATCGGCTGGCGTCTGCGAAAAGAGTTTTGGAATCGTGGTTATGCGACGGAGGCTGCCCAAGCCTGTCTAGACTTTGCTTTTCAGCAAGCTGGCTTGTTAGAAGTTTACTCTTTTACATCCTTGCTTAATCTCCCTTCGCAAAAAGTCATGCAAAAACTGGGCATGGAATTTGTCAAAGAATTTGATAACGAAAAAGTTCCAGCAGACGGTCCGCTTTATAGACATGTCCTCTACAGAATCAAGAGCCTCTCCTAAAAAGGCAGGTATTCCCATGAGAACTGAACCCGAGATGTTTGATGTGATTTTGCAAACCGCAAAAGTGCTACAAGTAGAAGCTGTCGCTATGTCCGGCTCGCGGACAAACCCGAATGCTCCCAAGGACGAGTTCCAAGATTATGATGTAGTCTACATTGTGGAGGATTTGAATGGTCTGGTGCCTGACCTTGCTTGGTTGGAAAAGTTTGGCAAGAGCATGATTGAGCAGCATGTCCTACTAGACCATCGCCGCCTCTATCTTATGCTCTTTGAAGATGGTAATCGGATAGATTTGACCCTTTGTCCTAAGGAATACATCAAAGAGTGGGTGGATAGCGAAGCGGATTTCACGGTACTGGATGACCCGCAGGGGCTGTTTGAGCCTTATACACCAAAACCCGAGCGCTATTGGACAGCACCAGCTAGTGCGACTGACTTTGATAAATCCTGCAATGAATTCTGGTGGGTGTCAGCTTATGTAGTCAAGGGCATTCATCGAAACCACCTGGTCTATGCTACGGATCATCTGTATGGAATCTGTCAGCAAGAATTGCTCAAGCTTTTAGCTTGGCAAGTAGCAGCAGATAAGGGGATGGTTGATCTTGGCAAGAACTACAAATACCTCTTTCAGTATTTGCCTACTGAGAAAGAGAAAGAATTTACAGCCTTGCTTGACTTTTCCGACCAGAAAAAAATCACCAGGTCTCTCTTAGCTACCATGAATTTTTTCCACAAAGAAGCACAAGCTTTCTCTCTCAAAACTGGCCTCCACTATGACAAAGCAACCGCAGAGAAGATGCTTGAGTATACTGAGGAGAAGTTGAAATAGTTTCAGAGACACTTGCAAGATGAACAAAATCTTTGGTTGATAATAGTTATTGAGGTGAAATAGTATGTTGGATTTTATGTTTGGAATATTTGCTATGTTATTCCCATTTCTTCCGATTGTGTCCATAATCTTATCAATATATATTGCCTTACAAAATAATAAACTTGGCAAAAAATTTTATGGTTTATTTTTTCCTGTGATTATTAGCATATGTAATATTTGGTTGTTTCCCATAGATCGGACAGATATGTTTCACGATGCTTTAAGGTTTTATTTTTTTCTAATTGATTTTTGTTTACCTATGCTCATTGCTTCCACGCTCTATCACTCAATACGCTTATATTATTTATTCAAATCAATCAAGTGGAGAGTCTTCCCTATAAGTATCTGTTATTTATTCGGTTTAATTTTTCATTATCTTAATACAATGCATTGGGAGGAGCTATTTCGAGGGCAAAAGTTTGTATTTGATATCTTGCTGATATCAACTGCTATAATCTCTTATTTACCTTGTCTATATTTGTACATACTTCAAAGAAGAAAGAACAATCCGTAGGGAATAGTTGCTTTTGGTTAATCTAAAGTAAGTGTTTGTGAATGACTTAAATAATATTTAAAAATATTTTTCTCAAGTACCAATTTTAATGTAAAAATCTACTCTACATTCTTTGAAAGGAGTTTTCACACACCCTAAATGATGTGTTCAACTCCTTCCCCACCATTTAACAACGTATTTAAACTACAGAAAGGATAGTTTGGTTACTTTATAGTAACTGAACACGGGACTAAATTCTTAGGAAAAAAGATAAATCGCTTGGGGTTCATCGAACCCTGCATCGGTTTTCTATTTTTCTACAGAAATTTTCGGCAAGCCGAAACGTCCCTTTGTATCTTATGAGTAATATTCAAAATATGTCCCTTGAGGACATCATGGGAGAGCGCTTTGGTCGCTACTCCAAATACATTATTCAAGAGCGGGCCTTGCCGGACATTCGCGATGGCTTGAAGCCTGTTCAGCGCCGTATTCTTTATTCCATGAACAAGGACGGCAACACCTTTGACAAAGGCTACCGTAAGTCGGCCAAGTCTGTCGGGAACATCATGGGGAATTTCCACCCTCACGGTGACAGCTCCATCTACGATGCTATGGTCCGCATGTCTCAGGACTGGAAAAACCGTGAGATTCTCGTTGAGATGCACGGTAACAACGGTTCTATGGACGGTGATCCACCGGCGGCTATGCGTTATACCGAGGCGCGGCTGTCTGAGATGGCTGGCTATCTTTTGCAGGATATCGAGAAAGATACCGTTCCTTTTGCTTGGAACTTTGACGATACCGAGAAGGAGCCGACTGTTCTGCCGGCAGCCTTTCCTAATCTCTTGGTTAATGGAGCAACTGGGATTTCTGCTGGTTATGCGACTGATATTCCTCCTCATAATCTAGCCGAAGTCATTGACGCGGTTATTTATATGATTGACCATCCGTCTGCCAAGGTGGACAAACTCATGGAATTTCTGCCTGGTCCAGACTTCCCGACAGGAGCCATTGTCCAAGGCCGAGATGAGATCAAGAAAGCCTACGAGACTGGCAAAGGTCGAGTTGTAGTACGCTCTAGAACTGAGATTGAAAAGCTGAAGGGCGGTAAAGAGCAAATCGTCATCACTGAGATTCCTTATGAGATTAATAAAGCGGTCTTGGTCAAGAAAATCGACGATGTGCGGGTCAACAATAAGGTGGCTGGCATTGCTGAAGTGCGGGACGAATCCGACCGTGACGGTCTTCGCATTGCCATCGAGCTCAAGAAAGACGCTAATACCGAGCTGATTCTCAACTACCTCTTCAAGTACACTGATTTGCAGGTCAATTACAATTTCAACATGGTGGCAATTGACAATTTCACGCCTCGTTTGGTGGGAATTGTACCAATCTTGACCAGTTATATTGCCCACCGCAAGGAGATTATTCTGGCTCGCAGCCGCTTTGACAAGGCTAAGGCTGAAAAACGGCTGCATATCGTGGAAGGACTGATTCGGGTGCTTTCCATCTTGGACGAGGTGATTGCCCTGATTCGTGCTTCCGAAAACAAAGCAGATGCCAAGGAAAATCTTAAAATCAGCTATGATTTCACTGAGGAGCAGGCTGAGGCTATCGTCACTCTCCAACTCTACCGTTTGACAAATACAGACGTAGTGGTTCTGGAAGAGGAAGAAGCAGAGCTGCGCGAGAAGATTGCCATGCTGGCAGCTATTATCGGCGATGAGCGAACTATGTATAACCTCATGAAGCGGGAGCTCCGCGATGTCAAGAAAAAGTTTGGCAATCCGCGTCTCAGCGAGCTGCAGGATACAGCAAACGCCATCGAGATTGATACAGCTAGTCTCATCGTTGAGGAAGAGACTTATGTCAGCGTGACTCGTTCTGGTTATATCAAGCGGACAAGTCCGCGTTCCTTCTCAGCTTCAACCCTAGAGGAGATGGGCAAGCGTGACGATGACCGACTGATTTTCCTTAGTCCAGCTAAGACGACTCAGCACATGCTGATCTTCACAAGTCTAGGAAATGTTATTTACCGGCCTGTTCATGAGCTGTCAGACATCCGCTGGAAAGAAATCGGAGAACACCTCAGCCAGACCATCAGCAACTTTGATACAAAGGAAGAGGTTATCTATACAGAATTGCTGGATAGCTTTGAGGAGGGCACTTACTTTGCAGCGACCAAGTTAGGTCAGATCAAGCGTGTAGAGCGCAGGGAATTCAGTCCTTGGCGGACCTATAAGTCCAAATCGCTTAAGTTTGCTAAACTGAAAAATGAAGACGACCAGGTTATTGCTCTGGCGCCGATTAAGCTGGATGATGTTATGCTCGTGACCAAGAATGGCTATGCACTGCGCTTCAATATTGAGGAAGTTCCTGTCATCGGAGCTAAGGCGGCTGGGGTTAAAGCCATCAACCTCAAGAAGGACGATGTCCTAGCGGCAGCCTTTATCGCCAATACTGACTCACTTTACCTCCTGACTCAGCGCGGTTCGCTCAAGCGTATGGCAGTCGCAGATATTCCTGTTACCAGTCGGGCAAATCGCGGTCTTCAAGTTCTGAGAGAGCTTAAGACCAAGCCACATCGTGTCTTTGCAGCTGGACCAGTCTATGGCGAAGCAGTGGACTTTGACCTCTTTACAACAGAAGCAGAAGCTAGTGAGGAGCAGATTTTGCAGGTGCTTTCTAATAAAGGGACTGCCTATGAAATCAATCTAGCTGATCTTAGCCTGTCTGAGAGAACTAGCAACGGCAGCTTCATTTCTGATACTATTTCAGACGAAGAAGT
This sequence comes from Streptococcus sanguinis, assembly GCF_026781265.1. Taxonomy (GTDB): domain Bacteria; phylum Bacillota; class Bacilli; order Lactobacillales; family Streptococcaceae; genus Streptococcus; species Streptococcus sanguinis_T. Next base: position 194,123 of record NZ_JAKUVC010000002.1, read on the forward strand.
CTTCTCAGCTTACATCAAATAATCATCAAACCAGTTCGCAGGAGCTGGTTTTTTTCAATTTATAAAAGTTTGATAGTGGCACAGAAGATTGAATAACAAAATTTTCTGAAAATTGAAAATAATACTTGAAAATATCTTAAAAAGGTGTAAAATAGGGAGTATCTAAAAATGAAGTTTGGAAGAAGAGGAGAAAGACCATGACTGTAAATCTTGACTGGGAAAATCTAGGATTCTCATATATGAAACTGCCTTATCGCTATTTAGCTTACTATCGCAATGGCCAGTGGGAAGAAGGAACGTTAACGGAGGACGCTACGCTCCATATCTCTGAGTCGTCTCCCTGCCTTCACTATGGTCAGCAGGCTTTTGAAGGTCTGAAGGCTTATCGAACTAAGGATGGCAGTATTCAGCTTTTCCGTCCGGATAAAAATGCGGAGCGTCTGCAACGAACAGCTGACCGCTTGCTCATGCCGCAGGTTCCAACAGAAATGTTTGTGGATGCAGTCAAGCAGGTTGTCCGAGCTAATGAAGAATATGTTCCACCTTATGGAACAGGCGGAACCCTTTATATTCGACCTCTCTTGATTGGAGTCGGCGATATTATCGGCGTAAAACCAGCTGAAGAATACATTTTCACTATCTTTGTAATGCCTGTCGGCAATTACTTCAAAGGCGGTCTGACTCCGACTAACTTCATTGTCTCAGACGACTATGATCGCGCGGCACCGCACGGAACTGGTGCGGCAAAAGTGGGTGGCAATTACGCTGCTAGTTTATTACCAGGAAAGATTGCTAAGGATAAGCATTTCTCAGATGTGATTTATCTAGATCCTGCCACCCATACCAAGATTGAAGAAGTGGGATCTGCGAATTTCTTTGGTATCACCAAGGATAATGAGTTTGTAACACCGCTCAGTCCCTCAATCTTGCCATCCATCACCAAGTATTCTTTGCTTTATTTGGCAGAGCATAGACTAGGACTCAAACCGATTGAGGGTGATGTTCCGCTGGCGGACTTAAGTAAATTTACTGAAGCTGGAGCTTGTGGAACAGCTGCAGTTATCTCTCCTATTGGAGGTATCCAGCACGGCGATGACTTCCATGTCTTTTATAGCGAGACTGAAGTCGGCCCAGTCACTCGCAAACTGTATGACGAATTAACTGGTATTCAGTTCGGTGATATAGAAGCGCCAGAAGGTTGGATTGTAAAAGTATAATCTAAAAACTGTCCTTGATTGGCAGTTTTTATGTAATTCTAGCTTAAGATAGCTTGCGTACTCAGTCTTTTTCGTGTACAATAGAAATTTGAAAGAGGTAAGTTATGAGTAAAAAAGATAAAAAGATTGAAATTCAAATCACAGATAGCAAAGTGAAAGTCGGAGCAGACCAATTTGACGGTTATAATCTTGCTATTGGAAAGAAGGTTATCGGCGAGATAGCCGAGCTAGATGGCCAGTTTGCAATCATCAAAAATGGAAATGCTGAAAGTTTTTATAAAAAACTTGAAAGAGCCGTGGAAACTTTGATTGAAACCTATAATTTAAGCAAATAAGGGCTTGCATTTTCATTGTATCAATGTTATAATAGATAGCGTTGATTGTCGGAGAGATAGCGAAGAGGCTAAACGCGGCGGACTGTAAATCCGCTCCTTCGGGTTCGGGGGTTCGAATCCCTCTCTCTCCATTCTTTATATTAATGGGGTATAGCCAAGCGGTAAGGCAAGGGACTTTGACTCCCTCATGCGTTGGTTCGAATCCAGCTACCCCAGTTCTTAGGTAATAGATCTGATAAAATAATAAAATGTCTTCAGGTGTTTTATTTCTTTATAGGATGGAAATCGTTAACGATAGATCAATGTCATTTGCGGGTGCTTAGGAAAATAAATAAGTAGTATGTCAAGCGAAAGCTTGATTGTTGGAGGATTTTTTTAGATGAATGAATTTGAAGATTTGCTAAACAGTGTTAGCCAAGTTGAGCCAGGTGACGTCGTTACTGCTGAAGTATTGACTGTTGACGCTAACCAAGCTAATGTTGCAATCGCTGGAACTGGTGTTGAAGGTGTTTTGACTCTTCGTGAATTGACAAACGACCGCGACGCTGATATCAACGACCTTGTAAAACCAGGTGAAACACTTGAATTGCTTGTTCTTCGTCAAGTAGTAGGTAAAGATACTGACACCGTAACTTACCTGGTATCTAAAAAACGTTTGGAAGCTCGCAAAGCTTGGGACAAATTGGTTGGTCGTGAAGAAGAAGTTGTCACTGTTAAGGGCACTCGTGCAGTTAAAGGTGGTCTTTCAGTTGAGTTTGAAGGACTTCGTGGATTTATCCCTGCTTCAATGCTTGATACTCGTTTCGTTCGCAACACTGAGCGTTTTGTAGGTCAAGAGTTTGATGCTAAGATCAAAGAAGTAGATCCAAAAGAAAACCGCTTCATCCTTTCACGTCGTGAAGTTGTAGAAGCTGAAGCTGCAGCAGCGCGTGCTGAAGTCTTTGGTAAGTTGAATGTTGGCGATGTTGTAACTGGTAAAGTTGCTCGCATCACTAGCTTCGGTGCTTTCATTGACCTTGGCGGAGTTGATGGATTAGTTCACTTGACTGAATTGTCACATGAACGCAACGTATCACCTAAGTCTGTTGTATCAGTTGGTGATGAAATCGAAGTGAAAGTTCTTGACTTGAACGAAGAAGAAGGACGCGTATCCCTCTCTCTTAAAGCAACAACACCTGGACCATGGGATGGCGTTGAGCAAAAACTTGCTGCAGGCGATGTGATCGAGGGAACTGTAAAACGTTTGACTGATTTCGGTGCTTTCGTTGAAGTATTGCCAGGTATCGATGGATTGGTTCATATTTCACAAATTTCACACAAGCGTGTTGAAAGCCCTAAAGATGCCCTTAAAGTTGGTCAAGAAGTAACTGTTAAGGTTCTTGAAGTGAATGCTGCTGATGAGCGTGTATCACTTTCTATCAAGGCTCTTGAAGAACGTCCAGCTCAAGAAGAAGGACAAAAAGATGAGAAACGTCAATCACGTCCTCGTCGTCCAAAACGTCAAGAAAAGCGTGACTTTGAACTTCCAGAAACTCAAACTGGATTCTCAATGGCTGATTTGTTTGGCGATATTGAATTGTAATTAGATAAAAGAAGTTGTGAAATCTCAACTTCTTTTTCTGATTTTCACTTGTGTTTTTAGAGAAAATCAGTTATAATGAATTAGTTGCCACCCTTAGTGTAATGGATATCACGCAAGATTCCGGTTCTTGAGATGGGAGTTCGATTCTCTCAGGGTGGATGACTTAAAATTGGACTCTTTGGAGTCTTTTTTTGCTTTTTTTTTGGAGAAAATATGCAATGACAGTAAAATTAATCGCCCATACCTTTATCGAGAAAGACGGGAAGTATTTGCTTATCAAACGCTCGAAAATAAAGCGAGGTCGTCCTAATGTCTATCCATCTTATTGGGATATTCCCGGTGGGAGTGTAGAAGAGAATGAACTGCCCAGAGAGGCTGCTCTACGTGAGGCTATGGAGGAGGTTAATCAAAAGATTCGGATTGATAAGATTATCCATGAAGATAGTCAATTTGACTCTATAAAAGATACTGTTTTCACATGCTTAATTTATGCGGGTATGATTATGGAGCAGCGCGATATTATATTAGATCCAGAAGAGCATACAGACTTTGTCTGGATTTCTTCTTTAGAAGACATGGATAGAGAGCTCATCGCGCCTTATTTGATAGATATTTTTGCTGACAAATCTGTATAAAGCAACAAAAAAACATCCCCTTTTATCTGGAGATGTTTTTTAAATTAGTTTTTAGATGCTTCTTGGAATTCAGGATTCTTCCATGCTTCATCAATAATTGCTTGCAATTCTTTAGCAGAAGCTTGCATTTTTTGTGTTTCAGCATCGTTCAATGGGATGTTTACTGGACGGACGATACCATGAGCACCAACGATAGCAGGCTGACCAATGAAGACATTTTCAACACCATATTGGCCTTCTTGGAAGACTGACAAAGGCAATACAGCATTTTCATCGTCAAGGATAGCTTTTGTGATACGAGCCAAAGCAACCGCGATACCGTAGTAAGTTGCACCCTTTTTGTTGATGATAGAGTAAGCTGCATCACGAACGGAGATGAAAAGATCAACCAAGTCTTGTTCATTCAAGTCACGGTTAGCTTGTAACCACTGCTCCAATTTCACACCTGCAACGTTAGCGTGTGACCAAACCGCAAACTCAGAGTCACCATGCTCACCCATGATGTAGGCATGGACAGAACGAGCATCGATGCCAATCTTTTCAGCAAGAGCTTGACGGAAGCGAGCTGAGTCAAGTGAAGTACCTGAACCGATAACGCGCTCTTTAGGGAAACCAGAGAATTTCCATGTAGAGTATGTCAAAACGTCCACTGGGTTAGCAGCAACGAGGAAGATACCGTTAAAGCCTGATTCTACAACTTGAGTAACGATAGATTTGTTGATAGCCAAGTTTTTGCCAACAAGGTCAAGACGAGTTTCACCTGGTTTTTGAGGTGCACCTGCAGTGATAACAACCAGGTCAGCATCCGCACAGTCTGCATAAGTAGCTGCATAGATTTTTTTAGGTGAAGTGAAAGCAAGTGCGTGACTAAGGTCTTCAGCATCACCGACAGCCTTTTCAAATAATTGAGGGATTTCAATGATACCAAGTTCTTGAGCGATACCTTGGGTTACAAGAGCAAATGCGTAAGATGAACCTACAGCACCGTCACCGACAAGGATGACTTTTTTATGTTGTTTAGTAGCAGTCATTTCTAAACATCTCCTTATTTTTTTAGGGAATATTTCCCATACACATTCATTCTACCACTTTTGACATATTTTGTCACGGTCAACTTGTATATCTAGCGATGTAAACGTTTTTAGAAACGGTTCAAAATACTGAAAAATTAAAGAAAATGTGGTATAATATAGGATAGTTTAATATGAAAGAAAGGCATTTTTTAATGCAAGACAGAAACTTAGTAAATGTTAATCTGACTAGTGAAATGAAGACTAGTTTCATCGATTACGCTATGAGTGTTATCGTGGCTCGGGCACTTCCAGATGTTCGTGATGGTCTCAAACCAGTTCACCGTCGGATTCTCTATGGTATGAATGAGCTGGGCGTGACGCCTGAGAAGCCTCACAAGAAATCAGCTCGTATCACTGGGGATGTCATGGGTAAGTATCACCCGCATGGTGACTCCTCTATTTATGAAGCGATGGTGCGGATGGCTCAATGGTGGAGCTATCGCTATATGCTCGTAGATGGCCATGGAAACTTCGGTTCTATGGACGGAGACGGGGCCGCTGCTCAACGTTATACAGAAGCACGTATGAGCAAGATTGCTCTTGAGATGCTTCGTGATATTAATAAAAACACTGTTGATTATATTGACAACTATGATGCCAGCGAGAGAGAGCCTGTAGTTCTTCCTGCTCGCTTCCCTAACTTACTTGTAAATGGTGCGACAGGGATTGCGGTTGGGATGGCGACCAATATCCCACCACATAATCTTGGTGAGTCTATTGATGCAGTTAAACTTGTCATGGACAATCCGGAGGCAACAACTCGCGACATCATGGAAGTCCTGCCTGGACCAGATTTTCCTACAGGTGCACTGGTTATGGGTAAGTCTGGTATTCACCGGGCTTATGAAACAGGGAAGGGTTCGATTGTTCTTCGTTCTCGCACTGAAATTGAAGAGATGAAAAATGGCCGTGAGCGAATTGTCGTAACCGAGTTTCCATACATGGTTAATAAGACCAAGGTCCATGAGCATATTGTTCGTTTGGTGCAGGAAAAACGCATTGACGGTATCACAGCTGTTCGTGATGAGTCCAACCGTGAAGGGGTCCGTTTTGTCATTGAGGTTCGTCGTGATGCCTCTGCACATGTCATTCTAAATAACCTTTTCAAGCTGACTCAGATGCAGACCAATTTCAGCTTCAATATGCTGGCTATTCAAAATGGTGTTCCGAAGATTCTGTCTCTACGTGAGATTTTGTTGGCTTACATTGAGCACCAAAAAGAAGTAGTGACTCGACGGACGGCTTTTGATAAAGAAAAGGCAGAAGCTCGAGCTCACATCTTGGCTGGTTTGCTGATTGCGTTGGATCACATTGATGAAGTGATTCGCATTATCCGTAATAGCGAAACGGACGCAGAAGCTCAAGCTGAATTGATGGCTAAGTTTGAGCTGTCTGAGCGCCAGAGTCAGGCTATCCTTGACATGCGTCTGCGTCGTCTGACTGGTTTGGAGCGTGATAAGATTCAGTCAGAGTACGACGAATTGATTGCTTTGATTGCGGACTTGGCTGATATCTTGACTAAGCCAGAGCGCGTTATCGCTATTATCAAGGAAGAGTTAGACGAGGTCAAACGTAAATTTGCGGATGACCGTCGAACTGAGCTGATGGTGGGAGAAGTTCTTTCTCTTGAAGATGAAGATTTGATTGAGGAAGCGGATGTTTTGATTACCCTGTCTAATAAAGGCTATATCAAACGCCTGAATCAGGCTGAATTTACCGCTCAGAAACGCGGAGGCCGCGGTGTTCAAGGAACTGGTGTCAAAGACGATGACTTCGTCAAAGAGCTGGTTTCAACGAGTACTCACGATAGACTGCTCTTCTTTACCAATAAAGGCCGAGTCTATCGTCTCAAAGGATATGAAATTCCTGAGTACGGTCGGACAGCCAAGGGCTTGCCGGTGGTCAATCTCTTGAAGCTGGATGAAGGAGAGACTATTCAGACCATTATTAATGTCCAACAAGACCGCAGTGATGATTCCTATCTCTTCTTTACTACCCGTCATGGGGTGGTCAAACGGACCAGTGTGACGGAATTTGCTAATATTCGTCAGAACGGTCTCAAGGCTTTGAATTTGAAGGATGAAGACGAGTTAATTAATGTCTTTCTGACGGACGGTGCTGCAGACGTTATCATTGGTACCAAGTTTGGTTATTCTGTCCGCTTCAATGAGACAGCTGTCCGGAGCATGAGCCGTATAGCAACTGGTGTGCGAGGTGTTAACTTGCGTGATGGAGACCAGGTTGTTGGAGCTGGTGTGATTGCTGAGGGAGACGAAGTGCTTGTTATCACCGAAAAAGGCTATGGTAAGCGAACTCTTGCCAGCGAGTATCCAACCAAGGGTCGTGGCGGTAAAGGGATTAAAACAGCCAATATCACTGATAAGAACGGACCCCTTGCTGGTCTGATGACTGTTACTGGCGAGGAAGATTTGATGATTATCACTAATACAGGCGTCATCATTCGGACCAGTGTGGCTAATATTTCTCAGACTGGTCGCTCGACCATGGGAGTTAAGGTCATGCGTCTGGACCAAAATGCTCAGATTGTCACCTTTACAAGCGTCGAAGCAGATGATAAAGAAGATGTAGCAGAGGAAGAAAACGAATCGTAAAAGAGGACCTCTATATGGTACAAAGAAAAAGAAGTCGAAAAAGAAAACAAAAAAGCAAAAGAAATATTTTTATCAATATTGTTGCGACATTATTAATTATTGTGGCTCTTGGCTTAATCTTTAATGCGCAAATCCGAAACATGATTATGGTCTGGCATACCAACCAATACCAGGTCAGCAAGGTTTCTAAAGACTCTATTAATAAAAATAAAAATGTTGAGACTAGCTTTGATTTTAATAAGGTAGAGTCACTTTCTACAGAAGCAGTTATCAACGCTCAGTGGAAAGCCCAGCAACTGCCCGTTATCGGAGGCATCTCTATTCCAGAAGTTTCCATGAATTTGCCAATCTTCAAAGGACTGGATAATGCTGGATTGTATTATGGTGCTGGTACGATGAAAGAGACCCAGCAGATGGGGCAGGGAAATTATGCCTTGGCTAGCCACCATGTCTTTGGCATCACAGGGGCTAGTAACATGCTTTTTTCCCCACTAGATCGTGCCAAGGCTGGCATGAAGATTTATATCACTGATAAAGAGCAGGTCTATACTTATGTAATCACCAGTGTTGAAACGGTAACTCCGGATCGAACGGATCTGATTGAGGATACAGAAGGTGTTACAGAGATTACTTTGGTTACCTGTGAGGATGCCGAGGCAACCAACCGGACTATTGTCAAAGGAACCTTAGAAGGTTCTGTCGAGTATGATAAGGCTCCTAAGGAAGTTCTTGAATCTTTCAGTAAGTCCTATAATCAAATGCAGATCTAAAGTTAAAAAAATTTTCACTCCAAAGGTTAGAATGAACTCTAATTTTTGGAGCTTTTTTTATCTAAAATTTGTTTTGGGCAAAAGATTTTTTGTATCTACTCTTGCTGATTTATACTCTTTTTCCGAATTATAAGATAAGGAGGTTTCTATGTATAGCATTTCATTTCAAGATGATATTAGCATGATGCCGCGGGAGCGATTGATGAGAGAAGGCGCTGAAAAACTCAGTAACCAGGAGCTTCTATCAATCTTTCTCAGAACAGGCAACAAAAAAGAAACTGTTTTTCAAGTTTCTCAAAGAATTCTATCATCTATTTCCAGTTTGAACGATCTCAAGTATTTAACTTTGCAGGAATTGCAAACAATTTCTGGAATCGGTCCGATTAAAGCTGTAGAATTACAGGCGATTATCGAATTGGGGCGTCGGATTAACCGAGCAGAGGTTCTGCAGAAAGAGCAGATTATGGGCAGTCAAAAATTAGCCCAGAAGATGCAGCAGGAATTGGGAGATATGAGGCAGGAGTGCTTGGTTGCTATTTATCTTAATAGTCAAAATCAAATTTTGCATCAGCAGACTATTTTTATGGGGACTGTAAGCAGAAGTATTGCTGAGCCAAGAGAAATTCTCCACTATGCTCTCAAGCACCTAGCGACATCTATCATACTGGTACACAATCATCCATCAGGCTCAGTCGTTCCTAGCAGAAACGACGATGAAGTGACCCAGCATATGAAAGAAGCTTGTGAGATGATGGGCTTGGTTCTTTTAGATCATTTGATTGTGTCCAAGTCCAACTACTATAGCTACCGAGAGGAGACAGATATGATATAATTTGATTTACTTGAATATAAAAAACTTCTATTCGTGTTGAAAAGAGGCTTTTCTAGGAATAGAGGATTTTAAAGAATATTGACAACGTAATCAAACAGAGCTAAGTCTCCTTCTCTGGAGCCAAATAAGAACTCTGGGTGCCATTGGACGCCAAGGAAAGGACTACCGTCAGTAGAAGTGATGGCTTCAATAATCTTATCGCGTGGATCATAGGCGATGACTTCTAGGCCAGTAGCCAAATCCCTGATACTCTGGTGGTGGAAGGAGTTGATTTCAGATGCAGGGCCATAGATTTCATGCAGAATAGAGCCATTCTTGGTCACCATGCTTTGAGTTGTGTACTCAGCAGAGCTATCTTGCCAATGATCTTCAATGTCTTGATGAAGAGTACCGCCCAGGGCGACATTATAAAGTTGGGTTCCGCGGCAGACAGTGAAGATTGGTTTATTTTGACGGCGGGCTTCCTTGATTAAAGCTAATTCAAAAATGTCCCGTTTGAGTAGATAATCATCACTGTCAATGGCTTTTTCTTCTCCATAGAATTGTGGACATACATTCTGACCGCCTGTGATGATTAATTTGTCAATAATGGAAACATACTGTTTTGCCATCTCTTCATCACCGATTGGCAAAATCATTGGAATTCCGCCAACTTCTTTAACTCCCTCAACGAATCCAGTCGCCGTATAGCTCATATGGATGAAGTGATCGTCTGGGATTTCTCTTTCATTTCCGGTTATTCCAATAATTGGTTTACTCATTGAGTATTCAATACCTCTTTCAAATTAATGTTCATTTTTTCTCATGAAGTAGAGCAGAGTCTGCAGTTCACTAGTCAGGTCAACATACTGAACGACCACGTCCTTAGGTAGGGATAGATTTACTGGTGAAAAACAGAGAATGCCCTTGACACCAGCCTGAACTAAGATTGATGCAACTTCTTGAGCTTTTACGCTAGGTACAGTTAGGATGGCAGTTTGCACATTTCCTGACTGTATTTTTTCTTTGATTTGGGAAATTCCATAGATAGGAATCCCATCGCTGGTTGTGCTGCCAACTTCTGGATGATCATCTGTGTCAAAAGCCATTACAACCTTCATTTTATTGCGCTCATGAAAACGATAGTGCAGCAGAGCCCGCCCCATATTACCGACACCAACAATCATGACATTGGTGATAGCATTGTCATTCAAGAGGTCAGCAAAAAAGTTCATTAATTTCTTGACATCATAGCCAAATCCTCTGCGGCCAAGTTCACCAAAATAAGAAAAATCTCGTCTGACGGTAGCAGAGTCAATACCAATAGCTTCAGCGATTTGCTTGGAGTTGGCTTTCTCAATCTTCTCAGCATTAAACCGTTTAAAAATACGATAGTAGAGCGACAGTCTCTTAGCAGTTGCTCGGGGAATTGTAGTATTTTTTTCAGTTTTCACAAAATCACAACCTTTCTAATTCTATTTTATAGGAAGTTTGTGAAAAAATCAACTAATTAAGGGTGTTTGATTCACTAAAAAAGAAAAGAGTGAAAGTTTGAGTCATGCTATAAATTCGAAGTGCTTAGTTCTGGTAGGGAGTCAAGTCTAACTGGTACATCTGGCGATACAAGTCCCCAATTAGCCCTGTAAAAGGCAGTTGGTGCTCATTGTAAGTTATGGAAAGTACTTTGAGCGAGTCAGGAACTGTGACGCAGCCAGAGAAAGCGAGAAGAAATTCGTCGAAGTCTTCATAAGTGAGTGTTCGTTTTACCTTATATGAGTCCAAATAGATCAGTTCAACCATAGTTAATCCTTTCCTTGTGTTCGGTTGGTCATTTCTTCAAGTGCTCTAAGCAGAAGGCAAGCTCATTTGTTTTTTTAAGAGTCTAAATCAAAAAAGCAAAATTGCGAGAATCTTGCTTATTGTGGAGTCTTTTCAAAAATGTTTCTTTCAACCAGGCTATCCATCAAGAAATAAAATTTTTGCTGAATAATGTGATGGTCTTCTGATTTGAAAATATTGACCAAGCGCAGGCCTGATTTGTCAGTGATGTTGATTTTGAAGCCATTCAAATCTTTATTGACGATTATTTTCAGCAGAAAGCCATTTCCGCTGTTGGGAACAGATTCCAGCAGACGAGAGAGTTCATAGTTGCCAACCTTGCTTTCCGCGAAAGTATTGTCGCGCAAGGTAAATTTCTTGACATTTGGGTGAAGTGAATAGGTATATTCACAGTTTGTTAAGCTAACAGATGTTTGAAAGGCCATCTTATCCTCCTAAAATTTCTTTTAATTTCTTTGTAAATGATTGAATCTCTTGCAGAGTCGTTTGGTCCGAAGTACTGATCCGAACGGACTCATGCAAGCGGTTGGAATCCTCGTCATACATAGCCTGCAAGACATGACTAGGTTGTATAGCTCCGGCAGTGCAGGCTGATCCTGTTGAAATGGAAAATCCATTTAAATCCATTTGAAGTAGGAGCAGGTCATTTTTTTGATTGGGAAATCCCAAATTGATGACGTAAGGCAAGCTTGGCTGACTTTCATTTAAGTAATAGTCAATGTCCGATAAGTCAGCAAGTAAGCTGTTTTTTAAGTCTTGCGCATGCTCTAGATTTTCCTCTAGATGTTCCATGCTCTCTGACAGAGCCGCCGCCATGCCTGTGATAGAGATTAGATTTTCAGTTCCGGCCCGGTGTTTTTCTTCCTGATCACCACCGTGCATGAAATTGTCAAAATCCATCTTCTTGGCATAAAGGAAGCCAACGCCTTTGGGGCCATGAAACTTATGAGCTGAAGCAGATAGAAAGTCAATCCCTAGCTCGTCAGGGTAAATGGGAAGTTTACCAATTGCTTGGACAGCATCAACGTGAAAAGCAGCAGGATGTTCTTGCAGTAGTTCACCAATTTCCTTAATGGGGAGCATGGCACCCGTCTCGTTATTAACTGCCATGACAGATACAAGAATAGTGTCAGGTCTAAGAGACTTCTTAATATCCTCAGCTCGAATCTGACCATCCACTGGCTGAACAAAAGTAGCTTCGAAGCCAAATTTATCTACTAAGTACTCTACCACTTCTAAGACAGCATGGTGCTCAATAGCACTGGTGACAATATGCTTCCCTCTGTTCTGGTGACGAAGGGCATAGCCTTTGATAGCAGTATTATTGCTTTCAGTTCCGCCTGAAGTAAAAAGAATCTTATTGCTTTGAGTATGCAGAGCTTGAGCAATATCCTCACGCGCCTGTCTGAGCAGTTTACTAGCCTCTCGGCCATGGCTATGCGTACTGGATGGATTTCCAAAGACGGTCATCGTTTTGGTCATTGCTTGGATTGCAGCGGGCGACAAAGCAGTTGTAGCAGCATTATCTAAATAAATCACTCCGGTTACCTTATTTCTTTTGATAGGCAAAGAGTGGGCTGACTGGTCTTCTTTCTTGGATACGGACAATGGCATCACCAATCAGTTCACTTGCTGTAATATAGTGGAGATTCTTAGGTGTTTTTTCTTTGGTATCAACAGAGTCGGTCACAAGTATTTCTCTGATAGGAGAATCATCCAGCAATTCCGCAGCTTTATCCGCAAAGAGACCATGACTGGATACAGCATAGATTTCGACTGCGCCTTCGCGACAGACAATTTTAGCTGCTTCAGAGAAAGTCCGACCGGTATTTAAAATGTCGTCAATCAGAATTGCTTTCTTACCTTCGACATCTCCGATGATATATCCTTCAGATCGACCCGCCTCATCTTCGCCATAATCAATGATAGCGATAGGGGCATCCAGATATTCTGCCAAATTGCGGGCGCGTTTAACACCAGAGTTTTTAGGACTGACGACAACGACATCATCTCCCGTTAACCCCATATTGCAATAATGTTTAGCAAAGAGTGGGATAGTGAAGAGGTTATCGACTGGGATATCAAAGAAACCTTGGACCTGCACGGCATGAAGATCCAGAGAAATCACGCGATCTACTCCAGCGCCGACAAGCATGTTGGCAACCAGTTTAGCTGTGATTGGCTCGCGAGGAGCAGCAGTTCGATCCTGACGGGCATAACCAAAATAAGGCATCACAACATTAATCGTATTGGCACTTGCACGCTTGCAGGCATCCACCATAATCAAGAGTTCCATCAAGTGATTATTGACAGGGAAGCTAGTAGACTGAATGATGTATATATCATAGCCACGGACACTTTCTTCAATGTTAATCTGAATCTCGCCGTCCGAGAATTGGCGGGAGGAAAGTTTTCCCAAAGGAACCCCAGCAGCCTCAGCGATTTTTTCAGCTATGGAATGATTGGAGTTGAGGGAAAAAAGCTTCATATTTTTTTTATCTGACATGAGTTGGACCGTCCTCTTTTTGTGTCATTTCTATAATCTAATGCTCCATGAAATTTATATTTCAATAGTCTTTAGATTGCTACCTTTTATTTTACCAAAAAAATTAGATTATTTCAGCTATTTTGTGGTCGTTGATTTACAAGTTTTCAGAAAATCTTGCTATCTTGCTCTTACTAGGTTTGTAGTCGATGCAGTGCTGTTTTAGGAAGTTGAGGAAATTTTCTTTTCCTTTTTCGAAATCTTCAACTTCGACTTCGAGTTCGAAGTCTTTTTTGTCCAAGTAGTGGCTCTCATCCAAAGCAAATAGGCCGATTTTGTCTTCTTTTTCATAGCGGATAGTCTCTAGAGAACCTAGAATCTTCAAGTCTTGGATGGGAATTTCTTTTTGAAGCAGCGTCTCTAAAATCTCTCCCGCAGGAAATTCATTGTTCTGCAAAATGTTTTCGGTTTCTTCTGGTGTCAAGTTCTGATTGAGTTCCAAGGCTCCGACTTCTTGAGGAATCTTGAGCGTCAGCTCAGCTTCGCGATGGTTAAAAGTTCGTACTCGAAAAGCCATGTGGGCGTGTCGGATACTCTGCTGATCTGACTCGATGTAGTAGTTGGTCTGGCTAATAGGGGAAATATCAGCAAATAACTGGAGCAGACGGTCGTGCTCTTCTTTGGTCAGCATGGTTTTGAATTCAATTTCTAAGTGATTCATTTTCATATCCTTTTCTTTTTTTTGAAAGCGATTTATGTTATAATAACAGTTGTGTTTATTTTATACAAAAAATAATGATATGACAAGGTAAGTGTATGACAATAGAATGGGAAGAGTTTCTAGACCCCTATATTCAAGCTGTTGGAGAGCTAAAAATTAAGCTGCGTGGAGTGCGAAAGCAATACCGCAAGCAGCAACGCCATTCTCCGATTGAATTTGTGACCGGACGTGTCAAGCCGATTGAGAGCATTAAAGAAAAGATGATTCTGAGAGGCATTCGCGAGGAAAATATCGAGCAAGAGATGCAGGATATTGCAGGCTTACGAGTCATGGTCCAGTTTGTCGATGATGTGGATGAAGTTTTAGAAGTCTTGCGAAATCGGACTGATATGCGCATTGTGCAGGAGCGGGATTACATCAAAAACAAAAAAGCCAGTGGCTATCGGAGCTACCATGTGATTGTAGAGTATCCAGTTGATACGATTAATGGTCATAGGCTTATTCTGGCTGAGATTCAGATTCGCACCCTTTCGATGAATTTTTGGGCTACGATTGAGCATTCTTTAAATTACAAGTATAAAGGAGAATTTCCCGAGGAGATCAAGTGTCGCTTGGAAACGACAGCTAATCTTGCCTATCAGCTGGATGAGGAGATGGGAGAAATCCGTGATGCTATCCAGGAGGCGCAGGCTCTCTTTGATCCTCTTCACCGCAAGTTAAATGACGGTGTGGGAAATAGTGATGATACAGATGAAGAATACAGATAAAAAAATAGCGATTATCCGCAATCGGAAAAGACAGAGTGAACAAGTCTATCAGGATTTGAAGCAGAAGCTGAAACAGAATGGCTTTATTTTAACTCCTAAGAATCCCGACATCGTGATTTCGGTGGGTGGTGATGGCATGCTGCTATCAGCTTTTCATATGTATGAAGAACATCTGGATCGGGTCCGCTTTGTCGGTGTGCATACAGGGCATCTCGGCTTTTATACAGACTACCGTGATTTTGAACTAGATAAGCTGGTAGAAAATCTCAAATTAGATACTGGTGCTCAGGTTTCTTATCCAATTTTAAATGTCAAAATCACTTTTGAAAATGGTGATACACGCACTATTCGTGCTTTGAACGAAGCAACAATCAAGCGTTCGGATCGGACTATGGTAGCTGATGTCATTATCAATCGGGTTCATTTTGAGCGTTTCCGAGGAGATGGGATTTCCGTCTCTACTCCGACGGGCAGTACTGCCTATAACAAATCTCTAGGTGGAGCGGTATTGCATCCGACAATCGAAGCCTTGCAGGTGACAGAAATTGCCAGTCTCAACAATCGGGTTTATCGGACATTGGGTTCGTCTGTCATTGTTCCCAAAAAGGATAAGATTGAGCTGGTACCGACCCGCAGTGACTATCACACTATTGCGGTTGATAATCAGACTTTCTCTTTCAAAAACATTGTCCGTATTGAGTACCAGATTGACAATCACAAGAT
Organism: Streptococcus sanguinis; assembly: GCF_026781265.1. Taxonomy (GTDB): domain Bacteria; phylum Bacillota; class Bacilli; order Lactobacillales; family Streptococcaceae; genus Streptococcus; species Streptococcus sanguinis_T. The sequence goes on from NZ_JAKUVC010000002.1 coordinate 209,693, forward strand.
ACATTTTGTGGCTTCGCCAAGCCATACCAGCTTTTGGAATCGTGTCAGAGACTCCTTTATTGGAGAGTGCCAGGAATGAGGTTTGAGTTTATTGCTGATGAACATGTCAAGGTAAAGACCTTTTTGAAGCGACATGAAATTTCCAAAGGCCTCTTGGCTAAGATAAAATTTTCCGGCGGAAACATTCTTGTCAACCATCAGCCTCAGAACGCTATTTATCTCTTGGATATTGGCGATAAAGTGACGATTGACATTCCTTCTGAAAAAGGATTTGAGAGTCTGAAAGCTGTTGATAAGGACTTGTCTGTCGTCTACGAGGATGAGCATTTCTTGGTTTTGGATAAACCGGCAGGGGTGGCCAGTATTCCCAGTGTTAATCATTCCAATACTATGGCAAACTTTGTTAAGGCTTACTATATTCGTCATGCCTATGAAAACCAGCAGGTGCATATCGTGACGCGTCTGGATAAGGATACAAGTGGGCTCATGCTCTTTGCCAAGCATGGCTATGCTCATGCCAGATTGGACAAACAGTTGCAGAAGAAGCTGATAGAAAAGCGCTATTACGCTCTAGTTCGGGGGACTGGTGACTTAGAAGAGCAAGGTGAGATTATTGCTCCGATTGGACGCAATCCTGAGAGTATCATTACGAGGCGCGTGACAGAGGATGGCAAGTACGCTCATACCAGTTACAAGGTCATAGAGCGATTTGGAGATGTCTATCTAGTGGATATTCATCTGCATACTGGGCGGACTCATCAAATTCGCGTTCATTTTTCACACATTGGCTTTCCGCTTTTGGGTGACGACCTTTATGGAGGGAGTTTGGAACACGGAATAGAGCGCCAAGCTTTACATTGTCATTCTTTGAAATTTTATAATCCTTTTAGTAGTCAGGAAGTTGAGCGTGCCAGTCCTTTGCCAGAAGATTTTAAACAAGTTATTGAGAAATTAAAAGAATAAGAGATAAAGGAGTTTTAAGAAACATGAAAATTTTTGACTCAATTCGTGAAGCCTTGAAAGATAAGGAAGTAAAGATTGTCTTGCCAGAGGGTGAGGAGCCACGGATTTTGCAAGCAACTAAACGCTTGGTGAAAGAAACCGATATTACACCAGTTCTTTTGGGGAATCCAGATAAAATCCGTATTTATCTGGAAATTGAGGGAGTAAAAGAAGGATATCAGGTTATTGATCCTTCAAACTGTTCTTGCTTTGAAGAACTGGTAGAAGCATTCGTTGAGCGTCGTAAAGGGAAAATCACTGCAGATGAAGCACGTCAGTTGCTAAAGGAAGACGTTAACTACTTTGGTGTTATGTTGGTTTATCTTGGTAAAGTCCAAGGAATGGTATCTGGCGCGATTCACTCTACAGCAGCGACTGTTCGACCGGCTCTTCAAATCATCAAGACCCTGCCTTGGGTGTCTCGTACTTCAGGAGCCTTTCTCATGGTGCGTGATGACGAACGCTACATTTTCAGTGACTGTGCCATCAATATCGATCCAGATGCCAATGTTTTGGCGGAGATTGCTGTTAACTCAGCTTTGACAGCACAAATTTTCGGTATTGATCCCAAAGTTGCCATGCTCAGCTATTCGACCAAGGGCTCTGGTTTCGGTGAAAAGGTTGATAAGGTAGTGGAAGCGACTAAGCTGGCTCAGGAAATGCGTCCAGACTTGGCTATCGATGGTGAATTGCAGTTTGATGCAGCTTTCGTTCCTGCAACAGCTGAACTGAAAGCACCTGGCAGCCCTGTGGCTGGTCAAGCGACTGTCTTTGTCTTCCCAAGTATCGAAGCTGGGAATATTAGTTACAAAATGGCAGAGCGTTTAGGTGGCTTTTCAGCAGTAGGTCCTATCTTGCAGGGTCTTAACCACCCAGTTAATGATCTTTCTCGAGGCTGTAATGCGGATGATGTTTATAAGCTGACTTTGATTACAGCCAGTCAGGCTGTTGGTCATTATTAAACGATAAGAAACAATTGGAGGGCATAAGCTCTTCAATTTTTCTTGTCTTATGCTATACTAGATTTATGTTAGATTTGAAAGAATACGGAATTGAGATGTGGGAGGCAAATAAAATCGCCTCTTTTCGAGAGAAATTATTAACTTGGTATGATGAAAACAAACGTGATCTGCCTTGGCGTAGAACAAATAATCCTTATCATATCTGGGTTTCTGAGATTATGCTGCAGCAGACTCGGGTGGATACGGTGATTCCTTACTATGAGCGCTTTCTTGACTGGTTTCCGACTGTAGCTGATTTAGCTCAGGCGCCAGAGGATAGACTGCTCAAGGCTTGGGAAGGGTTGGGCTATTATTCGCGGGTGCGAAATATGCAAAAAGCAGCTCAGCAGATAATGGCAGATTTCGCTGGAAAATTTCCTGCTAGCTATGAAGGAATTGCTAGCCTCAAAGGAATTGGACCTTATACTGCTGGTGCTATTGCTAGTATCGCTTTTGGACTAGTTGAGCCTGCGGTAGATGGCAATGTCATGCGGGTGCTGAGTCGATTATTTGAAGTTGATTTAGATATTGGTCAACCTAGCAATCGTAAGGTCTTTCAGGCTATGATGGAGATTCTGATTGATCCAGACAGACCCGGAGATTTTAATCAAGCGCTGATGGATCTGGGGTCAGATATCGAAGCTCCTCTTAATCCTCATCCAGAAGACAGTCCTGTAAAGGAGTTCAGCACAGCTTATTTGAATGGAACAATGGATAAATATCCAATCAAAGCACCTAAAAAGAAGCCAGTTCCAGTCTATCTGCAAGGCTTGATTATCGAAAACGAAAAGGGACAGTTCTTGCTTGAAAAGAATGAGGCTGCTGGCTTATTATCAGGTTTTTGGCATTTTCCCTTGATTGAAATCGAGGAATTTCAAACTGAAAATCAGATGTCCCTCTTTGAGGTGGCAGAAAATCAGCCAAGTCTGGATCTGTCTCCTCAAGAAAGCTTTGAGCAGGATTATGATTTGATTGTTGATTGGCAGCAGCAGTCCTTTTCAAAAGTGCAGCATGTTTTCAGTCATCGCAAGTGGCATATCCAGCTGGTTTATGGCCGAGTTAAAGATAGTCAGCACGCAGCTGAGGGAGAGGTCTTGTGGCTTGATCCGGAAGACTTTGGCAATTACCCCTTTGCCAAACCCCAGCAGAAGATGTGGGAGGCTTTTCAGGAAGTTAGAAATAAGTAAAAAAATCTGAGACTTTTTTGGTCTCAGATTTTTGAATTGAATCAATTTTATAAGTTTGCAAAAGCTTTAATCTCATCTGCAGTCATAGAAGAATCACACCGAACAGATACTTGGCCGTCTTGAACATGAACAAAACCAGGAACTGTCGGAATGCTGTATTCAGAGCGGAAGGCTTGCAGTTTCTCTAATTCGCTAGCTTCTTCGCTATTGATAAAGAAAATATACGCCTTGGTATCAGCGACCACGCCAGCAAGAGTAGCAGCGAATTTACGGCAGTAAGGGCAAGTTTTGCGACCTACGAAGAAAGTTGCTGTCTCTTTGTCAGCAATTGCTTGACGAGCTCGGTCTACAGTTGTGACTTCCAAGTCTTTAATATTTTGAGCAAATTGTTCCATAAATCATCCTCATTTCTTTTGATAAAACTAGTATGCCATAAAAAGCAGAAAAATGCTTGATTTGGAAACGAAAAACCAGAGAATGTGAATTTCATTCTCTGGTTGATTGGTTGATAGTGTTATTTTACTTGATAAAGGAATTAATCTCTGCTTCAATAGCAGCGATTTTTTCTTGAGCATCTTCATTGCTGTCACCGACAACGGCAATGTAGAACTTGATTTTTGGTTCTGTTCCAGATGGACGGACAGCAATCCATGAGCCATCAGCCAAAGTGTATTTCAGCACATCGCTTGGAGGAGTTGTCAGAGCTGTAACAGTACCGTCTGCGGCAGTAGAAGTCTGTGCCTTAAAGTCTTCTGTAACAGAAATAGCAGTAGCGTTGAATTCTTTCGGAGCATTGTCACGGAACTTAGCCATGATAGCCTTGATTTGCTCAGCTCCATCAACACCAGACAAGGTTACAGAGATAGTCTTTTCAGCAAAGTAACCGTACTCTTTGTAGATTTCTTCAATACCGTCAGCCAGAGTCAAGCCTCGTGAGCGATAGTAAGCAGCAAGCTCAGCCACAACCAAAACAGCTTGGATAGCGTCTTTATCACGTACAAACGGTTTAATCAGATAGCCGAAGCTTTCTTCGAATCCCATCATGTAGGTGTGGTTGTGCTTTTCTTCGAATTCTTGAATCTTTTCAGCGATAAATTTGAAACCAGTCAAGACATTGAACATGGTTGCGCCATAACTTTCGGCAATCTTAGTCACCAAGTCAGTAGAAACGATAGACTTGCAAAGTGCTGCGTTTGCTGGCAGAGTTCCAGCACTCTTATGAGCTTCCAAGATGTACTTAGCCATGATAGCTCCGATTTGGTTACCTGAAAGGTTGAGATAGCTGCCATCTTTTTGCAGAACTTCGACACCGACACGGTCAGCATCTGGGTCAGTTGCGACCAAGACATCTGCACCAACTTTACGGCCCAATTCCTCAGCCAAGGCAAAGGCTGCTTGGCTTTCAGGATTTGGAGACTTAACAGTAGAGAAGTCTGGATCAGCTACAGCTTGAGCTTCAACAACTTCTACAGAATCAAATCCAGCTTGAGCCAAAGCACGACGAGCCAACATTTCACCAGTACCGTGCAGAGGAGTATAGACAATCTTCATGTCCTTGCCGTATTCATCAATCAGTTTTTGGTTGATATTGACATCTTTAACTTCCTTGAGGTATTCAGCATCAATAGCATCACCAATCACTTCAATCAAGCCAGAAGCTTTTTCAGCTTCAACATCAGCAACCTCAATAGCAAAAGGATTTTCAATCGCACGGATGTAGCCTGTCAATGCATCTGCATCATGCGGAGGCATTTGTCCGCCGTCTTCACCATATACCTTGTAGCCGTTAAATGGAGCAGGGTTGTGGCTGGCTGTAATCATGATACCAGCGAAAGTTCCCAGATGACGCACTGCAAATGAAAGTTCTGGAGTTGGGCGCAAACTTTCAAAGACATAGGACTTGATGCTGTGCTTAGCTAAAACAGCAGCAGATTCAAAAGCAAATTCTGGTGAGAAATGACGGGAGTCGTAAGCAATAGCAACACCGCGTTTTTTGAACTCATCACCTTTTTCTTCAATCAAGCGAGCCAAACCTTCGGTCGCCTGACGGACAACATAAATATTAATACGGTTGGTACCAGCGCCAATCAAACCACGCATACCAGCAGTACCAAACTCAAGATTGGTGTAAAAGGCATCTTCCTTAGTTTTTTCGTCCATACTATTCAAGTCTTCACGAAGATAGTCCGGAAGTTCAGCATAATCAAGCCATTTTTTGAAGTTATCTTGATAAGTCATAGGTGGAGTCTCCTTTATTTTTGAAATGAAGAGTGGAAAATTTAGTAAAAAATCCTGCTCTTAAATTTTCTTAATCGCTTTCATTGTAGCATATTTTCATTAATTTTGAAAGAGGTTACCTAGAAAACGATGAAATACTTTTCAGGGCATTCTTTCAAGGATTTCAAGATGGTAGAGCTGAATTGCAGTATTAAAAAAAGACCAAACCAAGGCTTGGTCTGGAAAGCTAATTTATCATCATTTTTTAGCTTTTTCAAGTGCAGGAATGATAGTTGCTGTCAAAACCGCAGAAATGATTAACTCGGCAATTGAATTTGCTGATAGAATCACAGCCAGAAGTGCTTTGATATCTCCTTGGTATACATTTGCAAAGAGAAAGAAGATACCGCCCAAGACAAAGATAGTATTGGTGGCAGAACCTACGGAACCTGCTACAATCAAGCCAGCCTTATTTTTCATAGCTTTATATACGAAATAAGGAGTGATACCAATGAGAATGCGAGGGACCATGGCAACAAGAAACGAAGAAATGCTTCCATTTGGCACAAAAGGGCTAAAGAGATAGCTAGTTGGCAGCAACACCAAGGTATTGGTGACAACGCTGATACATCCCATAAGGCCACCTAGAACAGCTCCGACTTTAGGGCCATAGAGGATACTGGCGATAATCACTGGGATGTGAATAATCGTAGGTTTAATCGGTACTGGAAGTAAGTTGAAAATAACCGAGCTGAGTAGGTGCAGTACCAACATAATGGCAAAGAAAATAGCAATTTGAGCAATTTTAGATTGTTTTTTCATAAATAAGTTCCTTTACTGTATCAATAATCGTATCAATTTCAGCTAGAGCACCTGTCCCCTGATCGCCACAGGCTAGAACAGCTTCGCGCGGCTGGATAATCTTCCATCCAAAACGCTGCAGACGCTCCAAATTGTGCTGGGTTAGTGGATTTTCAAACATCTTAGTGTTCATAGCTGGAGCCAAAACTTTCTTCGTATGAGGTGGCAGAGCCAGGGCAGTAGCTGTCACCATATTATCAGCTAAACCGTTGGCTAATTTAGCGATGGTATTGGCTGTAGCTGGCGCAAGCAAAAAGAGATCAGACTCTTTAGCGATGTCAATGTGATTGACCTTGCTAGGGTCAGGTTCTTGCATAATATCAATTGCAACTGGTCTTTGCGACAAGACTTGCAGGGTCAGCGGTGTGATAAATTCTGTCGCTGCATCTGTCATGAGGACAGCAACATCAAAGTTTTCTTTCTTTAGACGGCTAGTAATGTCAGCTGCCTTGTAAGCTGATATGCTGCCGCTGACGGCTAAGGTAATCTGTGTCATCATTTACCTCCTTACGGATTATGGATATGCAGGTAGAGGAGCTGAGCAATTTCTTCTTTGGATTGAGCATGGGTTACAGTATCATTTCCGACAAGATAGGCTTTGTGCTCCTTATTAGAAATCTCTGTCAAATCATTGGCGACAATGATTTCTGCTTGATTTTTTATGAGACTGGCTCGTGCGGTCTCGAGTAACTCTTCCTTAGAAACATCGACTAAGAGTTTGAAGCCAATCAAGCGAATATCTGGATTCCATTTTTTTACCAAGCTGATGATTTTTGGTGTTTGTTTGAGAAAAAGAACTTGAACATCATCCTGAGAAGAAATCTTGCTTTCTGAGTTAGTCTTATTCAGAAATTCAGTTAGATCAGGGCTAGCTGCTACAGCTTCCAAACCAGTCATATAGACGGGGGCGTAGTCTGAGACAGCCATTGCATGAATCAGTACATCATGTGTGTGAACGAGTGGCTCCAAGCTTTCAAGCAGTTCAGCAACATTTTCAATCTGTACAATGGTAAGATTGGGATGAGCTGCAGGGCGAATAGCCTTGGGAGTCGTCACCAGAGTAACCTGATCGCCCTTGCCTAGAAAAGTTTCAGTTATGATTTTTCCAAGCCGGCCAGTTGAATGATTGGTAATAGAGCGGACACGGTCGATTTTCTCGCTGGTCCCGCCAGAAGTAATCAATATCTTCATAGCCTTATTTTACAAGAAAAAAGAAATTTAGTAAAATAATTCTAATTGCAGAGTGTCACAGCGGAAAATAATTCTCTGAAATCTTATATTTTAGAGAATATAATTTTCTTAACTTTCCTTTTTCCCGAACATTAAAATCTTTTTAGAGCTTAATCATGTAGATTTTGCTCTTTTTTGTTATAATCTTTATATTAATTGACAGAGGAGTTCTTGATGAAAACAGATATTGAAATTGCTCAAAGTGTTGAATTGCAGCCTATTGTTGATGTAGTGAAAAAAGTCGGCATCAACTATGATGACTTAGAACTATATGGTAAGTACAAGGCTAAGCTCAGCTTTGATAAAATTCGTGAGGTTGAAAAAAATCCTGTTGGCAAACTGATTTTGGTAACGGCAATCAATCCGACACCTGCTGGAGAAGGTAAATCTACCATTACCATTGGACTAGCTGACGCTCTCAACAAAATTGGAAAGAAAACTATGATTGCTATCCGGGAACCATCTCTGGGGCCTGTGATGGGCATCAAGGGAGGAGCGGCTGGCGGCGGTCATGCGCAGGTTCTACCGATGGAAGATATCAACTTGCATTTTACTGGAGACATGCACGCAATTACGACAGCTAACAATGCCCTGTCAGCTCTCATTGATAATCATCTTCATCAGGGAAATGCTCTGGGAATCGATCAGCGTCGTATTATCTGGAAGCGGGTGGTTGACCTAAATGACCGAGCTCTTCGCCATGTGACTGTTGGTTTAGGAAGTCCGGTTAATGGTATTCCGCGAGAAGATGGTTTTGATATCACAGTCGCTTCTGAAATTATGGCGATTCTTTGCTTAGCTACGGATATTGAAGATTTGAAAAAGCGCTTGGCTAACATTGTCATCGGTTATCGCTATGACCGCTCACCAGTCTATGTTCGTGACCTTGAAGTAGAAGGAGCTTTGGCTTTAGTCTTGAAAGATGCGATTAAGCCAAATCTAGTTCAGACTATTTACGGGACACCAGCCTTTGTTCATGGCGGTCCTTTTGCCAATATCGCTCATGGCTGTAACTCTGTTTTAGCGACTAGCACAGCGTTGCGCTTGGCCGATTATACAGTGACAGAAGCAGGATTTGGTGCGGACCTTGGTGCTGAGAAATTCTTGGATATTAAAACTCCAAACTTACCGACTTCTCCAGATGCAGTCGTAATTGTTGCAACCTTGCGCGCCCTCAAGATGAATGGTGGAGTAGCTAAGGATGCACTTACAGAAGAGAATATTGAGGCGATCCAAGCTGGTTTTGCTAATCTCAAGCGGCACGTTGAAAATATCCGTAAGTTCGGTATTCCAGTTGTAGTAGCTATCAATGAATTCGTTTCAGATACGGCTGCTGAAATTACTGCGCTTAAGGAACTTTGTGCAGAAATTAAGGCTCCAGTTGAGCTAGCTAGCGTCTGGGCTGATGGCGCTGAAGGTGGTGTATCTCTGGCTGAGACTGTAGTCAAAACCATTAATGAAGAACCTGCTCATTACACTCGTCTCTATGATAATAATCTTTCGATTGAAGAAAAAATAGAGAAAATTGTCAGAGAAATTTATCGTGGTTCAAAAGTGAACTTTGAGAAAAAAGCGCAGACTCAAATTCGAGAAATTGTCAAAAACGGCTGGGATAAGCTGCCAATCTGCATGGCTAAAACACAGTATAGCTTCTCAGACAATCCTGCTGCTCTGGGCGCGCCGGAAAACTTTGAAATTACCATTCGTGAATTGGTACCAAAACTTGGGGCAGGCTTTATCGTGGCTTTGACAGGAGATGTCATGACCATGCCAGGATTGCCAAAACGTCCTGCGGCACTTAATATGGATGTGGCAGCAGACGGTACAGCGATTGGTCTATTTTGATTATGGTTTAAAAAACTCTTTACGAGCTTTTTTGGTATAATAGTGGAAATACTGAGAATAGACTACGGAGTCAACATGAACATTAGATTAGCAACACCATCAGACGCTGCAACCTTGCTTGCTATTTATGCGCCTTATGTAGAAAATACAGCCATCACTTTTGAATATGAAGTACCGACCATTGAGGATTTTGCAACTAGGATTGAGAAAACATTGGAAAAATATCCTTATCTGGTAGCGGAGGAAGATGGTTTAATTTTAGGTTATGCTTATGCTTCGACTTATTATGCGCGTGCAGCCTATGATTGGGCGGTGGAATTATCCGTCTATGTCAGTCAAGATGCTAGAGGAAAAGGAATCGGCAGTAAGCTTTACGATGCTTTGGAAGAAATGTTAGAGCAGATGGGATATATGCATTTTCTAGCCTGTATTTCTTTGCCTAACGAAGATAGCATTGCTTTTCATACTAAGCGAGGTTATCAGCAAGTAGCACATTTCCCTAAAATTGGCTATAAATTCGAACGTTGGCATGATATTGTTTGGCTGCAAAGATCCTTAGGAAAGCATGCTGGATCCATCAAACTTTTAAAAGAAATGGAATGGAAATGATGAAAAAGAAACATTTATTAATAACTCTTCTAAGCATTACCCTTTTGACTTTGACCGGTTGTCAGTCCGTTGAAAATTGGTTTAAAAATGCCAAGGAGGAATGGATTGGTTTAGAGATGACGGTTCGAACCTATGATGAAAATTCCCAACTCATAGATCAAATGTCGGGTAAGTCTCTATCCATTTCGCGTAACGAGGAGTTTGACTCAGTTGATGCGGAAGGAATTTCCAAGGAAGATTCATCTGTGCTCAAAATTACTTTGGGTAAGTATGAGATCGACCATGTGGGCTCTTCCTTGATTGCAGAAGAAAAGGGCTTGAAAGACGTGTTTGCCCAGTATCAAAAGACTGCAGATGTTGAGGAGAATAGCCATGCAGTTCCCGTTTTAAATCGCATGATATCAGCTTTTAAAAACGACTTTACTGGAAAGAAAAAAGTTATTCTGATTCGCTCTCAAAACGGGACTCCGCTGGCTGCCTATGCTGGCGATCATGTCTCTCTTGATAATTCAGATGCTCCTAAAACCTCTGAATTGCTGATTGATGGCAAGAGGCTAGTGATTTACCGCTGTGACTACACTATTTATGACCGTGAATTGCTGGAGTAAGCTATGAATGTAGAAGAATTGGTAAAAGAACTAAAAGCAGTAGCTAAACCTGATGATGCAGTGGCTATGAAAGCCTATATGAAAAATAAATTTGAGTTTCTAGGAGTCAAGACTCCAGCCAGGCGGAAACTCGCAAAAGCTTTTTTCAAACAGCAAGCTGACTCTGTTATTGACTGGAATTTTATAAATGAAGCTTGGAGTAATCCCTATCGAGAATTACAGTATGCCGCGCTAGATTATCTGGAAAGTCGCAAGAAACCATTGACTCCATCTGACTTGCCACGTTTGAAAAAGCTGGCCCAAACAAAATCTTGGTGGGATACCATTGACTTTTTGGATCGCTTGGTCGGATCAATCATTGCCCGATTTCCAGAAACCAAAGAGATTATTTTATCCTGGAGTTGTGATGAGGATATCTGGCTGCGGCGCTTGGCCATTGATCATCAGCTGCTGCGAAAAGATGAAACAGACACAGAGCTGTTGGAAAAGATTTTAGTGAATAATCTAGGTCAAACTGAATTCTTTATTAACAAGGCCGTCGGCTGGGCGCTGAGAGATTATTCCAAAACCAATCCAGACTGGGTCAAGGATTTTATAGAACGGCATCAGGAAGAAATGGCTGCGTTAAGTATTCGAGAAGGAAGTAAGTATTTATGAAACATGTTTATTTAAAATATCTGGAAGAGAAGGATTACTCGGTTTGGCTGGAAGGATTTTCAAATAGACTACCATCCCAATCACCATTTGATGATGGGCTTTTAGATATGACAATTTGTACAGAAAGTTGGTTTGCGGATTTGGTGGCTAAGCACCGCGATTTTCGAGAGAAAGACCAACAGTATATTTGGGGAATTTATGATGCAAAAAGCGGAAAACATGTAGGTATGGTTAATTTATTTGTGCTAGCTAGAGATGATTTTCAATGGGCAGAAATAGGTTATACGATACATAATCAATTTTGGCGTCAGGGCTACGCCAGAGCAATGTTAGAAGAACTCAAGAAAGTCAGTTGTGAATTAGGATTTCATCGTTTAGAAGCACATGTTGATCTACAGAATATCCCTTCACAAAAATTACTAGAGCAAGCTGATTTCTATCTTGAAGGAGTACGAAAAAAATTCCAAAAAGAAGATAAAGAGTGGAAGGATAGACAAGTTTTTGTTTATATTTTAGATTAAATATCTTGACAAAACGGAAAAAGATAAGGTAAACTATATTTCGTGCGATGAGTCGATATGCAGATTTTCTGCAAATTGAAGCATGGGAGGTCATAAACGCAGGAGCGGACCTTGATTAGTTGTGTGAACCTGCTGATCACACGAAAGTGCCCCTATCCCCAGTCTACGGATTGGGGATTTTTCTATGTCTCTTAGAGAGGCAAGACGATTAGTCGCAGCCGAGCTTAGAGACATTGATGCTGAGACAGACTGTGTCGTGAGTGCTATTGCTCTTGATGAAACAACTTCGCAGAAGGCAGTTGAGTCGTAGAGCAATGGATGCAGTTTTGTTCGTGAGAACAAAAGCTCTAAACCTTGAAAGCTCTCTTAGATAGGCAAGACGGTTAGTCGCAGCCGAGCTTAGAGACATTGATGCTGAGACAGACTGTGTCGTGAGTGCTATTACTCTTGATGAAACGAATCTGCAGTAAGAAGTTGAGTTGTAAAGCAGTGGATAAATGCAGTTTATCTAAAATCTAGAACTTATATTCTTCAGAAATATTTGCATTTTTCCCTAAAAATAGTATAATACTAACAATACAAAATTTTTTGAAAATTCAGAGAGGTTATCGCATGGGATATACAGTTGCTGTAATAGGTGCCACTGGTGCCGTTGGATCTCAAATGATTAAAATGCTGGAAGAGTCTAGCCTTCCAATTGATAAAATACGCTATCTGGCGTCAGCTCGCTCAGCTGGTAAAGTTCTCCAGTTCAAGGGACAAGATATTACTATTGAAGAGACGACTGAGACTGCTTTTGAAGGTGTAGATATTGCTCTCTTTTCAGCTGGTGGTTCTACCTCAGCAAAATTCGCTCCTTACGCAGTCAAAGCTGGAGCAGTGGTGGTCGATAACACCTCTTATTTCCGTCAAAATCCTGATGTCCCTCTGGTTGTTCCAGAAGTCAACGCCCATGCCTTAGATCAGCACAAGGGAATTATCGCTTGCCCTAACTGCTCGACAATTCAGATGATGGTGGCTTTGGAGCCTGTTCGTCAGCAATGGGGGTTAGAGCGTATCATCGTATCTACCTATCAAGCAGTTTCTGGTGCAGGTATGGGAGCCATTCTTGAAACCCAAGCTCAATTACGTTCTGTTCTCAATGATGGTGTAAATCCTAAGGATGCGGAAGCCAATATCCTTCCATGTGGCGGTGATAAGAAGCATTATCCTATTGCCTTTAATGCCTTACCTCAGATTGATGTCTTTACAGATAACGACTACACTTATGAAGAGATGAAGATGACCAAGGAAACTAAGAAAATCATGGAAGATGATTCTATTGCTGTTTCTGCGACATGTGTCCGTCTTCCTATTTTGTCTGCTCACTCAGAGTCTGTCTACATCGAGACTAAGGAAGTTGCACCTATTGACCAGGTAAAAGCATCAATCGCAGCTTTCCCAGGTGCAGTTCTGGAAGATGATGTAGCTCATCAGGTTTATCCGCAAGCAATCAATGCGGTTGGTAAGAAAGAAACCTTTGTTGGCCGAATTCGTAAGGATCTTGATGCAGAAAAAGGAATCCACATGTGGGTTGTTTCAGACAATCTTCTTAAAGGAGCAGCTTGGAATTCTGTTCAAATCGCAGAGACACTGCATGAGCGTGGTTTAGTTCGTCCGACAGCAGAAGTTGTTTTTGAATTAAAATAAAGTGACCAAGGAAACTTGACAGCACAGGGTTGAATAAACGTTCTTTCAACCCTCTTTTCGTATAATAAAGAGAGGTAAGTTTATGGCGTATGCGGATTTGAAAAACTGTAAAATCATCACAGCTTTTATCACACCTTTTCATGAAGATGGTTCCATCAATTTTGAAGCTATTCCAGACTTGATTGAGCACCTTTTGGCGCATCATACAGATGGGATTTTGCTGGCTGGAACAACTGCTGAAAGTCCAACTCTGACTCACGATGAAGAGTTGGAATTATTTGCGGCAGTTCAAAAGGTTGTCAAAGGGCGTGTTCCTTTGATTGCCGGTGTCGGTACCAACGAAACGCGTGATTCTATCGAATTCGTCAAAGAAGTAGATGAATTTGGTTGTTTTGCAGCTGGTCTGGCCATCGTACCCTATTACAACAAACCTTCTCAGGAAGGGATGTATCAGCACTTTAAAGCTATTGCGGATGCTTCAAACCTGCCTATCATTATCTACAATATACCAGGAAGGGTAGTAGTTGAGATGACACCTGAGACTATGCTGAGGTTGGCTGAACATCCAAACATTATCGGCGTTAAAGAATGTACCAGTCTGGCGAATATGGCCTATCTGATTGAGCATCGCCCAGAGGAGTTTCTGATTTACACTGGTGAGGATGGCGATGCCTTTCATGCTATGAATCTGGGAGCTGATGGAGTTATTTCAGTTGCTTCTCACACAAATGGTGATGAAATGTTTGAAATGCTGGACGCTATTGAACACAATGACATCAAAAAAGCAGCAGCTATCCAACGGAAATTCATCCCTAAAGTCAATGCCCTTTTCTCATACCCAAGTCCAGCTCCAGTCAAGGCTGTTCTTAATTACTTGGGCTTTGCAGCTGGGCCAACCCGCTTACCACTTGTGCCTGCACCTGAAGAAGATGCCAAACGCATTATCAAGGTCGTGGTTGATGGCGACTACCAAGCAACTAAAGAGACGGTTAAAGGCGTTCTGAGACCGGATTATTGATTTTAAAAGATAAATTTTAACTTTGGATTGCTTTTGCAATCCTTTTTCTAAGAATGTTATTCTCTTTGAAAAAATAGGAAAAAATTGTATAATGTTAAGGTACGGTCTTGCTTTGGGTTTCTTTGTGTGCAGACTATAGATGACTTAATTGGCAACAGTTGGGTTAGAGACTTACAATACATCAGAAATACATATAAATATTTAATTTAAAAAGGAGTTTTTTATGCAAGTTATTAAACGGAGTGGAGAAGTTGTGGAATTTGACCCAGATAAAATCTATCAAGCAGTTTTAAAGGCAGCGCAGACTGTCTATGTGTTGACAGATGATTTGCGTCAGAATTTGGCCCAGGTTACAAAGAAAGTCGTTCTGGATTTGGAAGAAGCTAAGGTTGAACGTGCGACGATCAGCATGATTCAGTCCATGGTTGAAAGCCGCCTCTTGGGTGCAGGTTATATTACTATTGCCGAGCATTATATCTCTTATCGCTTGCAGCGCGATTTAGAGCGCAATGGCTATGGAGATCATATTGCTGTGCATCTGCATTTTGAGCAAGTAAGATAAAGTTAGAAAGCCTGCTAGGGCTTTTTTTGTTCTTGCGGTAGAGAGTATCACTTTAGCATTCATCCGCTTAAATCTTAGAAATATGTTAAAATAGGTAAAGATATAAAATTTTATCAATGATATTCGTTGAAAGGATGAATTATGGCAACGATTCAATGGTTTCCGGGGCATATGTCCAAGGCGCGGAGACAGGTACAGGAAAATATTAAGTTTGTTGATTTTGTGACGATACTGGTTGATGCCAGGCTTCCTTTATCCAGTCAAAATCCTATGCTGACTAAGATTGTGGGTGACAAACCCAAGCTTTTGATTTTAAACAAGGCTGATTTGGCAGACCCTGTTCGTATCAAGGAATGGCAGAGCTATTTTGAAAGCCAGGGGATTCCGACCTTATCTATTAATTCCAAAGAGCAATCTGCTGTAAAAAAAGTGACAGATGCGGCTAAAAAGCTTATGGCTGGCAAATTGGCGCGTCAGAAGGAGAGAGGAATTCGCATCGAAACCTTGCGTACCATGATAATCGGTATTCCCAATGCTGGCAAATCAACCCTCATGAATCGCTTAGCTGGTAAGAAAATCGCTGTTGTAGGGAATAAGCCAGGTGTGACCAAGGGTCAGCAATGGCTCAAGTCAAATAAAGACTTGGAAATCTTGGATACACCAGGAATTCTCTGGCCTAAGTTTGAAGATAAGACGGTTGCTCTCAAGCTTGCTCTGACTGGTGCTATTAAGGATAATCTGCTGCCTATGGATGAGGTAACGATTTTTGGTCTCAATTACTTTAAGGAGCATTATCCTGAGGAGCTGACAGCACGTTTCAAGCAGCTGGATCTAAATCAGGAAGCACCTGACATGATTATGGACATGACCAAAAAACTCGGCTTCCGCGATGACTATGATCGTTTTTACAGCCTATTTGTCAAAGATGTCCGCGATGGCAAGTTAGGTCGTTATTGCTTGGATACGGTTGGAGAACTAGATGGCAACGATTAAAGAAATCCAGCAACGATTAGAGTTAGTGACTGATTTGGCTGATTCTTTTCTGGCAGAAGCAGCTAATGACCAACGGAGCGGAGTTCAAAAGGCGATTGAAAAGCGTAAAAGAGCTATTCAAGCAGAGTTAGACGAGGATTTGCGTCTGGAGCAGATGTTACGGTATGAAAAAAAGCTTTATAAAGCCGGCTACCAAGCGATAGCTGGGATTGATGAAGTCGGTCGTGGTCCTCTAGCTGGACCAGTTGTCGCTGCAACTGTTATCTTACCTCCAGGATGTAAAATTAAGGGGCTCAACGATAGTAAAAAAATTCCCAAGAAAAAACATCAAGAAATCTATCAGGCAGTTCTTGATAAAGCTTTGGCAGTCGGTGTTGGCCTGATAGACAATGAGATTATTGACCAAGTCAATATTTATGAAGCGACCAAGCTTGCTATGAAAGATGCTTTGTCTAAGCTTTGTCTCAAGCCAGATTATCTGCTGATTGATGCCATGAAGCTAGATGTCGAGATTCCGCAAGAGTCCATCATCAAAGGTGATGCTAATTCGCTATCTATTGCAGCGGCCAGTATTGTTGCTAAGGTCACTCGAGATAAGCTGATGGCAGACTATGACAAAGAATATCCTGGTTATGATTTTGCGCAAAATGCTGGTTATGGAACTAAGAGCCATTTGCAGGGCTTGGAGCGAAACGGCGTAACTCCTATTCATCGCAAGACATTTGAACCAATAAAATCCATGTATGAATAGGCACGAAGAGGTGAGGCATGCTTATCAGTAAAATCTTAAACAATAATGTGGTGATTTCTGAAGAAAACCAAGAAGAAGTTATTCTCATGGGACGAGGACTGGCCTTTGGTCGAAAAGTTGGCCAGGAGATTCCAGATGAGCTGATTGAGAAAAAGTATGTCTTGTCAGAAAATAGACGACAGCTTCTGATGGAGTTGCCAGCAGAGGTCATGGAAATGTCAGATAAGATTATTTCTTTCGCAAAGGAGAAACTGCAGAAGAAGCTCAAAGACAGTGCTTTTCTGGCGATGGCAGATCATATCCACGGAGTCTTGCTGCGCTTGGAAGATGGTATTTATCTCAAGAATTTCCTCATATGGGATATTAAACGCTTTTTTCCTATCGAGTTTGAGGTTGGTCAGTTTGCAAAACAGCTTTTGAGCGCATATGTCAGCAAGGAACTTCCAGATGATGAAGCAGCATTTATGGCGCTGACCTTGGTCAATGCAGAGCTGGAAAATGGCGACGGTGCTGCGCGTGATTTGACTATGATGATGGAGGAAATCATGACCATTGTCAAGTACAGTTTGGAAATTTCTTTAGACGAGGAAGACATCTACCTCGAGCGCTTCATGACCCATCTAAAATTTTTCTGTGAGCGAGTCCTGACTGATAGAGGCCACCGTGACCTAGAGGACAATGAGATGTTTGACTTACTTAAATGTAAGTATCCCTTGGCCTATGAAACCACTAGGAAGATTGCTGAATTTTTAAAGCAAACCAGAAATTACCAAATATCAGAGGATGAACAACTTTACCTGACCATCCATTTGTCACGCATGAAAAGGAGGATGACATGCAAAGCGAATACGAAAAAATGATTGCTGGAGAGATTTACCGACCACAAGACGAAGATTTAAGAAAAATTAGAGCCCGATCCAAAGAATTTCAATATCGTTTTAACAAAGAGCAAGACAGCGACAAGAGAAGTGCTATTATCAAAGAATGGTTTGGCAGTACAGGGGAGAATCTTGCTATGAAGCCAGATTTGGTTTGCGACTACGGAATTAACATTCATTTAGGAGAAAATTTTTGTTCTAACTGGAACCTGACTATGATGGACGTTTGCCCCATTCGCGTCGGAAACAATGCCATGCTCGGTCCAAATTGTCAGTTTCTGACACCTCTTCATCCGCTTGATCCAGTGGAAAGAAATTCCGGTATTGAGTACGGAGCACCAATCACTATTGGTGATAATTTCTGGGCAGGCGGAGGTGTGACGATTCTGCCAGGAGTGACATTAGGGGATAATGTGGTTGTCGGAGCAGGAGCGGTTGTGACCAAGTCTTTTGGTGACAATGTAGTCTTGGCTGGTAATCCAGCACGAATTATTAAGGAAATCCCTGTTCATAAAGAATAAAAGATGGGTTAAAGGCAATAGTCAAGGAGACTAGCTATTGACAACATCAAATTTAATAGAATCGTAAAGAAGGAACTGTATTACAGTTCTTTTTTTGAACTTTTTTACGAATAAGAAAGTGAGGTGAAAAAATGAATAATTTTGAAATTTATAAAATGAAAAAAGCTGGCTTGACCAATCATCAGGTTTTAAATGTTTTGAGATACGCCGAGTGTAAAGATGGCAAGCTTTCTCTGCGAGATAAGGCTGTCGTATCTGAGTGCCGCAATCCTGCTCTCTTTATTGAGAAATACAAGAGGCTTGATTTACCAGCTTTGAAGGAAGAATTTGAACTTTTTCCGTCATTTTCTATCTTGGATGATATTTATCCTTGGGATTTATGCGAGATTTATGATGCCCCGACTTTGTTATTTTATCAGGGAAATCTAAATCTACTAGAATTGCCCAAGGCTGCGGTGGTTGGCAGTCGAGACAGCAGTAAGCAAGGAAATGCCTCTGTACAAAAGATTGTCAAGGAGCTAAATAATGAATTGGTTATCGTCAGTGGCCTAGCTCGTGGAATAGATACGGCAGCTCATATGGCTGCCCTGCAAAACGGGGGGCAGACGATTGCTGTCATCGGAACGGGATTAGATGTCTTTTATCCCAAGGCCAACAAAAAATTACAAGCTTACATTGGCAAAAATCATTTATTGCTGACAGAGTATGGTCCAGGTGAACAGCCCTTGAAATTTCATTTTCCAGAGCGAAATCGTATCATCGCCGGTCTCTGTCGAGGCGTCATTGTGGCAGAAGCCAAGATGCGCTCAGGCAGCCTGATTACCTGCGAGCGAGCCATGGAAGAAGGACGGGATGTCTTTGCTATCCCGGGGTCAATTTTAGATGGAAAATCTGACGGCTGCCATCATTTGATTCAAGAGGGCGCAAAGTGCATCACATCAGGCTCTGACGTCCTTTCTGAGTTTGATTTTTAAAACAAGTTTTCCTATAAGAAAAGTTAGCAGTTGACATCTATCAAAAAATAGTTTAAACTCTATGAGATTTATTTCTTATAGAAGGTGTCTAAATTGGTAACAAAAACAAAGAAAAAGTCTACAAGCAAGAAAAATCTTGTCATCGTAGAGTCGCCTGCTAAGGCAAAAACAATAGAAAAATATCTGGGACGAAACTACAAGGTTCTGGCCAGTGTCGGGCATATTCGTGACCTGAAAAAGTCTACTATGTCCATTGATTTTGAGAACAACTATGAGCCGCAATACATTAATATTCGTGGTAAAGGTCCGTTAATTAATGACTTGAAAAAAGAAGCCAAGAAAGCTAAGCAAGTTTTTCTGGCAAGTGACCCGGACCGCGAAGGAGAAGCTATTTCTTGGCATCTGGCTCACATTCTTAATTTGGATGAGAAAGAGAAAAACCGTGTCGTCTTCAATGAAATCACCAAAGATGCAGTCAAGAATGCTTTTAAAGAGCCGCGCCAGATTGATATGGATTTGGTTGATGCACAGCAGGCTCGCCGAGTTCTGGACCGCTTGGTGGGTTATTCCATTTCTCCTATTCTCTGGAAGAAAGTCAAAAAGGGCCTGTCAGCTGGTCGGGTGCAGTCTGTTGCGCTCAAGCTGATTATCGACCGGGAAAATGAAATCAACGCCTTCAAACCAGAAGAATACTGGACAATTGACGGAACTTTCAAGAAGGGAACTCGTCAGTTTCAGGCTAGCTTCTACGGTATGAATGGCAAAAAGATGAAGCTGACCAACAACGATGAGGTCAAAGAAGTCCTGTCTCACCTCAAGGGTGATGACTTTACAGTCGACAGTGTCGAAAAGAAAGAACGTCGACGCAATGCCCCGCTGCCCTACACGACTTCCTCTATGCAGCAGGATGCTGCTAATAAGATTAATTTCCGGACTCGTAAGACCATGATGGTGGCTCAGCAGCTCTATGAAGGGATTAATATCGGTTCTGGCGTACAAGGTCTTATTACGTATATGCGTACCGATTCGACTCGTATCAGTCCAGTAGCGCAAAATGAAGCAGCAAGCTTTATAACGGATAAATTTGGCGCCAAATATTCCAAACATGGCAGCAAGGCTAAGAACGCCTCTGGTGCTCAAGATGCCCACGAGGCCATTCGTCCTTCCAGCGTTTTCAATACTCCAGAAAGCATCGCAAAGTATCTGGATAAGGATCAGCTTAAGCTCTATACGCTGATTTGGAACCGTTTTGTAGCTAGTCAAATGACAGCAGCAGTCTTTGATACTATGAATGTTAAGCTAGGGCAAAATGGTGTCCAATTTGCAGCCAACGGCAGTCAGGTCAAATTTGATGGTTATCTGGCTATTTACAACGACTCGGACAAGAATAAAATGCTGCCAGATATGGAAAAGGGAGATACTGTCAAACGTGTTAATACCAATCCAGAACAGCACTTTACCCAGCCACCTGCTCGTTATTCTGAAGCGACTCTTATCAAGACTTTAGAAGAAAATGGTGTTGGTCGGCCGTCTACCTATGCGCCTACCATTGAGACTATTCAGAAACGTTACTACGTTAAACTGGTTTCCAAGCGATTTGAGCCGACGGAACTAGGTGAGATTGTTAATTCTCTGATTGTCGAATTCTTCCCAGGCATCGTAAATGTGAAATTTACAGCCGAAATGGAAGCAAAACTGGATGATGTAGAAATTGGCAAAGAGCAGTGGCAGAAGGTTATTGACGAGTTTTATCAACCGTTTGAAAAGGAAGTAGCTAAGGCCGAGACTGAAATGGAGAAAATCCAAATCAAGGATGAACCGGCTGGTTTTGATTGTGAGGTCTGTGGCAGTCCCATGGTCATTAAGTTAGGTCGATTTGGCAAGTTCTATGCCTGCAGCAATTTCCCAGATTGTCGTCACACTCAGGCTATCGTCAAGGAAATCGGCGTGACCTGTCCACAGTGCCAGAAAGGTCAAGTTATTGAGCGTAAGACTAAACGAAATCGCATTTTCTATGGCTGTGATCGTTATCCTGACTGTGATTTCACATCTTGGGACAAGCCGGTCGGTCGGAACTGTCCAAAATGTGACCAGTATCTGATCGAAAAGAAAGTTCGTGGCGGCGGCAAGCAAGTGGTCTGCAGCAATGGTGACTACGAAGAAGAAAAAGTGAAATAGTAATTTTTACATAATTTATATTACGTAAAATATTTTTCTGAAGAAGAGGTGCAGTTTTATGACAGATAAATTTGGAGAATTTCTAAAAATCGCGTCCCAACTGAATAAGATGGGAATTGTTCCACTTCTGATGGGTTCTCTAGGTCTGGAGCAAGTTACTGGACAAGACTGGCAGGCGCGGGATATTGATATTCATGTTCACGGTGATGAGCGTGGCTGGGAAGCGCCAGACGAAGAGCGTATTTATGATATGGATAAGATTGAACCAATGATGGACCGCTTGGGCTATCGTTTAGTCGATTTGCACGAGCATGAATTTCAAAAAGAAGATTTGTCTATTGAATTCGGAGCCATGGAAACCTTGGAGGCTTTTTCAGGTGTGCCGCTAGAGAAGCTGTCTCGAAGAGAAGTAGAAGGTGTTCAGTTTCTACTGCCTACAGCAGAGCAATTTTTAGCTATCTACCGCGCTTCCTCTCAGGATTCCTACCGAAATGAAAATAACAATCATAAGGATTTTGCTAAGATTGTTTACTTGGAGGAGATGTTAAAAGCAAAGTGATTAAGAAAATAATTAGTGTACTGTTTTCTATTCTCGCATTATTTATTTTGTCAGCATGCAACAACAGTGTAGATCATGATTTAAGTAGTACGGCTATATCAAATATTAGTTCCGTAATAGAAGCTGCAGGACTAGAAGCAGAAGGATACTCGACTGCTGATACTTTTGGCTATCAGGGATTTCCGTTTTACGTTGAAGGAAACAAAAAATTTGTTGATGTCTATGTGGATTTTGAAAAAGATTATGTTCAGAAAACTCCAGTCCTCAGATACAACCCGAGACTTAAAGAAGTTGAGAATAAAATTTTCTTTGGTTTGGCCAAGAAAAAAGTCTATCGTTTAGAAATGGAGTATGTTTCTGGCGATGACAATTATGATAGACTTGAAGAAGCATACAATAGATTGCTTCAAAGTGATAGCTTGACTTCTACATTTTTGAGCAAAGATATGATTAGACAGCTTTATATTAAAAACTCAATTGAATTGGACTCCTTTGACTCAAGTTATTCTTTGGTGCCACAAGAAGAATATAGTGGCAACCCAGAAACTCATCTTGAAGAACAAGAAAAAAGAGAAGCAATTTTGAAAACAGATGTCAAAGAACTAGCTCCGTTAATCAAGGACTTAGACCTAAGTAGAGCAAATAAACTAGATGAAGATTTGCTTACTCTTAATCGCGATATACTCTCAAAAAGAGTTGCTGACAATCGTTCGACTTTTAGTATTCATATAAGCATTGATATAGAACAAGTACGAAAACAAAACCTACAATTAGCTAATGAAGATATTGACAATTGGACAGACTCTGATTTTGAATACTTACTTGTTCAAATACTTCAAATCGATAAACTACCTAGGAATACAGAAGTGGGCTTTGGCATAAGTTACGAAGACAATAGTCATCTGTATGCTTATAAGACATTCAGTTTTGTTAAACAATAATTTTGGAAAGACATTCAGGAATTCTCCTGTCTGTCTTTTTTACTATCTTTTTGTTATAATGGTCAGAGTGAAAATCTAGAAATATCCAAGGGAGAGTATCATGTCATCATCCTATATCAATGTTATCGGTGCTGGTCTGGCTGGCAGTGAAGCAGCTTACCAGATTGCCAAGCGTGGCATCCCAGTCAAACTCTATGAAATGCGGGGTGTTAAGTCAACGCCTCAGCACAAAACTGCGGACTTTGCAGAACTGGTCTGCTCTAACTCTTTGCGAGGAGATGCGCTGACCAATGCAGTTGGTCTGCTAAAGGAAGAAATGCGGCGGTTGGACTCGGTCATTTTAAAAGCTGCAGAAGCGACTCGGGTGCCAGCAGGTGGTGCCCTAGCGGTTGATAGAGAAGTTTTTTCTCAGATGGTAACGGAACTAGTGAGCAACCATCCATTGATTGAGGTCATTCGTGAAGAAATCACTGAAATTCCAGAGGGTGACATCACAGTCATTGCGACAGGACCCTTGACCAGCGATATTTTGGCAGAAAAAATCCACATGCTCAATGAAGGCGACGGTTTTTATTTTTACGACGCAGCAGCGCCAATCATTGACGTCAATACTATTGATATGACCAAGGTATATCTCAAATCCCGCTATGATAAGGGCGAAGCTGCCTATCTCAACGCGCCAATGACTAAGCAAGAATTTATGGATTTCCATGATGCTTTGGTCAATGCTGAGGAAGCACCGCTCAATTCCTTTGAAAAAGAAAAATACTTTGAAGGCTGTATGCCTATTGAAGTTATGGCTAAGCGGGGCATTAAAACAATGCTTTATGGACCGATGAAGCCGGTTGGTTTAGAATATCCCGATGACTACCAAGGACCTCGAGATGGTGAATATAAGACGCCATACGCTGTAGTGCAGCTTCGTCAGGACAATGCAGCAGGCAGTCTTTACAACATTGTCGGCTTCCAGACTCATCTCAAATGGGGCGAGCAAAAGCGGGTCTTTCAGATGATTCCTGGTCTTGAGAATGCAGAATTTGTCCGCTATGGAGTTATGCATCGAAACTCCTATATGGACTCTCCAAATCTGCTAGAACAGACTTTCCGCTCTAAGAAACAGCCAAATCTTTTCTTTGCAGGTCAAATGACTGGAGTTGAAGGGTATGTCGAGTCAGCGGCTTCTGGTCTAGTTGCTGGTATTAACGCTGCTCGACTCTTCAAGGGAGAAGAAGCACTTGTCTTTCCAGAAACAACAGCAATCGGTAGCCTGCCACACTATGTTACCCACGCTGACAGCAAGCATTTCCAACCCATGAATGTCAATTTTGGCATTATCAAAGAGCTGGACGGCCCTCGGATTCGTGATAAGAAGGAACGCTATGAGAAAATCGCTGAGCGAGCCTTGCAGGATTTACAGCCTTATTTGGATAAATAATCTATTTTCTATCATTATCTAATAAAAATCATTAAAAAGTTAGGAAATTCCTAACTTTTTGCTTAATTTGTGATATAATAAATAAAAATTTTGAAAATAGAAAGTTTTCTGAAAATGAATAAATCCTATTTTTACCTTGAAATGAAAACACATGAGTTGGTCGTTCCTTATACTAAGCAAAAACGCCGTGTCCGCGTCTTGCTTCCAAAGAACTATAGCCAAGATACAAACAAGACCTATCCGGTCGTTTATTTTCACGACGGACAAAATGTTCTTTATAGCAAGGAATCTTTCAGCGGCCATTCGTGGAAGGTGATTCCGACAATCAAACGTAATCCAGATATTGAAAAAATGATTGTTGTGGCTATTGACAACGATGGCCAAGGGCGGATGAATGAGTATTCAGCTTGGAAGTTCCAAGAGTCCAATATTCCCGGTATTCAGTTTGGCGGCAAGGGAACGGAGTATGCGGAGTTTGTCATGGAAGTCGTCAAGCCTTTCATTGACCAGCATTATCGGACCAAGTCGGATCGGCTGCATACGGCTATGATTGGCTCTTCTCTTGGAGGAAATATCAGCCAGTTTATCGGTGTTGAATACCAAGATCAGATTGGCTGTTTGGGAATTTTTTCATCAGCTAATTGGCTGCATCAGGAAGCCTTTGACCGTTATATTGAGAGAAAGAAACTTCAGGTAGACCAACGAGTTTTCATTTATGTTGGGACGGAAGAGGCTGATGATACAGATAAGACATTGATGGCTGGCAATATCAAGCAGGCCTATATCGATTCATCGCTCAGTTATTTCCGACAGCTTCTTGTGTCTGGGGTAGATTTAGCCAATATCCAGATTAAGATCCAGTCTGGAGCTATTCACAACGAGATCGCTTGGGCGGAGCACTTGCCAGACTGTTTCCGTTTTATCGGCGAAAAATGGTAAGCTAGTCAAACACTAAGAAAGAGGTAGAAACTATGCATGTAGAATTTTTAAGTCATTGGAGCGGTAATCTAGGCCGTGAAATGTATGTCAATCGCTATGGCCATGCCGGGCTTCCTATTATAGTCTTTGCATCATCAGGCGGCAGCCACAATGAGTATGCTGACTTTGGGATGATTGAAGCCTGCGCTGGCTTTATTGAGGCAGGTAAGGTTCAGTTTTTCACTCTCAGCAGCGTTGATAGTGAGAGCTGGCTGGCGGACTGGAAGCATCCTCACGACCGAGCAGAAATGCATCGTGCCTATGAACGTTATGTCATTGAAGAAGCGATTCCATTTGTCAAGCATAAGACAGGCTGGTTTGACCCTATGATGACGACAGGCTGCTCTATGGGCGCTTATCATGCTGTTAATTTCTTCCTGCAGCATCCAGATGTTTTCAATAAAGTGATTGCCCTTAGTGGTGTCTATGATGCACGTTTCTTTGTCGGTGACAATTTGAATGACGAAGTAATTTATCAAAACTCGCCAGCTGACTATATCTGGAACCAAAATGATGGCTGGTTTATTGACCGCTATCGACAGGCGGATATTATCGTTTGTACTGGCTTGGGCGACTGGGAGCAGGATGGCCTTCCTTCCTTCTACACGCTGAAAGAAGCTTTTGATCATAAGAATATTCCAGCTTGGTTTGCTGAATGGGGCCACGATGTTTCCCATGACTGGGTTTGGTGGCGTAAGCAAATGCCTTATTTCCTTAATGAACTCAATCTTTAAAGGAGGTTTCCTATGAATTATATCGTTATTTCTCCCTACTATCCGCAAAATTTTCAGCAGTTTACGGTTGAACTGGCTAACAAAGGAATCACCGTTCTGGGAATTGGTCAGGAGCCTTATGACCAGCTAGACCAGCCTTTGAAGGATTCATTGACTGAATATTTCAGAGTAGGAAATCTTGAAAATCTTGACGAAGTAAAAAGAGCTGTGGCCTTTCTTTTCTACAAGCATGGGCCTATCGATCGGATTGAGTCTCATAATGAATACTGGCTGGAACTGGACGCTGAGTTGCGGGAGCAATTCAATGTTTTTGGAGCAAAACCCAAAGACTTGAAAAAGACCAAGTTCAAATCAGAGATGAAGAAACTCTTTAAAAAAGCAGGTGTTCCAGTCGTACCCGGTCAGATTGTCAACACAGAAGCTGGGGCTGATTTGGCTGTCAAGAAACTTGGGCTGCCTTTGATTGCCAAGCCTGATAATGGAGTGGGAGCAGCTGCGACCTTTAAATTGGAAACAGCAGAAGATGTCGAACGATTCAAGCAAGAATGGGATCATCAGACAGCTTATTTCTTTGAAAAGTTTGTCCAGTCTGGCGAAATCTGTACTTTTGATGGTTTGGTAGATAAGGACGGTCAGATCGTCTTTGCAACCACCTTTGACTATGCGCATACACCGCTGGATTTGATGATGTATAAGATGGACAATTCCTACTACGTTCTCAAGGATATGGATCCAAAACTGCGTGCTTATGGAGAAGCGATTGTCAAAATCTTCGGCATGAAAGAACGTTTTTTCCATATTGAGTTCTTCCGTGAAGGTGATGATTATGTAGCCATTGAGTACAATAACCGTCCAGCCGTTGGCTTTACCATTGATGTCTATAATTTCGCTCACTCAATCGATCTTTACAGAGGCTATGCAGCGATTGTAGCTGGAGAGCCTTTCCCAGCTGCCCACATGGAGCCCTTGTTCTGTCTGGCAACCTCACGCCGTGCATCAACGAACTATGCTTACCCTGAAGCTGACTTGCTGGAGAAATATAGAGATAACTTCAAGGTCAAGAAAGACATGCCAGCTGCATTTGCGGAGCTGCAAGGTGACTATCTCTATATGCTGACAACACCAAGCCGCGAGCAGATGGAGCAGATGATTGCAGATTTTGCTAAACAGGCAGATTAATCAGAGGCATGCTCTGCTATTATTTTCGTATAACAGTTTCAAAATAGTAAAAACTACTCTAGCACAAAAAGTTTGTGAAATTCCTATTTTGGTGCCTTAAACCAGTTTATCCAATGGATTGACTGGTTTTTCTTTGTGAAATGCAAGTGAGCAGAAGTTTTGACAGTGCTTACAGCTTTAGATAAAATTAAAGTAGTAAATATTATGCTTAGAAAGGCAAAAAAATGGCAACTTTAGATAAAGATCTTTTGTTAGAGATGTTCCGTAAGATGGAAGAAATTCGTCGTATGGACTTAAAAATTGCTCAACTTGTAAAAAAAGGAAAGGTTCCTGGAATGACTCACTTCTCGGTGGGTGAGGAAGCAGCCAATGTCGGTGCTATGCTAGCCTTAAATGAGGATGATTTACTGACTTCTAATCACCGGGGACACGGTCAAGCTATCGCCAAAGGAATCAACCTCAACGAAATGATGGCGGAAATCCTAGGGAAATACACCGGAACCTGTAAAGGAAAAGGCGGCTCTATGCACATTGCTGACCTAGATGCCGGAAACCTTGGTGCTAATGGTATCGTAGGCGGTGGCATGGGAATTGCTGTCGGAGCAGCTCTGACCCAGCAAATGCATAAGACAGGCAAGATTGTTGTCTGCTTCTTTGGTGACGGTGCTACCAACGAAGGTGTCTTCCACGAAGCGGTCAACATGGCTTCTATCTGGAATCTGCCAGTAATTTTCTATTGTATCAATAATGGCTATGGTATTTCTGCCGACATCAAGAAAATGACCAATGTAGAGCACATCCACGAGCGTAGTGCAGCTTATGGCATTCCAGGTATGTTCATCGAAGATGGTAATAATGTTCTGGATGTCTATGAAGGCTTCCAAAAGGCTGTCGAGCATGTTCGCAGTGGTAAAGGACCTGTCTTAATTGAGAGCGTGACCTATCGTTGGTTGGGACACTCTTCCTCTGACCCAGGTAAATACCGTACTCGTGAAGAAGTGGAAGAATGGAAGAAGAAGGATCCAATCGAAAATCTTCGTAAATACTTGCTGGAAAACAAGATTGCAAGCGAGGAAGAGCTGGAAGCTATCCAAGCTGGAGTAAAAGAAGCAGTAGAAGCGTCTGTGAAGTTTGCAGAAGAAAGTCCATTTCCTCCGCTTGAATCTGCCTTTGAAGATATTTACGCAGACTAAAGAGAGGAGAAAAAGAAAATGGAAACTAAAACTATGTCTTTCCGTGACACCATTATCCTCGCTATGTCTGAGGAAATGCGTCGCGATGAAAATGTACTCCTGATGGGAGAAGATGTCGGAGTCTTTGGTGGAGATTTCGGAACATCTGTTGGTATGCTGGAAGAGTTCGGGCCAGAGCGTGTTCGTGACTGTCCGATTTCGGAAGCAGCGATTTCTGGAGCAGCAGCTGGAGCAGCTATGACAGGGCTGCGTCCAATCGTAGACATGACCTTTATGGACTTCTCTGTAATCGCCATGGATGCTATTGTCAACCAAGCCGCTAAAACGCGCTATATGTTTGGCGGAAAAGGACAAGTGCCAATGACTGTCCGTTGTGCAGCAGGTAATGGAGTTAGCTCTGCAGCTCAACACTCTCAATCTTTGGAATCTTGGTTTACCCACATTCCAGGGCTTAAGGTAGTCGCTCCAGGAACTCCGGCAGATATGAAGGGGCTCCTTAAAGCTTCTATCCGAGACAACAACCCGGTCATTATCCTAGAATACAAGTCTGAATTTAACCAAAAAGGCGAGGTGCCACTAGATCCTGAGTATGTAATCCCACTCGGTGTAGGTGAAATCAAAAAAGAAGGTACCGATGTAACAGTTGTTACCTACGGAAAAATGCTTCGTCGTGTTATGCAGGCGGCGGAAGAATTGACAGAAGAAGGTATCTCTGTAGAAGTGGTTGACCCACGTACATTGGTGCCCCTTGATAAGGATATTATCATCAATTCTGTTAAGAAGACTGGTAAGGTTGTTCTGGTTAATGATGCCCACAAAACAAGTGGTTTCATTGGTGAAATTTCAGCGATTATTTCTGAGTCTGAAGCATTTGACTATCTAGATGCTCCAATCCGCCGCTGTGCAGGTGAAGATGTGCCAATGCCTTATGCACAGAACTTGGAAAACGCGATGATTCCGACCGTTGAAAGCATCAAAGACGCTATTCGGAAGACATATCATAAAGAATAAGGTATAATAAAGAAAAGGCTTTCTCACGAATTAGATTACATAAATTATTTTATGTAATCTAATCTTGTGTAGAGGGTCAAAGTAGCTAAAATTTTACAAATTACAGACAATCGTTATTCGGACCGATTTTATCCGATGAACGACTTAGTAAGTCTACTAGGTTGGTCGCAGATAGCGACAACCGTAGTAACTTGAGATACTTTTCGTATCTAAGTTACTTGTAGAGTTGAACATGGGCTAAAAGCTCGAAAAAAAGATAAATCTTCTTAGCTTCATCGAAGCCTGCGTAGATTTCCTATTTTTCAGTCGCTTTTTTACGCCCTTAGTATCATAATTAGAATTGGAGAGGTCATGGCTGATGATAAGCTAAGAGCGACTCCTGCAGCTAGAAAGTTAGCGGATGATTTGGGAATCAACCTCTATGATGTTTCTGGCTCAGGCGCAAACGGTCGTGTCCACAAAGAAGACGTGGAAACTTATAAAGATACAAATGTGGTGCGTATTTCACCACTGGCAAAACGAATTGCTCAAGAACATAATATCGCTTGGCAAGAGATTCAAGGAACTGGTCATCGTGGCAAGATTATGAAGAAGGATGTTCTTGCCTTCTTGCCTGAGAATGTTGAGAGCGATACAATCAAATCTCCTGCTCAAATTGAAAAAGTGGAAGAAGTTCCTGATAATGTCACTCCTTACGGTGAAATTGAGCGTATTCCAATGACGCCGATGCGGAAGGTCATTGCTCAGCGAATGGTAGAATCTTACCTGACGGCGCCGACATTCACCCTTAACTATGATGTTGATATGACAGAAATGCTGGCCTTGCGTAAAAAAGTGCTGGAACCAATCATGGAAGCAACTGGCAAGAAAGTAACTGTCACAGACCTGCTTTCGCTAGCTGTTGTCAAGACATTGATGAAGCACCCTTATCTCAACTCGACTTTGACAGAGGATGGCAAAACCATTATCACACACAACTATGTCAACCTTTCAATGGCAGTCGGTATGGATAATGGCCTGATGACACCAGTTGTCTACAATGCAGAAAAAATGAGCCTATCAGAGCTTGTGGTAGCCTTTAAAGATGTAATCGGACGCACCTTGGAAGGCAAGTTGGCTCCGAGCGAGCTGCAAAACTCAACTTTCACAATCAGTAACTTAGGTATGTTCGGCGTTCAGTCCTTTGGGCCAATCATCAACCAGCCAAACTCTGCTATCTTGGGTGTGAGCTCAACGGTAGAGAAACCTGTCGTTGTTAATGGCGAAATTGTTATCCGTCCAATTATGAGTCTGGGCTTGACCATTGACCACCGTGTAGTTGATGGAATGGCTGGAGCTAAGTTTATGAAAGATTTGAAGGCTTTGATTGAAGATCCAATTTCAATGTTGGTATAAGATTTTATTTTCTTTGCTATTCTAAAAAGCGAAGAAGCACTCAGCAAATGAAAAATTAAATTAGAAAAGGAAAGAAAAATGGCTTTAGAAGTAATTATGCCAAAAGCCGGCGTGGATATGACCGAAGGGCAAATTGTCCAATGGAATAAGAAAGTCGGCGAATTTGTCAAAGAAGGGGAAATCCTTCTGGAAATTATGACTGACAAGGTCAGCATGGAATTGGAAGCTGAAGAAGATGGCTATCTGATTGCCATTCTCAAAGGTGATGGAGAAACTGTTCCAGTAACGGAAGTTATCGGTTACTTGGGAGAAGAAGGAGAAAACATCCCGACTGCTGGCGGAACTGCATCTGCGGAAACTTCAGCTCCTGCTGCAGCGGCAAATACAGATGATGATAAGAGTGATGATGCTTACGATATCGTTGTTATCGGTGGCGGACCTGCTGGTTATGTAGCGGCTATCAAAGCAGCCCAGCTAGGTGGCAAGATTGCCTTGGTTGAGAAGTCTGAGCTAGGCGGAACCTGCTTGAACCGTGGTTGTATCCCTACTAAGACTTACTTGCACAATGCTGAAATTATTGAAAACCTTGGTCATGCTGCTAATCGCGGTATCATCATCGAAAATCCAAGCTTCTCAGTGGACATGGACAAGGTTCTTGAAACTAAAAACAAGGTTGTTAATACGCTTGTTGGCGGTGTTGCTGGACTTCTTCGCAGCTATGGCGTAGATGTTCATAAGGGAATTGGTACCATTACTAAAGACAAGAATGTTCTTGTAAACGGCAGCGAGCTGCTAGAAACGAAGAAGATTATCTTGGCTGGTGGTTCAAAAGTCAGCAAAATTAATGTCCCAGGTATGGAATCATCTCTCGTTATGACCAGTGATGATATTCTAGAAATGAACGAAGTGCCAGAAAATCTGGTAATTATCGGCGGTGGTGTTGTCGGTATTGAGCTCGGCCAAGCCTTCATGACATTTGGCTCAAAAGTCACTGTTATCGAAATGATGGACCGTATCGTACCTGCTATGGATGCGGAAGTTTCTAAAAACCTTCGCCTCATCTTGGAGCGCAAGGGCATGACAATTCTGACTGAAACCAAGTTGGAAGAAATCATCGAAGAAAACGGCAAACTCCGTATCAAGGTTGAAGGAAAAGAAGATATTCTAGCAGATAAGGCCCTTCTTTCTATCGGACGCGTGCCAGACCTAGAAGGCATCGGTGAGGTTGAGTTCGAACTGGATCGCGGCCGTATCAAGGTCAATGAGTACATGGAAACTTCTGTTCCAGGTATTTACGCACCTGGTGATATCAATGGTACTAAGATGCTGGCTCATGCAGCCTTTCGTATGGGTGAAGTCGCTGCTGAAAATGCTCTGAAAGGTAATCACCATGTTGCCAAACTCAACCTGACGCCTGCAGCTATCTACACCCTTCCGGAAGTAGCAGCAGTTGGTTTGACAGAAGAGCAAGCTCGTGAGAAATACGATGTAGCAATTGGTAAGTTCAACTTCGCTGCTAACGGCCGTGCTATCGCTTCCGATGCAGCTCAAGGCTTTGTGAAAGTCATTGCTGACAAGAAGTATGGTGAAGTGCTCGGTGTTCATATCATCGGTCCTGCAGCTGCAGAATTGATCAACGAAGCATCAACCATCATCGAAATGGAAATCACCGTAGAAGAGATGCTGAAGACCATCCATGGTCACCCAACCTTCTCAGAAGTTATGTACGAAGCGTTTGCTGACGTACTGGGGTTGGCAGTTCACTCACCTAAGAAAAAATAATTAAAATGATAGATTAGACTGGGCATAAATCATTGTTCCAGTCTCTATCGTATAAAGAGGTAGCTTATGAAATACATTGTTAACTACTCAAATGATACAGCTTTTAATATTGCTCTGGAAGAATATGCTTTCAAACACCTCTTAGATGAGGATGAAATTTTCCTGCTCTGGATTAACAAACCCTCTATCATCGTGGGGCGCCACCAAAACACTATCGAAGAAATCAACCGTGATTATGTTCGTGAGCATGGCATTGAGGTCGTACGTCGTATTAGCGGCGGTGGAGCTGTTTATCATGATCTAAACAACCTCAACTACACCATTATCTCCAAGGAAAGCGAAGATCGTGCCTTTGACTTCAAGAGTTTTTCTACGCCAGTAATCAATACCCTGGCAGAGCTTGGTGTAAAGGCTGAATTCACTGGCCGTAACGACCTAGAGATTGATGGCAAGAAGTTCTGTGGCAATGCGCAGGCCTATATCAATGGCCGTATCATGCACCATGGCTGCCTGCTCTTTGATGTTGATTTGTCTGTCTTAGCCAATGCTCTTAAGGTTTCTAAAGACAAGTTCGAATCAAAAGGCGTTAAATCCGTCCGTGCTCGCGTGACAAATATTGTCAATGAATTGCCGGAAAAGATTACTGTCGAAGAATTCCGCGACCTGCTTCTGGACTATATGAAGAAAGAGTATCCAGAAATGACAGAATATGTCTTTTCCGAGAAAGAATTGGAAGAAATCAAGCAAATCAGGGATAGCAAGTTTGGAACTTGGGACTGGAACTACGGTAAATCGCCTGAATACAACGTGCGCCGTGGGACCAAGTTTACCAGCGGTAAAGTAGAAATCTTTGCCAATGTTGTTGAATCCAAGATTCAGGATATTAAAATCTATGGAGACTTCTTTGGTATTGAGGACGTAGCAGCAGTAGAAGATGTGCTGCGCGGCCTTAAATACGAACGCGAAGATGTCCTGAAAGCTCTTGAAACGATTGATATTAGCCGCTACTTTGCTGGAATCAGCAGAGAAGAGATTGCCGAAGCTATCGTAGGTTAAAATCTGATATAAAGAAAACCAAGCTCTCGAAGAGTTTGGTTTTTCATGTAAACAGTATATTTCAAATCAACAACATTCTTACGTTTCCTTAACCAGCTAGTTTTCTCTAGGCTTTATCTACCAGATATGATAAAATGATAGGGAATCAGAGAAAGAGGTGTCTTGATGCAGAAAGTCCCAGTAGAAAGCCTTGGTCTGTTTGAGCAGTTGGACCGCACAGTTGTAGCTTTTCTGAAGAAAAAAACTTCTCCTAATCCAGACAATTTTTATGTTAGCATATCTGCAGAAGATTATGAGAAAAAGAAAGAAGAATTTGAAAAATCAGGCTATCAAGCCGTGAAATTGCCGCTTGGCATGGCCTTAGATAATGTTATTCAGCAATCTTCTTTCCAAAACCTAGTCATTGGCGGACTCTACATGGTAGATGTCTTCGTTCCCAAGGAAGACCTGATGCCCTTAAAGGACCTTGTCGACAGCTTTTGCATCATGTTTGCTGCAGCTAATCACCGGATAGAGAATATCAAGGCTTACGATTTGATGAAGAGTAAGACAGTTTACTTTATCGGAAGACTCTTCACGGACAACCCTCAACCAGATGATGAAGTTAGCTTTGAAGGGCTGAATAGAGAGACAGCAAAAGGCTCCTACGAAGCGGTTAAATGCTTCCTAACTAAAGAAGGCGCTGAAAAGTACAACTCTAAAAATCGACCTGTCACAGCAGCAAATCTAGAACATCTCAAGCACTTCTGGGGCAAACCGCTGATTGTTGAACCCCATCGGAACTATTGGATTGAATTTTTATAAGAAAAAGAGCGAAGCATCTAAACTAGATTTTCGCTCTTTTGTTGTTATTGTTATTCTCTGAATTACATATTTTAAATTATGTAACATTATAGTTTGTCCAAAGCGTTCTTTTGCTCGTCATTGACAATATGGGTGTAGAGGTCTGTTACCTGAGTGCTAGCATGCCCCAGCTGGTGACTGACGAGAACTTGAGATTTGGTTGCATCATATAGACGTGTAGCAAGCGTATGGCGGAGTTTGTGTGGTGTCACTCGCACTTTGAAGTCCTCAGAATACTTGGCCACCATTTTTTCGACACTGGAAGCATCGATTCGATTAGGAGTGCCGCGGTATTCAGCCAAAAAGAAGGCTGTATCAGTCTTTTCGGCCTTGTATCGTTTGCTTCGAATGTTCAGATAGTCTTCTAAATAGGGCTTAGCAAAAGCAGCAACATTGACAGAGTCCCTTTTTCCACCTTTTCTTGTCACTTCAATAACCATCATTTTGAGATTAATGTCTTTTAGGTCTAGATTAACAGCTTCAGACAGACGAACACCAGAGGCTAGCAGCAAGGCAATGATGGCTAGATCACGTTCCTTGTTCTTGTTGAAGGAGGACAGAGCTCGATTAGAGAGTTTCTTGGGGTACTCCGTATCAATATACTGGAGAAATTCTTCCGTCTCATCCCCTAAAAAGAGCTTCTGCTTAATATTCTCTGCACGAGCAGCCAGAGTTTCCTTTTTCTTCTTAGTAGCAACCTTTTTCATCACATTTCGATAGAAGTAGGGCTCACCCTGATCGTTTTCAACTTCCTCAGTCAAATATTTGTAGAGGCTGGACAAAGCCGAAAGAGTCCGGTTGATTGTTGTCTGGGAAACACCGTTTTGGGTTGTATTAGCATTAAGAAGCGGCCGCTCTCGCAGATACAGAATGAAGGCCTCCATGTCTTTCTTGCTCATATTTTCCAAGACCGAGAGAGGGATCTCAGCAACATGCGAAGCATCTGTGATACCAGATTCTAGCACCCAGTTAAAAAAGCGATCATATTCTTTGAGATATTCGTATAGGGTTGTAAAACTATAAGGCACCGCCAGCTTAGACTGGTAATATTCTAAAATGTACCAGGGCATAGTAGCCTTGAGTTTATCAATTCTTTCTAATAACAGTTCACGTCTCATCATATTTCTCCGTTTTTTCTATAATGGTAGTATAGCATATCTAGATATATTTTTCAAGAAAATTATAGTTTTTCGGAAAGATGATAGAGGGAAGTAATCAATTTAACTTTACTACAAGATAGATAATAAAAACAAGACAGAATTGAGAAACTAAACTCTATCTTGTTTTACCTAAAACTTATTCTTCTAATTCGATTTTTTGAAAATAATCCAGTTGCCATTTTTGTGTTGACTGAGCTGTTTTATTTAAATTGCTGCACCAGGGCGGATAAAACCGCATAGCCATCTTTCCTTTACAATCTTTTGTAGAAAGAATTTTTTTACTAATAGCTACCTCTTTGGAATTATAAATATACCGCAATGAAGGTTGTCGATGACGACAATAACCAGTTCATCACCTAAGTCTCTATCAGTATAAGGAATATTCTTGTTGTCTTGGTCTTTTTTCCAAAAGACTGTAAAGTAGCCTTCTTTTTTGGGTGTTTTCTTTGCCAAACGGCATCTTTTATATTCTTGATCATCCTTTGGCTTAATTAAAATGCTTTCATAGTCTTCGTTCCATTTCTCATTTACCAGATTGAAGTCGCCATAATACCTATGAAGAATCTCTACCATTTTCATTGTTTTATTGTCTTTCTAATTTTTACTGAAATTAAATTATGTAAAATATTTACTAGAACAAAAACTCACTAATCAAATCAACTACCTGTTCATTTTGCGGCAAGGAAGAATGATGGGCGTCCTTGCCTACGATGACGACCTCTCTGTGTGAAGCGATTTTTCCTTTGTAAATCAAACTCCCAGCCTCTACACTGCTTTTATGGACAATTCCGTCGCCATCTCGGAAAAAGATTCCCAAAATTGACAAATGCTCCAGTTTCTTAGGCAGTTTTTCCTGGTTGGCTACAAAGTCATCTAACATCTCAACTCGATGATTGAGATTTTTCTTGTTCAGATTATAAGGACTGCCAATAGTCAGGAGCTTTTCCATCTCTAGCCCAGAATGGTTTGCAAGGTATTGCTGCAGGAATAATGTATAAACTAGACCACCGTTAGAATGTCCAAGCGCCTTAAAGCTGTTAAAAGAATACTTCTCTCGCAAAACGGTCAAGGCAGCATCAAACATTGCCGCCTGCTGCTTGATATTTTCATAACCATCACGATTATTTTGAAAGCCAACCACAAAAATGGGATTTCTATCCTTCCGCTTCAAATGCCCTCGGTAAGTTATATGCCCGTCATTCCAGACTTTAATACGGACCAGACTATGACGTGGATGCTGATTCCGGTTAAGTTTTTTAACCATTCGATTAAATCTATTTTCTGTTGCCGAACTACCCGGAATCATGATAATAGGACGTATTTCGACCTTGCTGGCAGGAAGATGAGAAATAGGGTGGGAAGGCAGCTTATTCAATAATTTTTGAAAGGTTTTAGCAAGTCGATGAATCAATTGAGTCAAAAAAGGCTTCATGTTAGTCTCCGTATCTGATGTTTCCAAAAACAAGCCACATAAAACTTAGTTATGCGACTTGTTTTTGTTATTACTTCCGCTTCTTCTTGTTTTTCTTCATTTGCTTGGCCATCTTGTTCATGCTGCGGCGCATTAGAAACTCTCCGGCCTTACCCTTGAGGCCACCGCCGAACATTTGGCTCATATCCGGCATGCCGGCTCCTCCTAAGCCTGACATATCAGGCATACCGCCTTGGCCCATCATGCCTTCAAGAGCTGACATATCGGGCATTCCTCCGCCACCAGGCATGTTCTTAGGCATATTGTTTGGATTGAGCCCCATTTGCTTCATCATCTTGCTCATATCGCCTGACAGAACGCCCTGCATCATCTGCTTAGCTTGATTGAAGTCTTTGATAAATTTATTGACATCAACGAAACTGTTACCTGAACCATTGGCAATCCGACGGCGACGGCTAGGACTCAGCAAGTCAGGATTTTCCCGCTCAGCTGGTGTCATAGAGGATACGATGGCGCGCTTGCGAGCAATTTCTTTCTCATCCACTTTGATATTCTTGAGGGCAGGATTATTGGCCATACCTGGGATCAGCTTGAGCAAATCTTCCATAGGTCCCATGCCTTGTACCTGATCCAGCTGATCAATGAAGTCATTGAAATCAAAGGTGTTTTCCCGCATCTTTTCAGCCATTTCAAGCGATTTTTTCTCATCGTATTCCTGAGAGGCTTTTTCGATCAGAGTCAGCATGTCCCCCATGCCCAAAATCCGGCTGGACATACGATCTGGGTGGAAGGTTTCGATATCAGTAATCTTTTCACCGGTACCAGTAAATTTAATGGGCTTACCAGTAATCTGACGAACAGACAAGGCCGCACCGCCACGGGTATCACCATCAATCTTAGTCAGGATAACCCCGGTCACTTCCAGTTGACTGTTAAATTCTCGAGCGACATTAGCCGCTTCCTGACCAATCATGGCATCGACAACCAAGAGGATTTCATTCGGATTAGCCAGCGCTTTGACATCTGACAGCTCCTGCATGAGCTTTTCGTCAATCTGGAGACGCCCAGCCGTATCAATCAGGACATAGTCATTGTGGTTGGCTTTTGCCTGCTCCAGACCTTGACGAACAATCTCAACAGCTGGAACTTCCGTACCCAAAGCAAAAACGGGTACATCAATTTGCCGTCCAAGTGTTTTCAGCTGATCAATAGCCGCTGGACGGTAAATATCCGCCGCAATCATGAGTGGACGAGCGTTTTCTTCTTTCTTGAGCTTATTAGCAAGCTTTCCGGCAAAGGTAGTCTTACCAGCCCCTTGCAGACCAACCATCATGATAATAGTCGGAATCTTTGGTGACTTGATAATCTCAGCTGTATCAGAGCCTAAGATAGTTGTCAGTTCCTCGTCAACAATCTTGATAATCTGTTGCGCCGGATTGAGGGTGTCGATAACCTCATGACCGACAGCGCGCTCACGGACTTTCTTGATAAAGTCTTTCACAACTGGCAGGGCAACGTCGGCTTCTAAGAGAGCCAGACGAATCTCTTTGGTTGCTTCCTGAACATCGCTCTCTGAGATTTTTCCTTTTTTACGCAGATTTTTAAAGACGTTCTGCAAACGTTCCGATAAACTTTCAAATGCCATTTTTTATTTCTCCTAGTTTCTATTTCAATCAATTCAGTGGAAAATTTCCAAAACGTGTTAAACAAGCATATTCCTCAGCAGAGACTTCTTTCATAATCTCATTTGGGTAGCCCCAGCAACTGAAACCTTCTTGCATTGCCTTAGAAAGATCGTCAGGGGAGATGATTTGTACCCTGGCAGGAAAAGGTTCTTCCGACTCCAACAACCAGCAAGACATTCCCTTGTAGATAACTTGTTTAGCCATAGTCACTCCCTATTGTCAATACCAGACAGAATCCCGATCTGCTCCTGCAGATAGCTGTCGTCAGGGTATTTCTCTGTAATCTGGTCAAATATCTGACTTCTGACGATGTAGTCCGAGTACATGTGCAGCTTTTTCTCATAGTCTTCCAGAATCTTCTCTGTCCGTTTGATATTATCATAAACTGCCTGACGGCTGACACCAAATTCCTCAGCAATCTCAGCCAGACTGTAGTCGTCCGCATAATAGAGCTCGATATAGTTCATCTGCTTGTCAGTCAAAAGCGCCGCATAAAACTCAAATAGAGCATTCATTCGGTTTGTTTTTTCAATTTCCATAAGAAACATTATACCAGAAAAGCATGATAAACTCTAGTCTGACAAGGGAAATATACACTCGAAATATGAGATTGCAAAATGTCAATCAGCTTTTTTCTGCCGAGCAAAAGACAAGTTAAAAACCCTTGGCGATAACCAAGAGTTTTGCAATAATTAATTGTTTTCCAAATAAAATTCAAAACGATCGCCAACATACTGACTTTTTACATATTCAAAAGCTGTGCCGTCGTCAAAGTAAGAAATCTGAGTCAGTCCTAAGATGGCATGGCCACGAGGAATATCGAGGTAATTGGCGATTTTTTCCTTAGCCAGCCGAGCATAAATAGTCTGCTGGGACTTGCCGATCTTATAGCCATGTTCCTGCAAGGTCTGGAAGAAATGACTGGTCACCTCTTCTTTTTTGAAATTCTTAATGAACTTCTCTGGAATTGAAGCCACCTCGTAGACCACCGGCAAATCGTCAGCATAGCGAACCCGCTCCATCCGAATGACATTTTCTGTCTTATGGATGCCTAGCTTCTCCACTTCCTGCTCACTCGGAAGGGTACGGCGATAAGAAATGAGCTGACTGGATGGCGTTTTGCCTTGCGCCTTCATGATTTCCGTGAAGCTAGTGGTGCCGCGCATTTTTTCCTGAACACGTGTGCTGGCTACGAAGGTTCCACTCCCGACTCGACGCTCCAGCACTCCCTCCTCAACCAAGAGTGTAATAGCCTGACGCAGGGTCATACGGCTGACTTTAAAAGTTTCGGCTAGATCTCGCTCGCTGGGCAGGCGCTCCCCAATCTCCCAAACGGCATCGTCGATATCTTTCTTAATCTGATCATGAATTTTGATATATGCGGGCAACATGTTGACTCTTCTTTCTTATTTGGTACCTTCCTTTATTTTAGTACCAAATACTTCAAATGTCAAACTAAATATTGAAGAGCGGAGGCCTTTCTCACGAAATCAGTTATTTTTTCAAAAAGATCAACATTTTAAGAGCTTGTTTATTTGATTTTAGTCAGAGATAGTACTGGCGTCCATGTCAAGTCGGTCTAAACAAACGATAATAGCAAACCAAAGTCTCATATTCGTTTTTTCATCACTCTTACTCCTTATTACCTTGGAAAAATTCCTTTTTTGTGATAAAATGAGGGGAAAAGATTACTTCTTTTAAGAAAGGGAACAGATGACTACTAGAACTGAATTGCAAGATGTCGAAAAGATCATCGTGCTTGATTACGGAAGCCAGTACAACCAGCTGATTTCACGCCGCATTCGTGAAATCGGTGTTTTTTCTGAGCTCAAGAGCCACAAGATTACTGCTGACGAAGTCCGTGCTATCCAGCCTGTCGGGATTATCCTTTCCGGCGGTCCAAATTCTGTATATGAAGACGGCTCCTTTGATATTGACCCAGAAATTTTCGAGTTGGGCATCCCGATTTTGGGGATCTGCTATGGTATGCAGCTGTTAACTCACAAGCTAGGCGGCAAGGTTGTTCCTGCTGGTCATGCTGGAAATCGTGAATACGGTCAGTCAAATCTATCACATACTGCTAATTCCAGCCTTTTCAACGGTACGCCTGAAAGCCAGTTAGTTCTTATGAGCCACGGAGATGCAGTAACAGAAATTCCTGCTGACTTTGTCCGTACTGGTACTTCTGCTGACTGTCCTTTTGCAGCCATTGAAAATCCAGCTAAGAAAATCTACGGCATTCAGTTCCACCCTGAGGTTCGTCATTCAGAGTTTGGTTATGATATCCTGCGCAACTTTGCTCTTAATATTTGTGGAGCCAAAGGCGACTGGTCTATGGATAACTTCATTGACATGGAAATCCAGAAAATCCGTCAAACTGTTGGAGACAAAAAGGTGCTGTTGGGACTTTCTGGTGGTGTAGACTCTTCTGTCGTCGGTGTTCTCTTGCAGAAAGCAATCGGTGATCAACTAATCTGTATCTTTGTGGATCATGGTCTTTTGCGTAAAGGCGAAGCTGATCAGGTCATGGATATGCTTGGCGGCAAATTTGGTTTGAATATCGTCAAGGCTGACGCAGCTAAACGTTTCCTTGATAAACTAGCCGGTGTTTCAGATCCAGAGCAAAAACGTAAAATCATCGGAAACGAGTTTGTCTATGTCTTTGACGACGAAGCCAGCAAACTAAAAGATGTAAAATTCTTAGCTCAGGGTACACTTTATACCGATGTCATCGAATCTGGTACCGACACTGCTCAGACTATTAAATCTCACCATAACGTTGGTGGTCTTCCGGAAGACATGCAATTTGAGCTGATTGAGCCACTGAACACGCTCTACAAGGATGAAGTTCGTGCTTTGGGTACCGAGCTTGGTATGCCTGATGAAATTGTCTGGCGCCAGCCATTCCCAGGCCCAGGGCTTGCTATTCGTGTCATGGGAGAAATCACTGAGGAAAAATTGGAAACTGTCCGCGAATCTGATGCTATTCTCCGCGAAGAAATCGCCAAAGCTGGTCTTGACCGCGACATCTGGCAGTACTTTACTGTTAATACAGGTGTCCGTTCTGTTGGTGTCATGGGTGACGGCCGGACTTACGACTACACAATTGCAATTCGCGCTATCACTTCTATAGACGGCATGACAGCTGACTTTGCCAAGATCCCTTGGGATATTCTGCAAAAAATCTCTGTACGTATCGTCAACGAAGTAGACCATGTCAACCGCATCGTCTATGACATCACCAGCAAACCACCTGCAACTGTAGAGTGGGAGTAATATTGGAAACCTATATCTTTATTTAACAAAAGGGACTCTTGTCTTTTCGATTAAATTGACTTCCTAAATCATTTTTATATAAAGAACGCTTAATATACATAAAGGAGTTAGAGTTGAAAAAATCTCTAGATGCTTTTCATTTAAAATTAATTGCTATCATTGCTATGTTTATCAATCACTTGGGACATACACTGCAATTAGAAAATCAGAATATTTACTTGTATTTCTTGACTGAAACAATTGGGCGACTAGCTTTTCCAATCATGGCTTATTTACTTGTTGAGGGATTTCAGCATACACGAAGTAGAGGAAAATATGCTCTTCGTCTAACTCTCTTTTGGTTGCTATCCATTCTACCATTCTATTATCTTTTTGAAAGCCACAAACCGTTGACGGTTGACAATAACATTCTCTACACTTTGCTCTTAGGGCTTCTATTGCTAGTATTTTTGGAAAAGCTTCAACATTCCTTTCTGCGCTTTGTCTTAATTTTATCATTTTCTTTTCTGACTTTACAATCAGACTGGGGCTTTTTGGGAATTCTGACGATTGTAGGTTTCTATGAAAAAAGGGAGCAGTCAGATAGCTTTGTTAGTCCTATCCTCTCCCTCATGATAGTATCTATTCTGATAAATATCTGGGCTTTTCATGAAGATCCTAATCCTATCATTCTTTGCGATGCGGTTGCTATGTTGGGCCTACTCCTGACTCTGCCGCTTCTCAAAGCCTATAACGGCCAGCGCGGTTATTCGCCTGCCTGGGTAAAGTGGGGTTTTTATGCTTTTTATCCGCTTCACCTTTGTCTACTGCTGCTCTTCCGGATTTTCTTTTTAAAAAGCTAAATTAAAATTTTATTTCTAGACATAAAACAAGGCTAGGACATTTTAGTTCCAGCCTTGTTTTATATAGTCTTGGAATTAACCGCCAAACAATCCTTTAAAGAAGTTGACGATGGCATTCCAGATATTAGAAAAGAAATTACCGCCTTCTTGAAGGAGGCCGTTTGCATCAAAGTTGAGGTTAATATTGTTAAAGGTATCCCCTGCCTTTGAAACAATGCTGTCTTTCAAGTCACTAAGGGTCTTCGTAAAGTCAGAATCTGTAATGACTCCACTGTTTGAAAGATTGATAGCAAAATTCACGATGAGGTTAATTTGGTCACTGGTCACTGACTGAGACAGGCCGTAGTTTTTCAAGGTTTCTTCAACAATCTTACGAACATCATCTGCTGTCAGATTGCTGTTGTTCTTCTTAGCATTGGCGATGGCCGCTTTAATATCAGCCAAGGCTACGTTGAGCTTGTCTGCGTCATAGCCTTCCTTACCTGTGTTTTCAGCATTGATACCAGAAAGGGCAGCTAGTTCTTCTTGAGCTAGGTTTTTATTCTCTTGAGGAATGGTCGCGCCATTATCTTCCAGAGAGTAGTAAATCCCTGCCAAGGCACTCTCACCTGTTACCGGAATTGGTGCCGCAACGGTAATCTGCGCGTGCTGAACACCTAGAGTAACAGCCGCATTGCGATACATATCTTCAGTAACCTTGGTGATGTTTTGCGGAGTGACAATTTTGACCTCTAATGGCTTATTGCCGCCTAACTTCTGGATTTTTACAGAAGAATAAAGCTGCAGGCTAGGGTCATTGGCAACATCCATGATTTTAGAGTAGACTTCCGGTGTCATGGTCTTAAGTGGCTTGCTATCGCTAGATGAATTGTAGCCCAACATCTGCAAGGTCTGCTGTTTTTGGCTCTCATCTAAGGAGTAACCCAGCACATACTCAGGCTGCACGTATGTCTCATCAATGACTTTCTGAACATTTGAATCGGCAGCTGCGGTTGATACAGTAAACAGAGTAGCCAGCAAGGCTCCTGCTGTCATTAAAGTTTTTTTGAATTTCATATTCTTTCCTCTTTTCCTCCCGCTATAGTTTCTCAAATTCTATAGCTTTTTATAGAGCAAGCTTCTTTCTGAGTACCTCGAATTTCTGTTTCTTGAGCTTGCGATTTCCGCTCCTTGTGATATTCAGAGTGCTTCAGTTAAGTTGCTGCAATGATGGAGTTATTATTATCTCATCCATTGAGGGCTTGAGATAATAGATACATTTTACAACATTTCTCAAAGAAGTTCAAAGAAAAAACAGTCACTGGATTTGCTAGCCAGCAACTGCTCATTTCTACTTTTTCCAAAGGAAGTCAATTAATAACTCGTCTACTTCCGCATTCTCATGCAACTGGCTGTGCTGAGCCAACTGACCTGTGATTTTCTTTTCATGGTAAGATTTGGCATTTTCAACTAGGAGATATTTGAGGCTGCGAGAAGAAATATTG
This sequence comes from Streptococcus sanguinis, assembly GCF_026781265.1. Taxonomy (GTDB): domain Bacteria; phylum Bacillota; class Bacilli; order Lactobacillales; family Streptococcaceae; genus Streptococcus; species Streptococcus sanguinis_T. Next base: position 253,980 of record NZ_JAKUVC010000002.1, read on the forward strand.
AGGACAGAACCGTCGGATTCGTTTTTTAAATCACCGTAAATGTTCAGAACATCTACTTGTTCTTGCGGGTAAACTTCTCGTAATCCCAGTAGTTTTTGATAAGTCTGGCTCATAGCACTAGGCTGGCCGGTTTGGTCATCTAGAATTGTCAAATCTTCAGGCAAGTCCCTTCCTTCGAGACCATTAACATGGTTGGCAATATTGACCTGCTTTTGCAACTGAGGAAGATTTTCATCCTGACCGTTCTCTAACATATAAAAGAGGATGGACATATTCCCCATCGAATGGCCTACCAGATTCATCTTATCAAAGCCATAAGTCTCTTGTAACTTACGAATCACAGCAGCTGCATACTTACCATCTTGAGCATAGTCGGCATTGCGGTTATCTTCATAGTTTACCTTAATAATGGGATTGATAGCATCTTTCGGTATATCTCCTAATAAGCTTACTTGACCGTTTTTACTGACATTTGCTGTGATAATTGTCTGAGTGACTCCAGCTTTTTTGGCTGCCTCTGTCATATGATTTTCAGCATTAGAGCTGGATCCAAAACCGTGGAAAAACAAGGTCGGCGTTGTTGACTGCACAAATTGTTTTGTATTGAGGCTAGTGGCTTCTTTATGGTTGTAAAAAGCTGTTAGACCGGCAATTGTCACTGAAACCAGAATGAGGAGCTTAAACCCAAGTTTCTTGTTCATTTTTCATTCCTTTTTATGATAGATGTACAAAATTATATCATGTATCCATCGTGGTTACAAATATCCGGATTATTACTTCACCATCAAAAAAAAAGAAGCTTGATTGCTTCTTTCTAAAACCATTTTAAGAGGCGCATGATGTGCATGTTCATCTTGACCTGACGGGAATAATAATAATTACCGCCGTTGATATAGAGCTCTGGTCCGTGAAAAATTGAAATCAGGTTATAGTAGCCGTAGGTCTTGCCAGTTACATTTCCTAAACTTGGCGCTACCACATCTTTGGAATATTTCTTGGCCAGCTCCAGTGTATTTTCGCCACCGTTTTTAGATACGTAGTCGATGTAGGCCTGACCAAAATTATAGGCTTGTACTGCTGTCCAAACATCCACCTTTTTCTCGCTGGCTAACTCTAGGTTATCAGATAAGGTCTGAACTCCCTGGCGAATGCTTTCTTTATTGTCCGTGATAGCATTGGTCTGACCAGTCGCGCTTTCACTGGACTGCATGACATCAGTGTCTTTTCCCTTGGTCTCTGTATAAATCATGGCCAGTACCAATTCTTCATTGGCCGCTGTGTCCTGCTCGTCCAGCACTTCTCTGACCAAAGTCTGATACTTCATGACCTGCTTGACATCATGATGAACCTGATAAATCTTGTAGCCGGCAAACAGCACGAAAAGGACTAAAATCAGTCTTCTTAGAAATTTAAACATTATTTATTTTGGATATCCTCGATGTTCTTAATCAAAATAGAATAAGTCCCGTTATCATTCTGGATAAATTCTACCGACTCTGCGTCCTGATAGATATTATTGGGAACGATGAGCTCAATTCCATTTGAAAGGGAGAGTTTCTGATTTTCGAACTTTTTCTTCTGGCGGCGGCTGTCAATCTCATCAAACTTGACTGGCTCAGGAATAGCTTCCTTAACCTGATCGATAAAGGTAAGGCGGGCAGTCAGATTACTGTCAAAAAGATCATCGGCCAACTTTTCAGGCGACAGTTCGTCATTTTCTTCCAGATTTTTGAAAATACTGGATTTGACCTTGGACTGGAACTGAAAATCGTCTTTGTTAAAACTTTCGGCAACCTTCTGAGCTGTCTTCTCCAGAGCTTTGATTGATTTCTTAGCTGAGATTGTCGGATTGACCTGCAAGAGATTATCTGACATATAATTGAGAAAGGCACCGTTATACTTGATGCGCTTTTCAATCAGATGGTACTTGCGAGATTTGAGATTGATGACCAAAGCCTCGTCTGCCCCCGTACCAAAGCCAGGCAGATTGTTCTGCGTCAGCTTGATGGGATTGTCAACCTCACCACCTAAGTGAGTAAGTGTTTCCCGCAGAGCAATCCGCAGAAAAGCAAAGTGCTCCACACCTTCTTTGTCAAACTGGACAAAAATCAGATCATTGGTTTTCTGGTTTTCACTGATAGAAAACTCCTCCTGCCAGAGCTTGGCAACTGTCACCGATGTTTCCAGTAGGTCGTCTGAAAGTTGGGCTAAAAAGACGTTTTCAGGATCGAAAACACCTGTTTTAGCATCGTCAGAATAAACTCGCTCGATTTTCTTGCGCAGGTACTCTTCAATCTTGGGAGTAATGTTGAGAAACTTATCTGCCAGTAGCAGTTCGGTATCAGCTGGGCTGAATTGATGAATAATCGCTTTTTTTACGTAAATATCCATCTTAGTTCAAGCCCTCATAGAGTGGAAAAGCGTCCGTCAATTCACGAACTTCTGCCCGCACCTGATTCAGCACCGCTTCATTTTCAGCGTTTTCCAGAGCCTTGATAATAAGCTCGGCTACCTTGATACTTTCTGTTACACCAAAGCCTCGAGCTGCAATGGCTGCTGTACCGATACGAATTCCGCTAGTCTTAAATGGTGACAAAGTCTCGTAAGGGATGGAGTTTTTATTAAGCGTGATATTAACCTCATCCAAGAGATTTTGAGCGACTTTCCCATTTTCTACAACCTTAGTGACATCCACCAAGAAAAGGTGATTTTCAGTGCCATCAGAAATCACACGGAACTTGTCATGCTGACGGAAGACTTGAGCCATAGCTTGGGCATTATCCAAAATCTGCTGTGCATAAACCTTGAAAGCTGAATCCAGCACTTCTTTAAATGCAACTGCTTTGGCTGCAATGACATGCTCCAATGGTCCGCCCTGAATGCCTGGGAAGATAGCTGAGTTGATTTTCTTAGCCAGGTCTTCATCATTTGTCAAAATCAGACCACCGCGAGGTCCACGCAAGGTCTTGTGGGTCGTTGTTGTTGTGATATCCGCATAAGGAACTGGGCTTGGATGGAGACCTGCAGCAACCAAGCCAGCGATGTGAGCCATATCTACCATAAGCTTGGCACCAACTGTATCAGCGATTTCACGGAATTTTGAAAAGTCGATGATATGAGAATAGGCTGAAGCCCCCGCTACAATCAGCTTAGGCTGTACTTCCTTGGCTTGCTGGAGGACGGCATCAAAGTCCAGCAATTCAGTTTCTGGATCAACGCTATAAGATACAAAATTATAGGTTTGACCAGAGAAGCTGACTGATGCACCATGAGTCAAGTGGCCGCCGGCAGACAGATCCATGCCCATAACTGTATCGCCTGGCTCAATCAAAGCCATATAAGCAGCGCAATTAGCCTGGCTGCCTGAGTGAGGCTGAACATTAGCAAACTTGGCACCAAAGATTTCCTTGGCGCGTTCAATTGCCAGACTCTCAATCACATCCACTACATCTGTCCCACCATAGTAACGGCGACCTGGGTAGCCTTCAGCGTACTTATTGGTCAAAATAGAACCTTGAGCAGCCATGACAGCTTTAGAAACAACATTTTCTGAAGCAATCAGCTCAATATTATGCTGCTGACGTTCTTCTTCTTTAGCAACTGCTTCCCAAATCTCTGGGTCAAATGCTTTGTAGTCTTCTTGGTCAAAAATCATAAGGTGTCTCCCTTCTTTTGCGAAAATAGGACCTTAGGTCCTAAAAGTTAAAATTTTATATCCTTTACTTGTGCGAGAATGTCCTCGCGGGTAATGGCTCCCTGGCGTAAAATAAGAGCCTTTTCTCCAGACAAATCCAGAATAGTTGAATCCTGACCGGTCAAAAAGTTATCATCTTCTACTCCCGAGACCTCATCTTGAAAATCCATCATAATCTGCTGGAAAGAAGTTCCACTAGCTTTTCCAGAAAGATTGGCGGATGGACCAATCAAGGGACCGTACTTCCGAATCAAGTCCAGGGTAACTGGATGTTTAGGAATCCGAAAGCCCACAGTTTCCATACCTGAGTTTATCCAAGCAGGCACTCGGTCATTGGCTTGGAGGATAATAGTCAGCGGCCCAGGTAGAAAGGTTTGATAGAGTTGCTTTAGATAACTGGGCTGGTTCTTAGAAAAAGCATAAATCTCTTCCAAGCTAGCCACATTGAGATTAAGAGCCTTTGCACGAGGTCTTCGTTTTAATTCGTAGACTCGTTCGACCGCCTCTTGATTCAAAGCCTGAGCAAAGAGGCCATAAACAGTTTCTGTCGGCAGGACAACCGCTCCGCCAGCTGCCAGAGTATTTTCTATCTTATCCATTGTCCATCGCCACCATTCTATCTTTGCCAAATTGATCTTTCAGGACTCGGATTCGTTTTTGGGGAAAAGATTTTTTCAATAACTCCCTGACACCGTCTCCTTGCTTGTAACCAATTTCCAGATAGATTTTTCCTTTTTTTGTCAGATAGTCTCCTGCCTGCTCGGCTATTTTCCGATAGACGGCATAGCCATCCCCTTTTGCGAAGAGGGCCATGTGAGGCTCTGAGGTCAGAACGTTAAGTCCGACTTCGTCCTTATCCGCTTCTGAAATATAGGGCGGGTTAGAGACGATAATGTTAAAGTTCCCACTGATTGCGTCCAAGCAATCAGATTGGACAAAAGTGAGGCTGAGTCCGCAGGATTGAGCATTTTCTGTTGCCAAGGAAAGAGCATCGCTTGACAGATCAGAAGCAGTAATCTGCCAGTCTGGACGGCTGTTCGCCAGTGCAAGAGCAATGGCTCCGCTACCCGTACCTATATCTAAGACAGACAGAGAACTTTCAGGATTTTCTGCCAAGATTAGCTTCACCAGCTCCTCCGTCTCAGGCCTTGGAATCAGAACCCGCTCGTCCACCTTGAGAGTCAGGCCGTGAAAGTCACTGCTACCGATGATATACTGGGCTGGCATGTGGGCAAGCAGCTGCTCTTGAATTGCTTTTAGCTGGTCACGATCTTCTTGGCTGACTTTTGTCCGAAGCTTAAGAACAAAGTCGGTAAAGGAGAGATCCTTGAGAGCCCGATAAACGAAAGTCAGGCTTTCTGCTTCTTCTCCAGCTGCTACCAGCTCTTGCTCTAGCTCAGCCAAATATTGAGCCAGCATCATTATTTATTCAGCTCTTCTAGTTTTTGCGTTTGGTCATAGAGAACCAGAGCGTCAACGACTTCATCCAGTTTACCAGCTAAAATCGTGTCCAGCTTTTGCAGAGTCAATCCGATACGGTGGTCTGTCACCCGGTTTTGCGGGAAATTATAGGTGCGAATCCGCTCTGAGCGATCACCAGTACCAATTGTAGACTTGCGTTCTGCATCCTGCTCATCTTGAGCAATTTGAGCAAAGTGGTCTGCCACACGAGCTCGGATGATTTTCATAGCCTTATCCCGGTTCTTCTGCTGGGTCCGCTCTTCCTGCATTTCAACCTTGATGTTGGTCGGCAGATGGACAATACGAACAGCAGTCGCAACCTTATTGACATTCTGTCCGCCAGCACCTGAAGCATGGTAGATATCCACCCGCAAATCTTTAGGATCAATGTCGTATTCCACTTCTTCGATTTCTGGCATCACCAAGACAGTTGCCGTCGAGGTGTGAACGCGACCTTGGCTTTCGGTCACTGGAACCCGCTGTACGCGGTGAGCGCCAGATTCATACTTAAGTTTCGAGTAGACTGACTGGCCTGAGACCATAGCGACCACTTCCTTGATTCCACCTACACCATTGTAAGAAGCTTCCATAACTTCGAAGCGCCAACCTTGGCTTTCAGCATATTTTTGATACATCTGCAAGAGGTCTCCTGCAAACAATTGCGCCTCATCTCCTCCCGCTGCACCCCGGATTTCAAGGATAATATTCTTATCATCGTTTGGATCTTTTGGTAAAAGGAGGATTTTTAGTTTTTCTTCGTATTCTTCTTTTTCAGCCTTGGCGTCTTTGAGCTCCTGCTTGGCCATTTCTTCCAAATCAGCATCACCAGAGGCATCTTTTATCATTTCTTCAGCGTCTATGATATTTTGCAGGACTTTTTTATACTCGCGGTATGCCGTCACTGTATCGCGGGTGCTGGCTTCTTCCTTAGAAAGCTCCATAAAACGCTTGGTATCACTAACTACATCAGGGTCGCTTAGGAGTTCACCAAGTTCTTCGTAGCGATCTTCCACCGCTTGTAACTGTTCATAGATGTTCATAGATTTTTCATCATCTCCTTTATTTCTATCATTGGATTACTTAATATCGGGGTTAAAATAGTGCTTGCGGCAGACTGAGATATAGGTCTCGTGGCCGCCAATTTTAATCTGCTCTCCGTCGTAAACCGGCTTTCCGTTATCAGTCCGTAAAACCATGGTGGCTTTACGAGAGCAATATTGGCAAATAGTTTTAATCTCCTCAATCTTATCAGCCAAGAGTAAGAGATGTTTGGAGCCTTCAAAGAGTTCATTGCGAAAATCATTTTTTAGACCAAAAGCCATCACCGGAACATCCAGCTCATCTACCACTCTAGCTAAATCATAGACATGATGGCGTTTCAAGAACTGAGCTTCATCGATTAAAACACAATAAGGTTTTTCAGGCGGCTGCTGGATATAGCCAAAAATATCTGTCTCATCCTCAATAGCTATGGCATTTCGTTTCATGCCGATGCGACTGGAAACAACCCCAAAGCCGTCTCTTGTATCGATAGCCGAGGTCATGATAACCACGCTCTTGCCTTGTTCTTCATAATTGTGGGCCACTTTTAAAATTTCAATGGTCTTGCCCGAATTCATCGTACCATATTTGTAGTATAACTGAGCCATAATTTAAATCTTTGCTAATTCACTATCTCCATTTTTACTTCACATTATTTTACCATAATTCACTACTCTTTAAAACCTCATTTGTGATAAAATAATGATAAAGAAATAAAGGAGGCAGAAAATATGCCATTTGTTAGAATTGATTTATTTGAAGGTCGTACTCTGGAGCAGAAAAAAGCTCTTGCCAAGGAAGTAACTGAAGCCGTTGTCAGAAATACAGGCGCACCTCAGTCTGCTGTCCATGTCATTATTAACGACATGCCAGAAGGAACCTACTTCCCACAAGGTCAAATGCGAGAAAAATAAAAAAGAAAAGCCGGCAGTGTATAGGGATACAAACTGCTGGCTTTTTTCTATGAATGACTCCTACTGTTATCTCTTTTATTTTCAAATTCTTTAATTAATTTTTGATACCAATAAAAACTATCTTTTCGAATCCGCTTTAGACTACCACCTTCTTCCTCATCACGGTCTACATAAACAAATCCATAGCGCTTGCCATAACCATTTAGCCATGAAAGTAAATCTGTGAAAGACCATGTACAATAGCCGATGACTTGGCAACCATCTTCTATGGCATTTTGTACAGCTGTAATATGCTTATCAAGATATTCAATCCGATATGGGTCGTGGATCTTTCTATCTTCTGTTAAGGTGTCATACTCTCCTAGCCCATTTTCAGTTATCATAATTGGAATATCATATTTGCTGGTAATCCGTCGCAAAGCAATTCGTAAACCGATTGGATCTATTTCCCACTCCCAGCTGGTACGCTCTAAGTGTTCGTTTGGCACATGCTTAAACTGGTCCGGTTCTCCAGCTTCAGCATTCGGAACATTAGCAGCAAAAGTATGAGATTGGTAATAGTTGACACCAACGAAATCTGGACGACCAGCTTTTAAAATCTCTAAATCCCCTTCTCGAATATCTAATTCTATACTGAATTGATTTTTCAGATAAGCTAAGGCTGTCTTTGGATAACGTCCTAATAAATAAGCATCCATCCAGTACCAAACATTAACATCCAAAGATTTCTCCATGGCTAGAACGTTTTCTGGCCGATTATCCAGAGCATAGAGGACAGGAAAAGCAAAGCTTGGACCGATTTGACCTTTTATTTTTAAATCATGGAATCGTTTGATAATCGTCGCATTGGCCAAGTTGACAATGTGATTCACCTGGTGCATTAACTGAATATTTTTGATTCCTGGTGGAAAACGACCATCCCGATAGCCTAGTCCAACAAAGACATTTTGCTCATTGAGTCCAATCCAATATTTCACTCGATCTCCAAAGTTTTTGAAGAGAATCTCTGCATAATACAGGAAATCGTCGATTATCTTTCTAGATTCCCAACCGCCGTACTCATCTTGCAGTACTTGAGGCAAATCCCAGTGATAGATCGTGATAATGGGTTCGATATTATATTTGAGAAGTTCATCAATCAGATTTGAATAAAACTCAATACCTTTCTGGTTAACCTCTCCTCGTCCTTCGGGCAAAATACGGGTCCATGCAATAGAAAATCGATAAGCTTTTAGGCCCATTTCGGCCATCAGTTTAACATCTTCTTTATAGCGATGATAATGATCCACTGCCACATCGCCTGTAGTGTTTTTAAAGGTCCTATTAGGCTGGCGGACAAAGGTGTCCCAGATAGACAGACTCTTACCATCTTCATCCCAAGCTCCTTCAACTTGATAGGCTGCTGAAGCCGATCCCCAGAGAAAGTCTCTGGAAAATTTTGTCACATCAATCAAGCTGCTGCACCTCCTTTGGCTTCTAGAGCTTCCATTTCAGCTTCTTGCTTAACCAATTGCTCTTCGTATTTTTTGAAGAATGGATAGTAGATTAACATAGCTGGTAAAATCAAGATATAGTCCCAAACAAAGTTTTGCCAACGAAGGGTGGTCAGATAGTTACTAAAGCCCATTGGCAACTGAGCGCTGACAACAATCCAAGCTGGAATGATAAAGCCTGTTTTGTAAGCAAAATAAGTCAAAATCATCATAATAGGCACATTGAGTACATAAGGGATACAAAGAATTGGGTTGAACATAATTGGCATACCAAATGTTACTGGCTCGTTGATACCAAACCACCCAGGAATGAGTGAAATCTTTGATACGGCACTGATTTGTTTAGATTTTGATCGTAAGCCCATCAGGACCAGGGCCCATGTATTTCCTGTACCACCAACCAAGGCCATGGAAGTGTAGAGTAAGACTGGGAAGAATTGCATTGGCTGACCGTTCGCATGAAGAGCAGCATTGGTTGTTGCCGCTTGAATCCCAAGCGGAGAAATGATTGGAATAATGATGAGGGTACCATGAATACCGAAGCACCAAAGAATCAGCGCTAACATACAAAGCATCACAATCCCTGGAACAGATGATACAGCGCCAAGCGGTGCACGCAAGAGGGCCATAAAACCAGACGGAACATTATAAGCTCCTGCTGTCAATGCTCCAATTCCAACATTCAGCAAGAGGAAGAGAGTGATGGAGAAGAATACCGGCAGAATAGAGCCGAAACTATCTTGCAGGAACTGCGGCACAACATCTGGCATCTTTATTTTAATATCTTTTTCATAACAGAATTTTTCAATCTGTACGACAACAAAGACAATAAAGAAGCTGATAAACATACCTTGTGAGCCGAGATAGTCTAATTGCAGACCGGAGAATTCTTCAGTATCAACAAAAGCTCCTGCCACAAGCATGAAAGTAACTGCTGTATCAACAGCTGCCATAATAGGGGATTTTAATTTCAAATTCTTAGCATAATGATAAGCAAAGAAGATGGCAACCCAGATAGAAATAAAATCCATCGAATAACGGAAAGGCAAGGTCAATGTATTATACACTGCATCCCCTGTTTTGAACCAACCTAGAGCTGTTTCATTTCCAATTGCAGCTAAGACTTGAAATAAGGAACCTACGGTAATCAATCCCAAGAGAGAGCCCAATCCAGCTTGTAAAGACTGTATAAACACATTGTTGGCCAGTTTATAACCAATTTCCTGAAGTTTGGTCATGAATTTACTGTTAAAGAATTTTTCCATCAGAAAAACCTCCTTAAGATATTGCTTTAATTAATTGAAAGATATTCTTACAATCTCCCATTGCATAATCCATATCTGGGATGGTGGCAACAGGTTTTGAAACTGTCTCTTTGACAGAATCAAGTTTATAAGAAACCTGAGGACCTAATAAAATTACGTCATAGTCCTGAGCATAATCCTGATAGTCCATCAATCCGACCGCTTTGATATCGAGGTCAATACCTTGGTCATTTGCATATTGCTCCATTTTTTTCATCAGGATACTCGTGGACATACCCGCTGCACATATTAATAAGATTTTCATTGTCTTTCTCCTTCTCTATTGGAATACAGCTCAATCATCTCGGTGATAAGGTCAATGGCCAAGAGACTCGTCATAAAATGATCTTGTGCATGAACAAGCAATATACTCAACTGATGACCGTTTCCTTGTGCTTCTTCCTGCAATAAATCCGTTTGGGAATGATGGGCTTTTAAAATAACACTATTTGCCTCATCCATTAATTCCTTAGCTGCATCAAATTCAGCTAATTTTGCTTTTTTAAGTGCTTCAAAAGCTAAGGATCGGGCTGCACCAGAATTGGCAATTAAGGACATGGCAATAATCTCCGCTGAACTATTCCATTCTTCCATACAAACTCCTCCTTTCAATTTGACTTCTTACCCAAAGTTTACTATAGCTCTATTCTACTGTCAAAAGCGTTTATATTTTCTTAATATACAGCTTTCTAGCTTAGTGTATCCATTTTCAAATGTCATTCATACTCAATTTATTATAAAAAATTTAAAGCAGCAGTTTCTTACGTGCTCTACCTCTAGTACTCTGCTATTTTTAAATAGTTCCTTTAATATATTTTAGAACCTATCGTAAAATTAGTGTATAAAAATTAATCGTTTTTTATGATAATGTATAACACAAAGCTAAAGAGTATAAAAATTCATTAAAATCCGTCTCTTTTTCCTCAGGGGGTTACTTTCCACAAGGGCTTATTATATACTTAATTTATGAAGATTATTAGAGAACTCCAAGTCACTTCAGATGAATTTTATGACTTCTTGGAAAGCGAGTTTCTGAATCAAATCAATCAAACTGACAATCAAACAAAAAAGATAGATAGGTTAAAGAAAGGACTTCGTTACTCAAAATTGTCAGACAATGTCTATACCAAGACTGATTATGAGATTCTGGACTATCGTCGCCATGAAACCTACGTCATTCAAATCACGTCACATAGTGAAAAAACGATTACTTTCTACAAGACCAAGCCTTGCTCAAAAGGGCTTGAGGTTACGCTAGAGCAAGAACAAAATAAATTGACAAAAAATTCAAAAAGCAAGCTCATCAAGTGGATGGGAGAGCTTCTCTACTTTGGTCGCCTTTCGGAAAATCTTTATAAGATTCAAGGGGAAATTGAGAAGGCTAGAAAAGTGAGAACTCAGTAAAAAGCAAATCCAATCCATACCTTCTTTTCTGCGCCCAGATTTTTTATGACTCGCAGATATCCAGATAGTTCAAGGAGTAGATTATGAAACAAGGCATCACACCTCAATATTGGAAACAAGAAAACAACGGTCGCTATTTCACTAAAGAAACTCAAATATTCAGCCCTCTGCCTATTTTGACCGACACCTTACTGGCTCATCCAAAAGTAAGAAATGATGGCCAGCTGGCTTTCCCTGCCATTCATTTCATAGAAGGGATTTCCCGAGAAGTCGGACAAGAGGTTATGCAGTCCTTTTCACTTCCCTATCCATCCAACCCTGAAGCGCACATCGTAAAGGTTGCTCAAAACGGTATTTTCGTTTATGCCTTATCCCAGCGTGGCTTATTTTTTGGGGCTATTTCAATTATCCAAATGTTACAGGATGGCTACTTGCCTTATGGCTTGGCCTACGATGAACCTGTCTGTTCCGAGCGTGGCCTCAAGGTCTTTTTACCATCTCGTAAGAATATGGATTTCTTCAAGCAATTTGTGGATATGCTTGCTTTCTTCAAGTACAATACCCTCATGATTGAAATCGGTGGTGCTATGGAATATAAAAAACACCCTGAAATTAATCAGGAGTGGATTAAATATTGTGCTGATATGGCTGAATACTCTGGCAAGACCAAAGAAATCCAAGACTATACCTTCCCTTGGTACAAGAATGCCATTCACATGGAGAATGGTGACGGGGAGTTTCTAAGTCAAAATGATGTGAAAGATCTGGTCCTCTACTGCAAGGAACGATTTTTTGAGGTGATTCCTGAAGTGCCATCCCTCGGTCACTGCGATTATTTGATGCTTGGCCACCCAGAAATTGCAGAAATCCCTGAAGATCCTTATCCAGACACTTACTGCCCATCAAATCCTGCCTCTTATGAACTCCTCTTTGATGTTCTGGATGAAATCATTGAGGTCTTTGAACCTGAAGTCATCAATATCGGGCATGATGAATACTATTCAATTGCCATGTGTGAGCGTTGCAAAGGGAAGGCTGGAGCTGATATCTTTGCAGAGGACATTATCAAGATTTATGACCACCTCAAGCAGAAAAATGTCCGAACCATGATTTGGGGAGACAAGTTACTGAAAAACGCTATCGTTCCTGATGCAGGGCCTTTTGGTGGAGCAGAAATCATCATGTACACTCCCCAGTTCAAAAAAGATACAGGCACAAAAGTTGGCATTATGCCGGCAACCTGGCAGGCCATTCACCAGATTCCCAAAGATGTCGAAATTCTCCATTGGCTCTGGAGTTTGGATGAAAAACTGGAAGATGAAGTTTTAGAAGAAGGCTTTAGCATCCGTTATGGTAATTTTGAAGGCTATCTCTTTCCGCATTGGGCTGAGCATTTGAAGAAGGGGAGCAAGGGAGCTATCATCTCCAACTGGAGCACTTTAAATGAGGTAATCCTGCAGAGAAATGTCATTTTCTTCGGCTTGGCCTATGCTTACGAGATGTTTTGGAATCATGACTATCGTGATGAAGACTATGCGACTATCCGTGATAAAACCTTATCTTATCTCTTCCATTACCACTATCCCGACCTGCAAAACCACACGCGCAGTCTTGAAGCACTGGCGCATCCCAGCTGGATTGAAATCGGCTATGCTACTGACTATTTTGTGGAATACCAATGGTTTGTGGACGGTGTCTTCCCTGAAATGGAAACTTATCAAATCGGAAATATCCTACTAACCTATACTGATCAAACCGAGTTCACTGTTCCCATTATCTTTGGAGAAAACATTGGCAAAACAAGTGTTGACTGGGATCGGTCTACCAATACCAACCCTTTACCTGGTGAACCTATCTATAAGGTAGATGAGCAACTATTTGAAGTCTCTCTTAGCACCAAACCTTATCAAAAAGAGCAGCAAACTTTCTTCGCATTTCCTATTCAAAACCCTTATCCTGAAAAGGAATTGAAGAATGTAGAAGTTCAAACAGAAGCTGACAAAGATTGTCAAATTTTTGTTGATCAAATTGCCTATTATCACTAAACTTGAGGCTTATTTCAAGCTATCAGATAGAAATAGCGAAGTTTATGAGGAATCAGAATCATCCAATTCAAAAAGAACAGATACTTTCTAGACATCGGCTTACTGGATATACTGATTGCTTATCCTATTTGAAACGAAAGGAGGTGGGAGAGTGAGTGAAAAGAAAACATTTCTGAAACAATTCTTACGTCTCAGTCTACCGTTTTCTCTTCAATTTCTACTAGCCAGCGCTGTCAATCTAGCTGATGTTGTCATGATTGGACAGCTAGGGGAAAAACAAATCGCAGCTGCTGGTGCTGCCAACCAGATTTTCTTTCTCTTGACTATTGTACAGTTTGGTATCGGTAGCGGAGCTTCTGTCTTCATGGCCCAATACTGGGGAGCCCAGCGAATTGCTGATATGAGAAAAACCTTGGGATTAGTCTATATGCTGAGCGGGCTCATCTCCGCTTCCTTTACTTTAGTCGCTTTACTTTTTCCCAAGCAACTGATTGGCTTTTATATCCATGATACCGAAGCTATTCAGTTGGGCGCCCAGTACCTATCTATCGTCTCCTGGACCTACCTGATGACAGCCATCACAACCTCATTAGCCACCATGTGTCGCTGTAGTAACGAAGTTTTCTTACCAACTCTTGCAAGCCTCCTATCCATGGCGACCAATATTATTGGCAATGCCGTTCTTATTTTTGGACTGATTGGATTTCCTAAACTTGGACTGGTTGGTGCTGCTATTGCTACCTTTATAGCTCGATTGCTGGAGCTTTGCTTGTTAGTATTTGGTGTCTATCGAACAAGGATGGCTGGAGCCGCTAGCATAGCTGAACTCTTTGCTTTCCACAAAGACTTTGTTTATCAATTTTTGAAAAAAACCTTGCCAGTCGTCTTCAATGAAGGCGCTTGGTCGCTCGGAACATCGATTGGCTTGGCCATTATCGGACTATTAGGTACTGAAGTGGTGGCCTCTACCCAGATTGCTAGCGCCATTGCCCAAATTGGTTTTGTCTTTGTACGAGGTGCAGGCAATGCCGTAGCTGTTATGCTAGGCAATACCATAGGAGAGAATCAAGCAGAAAAAGCCTTACAAGATGCCAAGCGCTTCTTACTTCTACTACCTCTCATCGGGCTAATCGTCAGCATCCTACTCATCTGGGCCATGCCCTTAGCCCTGAAACTCTACAATTTAAGTAATCAGACAGAGCAGCTAACCATCTTGATGATTCAATTAAATGCCCTGTTGTTTATCCCAAAAGCTTTTAGTGTTGTTTTAATCGTTGGGATTTTACGTAGCGGAGGCGATACCAACTATGCCTGCCTGCTAGATATTTTACCTGTTTGGCTCTTCAGCATTCCACTTGGCTATGTCCTAGTTAGCCTGCAGGCTCCCATTTGGCTAATCTTTCTTGTGATAAATGGCGAAGATATTCTCAAACCAATCTGGGGCATCCCTCGTGTCTTCTCAGGGAAATGGCTGCATAATCTTGTGCAAGAGCACATGTAAAAAAGCATCTAATTCACAACATTACCACAGAAATCGGAAATGTAAATCCCGACTAAAAAGGTAATGAGAGTTAGGTGCTTTTTATTAGTTTGCGACTCCAACTTACAATTTTATAATTTGCGCAGCATCTGAATTAAAACACTGACCTCTGCGTCATCTACAATAATCTTAAAGCTTCGCTCCACCGTTCGAATGATTTTCCTAACGTACTTATAGTCATCAGGGAATTTTTCGATAACACCAGCAATTTCTTTACTACTCTTCTTCAGGCATTCTCCTGAAAGGGTCCGCTCCACTAGACACGCAATATGAACAAACAAACCTATTGTTTGGTCCTCTGTCAGCTGATAATAAAAATCAAAATCATCTAAAATAGCAGGAAGAATCTTTTTAATCTTAGCTAAGGAAGTATAGACAAATTGCTCTTCTAAAAATTGGTAAACTTTCTCATAATCGTAGCTATTGACAGAGGTCGGTACAAACATCAATAATTTATCTAAGTGCTCCTTGGGCTGCTCAAAAACATCTTTAATGGAAATGAAAGGGATACCCATAATTTGAGGGTCGAAAGTTCCAACAAAAGCATGAACTTGATAGGTCTTTCTTAAGGCCATCACTTCCTCAATCAACATCTCCTTATTAGCAACTGACAAAGCAATGACACGATAACCCAACTTTGAATACTGATCAAGATAGTGCTTGAGCTGAAGAGAACCGCCTTCGCTGGTATAACAGAGTGTAATGATGATTTTTTCTTGGTCCCGATTTTTATAAAGCTGATTCATTTCCATATGAAAAGCGTGAAAGACACTTTCAATATCATTTTCTATCAAACAGCGCCGTGCAATCCCCATGCCAATCATAGTAATGGGAATTTCAAATTCTCTGATTTTAATCAGAGTTTCTTCTCGAATTTTATCCAGCATTTCCTTAATCGAGCCCATATCATAGAGGACGATGACCCCTAAACCTTGGTCTAGCTCCTCAATTTGCTCTTTTAATTTACAATAGCTTTCCTCTAGAGACTCTTCTAATAGAATATCAAAGCCATACACTTGGCTATTTTTAGTCAGCATCTTGGTTGACTCAGCCAAGGACTTGGCAACCCCTTTACCATGCAGAACGTAGAGCAAGATAGGTCGTAGACTATCTTGTTTCTTTTCGGATTCAATAATAAACATTGTTAGGATGACGATTTCATCTATTGGAACAGCTAGTTGAAATCTTGTTTCTAGCTGCCTAGCAAATTTAGAACATTGTGCATACTCTATTGGATAATCCCGAATCACTTTCACAATAGCATCATTATCCAACTGCCGATTTAACGACCCTTTCTGCTTAAGCATCGCATTGACATGAAGGCTGATGCCGTAATATGCCGTCGAATTAAGCTCTATATTGAGTTCTTTTTGAACAGATAGAACAAAGGCTTGTACCAACTGGATTACTTCAGCAGAAACAATCGTCTCAAGATGATTAAGATTTTCCAACTCATCTTCTTTCTTAACAAAAGGTTTGTATTCAATATAGCTTTGAATATAATTTCTCACTGCCTCAAAAACATCATCCTGCTCAATGCCTCTTTCTGATAACTGAGAATATTCTGATTTAATTTTGTTATATAAATCATCCGACTCTTGCTCTGGAAAATCCAGCAATCCCAACTCCTTATCATAAATCAGCACCTTACGTTTGCCAATCAATTCATCGATTTTAACTACATTATGACCACCTAAATGCCGAATTCCTTGATAAGGAATGGGCAAATCGTCATTACTAAGTGTTAAATCTTTTAGCTCCGACCTCAGACTTCTTACAAAAGCATTGGCACAAGCAGTTCGAACTGCATATTCTAATTCTTTTATATTGCTAATATTCGCTGATAGGATGAAGGAATGAATGACATCACGCGGTACTTGAATATCATTCGCAGAATTCTTTGATTCGATAGCTAAAAAGTAATTTAGTAACTCTAGCTTTTCACTAATCGGTCGATTCGGATAAGAAGGCAGCTGGATTACAACAGGAAGTTTATTGGATAAATGTTCAGATAGCTTAGCGCTACTTCCGATAATTACCAAACCTTTCTTCTGACGTCTCTTTTGTTCTCCTTCTCTGTGATTCAGCCAGGAAATCAATCTATTTTGATCCGCCGAAGATAGAACTTGTATGTTATCTATAAATAAAATTCCTTCTGCCACTTTCTCAAATACAGACTTCGTCCCCTCTGAGCCAAATAACAACTTCAGCAAATCATCCAGAACATCAATATAGTCTAAGCAGTTAATTTTTTCAAACAACTGAGGTTTACTAATCGCTTGATTTTGAATGGCAAACGCTATCATTTTATTAACGAAGTGAGTTCTACCAGCACCAATTTCGGATAAAATGAGTACAGGAAGAGCATAATTTGGGTATAAAATAGCTGCCTGTGCTAACTGGATGGCTGTTCGCAAACTGCCGTTTTCACCTATAATGCTTGGAAAATCCAAAGGATTTTCCACAAATACCTCTTTTAATTGGTATTGAACTGGCCGTGTATTTCCTTTAACGAGTATCCCTTCTTTTACCAATTGATTCAAAATAGTGCTCACATTTGAGCGTTGCATTCCTAAAGCAGCAGCAATTACTTTCGTTTCAAGGCCTTGCTTATTATTCTTTAGTAATTCTTGCTCTAGATATTCTAAGACTAGTGTTTTGGCAACCTTCATATTCTACCTCACTGATATTTTTCTCCCATTATCGTCATTCAATTTATCTTATACTGCAGCTTGATTCACCTACTTAGAGCCTTAGAACTTACTCCCTATCATCCTGTCATTTCCTTATCTAAACATTATAAATTGAAGCAAGAGAATGATAGAATACATAAAAGCCAACTGTTAATGAGTGATATAAACAGCTGGCTTTTTTCTTTATCATGTAGGAATGAAATTCATTATTCATTCATTTATCAGAAAACTAAGTCGTAAGGAGATTCCAACTTGTCCACTAGACTAGATAGAAACTCCGCTGCGGGCTGACCATCTACGACTTGATGGTCGAAAGTCAAGCTGAGCGGCAGGAATTTCTGCTCATAGACCTGTCCTTGGCTGTCAAGAGCCAGCGCCGTTTGCAGGGCACCAACTCCTAAAATCGCCACTTCTGGTGTATTTAGAATAGGAGTGAAATACTCAATCCCTGCTGCCCCGAGATTGGTAATACTGAAGGTTGAACCTGAGTAAAGAGCTGGGTCTAAAGTGCCTTTACGAGCTTGGGTGGCCTCTGTTTTGATAGCTAAGCCCAAGTCAGCCAGCGTTAGCTTATCCACGTGACGAATGACTGGCACCACCAGACCATCACTAAGCGCAGTCGCAATACCGATATGAATATCTTCTACTTCCTGATACTGACCATTGAAATACCAAGCATTGAGCTGAGGGTGATCTTTCAACGCCTTGGCAACAGCCTTTGTAAGCAGGGTTGTGATGCTGATTTCGCCATTTTCTAGTGGTGAAGTGACCTTATCCTTCATATCCTGCCTAAAGGCTATCAGCCGACTGATATCCACCTTACGATGCAAGGTCACCTGAGCAGATGTCTGGAGACTATTCATCATCCGCTCTGCAATAGTCTTGCGCATACCTGTCAATCCTGCACCATAGTCAACTTGACCAGCATGCTGAAGGACTGCTGAGCTACTTTCAGGTGTTTGGTTTGGAAGCGCCTCTGGTTTATAATTTTCCACATCTCGTCGGGTAATACGGCCATTGCCTCCCGTTCCTGAAATCAAGGAAATATCATATCCTTTTTCCTTAGCAATCTTGCGGGCAAGAGGAGTGATGAAAATACGTCCATGTTCACTGTTTCCGACAGAGTTGGAACTTGCTGTCGCAGTTTTTTCTGCTAGTCCAACCCCTGCATCAGCTGCCTCTTGCTCACTTTCTGACTGGTTCGCAGAAACTTCTTCCGTCTCCATACCTGGAATAGATTCTCCTGCTTCACCAATCCATGCAATTACTTTCTTGCACGGGACAGTATCGCCCGCCTGACTGATAATTTTTAAAATCACTCCTGCGCTTGGCGCCTCTACATCGCTGGTCAATTTTTCAGAACTGATTTCCAAGACAGGCTGACCAGCAGCTACGGTGTCGCCTTCCTTGACCAGCCAGTTATTTATCAGACCTTCGGTCATTGTTAAGCCTAGCTTAGGCATTACAATTTCTGTAGCCATACTTACCTCCCTTCTATCTCTTCAGATCGTCAATCAATTCTGCAGCAACAGTCAGAACCTTATCAGCATTAGGGATATAGAGCTGTTCCAGATTCACCGCAAATGGTACCGGCACATTTGGCGCGCAGACGCATTTCACTGGGCCGTCCAGATAGTCAAAGCATTTGTCTGTCACTGCTGCTGCAATATCCGTCGCTGTGTTATTATGAGGGTTGGATTCATCAACGATAATCAGCCGTCCAGTTTTCTTGACTGATTCAAAGACAGTCTCCTCATCCCAAGGGGCTACCGTTCTCAAGTCAATCACTTCAACCGAAATACCATCTTTTTCCAAGCGATCCGCTACCTCATAAGCAACATAAAGCATTTTACCGATAGTAACGATAGTGAGGTCTGTTCCTTCACGGCGGACAGCAGCCTTTCCAATTGGAACTGTATAATATTCTTCTGGTACCTCTCCCTTGATACCATAGAGAGTTTTATCTTCTGAATAAATCACGATATTGTCGTCTTCAATGGAAGCCAGCAGTAACCCTTTAGCATCATACGGAGTTGCTGGAACAACTACCTTTATGCCAGGTATAGATCCAAAGAGACCGTAATATGAACCCGAGTGCTGAGCTGCAGCTGAAGCTCCTGCCCCATGCATGGTCCGCATTGTCATCGGAACCTTGGCCTTACCGCCAAACATATAGCGCATTTTTGAGCCTTGCCCCAGAATGGCGTCAAAGCAGAAACCGATAAAGTCATTGAACATCAGCTCCGGTACTGGCCGCAAGCCAGTCAGAGCCATTCCAACAGAAGCTGACACGTATCCGTGCTCAGAAATCGGAGTATCAATCACCCGCTCTCGGCCGTATTTTGGCATGAGTCCCTTGGTTACACCCATTACACCGCCCCAAGCATCTTCGTTTTCTTCTTCCAAGTGCTTGATTGTTACACCGCCAGCAATATCTTCTCCCAGAAGGATTACGGTGTCATCTTTTGCCATTGCCTGATCCAGCGCTTCATTGATTGCTTTCATAAATAACAGTTGTCTAGCCATTTGATCAACCTCCTTCTATCAATCAGCAAATACATCTTCCAGCAGAGACTCGGAACGAGGAATCGGACTGTCTTGAGCAAATTTGATAGCTTCTTCCACATCCTTTCTAGACTCCTCTAATATGGCATCAAGTTCCTCTTCAGTCAAGAGGCCATGCTCGATAGCGTAATCACGGAAGACATCTAGAGCATCCACATCAGCCCAGTCTTTTTCTTCACCTTCCAAAGCCTTATACTTCTGCTCATCCCCTTCAAAGTGACCATGATCGCGATATGTTACAGCTTCAATTAAGGTAGGTCCTTCACCTCTACGAGCCCGCTCTACAGCTTCCTTGGCTACTTGGTAGACAGCGAATAAATCCTTACCATTAACCCGGATGCCAAGCATATTATAAGCAGCTGCTCTTTCAGCAATGGTGCCAGATGCTGAAGAATACCATTGCGGTGTCGATTCTGCAAAGAAGTTGTTTTCATTGACAAAGATAACTGGCAGTTTCCAAATTGATGCCATATTGAGACATTCGTGGAAATTCCCTTCATTGGCTGCACCATCACCGAAGAAGCAGACCGCTACACTGTCAGTTTTCAAGTACTTGTTGCGCATAGCTGCACCTGTAGCTAGACCAAAGCCTCCACCAACCATACCATTGGCACCGAGGATTCCCTTGTCCAAATCAGCAATGTGCATAGATCCGCCTTTTCCTTTTCCGAGTCCAGTCTCCTTGCCAAAAATTTCTGCCATCATTCCCTTTAAGTCACCGCCCTTAGCAACACAGTGACCGTGTCCCCGGTGAGTACTGGTAATATAGTCCTGGTCTGTCAGATTGGCACAGACGCCAGTAGCAATCGCTTCCTCTCCTGCATAAAGGTGAACAAAGCCAGGAATCTGTCCTGCAGCAAAGAAACGCCGAGTATTTTCCTCAAAATTACGGATATCCCACATGGTTTTATACAAGGTCTTGGCTTTTTCTTTGGAAACCTGCTCTACCTCAACTTCAGTAGCATCATAGACTTTTAAATCTACTAGCTCTGATACAGCACTTTGGTTTCTTGTTTTGCTTAATTGTTGTGGTAAATCTTTATAATTTGACATATTTTTACCTCCTCATTAATCGTCCTGAACGAGTCTTTTAGCGACCTCTTGTATTAGTTCTGATGTGGTAGGATGAGCAAAAACTGTTTCAAGAACTTGATCCAGCGTTGCTTCAGCCTGCCTCAGCAAAATCAAATTCTGCAGAAGATCTGTACCGTTCGGACCGACGATGACAGCCCCTAGGAGAAGATGGTATTTCTTTTCTGAAATTAACTTGACATAGCCCTCTGTCTCACCTATAGCGATAGCCCGCCCATTATAAGAGAAAGGCAGCTTCTCGACCAGAACATCATAGCCGGCCTGCTCAGCCTCTTCCTTGCTGAGACCAAAAGAAGCTACTTCAGGATTGGTGTAGAGTGAACGGGGAACACCCAGCGGATCAACTGCTTCTTCAGCTCTCCGGCAGATAGCTCTTACAGCCTTTATCCCTTCTGCACTAGCTACGTGAGCCAGCATATAAGATTCCAAGAGATCACCGATAGCATAAACATGCTCTTTGGATGTTTCGTAGTATTGATCTACCTTGACAAAATTCCGATCTGTTAAGGCTAATCCCATATCCTTTGCTAGCTCTAGATTTGGTTTGCGGCCAGTAGCGACTAAAAGATGGTCGAAAGCAACCTGCTCGTTCTCAAGTAAGACAGAACTAGCAGTGACTTCCTTTATCTGCGCTCCCTGATAAATCATCACCCCCATTTTCTTTAGTTTCTTTTGAATCACATGTCGCGCTTCAGCTTCTTCGGTCAAAAGAATTTCCGGCGCAACCTCAATAACAGTGATAGCGACACCCAGAGGAGCCATAGCGAAAGCTAGCTCAATTGCGATAACGCCACCTCCGATAATGACTAACTTCTCAGGAAGCTCCCTCAAGTCAAAAAACGTATCCGTCGTTAGATAGTCAACCTGTTCCAATCCCTTGATAGGAGGCACAAAAGGATAACTGCCAGTAGCCAAAATCACATCTTTGCCACTGATTTCTTTACCATTGACGGAGAAAGTTCGGTCTTTGACAAACTTGGCCTGCCCTTGGATATATTCAATACCTAAAGACTTAAAGCTAGCATGAATTCCAGATTGCAAACTGGCAATAACCTGATTCTTTCGGTCTACCAATTTCTCAAAATCAATCCTTTCAAGCTTGCTCTCAACGCCATAACGCCTAGCTTCCTCCATTGTCAGCAACCAATGACCGTGCTGGAGATAGGCCTTAGACGGTATACATCCTACATTCAGGCAGGTTCCGCCGATAGACTTCTTTTCTACTACGGCGACTTTCTTACCTAAACGAGCTGCTTCTTCAGCAGCCACATAACCGCCCGGTCCAGCACCGATAATCAAAACATCATAAACAGACAAAACACTCCTCCTTTCATAAAATGCAAAGGGTGCTCCAACAATCAAAATGATTGCTGTCGGCTATAGATACAAAAAGTATCTTATTATTTTTCGTATACCTAAGACTCATTTTAAAATCTCAGGATAGAGTCTGCTCAGAAGCTATGAACCTCCTTTCTTCATTTTCTTCGTCTACACATAGTAAGCGCTTACTTTTTGGAAGAAGCTTATACCAAATAATTAAACTCCAGTTGCCTATCCTTCAAATTGACTTGAACTGTCATTTCAGTTGTTTCCTTATTTTCAACCAAATAACGAGCCAAAGGCGTTTCGAGATAGCGCATAATGCTTCTTTGAATAGAACGGGCACCAAACTCTGGTTGGTAACCTTTCTGGGCTAAAAAAGCATAAACTTCTTCGCTCAGATGAAGCTGAATCTTCTGATGTTTCAACCTTTCCTGAAGTTGCTGGACCATAATTTTTACGATATTGATCATATCTTCCGCCCTCAGAGGGTTGAAAATAACCGTCTCGTCAATCCGATTTAAAAACTCTGGTCTAAAGCTATGTTGCAGCAAGGACAGAACTTCTTCCTGCGTTTCAGCAGTCAGTCCCTGTTCACTTTTGAGACTTTCCAAAATCTGCTGGGAGCCAATATTGCTTGTCATAATCAAAATAGTATTTTTAAAGTCAATAGTACGGCCTTTAGAGTCTGTCAAGCGTCCTTCGTCCAAGACTTGCAGCAGGGTGTTAAATACATCCGGATGGGCTTTCTCAATCTCATCCAGCAAGACAATCGAATAAAGCCTCCTACGAACAGCTTCTGTCAGTTGTCCTCCCTCTTCAAATCCTACGTAGCCTGGTGGCGGACCAACTAAACGAGCCACGGCATGTTTTTCCATGTATTCAGACATATCCAGTCGAACCATTTCCAACTCATTGCCAAACAGCCGCTCAGCAAGGGCTTTTGCCAGAGCAGTCTTCCCGACTCCAGTAGGCCCCAGAAAGAGGAATGAACCAATAGGACGCTTTGGATTTTGAATTCCAGCCCTAGAGCGCAAAATCGCCTCCGAAACCTTTTGAACAGCTTGGTCTTGTCCTACAATTCTCTGGCGCAGGAGCTTGTCTAGATTTAACAGGTGTTCGCGCTCATTGTCCATGATTCCCTGCACTTTGATTCCCGTTATACGTTCTACGATACTGGCTATATCTTCGCGACTGACGTATGGTCGTTCAGTTTCCGCTTGAGCTAGCTGGATTTTCTTGACAGCACAAGCCTCATCAATCAAGTCCAGTGCCTTATCAGGCAAATAACGATCTGACAGATAACGAATTGAAAGACTAATCGCTGCTTGCAGAGCTTCATCCGTCAGGAAAACTCCGTGAAAGTCCTGGTAATTCTGCCGCAGTCCTTGCAGAATTGTCAATGCCTTATCTTGATCAGGCTCCTCAATGCGAATCCGCTGGAAACGCCCCTCCAAAGCTTGATCTAGTTCGAAGCTTTCTCGATAGGCTGCAAAAGTTGTGGTTCCGATGATATTAATCTGTCCCTGAGCCAATAGCGGCTTTAAAAGATTGCCTGCATCAAGAGAGCCCTCTGTCCGACCTGCTGTCACGATTTGATGAATATCCTCAATATAAAGAATAATCTTCCTCTTAGCAGCCAGCACCTCATCCAAAACAGCCTTGAAGCGCTCTTCAAACTCTCCTCTATATTTAGTCCCGGCAATCAGTCCGCCTAGATTTAACTTAAAAACTTCCTTGCCCAATAAATGTTCTGGAACATCATCAGCAATCAGTCTGCTAACAAATCCCTCCATTACTTTGGATTTTCCAACACCTGGAAAGCCTAGGAGAATGGCATTGCTTTTCTCTTTCCTACACAGCACACGGATAATATCATTGATTTCCTCTTGGCAGCCTATCACCTTCTTACCGGACTGGTCTGCCAACCACTGATTAAAGTTAGTTGCATATTTGCTCAGGGCTTGATAGCGACTCTCCTGACTGGAAGAGACTGCTCGTTTGCCTTGACGAACCTTATTCAACTTTTTCGCAACCAGTTCCTTATCAATCCCAGTCTGCTTTAAAAAAACAGTTATCGGATTCCTTTGCTGATGAAATAGACTGAGAATCAGGTGTTCTACTGTTACCACCTCATCTCTCAGTTCCGTCCTCTCAGCCTCTGCATCATCCAAAAGATTCTTGAGACGCTGGCTATACTGACGTCCAAAGCGATTTGTGTCCGTATGTGAAAATACAGGAATCTTGGCTAGTTCCTGATTGATGACACAAATAAATTCATTAATATCAAGGTCCAAACCGGTATAGAATTCCAAGGCAAAAGCTTGAGGCTGGGTCAGCACTGTCCAAACATGCGGAATGTCCACTTGATAATTGTGTTTTTGAATAGCTAATTCCTTTGCAGCATTTAGTACTTCTTGCAAAAGATGGGTATAGTGTTCAGTCATATAGTTCCCTCGCTTTTCTTCTGAAAACCAAAGACAACTGCAAACAATATTTTAAGAAATAACCTATTTTAACAAAAACTTGACTTGATAATCTTACGACTATTATATCATTTTCACAATCAATATACTAGAAAATATGTAAGCGTTTTACCGTTTTAATCTACTTTTAATAAAACTTTGTGAAAAAAATAACACTGACTTATCTTAAAAGGACAAGCCAGCGATCTTTAAGTTATGATATTTTTAGCCAAACGATTAAGCCGCCACTGAAAAAGAATGCCGCTCATCACCAAGCTGGCAATGAGGCCGATCCAATATCCATAAGGGCCTAAACTAGTATAGTAATCTAAGAAGAGTCCCAGGGGAAGCGAAACTCCCCAATAAGCAATCAGACCCAAGTAAAACGGCACCTGAGTATCCTTATAGCCCCGAAGAATGCCCTGCAAAGGAGCCGCAAAAGTATCTGCCAACTGGAAAAAGAGGCTGTAGGTCAGAAAAACAGATGTCATACGTATAAACTCGGTATCCGAACCATAGAGTGCAGCCACTCGGTCTCGTAAGATATAGAGAAAGAGAAAGGTAAATCCAGCAATTCCCAAAGCCGTCAGCCGCCCAAGTTTACAGAATTTCTTAACATCGTCAGGACGATTGGCTCCAATTTCATAAGAAACAATGATGGACATTGAGGTTGAAATGCTCATAGGAAAGGCATACATTAAGTTTGAAAAATTCATGGCCGCCTGATGGCTGGCAATAATTAGTGACGAAAACTTAGCCATGACCAAGCCAACAACCGAGAAAATCACAACTTCAGCAAAAAACGTTCCTCCGATAGGCAGTCCAAGTCGAATGCCTTCTATTAATGCCTTTTTCTCTAACGGTCGAATCTTCCACAGCTCATAGACTCGGACTTTTGGATGTTTGACTGCTACTAACAAGGATATGAGGAGCAAAACCCAATAAGCCAAAGAAGTCCCAAGTCCAGCTCCAGCTCCGCCCATTTCTGGAAAACCAAATGCTCCGTAGATTAGGGCATAATTAAAAGAGCCGTTCAAGGGCAAGAGTAAGAGCATGAGATACATGGAAAGCTTGGTCAAGCCTAGAACATCAAACAGAGAACGAATGGTGCTAAAAAGCAAAAGAGGGATAATACCGAGCGCCAGATACCAAAGATAGTTCTTAGCCACTTCTTCTACCAAGGGCTCTAGGCCAAGGTGGGCCAAAACTAGAGGAGCACCCACAAATACCAAGGCAAATAAAATTAGCGATAGCCCTAAAGAAAGATAAATAAATTGATAAAAATCAGAAGCAATCTTTTCTTTTTTCCCCTGTCCTAAATGATGCCCAATTATAGGAACCAAGGCAGACACGATTCCTATCAGCAGGTCGAAAAATGGAATCCAAAGACTAGTTGCCATGGAAACACCAGCCAGATGCAAGGTGTCATACTGGCCAGTCATGGTCGTATCGACAAATGAAGCTGAAAAATTGGCCAGTTGGTAGATCAAAATTGGCAAAAAAATAGAAATAAAGAGCCGCATTCGCTGCTGTAAATTATGAGTTTGGTGCATAGAAATCCCTCAAAAATTTTTTCTACCCAAGTAAAATCAATGAGCTTAGATATTTAAAATATCAACTATCTTTACTATACTATACTATAAGCCAGACAGATAGTCAAAAAGAAAAGGAAATCATATATCTGCCTCAGTAAAGACAACCTGCCCCTTCTCAAATCCTGCTATTCGCGCTAAAGAAAGCACTCGATAGCCAGCTGTTTCCAAGACTTGACGTCCATTCTGGAAAGATTTTTCGATGACAATTCCGACAGCTTCCACTTGCGCTCCTGCTTGCTCAATAATGGTAATCAAGCCCTTGGCTGCCTGACCGTTAGCTAAAAAATCATCAATAATCAGCACTTTATCGTCAGAGGTGAGAAATTTCCCTGCAATTGAGACAGTCGAAGTCACTTGCTTGGTGAAAGAATATACTTCAGCAGTCAAAATCCCCTCTGTCATGGTGATGTTTTTGGCTTTCTTGGCGAATATCATTGGGACATTCAGAGCTTCAGACACGTAGACAGCCGGAGCAATACCAGAAGCCTCAATGGTCACTACCTTGGTAACTCCTGCGTCCTTTACCGCCTCCGCAAAGATCTGGCCAACCTCTTTCATCAGAGAAAAATCAACCTGATGGGTCAGAAAAGAGTCAACTTTCAAGATATTTTCACCTAACACTTGTCCATCTCTGAGAATCCGTTCTTCTAATTTTTTCACTTTTACTCCTTAATACAAGCATACTTGATGTTAGCAGAAAAACACGGCTATCCGTGCTTTTCGTTTACTCTTTTTGATTTTTATTCTCGGTCTTTTCTTCTTCTCCAGCATGATTGACTGCTTTTTTGAATTCTGAAAACATTTTACCGATAGATTGTCCTAGTTCGGGCAGGCGTTTTGGTCCAAAAATAAGCAGAGCTCCCAGAACAATAATGATTACCCCAGGTACTCCGATGTCTTTTAAAAGTCCCATTAATTTCTTCTCCTTGATTTTCTTTGATAAATGATGCGACTGAGTAAGATGCTGACTTCATAGAGCAAAATCAAAGGCACTGTCATAGACAAGTCGCTGATAAAGTCAGCCGGTGTCAGGACAACTGCTAAAACCAGCAAAATGAAGTAAGCATATCGTCTATATTTTACCAAAAATTTCGGATTGAGCAAACCGATAGAAGTCAGAAAGGATACAAGAACTGGCAGCTCAAAGAGGCAAGCAATTGGAATAGTGGTATGAAAGACGAAACTAAGATAATTCTGTGCTGTCAGTCGAGTCTCAAAGAGGCCCTCACCCAGCAACAGCAAGACCTGCAAAATAGCTGGAGTCACAAAGTAAAAGCCGAAAGCCAGCCCCAAAACAAAACAGAGAAAGGTAGCCGGGATATAAGCGGAAACGGCTCGTGCTTCATTGGCTCGCAAAGCCGGTCGTACAAACTCCCACACCTGATAAACCAAAAATGGCAAGGTCAGGGAAAAAGCGACCAGACTAGCCAGACTGATATAAATCCAAAGAATATCATCCGGCCCCAGCACCAGCAGCTTCTGCTCAAAATTACTGGTTAGCCATCGGTAAATATCGGCTGAAAAGAGCAAGCTAACCAGAAAAACCAGGAAGAAGCAAGCCAGTACCGCTAGAAAACGCCGTCTGAACTCTGTCAAATGCTCAATAATAGTCTGTTCTTTTTTATCCATGCTGCTGCTCGCTTTTCAGATTTTTAAAGCTTACATAGACCACCAGCAGGATAAAGAGCACCTGACTGACGACCACTTCCAGGCTTGGATAAAGCCCCATCCATTCTACTGTCACAAAGCCATTGATTAAGTGAGTCGGTAGGATATTGGTCAGCTGAAGAGCATGGATGCTGACACCCAGCATTTTAAAGGCCAGAGCATAGATTAACCAGGTCAGCCAGAAGAAAATACTGTGTGGCTTGAGCAGACCAGAAGCCTTGCTCATGATAAAGGCCAGCAAGACCAAGACCAGAAGAGCCAAGCCGATTCCCAAAAGGAAATCAGTCATAGTGATACGCGGCAGAATTCCTGCATAAAAGAGGATGGTCTCAGCCCCTTCGCGGAAAACTGCCAGAAAGCTAAGAGCAAACATGGAAAGAAAACTGCCTGTGGCTGTTACTGCCTTCATTTGGCTTTCCATAAAGTCATTCCATTTCTCGATAGATGCCTTGCTATGCAGCCAGATACCAACCAATATCACCATGGCGACAGCGAAAATACCCACTGCACCTTCGATAATCTCACGATTGGATCCAGAAGCAACTGACGGGAAAAGAAACTGCAACAAAGCCGCAATCACAGCACTGGCTAGAAGCCCACTCGCTGCTCCTGCATAAACCCATTTGAGTCCTTTTTTCATCTTGGAGGCTTTCAGAGTCGTTATCAAAGCCATGACAATCAAGAGCGCTTCTACACCCTCACGTAGCAAAATCAGCATAGCATCAAAAAAATGATAAGAAGCTGTTGTGTCAATCTGTGACAGCTCACTAATCAAAGATTCTAGCTGCTTTTGATACTTCTCTTCGCTCCCCTTAACCATAATAACAGGTGTCTGACTCTCAACCTTGGTATAAAGCGAAGGATTATTGACACTGACATCTCCTTCAATCGTTGGCCAAATGGTGATGAACTCTTTCATCTTAGCAGCAGCCTTTTTATCATCTCCACTTTGGAAGAGACTCAAAGCCTCCTCTAGGAGCTTAATTCCATCTTTCAGCGTCAGATTGCCAGCAGCTTCTTGGACTTTCTCGCCTTTGACAAAATTATCAATGGCGGTTTTCAAATCATCAAAAGAAGACTGAATCATGTCAAAGTTAGTAGGCTCTGTCTCAATGGCGCTGCGCAGGAATGAAATAGCTGTTTCTACCTTGCCGTAATGGGCTGTGCTGTTGTCTCGCACCACGCTTTCGTTGGTAGTCCAGGTGCTATTCATCTTTTTGTAAGCTTCTCTTGTCGCTTCTAAATCCTTAGCATTGATAGCTTTTTGTAGATTTTCAAATTTTGGCTCTAGCTTACTGAGAAGCTTCTTTTTCTCAGCCTCTAAGTCGACTGGATTCTGCTCTTTCTCAAATTTCAAGAGGGCAGAAGAAATCTGTGTCAGCTTCTCCTCAGTTATCTGACCCGATAAGTCTAGCGCCTTACTTACATCTTGTCCTGCTGCAGAGTCGTGATTAGCCGCCTTTTCAAAGTCAGTCTTGATTTCTCTGACTAACTGCTTGGCTTTTTCCTGGTCCTTCTGCTTGACCGCAGTGCTGGCATCAGTGATTTTGACGAATAAACTGCTGTAGCTCTCGTCTGCTAAAACCGGCTTAGCCAAAAAGATCAGCAAGAGCCCTAATATCAAGAGACTTTTATTCAAATAATTTTTGACCAAGGTACTCTCCTTTTTTCACTCCACCAAAACAAGCAAACAAGCCACTGCCGACATGCGTGACGTACTCATTCATCTTATCTTGAGCGCCTAGATTGGTCTGAACTTTGACAAAGCTGTCTGGATCTTTCTGGAAGGAAAGAAAGAGCAAGCCTGTGTCAAACTGACCAGTAGTTTCATCAATCCCGTCCGAGTAAGAATAAGACCGGCGGTATATGGGCTTATCAACCTCCTTGGCCAGACGGACATGTGAATCCTCTGGCAGCAAGTCCAAGTCAACCTCGTCAAACTCGTCTTTCTTGCCAAAAGGCGCTCCGCTTTCTTTATAGCGACCAAAAGTGTTTTCCTGCTCCTGCAGATTGGTCCGGTCCCAGGTCTCAAGGAACATCTGGATTCGGCGGACAGCCATGTAAGAGCCGCCCCGCATCCAGTCCTTGCTATCGCACCAAATGACCTTATCGAAGTCTTTTTCCTTGGTTACATTGGCTGTGCCGTCCTTAAATCCAAAGAGATTACGAGGTGTTGACATCCGGTCTCCGATAGCAGCAAAGCCTGACTGACTCCACTTCATGGTGATGGCATTTCTGCCCTTGCGGATTAGATTTCGGACCGCATGGAAGGCTACCTGCTCATCATCTGCACAGGCTTGAATGACAATATCGCCACCTGTATATTTTTCTTTAAGCTGCTCCTTTGGAAAAGGCGGCAAATCCCGAAAAGCTTTCGGTCGTTTGTCTGACAAGCCCATTTTTTTCAGAAAAGAGGCTGAGACACCGAAGGTCAAGGTCAGTCGATAAGGGTTGAGACCGACAGTTTCTCCAGTATCCGTTGGCGGCAAAAGAGCATTGGAATTATCTTTTTTGACCAATTCTCCGTCTACCAGCTTCTCGCTATAGGCTGTCCAGTCCTTGAAGAGCTGGATAATGGTTTCCCTATCTGTCGTATGCAAATCCAACACAACAAAGTAGATATTCTTCTGCATCGGAGTTGTGATACCCGCCTGATGCTCCCCATAGAAGCTGATTTCTTCCTCACCGTCAGCGAATTTCTTATCTTCCTTCGCCTGATTAGCGAAAAAAGCAGATGCACCAGAGACACCCAGTGCAAGACCAGCGCCTCCAATCCCTGCTTTTTTAAGAAATTCACGACGATCCATCTTTTTATTAAACCATTTTTCGTCGTTTGTCATAAGCTTACTCCCCGTCTAGAATGACTCCCATTTGTGAAAGAGGCTCACCCAGTTTGGTAACTGCTTCTGCCAGCTCCTTGGTATCTTCTTTTGTCAATTCTGTATAGAGCTTGTAGTTTTCCGAGTCGGTCATGTGCTTGTCTAAAAGAACGTTGACGTTTTTAAACTCAAGTTCCAAGGTCTTGACAAGTTTCTTGTCCTTGTCTTGAATCAATGGCTTGAAGAGTTCGAAAATCTTTTCTGCCCCTTCAATATTGGCCCGAAAATCATAGAGATCTGTATGGGAGAACACCTCTTCCTCGCCTGTAATCTTGCTGGTCGCTACTTCATTGAGCAAGTCAACAGCGCCCGTCAACATCATATCAGGAGTCACTTCAACTGTTGCGATTTTAGCTTTTAGCTCCTTTATATCGTTGACCAGCTGATCAGCATAGCTTTCCGTTCCCTTAGTCGTGTCTTGCTCCCACATGATTTTTTCGATGCGGTGGAAACCAGACCAGCCTTCTTCGGTCTTGTTTTCGTCCACATAGTCGACTAAACGGAAGTCAATTTTTACATCTGATTCACCAAAGCTCTCAGCAATCGGTTCCGAGCGCTCGTAGGCCATCCGGATAAGCGGATATTGCTTTTTAGCCTCATCAAGCTTGCCTTCTTTAAGGGTATCGCGAAATTTCTCTGTATCTGTCAGGAGCTGATCAATTTGTCCTTGGACAAACGTTTTGTAATCCGTTGTAGCCTTGTCCAATTCTTTCTGATTGACAGTCGTTTGACTGCTGGATGGTTGACTGCTTGAGCCAGTCTTGTTTGAAGAGTTGTTGGCTGCACAGCCAGTCAGTAAAATTGCCGTTGAAAATAGGACGATGCCAAGTTTTTTCATGGTGACTCCTTTGTTTTCTCTCTGATATGAGATTATTTCCTGTAAATTATACCAGTTTTTTTCTCATATTTCAAGAAATTGTCTGACAATTTAATCAAAAACTATATATTTAGACCGCTAAAGCAGCTCTTCTTTGACTTTCCCAATCTCCGTCTTTTTCAGCACCAAGTAAATCGTATCCCCCAAATAGAGGCGCGTGCTGCCATTGACCGTTTGAGTCTTGCCCTTGTGGACATTCATGGTAATCAAGACTCCATCAGGCAAGTTTAGCTCATGCACTTGACGACCAGCAATCTTTTCAGAAACAGGGATTTCAATTAAAGTCGTATCTCCCTGGTCCTCGATACTGTCTGGCAACATTTTTTCCAACATGGCTTCATAGACGGGCGCTCCTTTTAGCAAATCCATGATGATGTAAGCTGTCAGAGTGACCAGTCCCAGTGGCATGAGATTGCTAATGTCCCCGACCATCTCTGTGACCAGAATCATGGCTGTCAGTGGAGCCTTGGAAATGGCGCCAAAATAGCCACTCATGCCCAGAATAATGAAAATCGGAAATTGCTCCTGAGAAATCAAACCAAGCTGCAGACAGATCGCACCCATTGCTCCGCCAAGCAATGAACCCAGAGCTAGGATAGGCAGGAAAATACCACCTGGCAATCCACTGCCATAACTCATCATGCTCCAGACAAAACGCAGAGCAAAAAACAAGAGCAAGGTTCCCACAGTGTAATGACCAGCAGTCAAAGATAAAATCAATTGATTGCCCCCGCCCAGCAAGTGAGGGAGGAAATAACCAATCGGAAGAATCAAGGCAAAGGCCAGAATGGGATAATAGGCTTCTGAAACCCTAAACATTCGCCCCAAAAACTGATAAACCAGCTGAATATTCAAAATGACTTTCTCATAAATATAGCCTGACAAGCCCAGCAGCAAGCCCATGACTAGGTAAATCCAATACTGCTCCAGCCTCATGACCGGGATATTATCAGGCATGTCCAGTACTGGCGTCAGTCCAAACATGGAGAGCGAGACAAAGTTAGCAACTAGACTGGCCGCCAGCGTAGAAACCCAGAAAAAGCGTGAAAAATGACGGTAAACTTCTTCTACTACGAATAGCAGACCTGCGATTGGTGCATTAAAAGCTGCTGCTAAGCCTGCTGCCGCACCGCTAGAAATGAGCGCTCTCTCCTCAGCAGCACTCAGATTCAGAAATTTAGAGACGCCTTTGCCACTCATGGCGCCCAGCTGAATACTTGGTCCTTCTCGCCCCAACATCAGACCGCTGGCAATGGCTAAAATCCCTAAAACAAACTTCTTCCAGAGAACACTCCACCAAGAAAGCGACATCAGGCCTTTCAGCTCTGCTTCAACCTGCGGAATCCCTGACCCCTTGATATTTTTCTCCGACTTTACCCAGCGAGCATTGAGCAAGACGATGAAAGCATAAAGAAATACTAAAGCCAGTAACCAAAGCATAGACTGCTGACTCCTTTGATAGATATCCTGCACTAAATGAAAGATTTTTTCAATCAGAAAGCGAAAAACGCCCACTACCAGTCCAGCAAAAATCCCAACTAAGATACCACGCAAAACCTGGGAAATAATTGAATGAGTTGCGAAATTAAATTCTCTCTTGATGTCGTCCTCACGTGAGCTAGCTTCTTTTGCCATTCCCAATCTCCTCTAAATAGTTACTTTACCAATATTCTAGCACAAAGCAAGCCTGATAAACAGATGAAATATAAATTTCTTATTTCAGTTTTCTTTTTAAAGACTCTACACAAAAAAGCCCAGGAATTGTCCCAGACTTACTTATTTTCTTATTTAGCGCGCAAAGCTGCTTGAGTGATGTAGTTGTACGGTTTGTTGAAGTGTGGCAGGAAGAAAAGATCCAGCAAGGCCAATTTATCAATTGTAACCTTTTCCTGAATGGCCAATGAGAACATGTGAATACCCATAGACATATCTTCTCTAGAAACCATCTGAGCTCCAAGAACTACACGCGTGTCCTTATCATAGACAATCTTGATTGTAACATCATGATGCTCAACCTTTTCAAGGAAGGTTGGTTTTTGAGTGTCTTTAAACTCAACCACAGCTGGGCTGTAACCAAAGCGTTTAGCTTTTTCTTCTGTCAGACCAGTTGAAACCATCTTCAGACCAAAGATTTCGATACCGTTAGAACCTTGAACACCGTTTGATTCCAATTCATGACCGCAAGCATTATGAGCTGCTACGATACCAGAGCGCAGGGCGTTAGAAGCCAAGGCAATGTAGTTTGTATCGTTGATAGAGTTATCATAGACAGTCGCACAGTCACCGATTGCATAAACATCTTTGATGCTAGTTTCTTGCTTCTTATCTACCAAGAAAGCACCATTGCGGAATGTTTCTAGCTTGCCAGCACCAAGACCAGTGTTTGGACGGAAGCCAACTGCCAAGACAACCATATCTACATCGTAGCTAGCCTTATCTGTTACAATGCGTTCTACTTTGCTTTCACCTTCAATAGCCTGAACAGTTTGACCGAAAGCTAATTGAATACCATTGTCTTCAAGGTTTTGACGCATCATATCAGACAAGTCGTGGTCATAGTAACCTGCCAAGCAAGTATCCACAACATCAATCAGAATCACTTCTTTACCAAGACGTTTGAAGGCTTCTGCCAACTCAACCCCAATGTAACCAGCACCTACTACTGCCACACGTTCGATATGTTTGCTCTTGTCTTGCAATTTTTCAATAACATCTGCAGCATTTTGATACAATTTTACGAATTGCAGATTTTCTAAGGTTGACTTAAATTCGCGGCTATTAGGATCCAGCTCAGCACCTTTAATCGGAGGCAGAATTGGCTGAGAACCTGTAGCTAAAATCAATTTGTCATAAGACTCTACATGTTCTTTACCGTCTACAATAGCTGTAACTTTTTTCGCATCATAATCAATTGACTCAACTGGTGAATTCATATAAACTTTTGCGCCTTTTGCTTCAAAAGTTTCTTTGTCTGCATAAAAAAGTCCATCTGGCTTGCTGATTTGCTGTCCAATCCAAAGGGCCATTCCGCATGCCAAAAATGAAATGTTTGAGTTTTGGTCAAAAATAACTACTTCATTTTCTGCACCATAATTATCCAACATTGTATTAATACACGCTGTACCTGCGTGGTTTGCACCAACTACAACGATTTTACTCATAAGAATAGTCCTACCTTAATTTATAATTTACTAAATAAGTATATCATCTCCTGTGAGCGTTTACAAGAAATTTGCTCGAAATTTTCAAAAATTCTTAGACCACCTAAAAAGCTGTAGCACTGCAGTCTAAATACCTCAGAAAAACTACCTTTTCCAAAGTTTCATTTTCTGAAAATATAACAATTTTAAGATTGTGAAACCGGTATCTTTTTGATATAATAAGGCTAGAGAGGTTGATTTTAGAAAGGTTGTGATAATGTGGACTTCGCTTCTCGCTCGCTTCATTTGATGGGGAGTACAATTTGCATCTCTCTCTATCATGAGCGAGCGGAAATACTCTTAGATGAGGCGGTCCAACTGCTTCATTTCTATAAAAATCGCTTCAGTGCCAATGATGAAGACTCTGAACTTATGACTATCAACCATCTGGCAGGAATTAAAAGTGTCTCAGTTCATCCAGAGCTTTTTGAGCTGATTGAGCTGGGAAAATATCACAGCCTAGCAGAAGGCAGCCACTTAAATATCACGATTGGCCCTCTCGTCCAGACCTGGCGGATAGGATTTTCAGACGCTCATCTCCCAAGTACGGAGGAGATTCAGCAAGCTATGAGCTTGACCGACCCAAACTTGCTTGAGCTGAATCCAGAAGACCGCAGTGTCTTTTTGGCTAAGAAAGGCATGAAGTTGGATCTAGGCGCCTTGGCTAAAGGCTATATCGCTGATAAAATTAAGGACTATTTGCTGAGCCAGGGAGTGACTTCTGCTCTTATCAATCTCGGTGGCAATGTTCTGACGATTGGGAAAAATGCAGCCAGCCAGCGTTCCTGGCGAATTGGCATCCAAAATCCCAAGCTGTTACGCGGCAATCACTCAGCTATACTAGCCGTCACCAATCAGTCAGTGGTTACATCAGGAATCTACGAGCGAACCCTTACAGTGGATGGACAAAACTACCATCACATTCTGAATCGCAAAACAGGTTATCCAATCGAAAATCAATTGGCTAGTCTGACCATTGTTTCAGACAAGTCGGTAGATGGCGAAATCTGGACAACTCGCCTATTTGGTGAAAGTCCGACATCAATTCTGTCCCAGATTGAAGAGCAAACAGGGATTGAAGCCTTGATTATCACCCAAGACAGTCAGCTCTTCTGCAGCTCAGGACTTTTAGAGCAGATAATTCCTGCTTCTTAATTCTTAAAAGTGATAACTTTGTTGCCACACCAAGCGGCACCTCTATCACCCTATCTTTTATAAACATGTCATTAAAAAACGCTCTCTCTTTCTTCTAGGTTTTACTTGCCTTAAGAAAAATAAATGCACACACGAGGGCTCTGTATCTTAATTTCAGAAAGGAAATTTCATGTTAAAACTTATTGCAATTGTTGGAACAAATTCTAACCGTTCTACAAACCGGCAACTTCTTCAATATATGTCTAAGCACTTTGCTGATAAGGCTGAAATCGAGCTAGTAGAGATTAAAGATATCCCAATGTTTAATAAACCTGCTGACAGAAATGTCCCTGAGTTGGTATCAGAAATTGCTGAAAAAATCGATGCAGCGGATGGCGTAGTTATCGGCACACCTGAATACGACCATTCTATCCCAGCTGTGCTCATGAACGCCCTAGCTTGGCTTTCTTACGGAATCTATCCACTGCTGAACAAGCCGGTCATGATTACTGGTGCTTCTTATGGTACACTTGGCTCCTCTCGTGCCCAATTGCAGCTCCGTCAAATTTTGAACGCTCCAGAAATCAAGGCAACTGTTCTTCCAGATGAGTTCTTGCTTTCACATTCTCTTCAAGCTTTTGACCAAAGCGGAGACTTGGTAGATCTTGACGTTGTCAAAAAATT
The DNA here is from genome assembly GCF_026781265.1 of Streptococcus sanguinis. Taxonomy (GTDB): domain Bacteria; phylum Bacillota; class Bacilli; order Lactobacillales; family Streptococcaceae; genus Streptococcus; species Streptococcus sanguinis_T. Next base: position 291,048 of record NZ_JAKUVC010000002.1, read on the forward strand.
GGATGCTATCTTTGATGACTTCCGTATCTTTGTCAAAATCACTGAAAAATTGCGCAATGCACAAGAATTGCTTCGCAAAGATGCTGAAGAATTTAACTGGGAAAAATTGTAAGATAGGAGACTGAAAGAATGAAATTTGTTGGAATTGTAGGATCAAACTACGAACAATCATATAACCGAAAATTATTGGAATTCATCCGTCGTCAGTTCAAAATAAAATTTGAATTGGAAGTCTTAGAAATAGATGAAGTCCCAATGTTTAACCAGGATGAAAAATGGAATGAAAGCTTCCAATTGCGTTATTTGTATAACAAAATCACACGTGCGGACGGTGTCATCATCGCAACCCCTGAGCACAATCATACTATCAGTGCTCCTTTGAAGAGTGTCTTAGAATGGCTCTCTTATGAGGTTCATCCTTTCGAAAACAAGCCTGTCATGATTGTCGGTGCTTCTTACTACGACCAAGGAACTTCTCGTGCTCAAGTTCACCTGCGTAAAATCCTAGACGCTCCTGGTGTCAATGCTTACACTCTTCCAGGCAATGAGTTCTTGTTGGGCAAAGCCAAGGAAGCTTTTGACAATGATGGCAATATCACCAACGAGGGAACTGTGAATTTCCTTGAAGCATGCTTAGATAACTTTATCAAATATGTAGAGGTCGTTTCAAAATTGAAAAAACCAAAACCAATTGAACCTGAAGACTTAGACTGCGGAAAACCAATCGCTACGACAATTACGGAAGTTGATCCAGATGATCCAGAATGGGTGGAAAAAGTCGCTGAAATCACTGGCGCTGTTTCAGGCGATACTTATGTCAAACTTGACCATGGTATCTTGACCGTTAATCAAATTGATATGTTCTTGAAAGCTATGCCATTTGAATTGACATACGCTGACGATAACAACCAATTCCTCTACTACAACAACGCCCACCAAGATCCAGACACCATGTTTGCCAAACGTGTGCCACCTCAATCAGGTAGCCGCATGTCAACCGTTCATGGCTCTCTTCCACCAGCTCGGATGAAAAATGTAGAGTGGGTTATCGGAACACTTCGCAACGGAAACCAAGAATACGTACGTACAATCGTCCCTGGTTCACCGGCAGGCGTTATCAATACCCACAACTACCAAGCTATGTACTATCCTGACGGATCATACGCAGGAATCAATGAAATCGTCTTTAATTTCCAACCATGGCTTGACTGGTACTTAAAAGAAACTGGTCAACGTTTGGTTGGAGGCAGCGGACCATTTGCTCCTGCCGGAGGTCATGGAGACGCAGACGCTACTTCTGGTGCTTCTGATGCTGGAGGCGATGGAGGTCATGGAGGCGGAGGAGCCGATGCGATATCAGGTGCTAGCGCTTAATTACCTTACAAACTAAAAAGAATGGATGATAAGTCCATTCTTTTTTGCTTTATTTCATTTCTTTGAAAGCTGCTTCTGCATCAGCATTACTGATAGCTCCAAACTGGATTTTACCGATTTTCCCTTGACTGTCAATGAGGATTTCAGTCGGGATACTGCGGATCTGATAGGCTTGGAAAATTTCTCCTGAAGTGTCAAATAGAACTGGTACATCTTTATAACCTTGTTCTTGAAACCATTTTGGAAATTCCTCGACAGATTTCTCTCCTTGGAGGCCTGGTGCTACAACTGTCAAGATTTCAAAATCACGATCTGTTTTACCAGCTAACTCGACCAATTCCGGCATACTCTTCTTACAAGGTCCACACCAAGAAGCCCAGAATTTTAGATAAACTTTCTTGCCTTTGTAGTCAGAAAGTTTGACTGTTTTTCCATCCATAGACTGCAAAGTAAAGTCGGGCGCCTCTTGACCGACAGCTGCTTGGGCGACTATACTTGTCTGAGGGGCCTCACTTGATGAACTGCTGGTTGTAGGCATAGTCATAGGCTTCTCTTCCTGTTCTGAGCAGGCTGCCAAAAAGGCAACAGCTGACACAGTTGCTAATAATATAACGATTTTTTTCATATTTCTTTCTCCTTTTATCCAAAAAGTCCAGACAGGGCGTTGAGCTGTCCTAGCATCAGCAGAATTCCCATCAGAATAATCAGGGTTCCGCCAATTTTCTTCATCAGGCCCATATAAGGCTTGATTTTATTAAAATACTGCATAACAAAGCTAGATGCCAAAGCTAAGATTAAGAAAGGCAGGGCCATTCCCAAAGTGTAAATCAAGGTCAGAATTGCTCCCTGAAAAGCACCATTCCCACCCGAAGCTGCTAAGGCTAAAACTGAGCTGAGAATGGGACCAATACAAGGAGTCCAGCCAAAGCTAAAGGTAATCCCCAGTAAAAATGCAGACCAAAAATGATGCTTCTGGCCGTTCTTTTTGAAAGTCAAGCTCTTTTGAATCTGTAACTGGCGAATATTAATAAGCTCCATCTGATGCAGACCTAGCAGAATGATGAGGCCGCCCATCACATAACGAAAGGTCGGACTGTAAATAATAGTTCCTAAAAAGCCAGCTCCAAAGCCTAGCAAAAAGAAGACTGTTGAGATGCCCGCAATGAAAAAGAGCGTTCTAACCATGCCCTGCCAAGCAAGCTCCCGGCCAAATACTTTCAGGGTCTTGACCTCCTTGTCATCCAATAAAATGCCAATATAAACCGGCAACAAAGGAAAAATACAAGGGGAAAAGAAGGACAAAATACCAGCTAAAAAAACTGAAACAAAAAACAAAGGTGCTTCCATTTTCTCTCCTCTAACTACTTACGTAGAATATACATTCACTTATCATTATAAATGAATCTTATAGATTTTTCACAAATCCGCTACGGTAATTTTCTTGCAAACATTGTGTGACTCGGAAAAGAGAAAATTTTGCTTGATGAAAAGCAAAACCAGTACATTTTTTCAAACAGTAAAAAGCCGGAGAAAATCCTACCGGCTTGAATATTTTAAAACTTAATAGATTTAATCATCTGTAACTAGCGGTAAATAAAGACTAATCCGAGTGAATTTATCTGGTTCAGAATCGATTTCCATATGGTAGTCATCTCCAAACTGCAATCTTAAGCGTTGATCAACATTTTTCAGACCAACCCCACCTAAGCGAAGGAGTGTAACATCCATAGAGGCGTTGAGATCAAAGCCACGGCCGTTATCATAGATAGACAGTATCAGATGCCCCTCTTCTTCTGCTGCAGTAACATGAATCATGCCCTGTCTGTCAATTTCCTTGATTCCATGGTAAATGGCATTTTCAACCAAAGGCTGAAGTACCAGCTTGGGCAGTTTATAATCAGCTATGGATTCATCCTCTTTAATCTCATATTGGAGCTTGTCACCATAGCGCTGCTTCTGGATAAAGAGATACTGACGAACGTGATCAATCTCATCTCTAAGAGCAATCTGTTCGTGTCCTTGATTGAGCGCCAAGCGGAAATACTGAGCAAGTGACTTTGTTACCTCAACAACACGCTTGCTGTCGTTAAACTCAGCCATCCAGACAATCGTATCTAAGGTATTATAAAGGAAATGAGGGTTGATTTGAGCTGAGAGAGCTCGGAGCTCATAGCGGCGGACATTTTGTTCTTCAGTCTTGACAGCTTCCATTAGTTGTTCAATTTGGTCCAACATTTTATTGAATTGCTGAGCCAAGTCAACCAACTCTGGAGAACCCTTTGCTTCCGCTCGCAAATTTGAGTCACCTGCCCCAATTTTTAGAATAACAGCCTGTAGATTCTGCAGAGGCTTAATCCACAAACGTAGGACAAACCAAATACCAGTCAAACACATCAGGAGTGCTAAAACACCCATTCCCACAAATGAATAAAGCATCTGTGACTGAAGCATCTGTAATTGCTCTAAAGAAGCAACGCCAATTAAAGTCCAGTCGCTGTCCGCAATATCAATCTGGTAGACAAAAGCATGTTTCTGGTCTGCATAACCGTCCTTGACCGAGATATAGGGCTGCATAGCTTTCATTTCCTGACTGGAGGAATAAACACTCTTCTTTGGATGATAGACAAATTCATGCTGGCTATTGACAATAAAACTGAAGCCCTTCTTCCCAAGCTGAAGCCGATCCAGATAGGCTTTGAGACTGTTATAGCCGATATCCAGACGCAAAACACCGAGATTCTGCCCTGCTTCATCCACCACTTCCTGAGTGACAGAAACAACCCACTTCTCCTTCTCAGATGACAGAGACTCTTTGCGAGCAGGAGTCAAGACAGGCATGGCTCTAGTATGGACAGCTTCCTGATACCATTTTTCATTCATCATATCAGAGGATGTCTGCATACTGATTTGAGAATCTGTCGAGACCACGCGCCCGTCCTTGGTAACCAATACTGCCGACACCAAATCCGGATCTGTCTCAATGATGGTTTTCATCAAAGACTGAACTTCCGTTTCGCTGCTTTCTTGATTCTGAGCAAATTTACGAATCGTTTCTTCCTTGCTCAGTGTGGAGGTAGTTTGTTTTAATTTCTGCAAATAGGAAGCAATGAACTGCCCACTTTGCTCCATGCTATTACGCGTCGTCCGCTCTGTCAGCTGTCGAATAGTCCCCGAGCTAGTCTGATAGTAAAGACTCCCAACAAATCCCAAGAGTAAAAGAACCAGCAGAAAAATATAGACAATCAACTGGATAAGAAGCGGATATCGTTTCATTTCTCCTCTCCTTTTTTAAACTGCCGAGGTGTCAGCCCGACCACCTGCTTGAAGCGCTGAGAAAAATAGTTCATATCTTCAAAACCTACCTGCTCTGCTATTTCATAAATCTTCAAATCTGTAGTTAAGAGTAAGAGTTTGGCTTTTTTCATCCGCTCTTGAATCAGATAATCTTGAAAGGGCAAGCCTAGTTCTTTTTTTATGAGAACACTTAGGTAGGACGGACTAAACCCCAATTGGAAAGCCAAACTTTTCAGGCTTAATTCTGAATCAGCTAGACGCGCATGAATCGCCTCTTCCAACTCAGAGCGTTGCCCTTGATCGACCAAGTTTTGAATCTGGGCTTTTTTGCGTTCCTTATCAAGTTTTGTCTGCACCTTGGCCAACATCTCCTCAACATCATCCTTGGAAAAGGGCTTAAGAAGATAGTCATCTGCGCCTAGCTTAATGGCGGTTCGAGCATAGTCAAAATCATCATATCCCGTCAGAAAAACGATATGGCAAGTAGGAACCTGATCTCTGACTAGCTTGGCCAGTTCGAGGCCGTTCATCTGTGGCATATTGATATCGGTTAGCAGGATGTCAGCAGGATTTTCCTGAAATTTCTGCCAAGCTTCTCTTCCATTTTCAGCCTGGGCAATAACTTGCATACCAAACTGTTCATAGTCTACCAAGGACGCAATTCCCTGTCTTACCAGATACTCATCCTCTACAATCATAATTGAATACACAAGATTCAACTCCTTATTTATACTGAGTTTATTATAGCAAATTTTCAACCAAAATGCTCTTAAACATAATCCAAAAGATAACCGTAGCCCTTCTCCTCCATCTCAGCTTTTGGAATGAACTTGATTGACAGACTATTGATGCAATAACGCAAGCCGCCCTTGTCCTTAGGACCGTCTGTGAAAACATGGCCCAGATGTGAATTTCCAACTCGGCTGCGAACTTCCGTTCGTGTCATGTTGAAACTCTTGTCTTCTTTGTAAGTCGCAACATCTGGACTGATAGGACGTGTGAAACTCGGCCAACCGCAACCTGAGTCAAACTTATCCTTTGATGAAAAGAGAGGCTCGCCTGTCACTACATCCACGTAGATACCAGCATCGAACTTATCCCAATAGCGGTTAGAAAAAGCCCGCTCTGTGTCATTCTTTTGTGTGACTGCGTATTCTTCTGGAGAGAGCTTGGACTTAATCTCTTCATCGCTAGGCTTAGGATAGCGAATAGCTTCAATAACAGGGTAGGCAGCTTGATTGACATCGATATGGCAATATCCATTAGGATTCTTCTTCAGGTAATCCTGATGATAATCTTCTGCTTTGATAAAGTTTTTCAGAGCTTCTTTTTCAACAGCTAAAGGCTTATCATATTTCTTAGCAATCTCATCAAAGACCTGATTAATAGTCTCAAGATCAGCTTCGTCCGTATAATAAACGCCTGTCCGATACTGGGTACCCTGATCATTTCCCTGCTTGTTTTTAGAAGTTGGATCAATAATGCGGAAATAGTGAAGCAGAATTTCTTTTAGCGAAATTTTCTTGGCATTGTAAGTAATGTGAACAGTCTCAGCATGACCAGTTTGAGAGACCAATTCATACTTGGTCGTGTCTCCCTTACCATTTGCATAGCCTGATACTGCATCAAGTACACCTGGCACGCGAGAAAAGTACTCTTCTACTCCCCAGAAACAGCCGCCAGCCAGATAAATTTCCCGCTTATCCTCTTCCTTGACATCTTCTTGCTTTTGTTTGGCTACTGCTTCTGTCTTGCTCATAGAGGCTTTCTTGATCTGTTCAGGAGATGATTGCTTACCATTCCCCGCAATCACATAGACCAGTCCAAAGCAGACAAGCAAACCAAGCATAACCAGAAGAATTTTCCATTTGCCTTCCATGTTCATTGCTCCTTTCTACTTGATTTCTTTCAATGTTTTCTCAATATCTTCCTTGCTCATGTAGCCAATATGTGTCTTGGCAAGAGAACCGTCGCTTCCTACGAATAGAGCAGATGGATAAGAGCGAATACCGTATTCTTTCAGCAATTCACCCTTGGTGTCCATGAGAACTGGGAAGTCTTTATAATCCAAAGATTTGTACCATTCCTTGAAATCATCGGCAGACTTTTCTCCATTAAAAGTCGGAGACACCACCGACAGGACAACATAATCTTTTCCTGACTGCTCCTTAGCCAAATCATTAGTATCTCCAAGTGTAGATAGACAGATAGAGCACCAAGAAGCCCAAAACTTAAGATATACTTTCTTGCCTTTGAAATCAGACAGCTTGTAGGTCTTGCCATCTACTCCTTGCAGACTAAAGTCCTTGGCCATCTTGGTAGATTGCTCAGAATCAGCTTTTGTTTGCATATTGCTTTTATCACTTTTAGAAACTTCCGAGTTCATTTTCTGATTTGAACAGGCCCCAAATAAGCCGACACAAAGCAGACTGACAGTCAATATCGATAACTTCTTCATCGTTTTCTTTCCTTTCAAAATAAGGAGAAAGCCGGCAAAACTGACGACTTTCTTTCCTATGGGGAATTCTTATTTGTCAGATGACATTTCGGATGAATCTTTCATGTCATCCTTCATGCTTGAATCACTTGATTTCATATCATCTTTCATATCAGACTTATTGTCGGACATCATAGAAGAATCCTTCATATCATCCTTTTTCATTTTATCATCGGACATGCTGGAGTCTTTCATATCCTCTTTCTTCATGTCGTCTTTTTTCATATCGTCTTTCTTCATCATGCTGCTGTCATCCATCTTCTTCATGTCAGAATCTGATTTTTGATTAGAGCAGGCAGCTAGGACAAAGATACTAAGTGCAGCGATTGTAAGTGTAGTGATTTTTTTCATGATGTGTCTCCTTTAATTATATAATTTTTATCCAAATAATGATGCTAAAGCGTTTAGATTTCCAAGCATTAGCAAAATTCCCATGAGAATGATGAGTGCACCGCCGATTTTCTTAAGCGTTCCCATATAAGGTTTGAGTTTCGCAAAGCGCTGTAATACCCAGCCAGAAGCCAAAGCCATGGCTAGAAAAGGAAGGGCTAATCCAAGTGTATAAACCAACATAAGCAAGCCTCCCTGAAGAGCGCCGTTGCCTCCTGAAGCTGCAATTGCTAAAACGGAACTCAGAACAGGTCCCACACAGGGCGTCCAACCAAAGCTAAAGGTGATACCCAAGAGAAAAGCGTTAAGAAAATCACTTCTTTTACTATTCTTTTTAAGTTGGATGCTCTTTTGCTTTTGCAGTTGCTGGATATTAATGATCCCCATCTGGTGAATTCCCAATAGAATGACAATACCACCCAGAACGTAGCGAAACCAAGGTGCATAGAGGACTTGCCCCAAAGCACCAGCCCCATATCCCAATATCAAGAATACAGTTGACAATCCAGCTATGAAACATAGAGTCTTAGCCAATCCATACCAGGAAATATCTTTTCCCATAAACCGAACTTTTTTCGGCTGATCCGAATCCAGCAAAATCCCCACATAGACTGGCATCAGCGGTAAGATACAGGGCGAGAAAAAAGATAGAATCCCCGCCAAAAAAACAGAAATAAAGAACAAAAAACTTGTTGCCATTTCAAAAACCTCTCTATCAATTTCTGACTCTAGTATAAAATAAAAATCCCCCTAAAAATAGGGAGATAGATTTGAAAAAACTTGAATTTGATGTTATATTGCCTGAGATTTCTGGATTTGGCAAAACATCCACCACATTGTGGCGGATGTTATATATTAGCTCTCCATCTCAAAACGCTCACTCTTCTGCTTGTTGGGCAAAAAGAGAGAAAGTAGGATTCCAACTAGAGCCGGCACCAACCAAGGAAAAGAAGCCTGAGCAAATGGAAGGGCATTTACTATATCACTTACCTTTGTAATGTGGAACTGCTGCCCAAGAATACCCGCAAAGGAAATCAGAGTCACTGCTGCTACCGTCAATTGCATACCGATTTTGGACAGTGGCAAGAATTTATTGACAATAACAATCAGTACGATAACGATGGTAATTGGATAAAGAATTTGCAGTACTGGAACTGAATATTGAATAATGGCATTGAGGCCAAGATTGGCAATCGCAAATCCAATCAAAGTAAAGACAGTTGCGTAAACTTTATAAGATACCTTAGGGAAAGTTTTATGGAAGAATTCCCCAGTCGATACAATAAGTCCCGCAGTTGTTGTAAAACAAGTCACAGTCACCATAGCTGCAAGGAAAATCTGTGCTGTAGGTCCAAAGATAGCCTGTGTCGCCTGCGATAGGACATAAACACCTGGATTGCCTTTGGCAATAATCTCAGCTGGAACTGGGAAATGATTGCCCAGAAAAGCCAAACCGATATACATGGCGCTAAAACCCAACGCTACCATCAAACCAACGACCCAGATAGTTGAAACATATTCCTTTTTATTCTTGAAACCAAGCTGATTTAGAGTCGTTACTGCGATTACGCTGAAGGCCACGGAAGCCAAGGCATCCAAAGTGTTATAACCTTCCAAGAAACCCTGTCCAAAAGCTGACGTAGCATAAGCTTCTGATGCCTGCTGAGGTGTCGTTGTTCCGTATTTCAAAGCTCCTAAAATAACTAAGATAATAATCAAAACTGCAAAGACAGGCGTCAGAATACGTCCAATCCGATCCAAAATCTTAGATGGATTCAAAGAAATCAGATAAGCCGCTGCAAAGTAAAGGGTCGTGAAAACAATTAATCCGATACCTGTCATATTTTTAGATAGCATAGGAGCGATACCAACTTCATAGGCCACCGTCGCAGTCCGAGGAATAGCAAAGAAGGGCCCGATTGATAGATACAAGGCTACAAGATAGACAATAGCGAACCAAGGCGCAATCTTCTGAGAAATCTCGTGGATATAGCCCTTAGGATTGAGTGTTCCAATAATCAAAGTCAGAACAGCAAGTCCAACCCCAGACAGGACAAATCCTGCAATAGCCGGCCAAAAATGCTGACCAGATAATGTTCCAAGCGAAGGCGGAAAAATCAAATTCCCAGCACCGAAAAATATTCCAAATAAGAGCAAGCCTGTCAAGGCACCTTTTTTAATCACGGGAAACTCCTTTAAATTTTTTCATGCTTTACCATTATATACGGAAATAGCCCGCTCCGCAAGGCTTTTAACTTTTCACGGTAAGTTGGTTTAAAAAACGAAATAAATCGAAATATTTTTGGAGATTTTTAGCAAATTCCTGACTTATCCACAGATTTTTTGGAGTTTTTGAATGTTTTAAAAACGAAATAACATTTTTTGTTTTAAATCGTATTCTCTTTCCTTATCAATCTCTTCTTTACCTATCTTTCTTGAGCGGCTTCTTTATGTTATACTAAGAGAAGAAAAGTTAGAAAGAGCTTACCTATCTCTTTGTCTATTTTATATTGACTTCGCTTAATTTTTCTAATTATTTATAGGAGGATCTATGTCCAAGATTGTTTCGAAACGCGTATCCAACTACGAACTATTTTTTGACTTATCTTTTGTCTTAGCCATTAGTCAAATGACTTCTGCCATCCATATTGAGCCTTTAAACTGGCAGCAAATCGTGGCCTTTATTACTATCAACATTGTCATGATTAGCATTTGGGGTAATGAAGCTTATTACTACAACAAATACGGTGACTCGCGCATGATTGACATTTACTCTGTGATTTTTCTTATGCTCTGGGTAGGAAATCTGGCTCTCAACATCAATTTTGATTTAGAAGTCCTTGCCAATAACCAGCTAATCGTTATCGCCTTTAATAGTTTTCTGATACTAGCTTACCTGACCATTGCCCTCCAATATTATCTCAAGGGACGAAAACTAGGATTTAATCGAGTCATGAAGTTTCATATCAGCTTCTTGCTTATTTATTCTATAGCTCTTCTGCCACTAGCAACCACTCTGATTCCTTTTTCCCTTTCTGTGTTTCCAGTCTACTATCTTCCTCTGATTTTGCCCCTCTTTTTTAGAAAAGAACTTTTCACAGATCGCTTCAATTTCGCTCACTTTTTGGAGCGCAAGCAGCTTTTGACAATCCTTACTTTTGGCGAATCTGTAGTTACCATTATCCGTACCTATCCCCTCACTCACTATCCTTTGGAAGGCGTTGCCTTCTTTCTCGGTTTAGGTTTTCTCTTTGTCTTTTATATTATCCAGACCTTTATCAATGTTAATCACCATCAAAATGCTTCACCGCTTCTGCTCCACTATGCGCATTTGATTATCATACTGAGTCTCATGTTTCTTACTATTGGTCTCCAGTTCATTGCGAATAAAACTCATCATGAATTAGGCACTTATTTCTTTATCTTTTCCATTGCGGCCTTTTTTATCGGGACTTTGGCAACTTCTTGGTACAATCACGACTTCTACCAGATTGATAAAAAGCTGATTAGTCAGTACTCTCTTATCTTGTTTATTTCTTGCTTCTTATTCTATATCCTACGCCATAAGCTTTTTCTGCTAGGCCTATCCTTAGTCATTTCGACTTTTTTGATGCAGCAGACAGGTATGCGCTACCGACGCTTAATGCGTGAGAAATACAATATCGTGCATCCTGATCCAAAACAAAATAAAAGAGATTTTTCATAGCAAAAAGGTTGAGACATCTTATCTCAACCTTTTAAAAATGGCTATAAATCATTTAGCAATCTTTACACATCGCTAAATCTTCTGTACTTAATTTCGAATTCAAAGAAGTTCTTCTCTTGCAGCATATGGAAAATATCTCGATAAGCCTCCTCATCAAAATGATGTCCCAAATACAGGATTTCAAAGCTTAATCCTTCATATTCCAGAAAGGCATTGGTCGTTCGGAAGCCGTTATGCTTATAGAAGTCCATACGTGCTTGACGTTGCTCTAGATTGTCACATTCTTCATCGACACGTTCTACCTCTAGAACCATAGTTTTTTGATAAAACTCTGTCAGTTTATGAATAATTTCTCCCCCATAGCCATGGCTGCGAAGGTGCGGCATAATCGCAAAGAAGCTGACATAGAACATTTTTTCATTATAAACTGCAAATGCAAAACCAACAAATTCTTCCTCATTGTAGAAGGCAAAGAAAAGAGAACGTTTATCGTTTGTATAACGAAGAAATTCGCTGATAGGAACCCTTTCCTCTACAGGAAAAGCCTCGCGGTTTAAGGTCTCAACCTTATCCAAATCATGAAATTCTGCTGTAATAATTTGACTCGTTAAAGACATTGCTACCTCACTTTGCTTATATTCTAGCAGTTGTCAAAATATTTAGCAAGCATTATCAAGCTTATTCCGCTTTTTTAGAAAATTGACTCTGATAAAGGTCATAATAAAATCCTTTATCAGCCAAGAGACTCTCATGATTGCCTTGTTCGATAATCTGACCATCCTTGAGCACCAAAATCTTATCTGCTTCCTGAATGGTCGACAGTCGGTGAGCAATGACAAAACTGGTCCGACCCTGCATGAGTGTTTTCATAGCTTTCTGAATCAAGAGCTCCAGCCGTGTATCGACAGATGAGGTCGCTTCATCCAAAATCAGAATCTTAGGATTGGCCAAAAGAGCCCTCGCAATCGTAAGCAACTGCTTCTGCCCCAGCGAGATATTGCTGGATTCTTGGTTCATTTCCATATTGTAGCCGCCTGGCAAGGTCCGAATAAAGTGGTCCACATTAGCCGCCTTGGCCGCTTCTACAATTTCTTCATCAGTGGCTTGCAGATTGCCAAAGCGAAGATTTTCCTTGATAGTCCCCTCATAAAGCCAGGCATCCTGCAGCACCATACCAAACTGTTTCCGGTAGTCCTGACGGGACAGATGACGTATGTCATGCCCATCAACTGTAATCGCACCTCTAGTCACATCGTAGAAACGCATGAGCAAGTTAATCAGCGTGGTTTTACCAGCACCAGTCGGACCAACAATAGCCACCATCTCTCCAGGTTTGACTTCCAGATTGAAATTCCGAATAAGCGGCTTATCTGCCACATACTGGAAGTCCACATCCTTGAAGCTAACCTGACCTGTCAGATCTTGATCCAGCTTTTCTGTCCTATCATTTACTTCATCTGCTTCGTCCAGAACTTGGAAAATCCGGTCTAAAGAAGACTTGGCACTCTGCAGCTGACCAGCTAACTGAGTCAGGTTTTGAATGGGCTGATTAATCTGCCAGACATACTGAACAAAGGCTTGCATATTCCCGACTGTCAAGCGCCCAGCGATAACCTGAAGACCGCCCAGCAGAGCCAGCAAGAGGTAGGTCAGATCTGAAATAACATTCAAAACAGGCATCATCAAACCAGAGATAAAGCTGGCTTTAAAACCTACTTTCTGCAGATTTTGCGTAATTTGACGAAAATCCTCCTGGGAGCTTTCTTCTCTGACATAGAGCTTCAAAATATTAAAGCCTGTCAGATTTTCCTGAACAAAGCCATTCATAGCTCCCAGTGCATCTGCCTGCTGTTTAAAGTAAGGCTGGGATTTCTTCACGATAAAGCGAGCACTGAGGTAGGTAATCGGAATCGAAATTACCACAATGATACCCAACTGCAGATTGAGTACTAATACCATGACGATGACCAAGATTAGAGTAAAGACTGCGTTGATAACCTGCAGAAAGGACTGCTGCAAGGCATTGGACACAGCTTCGACATCGCTGGTAAAACGCCCCAGCAAGTCACCAAATTGGTGCTTATCAAAGTAAGAAACGGGAATACGATTAATCTTATGACTAAGTTCATCTCGCAAGTCACGAATGGTAGCCTGTACTGCATTGGTCATAAAGTAATTAGAATAGTAAGAACCGATTTCATAAAAAATCGCTCGCACAAAATACAAGACCATGACCCAGCCGACATAGGACACATTAATCTGGGCACCAGCCACACCTTTAGCCATATCCAGCAAATTATTTGTCAGTTCAGTAATGGCTAGACCTAAGACAAAGGGCTCGACGACACTCATAACGACGCTGATGATTTTGAGGAAAATCGCAAAGGCGACTGCAAATTTATAAACTTTTAGGTAGCTCCACAAACGAGCAAAACTAGATGTGTTTTTCATGTCAGTCTCCTTTCTATTCCTCTGTCAAGGCTTGATTTTTCAGCTGCGAATCCGCAATTTCACGATAGATATCATTGGTTTCCATCAGCTCTTCATGCTTCCCGCGTCCAACGATTTCACCCTGATCCAGAACAATAATTTGGTCAGCGTCCATGATGGTTCCCACCCGCTGGGCTACAATCAGCACCGTTGCCTGACCTGTCACTTCTTTGAGACGACGACGAAGTACTGCATCCGTCTTGTAATCCAGAGCAGAAAATGAGTCGTCGAAGATATAAATATCAGGCTTTTTGACTACCGCACGGGCGATAGAGAGCCGCTGTTTCTGCCCTCCGGATAAATTGCTGCCTCCCTCAGCCAGATGAGTCTCAAAACGCTCTTCCCTGCTCTCAATAAAGTCCTTGGCTTGAGCAACCTCGGCCGCCTGACTCAGCTCCTCTTGGCTAGCTTCTTCCTTACCATAGCGTAGGTTCGCTGCGATGGTTCCGGTAAATAGCAGAGCCTTCTGCGGAATAAAGCCAATCTTCTGACGCAGTGCCTTCAGATTGTACTCACGGACGTCCACACCATCAACTAAAATCTTACCTAGTGTTACATCGTAAAAGCGCGGAATCAACTGTACCAGTGTAGACTTACCAGAACCAGTAGAGCCGATAAAGGCAATAGTCTCACCTGGCTTGGCCTTGAAGGAAATATTATGCAATACAGGACTCTCCGTCTCACCTGGATAAGCGAAGGTTACATTGTCAAACTCCAGATAACCCTGCGTATCTGTCTCGGTTATACCGTATTCATTAGGATTAATTGAAATGGGCATGTCCATGACTTCCTTGAGCCGCTGGCTCGATACCGCCGTCCGAGGATACATGGTAAAGAGATTGGCCAAGAAGAGGAAGGACAGCAGCGCGTGAAAGCTATATTCGATAAAGGCAACAAGATTCCCGATTTCAAGACTTCCATCCCGCAAAGGATCTAGGGCAAACCAGACAATGGCCACAATCATCGCAATAATAATCTGCACAAAGAGTGGCTCTGTCAGACCGGTCAGCTTAAAGAGCTTATTGGAGTTTTGTGCATAGACCTCATTTTCATCAGCAAAACGCTTCTCTTGAAATTCCTCTCTTGCAAAAGCTCGAATAACGCGTAGACCAGTCAGATTTTCCCTCACATACTGATTAATCTTATCAAGGGTCTTCTGCTGCTTTTCAGACAGGGGCTTGGTTTTAATCGCTACATAAATGACCACGACTGCCAAGAAAGGCACTGAAACAGCTACAATCCAGGCTAAAGACGGACTAGTCAGAAAAATCATGAGAATACTGGACAGCATCATCATGGGAGTAATGACACCCATTTTCAGGGTTTGCTCTGCAAACTGCATGAGTACAAAAGCATCCGAAGTCAAGCGTGTGACTAAAGAGGATACACCAATTTGCTCATACTCATGATGAGAATACTCTTGCAGCTTAGCATAGAGATCATTGCGCATGTCCTGCACCATGGTCGTCGTTAGCTTCCCAGCCGCATAAGCCAGAACAATTCGCCCAAGCACTCCTAAGACAATGACACCAAACATGACCCAAGCCCAGAAAAAGAGCCGGTCTGTCTGCTTAGGATTGATTCCTTCATCAATCATTCGAGCCAGCACCGTTGGCAGACCTAGATTGACGATTACAAAAAAGATTGCCGCAACAAAGTCCAAGACCAGCCACTTAGGATATCTCTTCAAATAAGACCAAATGTACAACATAAGTCCTCCTTCACCATCTATTCAAAAATAACTCACTCTAAAGCACCCAAGTGCTTTCTAAACACAGAAAAGAGCGCGCAAATGCACGCTTTAATATGAATATTATAACAAAAATATGAAGGAGGGTAAAGGTCATTTCAGACTTTTTTCTGCTTATTATCAGCCCCATAAATGACTGTCAATAACAAACTACATGAAAGCAGAGGAGCTACAGTTTTAATTGCTTGACTTATGTAGAAAAACAAACCTAGTTTTCACTAGGTTCGTCATTTCTTATCTGCAAGAAGGTCTGAGTCTAAGAGTAATTCAATCTCTGCCCTAACATTTCAGACTTGCAACTTTGCAGACTAGTTGACATACTCAAACCAATCACTTCTGGTTTTCAAAGATTGATGTTCTGAAATCTTTAGTCTGATCGAGGTAAGCTTTGAAGACTGCTTTTTTAAGCTTGTGGACAGAGCTGTCATGTTCTGGTTTATAGCCGCTCCAAGAATACCAATTATCATTTGCATCTTTGAGAACTGCTTCATCCATCAAGGTTTGCAACTCTTCTACAGTACTTATAGTCTTAGTAGCATAACTTGTCCATGGTTGTCTCGTATCATCAAATGTGACCTTGTTCAGGCTGTCAAACTTGTTTTTACGTTCTTCATACATAGCCTTCTTAAACTCAGTCCAATTATTAAACTGACCATTGAAGACCTTGCGTAAAACCAAGTCATCTGTTACCAGACCTCTGGTCTTACCATAGATACTGATTGTTTTCCCGTTTTGCTTAGCATCATCTTCATACTGATTAGAGATATAAGGGACCATACCATCTTTGAAGCCTTTGGCTGCCAGAAGCTCATAAGCCATACGCCTTCCCATAAGATCTCCAGGAGTTCCTTTTTCACTGCTTAATGCAGAATAAATCGGAGAGAAGAGTTTAATCGTATGGTAGCCATTTCTTTCAACGTCACCATTTTTGTATTCACGCGCTGAAAGAATATCATTTTCAATGAGACTGTCGAATGAGTTTAATTTTTGTGCATCCGCCATTGTAATATTTTTTATCACATTGGTTGCGTAAACATCATTTCCATCAGCATCTCGGACATATTTATTCTCAATCTTCCTCAGAGCACTCACTTTCTGTACATCAGATAGACGGTTAACGATTGACATCCCTTCTAGGTACTCCAACATATAAATGACATCAAACATGTTGTGAACATAATTTTTCAGATCATCCGCATTTTGGAAACGTTCAGTTGGATCCAGGACCTGCAAACGAGATTTTTCAGTTGCATCATTCTTATCATATTTGAGAATTGAGTTGACCGTGATGGTCGCATCATCTGGATGGTCCGGTGCTTGCAACAAGCCCTTGGCGAAGAATTCTGGACCAAGACCGCTTCTCCTTCCATATCCGCCTAAATAGATCTCATTATCAGAATCATGCGTCATTTCATGGGTATAGGTAATGGCTCCGTCCTTGTCCAGCATACGATAGCCCATGTAGTAAACACCGTCACCAGTAGCATAAGCTCCATGCTTATTGTGTACGACCTTGTTTCCAACCGGTCCAAAGAAGTATTTCATAGCTGGATTAGCACTGTCAAATTGCGCCTCAGCTGTAGCCTTGCCGACAGTAGTATCATCTCCAAACTTATAGGCATCATAAAGCAAGATGTTCCGATAGAGCTTTTCACGACCCTGCTCGTCTAATATTCTATACCAATAGTCATAATGGTCGCGTTGGCGTTTTGCGGTTTCTTGGGCATTATCCTCAACAAACTTATTGAGTTCTGCCCCTGCTCTATGCTCATTATTTCTATATCTGTCATAGGCGCCAAATCCAAGACTGGATATAGTCGATATGACAAAGATCGATCTTTCAGGCATTGTCAGCAAAGGAAGGACCATATTTCGGTATTTCCAAGTGTTGCTGGTAATTCGATCATACACCCCGATAGAATACTTGCTGCCAACCTGCTTTTGTTTGACCCTCACTTCATCAATAGCTGATTTTTCTTCAACGATATAAGCCTTGGTTTGCTCTTTGAACCATTGATTATTTGTTTTGTTTGGTAAAAATACCTCTCGGTAATTAGCCAGCGTGCTGAATAAATCTTTTGTAGCATTATTGTTTGCAAGGCTGATGCTATAGGCATCTACGTTGTTCTTGGCCAGAAGATTGTTAAAGCCAGATTTACCTAATTCAATGATTGTATCTAGAGGTGATACGTTACCCTTACCAAAGAAATCCATGTGGTACATGACTAAGTCTTTGACATTCACGTCACCATAGTTAAAGTTGTACCAGCGCTCTAAATAGGTCAAACCTAGAAGCAAAGCTTCCTTATTTCGTTTGATTTTATCTACGACGTAACCATTAATCGTTTGATTTTCGCTGGCAATGACTGCATCAGCAGACAACAGTTTTTCCAGTGTATTTGCTAGATTTTCCTTGGTTTTGGCAAACTGCTCTTCTAAGTATAATTCCGTCAGTGAAACGCCTGAAGAAATACCTAAGGTGTTTCTGATAGACTCTGACTGATAATCGACTGCTTTCAAATCAGGCAAAACTTCATTGATGATCGAACTATGACTATGCAAGAATTGATTTGGCGTATAGATGAGACCTGTATCGCCCACGCGATATTCTGCTAACTTACTAAAGTCAGATTGGTAGGTGAGATCTAGTGTTTCAGATGAATGATCCTTATAGTGTAGCAAGAGCTTGTTAGCCACCTCTTTATGCGAAGCAATATCTGTAATTACTTCATTATCCTTCATTATGACTGCAGATAAGACTTCTTTTTCAAACAAGGCGCTATCTTCTTTTACCAGATTACCGTATTTGACAATGGTTGCCTTATTATAAAACGGCAGTAATTTTTCTATATTCTTATACGCTAATGCTCGACTGGCTTGATAGTCTTTAACCTTAGAAAAATCACTTTCTTTATTAGTGCTAGTTAGCAAGGTTTCGACTGTCGGTACAGAAAGAGAGTTAATTTCAGATTTCTTACTTGCGATTTGAGAAGCATTGAGGATTGTTCCTCTCTCTTCGAGCGATTCCTTTGTGACAACCTCATCCTTTTCAAGAGTCACTTTGTAGACTCTGTTATCTTTGTTACTATATGAGTCAGTTATTCTCATTCCTCGATAGTGATAACCACTAATCGCATTCCCGTTCATAACGTTGACATCGCTAAGAACGTTATGCAATCTTCCAGCATGTCTCTCTTCGTTAGAGTCTCTATCCCACAAATAGCCAGCCACACCAGCAACGCTTCCAAAGCGTTTCACATTATTAATGTTGCCCTCGGCATAACTATTGCTGATAAGCGCATTCTTCTCGACAAGACCTGCAAGGCCGCCGACAGTTTGGTTTGTGCTATCCGCATTGGATGAGATGGCAATCGTAGCTTTTGACTTATCAACTACTGCGTTGATTCCAGTCAGTTGACCTACTAATCCACCGATATTGTATGGAGACCTCGTTTCATAGGAGTTGATAATTCTTCCCTTGAAACTGCTGTTCGTAATCTTAGAATTATCAGCCTTCCACACCAAGCCACCAATGCCACTTTCGCCAGCCAAAACACCGTCTACATGGACATTGTTAATCCTTGTTGCATTATTCGCTTCATTTGCAAGGGCACCAATATCAGTTTTCCCTGAGATATTTACATCTTTAAGAGTCAGATTTTCTACAGTAGCAGCGCTCAATGTGTCAAATAAAGGCTTCTTCAAATTATAAATAGCATAATTTTTTCCGTCCTTGCTGCCAAAGAGCTTACCAGTAAATCTGCCCTTTATATAACTGCTAGCGCCATTTTCTAGTTCAACCTCATTGGCATTCAGACTAGCACCTAAATAATAAGTTCCACCGAGATCATTATTTATAGCTTGAACCAAGTTACTAAAGGAAGTAAAGTTTGTGACTTCTTTCTCAGCCTTTTTAGCTAGATAGAAAGTAAAATTGTCCTCGTACTTATTGTCAACGTCCTGTTTTAATTTTTCAGCACTTGCTGTAATTTTATAAACCGGTTGGCCATCTTTCGTGCTATCGACTATTGAAGAAATCGGCAAGAAAACATCTTTAAATTTAGATGATTTCACTTTCACAAAATAATTCTCATGATTGCTTGGAATGGTATCCAGAGAAACGTGCTGTTTGTATTTTCCATCAGTTAGACTATACAACTCCACATCAGATACATTTCTTAACTCGATATTCTTTTCAGGTTCTTGCTTCTGCTCTTTAGGCTCCTCAGCTTTTTCAGCAGGATTTTCCGCTTCTGGCACTGCTGGTTCGATGTTTCCGGTATACTCTTGCGGAGGCTCTACCTGCTCAGGCTCAACTATGGCTCCAGCTTGAGTTCCTGTGTATTCAGGTAATGAAGAAACTTGTTCAGGTTCAACAATTGCTCCTGCTTGAACCCCTGTATATTCTGGTAAAGGAGTCACTTGCTCAGGTTCGACTACCGCACCGGATTGGGTTTCTGTATATTCTGGCAAGGAAGAAACTTGTTCAGGCTCAACGATAGCACCTTCTTGAGTTCCCGTATACTCTGGTAAGGGAGTCACTTGTTCAGGTGACACTACTGAACCTGCTTGAACTCCTGTGTACTCTGGTAAGGGAGCGACTTGCTCGGGAGCGACCACCGCACCGGATTGAGTTCCTGTGTATTCCGGTAATGGTGTAACTTGATCGGGTTCGACTATCGCACCGGATTGGACACCTCCAACCTCCGGTTCAATTTGTTCAGGCTCAACTATGGCTCCAGATAATGTACCTGAATAATCAGGCAATGAAGCCACCTGCTCAGGCTCAACGATTGCGCCGGATTGGACGCCTGTGTATTCTGGTAAGGGAGCGACTTGCTCGGGAGTGACCAAGTTAGTACCCACTGGTTTTTCACTTGGCGCTTCAATCTTTTTAGTCCCTTTTTCTACTATTCTAGGAGTCGCTTCCTCTATTTTAGTCGAAAGAACCTCTCTAGAAACTTCCGCATTATCTACAGTAAAAATTCGAACGACTTCGATTTTACGGCCTGATTTGCCTTCTTGTTTTACTCTTACAGTACCTTCAGCTAAATCAGGATTCTCTTGTATTTGTTCTCCAAAGGCTATCTCAGTTTCAATTGTCTTTTCTTTATATAATAGTTCCGGCTTAGCTACTCGGCCAGACAAGACTTCATCTTGAGGCTCAATTGTATTGACGCTAAACGTTTGATTTTTTAGTCCATTCTTATCGAAAGAAACAGAATAATCTAGCTTCTTATTTTGGTTTAAAACTTCTTTATCTAGATTAGCATTCTGCTGATGAGCAGGAATCTTATTACCTAATAATTTTTTAATCGATTCATCTTTTATGTAGCCAACATAGGTATAGCCCGAGATTTCACCTGGTGACGGCAGACTTTCCCCAGCTGACACTTGATATTCGGCATTATACTGCAGCAAGATCCCATTTTCCAACGCATCGACAGATAGTATCAAACCTCCTCCGACACCAGCACCCACCAACACAGTCAATAGGAACTTGCTTTTAACCTTTCTTTTTGACACAACAAAAACAACCAATCCTATCGTCGTTAAGAGACCGGCCGTCATCATTGTATTGGAATTGTTGCTGTCGCCTGTATTCGGTAAGGTTTTTGCTCCAGTATTTGAGTTTAACCTGTAGACAAGATAGTAAGTCTCCTCGTTTCCTTCTGACATTTTAGGAAATCCACTTACAATCAACTCCTTTTCTTGCGGAGTTATTTCAGTATCTGTCACGTATTTATAGTGTACATTCAACTTCTCCTGCGCTTGAACAGAGTCAACTCCAACGAAAGAACCAAAAAACAAACTAGAAATAGCAGCCGAAACAAGCCCGACAGCTAATTTCCTAAAAGCAAACCGAGTTTGCTTCTCCCCAAAAAACCTTTTCATAAAATCCCTTTCAAATTATTCTAAAAAGAATAACAAATCCTTTAACCAGAGAAGGTGCAACAGTGAGCCATTGCATTCATTCATCTAAATCCCCTAACAAAAATTCCCTAATCAACAATCTCATATAACTTTTATCTTATTCATAATATCTCCAAAATCGCAATAATCTGTCTAAATTATATCATACAATCCTATTTTTTGTTAGCGTTTTAACATAAAAGAAAAAATTTTAGGTACAAAAAACCAAGTCTTTCGACTTGGTTGATTCCTATGATTGGAAACTCTATTACTTAAGAGTAACTGAAGCACCAGCTTCTTCCAATTTAGCTTTAAGTTCTTCAGCTTCTGCTGCAGCAACGCCTTCTTTGATAACGTTTGGTGCACCATCAACAAGTTCTTTAGCTTCTTTAAGGCCAAGACCAGTGATTTCACGTACAACTTTGATAACGCCGACTTTCTTGTCGCCAGCAGCAGTCAATTCGATATCGAATGAATCTTTAGCAGCGGCAGCTTCACCAGCACCAGCAGCAGCTACAGCTACAGGAGCAGCTGCAGTTACACCAAATTCTTCTTCGATAGCTTTTACAAGGTCGTTCAATTCAAGGATTGAAGCTTCTTTAATTTCAGCAATAATGTTTTCAATGTTCAATGCCATTGTTATTTCCTCCAAATAATTTTTAAATTTATAATATTTTTTTCGTAGCTAGGCTACGCTGCGTAGCTTAAGATTAAGCTGCGTCTTCTTTGTTGTCTGCAACTGCTTTGACAGCAAGTGCAACGTTGCGAACTGGCGCTTGAAGTACAGAAAGGAGCATAGAAAGAAGTCCTTCGCGGTTTGGAAGAGTTGCAAGTGCAAGAATCTCTTCTTTTGATGCGACAGCGCCTTCGATTGCACCACCTTTGATTTCAAGTGCATCAGCGTTCTTAGCAAAGTCGTTCATGATTTTCGCTGGTGCGATAACATCTTCGTTAGAAAATGCTACTGCAGATGGTCCAACAAAAACAGATGCCAAGTCTTCAAGTCCAGCTTTTTCAGCTGCACGACGCAAGATTGAGTTTTTGATAACTTTGTACTCAACTTCGCTTCCACGAAGCTCACGACGAAGAACGGTATCTTGCTCAACAGTCAAACCACGAGCGTCAACAACGACGATAGATGCAGCAGCTTTCATTTTCTCAGCAACTGCGTCAACCAGTTCCGCTTTTTTAGCAATAATAGCTTCACTCATTTAGTGTTTCACCTCCGTAATTATTTTGCTTGGGGAATTTTCCAAAAGAAAAACGCGCCCAAACCTAGACACGAAAGTACAATACGCTTCTTTTTAAATGATACGTTTTGTCCTCGGTAGGATCTTTATGAGTCGAGCTCCCCTACTGTCTTAGGCAGTTTTTTCAAACCATTGATAATTATAGCAAAAGAAAAAAAGATTGCAAGCTTTTTATACAATCTTTTTAAATTTAGTCATTATTTTCTGCAAATCTCTTACTTGATTAATATCTACTTATTTCCTTCACTCGAAAGTTTCGAGTTCAATATAATCAAAGTTCTCTCTTAAATAATCAAATAAGGCATCTTTATGAGCATTCTGATTCATTTCAACAAACCTTCGAAACTCATTTGTACGGAGTTCAGATTCACTGCCATCAAGATACCATGCAGAAAAATGAACTCGTCTCACCTTATGACGACTACCTAAACGATACATCTTCATAAATGCATCTATCTTAGAACATTCTGGCAGGTAGGCAATATCAAATGTCCTGTAACAAATGAGATGATCGCCATAAACCAAAACTTTCAAACGTTTATCAAGGCAGTCCGCATCATTAAGATTTTGCCAGTCCTCCTCAAGCTCAGGGTAAGAATCTTTCAATTCTCGCACATTCCTACTAATACGAAGATTGCCTTTTATCATTCGATAGATAAGTATTCCGAACATTGAATCGAACAACATCCAAAGAACAAACCCCATAAAAGTTTCACGAATCAATTTCAACCAAAATGAAAATCCGAAACTCACAGTAGCATAAATAGAAACAAACAAAACAAAGCCAAAGGGAAGGAGGCTCAACATTGGACCAATCATCATCAAAATTCTAGCTTTTAGCGGAGAAAACTTAAATTTTTTTCCCACTTCCCTCAGTTCCTCCTAAACTCAATTCTTTACCTCCTTTTATATCGCATTCCCCCTCTTGTGTATTTAAACTTGTTTCCATCTGGCGCCTGAACAGTGTTCTTATTCATAACATCTTCTTTTGTTTGTATAATATACCAAATTAATTTAACAAACTTAAGCATTTTCCACTGGGTAAGTTAAGCGCAACACATACGCTGTCAATTCACTACTTATTATCATTCACCTCTCTGTATTCATTTATTATAGTTTCTGATTTTAGGGAACGCGAAGTGGACATATTAACTTGAACATATTTTCTATCATCACTGATATTTCTGGTAAACGAAAGAACAAAATTTTCATTTTGATTTCTCCAAGATGAATCCAAGTGATTCTTTTTTGCTAATTCCTCATCCAAATAATATGCCAAATGATAGGCAGGAACTTCAGGGGTATATCGACTATTAATCAATTTATAGCCGGCCAATATTTTTTCAGAAAAAACATTGGATTGAAAGAGAAAAGTGATGTTTTTGGCTTCTTCCTCCATAAAATAACCTGAATCTAAACTCTCCCACCCTTGAGCAGAATATTGAATATTGTGTTTGTACTCAATCTCACTAGTTGTATCATCTTCAAAAAACTGTCCAGTTTTTTTTTCAATAAATCCTTTAATGGATTTATCAATAGGATTCCCTGAAACATTTATAGAATATTGAACATCTTTCCCAGTCTCGTCAAAATTTGAAACTGTATAAATAATTTCAAATCCTTTTGGATAAAATTTAAACAAGTCCGAAACATTTGCAGTAGAATAAATCTTTTCTAAATCAACAAACTGACTTTCCACATGAGCTCGGCTATTTTTATCACAACCGAACAAATTTGTCATCATTACTAAACCTCCTAAAATTATAATGAATATTTTTAAAAATTTCTTCATAACCTTCTCCTTTTCCTTAGCCATCATCCCATTGTTTGAAAAACCATGGTTTATCCTTGTGATTTTATTCCATTATCTCCTCCTTCATCTTGGTCATTTCCTTAAGCATTTCTTGAACTTGGTGCAGGAAAAGACTGATAGAATTCTTACCAGCAGGTTTTTCACAGGGTTTTATCCATTTATAATTTGTCTGATTAGAGTTGCCATACTCTTTGACTAATTCCGAGAATAGCTTACATGAATCATGTAAACGAACAAGGGGTTCCTTGAATTCTTGGCTGTACTTTTATGATATGTAAACATCTCCCTTGGTTATCTACTATTCTACAAAATGCGTCCGTGCAATCATGCTAACATCATCAGTATAAACATCATTATCTAATACAAAATAACTATTTATTTCTATGATAGTAACGGATATGAAATCTATCTCCTAAATCTTTATACTCTTTACATACATCTCCTTTTATAACATATTAACCTGCATCCTATTATAGATTACTTTGATTATTTTGTAAATCAATTTGGTAGATAAATACGAACTTTTAATTGTGTTATAATTTTATAGTTCGTGTTTAGAAAGTTTTACAAATGTCAAATAAAAAACTAGAGGAATTTCATCTCATTCCTCTAGCTATTTGATTAACTTCCAACAAACTGCTCTGTAAAGAGATTGATGATTGTAAAGTAGCTTATCACAAACAAATAACAATGGGATATCAAATTTGTCCACAAGGTTCTATTTATTTAAGGAGACATCAAAAAAAGGATTCGAAAATCCTTTTTTGTCAGTCCACATAATTACTTTCTTCCTTATTAAACCAAGCGTATGGCAAACCTATGAGTAGGCCACCACCGATGAGGTTACCGATAAAGGTTACGCCCCAGTGGCGTAGGATATTTCCAATACCAAAATTTTGTACTTCCGCTGCTGCTGAGCTGAATTTCACGATAGCGAAGGAAGCAAAGTTGGCTGCCAAGTGTTCGTTAGTCAAGAATACAAACATATAAATAGCTGATATAACTAAGAAGAGCTTAGCTGTACTATCCTTGACCAAAACGAAGGAAAGAATAGCGATATTAACAAAGATATTTGCCAAGACTCCCTCGAGCAGAATCAACTCATTAGATCGAGCAAGCTTCATCTGCACAACACCAGAAATGAAACTACCTTTGCTAAGCCCAGCATAAGCAGCCGAGTTAGCAAAGAGCCAGCCGGCAATCAAGGCGCCAATCAGATTGAAAAATGTACAATAAAGCAAAATCATCAAGGCTTTTTTCCAGTCAATCTTCTTCAAAAAGGTACCAGCAGTCAGAAACATCATGTTGGAAGTCACCAATTCTGCATTTAGAAAGACAATGTAAGCCAATCCCCAAGCAAAGATGAAAGGAAAGAGAAAACGCCCAGTTCCTGGAACGATCTTATTCGTCAAATCTGCCGCAATGGCTCCAGCACCAGTACTAAAGGTTAGGAAAGCTCCAGCAAAGATGGAACGAACAGCGTACTTGGCCTTGCTTGTATCAAACAAAGCTTCTTTCTTGCGGCAAGCTGCTTCAATTTTAGGGATAAATGTCGATTCAGGCATAAAAAAATCTCCTATTAATGTAAACTATGTATAGTATATCACAAAGTTCTTTCTTTTGATAGCGTTTTCGAGAACCTTTTTAAATTTTCTAAAAAAGGATTGAAAATCTATTTTCAACCCTTAAATCCTTTTGCTAACTGAGCAATATCTTCTGGCCGTGTTCGACAGCAACCGCCAAAAAGTCGCACTCCTTGCTCTTGCCAAAGTTTACTATTTTCCAGCAAGCTTCGCTCCTGCTCTGGATCATCATGCCAAGTCTTGGTCAAGCCATTATAAGTTTCGCCAGAGTTTGGATAGGTCAGAAAAGGTTTGTTGCAAACTTGTCCAAGCCCATCTAATAATGGAGCAATTAAATGCGGAGCTGTACAATTAAAACCAACTGCCAAGACTTGTGGACTTTCTTGAGCCAAGTTTCCTAATTCCTCAATCTTAGT
This sequence comes from Streptococcus sanguinis, assembly GCF_026781265.1. Classification (GTDB taxonomy): domain Bacteria; phylum Bacillota; class Bacilli; order Lactobacillales; family Streptococcaceae; genus Streptococcus; species Streptococcus sanguinis_T. The sequence goes on from NZ_JAKUVC010000002.1 coordinate 317,524, forward strand.
GCCATCTGATATAGCATTCTCCGACTGGGCAACAAAGGACAAATAAGCCTCAGCCTGCGGAAATTCCTCAGCTAAAAGTCGGAGGATTGCTGCCGCTTCTGCTCCATTTGGAATCGTTTCAATAGCCAACAAGTCGCTCCCAGCTTCTAGTAAAGCTTGAATACGCGGTTGATGAAACTCTTGGAATTCTCCCTCGCTCAGCTGGTAGTCTCCCGTATACTCCGAACCATCAGCTAAATAGGCAGCATAAGGCCCTACCGAGCCTGCAACCAGAGGATAGGGTCGCTGCTTTTGCTCTTCAGGAGATAATTCTTGCCAGACATTTTCGATTGCCCTCCTTGCTAAGAAGACTGTCTCTTTTAAAAGATTATAACCCTTTTCAGGAGTTAGTCCTGCCTCTATAAATGCTGGAATACTGGCCTGATAACTGGACGTAGTGATGATGTCACTGCCAGCTCTCACATAGCTTTCATGCACATCTTGAATAATCTGAGGCTGGTCTAATAGGTATTGAGCGGACCAAAGCTTACCAGATACATCATAATCCCGGCTTTCCAACTCTGTACCTAAGGCTCCATCTAAAATAATAATTTCTTGCTTGTCAAGCAAATCTTTAAATTTTCCCATGCTATACTCCTAGAATCTACGATTAAACATAAAAAGAGGTCTCCCTCTTTTCTGTCGTCTTCATTAAAATCTATTCGCCCAAGCAGTATCGACATCCAAGATATCTTGAGTAGTGTATTGCTGACGATAAGGATTGTAAACGATATAGCCAGCACCAGACTCATAGAGTGGTGAATCAAAGCGAGTCAAATCGTATTTTTCAATAATGTAATTCAATTTAGTATTATAGCTGGTATCTGTCGCATAGACACCAGTCAGGGCAGCCGTTGCATCCTGATAGGTTGGTGCATTACTCTTCCATGCGCCTGCAAAATGCCCCTGTTTGAGAACCGCAACATAGTCTTGCAGAGACTCTACATAGCTAGGATATGAACGGAAGCTATCGTTGATGGTATAAGCATTTCCCTCTCCATCATCTTCCCAAGTCTCCATATTAGCAGACTGACCGTCATAGTGACCTTTGATACCGAAAAGGTTATAATGAGGTTCACCAGACAGACTAGACTGTCCTGAACCACTTTCCAAAATAGCCTGTGCAATCATAACAGAGGCATAAAGATCATTATCCTGTCCCAACTGACGCGCTGGCTCACCGATTTGTGAGATGAAGTAGTCTGTTTGATTCATAGGCTGCTGGTCGCTATTATTGGCACTAGCAGGGTTAATATGCTTGGCCAAGACGAAACCAACAGCAATCGTTGTTGTCATGATGAATAAAGCTGAAAGGATTCTCTTACCTTTTTTTGAAATTCTCTTTTTCACAGCACTTCTCCTGATTAAGATGTTAATGATACCATTGTAACATACTAAAGATTAAAAAAACACTATTGATAATTTACAAGTATATGACATTTTTCGTTTTATTTCAAAAAATCCAACTCGAGAAAGAGTTGGATTTAATTCGTATTATTAAATTTTTGACAAAATCGCGTCCCAAGAAGCATCTAAGCCATCTTTGGTGACTGAGGAAAAAAGAATGAAATCATCATTTTTGTCAAAGTCCAGCTTTTTCTTAATGGCTGACTCGTGCTTATTCCATTTTCCGCGAGGAATTTTATCAGCTTTGGTCGCTACTAGAATAACTGGAATGTCATAATATTTCAGAAATTCATACATTTGCACATCATCTGAGCTAGGATCATGCCGAAGATCAACAAGACTGACAACCGCTCTGAGATTTTCACGACTGGTCAGATACTCCTCAATCATCCGGCCCCATTTTTCACGCTCTTTTTTGGAAATACGGGCATAGCCATAACCTGGCACATCAACAAAACGCAGCTTGTCATCAATGTTGAAAAAGTTTAGCAGCTGCGTTTTTCCAGGTTTTCCTGAGGTTCTCGCTAAATTTTTACGATTGAGAAGTGTATTGATGAAGCTGGATTTTCCGACGTTTGATCGGCCAGCTAAGGCAATCTCTGGAATATCATCTTGAGGGTAGTGCAATTTATTGGCTGCACTCAGCAAAATCTCTGCGTTGTGGGTATTGATTTCCATAAGCACCTCGTTAGGCAGTTTCTAGAATAGGCTTATCTGTTCCATCTACTGCTTCTTTGGTAATACGGACAAGTTTGACATTTTCCTGACTCGGAACTTCAAACATGACATCCATCATAGTTTCTTCAATGATAGAACGAAGACCGCGAGCACCTGTTTTACGTTCAATCGCTTTATTGGCAATCTCCTGCAGAGCTTCCTCGTCAAATTCAAGCTTAACGTCATCATAAGATAGAAGTGCCTGATACTGCTTAATAAGGGCGTTTCTAGGCTCTTTCAAAATCCGAACCAAATCATCAACTGTTAGTTGCTCCAGAGCAGCAAAAACAGGCAAACGGCCAATCAACTCAGGAATAATTCCAAACTTTTGAACGTCTTCTGAGATAATTTCCTGCATATAGGACCCATCTTCGTCAATCGCTCGGTTATTCTGACCGAAACCAATGATTTTCTCACCCAAGCGCTGTTTTACAATTTCTTCAATACCATCAAAAGCACCGCCAACAATGAAGAGAATATTCTTGGTATCAACCTGAATCATTTCCTGCTGCGGATGCTTGCGTCCACCTTGCGGCGGTACACTAGCTACTGTTCCTTCGATAATCTTCAAGAGAGCTTGCTGAACTCCTTCACCCGAAACATCACGAGTAATTGAGACATTCTCACCTTTCTTGGCAATTTTATCAATCTCATCGACATAGATAATGCCGCGTTCTGCACGCTCAATATTAAAGTCAGCAGCCTGCAAAAGCTTGAGGAGGATATTTTCCACATCTTCCCCGACATAACCGGCTTCAGTCAGAGCTGTTGCGTCCGCAATGGCGAAAGGCACATTGAGGCTGCGAGCTAAAGTCTGCGCCAGGAAGGTCTTACCTGACCCGGTCGGGCCAATCATCAAAATATTTGACTTTTGAAGTTCCACATCTTCTTCTTCTCGGCTGTCGTGGTAGTTAATACGCTTGTAGTGATTATAGACCGCTACTGCTAAGGCACGCTTAGCTCGGTCTTGCCCGATAACATAGTGGTTCAAGATATTAAGCAGCTCCTGAGGTTTTGGTACCTCAGACAGATCTGCTAGTACTTCCTCGGCTAGCTCTTCACGGATGATTTCCTGCGCCAACTCCACACATTCATTACAGATAAAGGCGTTGTTACCAGCAATAATCTTCTGCACCTCATCTTGGTTCTTCCCACAGAAAGAACAAAAAACCATCATATCATCATTACGACTTGTAGGCATTGTTTACTCCAATTCTAAAATTCTAAATCTATTTATTTTCTTTCGTACATGTTAAAAAAGTGTCATATAAAAAGCATGAATGGAATTTACAAGATTTGTAAAAGCATTCAGCAAAAATAAAGCTGCCAGTCCAAACCGCTTTTTCCGAAATGTTTGAACGGAACAAATAAGACAAATGACACATAAAAAGGCCGTAAAAAAACCAAAAATACTACGTTCCATTCTTACGAGTCCTTCCTTTGATATCTTTTTATAGTAAAATCATAAGGGTTCTTTTCATCTTTGGTATGAAATTCACTGCTAACTTCCTGATAAGGAGTCCAGTCAAATGTCTCAGGGAAATAGGTATCTCCTTCCAACTTAGCAGAAATCTGAGTCTGAATCAATTCTTCCAAATACGGCTCAAAAGCTCTGATAATTTGCGCTCCGCCGATAATATACAAGTTTCTATCCTGCTTGTGGTACCATTCCAAAACATCTTCCACATTGCTGAACAGCAAAACATTTTCATTGTCAACTTGATAGTTCTTGTCCCTGCTCAAAATCAGGCTGATTCGATTTGGCAAAACGCGGCGCTGCAGACCATCAAAGGTCACTCGGCCCATCAAAATAGCATGTCCAGTCGTCGTTGCCTTAAAATGATGCAATTCTGCTGGGAGATGCCAAGGCATGACCTTGTCTTTTCCAATCAGACCATCCTCTGCCTGAGCCCAAATGGCAATAATCTTCTTTGTCATCCTTTTATCCTTTGTATTAGTAACTCTATTCTATCAAATTTGCTGTAAAAAGGCATGTTTAAAGTATGATTCAAGCAGAACTTTTGCAGAGGTTGGCAGTTTTCGCATACACTTATCAAAATCGTTAAATAGCCAAATCGAACTTCAGCTGAGGTTTAACGGGGTCATAGTCAAGCAAGTCAAAATCTTCTGCTTTAATATCAAAGAAATTAGTCCCATCAGGCACATTTAAAACGAGTCGAGGTTGACAGTAGCTAGGTTCCCGACGCAATAGCTCTGCCGCCTGCTCAAACTGATTGTCATAGATATGCAAGTTATTGATAAAGTAAAAGAACTTGCCGACCTTCCAGCCAAAATGCTTGGCAATCATCATCTGCAGGGCCACATACTGCATAGCGTTGATATGGTGAGCAACTAACATATCATTTGACCGCTGAGTCAGAGTCGCATCCAGATAAATTTCTCCCTCCACACGACGAACGTCAAACATGGTTTGAAAAGCACATGGAAGTAGGCCATCTGTTTCTTCAAAAGCTTCATAATCCCAGAGAGAGATGATATTGCGACGATTCCAAGGATTGGCTTCCAGCTGTTGAAGAATTTTATGGATAATATCATGCTTCTTGACAACAGCTCCGTAGCGCTGCCCGATAGTCCCCGTATCGCCAACTTCCCAGTCATTCCAATAGTGAACATTATACTTGTCGTTGAGCAGTTCCAGACTATTAGACTGGTCTTGATAAATCCAAAGGACTTCCTTGATGGCAGACTTGATGGCAATAGGGCGCAGAGTCGTAATAGGGAACTCGCCCTTGCTCAAATCGTATTCCGCAAAAGAACCAGTGATATATTTAGAGTTAGCTACATTTCCATCCTTGTAGCGTGGACGGGCATTTTCAGAAAAAACACCTTGCTCCAGAATTTTTTTAATATTCTCTTTGAAAATTGTATCTGCTAACGCCATGATTTCTCCTTCGTTCAGTGAGCTTTTTCTAGTATAGCAAATTTTCTATAAAAATTCTCCTACAGACCTTTCTGCAGGAGAACAAATAAAGCAAACTTGTTGAATTATTGTAAAACCAATGATGCTGCCCCAATAACACCAGCATCATTTCCAAGAGTAGCCAAGGCCAACTTAGTTGAAGTACGAACCTGTGGGAAGCTATTTTCTTCATAAACCTTGCGCACGCCATCCAGTAGGAAATCACCCGCAGCTGATACGCCACCACCGATAACGATTGTAGATGGGTTGAGGATAGAGCCGATATTGGCACAAGCAATTCCTAAATAACGAGCAAAATTGCGATAGACAATCAGAGCCAGCTCATCGCCTTCTTTCGCCAAGTCAAAGACAACTTTTGCATTGACATCTTCACCGTTGTCGATCAGTTTTTTCAGCTCAGCATCACCAGCATACTCATCAGCATAGCGGCGAGTCAGATTGACAATACCAGTCGCGGATGCAACCGTCTCCAAGCAGCCTTTCTTGCCACAAGTACACTGAATTGGCTGATCAAAGTCAACAGTGATGTGACCCAACTCTCCTGCTGCTCCAGCAAGTCCGTGCAAGAGCTTGCCTTCTGCAACAATTCCTCCGCCAACACCTGTACCCAGTGTCATAAAGACTACATCAGGCTGGTTTTCTCCAGCGCCCATCCAACGTTCACCCAAAGCAGCAACGTTAGCGTCGTTGTCAATATAGAAAGGAATCCCTGTCGCTTTTTCAATCTTATCCTTGACCGGCTGCAACGCCTTCCAATTGAGGTTGTAAGCACCGATAACAGTCCCTTTCTCACGGTTAACTACTCCTGGCGAGCCCATACCAATCCCGATAAAATCCTCTGCAGAAAGCTGAAGCAAGTCCAAACGATGCAGGATTGACTCAATCATATCATCTACAATGTGACTACCTTCGTCCAAAATATTGGTTTTAATGGACCATTTTTCTTGGATTTCGCCCTCTGAGGTTAAAATAGCAAACTTAATAGATGTTCCACCAAGGTCAATTCCGATTATTTTTTTCGACATGATATTCTCCTCTGTGTTTTATTTATCATCATTATATCAGATTTTTCCAGTAAGGAAAAGGTTTGCATAAAGAAAAGTGAAAATCGAATTCTTCTTTATTCCCAAAGTAAACTCACAAGTCTTTTGTATAATAATATCTTTCACCAGTATAGGGGTATTCTTTCAACGCGAACACTTCTGTATAGCCGTGCTTTTTATAAAAATCCGGGGCTTGAAATTGATACGTATCTACAAATGAATATTTGCATTTCCTTTCTCTAGCTTCCTGTTCAACCTTGCACAGTATTTTTGAACCTATGCCTTGCCCTCGCAAATCCTCGCTCACATACAAATACTCAATCTCCAGCCAATTTCCAAAAGTTTCGGCCGCCATACCAGCCAGCAGATTTCCTTGTTCGTCTTCTACATAGATATTAAGAGGCTCACTTTTGGATGGCTCCCTCTTAGATTGATTATAAGCCCTGATTAAGTTTCCAAGTTCTTGTGTTTTCTTCGAGTCGGTATTTTCCAATCTTAGTTTCATAGATGCCTCCGTTTAGATTTCTGCCTAAACACTTCTTCTTTCATCCATCTAACCCGGTCAGATATTCATAGCGCTCGTATTTTTCCAGCAGTTTTTCGTTCTGCTCATCCAGTTCTTGCTGGAGTTGAGACAGTCGAGCAAAGTCAGAGCCATTCTCCTGCATGGCCGCTTCAATCTCAGAAATCCGCTCTTCCAGCGCCTCGATATCAGCTTCGATAGTCTCCCACTCCTGCTTTTCAAAGTAGGACATGCGCTTTTTTTCCTCACGCACTTTGGTTGATTTTTCCTTTTCAGTCTTTTGGGAAATGGCAGAGCTTTCAGCCAGAAAGGCTTTTTCATCTATGTAATCTGTGTAATTTCCGAAAAACTCTCTGATACTTCCATCCTCAAAAGCCAAAATCTTGCTGGCTACCTTGTCTAGAAAATATCGGTCATGGCTGACTGTAATAACTGGCCCGGCAAAGCCCTGCAAAAAATTCTCCAAGACCGTCAGAGTTGCAATATCCAAATCATTGGTCGGCTCGTCAAGAAGCAAGACATTGGGCTTTTCCAAGAGAAGCTTGAGCAGATAAAGGCGTTTTTTCTCTCCACCAGATAGCTTTTCAATCAAAGTCCCATGAGTAGATCGAGGGAAGAGAAACTGCTCCAAGAGTTCTGCAATGGAAGTCGTTCCACTGCCTATATTGACCTCCTCAGCCACTTCTTGCAGGTAATTGATGACCCGCTTAGACTCATCCAAACCCTCGATCTGCTGAGAGAAATAGGCCACACGAACTGTCTCTCCGATAATGAGCTGACCAGCCCGAGGCTGAAGTTTACCGGCAATCAGATTGAGCAAGGTTGACTTGCCGACACCGTTATCTCCGACGATGCCTATGCGGTCCTTGTTCTGGATTAAAAGACTAAATTGAGAGAGAATAGTCTTCTGGTCATAAGCAAAGTCTACATTTTGAAACTCGATGACCTTCTTACCGATACGGCTGGTTTCAAAGTTCATTTCCAGATTACTGTCAATCGTCTGGTCTGCCAAATCTTTCTTGAGGTCATGAAAACGATTGATCCGAGCCTGTTGCTTGGTTGCCCGAGCCTGAGGCTGCCGTCTCATCCAGGACAACTCCTGCTTGTATAGCTGCTGCTTCTTATGAAGCAAGGCTGCATCTCGCTCATCCTGATCTGCCTTGAGACGGACATAATCTTGATAATTTCCCTGGTATTCAATCAAGCGACCGCCATCCAGCTCAAAAATCCGTGTCGAAATATTATCCAAGAAATAGCGATCATGGGTGATGAAAAGGACGGTCTTCTTTGAATTTTTCAAGAAATGCGTCAGCCATTCAATGGTATCAATATCTAGGTGGTTGGTCGGCTCGTCCAGCAAGAGCAAATCGGCATCACCTAAGAGAACCTGGGCCAGCTGCACTCGGCGGCGAAGGCCTCCTGATAACTGACCAACCTTGAGAGACAGATTAGTCAGACCAAGCTTGGACAGAACCGTCTTGACCTGACTTTCGATTTCCCAAGCATGGAGCGAGTCCATCTCGGCCATAACTGCTTCTAGTCTAGACTGCTGACTTTCATCATAAGCCGTCAGGAGCAGCTCATACTCTCGAATCAACTGCATTTCCCGTAAATCACTGGATAAAACGGTGTCAAGCACCGTCTGCTCCTCATCAAAATCAGGCTCCTGAGTCAGATAAGTAATTTTATAGCCCGTCTTAGCAGAAAAAGGGCTGACATCGCCGTCAAAGCGCGACTTGCCCGACAACACATCCAGCAGCGTTGTCTTACCTGTTCCATTGACACCAATCAGACCAATCCGGTCTAGGTCATGAATGATAAAGGAAATATCCCGAAAAACAGTTTTATCTCCTACTGATTTGGTTAGCTTGTCAACGATAAAATCGCTCATTTCTTCTCCTCGATATAGGCGTAAATAGCCTCTAGCTCATTAGGCAAGCGGCCATCTACAATAGCGTATTCCAACTCTTTTAGAATTTGACCAAGTTTTGGTCCTGGCTCAAAGCCGAACACCTGCATCAGCATGCCGCCATTGACCACCATTTCCTGTTTGTTATGAATAGTCAGACTGGCATCAAGATTCTGAATTGCGGAGAAATCAACTGCCAAACCTTGCGCCTGTCGAAGCTCCTCTGCTTGTAGCAATAAGTCAATATCATAGTCATAGCAGTCTCGCTTGGTCAAGTCTCGTTCTGAGCGAATGGCCGCAATCTCAACTAAATCTTGTACTTTATTAGCAAATTCACGAGAAGTCTTCCATTTTTTTAGAAAGTCTTTAACATTTTGCACATCCAAAGCCAATAAAAGTGCTGCCCAAGCTTGCTCGGATGCTGAAAAGAAAAAATCTGAAGCCAAGTCAAAGAGCCGTTCTAACTTAGCTCTGCTTCCCTTCAAATCTGGCAAAAATTCTATGGCACCGCTTGTCAAGAGTGCCTCTAAACCCTTGCGCCAAAACGGAGCCAGCAAGAGCTTGTCAAACTCGATAAAAATTCGTTCAACTGAAATTTTTTCCAACAAGGGAGCACAATCCTTCATAGCTACGAAAGTATCTTGCTCCAGATCAAAATCTAAGGCAGCCTGAAAACGAAAACCCCGCATGATACGGAGAGCATCTTCATTAAAACGCTCTGCAGCAGTTCCAACTGCCCGCAAAATCTGATTTTCCAAGTCATCCAAGCCTTGGAAAAGATCAATAACTTGGCCGTTTTCATCCAATGCTAGAGCATTGATGGTGAAATCGCGCCGCTTGAGATCTTCTTCCAACGAGCGCACAAAAGAAACCTTGCTGGGCCTGCGGTAGTCCACATAGACATCCTCGGTCCGGAAAGTTGTCACTTCATATTCACGGTTATTTTCCAGAACCAAGACAGTTCCATGCTCAATCCCCACATCAACTGTCCGGTCAAAGATACGCTTGGTTTCCTCAGGATAGCTGGAGCTAGCGATATCCACATCGTGAATAGGTCGCTGCAAAAGGGCATCTCGAACAGAGCCCCCAACAAAATAAGCTTCAAAGCCAGCCGCTTTTATCTTCTCTAATACTGGCAAAGCCTCCTGAAATTCAGAAGGCAGAGTTTCTAATCTCATAGTAAATGTTCCAATCCATAGACTAATTCTGAGCGTTTGACAACTTCTTTAATGGCAAGATTAACCCCTGTCATAAAGGAAGCACGGTCATAGGAATCATGTCGCATGGTCAATCCCTCTCCCTGGCTGCCGAAGATTACTTCTTGATGGGCAACCAAACCTGGCAAGCGGACCGAATGAATACGCATGCCATCGAAATCAGCTCCGCGGGCGCCAACTATAGACTCTTCCTCATCAGCAGCTCCCTGCTGCTTGCTTGGTCTGACTTGACTGATGAGCTCGGCTGTCTTGATAGCCGTCCCACTCGGAGCATCCTTTTTCTGATCATGATGCAACTCGATAATTTCTACATTTGCAAAATACTTAGCTGCCTGAGCTGCAAACTGCATTAGTAAAACAGCCCCCAAAGCAAAGTTTGGAGCAATCAATCCACCCAGCTTCTTTTCCCTAGACAGTGTGATTAACTCTTCCAACTGCTCAGGAGTAAAACCTGTAGTTCCGACCACTGGGCAAAATCCCTGTTCTAGGGCGAAGCGAGTATTGTCATAAGCTACTTTTGGGGTTGTAAAATCAACCCAGACATGGGCTTCCAGTCCAGCCAATTCTTCCTTGGCATTGAAGACGGGAACACCAGCCACTTCTTTTTCATCCGTAAAGGGATCCAGCAGTCCAACTAATTCTAGTTCAGAATCTTCTGTTACCATTTTATAGGCTGCTTGACCCATTTTCCCTTTAAAACCAGCAATAATAACTTTGATACTCATGTTTTCCTCCTTACAGAGACAAGCTCAGATATTCAGACAATCAAATCACAGGAATATAAGCAAGTGCAACGCTCCCCTTGCCTAGATGCGTTCCAATGACACTGCCAAAGGTTGCGATAGGAACTTCACTAGCAATACCGCTGTCTAGCAGATTTTTCTGAAGCTCGGCTGCTTTTTTTGGCGTATTGCCATGGATAACCATAATCTGATAAGCACCGCCTGATGTTCTTTCTCGGACAAGTTCCAGCATACGCTTGATAGCTTTCTTCTCCGTCCGAATCTTTTCAAAAACTTCTATTACACCATGATCGTTAAAATACAGAATAGGCTTGATACTCAGCAGATTTCCCAGAATAGCAGCACCGTTAGAAAGGCGTCCTCCTTTGACCAAGTGGTCCAAATCGTCCACCATGATAAAAGCGCTGGTGCCATCTATCTGCTTCTGGACATTGTCTAAAATTGCTTCAAATTCCAAGTCTTGTGCTGCCCACTCTAGAGCTGATTGGACCATGATACCGAGCGGAGCGCTAGTAATCTTAGAATCCAGAAAGGCAATTTTCAAACCACGAAACTCATCTTTCAGATACTGAATATTTTGGTAAAAACCAGAAATACCGCTAGATAGAAAGAGCCCCAGAACATGGGTATAGTTCTTTCCGTCTAGAATAGTGAGAATCTCTTCTAACTCAGCAATGCTAGGCTGACTGGTCTTGGGCAATTCATCTGACTGAGCCATTTTTTCATAAAATTCACTAGCTGTTAAGTTTCTGCCTTCGACATAAGTCTCACCTGCAATCACGACTGGAATATCCAAGACAAAAAGATTTTCATTCTCCAGCAGCGAAGCCGGCAGATAGGCCGATGAATCTGTGATAACCGCTAACTTCATGATTAAAACTCCAAATTAATGCCTGGCAAATCCAGAGCAATTTCTGTCACTTCATAAGTCAAGCGGTTGAGCATGGTTAAGCAAGGCCGAGCAAGCTCTTCTACTTCATCGTGGTCAAATTCACTCGGTTCCTCAATAAGACGACCGTGAATATGGTTAGCTTGTGAAATAGTTCCGCTGATAACAAAATTCTCAAAAACAATCATAAAGGTCACAATCACAATCAATGAAGTTGTGTGGGCTTCGACATCTCTTTTGACCAATTGGAAATTCACATCAACCTTGGTTTCAGGTGTTCCATTTTCTTTTTCCCACTCAAAATTTCGGGCGTCAAAATGGTACTGACTAACAAATTCTTTTTCGCGCTGTATGTTCATTTTTATTCTCCTAAAAATATGCGATAGGCCCATTATACCATATATCGAGCGAAGTTTCCATGCTAAAATTTACAGGCCAGAAAACACAAAAAAGAATCTCACTGACAAGCGAGATTCTTTAAATATTATTTTTTAAGTGGTTTGCGCAGGTAACCAAAGATAATACCGCTGACTACTGCACCAATCAATACATATACCAAGTAAAGGATTGGATTGTTTGTCAAACCGATAACGAAGATTCCTCCGTGAGGAGCCATGAGCTTGATACCAGACAATCCTACAAGAGCACCTGTAAGAGCTGAACCTACGATAAAGCTTGGAATAGCACGGGCTGGGTCAGCAGCTCCAAACGGGATAGCTCCTTCTGTGATGAAAGACAGACCCATGACAATGTTGGTCAAACCTGAATCGCGTTCTTCTTCAGTGAATTTATGTTTGAACAAAAGAGTCGCAATAAATACTGCCAAAGGCGGAACCATACCAGCTGCCATTACCGCTGCCATAACAGGAGAACCACCAGTTGAAACAGTGCTTGCCAGTGTACTAGTACCAAATACGTAAGCGGCCTTATTAACTGGCCCACCCATATCGACAGCCATCATACCACCGACTAAGAGACCAAGGAGGACAGCAGAGCTTCCGCTCAGACTTGCCAAGAAATCATTCAGGGCTGTATTGATTGCTGACATTGGAATATTAATCGCCAACATTACAAATCCAGTCACAAGAACACCCAGAAGAGGCAAGAGCAAGATTGAACGGATACCTTCAAGTGAGCGAGGCAGACCTGCAAGAAGCTTGCGAAGAACCAGAATAACACCACCGGCTAAGAATCCTCCTACCAAAGCACCAAGGAAACCAGATGATACACCAGTTAATTCAAGAGTCTTCTGACCGCCTTCAGCATAGGCAACAGCGCCAAATGATGCACCGCTGCTTGCAATGGCACCAGCTACGAAACCAGAAACTAGACCTGGCTTTTCAGCGATTGAGTAAGCGATATAACCAGCTAATACCGGCAACATGAAACCAAAAGCTGCTCCACCAATTGCTTTAAACTGCGCTGCAATCTCATGATAACTCCCCAGATTAGAAAGCTGTTCCTTTGGTACACCTAAGATCTGATCCAGTAAGAAAGCAATGGCAATCATAATACCGCCACCAATAACGAATGGCAACATTTGGGAAACACCGCTCATCAAGTGTTTGTAAAAAGCGCCGCCCAGACTAAGTTTTTCATTGCTTGATTCTGCAGTACCGTCGCCATTAGCAGCCTTGTAAATCTCAGCATTTCCTGAAAGAGCCAGATTAATCAGTTCTTCAGTCTTACGAATACCGTCTGCAACTGGACGATTGATCAACGGCTTGCCGTCAAAGCGATTCATCTCTACGGCCTTATCAGCTGCGATGATAACAGCCTTGGCATTTTTGATATCTTCTGCTGTCAGCTTGTTTCCAACACCGCTGGCACCATTGGTTTCAACCTTGATGCCGACACCCATTTCAGCTGCGACCTTCTGCAAAGCCTCTTGAGCCATGTAGGTATGTGCAATTCCTGTCGTACAAGCTGTTACAGCTACAAGGAAGTCCCCGCCATCATTAGCAGGTTCAACAACAGCAGGTTCTTCTGCTTTTTCTGAAGCTTGGTTAAAGAGCTCAATCACTTGATTAGGTGATGTCACTTGTCGCAATTTATCCGCAAAACCATCCTTCATAAGGTATTGAGACAATTCAGCTAAGGCAGCCAAGTGAGTATCGTTAGCACCTTCTGGAGCTGCAATCATGAAGAAAAGATCAGTTGGCTGGCCATCCAAACTTTCATAATCTACGCCTTTATTTGACTTGGCAAAAAGAACCGTCGCTTCTTTCACTGCAGTATTTTTGCTGTGGGGCATAGCGATTCCGTCACCTAGACCAGTAGAAGTCAAGGCTTCACGAGCCAAAATCCCTTCTTTGAAAATCTCGAAATCTGTCACATAGCCATGATCCACTAGTCTTTGAATCATTTCTTCGATAACGGCTTTTTTCTCTGTTGCCTGCAAGTCCAGCAACATCACGTCTTTTCTTAGTAAGTCTTGAATTTTCATATTTTTTCTACCTCTACTTTTTCATAGATTTCTTTTATATACTCAGCTGTTGACAAATCGTCTGAGAAGGTGGTTGCCGTTCCGCAGGCCACTCCCCATTTGAAAGCTTGAATAACATCGCCAGAGAGGACAAACTCTCCGGTAAATCCAGCCACCATAGAGTCGCCAGCACCTACAGAATTTTTAACATTGCCCTTGATAGGTTTGGCGAAGTAAGCACCCTCTTGAGTTACCAGCAAGGCACCGTCACCAGCCATGGAAATAATCACATGCTGGGCACCCTTGTCTAAGATTTGACGGGCATAACTCTCAATCTGATCCAAACTTTCGAGCTTGACTCCGAAAATATCACCTAGCTCGTGATTGTTAGGTTTGACCAAGAGCGGCTCAAACTCTAAAGAATCCAGCAGCGTCTGACCTTCAAAGTCGCAGACGACTTGTGCTCCCGTCTTTCTGGTTAAGCCAATCAGCTCCTTGTAGACAACATTTCCTAGATTTTTAGGACTGCTGCCAGCGAAAACCACTGTATCTTCTGAAGTCAGAGAAGAAAGAAATGACTCCAGTTCTTCTAGTTTCTGATGAGAAATTTCTGGACCTGGTCCGTTAATCTCTGTCTCAGCATCTGCTTTAATCTTGACATTGATACGAGTATCCTGCTCAACCTCTACGAAATGGCTGGAAATCCCTTCCTCTTTCAGAGTATCTGTGATGAACTTGCCAGTAAAACCACCGATAAAGCCAGTCGCTTTATTCTCAATACCTAGACGTTTGAGAACTCGGCTAACGTTGATTCCTTTTCCGCCAGAGAATTTGTCGTCACTGTCCATCCGATTGACGCTTCCTATAAGGACCTTGTCCAGACGGACAATATAGTCGATGGAAGGGTTTAGTGTGACAGTATAAATCATACTTCAATCACCTCCGTTTTTTCTTTGAGCGCTTGAATCACTTCTGATTCATTTTGATTAGTAATAATGCTTGCTTTGGCGAGAGGAGCAACCTTGACAAAGGACGTCTGACCTAGTTTAGAAAGATCAGCCAAGACATAAGTCTTCTTAGCGTTCTCCAAAATCGCTCTTTTAACAGCTCCTTCCTCCATATCTGGAGTGGTAAAGAACCCATCGTCAATGCCATTCATTCCAATAAAGGCCTTATCGAAATTCAACTGACCGATTTGATTTAGGGCAACACCGCCAATGCTGGCATCCGTTGAGCGCTTGACCTTTCCGCCGATAATAACCGTCGGGATATTGCGCTCTACCAACTTGGTCGCATGGTGAATGGAGTTGGTGACGACTGTCACTCTTGGATCATGCAGCTCATTGACTAAAAGCTCATTGGTTGTCCCCGCATCAATAAAAATCACATCATGCTCTTGAATCAAGCTTGCTGCCATCTTTGCAATAGCTGTCTTTTCTTGAATGCTTCTGATAGATTTTTCCTGATTGCTCTCCTCTTCCTGCAGAAAATGAAAGCTTTCAGCTCCACCATGAACTCGTCGCAGTTTATGCTCGCTCTCCAGTTCATCCAAATCTCTTCTGATAGTTGATTCTGAAGTGTTTAAAGCATGTACTAGATAGTCTAAAGAAACAAATTTTTCTCTTATGACTGTCTCTAGAATAACCTGCTTTCTTTCCGACTTCAACATAAAGCACCTCCTTTGGAATCGTTTACGATTATTATTATACCTCTTTATTTTTCAATGTCAAGCACTTTCTATCAAAATCTTTCATTTTCTATCTTTTTACCGAACAAAAAAGAGCTGGACTATATCCAACTCCTTTCATATCGTTGCATAGCTGCCAAATAAAAGGCAATTAGCTTTTATTGATCAAGGATACAAGATAGGCTGCCATAACAGGCAGAAAGGTTCCAAGAAAAGTAAACACAACCAGAACCCAGAACCAGACTGATTTAAAAGCCTGTCGGTAGGTCCCTGGGAGCGAACGATTAGCATCAATGTATTCCTTAAATTTTGGCCATTTCAAGATTAAGAGCAAAAGAAATACTGTGCTGCCAGCAATTAATAGGCCGTAAAAAAAGATGTTAACTATAGGCTCTGGAGCTTTTTTTGAAAGAAAAGCTATACCTTCTGCTATGACAAAGTTATTGAGAGCATGAAAAATGATAGACCAGATAATCGAATACTCAAAAGCGATATAGCCAAAACCTAAACCAATCAAACTAGCAAAATAAAGCTGATATAGGTTTTCGTGAAAAAGGCCAAATAAAATCGAAGTCAGAAGAATGGCAAAAACCTTTCCATGCTTCTCTAACGCTCGCAAACCAGCACCTCTGAAAATAATTTCCTCTGTAACTGGAGCCATCAAAGATGAATAAATCAGCATAGTCAGTGTCTCAGACCCGCCGCTCCCTGATTCCATACTAGATAGATCTAGATTGAAGAGTTGCATGATAGCCTGCATGATCTGATTGACAACAGCTGTAAACATTTGGGCGAATAAAAGGAAGCAAATCATGTAAAAGAAAACTTTAGGAGTCATCTTCCGTCCTTTGCGACGAAGGTCATATTTGAAGAGCTGCTTTCCTCGAGACACTGTAAAAGTAAGAACACCAAGACAGGAAGCTAGAATATAGGCTCCACCGTCCTTTTCCATGAATTTGGTGACAATGTCTTGCGTTTTTTGAATATCCATGCCTTGACCAGGCATGATAACGAAAAAAGCCACAAATGCATAAATGAAAACAGAACCAAGCATAACCCATAAATAAGTAAAGCAGGTCGCTGAAAATCGTCCTAGATCTTTTTTAGGATTTAAAGGTTCGGGTATATAATACATAAAATCTCCTATATTAAGTTTGCTCTTTACCCCTTCTGCTCAGGAAATACAAGGTCAAAAAGATTCCCTCATAAAGCAAGGCAAAAAGAATAAAGGCGTGCATGAAAAATTCTTCTGGCAGAATCCAAATGACTGGATCCTTGGCTGGGTCAAACATCCAGGTATTGTCTCCTGCAAAGAGAACTTGATGAAAGAGTGTAAAAAAATTGTTAAAACCGATCAGAATGGCCAGTCCAGCTAGAACAAGCGGCAATATACTGATCACTAGAAAAGCCCGTCTGTAGAGACCTAAAAATCCCTTTTTAACCACTTTTTTGATAAAGAAGATCAAAGCCGGCAGAGTAACTAAAAAAATAGCTTGCGCCAAGTGAAAAAGATACTTGACCGCCTGAAAATGATGCAGTCCAGCTGCCGACGAGTGAAAATCCGGCATCGCCAGTTTCTGACTAAAAGGATTGGTCAGGTAATTCATCAAAATATTAAAATTATACTGGATGGTCTCTGATTTTAAATAAACTTTATCTGGTAGGTTGAAATAAGAAATCTCCATCGGGTATAAGAACCAAGCCAGATAAATAGTTAGCAATATCACTGTTGCCAGCAAGCACAAGACGCTTGCTGAAAATCTCAATTTATCACGCATCGAAGTCCCACTCCGCTAGACTGGACAAGACATGCGTCGGTTGGATAGGCAGATTGGGCACCTCTTCTGGCAGGGTAAAACCTGTTGTAACCAAGAGGGTTGGAATGCCGTTGTCAATTCCCGCTCGAATATCTGTCAGATAGTTATCACCCACCATGACCACTTCTTCACGCGCCAGTCCTAGATGCTCTATGGCTTTTTCCATGATGATGGCATTTGGCTTGCCGATAAAGGTGGGCTCAACCCGAGTGGCTGCTTCCAAAAGGGCGTTGATAGCACCCGCTCCCGGCTGCAGACCTCGCTCCGTCGGAATATTGAGATCAGGATTGGTCCCGATAAAGTGAGCACCTTTGTGAATGGCCAGAGTCGCTATTGTCAGCTTCTCATAGTCCACTTCCCAGTCCAGCCCCACAACCACATAGTCAGGATTTTCTGTGTCTTCTGTATAGCCAGATTCTTCAATAGCGTGTTTAAGCCCCACATCACCGATAACGTAAGCTTTCTTGCCCAGATTTTTCTCCTGCATATAATCAATGGTAGCTAGAGTCGCTGTGTAAATTGTCTCAAGCGGCGTCTCAATATTGAAATTTTCAGCCAGCATGGTTTGCACTGCTTCTGGCGTGCGTGTGGTATTATTGGTCACGAAAAGGTAGGGAATCTTACGCTTCTGCAAGTCATGCACAAAAGCTTCACCAGCTGGAATCCTGCTCTTGCCCTTATAAATCGTCCCGTCTAAATCAATCAAATATCCTTTATAAGTCATGTCTGCTCTTCCTAATTCTCTTGTTTAAACTCTTGCCATGTCACTAAAGCCTGGGCATTGACTTCGCCGTCACTGGAAATCTGGTGATTGCTCTGCAGACCTTCTAGGTCGTAGCTAGAAGCAATCATGCCACCCGGTCGAACTTCCTTGACATACTTAAGATGGACTTTCTTGGGAATGTGCTGGGTGAGGAAGTCTGCACCCATGACCTCAAAGATCCAGTCCAGATACTTGCTATTATTGACATGCCCGTTCATATCCAAGTCGTAAAAGCGTACATGGTAGTCCTTGCTGACAGGATTTTCCAAGTCTGGATACTTAGGACCGCGCAGTAATTTCTTGGAAAACTCAGATTGATATGGCGCTACAATCTCCGGATCAACGGCACGAACCTTGCGGCTATCTCGATCCATAAGAACAAAGGTTGCCAACATCTTGATAATGGCTTCGCCTGCTTCATCAAAGATTGTGAAGCGACGGTGGCAAAAGAGCCTATTGTAGGTCAAAGCTTCTGTTTCAATGGTAATTTCCTCGGCAAATCGTGGCAGACGTGTAACATCAATATCATAGTCCGTGATAATCCAGACTAAGTTATACTGCTCCAGCATATCCTTGTCGCTGACACCAAGCTCAATCGACTGCATGCCCGATACCTGCAAGGACAGCAGGATGACATCTGGTAGCTTGATATGGCCATTCATATCCGCCATATCAAAAGGAATTTTCATTTTCATTTGATAAGTTAAGCCCATGATTTACTCCAATATAAATTTCTCAGCAACCGTATCGCCCAAAAAGAGGCCTTGTTTGGTCATGCGCACGATATCTCTGTCTGGTACTAGCAAGCCCTGCTCAGTCAGTTCAGCCGCGACAGCTCCGTACTGATCTTCAAAGGAAAGACCGAATTTTTCCTCAAAACGTTTTTTAGACACGCCTGATTTCTTGCGCAATCCTAGAAACATTTCTTCTTCCATCTTTTCTTTCAGCGTCAGCACTTCTTCCTGCACACGGGCATTGCCTGCTTCCACCGCCTGCAGATAATGACGAATGGGGCCGTGGTTTTTATAGCGAACACCATTGACATAGCCAGACGCTCCCGCTCCAATACCATAATATTCCGCATTGTCCCAGTACATGAGGTTGTGACGGCTCTCAAAGCCTGGCTTGGAAAAGTTTGAAATCTCATAATGCTCAAAGCCGGCCTTTTCGAGCTCAGCTATAATGTAGTCAAACATCTCCGCTTCCAAATCTTCCTTGGGCAGAGGCAGTTTCCCTCGCCGCATCCGATTCATGAAGACCGTATGATTTTCCAAAATCAAGCTGTACAAACTCATGTGGGGAATGTCCAGAGCAATAGCCTTGGCTACATTGGTTTTCACATCTTCCATGGTCTGCTTGGGCAGGGCATAAATCAGGTCAATCGAGATATTATCAAAACCCGCTTTTTTGAGATTGGCAATATTATCATAAATGTCCTTTTCCAAGTGACTGCGGCCAATCTGCTTGAGCATGCGGTCATTGAAAGTCTGTACACCCAGCGAAACACGATTGACAGGCGAGTCTTTAAGTACAGCAATCTTCTCCTTGTCCAAATCCCCAGGATTGGCTTCAATGGTCAGCTCTTCTAGATAAGATAAATCTAACTTGTCCGTCAGCTTTTCCAGCAAAAAGGCTAATTGAGGCGCAGATAGAGCCGTCGGAGTCCCTCCACCGATATAGAGGGTACGGAGCTTTTTGATATCGTACGAATGATACTCCTCAATCAAATGCTCCAGATAAGAATCTACAGGCTGGTTTTTGATAAAAACCTTGGAAAAATCGCAGTAATAACAAATCTGAGTACAAAAAGGAATGTGCACATAAGCAGAAGTCGGTTTGGTTTGCATAGTACTTATTATACCACAGTTTTAAAGAGAGGACTTATTTGATTATTAAACAAAGGAAAAAAGAGTGAACCTGTAAAAACAAAAATTGTCCTCGCAAGTCACACTCTTTCTTATAATCTAAAAAATTGAAGTTCTAAATCACTTCTTCCCCAACTCCTGCGTCCTCTTGTAGGAAGCTTGAACGGCATCCATGACCGTTCCCCGAAAGGCATTTTCTTCCAGACTGGCTACCCCGGCGATAGTTGAACCAGACGGACTGCAGACCTGATCTTTGAGTTGAGCCGGATGTTGCCCACTGACCTGACTTAGCTTGGCAGCGCCTAAGAGAGTTTGATTGGCCAGTTCAAGCGATATGTCGCGACTGAGTCCTGCTCGGACACCAGCGTCCGCTAAGGCCTCTATAAATAGATAGACGAAAGCTGGTCCACAGCCAGCAAGTGCCGTGGAAGCATCCAGCTGTTTTTCCTCTAGTTTGACCAAAAGACCAGCCGAAGACAAAAGCTCCTGTAACAAATCTTCATCCGTTGGGTTTGCCTGCTGGGATAAGGCATAGGTAATAACGCCCTCACCTACGGCTACTGGAGTATTAGGCATCATTCGAATCAAACGATGGTGGCTAGGTGTCAATTTTTCTAATATTTCCAAGCTCAGACCCGCAGCCATTGAAACCAGCAGCAGAGAATCCCGTTTTTCTAGAACTTCCTGATACTCAGCCAGCAAGTCAGCAAATTGAGCTGGTTTGATTCCCAGAAAAATCACCTCTGCCTGAGCAAAAACTTCTGCATTACTGACCGGCAGGCCACCAACTTCCGCAGCAATCTTTTCAGCCTTGTCACGACTGCGATTAGCCAGGAGTAAATCGCTTCTGTATCTTTCATCTTGGGCAACTAGACGGGCTAAACTGCCGCCCATATTTCCCAGACCGATAAATCCAATTTTCATCATTATTTCCTCACTTGACCAGTTCCTTGGATGACGTATTTATAGCTGGTCAGCTCTTTCAGCCCCATAGGACCTCTGGCATGCAGTTTTTGAGTAGAAATCCCCATTTCACAACCAAGGCCAAATTGACCGCCATCTGTAAAGCGGGTCGAGGCATTGACATAAACTGCTGCGCTATCCACCTGTTCTGTAAAGTAAGCTGCCGCTGCAGCCTTCTCTGTCACAATAGCGTCCGAGTGATGAGTACTGTGAGCTTCAATATGCTCCACCGCTTTTTCCAGCGAAGAAACCACCTTGACCGCTAAGATATAGTCCAAAAATTCCGTATCAAAATCTTCCGATCTAGCTTGCGAGCCAGAGATATACTGAGCTGCTTTCTCATCCAAACGTAATTCAACAGAATTTTCTTGCGCAGCATCACGATCTGTCACCAGCATCTTTTGCAAACGTGGTAAAAACTCTGCTGCAATCTCTTCATGAACCAGTAGTACCTCCATGGCATTGCAGACAGAAGGGCGACTGGTCTTGGCATTCTCAATAATGGCCAAAGCCTTATCTTGATCAGCATCCTTATCTACATAGACATGGACGATTCCAGTACCTGTCTCAATAACCGGCACAGTCGCATTCTCCACAACCGCCTGAATCAGTCCCGCACCTCCACGAGGAATGAGCAAATCCAGATAGCCCTTGGCCTTCATCATAGCTTGAGCTGAAGCTCGGCTGGTATCAGAAACCATCTGGATACAATCCGGCGAAATCCTCGTCTGAGCCAAGCCTTCTTTCAAAGCTGTGACAATAGCTAGCGCTGTCTGATAAGCATCCTTACCACTTCTGAGAACGACTGCGCTACCACTTTTTAGAGCTAGAGCAGCAGCGTCAGAGGTGACATTAGGCCGGCTTTCGTAGATAATCCCAATCACGCCCATGGCCACCCGCTTCTTACTGATGACAAGGCCGTTATCAAGCTCGGTTCTTTCCAAGACTTGCCCTACGGGATCCTCTAAGTCAATCAGCTGGCGAATGCCCTCTGCCATAGCAGCAATCCGATCCTCGTCCAGATAGATGCGATCCAGCATCACATCTGAAATCCTACCTTTTGCTGCGGTCATATCCAATTCATTGGCCGCTAAAATATCAGCACGAGAAAGCCAGAGCTGCTTTGCCATTTCTTCCAAAGCATGGTTTTTCTCAGCTGTTGTGGCCGTATTGATCGTCTTCTTGACTTTCTGAACCTTTTCAAAAATTGCTTGTGTTGAGGTCATAGCCTCTCCTTTCCTCGTCTTCTAAAATACTGCAAATAAATCATTCAACTCCGGTGTCAGAGAAAGCCAGTCATCCCGATGAATGACAACACCTTTAGGTTTATTGGACTTGAGCATATCTTTAAGAGCTGACTTGCCAAAACGCACGCGCCCTTTACCAAGAATAGCTCTGCTGCCTTCTTCATAAACGGTCACCGTATCCTGATAGGTAAAGCTACCCGATACAGATACAAGACCTGACACCAACAAACTTTTTCCCTTATTTCTGAGAGCGTTGGCTGCTCCTTGGTCAACATAGATTTCCCCTTGACTTTTAGCGTAGAAAGCCAGCCATTGCTTCTGCGTTTTTAGCCCCTTTTCCTCGGCCAAAAAGAGACTGCCATCCTTGGTTTCCTCCGCAGCTTCCAGCAGAGCATCCGTCTTGAGTGAGGAACAGATATAAACCGGGACGCCAGACATGGTAGCCAGTGTTGCAGCTTTAATCTTTGTCAGCATGCCGCCAGTTCCATTGCTCGTTCCTGCACCTCCTGCCATATCAATCAACTCAGAGCTGATCTTCTCAATCTTTTCAAGCCGGCGGGCATCTGGATTGGTAGAGGGATTAGCCGTGTAGAGTCCATCTACATCTGTCAGAAGCACCAAGAGGTCTGCCTGAACCATAGCCGCTACCTGCGCACTCAGTGTATCATTATCCCCGACTTTGAGCTCCTCAATAGCCACCGTGTCATTTTCATTGATGATGGGAATAGCTCCGCGATTCAATAAGACAGATAAGGCTTGATAGGCATTCTTGTAACGTCGCTTATCTGCAAAATCATCCTGCGTCAAAAGAATCTGTGCAGAAATGATTTGCTTCAAAAGAAGATTGCTTGTATATTCCTCCAAAAGCAAACCTTGTCCAACTGCAGCTGAAGCTTGTTTATCCGCTACCTTGGTCGGTCGCTTTTTAAAGCCTAGAGAAGAAAAACCTGCGGCAATAGCTCCTGATGAGACCAATATCAACTCACGTCCCGCCTCGTGCAAGAGAGCCAACTGCCGAGTAATTTCCTTTACCTTGGCGCGTGACAGACTGCCATCTGCGTTGGTTAATGACGAAGTCCCCACCTTAAATACAATTCGCTTTGCTTTCATTTCCTTTTCCTTAACTGCTAGATTGTCTTACACTGCTAGATTGTCTTATTATACCACGATTTACGGAAAATAAAAACGACCGCAATTGAAGCGGTCAGAGGAAAATTTGTATTTTAATAATGAATGAACTTGCTATCCTTGTCGTAGCTTTTCCAAAGTTTCTTGAAAAATGGCTGGTGCTTCAGCTGTAAATTCCAGCACTTCACCAGTTCGAGGATGGGTAAAGCCCAACGTTCGCGCGTGCAGAAATTGGCCATGTCCTTTTAAGGTCTTACGTGGCCCATAGACCTCATCACCAGCCACAGGGTGTCCGATGTAGGCCATGTGAACGCGTATTTGATGAGTACGCCCTGTTTCCAGCTGAAGCTCAACTAAAGTATAGTCACCAAAACGTTCCAAGACTTGGAAACGCGTCAGAGCTGGCTTGCCTTTTGCTGTCACAGCCTGCTTCTTGCGATCTTTTTCACTACGGCCAATCGGTGTTTCAATCACACCACGATCATTAGGCAGATTTCCATGAACAATAGCCCAATACTTGCGTAGAGATTTCTTATCCTTGAGCTCAGCAGCCAGAGCCACATGGGCTTGGTCATTTTTAGCAATCATGAGAAGCCCTGAAGTGTCCTTGTCAATTCGATGAACAATGCCCGGCCGGAGAACTCCGTTGATGCCAGAGAGGTCCTTGATGTGGTACATAAGGGCGTTGACTAGCGTACCGCTTGTATGGCCTGCAGAAGGATGGACCACCATTCCCTGTGGTTTATTGACGACTGCCACATCCTCATCTTGGTAGACGATTTCTAGCGGAATATCCTCAGGCACATACTCAACCACTTCCGGCTCAGGCAGCTCATAGGAGATGACATCGCCTTCTTTGACAGCGTATTTAGCTTTTTTGGCTTGTCCATTGACTAAAATCAGGCCGTCCTTAATCTGCTCATTAGCCAAACTCCGCGATAGGTCCGTCAGCTCTGCCATCGCCTTGTCCAATCGCTGACCAGCTGCTGAGGCCTCAATTTTTACTTCCATCTTTTTCTTCCTTCAAAATCATCAACAGTAAAATAGCTACACCAAAGGTCAGATACATATCTGCCACATTGAAAATAGCAAAATTGATAAAATCTAACTGAAACATGTCCACGACAAAACCTTGCCGAATCCGATCAATAAAGTTCCCCAAACCGCCAGCAATCACCAAGGTCAGCCCGGTCAGCATCCACTTTGAGGCATGGAGGTGCTTGATGAGGTAGTAAACAGCTCCGCCGATGACCAAAAATGTCACCAAAGTAAAGAGCCATTGCTGATTTTCCAGCATGGAGAAGGCTGCGCCTGTATTCTGGAGATAGGTCAGACTCACCAGATGCGGAATAAAACTATTGACCTGCCCTAGCTTAAAATCGCTGACAATATATAACTTGACCAGCTGGTCCACAGCAATAAGAACCAAGACTGCAAAAGGAATAATAATTTTTCTTTTCATACTTTATTTTTTCTGTGCAAAATATTCTTTCATAACCGATACAAAGTCTTCTCCGACCTGAGTCAGCTCTACATCTTCACGCTTGACATAGACCATGTGGTTGTCCAAGTTGTCACGGAGCTTGATGACAGTAATACCATTCACACTGTTGCTGTCCAAAAAGCCAGAACCAGTCGCATAAGCATCAGTTCGCTCCAAAATCCCATTCAAAGTCGCCCGGTCCGTCACATTAAACATCTGGGAGCTGGCACTGGTATCGACAAAGTTCTCTGAATAATAGAGATACTCGTCCTTTTCCTGAGTGAAGCGAACAGTCGGCAAAGCAGCCAAATCTTCCATGACAAGCTCCTCCTTTTGTGTCAGAGGATGATCTTCCCGCAAGTAAATGTGGGTCTGAAAAGGAATCAGCTCTACTACTTCCAAGCCTAGCTTTTCCACCCGCTGCATAATCCCCTTGGTATTTTGATTATTGAGGTAGATAATGCCAATTTCACTATGGCCCTGCGCTACTTCGTCCAAAATCTGCACGGTTGTTGACTCAAAAATTCGGAAATTCTTATACTCTGGATAGGTCTGAGAAAATTGTGTAATCAAAGGTGGCAGAAAATCATAGTGCTGGCTGGCAATAGAAAACTCATCCCGCTCCTCTTCAGGATTAGCATATTGATTTTGAAAAACATCAAAACCCTTGACCAAGTCTTGAGCCTTTTCATAAAACTCCATTCCTCGGCGTGTCAGAAAAGTCCCGCTGCTGGTCCGACGAAAAATCTTGAAACCCAGCTCTTTTTCCAGATCACGGACAGAGATAGACAGACTAGGCTGACTGACATACATTTTTTCCGCAGCTTCTCGAAAAGTCCCACTGTTAGCAATGGCGACCACATAACGCAATTGTTGAATATTCATAATATTTTCCTTCTTTACATATCGTCTCATTATACCATAAACCAAGGCAGAACAAAAGAAACCAACTGTAAGAAGCCAGTTTCTCCTTTTAAGTTAATGAGTAATCTGAGACAAATTTGCTATTTTTCTTTTAGATAGACAACCTCTGTCATCTCTTTGAAGCCTAGCTTTTTATAAAGTTTCAAAGCTCGGGTATTCTGCTTTTCTACGACAATCTGAAACTCCTGTCCATTGAGTTTATTCAAATCCTGCATACTTGCAAGCAAGAGATAACTTCCTAACCCCTGCCCTTGAAAATCTTGATTAACCGCCAAGCCAAAGAAATAATTAGTGCCAAAATCCGTATCAACCGACACAGAAGCTACAACTCTACCATCTTTCTTCAAGATGTAAAGCAGACTGGAACCACTGCTAACGGCTTCTCTGGCGTATTTCAAGGCAACATCTAGCGGTGTCTCAAAGACTTGGGACTGAAAGGCTGCAATCTCTTCAGCCAAGTCCAAACTCCCCTGCAAAACCTCAATCCCTTCTCTTTCTTCCAGAGGAAAAGCTTGAGCAGGCTGTGCCAGCCAAATTTCCGCTTCATCTGTTTGGTAATCAAATCTCCTAGCAAAATCGGGATGACCATTCAAAAAGACCAGCTCCGCTACATACTCAATCTCGGTCAAATCATACTGATCAGCTACTTTTGCAAAAGCAGCCAGAAGCAGATTAGCCACACCCTGACGGCGATACATCGGCAGAACATAGAGAGAAACCTCAGCTTGGCCAGGTTCATCCGCGTAGACTGATAAAAAGCCGATGGTCTGGCCATCCATCTCAGCCAAGAAGAAGGCTGGCATTTCAGGATCTGCATTATAATTATTATCCAGGTAGGGCAGTCTATATCCTCCGTCCACCTTATTACACTCTTGAATTAATTCAAACAATTCCTGCTTTTCTTTCTCAGGTAATGCACTATAAATTCTTATCTGCATCCGTCTCACTTCCTTCCAGTATTTCTTTCTATTTTACTACAAAAACCTTAGTCAAGCCATTCAAAAAGGGACTGGAAAAATCCAGCCCCAATGTCGCTAAGTGAATCGTTTTTTATTTTTCAACGTGGTCAGCAAGTTCTTCCTGGGCTTTTTTATTTGCCGCAGTAGCTTCTTCTTTCCATTTTTTCTTAGCCGCTTCGTATTCCTTGGTCGTTACAACATCCTTCTGAAGCTGGGTCAGCTTGAAGTTGTAGGCTGAACCTTTGACACCAACTGGTGAGTAGGCCTTTGTAAATGGTACTGATTTAGTAACCGACGGTGTTGCACCTTGTGAAACAGTCGGGATAATCAAGCCGCTATCTAGCAACCAAGCTTCCGCTTCTGCATACTTTTCGTAACGCAGCTGCACATCGTTGGTTTCAGCATTGGCTTCTTCCAGCATCTTAGTATAAGTATCCAAGCCTAACTCTTTAATCTTATCATTGTCTTGACCTGGTTCAAAACCAAAGTTTTGCAAGCTTCCGCCGTTCTTGATATTGAGAGTATCAAGGTAGGTAGATGGATCTTGATAGTCACCAGTCCAACCACCAGTAGACATATCATAGTCTTTTTGAGCAGCAGAGTTAGCAAAATAGGTGATATTATTAAGATCGTCTGTGCTCATCTTTTGCAGGTCAATGACGACATTTTCCGCTCCAAGAGCCGATTCGATAGACTGCTTGGTTGAGCTAGCCCATTGAACACCAATCGTACTAGACTGATCCACTGGCATATCTAAGTGAATTGGGAATTCAACTCCCTTAGCCTGCAAGGCTTGCTTCGCTTCTGCAAATTTCGCCTTAGCTTTTTCAGGATTGTAGTAAGGATCTTGAGCGTCAGAGAGGTCAATTCCTTGCCATTGGCTGCCATAATTAACTAATTTTTCCCCAACAACAGTTCCAAAATCCTTGTCGCCAATTTGGACAAAGCTAGGCGGTACCAAGGTATTTCTCAAGACCTTAGTCGCTCCGTCTTCACCATTCCCTTGCGCACCATAAGATGTACGATCAAAAG
Organism: Streptococcus sanguinis; assembly: GCF_026781265.1. Lineage (GTDB taxonomy): Bacteria > Bacillota > Bacilli > Lactobacillales > Streptococcaceae > Streptococcus > Streptococcus sanguinis_T. The sequence continues at coordinate 345,245 of NZ_JAKUVC010000002.1, forward strand.
CAAAGTTGATAGCCTGACGGAAGTCTTTGTTCATGATTGCTTCGTTGGTCGCAGACTTTTGAGCGTCTGTTGTTTTAGAAGTATGATTGTAGGACTGACGGTTGTAGTTGAAATTATAGTAATAAGAAGTAGAATCCTGCGGGCTGTATACGATATTGTCCGCATATTTCTTCTTGACTGAAGCAAAGCCTGAGCTATTCGGATAGAGACGAGCTGTGCTATAAACGCCATCGCTGAAGTTACGAATCAGTGCTTCCTGATCATTTCCATCATAATAGGTCAGCTTGATACTATCCAGAGTGACAATATCTTTATCGTAGTAGTTTTGGTTCTTGACAAATTCCATCACAGACTTAGAAGTCAGAGACTTAAGCAAGTAAGGACCATTATAGAGGATGCTAGATGGCTTGACTGATCCAAAGTTGCTTCCTTCTGCTTTCAGAAACTCTTCATTGACTGGGAAAAGAATCGTGCTGGTCGTTTTAGAGTTCCAATATGGCTCAGGGCGAGCCAGAGTGTATTGCAGGGTATGGTCATCAATAGCCTTGACACCAACATTGTCAAAATTCTTATCTTCCCCCTTGATATAAGCATCCAAGCCCTTCACAGAATCCTGAACTAGATAAATAGCTTCAGAATTTTCATCTGCTGCATACTTCAAGCCAGTCACAAAGTCCTGGGCCTTCAATTCTGCATATTCTTCACCATCGGATGTGTACCATCTAGCATCATCACGCAGCTTATAAGTATAGGTCAGACCGTCCTTAGAAACTGTCCATGACTTCGCGATAGAGGGAACCAAGTTCCCATACTTGTCATTTTCAAAAAGTCCATCGACCAGGTTGGAAATGACATCATTTGTCGTTGCACGGTTTGTAGCAAGATAGTTCAAGCTGTCAGGGTCTGAACTATAAACGTAAGTATAATTATTTGTGCTAGATGAAGACTGGCTACAAGCCGTCAGCAATAGCCCGGCACTCAGTGCAACTCCAGTCGCAATAAGCCATTTTGATGCTTTCATGGATAGAACCTCCTTTGATGTTACATTTTATAACATGAACTATTATACCAAAAAACGTATAAAAAGTAAATAGTAAACCGATGACAGTTGAGTAAAATATCTAAGGGTGGATGTTTTTAGAAAGCTCACAAAGCTTTCCGTTACTGTATTTCTGCAAATTTCTAAATAAAGAAGGAAGAATCCGCTTTTACTGTAAAGTTGTCTCGGATTCTTCCTTTTTGTTATTTTATCAAGAATGACTAGAACTGTTAGAAGTTTAACAATGCTTGCTCGTTCTTTTATTTCTTAGAGTTTTCGGTATGATAAGCTATACAGATAGACAGCTCCAAACAAGAACAAGGCACCCAGCGAGACTAAGAACAAACTGCCGCTGTCTCCTGTTTTAGGAAGCTGGCTTACCTGTGCAGCCTGCTGACTTAGTTGCCGACGAGAACTTACAGGTTCAACAGAACTCAAACTCAACTGCGGAGGATTTTGTTGACCTGGAACCATGCTCTGCCTAGCTTCAGTAATCTGAACAAGCTCCTTGTAATAACCTTCTCCCATGCTGAATTCTCTGTCTTGATTGTCAATCATGGTTAGGGAAAGTACCGGACTGAACTGTCCTTCTACTATGCCTTTCAAGCCAATCTCAACCGAATTAGTATCGTTGGCTTTTTTAGAAATTAGAACAGTATCACCAGAGATGGTATAATCTGGACTTGGCAGGACGCTAAAATGCTGACTATCCATCTTAAGAGCAAGACGATAGTTATTTTTCTCTAGACCGTTTAGTCCACTCAGGGTAACCGTAGCTGTAAAAGGCTGATCTAGCTGAGCAGATGCAGGGACATTGACTTTGATATCCTTAACTGGATCGGTATAAAAGAGACCATGCCCGATAGGATAGGCAACCTCTGTCTCAGACATGATGCCATCCTTGATACGCGGCACATTTACCGGTAGCGTCCCCACATGTTTTTGACCATTGAAAATGACTTCCACACCTGCTGGGATATTAGGACCGAAGGCGTTGTCCGGCTTCAGAGACTCAGTCGGATCCATGCCCTTGTTTCCATAAACTGCTACAATTGCCTTAGCATTAGGATAATTCGCTACATCATAAGGTTTGGAAATGCTCATGATAGCTGCCTGTTTTCCAGTTGTATTTGCATAGTCCACAACTTCTGTCGGAACTCTTGTCAGCCAAAAATCACTTGCTAGTTGAGATTGACGACCAATTTCAGAAATCAGGACAAGGTGTGTCGCTTGGTCAATCTTTCCTTTCAAATCTTCCAACTTGGTTGTCTTGCTGTAGTTCAGCGCTTCGTATGTGACGCCTGCTGGAATCACTCCGTCTGCTATCAGACGCTTGACACCCAGCTCTAGCCCAGGCACTTCATCGTCATAAGCCGCTAACAGCAAAATCTTGTCGCCAGATTTGACCTTAAAAGGCAAAATAGTATCATCGTTTTTAACTACCGTCACCGCACTAGCAGCGATTTTACGTTCAGTATCTCTGTTTAACTCTGAGCCAACAGTTGCTTCAGCCTTAGCTTGAGTACGCTCAGATGGGTCAAAGTCTAAAATACCTCGTTTTTCTTTTAAGTTCAAGATGCGGGTAACAGACTCATCCAATCTGCTGACTGGAATATCGCCTCTCTGAACCGCCAGCTCAATATCATTGATAATCTTATCGATTTTAGCTAAATCACTCTTGCTCCGTAAGACGGTTGGCATCAGGACTATATCCACACCTGATTTGATTGCCATGATAGCTGCTTCAGATTCTCCAAAGTTCTTGGCAATCGCATCCATGCCCATAGCATCAGATACTACTACACCTTTGTAGCCAAATTTCTTGCGAACAATACCGGTAATAATGTCATCAGACAAGGTGGCAGGGATATAGATGGTTTCTCCAGTTTGCTTAGATATAACCGTTTCTTTTTCAATCTGAGGATATTGAATATGGGCGGTCATCAGCATATCAGCATTTTTGTCAATAGCAGCCTTGAAAGGAAGCAACTCCAGCGCTTCGAGCTCCGCATAGGACTTGTCTACCAGAGGCAGACCAGTGTGAGAATCTACCGCCGTATCACCATGCCCAGGAAAATGCTTAGCCGCTACTGCGACATTGTATTTCTGAATCCCCTCCATCATAGCCGTTCCCAAACGGGCAACCACCTTAGGATCTGAAGAGAAGGACCGCAAACCAATAACGGGATTCTGCGGATTGTTATTTGTATCAAAAACAGGAGCAAAGTTGACATTCAAACCTAGAGCCGATAGCTCCCGTCCGATAATTTGACCTGCTTGATTAGCCAATTCCGGGTCTCGCGTCGCGCCAACCGCCATGTTGCCAGGAAGAGCTGTCCCGCTACCTAAACGATAGACGATACCACCTTCTTGGTCAATCGCGAGCAAAAGCGGCAACTTGCCATTATTAGCTTGGTTACTAATAGCTGCTTGCTGCAAGGCCTGCGTCAAGGCCAAGGTTTGAGCAGTCCCTTTCACATTCTCAGCAAAAAGAATGACACCACCAAAGTCGTATTTATCAACCGCTTCTGCCACTTCTTTATTAAGCTCCGTCATATCTGACTGGGAGGCTTGGCCCTCTTGCTGCCATTTTCTGAAGTCCGGCATCAGCATTTGGGTAATCTTCTGACGAAGTGTCATATCTGCCACAAGCTCCTGAACTCTTTTAGAAGCCGAAGGGGCATCACTTGCTGCCTGACCCTGCGCCTGATTGGTAGCAGAGGAAACTTCTGCAGACTGAGCTGTCGCTGGTTTGACAGTATCTTCTACCAAATTACCAGCATTGCCTGCTTGGCTTGAAGCAACCGTTTCAGTAGTTGCAACTGCCGAAGCATCAGAGACCGGCAGAGCTTTTGTAACAATCTGACTATCCTGACTTGGTGTACCCCTAGCCTCTGCACTACTATCAGAAGAGTCTGTTACGACTGCAGCACTTGCTTGTTCATACTGGTTGGCAGATTCCGGTGGCTGATTAGCCGTATCTGCTTTTATGGCTCCCAATGGCCAAAAAACTAGTAATGACAAGGCAAGCGCCAATAGCAATTTATACCTTTTCATCATAGGCATTCTCCTTTCATCCCTATAATAATAGCACAAAAAACGATGTTTGTAAACGTTTACATATTATCTAATTGTTGTTTGTTTTTATCACCAATTAGTAATACAATCTCTATAAAAATGAAATAGTATTACAATATTATAGAAATGTTACAGAGGTATAATTTTATAGAAATAACATAACCTAACTGTTAAAAACAAGATTCTTTTATCTTGTGCTAACAGTTGCATAGAAAGGATTTGCTATGAGACAAGAAAAGAAGACTAAAGTAATGCTCAACCGCCGCTACTGGCTGGGGCTTTCCCTGGCTTCTGCTGCGACTTTAGCCGCTGCTTTGATTTCCACCGGAACAGTTCGAGCGGAGAACAAGTCAATCCCTGACTGGGCTTCTAGACGTGAAGTTGGTATTTACGATCCTAGTGTACCAGATATTGAGGACGACCCTACTATCTTTGATGATCCAGGACCTATCAAGGTTCCGGAAGCACCTAAGAGTGAGTTCCCTAATGCTTTTTATGATGAGTCTGGCGAAAGAATTACAAATAGAATCGTTCTTCACGAGGGTAAATACTACGGCGCGGACCTCTCTGGTTATACATACAAAGTTCAAGATGACCCAGCAGAACAAATTCCGACGAATCTAAAAAATTCCTTCTATACCAGCCCAACTGGTAACGTCTATTATTTTGATAACAAAGGACAAAGGGTCATTAACTTTTACACTGTTGATGGCAAGCAATACTTCTTTGATTCTTACGGACGACTGGTTAAAAACAGATTTATTGATTTCACTGAATATACCTTCTACATCGGAGGAGATGGATCGCCTTATAAAAACGGACTTTATAAGATTGGCAAGTACTATTATTACTTTACCGAGTATGGCGATCTTTTGAGGCAAGGTTCTTTCGACTACAAAGGAAAGACCTATTATACTAATTGGCATGGCGTTGTCAATATAAAAGACGAAGAAGTTACACCATAACGAAAAATACCAGAAATGAGGACGTATGTCTTCGTTTCTGGTATTTATTTTATTCAAAATCACTCAAATAGAAAATTCATTTTTTATAAGCAGATGGTTATTGTTCTTTTGATTTTCTTACACTAATATCTAGCCCCAATCCAGCCAGAAGCAAACCAAGCCCCACAACACTATAGACTGCCTTTTCGCTACTTCCTGTTTTAGGAAGAGACTGTTCTGATTTGGCCAAAAGTGTTGGTGCCTGAACATGGTAGACGGTAGATGTAGGCATTGTAGTACGACGCTCAAGATAGAATTGATAACTATCTTTTATGATTTTATAGTAACGAGCTTCATTGACACTTTCAACAATCCATGAAGTGGTTCCCTTTGTCAGAGCATCAGCCAAGTTATTTTCGATATCAAGCACTCTGCCTTCTGTTGCAAAATTTTTGTAAATTCCCTCAATCGCTTTTACCGTCGCTACAGTTCTTTCTATACCAGCAGCTTTTAGAGCAGCAAGTGTATCAGCAACCGTTGGAATTGAAGGGTCTTCTTTCATTTCAGCATCTGTCAATAAAACGACGAATTTCTTATTTTTAGATGACTTAGACCAATCATAGGTTGAAATAATCTGGTTCAGGGCAGGAGTTGGTGTTTCTGGAGTATCTCCTCCACTCGCTATACGAATTGCAGCCAATGCTTTTTCGAGCTCAGCCGGATCAGTTGTAAAATAAGATGACCCAAACCGTGTTAGAACCGTATCTTCATCTTTGCTGCCAGAATTACGGCCGTAGACTTCATCGCTAAATGTTGCCAAACCAAAACGTGCTGTAATACCCTCTTTAGTAATATTTCGCACAAATTCATTAATATTTGCACGAACAATATCAATTGTGCCACCCATGGATCCTGAACGGTCGACAACAAAGACAATATCAGCTGAACCAGCTTTTGTCACAGTTGGTGGCGTTGAGGTGTAGGTGATGGTTGTAGTCTTATCTACTCGCTCATACTGCGTATAGGGATTCCCATTTTCATCAGTGCCAGATAAAGTATTTTCAGTACGTCTAGTTATTGGCTCTGGCGCCTTATCAACCTTTGCCGGAGCCACTTCTGTCTTTGTAACATCAACGGTTGCCGTTTCTACACGGACTGTTTGATTGCTTTCTTGACTTTCTTTGACATCAACAGGCGATACTTTTTTTGAGACATCAATCAAATCTCCTGGTTTCGCTGCAGATTCTTCAACAACAGGTTTCGTCGTATCAGCAGCAATTTCAGCACCAGCAGCTTCAATCGGAGAGCTTACTGCTTCAGTTTTTGCTATACCGCTTGAAGATGGTGTCCCAACCTGGTCTGCAAAAACATGCGAAGCTTGTGAAAAGGCAAATAGAAGAGTTGCTGATGCTAATCCAACTTTCAATTTGTACAATGAAAAGCTTGGAAGTTTAAATGATTCTTTTTCCATAATTTCTCCTTATCTTTTTAGATTTAGAAACATGATTGCATCTATTTTATATAGAATAACATAAAAAAATAGGAACTGCAAGCGATTTCAAATATTTATTAGTCTAAAAATTAAAATTTTAGAATATTATCAGAGTTTGTATGCTAAAATTGATGAGCATCATCATGAATTATTAAATAAATGCTTTATCGTGCCGTCTCTAATAAGAAATCCCCATGCTCAATATCCGAGCATGGGGATTTCTTATTAATTATTTAGCGATTGGGTAAACAGAAACTTGTTTCTTATCGCGTCCTTTGCGCTCAAAGCGTACTACGCCTTCAACTTTTGCGAACAAAGTATCATCTCCGCCGCGTCCAACGTTGACACCTGCATGGATGTGAGTGCCGCGTTGACGGTAAAGGATAGAACCACCTGTTACGGTTTGACCGTCAGCTGCTTTAGCTCCCAGACGTTTTGCTTGTGAATCACGTCCGTTAGATGTGGAACCTCCACCTTTTTTGTGGGCGAATAATTGCAAGTTAGCAAGATTCATTTTTAACATAATGTTTTTCCTCCGTGTTAGTTTTCTGTGATAACTCTGGTTTGGACGAACTCAGATGAGTCCTCCGATAAGTTTGCCATTCCTAGGAAAAATGATTCAAAGAAAAGCTGAGTCATTTCTCTTTGGTGCGACGGTATATCCTGAGGAATTTCAACCTTCAGATAACCGCCTTCTATTTCGTTTAATTCTAAGTTTGGTTCGTAGCCTGCGAATTTCTCAACTGAATTGACAAAATTAATGGCGAGCGTCGAAACGGACGCACACACGACATCAAAGCCGTATTCACCACTCGCGGCGTGACCTGTGATTTCTGCACGCCTCAGTTCGCCATCTTCGGCTCTTTCAAAGACTGCTTGTATCATTTAATCTCCTTAAAATTAAGCGTTGATAGCGTTGATGACAACTTTTGTATATGGTTGACGGTGACCTTGTTTACGATGGCTGCCTTTTTTAGGTTTGTACTTGTAAGTAACAACCTTCTTTTGCTTGCCTTGTTTTTCAACAGTTCCGACAACAGAAGCTCCAGCAACAAGCGGAGTTCCTACAACAGTGTTTTCACCACCAACAAGAACAACTTCGTCAAAAGTAACGTCTTGACCAGCTTCAGCGTTCAACTTTTCAACGTAGATTGCTTGACCAACTTCAACTTTAACTTGTTTTCCGCCAGTTTTAATGATTGCGTATGTGCTCATTATGCACCTCCTATGATTTTTAGGGTTTCCCCAGATTTTGTGAAGACTCGCCTAGCATCGTGGGACGAACCACTTCTATCTCACTGAGTGAGCAACGATGATCGTGCGGTTGCACAGGAATGTGCATAGTCAACTCTATAAGTATAGCACTTCTGCAGCTCTTTAGCAAGCTTTTTCAGCTCATGAAAACGGATTTTCAAGGATTATCTTTAGATTTTGTCCACTAATGAACAAAGACAATCTCAGTTATCCGCTAACCTCCTTGTTAAATAATGATTAGATAAAAAATTTCTAAATATAACGCCGCACCCTATCTTGATATTCTTGATAAGATTTCCCGAATTTTTCAAGACACCAGCGCTCCTCTGAGAGAATAATCCAGTGGGCCGCAGTCTGAAAAATCACTAAAATCAGAAAGAAAATCATTGACTTAGTCAAAAAAGCTATTCCCAAAAAACAAACAAAGTAAGCTACATACATGGGATTACGGGAATAGCGATAAAGGCCCTTTGTATTCATGCCGTTTGCATCTGGTCTAGCGAAATCCCTCATACTGATAGCACACAAAGCCAAACCAAGCAGGTAAATAGCTATACCAGCATAAAAGAAAACAGAAAAATCAAACTTAATTTCAAGCAAAAAAGGAGTTATGAACACGGCTAGATTGCTCAATTGATAAATCATATAAGCTATCTTTTCCTTTCCTTGTACCGGCGCAAAATAAGCTGCGCGTGACAAAGCGTTTTTTTCGAAATGACTCAATAAAGGAAAACGAATCAGCAAAAAAGGAATTAAGAGAAAAAAAGCAAGCATAAACGTCACCTTCTCTCGCTTTTACAACAGTCCCTCAATCAGCTCATCAACTTCGTCGGTCTCAGCTTCTGGTGTGATTTCTGTAATCATAATGCCTGCAACAGCGCGCTCAACCAAGCCTTCAACATCTAGGTAAGTTTCGTACTTCTCAGCATTCTTGATTTTCGGATTGGTCTTAGGACGGTCTGGAGCAAAAATAGTACAGCAGTCTTCAAATGGCTGGATAGAAATTTGGAAAGTATCGATTTTTTCTGCAATCTCAATGATTTCCAGCTTGTCCATCGTCACGACAGGACGGATAACCGGTGTATTGGTCACGGCATTGATAGCCTGCATACTCTCAATGGTTTGACTTGCCACCTGACCGAGACTTTCTCCGTTGATGATAACTTGAGCGCCCCTCTTCTCCCGAATCTGGTCTGTAATACGCATCATAAAGCGTCGAGTCAGTGTCATCAGGTAGGCTTCTGGAGCCTTGGCCTTGATTTCCTCCTGAATCTCTGTAAAGGGCACTTCGATAAACTGGATATTGCCACCAAACTTGGTCAGTTTGCGCGTCAAATCTTGAGCTTTTTTCAAAGCACCTGGACTAGTATAAGGAGGACTGGCAAAGTGAACCACCTCAATATCCACACCGCGCTTGAGGGCCAGATAACCAGCCACCGGTGAGTCGATTCCGCCAGACAGCATGAGCATACCTTTTCCTGAAGTGCCAACTGGCAGTCCCCCAGCACCACGAATTGTCTCATAAGAGATATAGGCCGCTTCTTCACGAATTTCGACACGTAGCTCAATATCCGGCGCTTTCATCTTGACCTGAACATTAGGAATGGCCTCAAAAACAGCATCACCAAGTGTCTGGTTAAGCTCGCGGCTATCTAACTCAAAGCTGTGATCACTGCGCTTGCTGGTAATCTTAAAGGTCATGCCTTCCTGATAGACTTGCTTCATGATGGTTTGAACAGCTTCAATCAAGGCTGATACAGACTTTTTAACCCTATAAGATGGTGAGAAATTCTGAATCCCAAAAATCTGCTTGAGTGATTCGGCGACTGGCTGATAGTCGGTTCCTTGCAGATAGATATGAGTGCGGTCACGGTCAGCCTTGACATGAACCCGCGGATAGATCGATAAGACAGCTTGGATATTGCGTTTGAGTTTGTTGATAAAGCGCATGCGGTTCTTGCCCTTAGTAGACAGCTCACCGTAGCGTACCATAATTTCTGAATATTGCATTGTTTACCTTACTTTTCTGGTTTTTTCGTAAATGATTTTAAAAGCTGTCAAAAACTGCTCCATCTGGCTCATATCATTGTCAAGATCCAAACTGATGCGAACAGCAGTTTGAGCCAGAGACTTTTCGACGCCCATAGCGATTAGGGTTCCCGCTGGCTTTCCAGCTTTAGAAGAGCAAGCACTGGTAGTCGAGATATAGATCTCGTAGTCTTCAAATGCATGGACGACGACTTCACCCCGCACTCCCTTGATACCAAAGGTTAGTATATGGGGGGCGAAATCTTCCATGTCTGAGAAAATCACCACATCTGGATACTTCTGCAGTCCTTCAAGAAGAATCTTCTTCATCTGATCCGTCCGCTGGGCAAATACTTCTTGCTTTTCCATGGACAGCCGCAGAGCCTTAGCTGTCGCTGCAATACCTGCTAAATTCTCCGTCGTTGAGCGCTTGTCCGACTCCTGACCGCCACCAGTCAAGAGGGGACTGATTTTCTTGCCAGACTTGATATAGACAAATCCTACGCCCCGCAGACCGTGAAATTTATGACTGGAAAATGTCGCAAAATCCACACGATCCGTCAGATAAGTAGCCGTCGGAATCTTCGTAATAGCCTGTACAGCGTCCACGTGAAAGGAAATAGTCGGTTTGTTTGCTAGCAGTTCGGATATTTTCTGAATGGGCTGAATACTGCCGATTTCATTATTGACAGCCATGATGGAGACCAGAGTAGTGTCTGGTCGAATCAACTCAGCCAGCTTGTCTACCTCAACAAAACCTGCCTTGTCTACTGGGGCAAAATTAACTTCAAAGCCTTGACTCTGCAACCAGAGGGCTGATTCTTTAACTGCGGGATGCTCAATGTTAGATACGATGATGTGTTTGCCAAAGGGAACTTTTTCAAAAGCAACTCCTTTAAGCACCCAGTTATCCCCTTCTGTTCCTCCGGACGTAAAAAAAATCTCCGAAGAAGACTTGCCTAAAAGCTCTGCTATTTGCTGGCGAGAAGCTTCTAAGAGACGGGTTGCCTGACTGCCTAAACTATGCAGGCTGGATGGATTGCCCCAGATTTTAGAAGCGACCTCTGTGTAAGCGGCCAAAGCCTCAGGATAAGGCTTGGTTGTCGCTGAGTTATCTAAATAAATCATGTTCTTTCCTCTAAATTTGAATACTCCTATTGTAACACGAAAGAGAAGCTGGAACAAGAAAGAAAAAGCCCTAAATTCTGTTAGAACTTAGGACTAAACATCACCGGTCATAAAACTCATGCAGTAAGCCAAAGAGTTCCTGTTGTTGAGCTAACAAGCTCTGACCTATGGTAGTAGATTTGATGAGGGTTCGTTCCTCTACATTTTCAACCACCTTTTTCAAAGAGGTCTGAGCAAAAGGCGACTCCACAATCTTTTGGGCATTTTGGAAAGGCTGATGGGTGACCAACTGAAAACCGTAGGAATTATTGAGCAAGGAATAGCCCGCCGTACCGGTCTTCTTTTGATAGGCTTCACACAGACCGCCATCAATTACAAAGAGCAAACCGCCGCCACGGATAGGCGACTCTCCCTTACCCGTCTTAACCGGAGTATGGCCATTGACCATCCTAGACTCTTGAGAAAAGAGACCAAATTCTTCCAAAATCAGCTGGCAGACTTTCTCAGAATTACGATAAGAAAAATAAGAATTTTCCACTTCCTTGTGGGTGTCCTTATCTTCAATGAAATAGCGCTCCAAGGTAGTCATCTTTTCTTTTCCAAACAGGGGCGACAGCTTACCTTTCCAGCAATACCAAATCAAGTCAGTCGACAAATCATCACCCACTTCCTTGTTCTTGGCCGACTGTCGAATATGATACTCAAAGAAATCCAGCAATTCCTTGCCCGCATAATGGGCTTGATTGAGAATGAAAGGCTGGAATTCTCCTGACGGCTCCAGAGGAATGCAGCCGTGAAAAAGCAAATGCTGGTTGTAAATCTTATACATAGAGCCCTTGTTCATCAAAAGGCTCATATGCTCAGCCATCTTAAGAGAACTTTGGAACGAGGCCAGCATACTGTCTACAGCTTGATTTTCTTCTGGTGTCAAAGCTGAAGGATTTTCCGGATTGATAGTTTGGAAGCAGGTATTAACCAGGGCATGTTTAGTATCGTCAATCGTAACACTTTCTTCCCAATAATCAATCTTGTCCAGCATAACATGGTCCTGCATCTGGAATTCAGGCCGTCGTTTGATGAGTTGATTTTCCAGTTTGAACTGGATAATCGCTAAGGCTTGGTGAACCTTTTCCAGCTGCAGAATTTCCTCATCTGAAAACTCCTGCTCTCTGCCGCCTAGAATGGGTCTAAACTTAGGATTAGACTGGTAAGTCTTGTCCGCAAAAAGAGTCAAGGAACGCAGGTTTAAACCATAATCTTTCTCGATATCCCATAGATAGCCATAGCGAGCTGCGATGCGCAGCACATTGAGCAAGCAGTCCTTAGAGCCAAAAAAGGCTCCCATCCAGATAATATCGTGATTGCCCCACTGAATATCAAGCGAGTGAAAATGCTGCAGTTCATCCATGACCTGAGCACTGCCAGCTCCTCGGTCAAAAATATCTCCAACCACATGCAGATGGTCGATCAACAACTGCCGAATACTTCGGGACAAGCCTAGGATAAAAGGCACAGCTTCCCGCAATTCAATCACATAAGTCAGGATATTCTCAAAATAGGATTTTTTATCAGCTAGAGCCCTGTCACTATAGAGCAACTCCTCGATAATATAGGCATATTGTGGAGGCAAGGCCTTTCTGACCTTGGAGCGACTGTATTTCGCACCTGCAAAAGCCAGCAAATTCAAGAGCTGGGGAATGGTTTCCTGATACCAGTCTTGGCCTTTAGTTTCTTCCCCCAACACAAGCTCAGGATAGGAAACCAGCGCTGACAGCCGATCCTTATGAGATTCTGACAAGCTGTCCCCAAAACAGTCCTTGATCTTCTCATTGAGGATACCTGCGCAGCTTCTCAAAATATATTCAAAAGCAGCAAACTCCCCGTGAATGTCACTGATATACAGCTCCGTCCCTTTGGGCAGGTTCAAAATTGCCTCTAGGTTAGTCAGCTCTGTAATGACCTTCTGCCGACTGTCAAATTCTTTCAGTAAAATACGCTTATATTGCTCCATCTTCAACCCTCACTCTATAACCACTTTCTCAATCTTCTCTCTTATCTCAATTTCTTTAAATGGTCTTCAATCAAGAAAGCCGTCTCCTCAATTGATTTATCCGTGATATTGATGACATGCGCCCGATACTTTTTAAAGACTTCTTTTGAGTAGTCTAGTTCTTCGTATATCTTTTCCAGATCTGTGTAGCTGGTCGACTGGGTCAATCCCAGAGAATTCAAACGATTACTGCGTATCTTAGACAGTTTTTCTGGTTCGCATAAGAGGCCGATAATCCTCTCTGGATCAACCTTATCCAAGACCTGAGGAAGAGGAACTTCTGGAATCAAAGGCAGGTTGGAAACCTTGTAGCCTTTATTAGCCAGATAAATACTGAGTGGCGTTTTGGATGTACGGGAGACGCCCAAGAGCACCAAATCTGAATCTAAAAATCCTTGTGGTGCCTTGCCATCGTCGTATTTGACCGCAAACTCAATAGCGGAGATTTTATTAAAATACTCAGTGTCCAGCCGGTGCAAGGTACCCGGCACCTCTATTGGACTGGTACCTGTCTTTTCCTTGATAATCTCAAAAAATGGATGCATCAAATCCAGATAAGCAAGGCCATTAGCCTGACTGAACTCTCTAGCTACAGCTGCTAGCTTGCCATCAACCAGAGTACTAATCACAAGGGCATCGTCCTTGATGGCGTCACGCAGAATTTCCAGCAATTCTTCTTCCCTGTTGATAAATGGAAAACGATAGCTGTTATTAAAAATAATATCTGGGTACTGGGCTGTCACTGCAGACAGTAGCTTCTGCGAAGTCCCCCCCAAAGAATCTGAAATGCTGTAAACAATAATTTCTTTCTTCATGTTCATTCCTCTTATCTATTAACCTCAGCACTTCTGGCCTCTTGAATAATGTAATCCAGCAGGGCTGACTTGGTCACAGTTCCTAAAATCTTACGCTCATTATTCTTATCCACTACCGGCAGCGAATCAATCGCAAAATCCTGCAAAACTGCTGCCGCTTCCAAAATGTTCATATCCTTGTAGCAAGTTTTGATATGGGGCATTCGAGTCATGCAGACCGCTACAGGAGTGCTGTCAATGTTAGTATTGAGCGAAGCCCGAAGCAGGTCCTTACGCGACAAAATCCCCAAGAGCAGCTTATGCTCATCAATGACATAGAGAACATCCGCATCATACATAAATAATGTAATAATGGCATCTTGAATAAAAGAATCATGAGATACCAAAACAGGCGAAGTCATAATCTCTGCCACTTCCTTTCGAAAGGTATCAAAAAAGAAAAGCGTCTCTAAATCTGAGCCCGAGTATGTGTAACCAACTTTAGGCGTAGCCTTCAAAATCCCAACCAAGGTCAGAAAAGACAAGTCCGAGCGCAAGGTCGCCCGAGAAATATCAAGTAATTCAGAGATTTTCTCACCGCTGAGTGGCTGGTGTTCTTTTACAATTTCTACAATTTTCTTTTGCCGTTCACTTAATTTCAAATAGGTCTGACTCCTTCGTTCTTTATAATAGATGATTAACCGAATTTTATTAAAAATTTAAGAATTATTGCTCATATTTCATTTTTAAACGTTTAAATAATCATTATTTTGTAACACATTATAACAAAATAAGAAAAATTGTCAATAAAAAAAGATGCTTTTTTCGGGTTGACAAATATATATGATGTATATTACAATGTATTTGTCCTACAATATGACACATATTTCATAATTTTGGAGGTAAATATGGCGAAATGGATTTACTCCTTCGAGGAAGGATGTTCAGATGACAAAGCCCTGCTTGGCGGAAAAGGAGCCAACCTAGCTGAAATGACCAATTTGGGACTGCCTGTCCCTCCAGGTTTTACTATTACCACAGAAAGCTGTATCGAATATTTAGAAAGCCCTTATTTCTTTGAATCTTCTTTAAAAGAAGATGTTTTGAAAGCGGTTGCCGATTTAGAAAAGAAAACTGGTAAATATTTTAGTGGCAACGATTCTGCCTTGCTCTTAGTGTCTGTTCGAAGCGGAGCCAAGTTTTCCATGCCGGGCATGATGGACACTATTCTCAATCTAGGTCTGAATGATTTAAGAACCCAGACTCTGGCTGAGCAGACCAATGCTGACTTTGCCTACAACTGCTACCGCCGTCTGCTGCAAATGTTTGCTGATGTGGTTTATGGCATTTCCAAGGACGAGTTCGATGACCTCTTGGGCTATTTTGAAAAGAATGCTGGCAAACAGGCCAAGGATTTCACACTGGAAGAGCACCAAGCTTTGATTGAGCAGTATAAGCAGCTTTATCGCGAGCATCATCAAACCTTCCCCCAAAGCTCGAAAGAACAGCTCTATGCTGCTATCAAGGCAGTCTTCAAGTCCTGGAATAACCCTAGAGCTAAGGTTTACCGCAACTTGAATGATATTCCTCATGATTTGGGAACGGCGGTTAATGTCCAAGCCATGGTTTTCGGAAATAGCGACCAAGCCAGTGGTACAGGAGTTGTCTTCACGAGAAATCCTGCCAGCGGTGAGCATCAGCTATTTGGCGAATTTTTGCTCAATGCACAAGGAGAGGATGTCGTAGCCGGAATTCGAACCCCTGAGCCTATTGCTGCACTTGAGACAGCTCTCCCTCAGGCCTATGTAGCCTTCCAAGACTATGCTAAGATTCTCGAAAATCACTACAAGGACATGCAAGATATCGAATTTACCATTGAAAAGGGTAAACTCTATATTCTCCAAACTAGAAACGGTAAACGGACCGCCAAGGCATCTTTGAAAATCGCCTTAGATCTGGTAGACGAGGGCATTATCAGCAAAAAAGAAGCTCTCCAGCGCGTATCTCCTGCTACGATTAGCCAGCTCATCCATCCTGTATTTGAAGAAAAAGCCTTACAAGATGCTCCTTTCTTGGCTCAAGGACTGCCAGCAAGCCCTGGTGCTGCAACTGGCGAGATTGTCTTTACAGCTAAGCGCGCCAAAGACTACCACTCCTTGGGTAAAAAGGTCATTTTAGTCCGTCAGGAAACTTCACCTGAAGACATTGAGGGCATGGTCGTCAGCCAAGCCATCGTAACCAGTCAGGGCGGTATGACCTCTCACGCAGCCGTCGTAGCCCGGGGAATGGGAACCTGCTGTGTGGCTGGCTGTGGAGAGTTGACCATCAGCGAGGAAAGCAAAACTGTTTCCTGCGGAAGTCTTGTTTTGACTGAAGGTGATGTCCTTTCAGTTGATGGCAGCTCTGGGCGCATTTATAGCGGTGAGATTCCGACCGTCCTAATCGAAAATGACCAAGAACTTCAGCGCTTGCTTTCATGGGCAGATGATTTCGCACAGCTCAAAGTCCGTGCCAACGCAGAGACCGTTCAAGATCTAAAAACAGCTATTAAGTTTGGGGCAAAGGGCATCGGTCTGGCACGTACCGAACACATGTTCTTTGGTCAGGAACGGATTCTAGAAATGCGACGCCTGATTCTGGCTGACAATGAATTGGAAACCAGATCCGCCCTCAAAAAACTGCTGGAATTCCAAGAAAATGACTTTTATCAAATGTTCCAAGCAGTGCAGGACAAACCTATGATTATCCGTCTTTTGGATCCACCAATGCATGAATTTCTACCTAAAGATTCACAGGAAATTAAGGCTTTGGCTGATAAGCTACATAAATCGCCAGAGAAACTGACTCGCCGCATTGAACAGCTGCAGGAAAGCAATCCAATGCTAGGCCACCGCGGCTGTCGTCTGGGGATTACGCAACCAGAGATTTACAAGATGCAGGTCGAAGCCGTCTTCAAGAGTGCTATCAAGCTGAGTCAGGAAGGATTGACCGTCAAGCCAGAAATCATGATTCCGCTGATTGCAGACAAGACTGAGCTGGACTCTGTCAAAGCCTTTCTCACCCAACATATCAACAAGCTCTTTAGGCATCAGGGTCATGAACCTTTCCCTTATGAAATTGGCACCATGATCGAACTACCGCGTGCCTGTCTGGTTGCAGACCAGCTGGCTCAGGAAGCAGACTTCTTCAGCTTTGGTACTAACGACCTGACCCAGATGACCTACGGCTTTTCACGGGATGATATTGGAAAATTCATCGGCCATTATAAGGAGAAAGAAATCCTTCCTTTTGATCCTTTCCAAACCGTCGACCAAGCTGGTGTTGGTGAATTGTTGCGGATAGCCATCAGCAAGGGCCGTCAAGTCAAGCCCGACCTTCCTATCGGCATCTGCGGTGAGGTCGGTGGCGATCCGGCTTCCATCCCCTTCTTCCAAGAAATTGGTGTCACCTACGTCTCCTGCTCTCCTTATCGGGTTCCAGCAGCAAGACTAGCTGTCGCTCAAGCAGCACTCCAAGATGAGAAGGCGTAATTACTTTGCTATTCTAGCTCAAGAAGCTGCTCAATCTAAATTTGGGCAGTTTCTTTTCTTGACAGCAATCTTCTGTGTGCGTTTTCATAGATAAAAATTTGATTTTTTTAAGACATTTTCAGATAAAAAACGTATAATGAGAGATGAGACATCAATTGAAATTTTAAAAGGAGATTCTTTCGAGCATGGAAAACTATTCTCGCAGCAATAAAAATAAGACAAAATCATCTAAAAAACCTACTAAACAGCATATTAAAACTGGTCTTTCAGCCTTCCAAAAGACTATTGCAACGGTTGCCAGTATCTTGTCCATCATCATTGCCAGCATCACGATCATGAATCTGACCAGTTATAAGGATGACAAATCAAAATCTGATACCAGTAGTTCCACTGCAACGACTACCATTATCAAGGAAATCGAAAAAGAAACAAGCAGACCTGCTTCAACGGCTGCAACTGATACAGCCGCTTCCAGCAGTGATACAGCAGCGGTTGAGACTAGTGCCTCTAGCTCTGCGGCAGATACAGCAGCAGGTGACACTACCGCTTCTAGCCAGAGTCAAGACACTGCAACCAATACTCAGACAGAAGCTTCAAACTAAGCAAGCAGAAAACGCCCAGCTCATTGAGCCAGGCGTTTTTTTGTATTCATCAAGCAACCTTGCTTGACTATCATTTCCGATACATCTTGACTTGAAGATAGAGGTCGTTGTAGGTCCCCAGCCATTTAGGACCCAACTGCTCATAAACTTCCAAGTGTTTCATCGTTTCCTCAGTCGGATAAAAAGCCTCATCTTCCTGAATTTCCTTAGGCAACATGGCCTTGGCAGGAAGATTTGGTGTCGAATAGCCGACATAAAGGGCGTTCTTATAAGCATTTTCCGGTCTCAGCATAAAGTTAATAAACTGATAGGCTGCTTTTTTATTTTTGACTGTTTTGGGAATGATAATATTATCAAACCAAAGATTGCTAGCTTCTGTTGGTACGACATAGCGCAGATCTTCATTGGCCTCCAGCATCTGACGAGCCTCACCAGAAAAGGTCACACCGATAGCTGCATTGTTCTGAATCATGTATCCTTTCATCTCATCAGCCACAATGGCCTTGATGTTTGGCGTCAGAGTGTAGAGCTTATCAACAGCCTCCTGGAGCTGATCTGCATCTTTGGAGTTGAGACTATGGCCATCCGAGTTCAGACCAAGTCCCATGACTTCACGGGCTCCGTCAATCATCATGATGGAGTTTTTGTATTCAGGACGCCAGAGGTCATTCCAATGCTCTGGAGCTTTATCAACCATTTTTTCATTGTAGACAATGCCCAGTGTTCCCCAAAAATAAGGAATCGAGTATTGATTTCCAGGATCGAAAGGCTGGTCTAAAAAGTCAGATCCTATATTTTCCAAACCTTTAATCTGGCTATGATCTAGCTTTTCCACCAAGCCTTCCTTCATCATCTTGGCAATCATATATTCACTAGGAATAGCAATGTCGTAGGTTGTGCCGCCCTGCTTTACTTTCGTATACATGGCTTCATTGGAGTCAAATGTATCGTACTGGATTTGGACACCAGTTTCCTTAGTAAACTCAGTCAGCAGCTCAGGATCGATATAGTCCCCCCAGTTGTAAATGACCAGCTTATCGCTCTCCTTGCTCTGCGTCCGACTTTCAATCTGGTAACTAACACCCCACAAAACTAGGATAATCAGCAGAATTCCCGCTAAAAATGAATAGAGCTTTCTCATACGGTCTCCTCCTTCTCACGGGTGATAAAGTAATACCCAATTACCAAAGCAATGCTGAAGAGAAAGACCAAGGCTGATAGGGCATTGATTTCCAGAGAAATCCCCTGACGAGCGCGGGAGTAAATCTCAACAGACAGAGTAGAGAAACCATTGCCTGTAACGAAGAAGGTCACAGCAAAATCATCTAGCGAATAGGTAAAAGCCATGAAGTAGCCAGCGATAATGGCTGGAGTCAGATAAGGCAGCATGATTTCTTTCAGCATTTGCAATTGGCTGGCACCTAGGTCATAGGCAGCCTTAATCATATCATCATTCATTTCCTTCAGACGTGGAAGAATCATCAGCACCACAATCGGAATGGAAAAGGCCACATGGCTAGCCAATACAGACAGGAAGCCCAGCTGGAATTTTGCAGTGGTAAAGAGAATCAGAAAACTGGCCCCAATCATGACATCCGGTGCCACCATGAGGATATTGTTGATAGACAGAAAGGCATCCTGATATTTCTTGCGAGCTTGATAGATATAGATGGCTCCAAAAGTCCCAATCAGCGTCGCAATCAATGAAGACAGGAAAGCCAGAAAGAAAGTCTGAACCAAAATCAGAATCAGCCGTGAATCCTCAAAGAGATTCTGAAAGTGGCTGAGACTGAATCCTGTAAAACGATTCATGTCTTCCCCAGCATTAAAGGCATAAGCAATCAGGTAAAAGATGGGAATGTAGAGGACCAAAAAGACAAAGGCCAGATAGAGATTTGCAATTTTTTTCATCGCCCTCTCCTTTCCTTGGTTGCCCACATGGTAAAGAGCATAGCAACAATCAGTACCACACCGATAGTAGAGCCCATGCCCCAGTTTTGAGTAGTCAGGAAGTGCTGCTCAATGGCAGTTCCCAGAGTAATCACTCGATTACCACCGATTAAGCGGGTCAGCATGAAGAGACTGAGACTAGGGATAAAGACTGACTGCACTCCACTTCTGACACCATTCAAGGACAAAGGGAAAACAACCCGACGGAAAGTCTCCCAGCGATTAGCTCCCAAGTCATAGCTGGCATTGATAAGATTAGGATCCAAATCATCCAGAACGTTGAAAATGGGCAGAATCATAAAAGGCAGCTCGATGTAGCTGGCTACAAAGATAAATGAAAAGTCCGTAAAGAGAATCTGCTGCGGTCCTACTCCGATAAAAGTCAGAAATTGATTGATTGAGCCATTCTGGCCGAAAATACCAATGAAAGCATAAGCTTTGAGCAGGAGATTAATCCAGGTCGGCAGGACAATCAGCATCAGCCAGAGCTGCTTGTGCTTGAGCTGAGTCAAAAAGAAGGCGGTCGGATAGGAAATCAGCAGGGTAACAACAGTAATAATCCCTGCATAAAGGACCGAGTTCAGACTCATCTTGAGATAGGTCCAGTTCTGCGATGTAAAGTAGGTCTGGTAATTTTCCAGCGTAAACTGGCCTTCAATGTTAAAGAAGGATTTCCAGATAATCATGACAACAGGTGCCAAGACAAAAAGGAAAATCCAGAGCAGGTAGGGCAAGAGAAAGAGATTAGAGGTTGTTTTCTTCATCGCGTTCCTCCTCAATGGCATTGATTAGACCCGCTTCTTGCTCTTCTACTTCTACATATTCTTCGATACGGGCATCGAATTCTTCTTCAGTTTCATTGAGACGCATGATATGGATATCTTCAGGCTCGAAATGCAGACCAATTTCTTCACCAACAATGGCCTTGCGAGTCGAGTGAATCATCCATTCATTGCCCAGTTCATCATAAGCGATAATCTCATAGTGAACGCCACGGAAAAGCTGGGTATCAACTTTAACCTGCAGCTTGCCTTCTTCTGGCAGAGTAATCCGCAAGTCCTCCGGCCGAATCACTACTTCAACAGATTCATTTGGGCGCATCCCGCCATCCACTGCTTCAAAACGCTTACCGTTAAACTCAACCAGATAGTCTTCAATCATCTTGCCTGGCAGGATGTTGGACTCGCCAATGAAGGTTGCAACAAAATGGTTAATAGGCTCGTCATAAATATCGACAGGCGTTCCCGACTGAACAATCTCGCCGTCATTCATAACGAAAATCCAGTCGCTCATAGCCAAGGCTTCCTCTTGGTCGTGCGTGACAAAGACAAAGGTAATGCCCAGACGCTGCTGCAATTCCCGCAACTCATACTGCATGTCCGTGCGCAGCTTCAAATCCAGAGCAGACAGAGGCTCATCCAGCAAAACAACCCGCGGCTGATTAATGATTGCCCGCGCGATGGCTACACGCTGGCGCTGACCGCCCGACAGTTTACGAATAGAACGGCGCTCAAAGCCTTCCAGCTGAACCATTTTCAGCACTTCTGCAACCCGCTCTTGAATTTCTTTTTTATCAACCTTGCGCAGACGCAGCGGGAAGGCAACATTTTCAAAAACATTCATATGCGGAAACAGTGCATAGGACTGAAACACCGTATGGACGTCTCTTTTATTGGTGGGAATATCATTGATGCGGACACCATCAAGAAAAATATCCCCGTCTGTCGCGTCCAAAAGACCGGCAATAATGTTCAGAATCGTTGATTTTCCAGAGCCAGAAGAGCCCAGCAAAGTATAGAACTTTCCTTCTTCCAGCTCGAAATTAATATCTTTCAGAACGACAGTATTATTATCTTCAAAAACTTTTGAAACGTTTTTAAACTCGATGATTGGTTTTTTCAATTGTCATAAATTCCTTCTTTCTCGTATTAACAGATTAAGGGTTCTGTCAGACCGCTGCTACCTCGTGAGGGCTGTAAAGGCCCTTTATAAATTCCGTGTCGATAGGCTTTCACCCCCTTACTAAGTTGCAGCCAGCTGCAGTTCCTGATCCAGCATACTTCTACTGGAAATCAATCTGTCTTACAGAGATTCACCAATGATGCGGACTTCGCGCTCCAGAGTAATACCTGAATTTTCCCGCACCCTTTCAATCACATGAGCGATAAGATTTTCGTAATCTTGAGCCGTTCCTCTATCAACGTTAATCATAAAGCCAGCATGCTTCTCGGATACCTCTACACCGCCGATACGATGACCTTTGAGACCTGCTTCACTAATGAGCTGACCAGCAAAGTGACCCAAAGGACGCTTGAAAACAGAGCCACAGGATGGATATTCCAAAGGCTGCTTGAGCTCCCGCAGATGGGTTAAGCGCTCCATTTCTTGACGAATAGTTCTGTGAACACCAGGCGAAAGAGCAAACTTAGCAGAAATAACAATGTCGCCTGTTTCCTGAACTAGTGAGTGACGATAGCCAAACTTCATATCTCTAACGTCCAGCGTTTTGACTTGCCCCTGAGGAGTCAGTACCTTACAAGATACCAAAACATGAGCAATCTCGCCGCCATAAGCCCCGGCGTTCATAAAGACAGCTCCGCCGACGCTACCAGGAATTCCACAGGCAAACTCAAAGCCTGTCAGACTATTCTGTAAGGCAATATGGGTAGTCTGGATCAGATTCGCACCAGCCTCTGCCTCAATCATATAGCCATCTACTGCTACATTGTTGAGCTTATCAAACATAATCACGAAACCTCGGATACCGCCATCTCGCACAATGATATTACTGGCATTTCCCAGCACCATCCAAGGAATGTCTTCTTGATTGGCAAAATTGACAATACGAGCCAGCTCATAACGATTACGAGGGAAAACTAAGAAATCGGCTGCGCCCCCGACCTTTGTATAAGTGTATTGGCTCAAAGGCTCATTGAAGCGAATGTCGATTCCCTCTAATTCAGATTTTAATTTCTCTAGTTTTTGCATGATTTTCTCTCTTTTATGTAAACAAAATACACTCTATTATATCAAAAATTTATGGCATTTACGATAGATTACAAAGAAAAAGCTGAGAAAGGTCAGCTTTTTCATGCTTATAATTGTCTAGTAGCAAATCGCTGTGTTTGAGTAGAAAGAGCATTTCTGATGGCACCGAAAGCTAACTCACTCGCTAGAGCCTGTAATTCTAAATGGTCCATAAAGTGAATTAACCTCCTTTAAGCTAGCCCTATTATAGCACAGTTAGGTATAAAAAGATAGGGATATCAACTCCTTCTATTGTGTAAGTTCTTAGAAAAGAAAAAAGAGGTTCATAGAAAACCTCTTGATGATTTATTTTTCTACTCGGACACCCTCTGTGTCTACCTGAAGTCGGAAGATTTGTCCCTTGAAATTCTGTTTTTGCAGAAGCTGATAAATCTTCTCTGTCTTGTGCTTAGGCGATAAGACCATAACAGTCGGTCCCGCTCCTGAGATATAGGTTGCGTAAGAGCCATTTTTTCTGGCTAAGAACTTAATATCTGAAAATTCCTTGATCAAAGGCTGACGGTATTTTTCGTGGAACAAATCTGACTCAATAGCTCGACCAGCGATTTTCATATCACCTTTTAAAAGAGCTGCAATCGCAACATTGGCAATGGAGCTGGCCGCCACAGCTTCCTTGTAAGAAAGACGATTCGGCAAGACCCTACGACTCTCGATTGTCCGAAGCTCATAGTCTGGGATATAGGCAATGAAGTCGGCTTCTGGAAAATCCGCCACCACAGCCGATACCTGATTTCTAGACGAGCTAGATACGACCAAATTGCCATAAATAGCCGGCGCAACATTGTCAGGATGGCCTTCAATCTTTGTAGCGATTTTTAGCTTCTGATAATCCGACAAATTAAGGTGAGCCAGCTGGTTTGCCAATTCAATCCCAGCTACAATGACCGAGCTAGAAGACCCAAGTCCACGAGCCAATGGAATATCACTGGTCATTTTCAAACGGCGTGGCTGAATATCTGGTGCCAACTGCAGGGCAATCTTAACCAATAGATTGCGCCGATCCTTAGGAATTCGAGGATTGAGATCATGCTCAATCACCCACTCCTGGCTTTCTTCCAAGACTTCAATTTTCAGATATTTTGACAGGGCTATCCCAACGGAGTCAAAGCCAGGACCGATATTGGCACTGGTCGCTGGTACAATAATTTTCATCTTAATCTCCTAATACTTTGAAGGTATTGAGCAAGTCAAACTCAGCAACTTCTTTGAGCTTAGCAGTGACATTTTCCAGCTGTGTCTTGCTGACCGCATGGGTAATAATCACCACGCGAGCCTTCTCACCATCTGTACCTTCCTGCAGAATCTGTTTAAAGGAAACATCCTCAGCATTGAAAATCTCAGCTAAATGCAGAACTTGACCTTTAGAGTCAGGTGCCAAGATAGAGAAGTAATAGCTGCTCTTCACATCTTCTGGCTTAGCTAGCACAAGCTCACGACTAAATTCATTAAAGGCCTTGCCAACTGTTCCCTCATTCAAACGTCGGCTGATACGAACAATATCTGCCACAATACTAGTTGCAGTTGGTTTTTGCCCAGCTCCCGGTCCGTAGTACATGGATTCTCCAATACCGATGGACTCGACAAAGACAGCGTTCATTACCCCATTGACACTAGCCAGCGGATGAGATTTTGGCAGAAATGTTGGAGCTACTTCTGCTGCAATACCTGATGCTGTTTCTTCGATAGAACCTACCAGCTTGACTACATAGCCCAAATCTTGAGCAACAGCCACATCTTCTGGTGTGATATGACGAATTCCCTGATGACCCACATCTTCAAATTTAACATTCATACCAAAAGCGAACTGGCTGAGAATGACCATTTTATAAGCGGCATCAATACCGTCAACATCATTTGTTGGGTCGCTTTCAGCAAAGCCAAGACGCTGTGCTTCAGCAAGAGCATCTTCATAAGACCACCCCTCTTCTACCATCTTGGTCATCATAAAGTTAGAGGTTCCATTAACCACACCTAGGATACGGGTGATTTTGTCAGAAGCTAGTGAATTAACCAAGGTACGCAGGATTGGAATTCCGCCAGCAACAGCTGCTTCATAGTAGAGAGCCACATTTTGCTTTTGAGCGATTTCCAGCAACTCTGCTCCGTGAACAGCAAGCAAATCCTTATTGGCCGTTACCACATGTTTGCCAGCTTCAAGAGCACGAGTAATGAAAGTTTTTGCAGGCTCAATCCGCCCCATCAATTCTACAACGATGGTAATCTCAGAATCGTTCAGGATTTCTTCAACATTTGTGACAAAATTAAAGACATTTCCAGCTGCTAAAAGACGCTCTTTTTCAGCATCATCTTTGACCAAAACTTTAGCAACCTCAATCTCTGAATGAGCTGCTTGAACGATTTTTTCTCCATTTTCCTTCAGCAAAAAAGGCACACCGCTGGCCACTGTTCCAAAACCAAGTAAAGCTATTTTAATAGACATGAAGCACTCCTTGAAAATTTCTTGTATAAAAAATATTATAACAAAATTATAAAAAAATGCCTACAAAACTACTTCTTTATTTGTTATAATAGATGTAAATTTCCGCAAGGAATTGTAATTTTTTTTAAAAAGGAGATATTATGACAGGAAAACACCGAGGAAATCGCATGCAGCAGCGCAAAGCTAGAAAAAGAGCTATTTTGCTTTCTTTAACGAGTTTATTACTTTTTCTTGTCTTGATTGTAGGTGGCTTTTCTTTACTAGCCAAGCTGCAAAACTCGCACAACCAAAAAGAAGCTAATAACGTGTCAACGAACCAAGTCAATACTTCATCTAAAACTTCGTCAGCACCGACTCGGGATAAAAAGACGACTTCGGATGACAACAGTAAGGACAAGATTAAATGGGTTAAGCAAGACCAGCCAGTCCAAGTTCCTATTTTGATGTATCATGCCATTCACGTCATGGATCCATCAGAAGCAGCTAATGCCGGTTTGATTGTAGATCCAGCCACATTTGAAAGTCATCTAAAAGCTTTGAAAGATGCAGGCTACTACCCTCTGACACCAGCTGAAGCATACAAAGTCCTGACGGAGAATGTCCTGCCAGAAAACAAAAAAGTCGTCTGGCTGACCTTCGATGATAGTTTAAAGGATTTCTACACTAATGCCTTTCCACTTCTCCAGAAATATAACATGAAAGCAACCAATAATGTCATTACTGGATTTGTTGAAGCCGGTCGTGAAGATATGCTGACACTGGATGAGATAAAGGAAATGAAGGACAAAGGCATGTCTTTTGAAGACCATACCGTCAACCATCCCGACCTCTCAGCAACGACAGAAGACCAACAAAAAATTGAGTTAAAAGACTCCAAGTCTTACTTAGATAAAAATCTGTCTCAAACCACAACCACCGTTGCCTATCCATCTGGACGATACAGTGATGCAACCTTGCAGATTGCTGAAAGGCTTGGCTACAAGATCGGACTGACAACCAATAACGGACTAGCCTCCCTATCCAATGGCTTACTCTCACTCAATCGCGTTCGTGTTAACCCGACCACCACTGCAGAAGACCTGCTAAATGAAATCGCAACAAACTAATCTTAAAAAGCCCGCTTCAGACGAAGCAGGCTTTTTCAATCCCTATGATTATAACTTCTTTCAATCACCAAAAAAACACCAGTTCCAAAGGACTGGTGTAAAGATTTATTTAGACTTGATATAGTTGATACCATCCGCTTTTGGAGCAACTGATTTACCAAAGAAAGCGGCTAAAACGATGATTGTCAAAGCATAAGGCGCAATACGAAGATAAACCGCAGGTATATGAGCAAGGAAAGGAATCTGAGTAGAAACAACAGCTAGGGCTTGGGAAAGTCCAAAGAAAAGACTTGAAAGCATAGCACCTATTGGATTCCATTTACCAAAAATCATAGCAGCTAAAGCGATAAATCCAGGGCCAACAATCGTCGTAGCAGAGAAATTAACCGAAGCAGATTGAGCATACAAAGCTCCACCTATTCCTCCCAAAAATCCTGAAATCAACACTCCGTAGTAACGCATAAGATAAACGTTAATCCCTAATGTATCAGCAGCTTGAGGATGTTCACCTACTGAGCGTAAGCGAAGCCCAAATTTCGTATTAAACATGATGAACCAAGCTAAAAATGAGAATCCAACAGCTATGTAACCCATCAAGCTAGTATTTTTAAAGAAAATATCTCCAATAACAGGAATATTAGACAAAATCGGAAAATCAAATTTACCAAAAGATAAATCAATATTATTAGTTTGTCCTTTTCCATAAATAGCCTTCACAAGAAAGACGGCTAAAGCTGGCGCCAGCAAGTTCAGTACAGTACCACTAACAACATGATCAGCACGAAAATTAATAGTTGCTACTGCATGAATCGCAGAAAAAATGAGACCAACTAAACCACCTGCGAGAAGAGAAAGCCAAATAGTCATTCCTCCTAAGCTTTCAGCGAAAGTCAGGTTAAAAACAACTCCTGTAAAAGCTCCCATGACCATGATGCCTTCCAAGCCAACGTTAACAACACCAGCATGCTCAGAGTAAGCACCTCCAATACTGGTGAAAATGAGAGGAGCGGCATAGACCAGCATATTTGATACAAGTATTGTTAGAATAGCAACAATATTCATCTTTACTCTACTCCTTTCATTCGTTTTTTCGGTTTGATATATTTTTCAATAATGTAGTGAGCACTTACAAAGAAGATAATAGAAGCTGTTACAATATTGACAAGTTCTGGAGGAATAGTAGCCGTTGTCATACCAGGCGCACCAGTTTGCAATGTTCCAAGTAGAAACGCAGCAAAAATGATTCCGATAGGAGAGTTGCTAGCAAGAAGAGCAACTGCCATACCATTAAATCCAACAGCCAGAGATCCTGCTTGAACATAAACGTTCTGGAAAGTACCTATACCCTCAACTGCTCCTCCAATACCACAAAGAGCTCCAGAAATCACCATTGAAAGAATAATAGTACGTTTCGCCGACATCCCTGCATAATCTGAAGCATTTGGATTGAGACCTACTGAGCGAATTTCGAATCCGAGTGTGGTTTTCTTTATGATAAACCAAATTACAGCGACAGCAATCAAAGCAATGAAAATTCCAATATTCATACGTGACTTAGTAAGCTCTGTAAGAAAGTCTAGACGATAGCTAGCGTTTGCCGAAACAGGAATACTTGATTCGGAATCAACCATTAGTTTTTTAGGAAAATTCCGAATAATTTCATTTCCAGCAAAAAGAACAATATAGTTCATCATAATGGTAACAATAACTTCGCTTGTACCTAAAAATGCTCTTAACAAACCCGGAATTAAACCGATTAAACCACCGGCAACTGCTGCTACAAGGACAGTCAGCGGTAACATTGCAAAACGAGGAATGGTTGGAAAAGATAGGGCAAACCAAACAGCTGCAATCCAACCTGCCAAAGCTTGACCAGGTAAACCTACATTGAAAAAACCAGCACGGCTAGCCACTGCAAACCCAAGAGCAATCAAAATTAGAGGCCCCATGGTTCGGAAAATTTCTCCAATATTTTTAATGGAACCAAAAGCTGTTTTGAACAACTCTTCATAACCCCACAAGGCATCATAACCAAAAATCCACATGATGATGGCGCCAAGTAAGATTCCTAAAAGAACTGAAATAAAAGGAATAGCAATTTGCTGTGTTTTTTTATCCATTAGAACCCTCCTTGATTTTTCCACCAGCCATGAGAATACCAAGCTCTTGCTTATTAGTTTCAGATGGTTTCACAATTCCTTGAATCTTTCCATCGTGAATAACAGCAATACGGTCTGATAAATTAAGAATTTCATCTAATTCAAAGCTGACAACAAGAACGGCTTTCCCTTTATCACGTTCAGAAATTAAGCGCTTATGAATATACTCAATCGCACCAACATCCAATCCGCGAGTAGGTTGACTGACAATTAATAGATCTGGATTACGATCAACTTCTCGAGCAATAATAGCTTTTTGTTGATTTCCCCCTGACAATGAACCTGCTGGAACAAGTTCACTAGCTGCTCTAACGTCAAATTCTTCCATCAATTTACGGGCATATGAATTAATTTGATTATAATTCAAAACACCTTTGTTACTGAGCGGTTCTTTATAATAAGTCTGGAGAGCAATATTTTCAGAAAGCATCATTTCAAGAACCAAGCCATCACGATGACGATCCTCAGGTACATGACTAACTTTCATTTCTGTAATCTTTCGTGGAGAAAGTCCTACAACTTCCCTTCCTTTGATTTTAATACTTCCTGATTTTACTTTTCGAAGTCCAGTAATAGCCTGAATCAACTCACTCTGACCGTTACCATCAATCCCAGCAACTCCTACGATTTCACCTGCATGAACATCAAGAGAAAGCTCTTTAACAGCTGGTACACCACGATTCTCATTCACTATCAAATCAGAAATTTGAAGTACAACGTCTTTCGGTTTAGCTTCTTCCTTTTCAGTAACAAAAGAAACCGAACGTCCAACCATCATTTCAGCCAAATCTTTATTTGAAACGCCCTCAATGCTAACAGTTTCAATTGATTTTCCACGGCGAATAACTGTGACACGATCCGCTACTGCTCGAATTTCATCTAGTTTATGAGTAATCAGGATAATAGTTTTCCCTTCTTTAACAAGAGTTTTCATAATATCCATTAATTCCAAAATTTCAGCAGGGGTCAATACTGCCGTTGGCTCATCAAAGATCAAAATTTCGGCACCACGATAGAGGGTCTTCAGGATTTCTACACGTTGTTGGGCACCAACAGAAATATCTTCAACCTTAGCTGTTGGGTCAACAGCTAAGCCATAGCGTTCTGATAATTCAAGGATATCTGCATTAGCTTTTTTCAAATCTAATACACCTTTATTCGTTATTTCGCTACCAAGAATAATGTTTTCAGCAACAGTAAATGCTTCAACCAACATAAAGTGCTGATGAACCATTCCTATTCCGAGAGCTGCAGCCCTAGAAGGAGAATCCAATTTTTCCGATTTTCCGTTGACAAAAATTTCTCCACTAGTTGGCTCTAAAAGACCAGCCAACATATTCATCAAGGTAGATTTCCCAGCTCCATTTTCACCAAGAAGTGCATGAATCTCACCTTTACGCAGTTGTAGGTTGATTTTGTCATTTGCGACAAATTCACCAAAAACTTTGGTTATCTCACGCATCTCAATGACATTTTCATGTGCCATTAGAGTATTCCTTTCTAGAAAATTATATTTTATTTCAGTAGAGCCTACTAATCAAGTTAGTAGGTTCTATTGAGACAAAATGTCTCAATACCCTAAAAAAGCAACCCAAGAAGGTTGGGTCGCTTCTGGATCTTTATTATTTTTCAGGTGCTTTTACACTACCATCAATAATCTGTTTCTTAGCATCTTCTACAGCTTTTTTAGCATCTTCAGATAGGTTAGAAGTTGTCAATTCAACTCCGCCATCTTTCAAACCAAATGTAATTACTTTCCCACCTGGGAATTTACCATCAGCAGTTTGAGTAGCAATCTCTTGAACAGTTTTGCCAACTTGTTTTAAGCTGGAAGCAAGTACAAAGTTAGATTCCTTGCCATCTTTAGACTTGTATTTACCTTCTTCAGCTTGATCACGATCGACACCGATTACCCAAACTTTTTCGTCTTCATTTTTCTTCTCATTCAAGTCTTTTGCTTCTTTAAAGACACCTGCTCCAGTACCACCTGCAGCTTGATAAACCACGTCAGCTCCTGCGGCATATTGGGTTGCAGCAATAGTTCTTCCTTTTTCAGGATTATTAAAGTCTTCGGCATATTGAATATCAACTGAAATATCTTTGTTAACAGACTTCACTCCTGCTTCAAAGCCTTTTTCAAAACGAGTGATAACTTCGCCACGTGCCCCTCCAATAAAACCAACTTTGTTAGTCTTCGTAGTTTTTGCAGCAGCAACACCTGCAAGATAAGCAGCTTCATTATCAGCAAAAACAGCAGATGCTACATTCTTCTTGTCTTTGATAACAGAATCAATAATAACATAATTAATATCAGCATTTTCATCAGCAGCAGCTGTAACAGCAGGTGCTAATTTATAACCAACGCCATAAACTAATTTATAGCCATTTGTAGCTGCTTGACTGAAGTTATTCGCAAAATCCGCTTCACTTGTAGATTGGTAGTAAGTGTAACCATTGTCTTTTGAAAGACCGTTTTCTTTACCCCAAGCTTGCAAACCTTCCCAAGCTGACTGATTAAATGATTTATCATCAACACCGCCAGTATCTGTTACGATAGCAGCTTTCAAGTCAGTTTTCGCATCTGAAGAATCTGAGCGAGAAGCACGGTTTCCACATGCAGCAAATCCGATTGCTGCGACAGTTACTAGACCAAGACCTAGCCATTGTTTTTTGTTCATTTCTGAACCTCCTAATTAAGATGTGCAACACAGTTGCAAGTTTGAGTTTGGTCAGATGACCGATAACAGACTTATGTTAAATCTGTAAAAGAATATGGAAGTAATTCCTTGACCGTCATCACGACCGTCGATTTATCTTTAGCGACCAAGGTCACTTTTAAATCCTCATCAAAAAATTCTGCCATTACTTGGCGGCAGGCACCACAGGGTGAAATGGGTTTGTCCGTCTCACCATAGACAATCAACTCCTCGAAATCTAAAGCACCTTCTGAAACTGCCTTAAATACAGCTGTCCGCTCTCCGCAGTTGGTCAAGCCAAAACTGGCATTTTCAACGTTAACGCCGGTAAATACCCGTCCGTCTTTAGCGACCAAAACCGCTCCAATCGGGAAATGAGAATAGGGAACATAAGCATTTTTGCTGGCTTGAACAGCCAAGTCAATCAACTCAGTAGTCGCCACTAGCTTCTTCTCCCTTCATAATCGCCACACCGGCCGAAGTTCCGATCCGAGTCGCACCAGCTTCAATAAAGGCCTGAGCATCTTCGTAAGAACGAGCACCACCAGAAGCCTTAACCCCCATGTCTGGACCAACTGTTTTTCTCATGAGGGCAACATCTTCGACTGTCGCACCGCCAGTTGAAAATCCCGTAGAGGTCTTAACAAAATCAGCTCCAGCTTTCTGAGCCAGTTGGCAAGCCTTAACCTTTTCCTCATCTGTCAGCAGGCAAGTTTCCAGAATCACCTTGACTAAGGTACCTTTAGCAGCTTCTACAACCGCACGAATGTCTCGCTCTACCAAATCATAATCTTTAGATTTCAGAGCACCGACATTGATGACCATATCCACTTCGCTAGCACCCTTTTGGATGGCGTCCTTCGTTTCAAAGGCCTTTACATCGGAAGTGTTGGCGCCTAAAGGAAAACCAATTGGTACACAAACCTTGACGTCTGAACCTTTCAGCTGCTCTGCAGCAAACTCTATCCAGGTTGGATTGACACAGATACTAGCAAAATCATAAACTTTTGCTTCTTCAATTAATTTAAGAACCTGCTCTTTTGACGCTTCCGGTTTTAAAAGCGTATGGTCTATGTATTTGTTTAACTTCATGTTGGATTCTCCTAGAATTAAGAAATTACCTCTATAATCTCGTTTACTGCAACGCTTTCACTACCTATTTTAACATTTTTTTGGAATTCTGTAACTAGTTCTTGAGAAATTTTTTCATTTGAATAAATTTTTGCGAAAACTTCTCCAATTTCGACCTTGTCTCCGACTTTCTTTTCAAAAACAATTCCTGTTTCATAATCCAAGTCGTCAGATTTGACTGCCCGTCCTGCTCCAAGTCTCATGGCGAAAAGGCCGAATTCCATAGCAGGCAGTTCAGTGATATAACCTGCCTGTTCTGCTTTCACATCTACAATATGAACTGCACTTGATAGACGATAGAGATCTTCCAAGTCACCACCTTGAGCTACAACCATAGCTTCAAATTGCTTCAAGGCAGCACCGTTGGTCAGCTGTTCTTTTACTTCTTCCACCGTTTTCTCAACATCTGCCAGTCCGAGCATAATCTGAGCCAACTCACAAATGAAAGTTGTGATGTCTTCACGACCCCTGCCCTGCAAGATATCCAAAGCTTCTAAGATTTCCAGACGATTGCCAATGCTGGTTCCCAAAGGCTGACTCATATCTGTCAAAACAGCTACTGTTTTTCTGCCGACAGCCTTGCCCAAATCTACCATAGTACGTGCTAGTACACGAGCGTCATCAATATTTTTCATAAAGGCGCCTTCACCGACAGTCACATCCAAAAGGATACTATCGGCACCAGCAGCAATCTTTTTACTCATAACAGAGCTAGCTATCAGCGGAATCGTATCAACAGTTGCTGTTACATCTCGCAAGGCATAAAGTAGCTTATCCGCTAGCACCAACTGATCAGACTGACCGATAACGGACAAGCCGATTTCCTGCACCTGCTTGATAAAGTCTTCTTGACTGCGCTCTACTTGAAATCCTTTAATGGATTCCAATTTATCAATGGTTCCTCCAGTATGGCCCAGCCCGCGGCCGCTCATTTTAGCAACAGGCACACCGAAACTAGCTACCAATGGTACCAAGACCAAAGTTACTTTATCACCCACACCGCCAGTAGAATGTTTATCTACTTTTATACCTGCGATTTCTGACAGGTCAAACTGCTCACCAGTCCCAACCATTGTCATGGTTAAATCCGAAATTTCCCGAGTTGTCATGCCCTTAAAATAGACAGCCATTGCAAAGGCTGCCATCTGATAGTCAGGCACCGTCCCGTCCACATAACCTTCAATCAACCACTGAATTTCCTGACTGGTCAGCTCAAGACCATCTCTCTTCTTTTGGATAATATCAACTGCACGCATCTTATTTTTCACTCCTTAGTATATAGTAACCTTTGTCCTTCTTAACAATCTCACAATTACCGAAGGTAGCTTCCATCTTCGACTTAGCACTGGGCGCTCCTTGCTTTTTCTGAATCACAAGGGTCAAATCACCGCCTTCTGTCAAATGCTCATAGCTTCCGCTGATGACCTCATGCACGACTTGCTTACCAGCACGAATAGGCGGATTACTAATAATATGGTCGAAAATGCCACTGACATTTTCATAAACGTTAGACTGGAAGATATGAGCAGATACCTGATTCCTCTCAGCATTCTGCTGAGCCAAGTCCAAGGCCCGCTGGTTGATATCTACCATGGTCGCAGCCACTCCGTACGCTTTGGCTAAGCTCAAACCTAAAGGCCCATAGCCACAACCAACATCCAAGACCCGTTCTCCAGCTTCAAAGTCCAAGACAGACAAAAGAACCCGACTGCCATAGTCAATCATCTTTTTACTGAAGACACCAGCATCTGTCAAAAAAGCTAGCCGCTGTCCTAACAGTTCTACATTTAATTCATGAATATCGTGTTTGGCATCAGGATTTTCTGCAAAATACATTTTAGTCATACAACCATTTTATCATAATTTTCCTAGATTTGTAAATCGTTTTCATTTCTCCAAAAAGTATGTTATACTAAAGTCCATCATACAGGAGTAACTTATGACTAACGAATTTCTTCACTTTGAAAAAATCAGCCGCCATACATGGCAAAACCTGCATCGAAAAACAACTCCGCCTCTGACTCAAGCTGAACTTAACTCTATCAAGAGTTTCAATGACAAGATTAGCCTGCAGGACGTGACGGACATCTATTTACCCTTGACCAATCTCATTCAGATCTATAAGCGTTCCAAGGAAGACTTGGCTTTTTCCAAGGGGATTTTTCTACAAAAAGAAAGCCGGAAACAGCCCTTTATCATCGGAGTTTCTGGCAGTGTGGCCGTTGGGAAATCCACCACCAGCCGTTTGCTGCAGATCCTGCTTTCTCGGACTTTTTCAAATGCGACAGTCGAGCTAGTTACCACAGATGGTTTTTTATTTCCGAATAAAACCTTGGAAGATCATGGCATTTTAAACCGCAAGGGTTTTCCAGAAAGCTATAATATGGAGCTGCTTCTTTCCTTTCTGGATAGCATAAAAAACGGTCAGGATTTCCAAATTCCAGTCTACTCGCATGAAACTTATGATATCGTCCCTCAGGAAATGCAAGGGGTAAAGGCTGCTGATTTTGTTATTGTCGAAGGCATCAATGTTTTCCAGAATCCTCAGAACGAGCGCCTATATATGACAGACTTTTTTGACTTTTCAATCTATGTCGATGCAGAAATCGAAAATATCGAAAACTGGTATCTGGATCGCTTTAAAAAAATGCTGACGCTAGCTGAAAACGACCCCAAAAACTACTACCACCGCTTCACCACTCAAGCAGAAGAGGAAGTAGTAACCTTCGCCCATAATGTCTGGAAAAGCATTAATCTTGTCAACCTGCTAGACTACATTGAACCAACCCGCAATCGGGCAGAAATTATCCTGCACAAAGCCGAAAATCATGAAATTGATGAAATTTACTTAAAAAAATAAAAAAGCTTGTCAAATCCTAACTTTTCATATATAATTAGATAGTTAGTATTTTCA
Organism: Streptococcus sanguinis; assembly: GCF_026781265.1. Taxonomy (GTDB): domain Bacteria; phylum Bacillota; class Bacilli; order Lactobacillales; family Streptococcaceae; genus Streptococcus; species Streptococcus sanguinis_T. The sequence goes on from NZ_JAKUVC010000002.1 coordinate 380,628, forward strand.
ATGGAGGTGAAACAACTTGGCAAACATTAAATCAGCTATCAAACGCGCTGAATTGAACGTGAAACATAACGAAAAAAACTCAGCTCAAAAGTCAGCTATGCGTACTGCAATCAAAGCATTTGAAGCAAACCCATCTGAAGAACTTTTCCGTGCTGCTAGCTCAGCTATCGATAAAGCAGAAACAAAAGGTTTGATCCACAAAAACAAAGCAAGCCGCGATAAAGCACGCCTTTCAGCTAAACTTGCTAAATAATGAATACAAAGGGAGCTCTCAGGAGCTTTTTTTGTTTCTAACATAAAGGAGATAGGGATTAAAATAGCAATTATCGGTTATTCCGGTTCTGGCAAATCCACTTTAGCAGCACAACTGTCCCACCACTACTCCATTCCCAAATTTCACATGGATACATTGCAGTTCCAACCCGGCTGGAAGGATAGTGACCGTGATTGGATGCGAGAACAGATGAACAATTTTTTGTCAAAAAATACCGACTGGATCATTGACGGCAACTACTCTTGGTGTTTTTATGAACGTCGGATGGCAGAAGCCGACCAAATCATCTTTCTAAACTTCTCTCGCTGGAACTGCCTTTATCGAGCTTTCAAACGCCATCTAAAATATCGCAATCGGACCAGAGAAAGCATGGCTCCAGGCTGCCCCGAAAAGTTTGACTGGGAGTTTACCTGCTGGGTTCTTTGGAAAGGACGACGTCAGACAGCACTGGCAAGATATAAGAGAATCCGACAAACCTTTCCTCAGAAATTCTACGAATTAAGGAACCAAAAAGAACTGACCAGCTTCTTACAGAAGCTAAAAACAAGTGAGCCGTTGTGACTCACTTGTTTTTATTTGATTTTCTTTTTCTGTGGGAAAAGAGGTAGACCTAAAGAAGCTATTTTTTCAGCTGGAACTTTCATGCCGTCCTTAATCCACTTGGAAAGAACAGAAACAACTGCCGAACTCCAGAAGGAATTCATGTAAGAGTTAGTCGTTTTCTTAGCATTGCGATTGCGTTTTTCCAAAAAGTCAAATACAGCCTGAGTCAGTAGCTTTTCAAAATTATAGTCGATGGCTAGGCTGATAACCCGAGCTTCTTTCTTAGCTTCCTTAAAAAGAAAAAGCCAAATCTGGTACATCTCAGTTTTAAAGTTAAACTCTTCTAATTTATCCGTAATGCCTTGAACAGTATTTTTAAAAATCTCTTCCAGAATCTGCTCTTTAGAGCTATAATTGCGGTAAAATGCAGCGCGGGAAACCCCTGCTCGCTCAACTAGCTCTGAAATAGTAATTTTTTTAAGTTCTTTCTTCTCCAGCAGCTTCATGAGAGAAATTTCCAGAGACTCTCTCGTGATTTGATTGGATTCCTGATTGTATTTCTTTAAATTCGCGAGTGATTTTTCCGATATTTTCTTTTCCGACATAACAATTTCTTCCCTCTTGTCTCAGCTGACAGTTTCCGCTTTCTAGTAAGCATTCTTCATGTTATAATTGTAAAAAAAGACAGGTTTTTTGTCAATTTTTTTATTGTACATACTTGACAAAAAAGGAGAAAAATATGACTTGGAAAATTATAGCCGACTCTGGCTGTGACTTTCGTGAAATGACAAACTTAGCTAAAGACACACAGTTTGAAAGTGTTCCCTTGACCATTCAAGTGGAAAATGAAATCTTTGTAGATAATAAGGAACTTGATATTGACCTGATGATGGAGAAGATGTATGATTCTTCTGCTGCTTCAAAGTCCGCCTGCCCTAGTCCAGATGACTATCTAAACAGCTTTGAGGGAGCTGACAAGATCTTTGTGGTGACTATCACTGGAACTCTATCTGGCAGCAATAATAGTGCACATGTTGCTAAGAAAATCTTTTTGGAAGAACATCCTGATGCCCAGATTCATGTCATTGATAGTCTTTCTGCTGGCGGCGAGGTGGACTTACTTGTTACTAAACTCAATGAACTCATTCAGCAAGATCTCAGCTTTGATGAAGTTGTTGAAGTCATTAGTCGCTATCAGGAGAAAACCAAGCTTCTCTTCGTTCTGGCAAAGGTAGATAACTTGGTAAAAAACGGCAGACTTAGCAAACTTCTGGGAACCGTTGTCGGTTTGCTCAATATCCGTATGGTCGGTGAAGCAAGCCAGACTGGTACGCTAGAGCTTCTGCAAAAGGCACGCGGTCCGAAAAAGGCTCTCGCTTCTGCAATCGAAGAACTACTCAAAGCTGGTTACAAGGGTGGCCGACTCATCATCGCTCATCGCAATAACGAAAAGTTCTGCCAGCAATTTAGTCAGCTGATACAAGAAAAGTATCCCCAAGCTCAAATCGAAACAATACCAACTTCAGGTCTCTGCAGCTTCTACGCTGAGGAAGGCGGAATCTTAATGGGCTACGAAATTTAATACGGCATCTAAAAAAGTAAAGGACTAGGCTCAAATAATTGACCTAATCCTTTACTTTTTCGATTTAATTCGCTATAATTGAAACAAGTAAAGGAGTTGATATTATGGCCAGAGGAAGAGGCGCCGCAAGCCCCCAAGATAAGGAAGCAAGTCTTCTCATTTCTAAAAAACTCAAAGAACTTCTCAAGGAAACAGGTAAGAAGCAAGTCGAGCTATCTCGTGAAACAGGCATTCCTGCTAGTACGTTGACTGGCTATATCAAAGGGACATCTCTGCCTATTGCAGCCAATCTAGAAAAGATTGCAAGATTTTTTGAGGTAGAGGTTGAAGAAATTGACCCTCGTTACCGACTAATTGCAGACATCCCTCAGCAATTTCCTGATTTAAATCGTATTTACCAACAACTTGACCAAGACAGACAGGAGAAAGGATTAAATCTACTAGAAGCTAGCCTGACTGAGCAAGAAACACAAGCCAGCTTAAAGGACGACTACTTCCCCTACTTGGTCTATGAAAATTACTATCTCTCTCAGCATAAGCCTGAACAAGCTGATTTAGTCTGGCTGGACAGAGAAATTGACTACGATATTGCCCTTTGGGTACGAACTGACTCGTTAGAGCCCAAGTATCCGAGAGATTCCGTAGCGCTAATCAAGCAGACCCATTTCGAGCTTGCTGGCGCTATCTATGCTATTGACTATGACGGCCAAACCATTATAAAAAGGGTCTTCAACGATCCATCTGGCATCCGTCTGATTTCCCTTAATAAAAAATACAGTGATAAGTTTATCCCGCATGAGGAAGAACCTAAACTCATTGGTCGGGTCATGGCGACTTTCATGCCACTTGATATAGAAAAAATAAAGAAAAACAAATAACAGTTCTGCAAATGTACAGAGCTGTTATTTTTATGATTATCAGTCAAAAAATCAGAAAGTCTTTCGACTTCCTGATGCTCTTTTAATAAAATACTGCTAACTCTTCATTCAGCTTTTTCATGTAGTGTTTGTGGACTATGTAAGACAACACAGCTAATCCTACTAGAACTAGAGCTACTATCGTATAAATTACCAGGGGCACAAGAACATTGGATATAAAGAAGAGAAGAGTAATGACAATCAACATTCCTAAAATCAGAGCGATAGCTAGGAGAGTTTTCACCATACTATTATTTCGGCTCATCAATTCTGTGACATTGGACCAATTGGTCACGAGATGCTTATAATCTCGGTAGTAACCCCAAGAACTCCACATTAGGCTGATTAAAGCCCAAACAATCACCATGCCCAAGAAAGTCACTGGATGCATACCAGAAACAAGGCTGGTTATCAAGAGCAAGGTCAGAGGCAGGATAGACTGGACTGCAAAGAGTTGCCAAAACTTCAGATGAATATATTGCTTCAAATCAAAGGGGAGAACCTTGAGATAATCAAAATTTTCCCTTTCCAGAGAAATCCCAATAGCCGTAAGGTTGCTGCCACCTGAGTTTAGTGTTGCAATCAAAACAGCCAAGGCCATCATTGGCAAGAGGAAACGTGGTCCCAGATAAGAAGTCAAAGACAGGCCTCCTTGTATCATACCCATTCCCATACTGAAAATGACAATGTAAGGGAGAAAGGCCGACATAAAGATGGCCTGCATAATGACAGAACCCTCGCTCAAGAGCCTGATATTGTATCGCCAGACAAACTTTTTGAGATTTTTTGCTTCCGCAATATTGATGTCATGCACGCGCTCCCGCTTTCCTACTGAAGAGCCTGTCATGAGAGCTGCCTCATAAAATTCTGGAATCACCTTGGTCTTTACGATGAAAAATAGAAGAGCCGCAACTGCCACCCATCCCAAAAATCCCAGCAAGGACGCTGTATGAAAAGGATGAAGGATAAAATCATAAAAGACCTGAACTGGCGGGAAGAAAGCTTTGACCTCCGTACGATTTATGACGCTTCTGCTGTTCATTTGATTAATCATAAAATAGAGGAAAAAGGAGCCAACGGAAATAAGAGCCAGAATGACATTGGACAGGATGGTCTTGTACTTCCTGAAAAAGGCTGTCTTGGTAATAAAATGGACGGCAATTAAAATCAGAAAGGTGATGACCGAACTTAAAATCAGAATAGCAAGCAGAGCCAAGGGCAGACCCAAGAAAGGATTACCACCTTGAAAAGCCAAAACCAAGAAATAACTGAACATAGGCAGAATGGCAATCAGCAAAGTCAGGATAACCGAAATGCTTTTGCCGACGATGATTTCTGTTTCGCTAAAAGCATAGGGACGGTAAGATTGCAAGTCCTTGCTTTCATAAAAGACATTGTAAAAAACCAGAAAGCCCTGAGACATAGAAAAGAGAGCAAAAGCAGAAACCAAATTGGCAAAGAGACCTGGATTGCCAACCAGTTGGTTCAGGGAGCCCATCAAGCCGAAAAGAAAGAGATAGACCAGTCCTAAAATCAGATACATGCGGATGGCCTTCAGCGATACATTGACCTTGCGCTCAGGATTCTTAGCTTGCATCTTGCGGTACTGCTGCAGCTGAGACGGCTGAATGGCGTAGAGGATGTTGATATCAACAAGTTTTTTTATAGCTTTAATGCGCATCAGGACTCACCTCTTCTCTGCGGCCTGCCAGACCAAGATAAATGGTTTCAAGAGACTGTTCTGGATGTTGGCCTTTTAGTTCTTCAATCGTTCCGTAGAAAATCAATTTCCCCTTTTTGAGAATGGCTACCTTATCACAGAGCTGCTCTGCAACTTCCAAGACATGGGTTGAAAAGAGAACTGTATTTCCTTTATCTGCATGCTCCCGCATCATCTGCTTGAGGTCAAAAGCCGCCTGCGGATCAAGACCAGTCAGCGGCTCATCCAGCACCCAAATATCTGGGTCAGACAAAAGTGCCGCTATGACGAAGACTTTTTGTCTCATCCCATGAGAAAATGATTCAATGACCTCATACCGATGAGAGCCAAAGTCGAAAATATGGAGCAGATTTGCCAGTCGCTCTTCGACTTCAGCATTTGTCATATCGTAAGAAGTCGCTACCAGTTCCCAGAACTCATTGGCAGTTAGGCGCAAAAATAGATCTGGTGAATCTGCTACATAGCCGATCTTTTTCTTGATTTCCAAGCGATTAGCGGATAATTCTTTCCCATCTACAAAAATCTGTCCACTGCTTGGATTGATGACGCTGACCAATGACTTAATGGTAGTAGATTTTCCGGCGCCATTGTGACCAATCAGACCGACGATTTCTCCGCTTTGCAAGGTCAGATTCAGCTGATTGAGAGCTACCGTTCCTTCATAAACTTTAGTGACATCTTTAAATTCAATCATAAGAGAGCTCCTTTACCGATTTCTATACAGATTAGTATACACTTTTTGCGGCTTTTTGTCTCAGTTAAAAATGTTTCATTTTCAATTTTAAAAATATTTTTCAAATTATAAAAGAGTCAAATATCTATGAGAGTGAAAAAACGCAAACGATTGCGCCTTTCTGCTTCTTTTGGTACAATAAAGCCAATCAGTGAGAATGAAGAGGAGAATTTATATGGAAAACCAAACCTTAATGCAGTATTTTGAATGGTATCTGCCAGATGACGGTCAGCATTGGAATCGCTTGGCAGAAGACGCACCTAACTTAGCAGCGAAAGGAATTCGCAAGGTCTGGATGCCGCCCGCTTTCAAGGGAACCAGCTCTAATGACGTCGGCTATGGTGTTTATGACCTCTTTGATTTGGGAGAGTTCGACCAAAAAGGGACTGTACGCACCAAGTATGGATTGAAAGAAGAATACCTCCGAGCGATTGAAGCGCTTAGCCAAAACGGTATCGAAGCTATTGCAGATGTGGTTCTCAATCACAAGGCCGCAGCTGACTATAAAGAGCGCTTTACCGTCGTTGAAGTTTATCCTAATGACCGCACAAAGGTCTTGTCAGAACCTTTCGAGATCAAAGGCTGGACTAAGTTTGTCTTCCCAGGCCGCAAAAAAGCCTATAATGACTTCGAATGGCACTGGTACCACTTCACTGGCACTGACTATGATGCCAAAAACAACAAGTCAGGCATTTTTCTCATCCAAGGGGACAATAAAGGTTGGGCAAATAATGAGCTAGTGGACAATGAGAATGGTAACTACGACTATCTCATGTATGCGGATATTGATTTCAAGCATCCCGAAGTCATCCAAAATCTCTACGACTGGGCTCATTGGTTTATTGAAAGCACTGGTGTACATGGCTTTCGCTTAGATGCTGTTAAGCACATTGATTCCTTCTTTATGAAGAATTTCATCCGTGATATTACTGAGAAATACGGCGATGATTTCTATGTCTTTGGTGAATTTTGGAATGGGGATGAATCAGCCAATAACGATTATCTAGAAAGTATTGACTACCGCTTTGACCTAGTCGATGTCAAGCTCCATCAGAATTTATTTGATGCCAGCAAATCTGGGGCAGACTATGACTTGCGCACTATTTTTGATCAGACACTTGCAAAAAATCATCCCGAATCGGCTGTAACCTTTGTGGACAACCACGATACTCAGAGAGGTCAGGCTCTGGAATCTACTGTCGAAGAATGGTTCAAACCAGCTGCCTATGCTCTCATACTTCTAAGAGAAGCTGGATTGCCCTGCGTCTTTTATGGAGACTACTATGGCATTAGCGGAGAATTTGCCCAAGAGAGCTTTCAAGAGCTACTGGATAAACTCCTAGACATCCGTCTCAATCTAGCCTATGGTGAGCAGACCGACTACTTCGACGATGCCAACTGTATCGGCTGGACCCGCCAAGGTATGGACGATGGTCAGCCAATCGCTGTCCTTATCAGCAATGGCCAAGCAGCCAGCAAATCCATGCTGGTCGGTCCGGAATGGGCTGGCAAAGAATTCAGCGACTATCTAGGCAACAGCTCCCAAATCGTAACCGTTGACGACCAAGGCTGGGGAGAATTTCCTGTGGAGGAAAAATCAGTTAGTGTCTGGAGTGTCAGATAAGTCACAGAAAACATATGGAAAAAGAAAAATAAGACCGAATTGGCCTTATTTTTTTCGTTCTTTCTTGGAATGTAGTAAGCCAACGGAAGCCAAAAGGCTGATAATTGCTGCTCCCAAGAATGATGAATTTGTGTTTCCAGTATTTGGTAATTGATGTTTGGACACTCGAGACAAAACAGGAGTAGTCTCAGAGTTTTCAACCCTTGCAGGACTCTTCTGCTCAGAAGTTTCTGTTCCCAAAGGTGTTTGAGTATGCGTTTTTGGCTTGTAAACATAAGTGCGAACGCCATTGGCATCTGATACAGAAACGAATCCATACTCCTCAATAGTCTTAGCATCTAGCAAACCAAATTCCTCAGCTGCTAAAGGTCTTCCTTCTACATCTACAAAGCGAGTGATTTCGATAGAAGGCTTGTCCTCAACCGGAGCATCTTTCGGTACTTCATGCACACTGGCACGATAGACATGCGTACGAATGCCGTCCTCGTCACTGCTGGATTGGTAGTCATAACCAGCGATAGTCTTAGACGCCACCAAACCACGTTCAGGATCTGATAATTCTTGACCTGATTCATCGACAAAACGAGTCATTTCCATGACTGGACGCTCTTCGCTTGGAGCGTCTGTCGGTAATTCATGAACAATTGCTCGGTAAACATGAGTGCGGATGCCGTCCTCGTCGCTGCTGGACTGGAAGTCATAGTTAGCAATACTCTTAGATGCCACTAAACCTTGCTCGGGAGCTGATAATTCATGACCTGATTCATCTACAAAACGAGTCATTTCCAAGATGGGCTTGTCTTCGCTTGGTGCATCATTTGGAAGCTGGAACTGGCTGAGTTCATACTTATAGACGATTTCTTTGGTTCTTCCCGCTTCATACTCTCCCGCTTCATCATCATAGTATGCTAGACGAGATTTATAAGTATAGAGCTGATTCTTATAGGAAATAAGAGGTTTAGGGCTGACAGTGTATCTGGTCTTACCTGGTTGCTCATCTATAATAGGGTTAGCAATGACATTGCCCTGCTCATCTTGGTAACGGACAAGCACTTTACCTGGATCTGTCTCTCCTTCCCTGACCTTCTTAACATCTGAAAGTTTAAAGACAAAACCATCAGTTTTTACCGACCTGAAAAGTTTATCTATCTCATGTTGGTCAGGCTCATAGCCACCTACTGTATAACCCCCCGATTCATAATGTTCATCTACCTTTTTAAGTCCACCATCCGGTGTCTCTATCATCCAAGGGAAACCTGCTATTTCAATAGTATAATCTCTATCAATGTAATAGCGTGTCTTATCACCTGGTTTCATAAGATACAATTTATAGTGAAAGGTCTTTACATTATCACGTCCAAACCATGGATTAGTGAGAGATGGGTTATTTCCTAGCCAATCAATATAAACCATATTACCAATATCGCTCTCACTTCCAAAAAAGTTATTCTTCCTATTATATTTTCCTAAATCCCAGCTTATTGGCATCATACCGCTATAATCAAAAGGTGAGTAACGAATTACAACATCGGAATATCCATTCAGTCTTGGATCTATTATAACAGGACTTATTTCACGATTATAAAGCGAATCATAATACTTGATTTCCTTTCCATTGAGAAAAAGTTTTTGAAAGAAAGGATTAATAGCGTGATATAAAGTACTACTTCCAGCGTCAATTCGGAACATATCTGGGTTTTTAAGAAAGATTTGTTTAATCTCTTTCATAGATAATACTCTATTATTCGAATCAGGTAAATAAATTCTTGAAAACCCCTCCTCAAATGTCATACCTGAAACTCTTCCGAATAGCATATTCAAAAATTTGTTGATATGAATCGTATCATCTAGAGTCAAATCCAATTCTGAGCGCGGAATAATAGCTTTTGGTATCTTAGCTACTTCTTCTGGCGTTGGATTTGGATTGAATATAGACTCCCACTTATTCAAAAAGAAGAGGGCTGTATTGTTTTGAATAAGTGATTGTTCCGGATATATATTGCTTGAAGGAACTTCATAAAAATTTTCATCTCTAACAAGATTTAAATTTTCTACTTGCTTCAAATCAATGTATTTAAAGACACCATCTATCTTACGTATAGCATAAGCATAATCATACTTTTTGGCTGCCTCTTCTATTTGCTCTACCGACTGCATCTCTGGCATAACAGAGGTCATGGTTGCAGCCTTAGTTATCTCATCTCTCTCTCCCTTGGTATGATAGTCATAAAATTCTTGAGCTAACTGTTTGATTTCAGGAGAGACTTGAGCCACGCCATTCTCCCCTTGTTCTGAAATGGTCAGACCAGAAGATCCCTCAGTCTGATTTGGGGTATTTTTGATTGTCCCATCATTTGGCAGTTCTTGATTGACAGGAGGAGTCGCTTGGTTATTCTGGACTTGATTCCCCTCTGTTTCACTAGCTACTTCCTCAGCCTGCACAGCCACTGCCATGGTCCCAGCAAGCAGCAAGGACAAAGGAATGGGGACTAATTTCAATCCCATTTCTACTTTTTTCCCTAAAGTCTTTTTCATCTTCTTCTCCTTTTAATCTCCTATTTTAGATAATTTAAAAACTTTTTCCCATAGATTGACTAGTAATTCTTTGTGATAACGATTGGCAAGTTCTTTGGATCTTGCCGAAAACCCCCTCCATTCTTTTTCTCCAAATTGGCTAAACTGCTCCAGATAGGCTATATATTGATTAGCGTCATTATGCGGTATCAGCCAGCCATTCTCTCCATGCTTAATATAAGCGCGATTGGCATAACGCACATCCAAACCTATCAGAGGCAAGCCATTGACCAAAGCCTCATAGAGTGATGTCGCAAAGGCTTCCGATAAAGAGGTGCTGATATAGGCATCATAAGCTTGATAAGGCACCTGAGACTGATATCCCTTAAAATGAACCATATCTTCCAAATCATTGAGCTGAACTACATCTTGCAGCATAGCCATATCTGAACCATCTCCATAGATATCTAACCTAAATTGCTCATACCTTTTAAATTTCAGCAAAGCCATGATTTTCAGCAATAACAGAACATTTTTCTCCTCAGACAAACGACTGACTGTCACCAAGCGAATCTCCTTAGGATCAAAGACTCTCTCTCTTGGATATTGGACTACTTGATCTGCATAGGTTGTTGGAATAAAGAGGGCCTTATCCCTCATCTTTTGAGGTAGATAAGCCTCTTGGCCTTCCCCAACTAAAACCAAAAAGTCTAACACATCCTGATCCAGCCAGCTCATCACCTTTTTATTTAACTCTTGTCCGAGGGCAATCATATGATCCTGATGAAGGACGCGACCTACATGAAAATCTTGCCCACGTCTCAAGAGAATATTTTCTGGAATATCCAGACGCTCCATTATCAGCCAGTCTTCTGGCTCAAGCTCCTCCTCAGCAAACTCCTGCAGGCTCCTACCAGCTAATTCTAAGCCCAGAAAACGGACTTTACTCCTATCAATTCCCAAGGCTTCATAACTGTCCAACACAATCTGCCTAGAAGAGGCATTAGCATATATATCTGTATCCGCTTCAGAAACCCACAATTCATAAGGAACTTTCATTTCTTCAAAAAGTTCAAATCGATTGCGGAGGGCAATGTCAATCCCAAACGCTCTAGAACGGATACAAGCATCCACACAAACTACTTTCATTTTCTCCCTTTTAACCTAAAGTAATTCTATATAATAATATCTCACAACTTACAATTTTATGCAAGCGTTTCAGATGATTTTTTAAAAATTTGATTTCTCAATCCACCAAGCCACTCCTTAGATAAGCATCCACCATACGCTCTGTCGCAACGACTGAATCGATATGAGTTCGCTCATATGAGTGGCTGGATTCGATGCCAGCGCCTAACAGGGCATGCTTGACTTCTGCTCCTGCACTCATGGCTGCAGAGGCATCTGACCCATAGAATGGATAGATGTCTAGTTTGTAAGGAATGTCCTGCTCCTTGGCTAAATTTACCAAATGCTGGCGGAAGCCATAGTGATAAGGTCCTGATGCATCCTTGACACAGATGGAAACCGTGTATTCATCCGTTTGCTGATCGTCACCCATAGCCCCCATATCAACCGCCAAGTACTCTACCGCTTGCTCCGGCAGGCTAGAATTAGCCCCATGACCAACCTCTTCAAAGACACTGAAAGCAAAATGAGTCGTCACCGGCAGCTGAATATTTTCCTCTTTATAGATGCGCAAAAGATTGAGCAAAATAGCTGCGCTGACCTTGTCGTCCAGAAAGCGGGACTTGATGAAGCCTGACTTGGTAACTGTGGTTCGCGGATCGAAAGAAATAAAATCACCGACTTCGATTCCTAAATCCCGCGTTTCTTTCTCACTTGTCACCTTTTCGTCCAAACGGACTTCCATATTGTCCTGAGTTCGCTCAACCGTCCCAGCATCCTTGTAAACATGGCAGGAAGTCTGGTGAACTAAGATAGTCCCACTGATAGTCTTTCCACTGCTGGACAAATGGACCAGACAATTTTCTCCTTCAATCATGTTCCAAGGGAAACCGCCAATCCGATCCAGCTTGAGACGACCGTCAGACTTAATAGCCCGAACAATAGCCCCCAGTGTATCCACATGGGCAGTCACTACCCGATGCTGGGCGTCATTTTCCCCCTTAACCACAGCATGAACGCCGCCTTTATTGGTCCGGACAGGCTCATAGCCCAATCCCTCCAACGTGTGTACCAAATAGTCTGCCACCTCAGCCGTAAAGCCTGTTGGGGAAGGGATAACCGTTAATTCTTGTAAATATTGAACAGTTTGATTCACAAATGTCTCCTCATCGTTTTTCTTTATTATAGCACAAAGAAAGCCTGAGCAAATAGATTTTCAGCAGGCTTTTAATGATTTTGAGAAATTATGACACCTCAATTACTATCGCCGTACTTCTACTCCTTCTCCACCTGAACTTCAATCTTTTGCAAATCCCAAAAGAAGAGATTACCCAGAAAACCTAAAAGCAAAAACATCCATTCGAATGACTGCTTATTTTAGAGTTTATAAATTTAACCGTCAGTACATTATCAAGGATAGATGATGACAAAGACAAGAAAAAATCATCTCAGCTAGCTGAGATGATTCGTTTGGCTAATATTAATTAGCTTTTTTGAAACGATAGACAAGAGCTGATAAAAGAATCAGAGCAAATCCTGCTGCTATCGCAAAGATAGATGTTTCACTGCCAGTTTTCGGCAAAACTTTTTTGCCAGTTGCTGATCCACGAACATCTTTTCCATCTTTATCTGACGAATTACCCGGGGTTCCATCAGTCGATCTAACTGGTTTGTCACCAGATGATGACGGTGGTGTCGAATCTGAAGAAGATGGTGGTGGTGTTGGTCCTTGTGGACGTCTAGCTTCAAATGTCCATGTGCCTGTAAATTTGACATCTGCACCTGCAATAGTTTTACTATCTGCGTCATATTTGAGGAATTTCCAAGTACCATCACTTGCTTCAACAGTTTTCTTAGCTGGCTGAACCGCTTGAACAGCAGCACCGTCAGCATATTCAGTGGCATCATTTGGTAATAATGCTGTGACCTCTGCTGGCAAGCTACGGTTCGGATCTGCACTTACAAATTCATAAGTTGCCTTATATTTCGGTGCTGGAGTGAAATTCCATTTTCCGGTAAACTTAAGATCCTTATCTGCTACAGTCTGGCTATTCGTTTCCGCATAGCCTTCGAAAGTCCATGTGCCTTCAGTAACTGTAACACTTGTTTTAGCAGGCTGCTTAGCGTCTACATTAGTACCACTAGTGTAGCGATTAGCATCTGCTGGAAGCAAATCTGTTACTTCTTTTGGCAGATTTGGATAGGCTGCATTGCTGCTGAGAAACTCATAGCTAACACCAAAGTCTTTATAAGTGTTTGTGAATACTGGATTATTTCCTTCGACGGTAGCTTCCAACTTGCCCTTGCTTGCGGTCACTGTGACAGTCACTGTATGTTCTGTACTGTCATAAGTCACTCCAGCTTCATTTCCAGCTACTTCCGTCAGCTTGTAAGTATAAGTGCCTTCTTTATCATAGTTGATTCCAAGGAACTTGATATTACCATTGGCATCGTTAGCTGCTTGAAGCTCCAAGTTATTTCCGCCAACCTCAGTTAGTTTGAAAGTATACTTTTCAGCTTCAAGTGCTTTACCATCCAGAACTTTCTTAGCGGTAATCGCTGCAGTTGCTGGCTCTAACTTGTATGTATTGGTAAAAGCATCACGGTCATAGGTAACCGCTGCTGTCTTAACGCCGTTATTGTCTGTTACAGTAACAGTAACATTGATGTCTGAATTGGCATCGTTTGTCACACCTGGCAGATTGCTTGCGCGTTCACGAATGACGTAGTTAAAGGTTCCTTCTTTTTTGAAACGAAGTTTCTTAAAGGTTACGGCACCCGCTTTATTGGTCACCGTTTGGACAACTTTATCGTTGTCATCCTTATTAATCAAATCAAAAGTAAATTCACCATCCTCCAAATTACGGCCAGTCAATTCCTTTTTGACTTTGAAGATAACTTCATCAGAACGGGTACCTTCCCCGACACCATCAAGAGTTGTCAAAGGCGCAAATGGACGTGCTAACAAATCAGGCATCTTTTGCCCATTAGATGTAACGGTTACATCGTTAAAGGCTTTTTTGGTTACCTTATCTACTGGCTCAGTCAAACGGGTCCGGTAGATAACATAAATACCTCTTCCACTCAAATCCCCAGCATTAACTGTGAAATGATTGGAGTCTGTAATTGAAACGACATCGCTCGGGTTAAAGGATTTACGTGTGCCAGAAGCACCTTCCCACTCAGTAAAGTAGTAACCTGTAATCCCTGTATCTTCATCCAATTCTTGGTCTTCTGGAATAGCGTCCTCAATGACAACTTGACCAAGATTTTGGACATCGCGATTGACACGGATACGCCAGTTGACGTAGTTTGGATCCTTAGAATCCTGAACACCCCACTTGGAATAACCTTGAGGCTCCTCATCAACCTTGATGCGCTTCAGCCTATAGGTTCTAGCACCTGGGAAATTAACTTCTTGCTCTTGGTCATAAGGCATATTATCAGCCCAAACCACTGTGAAAGAAGATTGAATAAGCTTGGTATCTGGCATTTTCGCAAAATACTCAGCATTTGTGACAGTAATGGTTACTGTATTTGTAACTGGATCTGTCACCAACTTGGCAACAACAGTGCCATCCGGTGCGCTTATGTTTTCCTCCAAAGTTCGCTCAATTTTGAACTGTGATGGAACACGATAAACCATGGTATCACCATTATTTAATACTTTGCTATCTGCAAATGTATAGGTCGGTGCAATGTAAAATTTACCTTCACCGTAGCCAGTATCCTTTAAAGGATTAGTATTAATAGTGACGTTTGTAGTTAGTTGATAGTCGCCATCACCTAACTCTGCAGCAGAAACCCTAGGACTTGAGCTTAACAAGGGAAGAAAGGTTGATACCAAAAGCAGCAAAGTCATCAGAGCATGAGACACTTTATGATAAGTTTGTTTCACCTTGAATGCGGTCCTCCTTCTTTTTAAATTTTATTTTTGACAAATGCTGGCAGGCACACCATCACCTGTCTACCCCCTCATTTTCAGTCGGTTCTAAATTAAGATTTATTACCAAACTAAAAATGAATGTGTTTGTATATGATAAGCAAATATGACATATACATATCAATTATAACATAAAATATTATAATTTACGCCTTGTAAACTACAATTTTTATTAGCATTTATCTGTTCTTTGTCTACTTTCATTACAAAAAAGTTACAAATTATTTTTTTAATCTAACTCGGATGGATTATTATTGTTTTATTAGAAATAAATAGCAGAAAAAATACCTAGACTTTTTACAGTCTAGGCATTTTTAAACATATACGGAAAACAACTTATTGCTTACTTATTAAAGATTGACTGTCTGAAGTCATCTGTCTCACGAAGATAAGCATTGTAAATCTTCTTCTTGAGCAGGTTGACCCAGCTAGCATCAACACGACTAGTTGCATTGCTAATGTTGCGTACATCCTCTGCTACTGCTGCATCCATCAGCTTCTGCATCTCTTCATAAGAGCGAATGGTTACTTTCTTGGTACTGCTTGGATTTTTAAGCTCGTACTCAATGGTGATTGGCTTGAGCTTGGTCAGCTGATCAATCCGCTCTTTATACATAGCTTTCTTGAAGGCTACCCAAGAGTCATATTCACCTTTGAATACATTTTCCAAGACTTTCTGGTCTGTTATCAGACCAACATCTCTTCCAGACCATCCATCCCAAGTTTTCTTACCTTCATCAAAGGCTTCCTTAGAGTACTTACCAGAAACATAAGGGATAAATCCTTCATGGTATCCCTTGGCTGCCAGCAACTCATAGGCCGTCCGGCGGAACATGACATCACCCGGTGCTCCATTTGGATTGCTCAAGGCTGAATAGATTGGTGAGAAGAGACTGAGACTGAGATAGCCATTTCGTGCATACCTACCACTTTCCTTATTCTCCCGACGAGTGATGACATCATTGTCAATCAGGGAGTCAAAGGTCTTAAGCTTTTTGATTTCCTCAGCAGTGAAACTACGTGTCTCGTTACCAGCGTGGGTTTCCTTACCATACTTATCAGTAACGTAGTAATTCTCCATCTTTCTGAACCACTGAAGTTTCGCATCATCACTCTGCTTCAGCATAGAAGTACCTTCTAGGTAATCTAACGTGTAGATCATGTCAAACATACCATGGACATAGTGTTGCAGATCTTCTGCATTTTGAACGCGTTCCTTGAAGTTATATGTGTGTAGGCGCGTCTTAGAGTCCTTGTCCACCTTAAAGAGGGTATTGAGTGTAATGGTTGCCTCATCTGCACTTGGAGTGGACTGCAAGAGCCCGCGAGCATAGAGCTCAGCTCCCAGACCTTCGCGGCGGCCATAGCCCTCAAAGTAGATGCCACCGTCAGAATTATGGGTCATCTCATGCGTATAGACAGAGTTACCATAGTCTTCTAACAATTTAGCTGCATCAAAGTGGGTTACACTTCCCGTAGCATAGGCATTATATCCCTTGCTTGGATACCACTTGCCGGCTGGTCCAAAGAATTCCTGCATAGCTAGTGATTTTTTGTCATTAGCTGGAGCCCAATATTTTTGACCATTCTTGTCAACCATTGAGAATCCATCATAAACTAGAACAGAACGGAAGAGCTTGTCCTTGCTTTCATCGCTTAGAATCTTATACCAGAAGTCATAATGATCGCGCTGGTACTCAGCTGTTTTTCTCACTCGGTCTTCGACATATTCCGCTAGCTCGGCATCTGTTCGCACTCTGCCATTGGCATCAAGGCGATAACGGTCATAAGCCCCCATGGAGATGGTAGACATATTGGAGATAGCATAGACACCTTTCTCAGTCATGGTCAAGAGTGGCAGAAGCATGCCCTTGTGTTCCCAATTATCAGCAGTAATCTTGTCATAAACGCCGACAGAATACTTACTCTTGCCCTCGGCTCCATCCTGAAGCTGTCTGGCTTCTGGCACATCCGACTTGGCCTCAACGATGTAGGCTTTTGTATTGGTCTTGAGCCATTCATTATTACTCTTGTCCGGCAGGAAGAGCTGACGATAGCCTTCTAGATAGTTGAAGAGCCCTCGTTTACCAGTCGCTTCAGAAAGTGAGGCATCATAAGCCATATAGTTGTTCTTAGCTTTAAGATTGTTCATGCCTGACTTACCAAGTGAAATGATGGTATCTAAGGTTGAAGCATTATGATTTCCAAAGAAGTCAAATTTATAGGCTGACAAATCCTTTACATTGATATTGTCATAGTTGATATTATACCAACGGTTGAGATAGGTCAGACCAAGCAGGAAGGCTTCCTTATTTGCTTTAATCTTCTGTGCTACATAGTCAGCCACGACATCGCCTTCAGTATTGATGGACTTGTCCATAGCCAGAACTTTGCGCAACTCTTCTGACAGCTTGGTCTTGACTTGGTTAAAGGCGGTATCCAGATAGAGATCATCCAGAGAAGTGTCAGCATTCACGCCTAAAACAGTCCGCATAGCCGGTGAGTCCAGGACAACCTTGTTCAATTCCGGCAGCACTTGATTGAGAACTCTGCTATAGTCTGATAGGAAGGCTTCTGGAGTATAAAGGAGGTCTAAGCCGTTTACAGTATATTCTGCAATTGCCTTATATTTGAAATCTCCTTTATAGGTCAGATCTAGGTAGTCAACCGTATTATCCTCGAAGTGTAGCATCAAGCGGTTAATCGCTGTCTTGTTGCTATTGATATCAGTGATAATCTGGTCGCCCTTCATTGGAACAACATCCAGCAAGTAATCGGTATTGAGCTTGTGATTATCTGGAAGTTTATTTCCGTAGGCAACAATGGTTTCCTTATTGTAGAATGGCAGGAGTTTTTCCATGTTAGCATAAGCTATCAGACGGTCTTCTCGAGCATTCTTTTCCTGAGCATAATTGACAGAATAAAGGTTGAGATTCGTGTCTTCTAGTGTGGTCGTAATGTCTAAGCTAGCCAGCTTATCTTCTGCCTGGTCAAGAGTCAGTGTTGATGAGACAAACTTGTCATTTTCCAGCGTTTTATTTCCTTCAACGGCATAAGCTTCTGTGATACGGTTATTCTCATATCCCTGATCTCCAGAAATACTGTAGACATTTGTTCCGCTGACATTGCTGATGACATTATCAATCAAGCCATTGAAGTAATTGGAACCTACCACTCCGCCAATCTGACCGTTCTTAGTGGAGTTTTGAATCTTTCCAGTTACATAAGAACGGCTGATGCGGGCATTGTTTTCTAAACGGCCAACCAGGCCGCCGAAGCGTTGGTTATTGGCTCTAGCGCCAGCTAGAATAGTCACATCTGCCCTGCTTTGGCTAATCAAGGAGTTTCCTCCCTTAAGATTGGCAACCAGACCACCGACATTGTATTCTTTGCCCTGCTTATCATTGGACACGATAGTTCCAGTAAAGGAGCTATTGGTAATTTGGGTATTGTTAGCAATAACGACCAAACCTGCCACCTGTGAAGCATTGTCTTTTACTTCTACTCTACCTTGGACAGAAACATCTATGATTCGAGTATTTTCTGCATTGCGGGCCAGGGCTGCTGAATCATATGTTCCTACAATATTAACCTCTTTGAGGTCCAGATTAGAAATAGAGGAACCACTCTTGAGGTTTTCAAATAAAGGCTTGGCTAGATTATAAATCGCGTACTGCTTGCCATTATGATTACCTGTCAGACTGCCTGTGAAGTTCCCTTTGAGATAGACATAGTCCGCAGGTGCCAGACTGACCTCGCTAGCATCCAAATCTGCTCCCAGAACATAGTTGCCAGCCATATTTTGCTTCATAGCGTCTAATAAGCCAGCAAAGCTGGTGTAGACATTATGCTGACTAGGAACAGCTGCCTTACTGATATAGAAGTCATAGCCAGACTTATAGCCTGTCTCACCTTCTTGTACCAGCTCAGGCAGAGAGACTGTTACTTTATAGACATCCCTGCCATCCTTATGGCTTTCCGCTATGCTGTGAACCGGCAGGAGCATTTCTTTAGATTCACTTGATTTGACTTTGACAAAGTAGGTAGACAAATCCGTAGGCATAGAGCTCATGGACACGACGCGCTTAAACTGGTCGTTTTCTTTTCTGTAAAACTCGACCGAATCAATATCTCGGAAGGCAATCTTCTTGTATTCCAATTCAAAATTGCGGCTATCGGTTTCAAGGTCTGTGAAACTGCCATTATCCAGTTCATAAGTCAGCTTGGTTTTCAAAGTATAGCCTGTATAGTAGTCTAAGTCGCCAATTTTCAGACTTCCTGCGAAATTGGTAATTGGAAGAGTACGAACAAGCTGATCTCCCTGGTACAATTCTGCAGTCGCTGAACGGAAGGACTGGGTCTGGTCTTCCAGTCTATATTGGACTGTAATCGACTTATCCTCTGCATTTTCTGTCAGACTTAGAATGGAAACTATCGGCTTGACTTTAGGTACTCCATTTAGAGCTTCTTTGGCAGCTGTCAGGCTAGCAAAAGCTTGGTTGACCTGCACTTGTGTAGCAGTTTGATTGTTCAGAACTCCTTCTGCCTTGGCTAATTCGTCAGTATAAGCTGTCTGCTTATCTGAATCAGCATTTTTATATTTTGGAGCTGCTTTGATAATTGGATTTAAATCGTATTCGTTTTGAAGAGCCGTTTTGACAACCTCAAGGCCACTTAACTGTGCCTTGGCTTGATTGATTTGTTCAACAAGCTGGTTGACTTCTGCTTGGCTGGCTTGTGATTGATTAAGAATCGCTTGACCTGCTGTCAAAGCAGTATCATAGCTAGATTGATGACTCTGACTATCGTTGAAATAACGTGCCTGAGCTTTAATCTGATCCGCTTCTGCTAATAGATTATGTAGTGGAATTAAATCGAATTCTTCTAAGGCTGCTGCTTTCGGTGCTTCATTCGGTACCATATTTGGTTTAGCCGTACCGACTTTGACAACTTGAGTAACAGGTGCTAGAGTTTCTTCGTTTGAGATCTCTTGACGGTCAATTTCTTGGCCATTGGAACTGTAGACACGAGTCTTAATCGTCCGTTCGCCCTCAACACCTTGGGTGGCAATTTGGCGGGCATCGCGAACAAGCTCATCCGTTTCTTCTTCACGTACCGTGAAGTTAATTTTCTCTATGCGAGTTTCATCTGTATAAGTCAATGGGTACTCTGGAAGAGTGTCTGCTTTTGGTGCATCGTTTGGAACCATGGTTGGCTTAGCCGTTCCAACTTTGACAACTTGCGTAACAGGTGCTAAAGTTTCTTCGTTTGAGATCTCTTGACGATCAATTTCTTGGCCATTAGAGCTGTATACGCGAGTCTTAATGGTACGCTCACCTTGCACACCTGGAGTCGCGATATGACGAGCATCTCGAACCAACTCGTCCGTTTCTTCTTCACGAATAGTGAAGTTTATTTTCTCCACTCGAGTTTCATCCATGTAAGTTAGCGGATACTCTGGCAAGGCGTCTGCTTTAGGTGCATCGTTTGGAACCATGGTTGGCTTAGCCGTTCCGACTTTAACAATTTGTGCTACTGGAGCGAGAGTTTCCTCATTGGAAAGTTCTTGGCGGTCGATTTCTTGACCATTGGAACTGTAGATACGAGTCTTAATCGTGCGTTCACCTTGGACACCCGGTGTTGCGATTTGGCGGACATCCTGTGGTAACTCATCAGTATATTGTTCCTCAATATTGAAGGCTACTTTTTCAACGCGGGTTTCGTCTGTGTAAGTCAGTGAATACTCTGGCAAGGCGTCTGCTTTTGGTGCATCATTCGGTACCATAGTTGGCTTAGCCGTACCGATTTTGACAACTTGCGTCACTGGGGCTAGAGTTTCCTCGTTGGATAGCTCCTGACGGTCGATTTCTTGACCATTGGAGCTATAGATACGAGTCTTGATCGTGCGCTCACCCTCAACACCTGGAGTTGCGATATGACGGGCATCTCGAACAAGCTCATCCGTTTCTTCTTCACGAATAGTGAAGTTTATTTTCTCCACTCGAGTTTCATCCGTGTAAGTAAGCGGATACTCTGGCAAAGCGTCTGCTTTCGGTGAATCGCTTGGCACCATGGTTGGCTTGGCCGTACCGACTTTGACAACTTGCGTAACTGGAGCTAGAGTTTCCTCATTCGATAACTCCTGACGGTCAACTTCTTGGCCGTTGGAGCTATAAACACGGGTCTTGATAGTTCTCTCACCTTCAACACCCGGAGTGGCGATTTGACGGGCATCTCGTACAAGTTCATCCGTCTCTTCTTCGTGAATGGTGAAGTTGATTTTTTCAACACGCGTTTCGTCGGTGTAAGTCAGTGGATACTCTGGAAGAGCGTCTGCTTTTGGTGGATCGTTTGGAACCATGGTTGGCTTAGCCGTTCCGACTTTGACAACTTGCGTAACTGGAGCAAGAGTTTCCTCGTTAGAAAGCTCTTGTCGGTCAACTTCTTGACCGTTGGAACTGTAGACACGAGTCTTGATAGTTCGCTCCCCTTGCACACCCGGAGTCGCAATTTGACGGGCTTCACGAACCAATTCATCCGTTTCTTCTTCACGAATAGTATAGTTGATTTTCTCTACGCGGGTTTCGTCCGTGTAAGTCAGAGGGTACTCTGGTAAAGCGTCTGCTTTTGGTGCTTCGTTTGGAACCATATTCGGCTTAGCCGTACCTACTTTGACAACTTGCGTCACTGGAGCTAATGTTTCCTCATTGGACAACTCTTGGCGGTCAACTTCTTGACCGTTGGAACTATAAACGCGGGTCTTGATAGTTCGCTCACCCTGAACGCCCAGAGTCGCAATTTGGCGAGTACCTTGGGCTAGCTCGTCCGTTTCTTCTTCACGAATAGTATAGTTAATTTTTTCAACTCTAGTTTCATCCGTATAGGTCAGCGGATACTCTGGTAAAGCGTCTGCTTTTGGTGCATCATTCGGTACCATATGTGGCTTAGCCGTGCCAACTTTAACAATTCGTGTTACTGGAGCTAGAGTTTCCTCGTTAGACAGATCTTGGCGGTCGATTTCTTGGCCGTTGGAACTATAAACGCGGGTCTTGATAGTTCGCTCACCCTCAACACCTGGAGTCGCAATCTGACGGGCATCACGAACCAGCTCGTCCGTCTCTTCTTCACGTACCGTGAAGTTAACCTTTTCTACACGAGTTTCATCTGTATAAGTCAACGGGTACTCTGGAAGAGCATCGGCTTTCGGCGCATCGTTCGGTACAAGGGTTGGTTTTGCCGTACCAACTTTGACAACTTGCGTTACTGGCGCTAGAGTTTCCTCATTTGAAAGTTCTTGACGATCAATTTCCTGACCGTTGGAGCTGTAGACACGAGTCTTAATCGTTCGCTCGCCCTCAACTCCTGGAATCGCGATTTGATGGGCACCTTGGACTAGCTCGTCAGTCTCTTCTTCACGAATGGTATAGTTGATTTTCTCTACGCGCGTTTCGTCAGTGTAAGTTAGCGGGTATTCTGGTAGTTTTTCTACCTTTGGTGCTTCACCTGGAATCAGGCTTGACTTACTTGTACCGACCTTAATAATTTGAGTAACTGCTGCAAGAATTTCTTCATCCGATAAAACTTGGCGGTCAACCTCTTGTCCATTCGAGGTATAGATACGAGTGGTAATAGCCCGCTCGCCCTGTACTCCTGGTGTGACAATTTGGCGACTGCCTTCTGGAATCTCATCAGTATACTGTTCTTCGACGGAAAAATCTATCTTTTCTCTTCTTATTTCATCCGTCGCAGTCAGCTCTAATTCTGGAGCTTGATGTACTGGTGAGTCATCTGGTACGGTACCATAAGTTGTTAGTTCTGGAGCTTCTTGTACGGGAGCAGTATCTGGTGCGGTGCCATAAGACGTCAATTCGGGGACTTCTTGAACCGGTGCGGTATCTGGCGTCGTTCCATAGTTCGTCAATTCTGGAACTTCTTGAACTGGTGCAGCATCTGGTGTCGTTCCATACGTCGTTAATTCTGGGACTTTATTTACAGGTGCGGTATCTGGTGCAGTGCCATAAGTCATTAGCTCAGGCACTTCTTGAACAGGTGCAGTATCTGGCGTTGTACCATAGTTCGTCAATTCTGGAACTTCTTGAGCTGGTGCTGTATCTGGTGCAGTGCCATAGGTTGTCAACTCTGGATCTTCTTGTACTGGCGCTGTATCTGGTGCAGTGCCATAAGTTGTTAGTTCTGGAACTTCTTGTACTGGCGCTGTATCGGGCGTCGTTCCATAGTTCGTCAATTCTGGGACTTCTTGAACTGGTGCCTCTTTTGGCACAGATTTTACTGCAGCAGTTCCAACTAACACAATTTCCGAAACTGGCTCTGCAGTTACCTGGTCTGAAACCACTTCGCTTTTTACAATTTCTTTACCAGCAATATGATTGCGAGTGACAACAGTACGTGTACCAGCGACACCTGCGCGAATGACCTTAGATTGCCCCTCTGCGAGCTCATTTGAATATTGGTATTCTGTTTGATAAGGCAGGACTTGGGTTTGGCTGCTTTCTTGGCTCTTGAATTCGAGTTCTGGTACTTCAGTAACTGGAGAAAGCCGAGCAAATTCACGCTCTTTGGCAGCAATAATCTCTTTTTCTTGCTCTGTCAGTTGATCTGTTTCGGTAGATACAGGCTTGTTAGCAGTACCCTGATTCCCAGAAAGGCTAGCAGATTTACCTGCCTGCTGATCGACTTCGACAGCTGACAAGTCCTTTTGTGCCGTAGGAAGCTGATGACTTCCTGTTGTGTTCTCATTGCCCTGTTCACCGCTTTTCAGATAGCCAACATATTCGAAACCAGCAATCTCTAAAGGCTCAGGCAGCTTATCTCCAACTGCTAAATTTAGCCTTTGATTGTAGGCGGCTAATTCAATATTGGTCACTGCAAATACAGATGGAGCTAGGAGAATAGAGCCTAGACCCGTCACCAGCAAAATAGAAGACAGGTACCTCTTGCCATTTCTACCTCGTGCAATTACTAAGACGGCTAAAGTTAGCCCAGCAGCTGCAAAAGTTGCTTCCCACAGACTTGAGTAGCCCGTCTTTGGCAAACTTTTTGCCGAAAGTCCCTGGGTCTTTGGACGGTAAACCAGGTAATAAGCATCAGAGTTTTCTTCCACAAACTTTGGAAGCTCCTTAACAACTGCATTCTTCTCAGCTTCAGTCAGTTCAGACTCTACTACGTAGTGATACTGAACTGGAACAGTTTTGCCTGCTGAGACTTCTGCAGCCTCAACCGTGCTTATATTTCCCCCTATTGCGGTACTCAAAAAGAAGCTTCCGATAGTGGCAGAAACCAATCCTACTGATAACTTTCTAAAAGAATAGCGCTGGAGCGTATCACCAGTGATTCTTTTTTCCATAATAATTCCCTTTTCTTCATATAATAATCTCTTAAAATTTTACAGAATTTCCTACAAAAATTCAATGCTTTTGCTTAAAAATATATCTTTGAAGGCTGAAATCATCATGTTTTTGAACAGCCTGAAAATAGTGTTCATTTTTACTAAAAAATAAAAAACAAATCTTCAGTTAGAAAATCTGTTTTTTAAACTATGATTTGCTTTGTTAGCTAAGAGTTTAAATCCAATTCAAAGAGGCCATACTCATGCTTGTCCCCTTGCAATTCTGCTGCATAGTGGCGCGTGACGGTTTTTTGATGAATCAAGGCTCCAATAGCTGAAGCCTGTCGCTTCTGTACCTCTTTAAAAATCGGATAGGCCAAGGCAGAGCCCAACCCCAAGAATTGTTCATCTACTCCTAAATACATAATCATATAGCGTTTGGGAAAGCGCTTGGTCCAAAAAAGCTTGGCCAGGTTGAGAGGAGTCAGTTTTTGATAAACCAGAGAGCCGTAGTCCGGCATTGAAATCAGAAAACCAGCTAGCTTACTCTCCTTATAGGCCAGCTTAACCATGGAAAAATCAAGAATATACTGGTATTTTTGAAAAATCTGACTGAACTGCTGACTGGAAATAGACCGATAAATTGGAAAATCTTGATAGAGGCGATTGAGGAGCTCAAAAACCTGCAGCGAAGCTTGATCCCACTCTTTCTTTTTGGTAGAGCAAAAAGTGAATCCAGCTTCTTCAAAAGACTCAAAGCGATGAGCCAGCTTATCCTGATGAGTTTGATTACTGACCTTGGGATAAAAATTGGACAGATAGCGCTCCTTGAGCTCAAAACCAGCAGCCTGCCATAACTCAGGATAATAGTCTGGATTATGAGGTTCTCCAGTAAAAGGGAGCTCCTCTGTTCCAGTCAGTTGCATTCGATAACCAAGCCAAAAGCTTGCCTGTACGGGACCAATTATCTTAATCGCTCCGAGACTGCGAGCAAAACCTGCTAAATGGTCGATAAAAGCAGATGCAATCTGTTGATCATTGATCGACTCGAAAAATCCCAAGTAAGCAGCCTCATCATCTGGATAGAAGGTCAGGAGCCCTCGAATACAAGGCCGACCGTCCACATAGCCAATAAAGGCATAGGTTTCTAGATCAGAACTCAGCGGGTGACTGCCCTCAATCAAAGCCAGCTCTTCCTCTTCCGACTGCATGAGGTGGTCTGGCTGGTAAATCTGTTTGGGCAGGGCTAGAAAATCGTCCAGCTCTACAGTATTAGGTTTGACTGGTTTAATTTCCAGCATGGTCTTCCTCCTTGATCAGTCGAATCTTGCCAGTAAGGCCATCCATCTCAATCCAGTCGCCCTTTTGCAGCTGGCTGCAGGCACCTCTGACATTGACAATGGAAGGAATACCCAACTCGCGGGAAATAATGGCCGTGTGCGAGAGCAAAGACCCCTGTTCGGCAATGACACCCTTGGCTTGGGTAAGAAGATAAACCCAGCCCGGATCTGTCATCTTGGTCACGATAATCCGGTCCTTAGCAGACTCAATCTCCTGCACATCTGCCACGACCAAAACCTGAGCCTTAACGCAGCCAGGTGAACAGCCGATCCCTTGTAAGGCTTGATTCCCCGTATTATGACTGCTGGTGCGGTTTTGCGGTTTCAGGTATTTCTCAAAGACCTGTCCAGCAAAAACATAGCGACTAAAGGTTGGTAGTTCCTTATCAGCCTCCAACTTCTCTCGACGCTCGGCTATCAAGCCGCTAACATCTCTGGGCTTTCTGGTCAACTCAAATAATTCTTCCTTTGTCAGGTAAAAAACATCGTCAGGCGTAGCCAGCAGTCCTTGCTCGGCTAATTGCTGGCCCAGAGTTCGGAAAATCTGTCGCATCATGCCGTAAATCCGTGTTCGATTTAAGCGGGAGCTTTCCCGATATTTAACACCAGTCATGGCTCGCTTGCGGAGAAAATTCGTCCACCGGCCTGATTTTTGAACATCTTCTTCAAGTTTCTGAGGTGCCAACTTCTTCTCCTCTTGCTGGCACATTTGCAGCAGGAGCTTGAGCAGACGCTCTGGATGCGTTCGAAAAGTTGGAGTTTCTAACTTCAACTCTTCCGGAGCTCGATCACCAAATTCATGGATAAAATGAACTATTTCTTGAACCAAAGGATGCTGGCGATTTAGAAAGACTGCTGGACTTTCACTTGCCATGGCCTGTCTAATCTCTGCATTTTCTTCTGCTTTCAGCTGAGCTGTTAAAGCCTGCAGAGCCAAAGCCGGCCGCATACTTTCAATCTGCTCAATTCCTGCAATTTCCGCTTGAACCGCTCCGCCGCGACGCGACTTCTTCAGGAGTCCAGTATAGACAAAAGCATAGAGGTCATTAACCAGCGTAATGTCCCAGTGAGCCAGAATATCCTCTTTCAGCTTGCTGACCAAGGCAATCAAGGTCTCTGCATCTGCGTCGGGAGAAAAGCTCGCTTCGTATTCGCGCTGAATCTGGGCAAACTGTTCTTCCAATTGCCGCATTTGCTTGGGGGCCGTCCAAAACTCTCGAATAATGCGGAGCATGATTTGCAGGCGTTTGAAAGCAGAAAGGTGCACCGGCATCTGAGGTACCTCTGTCTCTCGCACTCCCAGCATATCCTGCCAGATTGGAATGATTTTCTTCGAAAAAGGTAAAAGCTGCAGTAGCTGATACCAGCTCTGAATCTGGTAATAGACTCGGCTATTGACCAGTTGTAGCATATTTTGAAAGGTTGCTTCATAGGCAGCCAACTCTGGAGCATCCTTACCAACCAAGCGTTGGGCTAGACTGCGAAAAATGCTGGCATAAGCCTCTTGAATAAAGCTAATAGTCAGAGGACTGGAAACGCCCGGATAACTCTCCACAATGTTGCTGTTGTCCAGAATAATCTGCCGGCCTTCTGGCAAGGTAGTAATAGGTCGTGCTTGCAAAAGATAGAGCTGGCCATTGTCGAAGGTAAATTCCATATCCATATAAGGTCCGAAAAGCTGACTTACCTGACTAGCCAAAGCTTGTAGCTCCTCGAGTTGTTCCTGTGATACGTCTGGTGAGTTCTCCGTCTGCTCTGTATAAAAGAGCTGGTCCTTAGGATGGAGGGTCACCATGGTTGTAGGAATCTTATCCTCGACAACCTTGTTGCCCAAGCCTCGACCGATAACAATAATATGCTCGTTTAAAATGCCCTTGGGATTAGCTGTGAAGTAAATCCCAGACAAGTCTCCCTCCTGCATGATCTGAACAAGGCAAATCATCTGTGCCTGCTTCAACGATAGGCCTTGCTCAAACAGATAACTAAGAGCTGACTCCTGATAAAGAGAGAGCAAGGTCGCTTGAATAGCTTCTTTAAGCCCTTCTGGCTTCACATTGAGCTGGCTCTCAAACTGACCGGCAAAGGATGAAGCCTTCCCATCCTCAATGGTTGCTGATGAGCGAACTGCAAAGCAACAGTCTTTCTGAGAAAACTCCTGCCGAATCCAGTTTTCTGCCGCTGTCAGATCTTCTTGACTAAACTGCTCTTTGGCCCAGCCCTGGAGCTGCTGACTGAGTTGGGACAAGTCCAACTCTCCAGATCGATAGGCAGCTTCCATCCGCTCCAAGTCAGCAGAGCTGGCAGATTCTTGGAAAAAGTCAAAAGCAAACACTGCAAAGTCAGGAATCGGCAATCCAGCAGCCTGCATTTTCAGCAAATGATAGGCCTTGCCTCCGACCTGGTCAAGCCCTGTCTGCTTGATCCTTTTCATCAAAGTACCCCCATCAAGAGATAAACAGCAACGGACAGAACCATGGTCGTCTCCGTGATATAAGTATAACGCTCCACCCGCTCCCGGATATTAAAGCGAGTTGGATCCTTGATAAACTGCTCAAACTGGACAGTCATCCAGATGACATTCAGCACCAAGACCACCACTCCGACATGTGAAATATTCCAGAGGAGGACGAAATTGGTCAAGATATCCAGCAGAGTCACCACCTCGATAAAGCGAGTGGCTTTTTTGTAGCCAAAAAGCATAGAATAGGTCACATACTCGGTCTCGTCTTTTGGCGCCCGAATCTTGCGGCAGACTTCCCAGATCAGACTTGGGAAATACATGGTAAAGGCCAGCAAGATAGTCGGTAGGGACAAGAGAGGCAGATTGTACTTGTAGCAGACGAAGGAAATAGTATAGAGATTCAAAATCATCATGACCGGATTATGGGTCACTAGAGCTAACGGCAAGGAATTTTGAATCTTGTCACGCTTGAAGAACCAGAAGGACATGAGGGTTCCGTAGATATAGAGAAAGAGGAACCAGCCGATATTGTTCATAAAGAGAATATTGAGAAGTACAGACACAGCTACGATAAAGCTGAGAGCAATAGCCAAGTCCTTCTTTTTCACCCGGCCAGATGGCAGAGCTCGATGAGGAAAGAGCCGCCTGTCGGTCTCGTAGTCCTTGAAATCATCTGCAATCCGCAGAATCATCAGAAAGACGAAA
The DNA here is from genome assembly GCF_026781265.1 of Streptococcus sanguinis. Lineage (GTDB taxonomy): Bacteria > Bacillota > Bacilli > Lactobacillales > Streptococcaceae > Streptococcus > Streptococcus sanguinis_T. The sequence continues at coordinate 409,458 of NZ_JAKUVC010000002.1, forward strand.
ATGGTAAAGATTCCGATCAACTCCTGATGGTCAAAGTGAAAGGTAGTCACTCCGTCATTGAGCAAGAGGACAAAATAAATCTCAAAAAACATGATGGCAGCCACAAAAAAGCGCGGCAGCAAAGGAAACATTTCCTTATAATAAACAGCTAATCGTTTAAACATAGCTTCTCTCCAATCTTTTCACCCATTTGAATCTGGGTTTCTATTCCGAGGTCTGAGTAAGTCAGGATATCCTGATCCAAGCAAATCGTGTCTGCCGGATAGAGGACAAGAATAGTTGAGCCGCCCAGACCAAAGCAGCCCTTTTCCTGTCCCCTGACCAAATGGTCCTGACTGTGATTGTATATTCTTCCGACCAGCAGAGCCCCTACTTCCATCTGCAGGACAGGTCCTAGGTCGGTATCTAAAAGACAGTATTCTCTTTTATTTTCTTTGTAAATGAAGCACCTCTTCTGGGCTACCTGTCTAACCGTATGCAGTCGTCCCTTGATTGTTCGTTTTTGGGTAATTCTGCCGGATTCAGCAGCCAGATAGCGGTGCAAGTCTTCCACTCCCAAACGATAGACAAGTGCTGTTCCGCCAGTGAACAGCTGAGCTAAGTCATCATCAAACAGTAAGTCAGCTAGTCTGTACGTCTGACCCTTAATTGTCAGCCGTAAGTCCTGACTAATGGTAAAAGCCTCTAGTTTGGCATCTGCCACTGCCAATACTTGACTGTCAGGACAGATTGGACGCAAATCAGGCTTGATTTTTCGCTGGAAAAAAGCCGCGAAGCTAGAATAGGGGCCATCTTCATAGTCAGCCAAATCCAGCTGATAATTTTCCACAAAAGCTGCTATTTTCTTGAGAGAAAAAGGAGTGTAGTCTTTCAAAGTCAGAAGATAAGACAGGCTAGGTCGGGTCAAGATAGGCAATAAGAAGCGACCCCAAGCAGTACCATAAAGCTTATCTAACAGCCCCGCCTTGTATTCTATCGGTTCCTGTACCTGGCCAGTCTTTCGCTGATAGACCTTAACCATGCGGGAGAACTCCCAGACCAATCAAACTTGCAACAGCTAAAATCGCAAAGACCAGATAGGCCAGCTTATTTGGCTTGGGAATACGGCAGTTGTAGACAAATAGGAAGGGCAGCAAAAGAGACAAGCCCAGCCACACCCAAGCAAAGAGACCAGGCGCCAGCCATTGACAGACCAGATAGGTCAGAGGGAAAAATAGGGCGCTGTAGGTCACGGGCAAGCCGATAAAATAGGACCTAGATCCTTCATCATACTTGGCCAAGCGGTTAAAATGCGCCAAGCGCGTGACGGCGGCTAAGACATAGAGGACAGTCAAGATGATATTGGCTGCACCCAAGGGAAGCTGGGTCATGAGGAGCACAGCCGGAAGAGCCGCAAAGCTAATCATGTCGCAGAGCGAATCAATCTCAATACCGAAGCGCTTCTGACTTTCAGTCCGCTTCATCCGTCGCGCCACCACACCGTCAAAGAGGTCACAGATACCGCTAACGATAAAAGCCATCATGGCTAGTCGCAGCTGGGACTGAATGATGGCATAGACTGCCAAAAGTGCAAAAGCAGCACCCATATAGGTCAGGATAACAGATTTGTCGTATTCACCGATAAACAATGGTTCATTCTTCTTCATGGATTCTTATTTCTCCTCTTCTTCCATCTAAAGTAACCAGCATGCCAGTTTCTAGTAGCTGAGTTGCATTTTTGGCGCAGACCAGAGCTGGAATCCCGCATTCCCGAGCGACAATGGAGGCATGGCAGAGAACCCCGCCATACTCTGTCACAAGACCGCCTATAATACCGAAAACATAGCTCCAGCCCGTATCTGTATAGCGAGTGACAAGAATTTCTCCCGGTTCAATCATCTCAATATCAGCCAAATCCAAGAGAACTCGAACCCGGCCGGTCACCTGACCGCTGCTGGCTGGCATTCCCGTCAGCAGAGCCTGACTCTCATGGGCCACTTCTTCCAGGCTCATCTCTTTTTCAGTCAAATCACCCACTGGCTCAAAATTCCGATAGGCCTGGCAATAATGCTGATTATCAGCCGCTTCTTCTTGGAGCTGGTCAGCAGTCTTTTCCCCTTCCATAAAGGAAGTTAGGCTTTCTTTCTTAATATAAAAAACATCTTGTTCATTTTTCAGAAAACATCGCTTTTCATAGGCTCGGCCGAGTTTGAGGCTAATCTGACGAATGAGGTGGTAATAGCGCGTGGAAATATCCTTGAACTCCTCCCGCCACCAAAGCAAGTTCCGCAGAACTTCGCTGATTTTTTCTATCTTTTTCTGCTTGGCGCGAGATAGATGAGCCAAATCCAGCTCAAACTCTGAGCCAGGACTGAGCGAAGCTTTTGCTGCTTGGTAATATGCTGAATCAGCAATCAACTGCTGGACCGCTGTTAAAACCTGATGAGCATCTTCTTCATAACTAGCTACTCGCAAGTCCAGCTCCCGTTCCGAGTGATAGCCAAAATCCTTTTGGAAATCCTGAATCTTGATGAAATCTGCTCGCTCAGGATATTGTGCTGCCAGTCGCTGCAATTCTTCCACCGATAGCTTCAACCAATCGTCTGTCAGTTTCTCCTCTGCCAAAATAAGATCCGCAGCTTCCAGCATTCTAGCTAAAGGCTTGGTATGAGAAACATTTCCTAACTTGGCTATCAGTTGGAAAAATTCATCGACCGTCAGCCATTTAAGCAGACTGGTCTTTTTCATAGACAGCTGTACCGTATTGATGTAGGCCTGCCAGAAATAAGTTCCCTCACTATCTAAATAAGCCTGATTTAGCACTAACTGCCAAAGACTCTCGACCTGCTGCAGCGAGCTTTGGTTGTTCAGTTCTCGTATTTTTTGATTAAGATGGTTAAATTGCTGACGCAGCTCTTTCAACTTGTCTGGCGCCTGATGCAGAAAAGTCTTAGTTACTTTTTGCGTTTTCAAAGCGACCCGCAGGAAATTCAAGAGCAAGGCTGGACTTAATTTGCTGGTAAAACCTTGACCTTGGTAGTCTTTATTGACTCCCAGCTCATCATCAAAGTCTCGCTCAATATAGCCCGGAATCTGCTCCATACCTTGCTTGACCACGCCTAAATTCCAGAAAGGCCGAGCATAATGGAGACGCATCAGTGGAGGTATCACACCTTCAGGCTCTAGGACAATTGCCAGCAAAAAGCTAGAAAGGGCCTCTTGCCAAGAATGGCGGTAAAGGCTCCACATCAGATTTGGACAGGGCTGGGCCGCGACGCCACCGTCCCGAAAATTCGCTGTCGTCCAGCGGCCACTGTCGATTTTAGTTGGTACTGTTGTAATGGGCCGAGCCTGTATTAGATAGACTTGCTCTTGTACGGCACACCACTCAATATCCATCGGCCGACCAAAATACGCTACAATCTCCAAAACCTGTTCATGCAGTTTCTGCAAGACTGCCAGAGAGATTTCAACATTTTCACACTGGATCCAGTCTGTCTTGTACCAAGGAAGTGTCAGCTGCTCAGGATTGACTTGACCACTAACCAAGCTCTCAGCCGAGCCTTTTACATACTCCAACAGCATGGTCTGGTCCTGATTAGTCGCCACATCTAGGGAAAAGCAGACACCGCTGAAGTCAGGTTCTATCTGCTCCTGAATCAGCACCGCCATAGCAAAATCCTGCTCAGGCAAACCCTGGCGCTGCCAGTAGGCCAATGCTTCTGGATTAAAGAGAGAAAGCAGACAAGAACGAATGCCCTGCTCAATTTCTGACAATGTCCGGCAGTCACCAATCGAGTCATATTGGCCGGCAAATGACATAGCCTGTCCGTCTTCTAAAAGGGCACTGCTACGAACGATATAAACTTGATTTTCCTGACAAAAAGCTGCTAACTCCTGTAGCCAAGCTGACTCCAAAGGATATTGCTGCAAACGCTCCGCAATTTCCTCCTTGCCCAAATGAATTAATTCTTTAAGTCCCTCTTTTGAGTATTCTGGCAGAGCTGCGCTTAGCCAATCCATTACTTGGTCCGCAGGCAAAATCAAACCCTTAGGAACCGAAAGCCCAAGTTGACAGAGACTGATCAACTGATTGATTTCACCGCCATAGACGGCCGAAGGCTCCTTTTCCAGCCATAGTTCTTTCATCAAAAGCTCCCATCTTACATACGATTTTTTCTAAGTTTAGCCCAGTAGAGCAGACGATTGACTCCTAGGTGCGTGCCCGCCGCTAGTATTAGAATGCCCAGCATCTGCTGCCAGGACAGAGGAATATAGAAAAGCAAGAAAATGATACAGCCAATCAAGGAATCAATCTGGTCTATCCAGATAAAGGTCCATTTCCAGCCATTCTCCGCCGTCTTGCCCTCTTTGATTTCCAAACGGCGCTTGATGAAGCTATTGGGCAGCTCAAACAAAACATAAGCCAGCCCCAAAAGAGCCCCAAGAACCAGATTAAAGAGCACAGTATTTTCGTAGAAGGCATAGACCAGGTGCAGCTTCTCTAGGGGAGGAATACTTTTCAATACCAAGCCCCAAAGGATCTGAGCTAAAGCTCCCCAGACAATCATGCCAAAGAAACCTTTCCAGGTCTTGTTAGCCCCAAAAAGCCTCTTCCCATCCTTTAAAATCAACCCAGCGTCCATGGGTCGGTATGCCGCCTCTAGCAGTGAAGACTTGCAAAAGATCATATTCAGAATCCCAGTCAGAATGACCGGCATCAAGGTGATATATAAGGCAAGAATCGAACACATACTTATTTCCTATTCTTTTTATGAAAATCAGTTTGAAAAGATTAAGAGACTTCTCAAACTTTTATGGCTTCATTATAACATAATTCTCTAAAGCCCTTACACAACAAACTGTCAACATCTGTCTCATCTGATAGTTGTGCAAAAAAATCGCTATTCTACATTCTTATTTCTTTTTGTATCTATAGCTGCCATGATTTTTCAAGATATACTAAGAGTTAGTAGCAACTAAACAAGATTGCAGATAATATGTCAATCAATCTTCCTTTTATTATAAAAGGCTTTTAAAAATTTGTAAAGAAGGGTTTTATAATTCAAAGTAAAAAACCAGCTTTTCTAGCTGGTTTGTCAGATTATCCTCTGTCATCATAGCCATTTGGATGACTTGAGTGCCATTTCCAAGCGGTTTCGATGATGGTTTCGATATTATCAAATTTCGGCTTCCAGCCCAGAATTTTTCTTGCTTTCTCAGAGGAAGCAATCAGCGTATCCGGATCGCCTGGGCGCCGCTCTGCTATTTCCAAAGGAATCGGATGGCCGGTCACCTTGCGGGCGGCTTCTACAATCTGCAAGTTAGAAAAACCAGTCGAAGAGCCAAGGTTAAAAGCATCTGAAGGATGTCCGGCACGCAAGTGCTCGACAGCCAAAATATGGGCGTCAGCCAAGTCGAAAGGATGGACATAATCGCGGACATTGGTCCCGTCCGGAGTATCGTAATCATCTCCAAAGACGGCAATCTTCTCACGTTTGCCCTGAGCCACCTGAAGCACAATGGGCAGGAGATGGGTTTCAGGTCCGTGATCCTCGCCGATAGAGCCGTCTGGCTTGGCTCCAGCCACGTTGAAATAACGCAGGGCTACAAACTTGATGCCATAGGCCTGGTCTGCCCAGCGCATAATGGTCTCCATCATAAGCTTGCTCTCACCATAAGGATTGATAGGCTTTTGCGGAGTCGTTTCCAAAATCGGAACTTCCTCAGGAATGCCATAAGTCGCCGCTGTCGAAGAAAAGACAATATTTTTAACGCCGCATTCCTGCATGACCTCCAAAAGAGAAACCATGCCGGCTGTGTTATTGTCAAAATACTTGAGCGGATCTGACATAGACTCTGCCACCAGTGAAAAAGCTGCAAAGTGAATAACTGCATCGATAGATGGATGTTTGGCAAAGACATCACGCATAAAGTCCTTATCCGCCAAATCCCCCTCATAAAAGACCGCTTTCGGATGGACAGCTGCCCGATGGCCAGTCACCAAATTATCAACGACGACTACCTCTTCCTTGCCTGCCGCTACCAGACGGTCTACCATGTGCGAGCCGATATAGCCAGCTCCACCTAATACTAAAATTGCCATAAAACTTCCTTTCCCTCTTACGCTAGATTCATTATAACACATTTCCTAGGGCTGGATGCCGACGGATTGGACGAAGCGCATGAAAGCTTCCTGCCCCTCCTCTGTTCGCTTGTAAACTCCAGCATCTTCCAGTACTCGGCTGAAAATTTGTCCAACCGATGCCTGAACTACTCCTTCCACCGTCTCAGCAGTAACATCTGAATTCTGGTCTTTGAGTTGATTGGCCCACTCCTGATGATAGGCAGCAACCTGACAGTCTTCTCCCAGCAAGAAAAGTTCCACCTGCTTGAGTTCTTCCTTGAGCCGAGGCGGCAGAATAGCCAGTCCCATCACCTCAATTAGACCGATATTTTCTTTCTTAATATGCTGCACATCCTTATGAGGGTGATAAATGCCGTCTGGATGTTCTGGGGAAGTTTGATTGTCCCGCAAGACCAAGTCTAGCTCAAAAGATCCATCTTTTCTGCGCGCAATCGGTGTGATAGTATGGTGCGACTCGCCCTCAGACTCTGCCAAGACCTGCACACTTGGGTCAGAATAAGTCCACCAAATTTGCAAGATCTTGTCAGCTAACTCAATCAATGGTTCCTTCTTCTCAGATTTAAGCCGAATAACGGACATGGGCCACTTGACAATACCTGCCTCAACCTCATCAAATCCGCTAAAAGTAAAGCTGCAATCCAGCTCTGCTATTTCCATAGGGAAGGTGTGACGTCCGCCCTGATAGTGGTCGTGGGTCAGGATAGAGCCGCCGACAATAGGCAGGTCGGCATTTGAGCCAGCAAAATAACCCGGAAAGGTCTCAACGATGTCCAGCAAGCGCTCAAAGGTCAGCCGACTGATAGCCATGGGAAGGTGCTGGCTGTGCAGAAAGATGCAATGTTCATTAAAGTAGGCATAGGGCGAATACTGAAAGCCCCACTCCTGTCCAGCCAAGTCAAAGCGAATAATCCGATGGTTGGCGCGGGCTGGGTGGTCCAAGCGGCCTTGGTAACCTTCATTTTCCATGCAAAGCTGGCAGGCTGGATAATTACTATTCTTAGCCTTTTTAGCTGCCGCAATTTCCTTGGGATCCTTTTCTGGCTTAGAGAGATTGATGGTAATTTCCAAATCTCCATAGGCAGTCGGTGCTTTGAAAGCAATATTTTTAGAAATGGCCTTGACTTTGATGTAGTCATTTTTTTGGCTAAGCTGGTAAAAGTCAGCCACAGCCTGCTCGGGACTTGAGGCATAAGAAGTCCAGAAGTCCCGATTGAGCCGACTAGGGGCAGGGGTGATGAAGTTCATGAGCTCTGCTCCCAGTATATCCTGCTCAGCTAGGGTATGACCAATCGTCCCATTCTTGACAGCCACAGCTACCAAGTCATCCTTAAGGTCAATTAGCTGCTCAGCTTCCGTATCCTCCTCTGCCACTGTCTCTCCAACTAGAGCCATGACACGATTGCTCAGATAGATGGTGTCCATTTCTTCAAAAGTACTCTTGTCAATCACTGCAGATACAAAAGCAGTCAGTAACTTCTTGGACATAGATCTTCCTTTCTCTTGCTAGTAAAGAAAGTGGGACAGAAATCGGTAATTCGTTAGAATTCGATTTCGTCGTCCCACCTCCGCACAGTTGAGTAGGGCTGTAAAAGCTGATAAAATCAGCGTAATAGAGCCCACTCAACCACTGCGTCTTGCTCGACAATCCAAAGACAATTGAGAGGCTAGGACTTTTGTCCCAGACCCAAGTTCCTTTTCTGTGAATTAGTCCAGCACTCGGCTTCCGCAAGCTACTTCTGCAATGTAAAAGCTAGGGGCATAGCCGACAACCTCTTGATACTTAGAGCCGACATTTTCCTTAAAAGTATCCACAGCATCCTTACGCACTAAAGCAATAGCACATCCGCCAAAGCCAGCCCCAGTCATACGAGCCCCCAGAACACCTTCTTGCTCCCAGGCTGTGTGAACCAAGGTGTCCAGCTCTAGACCAGTCACTTCATAGTCATGCTCCAATGAAACGTGGGAAGCATTCATGAGACGGCCAAATTTTTCAAGATCGCCTGCCTGCAAAGCTGCCCGTGCTTGCAAAGTACGTTGATTTTCTAAAACAGCATGGCGAGCCCGTTTAAGACGATTTTTGTCCTCTATCAGATAGCTATACTCGTCAAAGGACCACTCGTCCAACTCGCCCAAGGTTGCGATAGACAGCTTGCGGTTAAGTTCTTCAACAGCTTTTTCGCACTCCGCCCGGCGCTCATTGTACTTGGAGTCAGCTAGTTCACGACGCTTATTGGTATTCATAATCACTACAACATTGTCCTGGAGATCAAGCGGCACCAAGTCATATTCAAGAGTATTGGTGTCAAGGTAAATAGCCCGCTGGTCAGCTCCCATTCCAATAGCGAACTGGTCCATAATGCCAGAATTAACTCCGATAAATTCATTCTCAGTTAATTTACCGATTTTCACTAGGTCCAAACGTTCCAACTGCAAATCAAAGAGTTTCTCAGCAATGACACCCGTCAAGAGCTCTAGAGATGCAGAAGAAGACAAGCCCGACCCGTTGGGAATATTTCCATAAACATAGATATCCATTCCTCGATCAATCTTATGACCCGCCTCCTGCAGAAAATACAAAACTCCTTTTGGATAGTTGGTCCAGTTATGCTCAGGCTCAAAGTGCAGGTTTTCCAGTGGCACTTCAATAATCCCTTTTTCTTCAAAATTCCCTGAGAAGAATCGCAAGAGCTGGTCGTCCCGCTTGCGAGCCGCTCCATAAGTTCCTAGAGAAATCGCTGCAGGAAAGACATGGCCGCCGTTATAGTCCGTATGCTCACCAATCAGATTGATCCGACCAGGTGAAAAGAACGTGTGGTCCGCTTCTACTCCAAAAACCTTGGCAAAATCTGCGCGGATTTGCTCCGCTGAAATTAGGTTTGACATAAGCTAAACTCCTTTAAAATGAATAATCGACATTGTAATCGTTTTCTTATATTTATTATAACTGTTTCCGAGTAAAACTTCAATAAATTTAGTAAAATTTTACTTAATTTAGCACCGTGCAAAAATTTACTAAACATATCTTTGTTATTTACTAATTTTTGAGTTATAATTTATGTAGACAGTAAATTGAAAAGGATCAAATCAAATGGCTACTATCAAAGATATCGCCCAGGCTGCTGGTGTTTCTCCCGCAACTGTTTCGCGGGTTTTGAATTATGACAAGTCCATGTCTGTCAGCGATGAGACGCGTAAGAAGATTTTCGATATCGCTGAACAGCTCAATTACCAAAAAAGCAAAAGGCAGAAAAAGACTTTGCCTCAGACCCATCGCATTGCTATCGTGGAATGGTACACAGAGCTGGAAGAGCTGGATGATCTTTACTATTACTCCATCCGCCTAGGCATTGAAAAGAAAGCTCACGAACTGGGCTATGATATCGTACGGATTTTCAACAACGACTCTCTGAGCCAGCTAGAACAGATTGACGGCATCATTGCCATCGGAAAATTCAGCACTAAGCAAGTGCAGGAGCTGAAGCAATACAGTCCTGCCCTGGTTTTCGTAGATAGCGATACGCTCGACCAAGGCCACAGCTGTGTGACAACGGACTTTGAGCATGCCGTTACCCATGTTCTCGACCATTTTCTTGAGCAGGGCATTCGAGAAATCGGTATGATTGCTGGACGTGAAGAGACTTCAGACGGGACGACAAGTCTTGACGATCCGCGCTTGGCCTGCTTCTGCCGTTACCTTAGTGAAAAATACCTCTATCAGCCGGCCTATGTCAAGGTCGGCAAGTTCTCCTCAGAGTCAGGCTACCAGCTGATGAAAGACCTCATCAACCAGCAAAAAGAGCAGATGCCCAAAGCATTCTTCATAGCCAGCGATGCTCTGGCAGTCGGTGCCCTCCGTGCTCTTCAGGAAGCGGGAATAGCTGTTCCCCAAGATGTCCAGATTATTTCCTTTAATGATACATCTATTGCCAAATACGTCTATCCGCCTCTCAGCACTGTGACAGTCTTTACAGAGGAAATGGGCAAGCAAGCTCTGCAGATACTGGACCAGATGATCAAAACTGACGAAAGCTCCATTCCTTACATGATTAAGCTCTCTACCAAGCTGACACTAAGAGAAAGCAGCCTTTAAGCTAGAAAGACCACCTATGAAAACCTACGAAAAACTCTTTGACATCCTCAGCCAGGCTGACGACTATGTCAACGGCGAAAAAATAGCCCAAGAATTGGGCGTTTCACGAACTTCTATTTGGAAGGCCATTCAAAAATTGGAGAAAGAAGGCATCCAAATCGAATCCGTCAAGAACCGGGGCTATCGATTGACAGCGGGTGACCTACTGATTCCTGATTGGATTGAGACACACTCACCTGCTCAGGTCTCCTTTAATCCTGACTGCCAGTCCACTCAAATGGATGCCAAGGCTGGCATGGAGGCTGGACGCCCAGCCAACACTCTCTATCTAGCCGATGCCCAATCTGCTGGCCGAGGCCGCTTCGGTCGTGCCTTCTTCTGCCCCAGCCAGGGCGGCTTTTACATGTCTCTCCACCTCAAGCCCAACCTCCCCTTCGACCAGCTCCCCTCCTATACTATCTTGACTGCGGGTGCCATTTACAAGGCAGTGAAAAATCTAACCCTCATGGAGGTTGATATCAAGTGGGTCAATGACATTTACTATCGAAACAAAAAAATTTCCGGCATCTTGACCGAGGCTACAACTTCTATCGAGACGGGTCTCGTCACCGATGTCATCATCGGTGTTGGCTTTAATTTTTTCATAACAGACTTTCCAGCCGACATCAAAGAAAAAGCTGGCTCCCTCTTTGAAGAGAAACCAGCCATTAGTCGCAATGAGCTCATTGCCGAGATTTGGAAATGCTTCTACGAAAGTGACCCAGAAGAGCTCATCTACCTCTACAAGCAGCGCTCCTTGGTGCTAGGACGGCAAGTGACCTTTAGCCAAAAAGGCGCAAACTACCAAGGTTTGGCCAAGGATATCTCAGACAGCGGGCAACTTTTGGTCCAGCTGACAGATGGTCAAGAAATCTGGCTCAACAGCGGCGAAGTCTCGCTGACCAGTTGGTAATCAAAAATTTCATTTCAAAAGGACTGAGTCATAAGACTCAGTCCTGTTTTCATTATTTCGGTCCTAAATGTTTATCGATTTCATCCACAATTCGCCCCATGACATAGGAAATCTGCAGATTGCGCAACACCAAAACTGCCCAGAAAGCAGCCATAAAATAGCGCCCCGCCATGATAGATTCATTGAAAAAATAGGTTTCTAAGGCTGTAAAAACAGCCATCACAATAAATTGTCGTCTGTTCATAGATTTATTATAACACGAAAACCTAGAAAAATCTTTTTTTAGTCCTCTTGAATGGTAATTTTTTCTGCTAAAAAGTCAAATCCTTCTGGAATCAAGCTTTCCTCTTCCTTCTCTTCAACCTCTGCCTTGCCATTGCGGCTACGAGCCGAAAAATCCGCCCGAATCTTAGTCCACTCTTCCAAGGAAATAGCCAAAATCTCTGGTGAAAAGCCTGCTGCATTGCTGAGGATATTGCCAAACATAGTATTGAGGTTGTCCCGCTTCATGGTCTGCTCAGCGTTAAAATTAGACTCAAAAGCTAAGATAGCATGGCTTTCATTGGCTGCCACTGGCTGCGAGCCTGCCAGCAAGGCCTTATCAGCTCCAGCTAGACTTTCGATAATCTCACCCCAAGCATTCTGCAGCTTGGTCAGATTGCTGCGAGCCAGACTAGGATTGTCAACAGCCTCTTCTAAGATGGCATTAACCTTATTACGGTCTGCTCGGTAGCCCTTAGACTTCTGCGGACGAATATCCGAAGTTTTGACAGCTGCTGCAGGTTTTCCATTGCCATTAGCCAGCTGCTGCTTAAGACTATCTATCTCTTGTCTCAGTCCCTTAAGCTCATCGGCTAGATTATCCGGAATCGCTGCCGCTGCAGGAAGGCTGCTGGTCTCTGCCAGTCGAATGGTCATCATTTCTGTATAAATCTTAGGCTGCAGGCTGTTCTTGATATCTGCCAAACTCCTAGTCGCCATATCAATCATGGCAAAAAGAGTGTCCTGCGGTGTCTTGAGATTTTCCAGAAAGAGCTCGCTAGCATGATGATTCTCCCCGCCAGTTTTGACAATGATCAAGTCACGCAGATATTGCAGGAGGTCCGTCACAAAACGGGCCATGTTTTTTCCGCTGTCAAAAATCAGATTGAGATTATCCAAGGCTGCAACTGCATCATGAGCAATCAAGGCTGCTACATAGGCATCCAAGGCTCCCAAGCTGATAGAGCCAGTGATTTCTTCAGCAATGTCAGTAGTCAAACGATTTTCCTGAGTTAAGCTAAGAGCCTGGTCGAGGATAGACAAGGCATCCCGCATACCGCCCTCAGCTCGACGGGCAATAATCTGCACACCTTCCTGCTCAAAATCAATGCCTTCCTGCTCCAAAATCCAATCGATATGGCCAATAATGTCCTGAGTCTTGATAGACTTAAACTCAAAGCGCTGGACACGGGAAAGAATAGTTGCTGGAATCTTATGCAGCTCTGTCGTCGCTAGGATAAAGACTACGTTTTCTGTCGGCTCTTCCAAGGTCTTGAGTAAGGCGTTAAAAGCTCCAGTCGAGAGCATGTGCACCTCGTCAATGATATAGACCTTGTGCTTGGCAAGACTAGGTGCATAGGTAGACTTGTCCCGAATGTCACGAATCTCATCTACACCATTATTAGAAGCCGCGTCGATTTCGATGACGTCTTCAAGGCTCCCCTCAGTGATAGCCTGACAGATATAGCAGTCATTGCAAGGCTCACCTTCCTTTTGATTCGGACAGTTCATAGCCTTAGCAAAAATCTTGGCAACACTAGTTTTCCCTGTTCCACGTGGGCCAGAAAAGAGATAGGCATGGCTGATTTTGCCTTGCTCAACAGCCTGCCGGAGAGTAGTGGCCACTACCTGCTGACCCACCAGCTGACCAAAGGTCTGACTGCGGTATTTCCGATATAAAGCTTGATACATTAGGCTTTTTCTCCAAACATTTCAAAATTCCAAGTCGTTTTTTCAAGCAAAATCTGGACGAACTTTTCCAGATATTCCTGATCTAGATTATCATAATCGCCTGTCAATGCCGAATCCAAATCTAGCACTCCCAAAAGGTGGCCATCTTTTACCATGGGCACCACAATTTCGCTCTTAGCCCGGCTATCACAAGAGATATAGTTGGCATGCTGAGTCACATCATCTACGATGATTGTCTCTTCTTTCTCCGCAGATTCCCCACAGACACCCTTACCTAAGGCAATATGGACACAGGAAACACCGCCCTGAAAAGGCCCCAAAATTAGCTCACTCCCATCAAAAAGATAGAAACCAGTAAAAACCGAATGAGGCAAAGCTTGATTGAGCAGCGCGCTAGCGTTGGACAGATTAGCTAAAGCGTTAGTCTCACCATCTAACAAGGCTTCCAACTGAGCCAGTAAAAGTTGATAATTTGAAATTTTTTCTTTTGTGTTCATAGAGTCTATTATATCAAAAAGCCGGTCTTTCAACCAAGCTTTTCTTTAATTTTGTTATCCAAAAATTCATCAATCAGTCTATTTACAATATCGGGTTGGTCGGTATTAGAATTATGTCCCGCCTTATCAATCCATTGAACAGACTTCCCAGTATTTCTTTCATAGGCCTTCAAATACCGTATACAAGACCCTGCACGATCTTCTTTTCCACATATAACCAATTGTGGACATTTTACTTCATAAGAAAGCTTCTTCTCTACTGCTTCTGAAAATATCTTATATCCGTATCCCGCAAGACGAGCATACCTTTTTTGATCGCCATCATAAACCATCATCATATCATACATCAGTTTTCTTCCATAGTCTGTTGTTGATACGCTTTTAGGGCCTGATTTCAAAAGAGATTTCCATGGATAGATTCTATAAATTGCCTCCATATTTTTTAAGAGCCACAACTCCATAGCTGTATAATAGTTCCTTTGCAGGGAAGGTGAATCAATCGTAACAAGGCCTTTTAATTTCTCAGGAAAAAGTTGAGCATAAACCTGTCCTACATATCCTCCCATTGACTGACCAATTAATATTGGATTTTTTATTCTCTCTTTGACAAATATTCTATCTAGCCATTTCGCCATATCAAACAAGCTAAAATTGAGCTTAAAAGGATAAGATGACGCGTGGCCTGGAGCATCCCACACTAGTACTCTATATTTGTCTTTAAAGTACTCTATTTGTTTGTCAAATAATCTATGGTCAGCTGTAAGTCCAGGTAAAAAGATAAGAGCACTTTTCGCTGATGCATACATATCATTTGTCCAATAATGAATGACTCCACTTGATGTTTCGTATGTCTTTTCAATCAAAATACTACACCCGCATTCTTATTTATTTTCCACCAAAACCTTCACTTCTTCAACCTCCACAAGCACAGCTTGGTGATTATTTAAGGGAAGTAGATGTAGCTGGTCGCTGTATGTATCCAGAGTGGACTGAGCACTTTCAGCAAAGGGTTCTTCACCAACATGAGGCAGGAGATAAAAATCTGCCTCATGTAACGCCACCGTATCAGACAGTTCCCCTGCTACTTCCTTATCGTCCATAATCTTATTATAGTCAATATCTTTGGCTGTGATGATAGCACCAGCGGATTCGCCCACATAAACCATGCCATCCGCAATCTGCTCTTTTATCAAAGACAGAAGCTGCTTTTTCTTTAGTTCTTGCAGAAGATAAAAGGTATTGCCGCCAGAGATATAGAGAAGCTTGCTTTGGAAAATCTTTGCCTGAGCTGTTTCTCTATCACAAGCTGAAATATCCAAGACCTCTACTTGAAATCCCAAGTCCTCAAAGGTTTGCAGGGCTTCGTCAATATAACCCCTATACTCTTCTACATTTCCAGCCGTCGGGATAAAAAGCACATGTTTGCCCAATTGCTTTTTAGATGCATATTGTTTAAATAAGTTCTTAACTCCCGCAAAATATGAACATAAAAATAATTGTTTCATAGGATA
The DNA here is from genome assembly GCF_026781265.1 of Streptococcus sanguinis. Classification (GTDB taxonomy): domain Bacteria; phylum Bacillota; class Bacilli; order Lactobacillales; family Streptococcaceae; genus Streptococcus; species Streptococcus sanguinis_T. Next base: position 424,588 of record NZ_JAKUVC010000002.1, read on the forward strand.
CCTCCTTATTTTTTCTTAATTTTATAAAGAATCCATTGACCATTTCTTTGACTATCGATGAGATGCAAGTCCAAGTTAGATAAATAATGCTCCAGTTTTTCTTGCTTTGTAAAGTCTGGTAGGTATTAAGCTAATTTGCTCCATTCACATGCCAGTAAGATGCTTCCATCTGGCTTAAGTATCTGCTTAAGTTCTAGGAACGCCTGAGCTAAATCCGACCAATGAAATTGAGTTTAAAATGCTGTATGTAATCAAATCAAATTTCTCAACCGGAAGATTTGTATTCTCAACATTTTTCACCCCAAATGCTAGGCCAGGCTCAGCCAATTTTTCAGCTGCTCTGATGGCCGTAGAAGAAATATCAATCCCCAGAACTCGACTATTAGGAAAGTGCTTTTTCAAATATTTCGAGGATTATCCATTTCCAACTCCAACAACCAAAATAGCTTTAAATCTCTTCCTATACTCCAGCTGAATGACCGCCCAAACAACCATGGGCATATAAACACGATTCCATAACTTCATCATCCATAACCCAACCAAACCGGACGGCTTTTTTGATTGGTACATTAAGTAAAGAAAAGCAAGAATAATCAGAAGGCCAACTATTGCTAGATAACTCATCTGTCTTCCATCTCATATCTTCTACCATAAAGCCTTTTAGCTTCCTTGGTGTATTTCTTGATAAAATCCGTCTTGGAGTCGGTATAGGCATCCCGGTTGTGCTCATACTGTTTCCACAAAGACAGTTTGAGTTGTTCATAGTCCTTGGCTACAGCAAGATGCTCCTGTAGATAGTCTCTAAAGTATAGCTCATCATGATCGCCTTCATAGCGCAAATGCAGATGGAAAACCCGCTCCGCAAAACCACTCGGTGTGTAGCCTTTATTAAATGACATCCGCCCTTGGCTTTCTGACATGAGCAGATAACCATTTTGCAGCAGCAAGTCTCTCATTACCGCCATATCTGCCGCTTTAGGAATTTCCAATAAGATATCCACTATAGGCTTGGCCCAAATGGTCTCTACCGATGTTGAGCCAATATGGCTAAGACGAACAATCTGATGTTCTTGAAAAAAACTTAAAAGATGAAGCCGTTCCTCCTCATACCATTCTTTCCACTCATCCTGATGCTCTCTTAAAAAAATCGGAAAAAGCTGCCACAGCTCCTCCAGCGACATTTCCTCTAAAGATGGACTCATAAACACCTCCTTAGGTAATTTATACAAGCGTTTTCTCTAGTTATGATTATAGGAAAAATACGCATCCTAGTCAAACCTCGCACTTATTGAACAGATATTTATTTTTGTAATATTTTTGAAAAGTTTCAGTTGTCAAACAATCTATTTTTTAGTAGAATGATGTCGGAGATATATTATTTAAAAGGAGTTCTTTATGAAAAAGTTTAGGTTTGGCACTTGGCTTGTCCTGTCAGCCGGCTCTTTGTTGTTACTTTCACAGGCTCTTCCTGCAGAAAATGTCGCTGCGAATCAGAAGAACCAGATTAAGGTCCAGCTGCTTAACCATAGCGATGAAACAGCTATTGGCACTCTGGAGTTGAATGGAGAGTATCAGCTAAAGCTTGGGAAAAAGGACAAGTACGGTCGGGCTACTGCTGCTCATGTTCAAATGCAGGAGCAACACAAAGCTAAAAAGAAAAAGGAGACCAAGGTCACATACAATCCCATCGGTTGGCACAATTACAAATTTTACTATGGAAATGGAGATGATCGGGCTTGGCTCATGAATCGCGCTCACCTGATTGGCTTCACTTTCAGCGGCCTCAATAACGAGGGAAAAAATCTCGTTCCAATGACCGCTTGGCTCAACTCTGGCAGTTTCCAAGGACTGGACGACAATAACCCAGATAGCATGATCTATTATGAACATCGCTTGGAGCGTTGGTTAGAGGAAAATCCTGATTATTGGCTAGATTACAAGGTTACTCCGATTTATACGGACAATGAGCTTCTTCCTCGAAAGATTGAGCTCCAGTATGTCGGGCTTGACGCAGAAGGCAATGTTATCAACATCCAGCTAGGGGGCAAGGAAACAATAGATGAAGACGGAATGTCTCATGTCCTCTTGGACAATGTCTCTCCAAATGCAGAGATTGACTACCAAACAGGCACTGCTGTCAATACCATGATTGAGTAGAGTTATAGATAAGAACACAAAAACAGACCATCCTTGCTTTGATGATCTGTTTTTTTATTTATTTTTACCAATACAGACAACCGTAAACCAGCAAGACTGCAATCATACTGAAAAGCGAGCCAATCAGGTAGTATTCAGCAAAGGACTGGCTTTCTGAAATCTTATTATAGCGGGCGATAGATTTAGCTGTAAAAACTAACCCAATTGCAGTAAACTGCCCAAAAATAAGGGAAAGTCCCATAATCAAGCGCTCCAAAATCCCAATCATGGCACCAGCCCCCGCAATCGTCTCTCCACTGTCTTCTCCCGCCTGATACTTGCTGAAGAAGAGTTTAAAGAGGATATTAACCGGCTTACCAGTAAGGGCGAAGAAAAAGAGAGCCTGCAGCATGAGGTAGCGCTCAGATAGCCAATTAGGAGCTGGAATTTGCTGCTGCCCTAAGAGAAAATAAAGAGCAAAAATGCTAATCAGATGCAAGATCTGATCCAGTAAAAAGGCTGACTTTTGAGCATAATAGCGGATAATCGATGAATTCAACCTATTCTTCAAGAAGTCAATAAGCGCATGACTGAGCCAGACCAAGGCGAAATATAGCAGATAATTAGGTAATATGAGCCCCAAGAGCAACAGGGGCAAGAGAACAATTCCCAAGTGGAGAATTAAGAAATTCATCCGACGGCTTTTTAGGTCGGCCATTTTCTGACTTTGAAGCTGAAAATCAGCTAGTACATGAGCCAGCAAAGTCAGTACAAGAATCGGATTCTGCATAAAAAATTCTGAAAATCCCATAAAATTTGTCATTCTTCAGCCTCCTTTGCTGCCTGTAGAATCATTCTCATAGCTAAACGGCGATTTCTCAGATAGATCTTCAGACCAGACGACTTGAGCCGCTTACTAAGCGCACTGGGACTAATCTGTAACAGCTCTGCTATTTCTCCATGAGAAAAATTCTCGTCATAGATATATTCCATAAGCATCCGCTCCAGAACCTCTCTCTGACTGGTGTTCCACTTGCTCTGGATAAATGAAGTAGCTGCCAGCACCGTATTGACCGCCTGACTGAGCTCTTCATCTCCTAAGGATACAGCTATACGGCTGCTGCCGTAGTCGTTCTTCTCATGAATAGCCTCAATAGCTGCGCGCGCCCTCCAGTAGGCCGGACCGTCGGCACCAATACTCTGCTCCCGATTGATATCCGTCACAATCTCCCCCAGTCCAAGCCCGAAGCGAATTGGGTGAGGAAAGCCCAAGGCAATCTGATCAAGGAGCTGCATAATCTCCGAATTAGGTCGCAGCAAAGCCTGAAACTCATCTCCAGTCGTTACCGTGAAAGGCGACACCAGATAATCCCGATAATCCTGATTTAGCACTTCCATCATGTCCTGCAGGTCCTTCTGGGCCTGCTTACGATTTTTCAGCTGTTTGGATTCTATTAAATCTCCAATAAGAGCAATATAAATCATACCAAACCTCCTTTAAGTCCATTATAAAGGAAAATTTAAAAAATGTCTATTTAAACGGCAATTTTTTTAGAATATCCATTGTAAAGGAAAGACTATTTTTTATTTTTAGGTGCTGGTAAGGCAGGATAGGCAGCTTCAATTAGATTACAGAGGAAGGCAGCATCTTCTACTTCTTTTATATGAAGCATTGGTTTTGTGCCTGGATAAGGGGACTCATAAATCGGATTTTCAAAAAAATCCAGAGCTGGCTGGACCGGTTTGAGCAACAAGCGATTGTCATAAATGCCGCCAAATAAGCGACCTCGATAATAAAGCAAATACTCTCCCATCATTTTGCGAAAGCTAATTTCTTGGCCTAAGCCCTTCAGCTGCTTCAGAATAAAATCCAAATATTCTTGACTAGATGCCATCGAAACACCTCCATAAATTGTTACTTTATTATACCAAAAATGAATGAAGATTTCCTGACTAAGAGATCAACTCATCTCCTCCAATCCGTAGTCTGTCTATCGTCAAGTAAGTAAAAAAGCTAGACCTTACAAGTCTAACTCTTTTACTTATTATTTTTTTAGAAGTCCTTCCTTGACCAGATAATCACGCGCAACAGCTTCCGCTTTTTTGCCCTCAACGCCAACTTGATAATTCATCTGGCTCATCTGGCTTTCCGTAATTTTACCAGCCAACTTATTGAGAATACCTTCCAATTCAGGGTGTTTTTCGAGCAATTCAGCCTTCATGAGAGGGGCACCTTGATAAGGAGGGAAAAGGTGCTTATCGTCTTCTAAAACTTGTAAATCATAACGCGCAAGTTCTGCGTCAGTCGAATAGGCATCCGTGATTTGAATATCACCCGACTGAATAGCTTGGTAGCGAAGGGCTGGCTCCATGGTCGCTACATTAAGATTAAGGCCATATAGAGATTGCAAACCCTTGTTTCCATCTTCACGATCGTTAAACTCTAGGGTAAACCCTGCCTTGAGCTTGTCTTGAACTGCCTTAAGGTCAGAGATGGTTTTAAGATTGTATTCTTTGGCAACACTCTTAGGCACTGCAATCGCATAGGTATTTTGATAAGCCATGTGATTGAGCAAGACTAGATTGTCCTGTTTTTTGATTCCATCACGCGCTGCTTCAAAAACTTCTTCAGCATCTTTGCTGACCTTTGGAGCAGGCTGCAAGAGAGTTCCAGTAATTGTACCTGTAAACTCAGGATAGATATCAATATCACCTTTTTTTAGAGCTTGATAAAGGAAGTCGGTCTTCCCAAAGTTTGGTTTGACTGTCACAGTCATATCCGTATTTTCCTCGATGAGGAGTTTATACATATTCATAAGAATCTCTGGCTCTGGACCCAATTTCCCAGCAATAACCAGATGTTCCTTCTCCTGCTTGGGAATTAGACTCGGTGTATAAGAAGCACCGAGGCCGAGGATTAAAATCGCAAAAGCTGTAAATACTGTCCGAAGCTTAGCCTTTTCCATCCATTTAAGGAGACTGTTGAAAAGAATAGCCAAAACTGCAGATGAAATTGCCCCAATCAAGATCAGACTGGCATTGCGACGATCAATTCCTAGAAGAATAAAAGAACCTAGTCCACCAGCTCCGACAAGAGCTGCTAGAGTTGCTGTTCCGATAATCATTACCGTTGCCGTCCGAACTCCTGATACGATGACTGGCATTGCTAGAGGCAGTTCAAACTTTTTGAGTCGCTCCCACTTGGTCATCCCAAAGGCGATTCCAGCTTCTTCTAAACTAGGATCAATCCCATTCAAAGCCGTGACAGTATTTTCTAAAATCGGGAAAATAGCGTAAATCACCAGAGCAGTCAGTGCCGGCAGTGTGCCAATCCCCATAAGAGGGATAAAGAGTCCCAACAAGGCCATTGAAGGAATGGTTTGAAAGATTCCTGCAATTTGCAGCACCCAATTGGCTGCCTTTTTGTGACTATGAAGATAGATAGCGAGCGGAATGGTCAGGAAGATGGTCACTAGTAATGTCAGAAGAGATAGCTGGAGATGTTGCCCTAAGGCTGCCAACCATTCGCCAAAGCGCTCCTGAAAGGTAGAAAACAAATTAGCCATGTTGAACACCTCCAAATAAATCTGCTACGAAGCTGGTCGCAGGTGCAGATAGGATTTCCTCAGGTGTCGCCACTTGACGAATCTCCCCGTCCTGCAGAACAGCAATCCGATTTCCCAATTTCAAAGCCTCATCCGTGTCATGGGTAACAAAGATTGTTGTCATCCCAAACTGGTCATGGATACTCTTGGTCAAGCTCTGCAATTGCTTACGCGAGATGGCATCAAGAGCAGAAAAAGGCTCGTCCATCAGCAGGATTTTGGGTTGAGCGATAATGGCACGGACAATGCCCACCCGCTGCTGCTCACCACCAGACAGCTCACTAGGCATACGCTGAGCATAGTCTTCAGCAGGCAAGCCTACTAGCTTCAGCAATTCATCGGTCTTCTGCTGAATCTCTGCCTTGCTCCATCCTTTCATCTCAGGAATGAGAGCAATATTTTCAGCCACCGTTAGATTTGGAAAGAGTGCAATCGCTTGTAAGACATAGCCTGTAGAAAGGCGCAGCTCACGCTCATCATAGTCTTTGATGCGCTTGCCATCCATATAGATGTTGCCATCTGTTGGCTCTAAAAGACGGTTGATCATCTTGAGCATGGTTGTCTTACCAGACCCAGAAGGACCCACTAAAACCATAAATTCACCATCCTCAATCTGTAGGTTGACATCTCTCAAGACATCCTTTTCTGTATAGCGTAGCGCTACATTTTTATATTCAATCATTCTTTGTCCTCATTTTAAAACTTCCCTCGATTGGTCAAGTCTTCTACCTTAGACATGACTTCTTTATTGTCCCAATGCTCAACAATCAATCCATTATCATCCAAAACGAACGGTTCCATTGTAACATTTGTGATTTCAACTATCAAGAATTTTGTTCTATTTCGAAATAATTTTAAACTTAAAGTTCCAAACTAAAAAGCCCAGTGTAAAGAGGCGACTACCACACTGAGCTTCTTTTTATCTTAGTAATATTCACCCTGACGGTAATCCCATGAGTTAAAGGTATCAGACAGGTGCATCATGATTTTGTCGATATCCAAGCCTTTGCGGATGACCACTGGTGCTGGTGAGATGGACCGTTGGCCACCTTGTTCTGGAATCAGTTTTCCATCTTTATCCACCATGGAAACCATAACGCCTTGCTCGTAGCGAGTTTCAATGGTCTTATCTGGCTGGATAGAGGCTACATAGTCATCTGCTTCAATGACTAGGTCAACAGCGTTTTCGATGCGCTCGCCAATTCCTTCGACCTTGCCGCGGTTTCCCTTACCGGATGGGTTAGCTGAGGAAGCATAGACCATCCTGCCTTCTTCCCAAAGCTTAGCTGCCAGCTGCTCGCCCGCCTTACCAAACTTAATAACAAAACAGCTAGTGCCACGAACATCTGTCATCAGCTCTTCCCGACCGTCGCCATAGGCTTTGAGCTTTTCAAAAGCTTCTGGCTTCCATGGTAGGATACAGCCCAAGAGGATGTCTTCATCCCAATGCTTTTGATAAAAAGCTTCAATTTCCGGATTCAGCTGAGCCAAAGCACGGAGCTCATCCATACTGCCACAGAGGACAACACCTGGTTTATTACGGTTACGAGCCTTAGCTTCGAACTTACGCTCCAAGCCAGCTTTATCGCTAGTCATGATGATGTAACCCACCTTGGTCGGGCAAACGATACAGCCGCCATCGCCTTTCAGGATGTCATAACCTTCTTGTGAAAGCTGTCCGTTCCATTGAATGTGTTTTGTCATAAGTTTCTTCCTTTTCTATTAAATTAAGATTTATTTTACCATATATTTTTATCGGAGACAAGGTTTTTTCAGAATTTTCTCAATATAGCAAAAATAAGGTTACTGCCAATAAGATGGGCGATTTTTTTCATATTCTGCAATCAAATCCTCGTACTGCAGCGTAATGCCGATGTCATCTAGACCGTTGAGGAGCTTGTGCTTCCATTCACCATCAATGTCAAAGGAGAATTCTCCCACCGGAGAAAAAATCTTCTGCTGCTCCAAATCCACCGTCACTTCATCCGTTGGCTTCAGATTAGCCAAGGCTTGCCGCACTTCAAGAGGCTGGACGATAGGCAGCATACCGTTATTAAGCTCGTTATTGTAGTGAATATCCCCGAAAGATCCGGCAATAACTACCTTGAAGCCATAGTCAGCCAAGGCCCAGGCAGCGTGCTCCCGAGAGGAACCCGCTCCGAAATTGTCCCCTGTAATCAGAATAGTCGCCTTGCGGTACTCCGGTCTATTAAAGACGAAATCCGGATCTTCGGTGTACTGATTGTCCAGATAGCGCCATGCGTACATGAGGTACTTGCCAAAGCCTTTTTTATCAATCAACTTGAGAAACTGCTTGGGTAAAATTTGATCCGTATCAATATTATCGTTCATGAGGGGAACCGTTGTCCCCGTGTAGATTGTAAATTTTTCCATAAAACTTCCTTACTGGACCTCCGGTAGCTGGCGGACATCTACGAAGTGCCCGGCAATAGCTGCCGCTGCGGCCATAGCTGGACTGCAAAGATGGGTCTTAGCGCCAAATCCCTGACGATCCTCAAAGTTCCGATTACTAGTAGAGGCACAGTGAACTCCGTCTGGTACCTTGTCTGGATTCATCCCCAGACACATGGAACAGCCCGGATCGCGCCACTCAAAGCCTGCATCCATGAAAATTTTATCCAGTCCCATCTTTTCAGCAGCCCGCTTGACCGGACGAGAGCCTGGTACGACGATAGCTGTCAGATGGGGAGCGATATGCTTGCCAGCGACAAACTTAGCAGCCAGCTGCAAATCGCTGAGTCTGGCATTGGTACAGGATCCGATAAAAATATAACCTAGGTCAATATCTTCTGCTTTCTTACCTGGTGAGAGATCCATGTAATTGTAAGCCCGCTCGTCGTTCATATCGCGAATTTCTGGGAAAGAAGCGCCGAACTCTACTCCCATAGAAGGATTGGTTCCCCAAGTGACCATAGGTGCCAGCTCAGAGACATCAATCTCAATGACCTTATCATAGACAGCATCAGGATCACTGACTAGAGTCATCCAATCAACTACTGCTGCCTCAAAATCCTTGGGAGCGCCCGGCCGCCCTTTAACGTAATCATAGGTCTTCTGGTCGGGATTCATAATGCCCATCTTGGAGCCAAACTCAATGGACATATTGCAGATGGTCATGCGCTCTTCCATAGTAAGATGGTCAATTGCATCACCAGCATACTCGACCACATGACCGACACCTGCAGCCACACCATATCGGGCAATCAGAGCGAGGATAAAGTCCTTGGCATAGACACCCTTAGGTGGCACTCCAGTAAATTTGACCAACATTTTCTTTGGTTTGACCTGCCAAATGGTCTGCGTGGCAAAGACGTGCTCAACTTCCGAAGTACCGATTCCAAAAGCAATAGCTCCAAAGGCTCCGTGAGTGGCCGTGTGACTGTCACCGCAGACGATAAATTTTCCTGGCTGAGTCTTGCCCGTTTCGGGTCCAACCATATGAACAATTCCCTGCAGTTCCGATCCGTGAGCCGCGTGTTCGATGTCAAAATCCTTGACATTCTCAGAGAGTTTATCAATCTGAGCCTTGGAAATCACATCCCGAATATCATAGATATTGACCGTAGGAACATTATGATCAAAGGTTCCAAAGGTCAAATCCGGCCGTCTAACTTTGCGCCCTGCATCTCGAAGACCTTGAAAAGCCTGAGGGCTGGTTACTTCATGAATATAATGCTGATCCACATACATAAGCTGGGGCTGGCCTTCTTGGCCTGTTATCAGATGCCTATCCCACAGCTTATCAAAAATCGATTTTCCAGCCATACTAGCTTCTCCATATGTAATATAAAATTCCGATTTCCACAATTATTCCGCAAATCCAAGCCAGCCAGAAATACCATTTTCTGGTCTTGTGGTGAAAGAGGCGACCGCCTAATAAAGCGCCAAAACCTCCGGCTGCCAATGCTGACAAGAGCAAAGTTTTCTCCGGAATGCGGTAGTGATTTTTCCTAGCCTTTCGCTTATCCCAGCCATAAAGCAGGAAAACGACAAGGTTCCATAGCAGGCAAATATCTGTTAATATCCATTTCATAAATTATTAATAATTGACTCCGTCATTTGAGTTGTTGTCGCCTGACCGCCAAGATCTCGGGTTAAAATCCCCTGAGCCAAAGTCTTCTCCACTGCTGCTTCAATCGCTTCTGAAGCTTCAAGCTCTGCAAAACTATCCCGTAGCATCATTGCTACAGAAAGGATCATACTTATAGGATTGGCAATGCCTTTCCCTGCAATATCTGGAGCAGAACCATGGATAGGCTCGTAAAGACTTGGTCCAGCTGCCGAATGACTGGCTGAGGGCATAACTCCCAGCGTCCCTGACAAGACACTGGACTCGTCTGATAGAATATCCCCGAAGAGATTTTCTGTTACTACGACATCAAACTTAGCAGGATTGGTAATCATGAGCATCGCAGCGCTGTCCACCAGTTGGTGCTCCAAGGTCACATCTGGATAATCCTTGGCCACCTCATCTGCTACTCTGCGCCAGAGTTTGGATGTCGCTAGTACATTTTGCTTGTCAATACTGGTCACACGCTTTCTGCGACCACCCGCAATGTCAAAGGCCTTACGGACAATCCGCTCCACCTCTTCATAGCTGTAGTCGTTGATATCACGCGCAGATTTGTCCTTCAAAATATGCTCACCAAAGTAAATTCCACCAGTCAGCTCGCGCACGACCACGAAGTCCACGCCAGCAATACGCTCTGCCTTCAAAGGCGACAAATGCTTAAGAGGATCGAAAATCTTAACTGGACGGATATTGGCATAGAGCTCAAGCTCCTTGCGCAGAGCCAGCAAGCCTTGCTCAGGACGAACTGGAGCATTATCATACTGGGGACTGCCGATAGCTGCTAGAAGAATAGCATCCGCCTCCTTGGCCGCTTCTAGAGTTGACTGAGGCAGAGGATGGCCTTCCGCATCAATCCCAGCACCCCCAAAAGCCTTCTCCGTGACATGATAAGTAAAACCGAACTTGTCCGCAACAGCAGCCAGAACTTGGAGACCAGCCTCCATGATTTCTGGGCCGATACCGTCACCCGCCAGAGCTACAATTTCTTTTGTCATAGTCGCTTCCTTCTAATTATTTGCAGGCAGATCGCGGTAAGATACCTGATGGCCAATTTCACCAGCATTTTCCTTTTGCACAAAGGTATTGGCATGGATATAGGCAATGGCGCTTGCCTTAAGAACATCAAAGTCAATACCAGAGGAGTTGAAAATCGTATCTGTATCCGTATTTTCAACAGCTACCAAGACGCGAGCCTGAGAGTCAATACCATCCGTCACCGCCTCGATGTTATAAGACAAAAGTTGGACGGACTGATTAAAGAATTGGTCAATGGCATTAAAGATGGCTTCAACACTTCCTTTACCTTCTGCCACACAGCTGACCGCCTCGCCGTCGCCATTAACCAATTGCACATCTGCTGTAATGGTATGGTCGTCATTAGTCGTCAACTGCAGATCATCAAAGTGGAAGCCTTCAGGATTTTCGACGGTCGTTCCGGCAATCAGAGCCCGAATATCAGCGTCTGTGACTTCATTCTTCTTATCAGCCAAAAGCTTAAACTTAGCAAAGAGATCATTGATTTCAGATTCTGCAAAGTCCAGAGCTAATTCTTTGAGTTTTTCGACAAAGGCATGGCGGCCAGACAGCTTGCCAAGCGGCAGCGAATTGCTCTTAACTCCAACCAGCTCAGGTGTAATGATTTCATAGGTTAGTGGATTCTTAAGAACGCCATCCTGATGGATACCGGACTCATGAGAGAAGGCATTGCCACCAACGACCGCCTTGTTCTTAGGCACTGGAATACCTGAGAAGCGGGACACCAGCTCAGAAGTGTTTATGGTTTCATTAAGGACGATATCCGACTCAACCTGATAATAGTCTTGACGAATCTCCAATGCAACTGCAACTTCTTCCAATGCTACATTTCCAGCCCGCTCACCAATACCATTGATAGTTCCCTGAACACGACCAGCACCGTGCTTGATAGCCGTCAAAGTATTGGCCGTTGCCATGCCAAGGTCATCATGGCAATGAACACCAAATACCACCTTATGATCAGAAGTCACATTTGCCACTAGGTAGTCGAAAATATTTGCAAATTCTTCAGGAGTAGTAAAGCCGACTGTATCTGGAATATTGATATAAGTCGCACCTGCATCCACTGCTGTTTGTACCACCTGAAAAAGGAAATCTAGCTCTGTTCTTGTCGCATCCTCTGGTGAAAACTCGACTATATCGAACTTGGAGCGCGCGTAGGAGACATGCTCTTTCACCGCTTCTAAAATCTCTTCCTTGGACTTTTTCAGCTTAAACTCTCTGTGAATGGGACTGGTCGCAATGAAAACATGAATCTGTGGATCCTTGGCATCCTTGAGCGCTTCATAGCAGGCATCAATATCGGACTTGACCGAACGCGCCAGCCCAGTAACAGAAGCTTTTGTGATGACTTTAGCAATCTCCTGCACCGCCGCAAAAGAATCTGGACTCGCAGCAGGAAAACCAGCTTCAATGACTGAAATCCCCCACTTCTCTAACTGCTTGGCAATAGCAACCTTTTCCTTGATAGAGAAATTCACTCCTGGTGTCTGCTCACCATCCCGGAGGCTGGTATCAAAAAATTCAACTTTGCGTGTCATAGACAACTCCTTTTCTAAATACATAGACCATTTAGGAAAAACTCTTCCCCAACTTCTAGGTCGTGTTCAATGACTGAGACGGTATGAGATAAATTGATTTCAGAAAAATCAAAATATACTCCCACTCCTGTCGCTCCTTTAGAATCCATTTCTTACCCATCGGAGCTTGAGGTAAGACAGGTGAAATAAAAAACATCTCACTTGAGGAACAAGCGAGATGTTGATTTACTCCCGCTTGGTAAGCCAAACAGGACTAATGCTTTTGCACTAGCCCGAGTAACGCAACAACAAAGCAAAGTTTGAAGATTGGGTTGACTTCATGTTTGACTAACTCCTTTTTGAGATGGTTTCTTATTGTTTAGTATTTTAGCACAGTATCATAGGCCTGTCAAGAAAAAGTCGATATTTTCTGAAAATTTTTAATATGCTGGATTATTTTGTAGCTTTACTACCATAAATGCGAAAAAGAAAAAGAAGCAAGGTAGCTTCTGCTTCTTCTATTTTTTCAGGAATCGCAACATATTCTAATTACACTTTATTCATCTCCTCATATACTGGATACCTCGGAAAAGGAGAAACGCTGTTAGAATCAGGGAAACAAGCCAGATGGTCTTCAGGAGGTAAAATTGAATCAGATAGGTAGAGATGATGGCTCCCACTACAAAGCTTGCCAATAGGGCTACAAAGAAAAGGCCTTCTTTCAAATCTTTTCCTTTCTTGTTTCGAGCATAGTTGCCAAAAGCTACCATGGTTTTCTTGATATTCCCAGTCATAAAAGAGTTGTTATAGACAATGCCATCCACCTCGCCAAAAGCGGTCGCAACGAGGCCCATGCAGAAAGCCAGTGGTGGCACAATATAGAGATAGGGCACATTTGCTGGTAAAAATCCAGCGACAGCTGTCGTCAATATCAAAGGAAAAACGCTGGACAGTCTGCGCCAAGAATGCTCAAAATGATGCTGAAAAACAGTCATCAGAAAAATCCCCAGCATAAAAGCCAACATAGTTGCCAATTTCACTTCGATTCCTCTTGTCTCCTGATTGATGAGTTCAACCGAAAGGAAAACGACATTGCCCGTCTGCCCTGCCACCAAGGTGCCTCCCCTCTCAATGAAGGTATAGGCATCGATAAATCCTGCACAAAAGGTCAAGAGACAGGCAAAAAATTTTGAACGAGAGTGAAACTCTCTTTTTACAAATTGTTTCATAAATTACCTACAAAATAAGGGAGTGACCGGACTCCGAAAATCCTTGATTTCAGTCCGTCCACTTCCCCTTGCTAGATTACATTTCGAAAATCTTGCAGCTACTGCTTTTTACCAGATTTACAGCTATTTATTTCCTCAAACGACTGAGCTAGAAAGCAGCTTATCCTAGCCTTCTCTGGCTTCCTTAAGGATTTTTTCAATCTTGGTTGTAATCAAGTCAATAGCCACCTTGTTAGAAGCCCCCTCTGGAATGATGACATCAGCATAGCGCTTGGTCGGCTCGATGAACTGATGGTACATAGGCTTAACGACACCCAAATACTGCTCAATAACACTATCCAAACTGCGTCCACGCTCTTCCATGTCCCGCTTAATCCGACGGATAATCCGAACATCATCATCTGTGTCTACAAAGATCTTAATATCCATCAAATCTCGCAGGCGCTGATCTTCTAAGACCAAAATCCCCTCAACGATAAAGACATCCTGAGGAACTTGCCGATAGGTCTTTTTGCTGCGGGTATGCTCCGTATAGTCATAAGTAGGAATATCCACTGGCCGACCAGCCAAGAGCTCCTTGATTTGCTCAATCATCAAGTCCGTATCAAAGGCAAAAGGATGGTCATAGTTGGTCTTAACCCGCTCCTCAAAAGTCAGATGCGTCTGATCCTTATAGTAGGAGTCATGCTCAATCATGGCAATATTTTCGTTGGGAAAATTAGCCAAAATTGCTCGAGAAACACTGGTCTTTCCTCCTCCGGAACCACCAGTTACACCAATAATAATAGGTCTATTTTGCATTATAAGCTCCATCTCTTGTTATCTTATCTATTTTACCGCAATTCATGTTATAATGAAAGAGCTAAAATAAAAAAAAGTATATGCTTAAAAATAGAAAAAAGGAGGTTTTTATGTTCAAACTTGGAATTATCGGAACAGGTTCTATTTCTCATGAGTTCATAAATGCTGCTCACTTAACAGGCGACTATCAGCTTGCTGCTGTCTACTCTCGGACTCTGGCTTCTGCTGAGCGTTTTGTGCAAAACTATGAAAATACAGCCGTCTATACTGAAAAGCTGGACTTTTTGTCGTCTGATATCGATGTCGTTTATATCGCCAGTCCCAATAGCCTGCATTTCAATCATGCCAAGGTAGCTATTTTGGCTCGTAAACACGTCATTGTCGAAAAGCCAGCGGTTTCTCGTCCCAAAGAATGGCGGGAATTGGTCAAGCTGGCTGATGAGCATCAAGTCTATCTCTTTGAAGCTGCCCGCAACTATCATGAGCAGGCCTTTGATACAATCAGTGATTTTCTCAAGGACAAGACTGTCTTGGGAGCCAACTTCACCTATGCCAAGTATTCTTCAAAAATGCAGGCTCTGCTTGCGGGAGAGCAGCCCAATGTTTTCTCAGCTAAGTTTTCTGGCGGCGCTTTGATGGATCTGGGTGTCTATCCTGTCTATGCGGCAATCAGACTTTTCGGCCATCCACGCTTCGCTCGCTACAGCGCCCAGCAGCTAGCTAATACGATTGATTTAAATGGTGCCGGCTGTCTTATTTACCCAGATTTTCAAGTTCAGATTCAGGCCGGTAAAAATATAAACAGCAATCTACCTGCAGAGATTTACACGGATCAGGGAACTCTGACTTTAGATGGGATTGAATTTATCAGCTCTGCTATTTTCCAAAGTCTGAACGGGCAAGACGAGATACTGCCTATCAAGCGTGCTTCACACACCATGCTGGAAGAAGCTAAAGCTTTCGCGCGAGTGCTCAAGGGCGGACAGGATGCGGATTATAAGAAATGGTTGAATGCGGCAGCGGCTGTTCATGAAAGCTTATTTGCCATGCGCAAGGACGCTGGCATTAGATTTGAGGTTGATGATGATTAAGGAACAATTTCCCCCGAGCTGGCAAAATCAGCTGGCTCAGCTTGGCTTTGAAGATTTGACAGCTATTCAAGAGAAGATGTTTGAGCCTATTTCTGCAGGTGATACGGTGCTGGGAATCAGTCCGACTGGTACTGGCAAAACTCTGGCCTATCTCTTTCCCAGTCTGCTCAGGCTGACACCTAAAAAAGCCCAACAACTCTTGATTTTAGCTCCTAATACTGAGTTGGCTGGACAAATCTTTGAGGTCTGCAAAACTTGGGCGGAGCCTTTAGGGCTGACAGCCCAGCTCCTGCTCTCCGGATCCAGCCAGAAGCGACAAATCGAGCGCCTTAAGAAAGGGCCGGAGATTATCATCGGAACGCCTGGGCGGATTTTCGAATTGACCAAGCTTAAGAAAATCAAGATGATGAATGTCGAAACCATTATTTTGGATGAATTTGACCAGCTGCTCAGCGATTCTCAGTATCACTTTGTAGATAAAATCACCCACTATGCGCCTCGTGACCACCAACTGGTATATATGAGCGCCACCGCTAAGTTCGACCACGATAAGATTGCTGAAAATACTCTAGAAATCAGCATTGACGACCAAGTTTTAGACAACATCCAGCATTTTTACATGCAAGTTGAGAAACGTGATAAGGTGGACTTGCTCCGAAAATTATCCAATGTTGAAGAATTCCGTGGACTGGTCTTTTTCAACGCTCTGTCAGACCTAGGCAGTGCCGAGGAAAAACTCCAGTATCGTGAAGCCGATGCCGTTTCTCTGGCCAGCGATGTCAATGTTAAGTTCCGCAGGGTTATTCTGGATAAGTTCAAAGAACACCAGATTACTCTCCTGCTAGCCACTGACTTGGTTGCTCGCGGCATTGATATTGACTCGCTAGAATGCGTCGTCAATTATGAGCTTCCACGCGATTTAGAAACCTACACCCATCGCTCTGGCCGAACCGGCCGCATGGGAAAGGAGGGCTATGTTATCACTCTCATCAGCCATCCAGAAGAGCTGAAAACATTGAAAAAATACGCTTCTGTTCGCGAAATTGTACTAAAAAATCAAGAACTTTATGTAACGAGTTAAACTAAAAAAGCTTTGGAAATCTCATGTTTCCAAAGCTTTTTGCTTTTACTCATTACCAACAAGTATTTCAAAAATCTAAACCCAAGGACCGTCTTAGTCTCTGCCGTAATAAATACGATGTGGCTCCAGCTGACCTTCCAGCAGCTCATCGACCGTCACCAGAGTATAGCCGTTACTCTGAAGATACTGGATGACGCTTGGCAGAGCATCAATACTGGTCTGGTGAATATCATGCATGAGGATAATCGAGCCTGGCTGGGTTTTGGCAATCTCTTGCATGATAGCTTTAGTATTGCGTGTCTTCCAGTCTAGACTGTCCACATTCCACATGATAAAGGACTGGTCAACCGAATTTTGGATTGCAGCATTAATAGCTCCATAAGGGGGCCGCGTAATCGTTGGCTTGATGCCTATGACATTGTTAATAGCGGTCTGTGTATCAAGGATTTCTTTTTGGGCTGTCTCCAGAGGGAGTTTGGTTAAGACTGGATGGTCCCATGTATGAATCCCAATCTGATGACCTTCATTGTGCACGCGCTTGACAATTGCTTCATTACCAGCAATATTTTGCCCAACCATAAAGAAGGTCGCCTTGGCACCATATTTCTTGAGGATATCCAGAGCCTGCGGTGTTGTCTTAGGATCTGGACCGTCATCAAAAGTCAGAGCAACCATCTTCACATGCTTCTTAGCCTCAAAACTCTGATAAGCTGCCAAGTCATCACCAGTCAGATAGTCCGCATTAATCTGGTCATAAAAGCTAGACAAAGGAACATCAATGCTGGTTAAGCCTTGCACTTCCTTACTCAGCTTAATAGAAAAATGGCTGTATTCATAACGGAAGGACCACTGACCCAACTCCGTTCCATTGAGGGTGTTAAGAATTTCCGTCTGCATCGCCTCATCCGCCTGTCTAAAGGTCAGCTGGCTGGATATCTCGTTGATGAAGATTTCCTTAGCTGCATCTGGATCCTGAAAGACCTTATCCAGAGTGAAAGGGCTGCCGTCTGCACCGAGGTAGTTGTCAGCAACTTCCCGCTCTTCTCCTTTACTGATTTTCATCTCTTTGACATGATAGTCCTTGCGATGCACCAGCACTTCTTTGACATCCTTCAGGCTCGTTTCTTTTTCCTCAGCATAGTAGAAGGTCAATTCCTCAATCTTATCGCCCTTCTTCTGATTATCCTTAATCGTCTGGCTATCTACATCCATCTGCTCCTTGACACTTGCCATAACCTGTCCATCCAGCAGAGGATAAAAGGACTCCACATAGTGGCTGCCAATCATCTTGCTCTGCTTTTCAGTATTTTCAGCGTGGAAGGTCTCTTCTTGGGCAATCAGCACACTAACCTTCTCTTGCAGTTCCTTTTCTTGGAAAATAGCGTAAATATTTACAGCACCGAGAAATAGAGCAGCAACAAAAGCTAAACCGAGCAAGCTGAGAACGATGAGTGTTTTCTTACCGTGTTTCTTGTTATTTTGTCTTTTCATGCACCTGTCCTAAATGAATAAAAATCATCATTTATCTTGCAAAATTAACTGCAGCTAGATGTTAGAGACTCTTCTCACGAATGACTTCCACCTTGTAGCCATCAGGATCTTTTACAAAATAATAATTAGGCGGGTTGCCAGGAAGACCCTTTGGATCTGTCACTTCATAGCCTTTGGCCTTATGCTCAGCGTGCAGACCTTCCAAGTCTGGCGTGCTAAGTGCCACATGAGCAAAGCCATCCCCAATCACATAAGGACCATGGTCATAGTTATAGGTCAGTTCCAGCTCATAATCATCGCCTTCCAAACCTAGATAAACGATAGTAAACTGATAATCTGGAAAATCCTTGCGACGAAGCTCCTTAAAACCAAAAGCCTCTGCATAAAAAGCAATAGACGCTTCCAAATTCTCCACACGCAAACAAGTATGTAACATTTTTGATGCCATAATTTCACCTCATTCTTTCTTGTTTATTATTATACCCTATTTTGGGCAAAACTTATATTAAATTTTAAAAAAAGTAAATGAAAGCATATAAAAAGCAAGCCTCAAGGCTTGCTAAGAATTGTTTTTCAAAAACTGTTCGATGAAGTCACCATACGAATTCCATTGAGGCATTGGAATGCTTTCTTTCTCAGCACTTCTTTTGATTTCAAAATATTGATCAACCCACTCGGCATAGCCTGAATGCATGTGATTTGTGACCATTTCGGCAACCAAAGGCTGACTCAACATGAACTTCATTACTGGGACCAAGAGAAATAGGGGCAGGGATAGATATTTAGTAGGTTTATAACGATGTTTAGGAATGCCATATCGCTGACAGAGTTCTAAACCTTCTCGCCAAGCGCAAATCATCTTTCGAATTGCTTTTTTATCTTTCAAGAGTGCATCAAAAGTCCCCGTTTCTGCAACTGCACCTGCCATTACCGCCTCCTGAAGGCAGTGAACCTTCATCCAAGAAGCCAAGTCAGGCATAGCATCAATGTCTATCCCACTAGCTGTGAAGATAGGAGACAACTCTGATGTGTAAGAATCATCATCAAGTAACGTAGCTTCTTTGAAAATGATAGCTTGGATCCGACCATCACTCTTTCGCCCTCCTCCAACAGAAGAAGGAAAAGCTAACGACACTTGCTTTCTGTCCAAATAAGAAGGAATCTTGGAGTTGATATTCCAGTTATTCTGTAAAATAAGTATATGAGCTTTTTCCTTTATAGCCGCCAAATGATTCAATGCCTGCTCTAGTTGCAAACTATTTACCGTTAAGAGAATCAGGTCATAGTCTTGAGCAATGCTCGTCACCACTGGCGGCTGGAAATGATGTTCTTTATAGACCTGATTATCTTTTCTTAAATCTTTAATAGAAAGTGTAAAGCCTTGCTCTAAAGTCAACAGCTTATGCTCTCTAACTAAGACAGTAACTTGATGTTGATTAGACAGTAACCAAGCATATGTCAAACCAATTGTGCCAGCACCATAAACCAAAATGTTCATATTAGGCCTCTCCTGCTATTTAACAGAACGCTTTTTCGTTTCTTTCAATAGCAGTTTAACTTCAAAGACCGTACCTTTTGGTTTGTTGTCCTTGACATAAATAGTGCCCTTGAAAGCATCGACAATCTGCTTGGCCAGAGAAAGCCCCAGACCAAAGCCACCTTTCTGACGGGTCCGAGCCTTGTCCACCCGATAAAAGCGATCAAAAATCTTCTTCTTATCTTCGTTGCTGATACCAGGTCCATTATCTGCTACCCGAAAGATGAGGTAACGATCGGTTGAAGCAGCCATAACACTGATTTCGCCGTCATCATCTGTGTACTTGATAGCATTGTCAAATAGAATAGTCATCAGCTGCTTGAGGAAAATTTGATCGGTCACAATAGGGTGCTTGATCATATTTTCTGAATGAAAGGCTTTTTTATTCTCCCTTGCGATAATGCAGTAATTAGCAAAGGTCGTATCAAAAAATTCTGGTTCAACTTCACCATATTGTGGCTTGATGCCATCATCGCGGCGGGCCAGGTTGAGCAGATTGGTCGTCAGCAAGCGCATATTGCGCACTTCATCCAAGCTAGAAGCGATATTTTCACTGCTCTGCATAATTGTAGCTTCAGGCTTACGAAAGAGCGTCTCTAAGCGGCTCTGCAATACTGCCAGAGGAGTCCGTAGTTCGTGACTGGCATTTTCCACGAAAGCCTTCTGCTTCTGGATACTTTCCAGCAGAGGCTTAACACTCATCCGAGCCAGATAAATACTAGCAATCAGGGAAATTCCCCAAAAGCTGACCATGACCATGGCAATCAACTGCTCATGCTTGCTGCAGGTTTGCTCCAGCTGGCTGATACTAGTCATGACCACAGCATACTTGATATCAGGATACTCATTTTTAGGATCAATATCAAAGAGATAAGCCCGATAGCTTTCTGTCTGACCAAAGCTGTTGCCAATCACAATTTCCTTGATTTGATTCAGATAGGACTTGTTAAACTCTAATGAATTAAAGTCCAGAAAACCATCGCTCTTGCTGGTGGAAATATTTTTATAATCATCATCCAAAAGCAGGGCAAAAGTATTAGAGCTCACATTTGGCGTAGTTAGATTGTTAGGCTTAGGCTCTTCATCTGAATCGCCATCTGGCTCTTTATTGTTTTTGGGACTTTTAGTGTTGACCTTATTGCTCGGATCAGACTGCTGACCTGTCGTCCGATAGGCCAAATCTGCTACCGAACTAGGATCATTACTCAGGTTTTTCAGATTTTCATCAACAGACGTATAAAGGCTGGAGCGCATGACCTGAATGATAATCAAGGTCATGGCTGAGAAGATTAATGTAAACAGCCCAAAATAGCGAATGAAATAAGAGAAATCATCCGCATAAAAGGTCTTCTTGATTTTATTCAGCATCTTTTAAAATGTAGCCGACACTACGAAGAGTATGTAGGTTTTTCGCAAATGCCGTTCCTTTCAGTTTTTTACGAATCTTGGAAACGTACACTTCAACAACGGAAACAGTGGTATCACTGTCAAAGCCCCACAGACGGTCAAAAATTTGGGTCTTAGGCAAGATTACATTTTGATTTTGCAGGAAATAAACCAAGAGGTCGAACTCTTTACCAAGCAACTCTACGTCTTTACCTGCCTTCGTGGTTGAATTTGTAGATAAATTGACAGTCACATCACCATAAGAAAGAGTATTCTCGTTGAATTTACCAGCACGTTTCAAGAGCGCTTGGATCCGCATTTTCAGTTCTTCCAAATAGAAAGGTTTGGTCAGATAGTCATCAGCGCCGAGCTCAAAGCCATGTCCTTTGTCATCCAAGCTTTCCTTAGCTGTCATGATGAGAACAGGGGTTGTGACTCCTTTTGCCCGAAGATCTTTCAGCACTTGAAAACCATCCTTTTCAGGAAGCATGAGATCCAGCAAGATAAGGTCATAAACACCGCTCTCTGCTTCATATAGGCCTTCTTCGCCATCAAAAACCTGCATTACATCTGCAAAATCATCTAAAAAATCAAAAACTGAGTTTGACAGTCCAAGGTCATCTTCTACCAATAGAATTTTAATCATCTTTCTTTCCTCCAATAAAACTTACCAAGATTATGTCTTTTGGTTTTTGTTTTATTTGCTATTCTTATTATATCATGACTTGGGTCAAAATCAGTAAGTTTTTTCTACGACTGCGACGTTTTATTTTCTTTTGTCGACTTATTATTGTTCTTGTCCGATTGTTCATTTGTGTTCGTTGAAGACTTTTTCTTATTTTTCTTCCCGTTGTCATTTTGCTGAGCAGAAGAATCCCTGCTCTTGTCCTTGCCAGACTGCTGACCGTCTTGAGGCGGCATTCCTTGGTCTTGACCGTTCTGTACTGGACCACCATCCTGTGGTGGCATGCCATTATCTGGTCCACCATTTTGACCATTCTGACCTGGCTGTGGTGGCATTCCATTTCCTGCATTCTGACCATTCTGCCCCTGCTTTGGTGCTTCTGGTATAGTAGCTGACTGTTGAATAGCTGATTGCTGACTGTTTGTACCGTGAATAGCTGTCGCAAGACCATAACCGCCCAGAAGTCCGACTGCTAGAGCACTACCCGTTGCAACCGTCAGCCACCATTTAGTACTTTTTTCTACAACAATCATTTTTTCCATATCCATTTAATCTATCACCTTCTTTTTTTAAAATTTTTTCTGACTCATTCTATCAAGCAAGAAGCTAATGCAGCTTACAAGTCATCCCATACACATCCTTTCACTAGAATAGCATTATCATATAGTTTTTTACTTAAACAGGACTGAATTTTTTCTTAAAAAAGGCTGAAAAGATAAGGAAAATGGATTATGCAAAGTGCTTTTTCAATATACGGCTATATTTATCTAATAAAAGAAAATCGGTTAATCTTGAAGACAGAAGATTGAGTTTAGCAAACAAAGATGCTCCTCGCCCCATTAGAATGACTCTTTGATGAGACTTAATACCTTTTAGTAAAGCCAGACAAACTTCGTCTGTAGTTGAAATCTTAATTCCCATCTCTTCCCAAACAGGATGGTAAGGTTTTTCTGAGGGCGTGTCCGTAGCATTGGGACAAAAATAGGTTAAATACACCTTTTTCTGCTCCTGCTTTAATTCGCGATTCATTGATTCAATAAAAGAAAAAATCCCTGCACGACTAGCCACATCTACGCTATAGTAAGGGAAAGCGAGCCGCCCATCTGCAAAACCGCCAGAATGCACAATTGTAGCACCTTTTTCATTTGCTAATAAGGGCAGAAAAATCTTGCTAATAAGAATGGCGCCAGATAAATTGATTAACAGTGTCTGCTCTATGTCCTCAAGGGAATGCGCTGACAAAGACTTTCTTACATCAAAACCAGTTGCATTGATAACAATATCTATACATTCCGACCACTCTTGTATCTCTGATACTACATTTTTTAGAGACTCTTCACTTGTTATATCCACTGAGCTTATTGGAATAAAAGACGAAAATTCTTGCACAAATATCTTTAACTTCTCTATATCTCTTCCTAAGAGATATAACCTAGCACCTGCTTGATGAAAAGCTCGTGTATAGACTCTTCCCAAACTACCACTTGCACCAATGATTACAACCTTTTTATTTTTAAAATAATTATCAAACATATAATTCTCCATTCTCTAGTGAGCCTTTTGTGATAAATTCAATAAAACAAGTCCGACAATAACCAGAGTTATCCCAAAAAGACTTACAGCTGTTACTTTTTCGTGCCAAAGCAGAATAGATAATATCGTTGTCCCTACTAGACCTATTCCAGACCAAATAGCGTAAGCTAGATTTAACTGAATGCCCTTTAAAGATAGAGATAAAAAGAAAAAGCACAAGCCATAAAACACCAAAGCAAGGCAACCGAAAAATAGTTTTGAAAAACCTTGAGATAGTTTTAAAAGACTTGTGGCGGCAATTTCAAATAGAATTGCGAGAGATAAATAAAAATAGTAAAACATTGTTTTCCTCCTAATATTCTAAATAACTAAAAAGTTAGCAGGAAAATCAATAGAATTATCCGAGAGATGAAACAAAGCAAGTCCAAAGTGTACAGGCATTTGTCAAAATCATTGATTTTATGCTCGAATCTTTGGAGATAGATAAAGTTTTTCGACCGCATAACTCATCTAATGAAATCTGGTAAAAATCGGCTAGACGAATAAGACTTGCACTATCTAGAATCGTCTTATCATTTTCCCAATTCGAGATGGTCTGCCGAGTCGTTCCTAGTGATTCTGCAATCTGAGCTTGACTATAGCCTTTTTGCTCCCGTATAAATTTCAATTGTTTTCCTAACATTATCTTTTCCTCCTCATCATACTTATTTTTTAGTTGTTTGGCTAGATGAAATTCTTTAACATTAGTGATTATTGTAAGTAAAAATTCTTTGACATGGCTATTATAACACGATTTACGTTCATCTTAAAATACTTGCCTATCTAAAACACTTGATACATCTATCGACCATTTGCTCAAAAAATCCGCAGCAAAAAAGACTGGGGCGAAATTGTCTCAGTCTTGATTTATCATGTTCAAAAGCTCTGGATGCAGGAGCTGCTTATCTTTTTATGACTTTTTCTTAGAAAGACGGAAGCCAGCTGACGCTAGCAAGGTCGCAAATCCAAGATAAGTGAGAAGAGCACTCGAATTGCTTCCAGTTTTAGGCAGTTGCCCTTGAGAAGCTCTCTCTTTGGTTTGGTAGCTGACAGATAGCTGCAAGTTGCTTGTTTGCTTACTTGCAAATCTTTGATGCTGCCAAGTTCGGTTTGAAAGAAGCTCAAATTTTTGCGCTGTTTGAACAGTAATTTCTGCAGGAGGTGTCGAAACACTAACCTGATTGGATGCTATCCGGTATTGATTATTAATCAGCAAGCTGAAATGATTGGTATAGGTTCTGCCTGGATACAAGAGTCGACCAACTGCTGCTGGAGCTAGCGTTTCGGTAGCAGTATTCAAATCAGCATTGTAGCGTTCAAGCAAACCTGGTGCAGCAACAAAAGTCAAGACTCTGGTGCTCGGGTCATAAGAAACCTCGTAACCAGGACTTTTCGCTCTAGTCGCTTCTAGATCCAATTCAAAACCTTCTGGCAGGCGATCCTCCAATACGAAAGAATGAATTGGCTGGCGATAAGCAGGCAAAGCATCCGTTACCAGATTAAGGACAGCAAAACTTCCCTGGCTAACCTCTTGTTGATGAATATTCTTCTTGGACTCATCCTCCAACTCTTCTCTGACTTTTAACTGGATAAAGAGCTGGTTATAATGATAAGTTTGAGTCGGTGCTTGCGGACGGCTTGGCAAAGCTTGATAGCTAGGTTCAGCCGGCTTTTGAGGAAGCTCTTTATAATTCGGCTTGTCAGGCTCCTCCATCAAAGGCAAGTCACTTTCTCTGACAGGTGACTGGGGCTCAGGCTGAAGAACTGGTTCTTTAGGGAGCTGTGGTTCCTGCAGATAGCTTGGCTCCTGAGGCAGGTCCTCTAAAGCAATTTCTTCTTCATAAACAGGCGGTTTCGGAGCCTCACCAGTGTTTACTTCAGGATCTTTTTGAGGTTTTTCTGGTTCCTTCAAATAAGAAGGTCGTTGAGGTTCCTGTGGCAGCGCTTCTTCAACCGGAGTTTGCGGAAGGCTCAGCAAGGGCAGCTCCTCCTCATAAGTTGGCTCTTCAACTACAGCCGGCTCTATCAATAGAGGAGGGGAGCTAGGTTCTTCTGGCACCTCCTGATAAGCTGGCGCCTGCGGTTGAAGCGGCTCAGCCTTATAAGTCGGCTCTTGCGGTAAAACTTCCAAATCTCTTTCCGGTAGAGCTACTAGTTCCTCAGGCCGACTTGGAAGAGCAAGAGGCTGAGTTTCTGTCGGCTGGCTAGGAAGTTCTTGATAGGCTGGCTGAGCTGGCTCTTCTGGCAAAGATTGATAAACCAGCTGAATTGGAAGAGGCTGCAGTGCCTTGAGCTCTTCATAGGTTGGCTCTTGTGGTTGAGCGATCTCAGTCGGAGCGACAGGCTTCATTGGGACACCTTTAGCTTTAATATCTGAGTTAAATACAAACCAAGCAGAACCCCGATTTCGTGAACCAATATCAAAGGAAATGACATCGCCCTGTGCCTTACCGACAATAGCGCCATACCAGTTATAAGGACTAGTAGGTGTATCCCACTTATTATACTCAAAGCGAGAGCCTTCCTTCTCATGGTTAATAGAAATATCGGCATGAACACTGGTATCTGGGTGAATGTTAATAGCTGATCCTGTGATAGGAACATATTCACCATTAAAATTCTTGATGTACTCAATCGCAGCTTTATTCGTATTTAAAGATGAGAAGCTGACAAGCGAATCTGTCATATCAAGCTTTTCTCCTGCCTCATCGAAAAACTCCGCTTGGACATTGACTCGAGATTGGCCATGAAAATCCAAGGTCCACACAGTCAAAGTCGGATCCTTAACCAAGAAAACTGGCAGCTTATCCTGGCTCTTCGTTGATTCTTTAAGAGTATAAGTGTAAACAACTTTAGCGATTTTCTTGCCTTGAATACTGGAATTTTTGATATTGGTATAAGTAGCTACCAGAGGCACATCTTTTTGCAAAACGACTTTAGTCTGATGTTCTTTCCCTTTTAAAACACTGGTCAAATCAGTTATTCCTTGTTTGTCCATTCCCCAAGAACGAACCTCATCAGTCAGCTCATCATTGGTATAGGTTCTAATAGAGGGATCAAGTGTCAAGACGGCCTGGGGCTCAGATTTAAAAACAAATGGCTGGCTTTCAACCTTACTGAGATAGCCTTCTTCATTTTTCTTAGCTTCAGCTTCCTGCAACTCTCTCTCAAAAGTCACAAGAGCTGCATCATACTTAGTTTTGGCAGTATCATAGGCAGCTTTTGCCTTCTTATATTCTTCTAAGAGCTTATCATAGTAAGCTTTCAAGCGGGCATTTTTTTCCTTAATGCTTGCATTTTCCTGCTCAATCACTGCGTTCTGCGCTGAAATAGCCGCAAGGTTTACCTCATAGTCTTCTTTTATTCTTTGATTTTCTGCTTCAATTCTTGCAAGATTTTCTTGGTAGTCCGCTAATTCTGCCTGATAAGCAGCTAATTTATTATTGTTTTCCGTCTCGATCCGAGCAGTTTCTTCTTGGTAGGTAAACAAGGCTTTCTCATATGCTTCTTGATTTTTCTGGTTGCTTTCGGTGATTCGAGCCACATCCTGCTCATATTGGGCTAATTGATTTTTATAAAGCTCTTGTTTTTCCTGATTTTGCTGACGAAGCTGGGCGTTTTCAGCTTCAATGGCAGCATTACGGGCTGTTACTTCTGCTTTTTCAGTCTCATAGGCAGTTTGCCGCTTCTTATTTTCAGCTTGAATACGCTCAAGTTCAGCTTGATAAGCAGTCAAAGCCACTTGATAATCTCTTTCTTTGGCATCATTAGCAGCTTGGATTTCAGAGCGATTCTTTTGATAAGCAGCTAATTTATTCTCATAGTCTTTCTCGGCAGCTTGATTTTTTTGTCGAATCTCAGCCAATCGTTCTTGATAAGCAGCTAAATCAGCCTGATACTGCTCCTTTAAGGCTGCATTTTTCTTCTGAACAGCTAGATTTTGGGTCTCAATCTCTTTGTTCTGCTCTTGGATTTTAGCCAAGGCTGTCTCATAAGATTGTTGAGCTGCTTGATTGTCTCTTTGAATGCGTTCTACTTCCTGTTGGTAAGCCGTCAATTCTGACTGATACTGCTGCTCTAGCTCAGCATTTTCTTTCTGAACCCGAGCCAATTCTTTCTCATAGTCAGCCAAGGCAGCTTGATAAACAGCTTCTTTTTCTGCCTTAACCTGAGTCAGTCTGGATACTTCAGCTTCATACTGCTTGACTGCTTCCTGATAGGCCTTTTCAGCTGCCTGATTTCGTTCTGCAATGGCTGCATTTTCAGCTTGGGCAGCTTTGTTGTGAGCTGAGACCTGAGCAAGCTTTTCATCATAGCGACGCTTTACTTGAGCATTCTTCTCCTGAGTAGCTTTCAGCTCTGTAGTATAGCTCTCCATAGCAGTTTGGTAGTCTGCTTTCGCTTGAGCATTTTCTTGCAAAATCCGTGAACGCTCCTCTTGATAGGCTGCTAAAGCTGCTTGATAGGAGGCTTCTTTCTCTTGATTGATTTTTACTATACGGGTCAATTCTGCTTGATAAGCCGTCCGCTTCTGTTCATATTCCGCCTCTAGCTGAGCATTTTCAGCTTGAATACGGTTGGACTCTTGTGCATAGGAAGCCAGAGCCTTGTCATATTGATCTTTCAAGGCTTGATTGGCAGACTCTTTCTGACTGAGTTCTTTCTCATAAGTCTTCAGTTGCTCCTGATAAGCTGCTGTGGTTTCACGTATTTCCTTGACTTGGGTCGCATAATCTGCTAGCGCTGTCTCACGTTTACTAGCAGCTTCTTCTGGATTTCTAGCTGTTCCTAAATCAACAGTCGATTCCTGCTTTAGCTGGATACCTGCTTTCTCAGCCTCTACCAAAGCTTGGTCCATTTCCGCATGGGAAACCTCCAAGGGAAGCTTGCCTTGATTTACAGACTCTGACTGAACAGGGGCAGCAGTCGGCTGGGGTGCTTCGGTTGGTGAAAGTGCAGCTTCAGAAAGGGAAGACTGATCTGCTGCTTCTGCTGCCTTTTCCTCAGCCTGAACCGACCCAGCAGCTAGCAACAAAGCTGCACCCAAAACAGCTCCGCACAAACCCTTAGAAAGGCGGCTCTTGCGGAAGCCATAGACTATTTTCTTTTCCATTATAAACTCCATTTCTCCTTTAAACAGTTACCTGTTTATTGTCCATATTGTTATATTTTATCAGAGCAAAGGCAAATAAGCAATGTTTAAATACTCAAAATGATAAAGAAAAAGCCTGAGATAGATAATATCTCAGACTTTCTTGTCAATTTAATTAAATCGATCAAATCGCAGCTCGAATTGCTTTTTCCACTGCTTCTTTCTCGCGCTTCACTAGTTCAACACGCGCAGCGATTTCCTTGATTCCCATGCTGATGTTTCGGCTAATCGCCATATCATCCAACTGTGGCTCAAAGAAGGCTTTGTACTCTGCCAATCTCTTCTCTGTCTTGAAGACCACTGCTGGGCTAATGACAAAGCTATCAAAGCTCATATCACCACCTAGCGCTGCCTTGATCCAGTCCCAATTCTCACGCGCCCAAGACCATACTGCTTCTTGAGTAAAATCACGGCTGAGGAAACGGGCATACCAAGCTGACAAATCCTGCGGTTTCACAGTAAATTTATCTTTCCAAGTCGCTAAAAGTTCATCCAAGGTTTCCTTGTTCTTCGTATAAGAAAGGGCTGTAGAAAGAGCATTTTTGAAGCTTCCATCATTTGAAGCGACATAGAGGTCCAGATAAAGCTTGGTCAGCTCCTTGCTTTCATGATGCTTGATTTGGTTGACCAATACCTGCAGGCGAATAGCGGCAGGGAGTTTTTCCAAATTATCACGATAGCTATCAAAAATCTGACTTGCTTGAGCTTTAGCTGTCTCATCGTCCGCCTTAATCATATTACCCACAATCAGCTGACGAACCATCTCATCCTCATCACTTTCGCCTTCCTGTTTTTCAAAACCAAGACGGTCGAAATTACTTTGACTGAGAATTTTCAGCAGGGCTTTGTAATCTTCTTCAGTCTGACTGCCTTCATCAACAAAGCGATTCAACCCTTCCAGCACTTGGGAAACAGCTGAAACCACCATATAAGAAGTTTCGTTTGCTAGCTTGCTGATAACTGGCAGCAGGTCCGCATAGGAAATCTTACCTGACTCTGCTAGAAGTCGGCGCTCCTGCACGATTTGCAGTTTACTGATATTGTCTAAAGAGCTGAGATTATTCAGAAGAGCATCCAGCAACTCACCCTGATAATCTGTAATATAGTGGGCAGTGTTTTCTGTATTAAGGCGCAGGGCTCCTTCATTTTGCGCTGCCAAGGCTGCATAATTAGGAATTTCCAGTCTTTCTGTCGTCAGAGTATCAGGCAGTCCTTGCCAATGGCTATTGAGCGGTACTGGCCAGAGGCGACCTTTGTCTTCGTGCTCCCCAATGAAGAACTGCTTCTGGGTCAAAATCAAGCAGTCATTTTCAACCTTAGCAGTGACAACTGGATACCCCGGCTGCTCCAGCCAAGCATCCATAAAGGCAGCTACATCACGGCCAGAAGCTTGAGAAAGATCGTCCCAGAGGTCACGACCGATGGTATTGCCATACTGATGCTTCTCAAAATAGGCGCCTAGCCCCTTACGGAAGGCATCATCTCCCAACCAACGGCGTAGCATGTGCATAAGACGGCTACCCTTGGCATAGACGATCGCTCCATCAAAAAGAGTATTGATTTCATCAGGGTGTTTGACCTCTACATGGACTGACTGGACGCCATCTGTCGCGTCACGCTTGAGGGCATAAGGAGCCCCACTGGTCTGGAAATCTTCAAAAATCTTCCAGCTAGGCTCAATCGCATCAACTGAGACATACTCCATCATATTAGCAAAACTTTCATTGAGCCAAAGGTCATCCCACCACTTCATGGTCACTAGATTTCCGAACCATTGGTGGGCTAATTCGTGTGCAACAACCAAGGCAACTGTCTGACGGCTTAGAGCTGTTGAATTTTCATCCACCAACAAATAGATTTCCCGATAGGTCACCAAGCCCCAATTTTCCATAGCCCCAGCAGAAAAGTCTGGCAGAGCCACATGAAGGGATTGAGGAATAGGATACTTGACTCCATAATATTCTTCGTAAAATTCAATACAGCGAACCGCAATGTCCAAAGCAAACTCTAGATTGCTGATTGGGTGGGCCTTGGTCGCATAAACTCCTACCAAAGTTCCATTCTTAGTTTTAGCAGTAATTCCTTGCATATCACCTGCAGCAAAAGCCAAGAGATAGGAAGACATACGTGGAGTCGTTTCAAACTTCCAAACGCCAGTCGCTTTGCGGTTTTCAACATCAATTTCCGGCATATTAGACAGAGCCAACTCACCCTCTGCTTGGTCAAATTTCAAAGCCAAATCAAAAGTTGCCTTAGCCTCTGGCTCATCCACACTCGGAAAGGCTTCGCGGGCAAAGTGACTCTCAAACTGCGTAGAGATAATCTCTTTTTTCACACCATCAACCGTGTAGTAAGATGGGTAAATCCCCGTCATATTGTCCGTAATCTTACCAGTATAAGTTATTGTCACCACTACAGGCCCGGCCGCTTCCAGCTCGATATAAAGAGCTTCATTGTCCTTATCAAGAGTGAAAGGACGAGCTTGGCCAGCTACCTCTACAGCTTCAACTGTCAAATCTTTTTGATGTAAGGAAACCTTACTCGTCTTAGCTTCCCCAGTAATGGTCACCTTGCCTGAAAAAGTCTTGTCGGCACGATTCAGATCCAAAAAGAGATCATAGTGCTCAGGAACAAAAGTTTCAATAAAATGTTTAACTGCTTGCATCAGCTTCTCCTCATCTAGCGAACAACGTAGCAAGATTACTCTGCCATTCTTGTCCACTTATAATCTGTTATTATTGTATCATATTTAAAGGATTTCAGTGCAGAATAAATGTAAACAAAAAGACAGGGGAATAACCTGTCTTCATTTATCATCACAACTCAATAATTTTACCTGTTTCAAAGTAAACAACCCATTCACAGATATTCTTGGCATAGTCGCCGATTCGTTCCAAGTAAGAGATAACTTGGAAGTAGTCGCGGCCAGTCACAATCAGCTCTGGATTTTGTTTGATTTCCTCAGTAGCAAGATCGCGAATATCATCAAAGTATTGGTTGATTTTCTCATCCATAGCTGCTACAGCATAAGCTTGGTCTACATTTCCATTGAGGTAGACGTTCAGAGTTTCTTCAACGAAATTCTTAACATCGCGCCCCATCTTGCTGATGGCATCTTCTACAGACTCGATGCGAACTTCTCCCTTCATCCGAACAGTAGCTTTGGCGATAGATACGGCATGGTCACCCATCCGTTCCAAGTCACTGCTGGCCTTTAGCACGGTGATAACGGTCCGCAAGTCCTGAGAAACAGGCTGTTGCAGGGCGATGATTTCCAGAGATTTTTTCTCCAGTTTCACTTCGTAGTCATTGACTTCAGCATCGTCTTCAATGACCTGACGAGCCAGTTCACGGTCATGTGTGACAAAGGCACGCACTGTCCGGTTAATCTGCGATAGGACTTCGTTTCCCATCGCGTAGAATTGATTATGAAGTTTTTCTAAATCTTCTTCAAATTGTACTCTAAGCATAAGATTCCTTTCTGTTATCCGAATTTACCAGTAATGTAATCTTCGGTCTCTTTATGGGCTGGATTGAGGAACATCTTCTTGGTTTCATTAAATTCAATCAAGTCTCCACCAAGGAAGAAGCCGGTCTTTTCAGAAATCCGAGACGCCTGCTGCATGGAGCGAGTGACCAAAAGCATGGTATATTTGTCTTTCAGGCTGTAGAGGGTTTCCTCGATTTTCCCAGCAGAGATTGGGTCCAAGGCGGAAGTAGGCTCGTCCAAGAGAATAATCTTAGGACTAGTAGCTAGCACGCGAGCCACACAAACCCGTTGCTGCTGACCACCGGAAAGACCAATTGCAGAATCATGCAGCCGGTCCTTGACCTCATCCCAGATAGAAGCTCCAATCAGGGAGCGTTCTACTGCTTCGTCCAAAACAGCCTTGTCCTTGACACCATTAATCCGAAGTCCATAAACTACATTTTCATAGATAGTCATAGGGAAAGGATTAGGCTGTTGGAAGACCATTCCGATTTCCTTGCGAAGCTCTACCGTATCTGTCCTCGGACCATAGATATTGTGACTGTTATAAATGACCGTTCCTGTAGTCGTTACTTCTGGATTCAGGTCGCCCATTCGGTTGATGGCCTTGAGCAAGGTTGACTTACCTGAGCCTGACGGGCCAATCAAAGCCGTAATCTCATTTGGCATGAAATCAAGTGAAACGCTATTAAGGGCTTTCTTTTTATTATAATAAACCGACAAGTCCTTGACTTGCAAAATAGGTTCTGTCATACGTTTTTCCTTCATTTTATTTTACATTCAACCAAAGACTAAGCTTGTTGAACCGTGATGAATACGGACAGCTGCTTAACCAAAGTGGCCTGAAACATAGTCATTAGTGGACTGATGCTTGGCATTTTGGAAAATATTAGCCGTCTTATCATACTCAATCAAGTCGCCCAGATAGAAGAATCCAGTGTAGTCACTAGCACGGGCAGCCTGCTGCATATTGTGGGTCACAATGATAATGGTATAGTTGTTCTTAAGTTCGAACATGGTTTCTTCCAGCTGCATGGTCGCAATCGGGTCCAAGGCTGACGCTGGCTCATCCATGAGCAGAATGTTTGGCTTGACCGAGATAGCACGGGCAATGCAGAGCCGCTGCTGCTGACCGCCAGAGAGGGTTAGGGCTGATTTGTGCAAGTCATCTTTGACTTGGTCCCAAAGCGCCGCTTGCTTGAGCGAAGTCTCCACAATCTCATCCAGAACCTTTCTATCTCTGACACCAGCCCGTTCATGAGCAAAGGTAATATTTCGATAGATAGACTTGGCAAAAGGATTTGGTCTCTGGAAAACCATGCCGATATGCTTGCGCATTTCATAAACATTGATTTCAGGCCGGTTGACATCAATCCCCTCATAGAGAATCTCCCCAGTCACATTTGCAATATCAATGGTATCGTTCATGCGGTTGAGGCTGCGAAGATAGGTAGATTTACCTGATCCAGACGGGCCAATCAAAGCAGTGATTTTATTTTTTTCAAACTGCATATCAATGCCCTTGATGGATTCCTTTTTACCATAGTAAACATGCAAATCCTTGGTTGACAGGGCTACCTTTTCTTCAGGAAAAGTAATGATATGTTTTTCATTCCAATTATATTCTGTCATTTCTTCTCCTTTAAGCAGAGGTTAATTTCTTATGCAGATAGCTGCCCAGTTTGCGAGCTCCCAGATTGAAAATCAAAATGAAGATCAGGAGAACCGCTGCTGAACCTGCAGAAACAGCCGTTCCATCAGGAATTGTACCCTCGCTGTTGACCTTCCAGATATGGACAGCCAAGGTTTCAGCCTGACGGAAGATAGAGATAGGGCTGGTAACGCTGAAAATATTCCAGTTGGACCAGTCAAGAGCCGGAGCTGATTGACCTGCTGTATAAATCAAGGCTGCAGCTTCCCCGAAAATACGTCCAGAAGCCAAGACAATCCCTGTCACAATACTAGGTAAAGCTTCCGGGATGACCACATGCAGGACCGTTTCCCAGCGGGAAATTCCCAAGGCCAAACCAGCTTCACGCTGGGTGTGATGGACATGGCGAAGACTATCTTCGACGTTCCGCGTCATCTGAGGCAGATTAAAGACTGTCAGAGCCAAGGCACCAGAGATGATAGAAAAACCATACTCAAACTGGACAACAAAGATCAAATACCCAAAGAGCCCAACTACTACCGAAGGCAGTGAAGACAGAATTTCAATACAGGTGCGGACAAAGTTGGTCACTGGACCTTTCTTAGCATATTCTGACAAATAAACCCCAGCCCCCATAGAAAGAGGCACAGAGATAATCAGAGTAATTACAAGCAGGAAGAAAGAATTATAAAGCTGAATGCCAATACCACCGCCAGCTTGGTAAGAAGAGGATTTTCCTGTCAAGAAAGACCAGGAAACATGCGGCAGACCTCTAACTAAGATATAGAGTATGAGAGAGGCAAGGATGGCAACAATGATACTCGCTATTGTGTAGAGAACACCAGTCGCCAATTTATCTAATTTCTTAGCGTGCATAGTTTTTCTTACCTCTTTCTTTTGTAATTAGTTTAATCACACTGTTAAAGGCTAAGCTCATCATCAAGAGCACCAGAGCCAGAGACCAGAGAACGTTATTGTCCACTGTTCCCATAACGGTATTTCCGATTCCCATGGTCAAGACAGAGGTCAGTGTAGCTGCTGGTGTTGTCAGAGAGGTTGGAATCACCGCAGAGTTACCCACAACCATCTGGATAGCTAGGGCTTCACCAAAGGCACGCGCCATTCCAAAGACCACAGCTGTAAAAATACCTGAACGAGCTGCCTTGAGTGTTACCCGCCAAATGGTCTGCCAGCGCGTAGCTCCCATAGCCAGACTTGCTTCACGGTAGTGGCGCGGCACAGCACGCAGACTGTCCGTCGTCATAAAGGTTACTGTTGGCAAAATCATGACAAAGAGCACAAAAATACCAGACAAAATCCCAAAACCAGTCCCGCCAAAGACTGTACGGACAAAAGGAACCACAATTTGCAGACCGATAAATCCATAAACAACAGACGGAATACCAACTAAAAGTTCAATCGCCGGTTGCAGTATCTTTGCTCCTTTTGGAGAAACCTCTGTCATAAAGACAGCTGCACCAATCGCAAAGGGAGTTGCTATCAGGGCTGACAGAATGGTAACGATAAAGGAACCTAAAATCATTGGCAGGGCACCGAATTCCTTACCAGAAGGATTCCAGACACCACCAAAAAGAAAATCAAAAACATTAACGCCGTTGACAAAGAAAGTAGATAGACCTTTCTGAGCAACGAAAATTAGAATCATAGCCACAATCACAACAATCAGTGACAAACAGGCAAAAGTCAGATAGCGGCCAAACTTCTCCAAGCGAGAATTTTTAGAAGGCGATAACAACTTTTTGGTTAATTCCTCATTTTTCATTTTGAATCTCCTTCTATTGCTGTGACATTTCCATCAGCGTCCTTGCTGACTTTCATATCATTGATTGAGATATAGCCCATGCTGGTAACAACACCTTTTTGAACATCGTCTGACAGCATGTATTCCAGAAACTCAGCGGCCAAACCAGTCGGCTTGCCCAGTGTATACATATGCTCATAAGACCAGAGCGACCAGTTATTGGTAGCAACATTTTCTGCTGTTGGTTCGTAGTTGTTGAGTTTCAAGGTTTTTACAGACTCGTCAACATAGGCAAAGGCTAGGTAAGAAATCGCACCAGGAGTTTGCGAAACGATATTTTTGACCATACCGTTGGAATCCTGCTCCTGGCTCTGCACAGCAGACTTCCCATCCATGATCACACTGTCAAAGGTTGCGCGGGACCCAGAGCTAGCCGCACGATTGATAATCGAAATCTCCAAGTCCTTACCGCCCAGTTCTTTCCAGTTGGTGATTTCACCAGTGAAAATTTTCTGCAGCTGTTCGGACGTTAGATTATCCACGTTCACTTCTTTATTGACAATCACAGCAATACCGGCCACAGCGACCTTATGGTCCACCAAGTCAGATGCTTTGATCCCTTCCTTCTCTTCAGCAAAAACATCAGAGTTCCCGATTTCAACAGCTCCTGACTGCACTTGAGAAAGACCTGTACCAGATCCGCCACCCTGCACATTGACCGTTTTACCGATATTGTTAGAGCCAAAGTCATCAGCTGCCGCTTCAACTAAGGGCTGCAGGGCAGTTGAACCTACTGCTGTCATGGATTCACCACGGTCAATCCAAGATGAGCAAGCTGATAAGGTGAGTCCTAAGCCCAGAGCTGTCAGCGCTAAAGCAAATTTTTTCAATTTGTTCAAAAGATTTCTCCTTTAATAAAATCAAGAGGATGGGAAGTATCTTTAGTATTTCTTACTTAGCAGAAAGAAGCTTTTTTTCAATACATTCACATCTTCAACTATATCATATAATACCAGCTTTTCCTAATATTTTATCTAAATCTCAGGCCTTTTGGAAAATAATTTTTCAGGGTTTTTCCAGTGACTTTTGCAAAGCCCAGGCCATTCCCGCCAAGGACTAGTTGGTACCAACCGTTTGGCTGTGGTTCTGCCAGTTCAATCGTCTCGCCTGCTGCATATTTCGTGAAGTCCTGTTCATTGATTTCAACCTGCTTCAAAACCTCGCTTGGCTTCATAGCCAAGCCTAGGGCAAAGCTAGGCTCAAAGCGATTCTTCTTAAACGTTCCTAGATGCAGGCCGTTACGAGCAATCTTTAGCTTGGATAAGTCTGGCAGTCCAGCAGGCAACAAATAAAGATTGTCCCCAAAGGTCTGCAGTTCTCCAGTCAAGACCGTTTTTAGATGCTTGCTCTCAAAGTCCTGCCATAGCTTTCTTTGCTCACTCGTCAAGCGATTCTTAGCTGATTTAATCTTCTTACTATTATTCTCACCAGTAAAACGAAAGTGGGCTGCAAACTGACCTTCACCTTTGAAGCGATGCGGATACATCCGAGCCGTCTCAGGAAAGCCAATTCCTTCAGTCATCCCGTTTATCTTAGGAATATCGATCAGTTCAAGTGGAAATTCTTCCAATAGCCAAGCAACGATGTCTTCATTTTCTGCAGAAGCCCAAGTACAGGTCGAATAAACCAGACGACCGTCCTTGGCAAGCATGCTCATAGCAGCTGTTAAAATCTCTCGCTGGAGCTGGGCGCATTGGACCGGATAATTCGGCGTCCAATACTGGGTAGCATCTGGTTGCTTACGAAACATGCCCTCGCCCGAGCAAGGTGCATCTAGCACAATCAAATCAAAATAGCCCCCGAAAACCTGAGCCAACCGCTCAGCAGATTCATTGGTAACCACCACATTTCTGGCACCAAAGCGCTCAATGTTCTCCACTAAGATTTTAGAGCGTTTACTATTAATTTCATTGGAGATCAGCAGGCCTATATTGTCCAGAAAAGACAAGAGATGAGTTGATTTGCCACCTGGTGCAGCAGCTAAATCCAGGACTTTCATCCCCTTAGATGGCGCTGCTATCTGAGCTACCATTTGAGCTGCTGGCTCCTGCGAATAAACCAGACCAGTCACATGCTCAGCAGACTTACCAGACACCTTGCCATAAAAACCCCAGTCTGTCTGAGGAATGGCATCTGAGAAATCCTGCTGGCCTTCTTTTAGAGGATTGCTGCGAAAGGCCGAAATCGGCTCCTCGTCAAAGGCCGCAAAAAAGGCTGCCGCTTCTGTGCCTAAAATCTGCTCATAT
Organism: Streptococcus sanguinis; assembly: GCF_026781265.1. Taxonomy (GTDB): domain Bacteria; phylum Bacillota; class Bacilli; order Lactobacillales; family Streptococcaceae; genus Streptococcus; species Streptococcus sanguinis_T. Next base: position 462,211 of record NZ_JAKUVC010000002.1, read on the forward strand.
TTTTCTTTAAAACCTTTAGGAAAGTCCATTTACTGCTTCCCCTTTTCTAAATAAGGCTTCAGAGCTGATAGTTTGCATTTAGGTGCCATCATGACAGGCTGCCGAGTCTGGAAATTTAGCTGACTGCCATCCAAGGTCTGGACGACAAAGCCCAACTTCTCCGCCATAATCGAAGCCGCCGCATAATCCCAAGGCCAGTTATAGGAAAAATAAGCCAAGAGGCCACCAGACAGTACCTTGCTAAAACTAATCCCTGCACTGCCATAAACCCGAACCCCTAAACACTCCCGAGCCAAGTCTGACAAGCCCCAATCATTGGCTTGCAGCATACCGGCATTAGAAGCCATGAGAAAAGCTTGAAAAGGCCGGTTCTCAAAAGCAGGAAGTTTCCGTTCGTTACAATAGACATCAAAGTCCCCGCCACCATGATAGAGCTGATCTCTGGTCACGTCATAAATCAAGCCAAATCGACCAATGCCCTTTTCAAAATAGGCAATCATGACTGCAAAATCAGCCTTCTGAGTGATAAAATTAGTGGTCCCATCGATCGGATCTATCACCCAGACATTGCCATCAGCAATATTATGTCGGAGTCCATTTTCCTCCGCTAAAATAGCATCCTGGGGATAGCGGGCTAGAATCTTAGCCACCAAATCATCCTGAACCTTCTGATCCATCTGGGTGACCAAGTCAGTAGCACTGGTCTTTTGACTCACATCCAAATCATCATAGAGATGTTCCTTCAAAAAAGCACCAGCTTGGTAGATGATTTCTTTAGCAAAATGAAATTTATTTTCCAAGAGAAATGCTTCCTTTACCTTTACTTTTTGCCTCTTGAACAGCACGATAAAGCGAATAACCGCTGACGTTTTCAAACTCTCGGCCGATTCGCTTCTCTTCGCCCTTGCTCGGAACAACTTGCTTGAAAGACGCATAGGACTTCAAGAGCTTTTCTGCTTGGACTTTCTGTTCATAAGCTGCTTCTACATCATTAAAAAAAGAGAGCACCGAAGCAAGCTCTTCAGTGCTCCACGATAAATCTAGTGGGTAACTATAATTTTTGTTCATCTTTACTGAATATCTGCCCGCATAGTTGCGGATCTTAACTCTTCCTTACGATAACTACGAGGCAAGAAAGCACGAATTTCATCCTCGTTAAAGCCGATTTGCATCCGTTTGCCGTCTAAAATAATTGGGCGTCGCAAAAGACTAGGATTTTCCTCAATCAACTGAATCAAGGTTGAAATGGACAAATCCTCCACATCCAAATCTAATTTCTGAAAAATTTTTGAGCGAGTTGAAATAATGTCGTCTGTACCGTTCTCTGTCAGAGAAAGAATGTGTTGCAATTCGGGAGCTGACAGAGGGCTCGTCATGATATTATGTTCCTGAAATGGCACTTCATGATTTAGCAGCCAAGCACGCGCCTTACGGCAAGAAGTACAACTCGGCGATAAAAATAATGTAATCATGCGTTTCTCTTCTAATTCTGTATAATAACTACCTCTATTATACTAAATTTTATTTGGCTTGACTATATTTTTTTGAAAATTACTGCCGAATGTCATGAAAATATAAATTTTCAACTATTTCGATAAGCAGTCCAACTTCTAGCAATCTGTTCATCGCTCTGCAGCTGAGCAATCAAGCTGTCAATACCATCAAACTTAACCATCCCGCGAATCTTATCCAGCCAGAAAATCCGAATGGTATCGCCATAGATGTCCTGAGAAAAATCAAAGATATTAACCTCAAAACGAAGTTCATCCCCGTCAAAAGTTACATTTTTCCCAACACTAGCCATACCACGATAGAGCTGACCATTGTGCTCAACATCCGCGACATAAACGCCATCTCCTGGAAGAAGGACTCGATCCAAGGGAGCTAGATTGGCTGTTGGATAGCCAATCGTCCGTCCTCTGGCATTACCATGAACCACAATACCACGCGTAGATAGAGGATAGCCTAGCAATTCTTGAGTTTTTAGCATATCTCCGACAGCAATCGTCTCCCGAATCCGAGTGGAAGAAATTTTCCGATTATCCAGATTAACCGAAGGAACGATAACAATCTTACCGTTAAAATAATCTCTCAGCTCATGTGACTCTTTGCGGTCTGAGCCAAAATGATAGTCAAAGCCAGCTACCACAGCCTTGGCGCGCAAACGAGATACGTACTTCTCAAAAAAGTCCCGAGCTGTATTGCCCGCAAAATGGCTAGTAAAATCAATCAGGTAAAGATAGTCAACACCCAGACTTTCCAGCTGCGCCATCCGGTCTTCAGGACTAGCCAGATGCAGCATGAGCTCAGGCTGGTAGCGTACAAAGGCTAGCTTAGGCGACTCCGGAAAAGTCATCACTGCAATCTTTAGACCTTGCTCCACAGCAATCTCTCTCGCTTTCTCAAAGAGTGCCTGATGGCCCTTATGCAGCCCATCAAAATAGCCTAGAACAAGGACCGTGTCTTCTGTCTGATCAATCCCTTTTTCATCTATAATTCTCTTGGTTATCATCATTCCTCTATTTTACTACGCATTTGCTATTTTTACAATATCCGTTCCGCTCGAAACCGCAAAATATTCAAAAAGATTTTTACCGTTCTAATGCAGGACGTTTGTCAAAAGCTGAAAAATGTAAAACAAAAGGACAGCAGTTGTGCAGTTGCTGTCCTTTTGTGAGGTTTAATGAAATCATTATAACATGCAAGCGCACATTTCATATTACAAAAGAGTAACAATCTTTTGACAATTCTACTGCGGATATTAAAGGAAGACCTTGCGAGGCTTGTAGGCGGCTTCCCGATTTTCCAAAATGGCTACTAACTTCTCTTTATAAAAGCCAGCTAGCTCAGCTTCATCTGACATCAAGCTTATAAAACGGCCGTTTCTCACGTCCTCAACCTGCTCGTCTGAGAGCTCAACTCTCACTAATTCTCCGATTCCCAATTCGAGTGGTTGGAGGAAGGAGAAATCATCTACTGCTACTCGCTCTTCTATTTCATCCAGGGTCAAGGCATCATCTAAGCTCATACCTGCAGAGGAAGTACGTGTCAGCTGGGACATGTGACTGGCAAAGCCAAGCTTTGCTCCCAAATCAACAGACAGGGTTCGGACATAGGTCCCCTTGCTGCACTTCACTCGAAAGCGAAAGCGGGCTTCCTCATCTTCGTAGGAAATCGGACTGGTGCGCTCGAAACTATAGATGGTCACCTGCCGCTCTGGCCGCTCAACTTCTTGACCCGCTCTTGCATACTCATAAAGCTTGCGGCCATTTACCTTGACTGCAGAGTACATGGGCGGAATCTGGCGAATCTCACCAGTCATGGACTCCATCGCTTCATCAATGAGAGCTTCTTCTAAAAGCTCCGTCACTGGCGTCCGCTCTAGGATGTCTCCGCTGGCATCTTCTGTCGTTGTTGAGCATCCTAGCGTAATCTCCCCCTCGTAGACCTTGCCTTCCTCCTGCATGAACTCAACCAAGCGCGTTGCCTTGCCCACAGCAATTGGAAGCACTCCTACCACATCTGGATCCAAGGTACCCCCATGACCGATTTTCTTGGTTTTTAAAATCTTGCGCAGCTTAAATACCGCATCATGCGAGGTCATGCCCGCTTCTTTTCTTAGGTTGATAATTCCGTTCATTGATTAACTTTCTAAAAATACTAAAACTCTCTTTTGGAAATCCTTGTCTGATCTTGCATCATATTCTTGAAAGGTCTGAGCCTGAATCAGCAGTCACTTTCTGTTCTTGATTTTCTCCAAAAAATTCATCAATTTATATGGATGTTAATGATTGACTTCAAAAACTTAACGAAACCGTCACACTTCTATCCGACTTTCAAAAATCTGATAAAGCTGTTCAAGGCGGCAGTCCTCAGTAGTCGTTATTTCTTCCTCCGATAGGAGAACATTTTCCAATATTGGAAAAAAATCTTGAGCCAGTTCCCGACTGTTCAGCCAATCTGTCATCTGCTGGTTAAAGGTAGGATTGTCCGAAAAAATATAGTCAAAGTGGGCATAATCCTTTGTGTAATAGTAGTAAATCTCCTCCAGAGCAAGTAGTGCCTTGATGGGATCAGCTTCCTCCAGCCAAAGACTCTTATCTAGCAGATGGTCGGTTTCAAGGCCAGCCAGATCAAACATAACTAAATAAACCGCCACACCATCAGCTTGACTGGGTCTAAAATTAATAGTATCAAGGATAAACTGACGTGAGAAGCGCCGCATAAAATCTAACTCCTGTGGCTTCCAACTGTAACTTTCAAAGTGACACCGATCCAGATTAAGAGAGTCATCGACTCTGATTTCAATGTAGTGAGCAATCATCTCTAAAATCCGAGGCAGAAAATGCCTGATTTGGTAGTCGTCATCACTCTTATTAACCACCGCGTTGAGGTATTCATAGATTAACACCTCACTCAGTTCCCTGACAGGAATGGTTTGCAAAGCTCTGAGATTCTCCTCAGAGAGGCAGACAGGGCAGGTACAAAGGGTCAGAGGAAAGTGCAATTCGCACTTAAACAGGGTATAAGCCTCTTCTAAAAGGGCCTGCATAGCAGGGCTGAGGTCGGGCTCCTTCGATATTTCCGGTCTAGTCTTAGCTTTTTTCTTTCCCATGCTCATCCTCCTCTACGTTCCTCGCAAAAGCTAGGCTAGTCTGACGAAAGACATAATTTTGGGCATGCGCAGCCAACCGTTCATCATTGGCGCCGTCTTGACTAGCTATCTTCTTGACCTTGTCCATCAGAGCTGTCGCAATTCCTTGCCACCTGGCATTTCGACTGACTGCCAGAGCTAAAATTCGATAGTAGAAACCTGTGGACTCGAAAAAGTAAAGCTTAACATAGCCGATAAAGTCAAGAATCTGAGATCCTTTCTCAGCAACTAAACAACCGCAAGCTGGATTAACAAGAATATCCCTGAGTCTCCTTTGCAATTCATCTTTTTCTGCTGAATAGCCCAATACTTTATACAGGGGCGGCAGAACTTCTGCGTCTTCTTTCTGATATTCTTGAACAGTCAATTGATCTATCATTTTTCTATTTTTCTTTCAAAATATTGCTTATAAATAGTTACCGCTATCTGACGTTTTTTCTTAATAACCAAGTCAGTCGGCTCTTCATCGTCCATAAATCCAATCCCTGAAAAAACTAACAAACCTAGTCCAAGATAAGGTAAATCCTTAACAGATAAGGACATCCCTTGAAAAAAGACTAAATAGCAAAGTACTAAAAAATAAACTACATTAGCTAACAGTACTTGTTTGCCTCGTTCAATCCAAATTTCTTTACGTAATTCGGAAGAAGCAGCCTGCCATTGCTGATTAAAAGTTTCCTTCCCTTCTTGTGGCAGTCTTTCTATAATTCGATCAATCTCAGCAAATTTGGTTGCTTGTATCCAACGGGTTGTTAAGTCCATTTTTCTCACTCCTTCAAAGCTTCAAACTTAGCTTTCATGGTAGGATTTTTGCGTGTCAGTTTTTTGACAGAGACATCGTCCAGTTTGTTGTTTGCCAAGCGCAGCTGGTTTTCAGAGGTTGTCAGGAACTTCTTGATTTCTTCCATACGGCGGATGGCCTTGTCAATCTCCTCGATGGCCTTGCCAAAATTGGTCGAAGCAGACTGATAGTTCTTGGCAAAAGCTACTTTAAAGGCATCCAAATCTTCCTCAAAATGCGTAATATCAATGTTCTGCTCCCTAACCAAGGCCAGTTCCTGCTTGTACTGGAGCGAGTTAAGCGCAGCATTACGTAGGAGGGTAATCATGGGCAGAAAGAACTGAGGCCGGATAACATACATCTTCTCATAGGCATAGGACACATCGACAATACCCGAATTGTAGAGCTCGCTGTCAGCCTCCAGAAGTGTCACCAAAATAGCATACTCGCAGCCTTTCTCCCGCCGGTCCTTATCCAGCTCTTTGAAGAAATGCTCGTTTTTCTTCTTGGTCGCTGTCTCATCACCTTCATTCTTCATTTCAAACATGATGGAGAGGATTTCTACACCATTTTTATCCACCTCACGGTAAATATAGTCACCCTTGCTGCCTGTTCTGGCATCATTGTCCTTGCCAAACTCCGCTTGTGGAAACATGGCCATACGGTTCTTGTTAAACTCGTACTCACAGTGCTGTTCCAGACTCTCACCAATCATCTTAGTAGACTGCTTGGCCTTGAAATCCTTGTAGAACTCTATGGTCTCATCTTTCTGCCGCAGCTCTACCTCATAGCGCTCTTTGAGCGAGGTCTGAGCCAGAGCTGCTTCCTTTTCTTGCAAAACTAGCCGATTCTTAACCTCGTCTCGCTCTTTTTCCAGCACAGACAAGGTCTTTTGCAGTTGATTTTCATGCTCCAAGCGCAGAGTTGTCAGTTGACTTTCCAATTGCTGAACTTCCTTATCCTTCTCCTGCAATTGAAGACTAGCTGCCTGCTCCGCCTCTTTCTTTGCCAATTCCTGCTGGGTCTCAAACTGAGCAATTTGACTTTGAAGATTGCTAATTTCCTGTTCTTTCTGAGATAGGAGAGCTTGTTGGGCATTCTGGGATTTTTGCTCTGCTAAAGCCAGTTCCTGCTCAATCCGAGCATGAATCTCCTTGTCAAACTCTGCTGTCCGAACCTGCGACAAAAGCTCACTGTACTGGCTCTCATTGACTGTAAAAACCTCCCCACAGTTGGGGCATTTGATTTCGTTCATGGGGTACCTCTTCATCTAAAATTAAACATTTTATTCTTTTTTTCCAAGTTGATAGATTATATCGCTATCATTTATTATTTCTAACTCTATTTTTCATCATTCTCCCAAATTCACTAATCTACTTCTCACAACTATCAACTATTATACCATTACTGCCAATAAATGAAAAACAGCAAGCCAAACGGCTTGCTCGATTTTCACGGAATTAAAATGCTATGTCCATGATCCTCTGGAAGGTAATAAGATATATCCCCTGCACTGCTTCCAAGTCTACTCTTACTAAAAATGGAATAGAGTTTTGAATCATATTCAGAATAAATGACAAAACGTCCATTGTCAAAACTTATAGATGCAGACGCTGAAGAATCTTGAAAGATAGATTGTTCACTCTGAGAACGAACCACTCCTTTTATGGTTGCAATTTCTTCAGGATATTTTTCAAAGGATATATCGAAACTAAGTTCTCTAGAAGAAGATGGAAAATAGGACTGATGTTCACTCAGACGAATACTTTGAATCTTTCCCAATGATTGTTCGAGTTCTGGAAGTTCCCTATACAGTTCTGATTGAATCGCTGATTTGAAATTTTCCTGATGTACTTGCAGCCATTCATTAAAGAAACGAGTCGCCCTTTCTTTTTGAACTCTATATACGATATTCTCTCCTGAATCAGCAAGAGCATTCAAAAAATTATACAAGGCTTCCTTTGCATCATCCTGCTCTCGCTTCCAGTCCCAAGAAGAATCTTCCGATATTTCAATCTCGCCCATATACCAGGTACTCATATCCTGACTTTTGTCTTTATAAGGGTTAGGATGGATAAAAGTAAAGGGTGCAATGCCAGCATCTGGAAAAGACAATTCAGTTCTTAACGATTGTTCTTTATTATCATTGACATAGGCTGAAAAATAGATATGATAATTCCCACTCACGTCACCGCCATTGTCATACTCTCCGCTAGCAGAACCTGGCAAAAGTGTCACCGATTTTATGTGTTTCTTTTCGAAATCCAAGTTTTCGATAATTTCTTTTTTGATAGAATCTTGATGTTCAAGAATAAACTTACCATCGTTACTATATTGAGGCTTAGTCAAAAATGGTAGATTTATAATAAGAATCGGAAGGGCAATAACAATGAAAAGAATAAAAATCCACTTTTTCGATTTAAACATGAGACTCCCTACTATTTTGATTAACAAAGATAGTTTTATTATACCATTCTTTTATCAGATGAAAAACAGCAAGCCGTTGGCCTGCTGTTTCAGTTTATCACTCCTCCATCTCAATCCGCCAGCTGGCGGCTATTTTTCTTTCTTGGATAAATTTGCTGTAGATACCTTGTTTAGCTAGTAAGTCTTGGTGTTTGCCTTGTTCGACAATGCGACCTTGATCCAGCACCAAAATCTGGTCTGCATGCTCAACTGTCTTGAGTCGGTGGGCAATCATGATGATAGTCTTATCGCAAGTCAAAGCCTGAATAGCCTGCATGAGGGCTTCTTCGTTTTCTGGATCAACATTGGCTGTTGCTTCATCCAGAATGATGATAGGCGCATCCTTGATAATTGCCCGAGCAATGGAAATGCGCTGGCGCTCACCTCCAGAAAGACTGGCACCTCCTTCACCTATCTTGGTATCATAGCCATCAGGCAGCGAGAGGATAAAGTCATGACAGGCCGCTTTCTTGGCAGCCTCTATCACTTCTTCCTGACTGGCCTCCGGCTTGCCAAAACGAATGTTATTGGCAATGGTATCCTCAAAGAGATAAACGTTTTGGAAGACAAAGCTGAAATTGCGAATCAGGCTGTCATAGCTGTAATCTCTAACATCATGCCCGTCTAGACTAATACTTCCCTGATCCACATCCCAGAAGCGGGCAATGAGGTTGCAGAGCGTTGTTTTGCCTGATCCAGAAGGTCCGACCAGAGCAGTTGTTGTTTTTTCTGGAATGGTGAGGGAAACCCGGTCAATAATTTTCTTATTTCCATAAGAGAAGCTAACATCTCTCAGCTCAATCCGGCTGCTCTTAGGCTCAATATCCTGACCACTGATGTCCATCGGCTGGATAGCCAAGACTTGATTGACCATATCAACCGACAAATCAACAATGCGTAGGAGAGAAGAGAAAGAGCCAACGCCGTCTAGATTTTCATAAATCATAAAACCACTGACAATCATCATAATGGTTACCAGCAGCTCCATACTGCCATTGAGATAAAAATAAATAGAGAAAAGCCCCATAAAGAGACCGGTCAGCTTGTTCACCATGCCCTGGAGGGCAATGTAAGGTGAGGTCACGAGTGTCATTTTGGTATCTAGCTGACTCTTTCCTTCAATAGCCTTGGACAGCTTCTTGGCAGAACGGTTGACCAGATTGTAGTTCTTAACTTCAGCAATACCTTGGCTGTACTCCAAAACAACGGCTACCAGGTCCATATCCGCCTGATACTTGTCAGCTGAAACCTTGCCAACTTGCCAACGCATGAGGGTATTGGGCAGGAGAAAGAGGACGAGACCCACCAAGAGAACCAGTCCAACCCGCCAGTCATAGAGAAAGACCAAAATAGTGATGAGGCCAGTCGTCAGAAAGCCCTGCACAGTCATCATAACCACTCGCGTAGCTACATCAGATAACCCTTCCAGCGTATTGGTCGTAACACTGGTAATCTTGCCCAAGCTATTTTGATTAAAGTAACCCATGGGCAGATAGCGCATGTGCTCAGCAATTTCAATCCGCTTCTGAGCACAGGTATGATAGCCCGCTTCCGTCTGCAGCATAGTAATTTTCAGGGTAATCCAGACGTTTAGGACAGTGGATACCAACATGATACCCAGAGCCAGCCAGAAGGTCTGCATAGAGAGATTCTTCTCAATCAGTCCCATAACGACTAGGCCGATTGCTGGAATACGCAGAGCGATGATAAAAGACTTGATGATGCCCAGATAAATGGATTGATAAAATTTCCTACGATCCTCTGCCGTACAGAAATCAAAGAATTTCTTCAGTATATTAAGCATACGTCAGCCCCCCTTCCATCTCATCACTATCCCTAGTAGCTATATGGGCTTGCCACATGGAAGCATAAAGCGGACTTGCTGCCAGTAATTCTTCATGTCGTCCTCTAGCTTCAATCCGACCATCATTGACCAAGACTATCTGGTCTGCACTCATAATCGTAGACAGCCTGTGGGCAATGACAATCAGGATCCGTCCCTCAATCAGACGAGCTAGACTGGACTGAATCCGTGCTTCATTTTCCGGATCTGTATAAGCAGACGCTTCATCCAAGATAAGAATCGGCGCATCCTTAAGCATGGCACGGGCGATGGCAATCCGCTGGCGCTCCCCACCAGATAGATGACCGCCGCCAGAGCCTACCTGAGTTTCAAAGCCGTCTTCCAAGTTCATGATAAAGTCATAACAGCCGCAGCGACGGGCAATTTCGATGACCTCTTCATCAGAAGCTGCTGGATTTCCCATCCGGATATTTTCCATAATAGTCTCATCAAAGAGATAGTTATCTTGGGTCACGTAAGCGATCTGCCGACTGTAATAGTCTAGCGGAAGCTGGCGAATATCCAAGCCACCATAGGTAATCTGACCAGAACTGACATCCCAGAAAGAAGCTAGAAGCTTGGCAATTGTAGACTTACCTGATCCTGATGGCCCAACTAAAGCATTGACGCTGCCAGCATTAATATCTAGCGAAATACCATGCAGTACTTCCTCTTCATCTGTATAGCCAAAGCTGACATTCGTCATAACCAGATCCCTTCCTTTTGGAAGTTCTCGCAACTCCTGAGGCCTTTTCAAATCAGGCTTTTCCAAAATATCAATGACTTGGCCAAAAATAGTGCTGATTTTCCGTAAATCGTCCATATAACTAGCAACTAAAATCAGAGGAGTCAGAAGACTGAGCGATAGAATAATCATCAGAATGAAATTGCCAGCAGTCAGGCTGCCTTGCAGATAGAAATAACAGCCAGCCGGCAGCAGAAAGAGCAAGCCTGATGGCAGAAATGCAGTCACAATGCCCATCTCCAGATTGAACTTGCGCATCCACTCTATAAAGCAGTCTGCTCCTTCCCTAGCAGCCGTCACAAACTTATCGTAAGAAAATTTTTCCTTGCCAAAAACCTTGATAACCTCAATCCCATTGATGTATTCCACCGCTGTATCATTGAGCTTTTTGGTCTTGATCAGAGTATTTTGATAGTCAGCTTCGCTATTAGCAACCATCCGCATATAGGCCAGCGCCACGATGGGAATAGTCAGGAGAGACAGCAAGGTCAGTCGCCAATCGATAACCAGCATGGCAATGAGGACAATAATCGGACCAAAAATCCCAGCAGTAAACTCTGGAATTAGGTGAGCCAAGGTCGTTTCGGTCGCATCCACCCGCTCAACGATAATGTTTTTATAGCTCCCTGATGACTGACTAAGCACTGTACCTAAAGTCAGCCTAGCCAGCTTATCTGTCAGGCGGTGCCGCATTTCTGCTAGAATCTTAAAAGTAGCCGTATGTGACAGCATGGTGGAAATACCATGGAATCCCCAGTAACCAATCCAGGCCAGACCTGCCCAAGCTGACTGCTGCAAGTAGAAATTCCAGTTTTTATTGCCATCCAAGAGCTGATTAATCATTCCGCCAATAAAGAAATAAGGCAGAAATCCTGAAATCACAGAGGCAAAGGCAAAGATCAGACTGAGCACAAAATATATCTTATGAAGGGAAACAAAGTCCCAGATCCAAGCAAGAACAGATTTTTTCTTCATAGAATTTCCTTCTTTCTATTAAAAACCTAGCAAACCTCCCCAGTCAAACAAGTCCATGATGGAATGGCAAAATTCCAGCGCCTGTTCTTGGGGCCAGTCTTGAGCCAAGGGCTCAAATACAGCTGTGTAATAAGCTGTCATGCACGATCGCAGAAACTCATGTTTGACCAAACGATTGATCTTACCCTCTTTGTAAGCCAGCTCCAAATAGCGATAAGTCTCGTCAGCAGCCAAATGAGGCAGACGCATCCTGAAGTCCGCTTGCGAAGAACCCTGAGATTTAAAGAGCAAGAGCTGCATGATATCCTTATGCTCATAGAGAATCTGCATCAGGGACTGGAGATCCTCTAAGCGATGAGTCCACATATCAGACAGGTGCCCCTCTTCTAGGAAATCATAGTCACGTCGCTTCTGCTCTTGTCCATACTGGTCTAAGGCTGTCAGAGTAGGCTCAAGCAGAGCAGTAAAGAGACTGTCCTTACTCTCATAGCGCTTATAAAAAGCCCCAGTCGTCAAACTAGCAGCTCGACAAATTCTCCGCAGTGAAGCATCTTGATAGCCATAAGCCAAGAACTCACTCCTCGCGCTTTCCAAGATTTTTTCATTTAACTCATCTGTTTCTTTTTTCATGATTTTAATTCGATAACACCGTTATCACCTTTCTTCTTTTATTATAAATTCTGACAATTTAACTGTCAAGGAAAAACAAAAAAAGGCCGAAAAATATTTTCATCAGTCTAGTTCTATTCCTTTTTCTCTTCTAAACATGACAAAAGGAGCTTATTGACAAGCTCCTCTAGAATTTTACTTTTTATCAGGTGCATAAATCATGCCAGTACAGTCGAAATCTTCCTGTCGGCGAAAGCCGAGCTCTTGATAAAAAGCTAGATTTTTATCTGACTGCTCCGTTGCCAGCTGGATTTGGTAAACTTCCTTAAATCTTTCTAGCGTCTGCTGAACAAGGCTTTGGCCAATCCCCTGACGCTGGTAGTGTGGATACACCAGCAAATCCTGAATGAAGACAATGGTAAGTCCATCCCCGACCACTCGGATCAAACCAACCAACTTATCTTCGTCATAGGCCGCCATCACAAACAAGGACTGATGAAAGGCCTGCTCTAACTGCTGAGGTCGATTAGTGTAATTGCTCCAACCAACCGAAGCATAGAGGTCTAGCACTGCCAAAAAATCTAGCTGAGGATTTATTTTATAATGTATCATAGTCCTCTCCTTGTTTTTTCTCTGTTTGTTTGAATAAAACTTCTAAAGCTTCATCGAACTTGAGTCAGCACTCCATCTTGCATCTCATAGACCTTATCAACCTCGTCCAGCAGGCGGGTATCATGGGTAATCATGACCACACTCTTATGAAATTTTTGGGTCACTTCTTTGAGCAAATGGACCACGCGCTTAGCCCGCTCTGTATCTAGACTAGCTGTCGGCTCATCAGCCAAGATAATATCAGGACTGTTGTAAAGTGCTCGGGCGATAGCAGCTCTCTGCCGTTCCCCGCCAGACAATTCTTTCGGATACTGCTTGAGAGTTCCTTTAAGATCTAGCAACTCAATCAGACTGTCTAGATCCGTCCTTTCCTTTTTAGATAAGCGGTCAATCAGCTGAAACTGGTCTTCGATTTTCAGAAAAGGTATGAGATTGGAGGCCTGCAAAATGAAGCCGAAATCATTGAAACGCAGAGCAGCCCGTTCCTTTTCCTTGAGCTGGGAAGTATCTTTCCCATGCAGGAGAATCCGCCCTTTTGAGGGTGTTTGTAAATGCCCCAGCAAGGTCAGAAGGGTTGTTTTACCCGATCCTGACGGCCCAATAATAGCTACAAACTGCCCCGCTTCCAGTTGGAAATCAGTTGGTTTCAGGGCTTGAACCAGCGTATGCCCCTGCCCATATTCTTTTGTAACCCCTTTTAGTTCTATGATTGACATTTACTCACCTCCGATCGCTGTGATAGGGTCAATTTTCAGAACCCGGTGAATGGACAAGAGTCCGCCAGCCAGTGACATGAAAACAATCAGGACAATCAATCCAGCATAAGCTCGCCAGTCACTGTAAAAAGGCATAGAAGCCGGCAAGACTAGCTGGGTCCCCAAGAGAGCCAAGACAGCTAAGCTGATTCCCAGAGTGGATAGGATGAAAATCTGCCAAAAAATAGAAGCAATAATCTTCCCACTGGCAATCCCTTGGGCGCGCATAATACCGTAAAGATGTGTCTTTTGGATGGTAATGATGTACATAAAAATTCCCAATACCAAAAATGTAATCAGAACCATGGCACCAATCATAAAGGAAAAAGTCAGTACCTGAGGCTGATAACCAGGGATATTTTCTATAAAATCACTCATAGAGAGCTGACTAAGTCCTGCTTCTTCAATCTTCTGACCATCCTTGACCACAAGTGCACTGATATTCTTAACCTGACTTGAGCCGTACTTTAATTCCCTGAAATCTTCCAGAGTCATAAAGAGAACTGGCTGAGTTAAGTAGCTGTTATCCTCTGTGAAACCAACAACCTGATAGAGGCGCTCACTGCCATTGAGCTGGAGTTGATCACCTAATTTTACACCTTTTTGCTGCAGGCGCTTATCCGCAATAACTTCATAAGCAGTTTCAGCAGGACGTCCCTCAATAATGTCAGGCGCTAGAAAACTATCCCAAGAGAGACCAAAAACCTGAGCATTGATTTTATCAGTGCCATCTTCATAATTGGCGACTGCTGACGTTTGTCCCAAAGCAGCGATTGAGTCCCCTTGAAGCAGGCGGCTGTACTCCTCTTCCTTGAGGGTCGAAGAAACCAGATTCTTATTGGCGTACTCCGACAAAACGATTGACTCAGCCTGCCATTGGTCCAAAGCCAAGCGATTGAGTCTAGCCAAACCAACGGAAAGACTGGATAAAAAGAAAACCATATAGGTAATGAGAAAGACCACAGCAACCACTAAACGATAACGCCCGCGACTGTAGACAATCTCTTTAAAAGCTAAAAACAAAGCTGTCCTCCTTTGAGATATTCTATCTATTATAACATAAAAACGAAAGGTATAAAAATTATTGAGACTAATATCAGTAAAAATAGAGAGGCTCAAAGCATCAACAAAATAAATTATATCTTCTAAAAAAATCCCTTCGAGTCATTTAAAAACAGCCTACTGCCATCTTAAAGAGACCGCAGCAAGGCTGTTTTTCTTCTACATTTAATCAAAGACAATCATAGACTTAATGGTCTTGCGTTCATCCATGTCTTTATAAGCTTGATCAATATCTTCTAGTTTGTAGCTCGAAGTAAAGACGCGACCTGGATTAATATCCCCATCAAGAACTGCCTTGAGCAAGATTTGCTTGTCGTAAGTCGTGACAGAGGCTGCTCCTCCTGCCACTGTAATATTTTGAGCAAAGGTAGAACCAAGAGCTCGGTTATTATAGTGAGGCACACCGACAAAGCCTAAACGACCACCATTGTGAAGGACTCCCAGAGCTTGATCAACAGCAGCTTCTGTTCCGACACATTCCAGAGCGGCATCTGCACCACCACCAAGGATTTCACGGACCTTGGCAATTCCTTCTTCGCCACGTTCTGCAACAACAGCTGTCGCACCTGACTCTAAGGCCATCTTTTGTCGATCTTCGTGACGGCTCATAAGAACGATTTGGGAAGCACCACGCATTTTAGCAGCGATAACAGCGCATTGTCCAACAGCTCCGTCACCAATCACGACAACCTTATCACCAGGCTTGACGTCTGCCACTCGTGCAGCATGGTAACCCGTCGGCATGACATCTGCCAGTGTCAAGAGTGATTTGAGCATGCCTTCTGTATAATCAGAAGGCTGACCAGGAATTTTGATAAGAGCCCAGTTAGCAAATTCGAAGCGCATATATTCAGCTTGCACCCCATTTGACCAGTTATTCCCAATATGAGAATCACAGGTACCGTCAAATCCTGCTCGACAGGCATCCCATTACCCGCATCCATGAGTAAATGGAGCAATAACAAAATCGCCAGGTTTAACAGTCGTTACTGCATCCCCGATTTCTTCGACAATTCCAATCGCTTCGTGCCCACTATTTTGATGGCCTGCTTCAATATCTGGACTGCGGTAGCGCCATAGGTCAGAGCCACAGACACAGGTCCGAACAATCTGAATAATGGCATCATCTGCCTCAATGATTTGCGGACGATCAATCTCAGTCAGTCCAACTTGACCTGCTTTTGTATAAACTGCCAATTTCATCGTTTCTTCTCCTTTGATATCTTTATAGTAACTATTATACAACTTAGAGCACCCTTTAAGTCAAATTTTTGACATCATTTAAGATAAAATTCTTATAAAAAAGGAAACTCCTTTCTCAGAGTTTCCTAGTTAGATTTCCTCACTGCTCATCCTGTTGTCCTGAGCAGAATAAGAAGCGCTTTACTGCTTGGTAAAGGTCAGAGTGTCTGGATCATCATCCAATTCGTCCACAATCAACTGATTGCCATTTTGGCGGTAACTTTTGACATCATCGCCAACAATCAGTCTTTGATTAGTAGCATCTACTTGTACCTGCTTGATTTCCTTACTGCCATCAACCTCGGTCTCAGTCCAGGTACCAGTCGTACCATTGATTTCTAGGACATGCTGGTCACCATCATGGTCGGTTGCTTGGTAGCGCCCGTCTAGATTAGTAGCCTGCCCTGCATTTGATGATGAAGAAGGCTGATTAGAGGAAGATGCAGCTGATGACTGCGAAGTCTGATTTTGCGCAGATTGTGATGTCTGGCCTTGTGTATTCTGTGATGAACTAGTATTCCCTCCTTGGTTAGTATTGCCTGAGCAGGCAGCTAATAGGACTGCTGCTGTCAGAGATAGAATTCCCATAAAGGCTTTTTTTGTAATCGTCATATCGCTTTCTCCTTTTTCTACATTTGTAGTTTATACTTATATTCTACACTTGTCTGTTTCATTTGTCAAGAAAAAGCAGTTTTTATTATAAGGAAAATACATCTAAAGGAAATGACTCACTCTGACTGAACTTTGCTATTCAGACGCCAATTGTTCTGATAGGTTTCCCGAGCTAACTTGACAAAATAGTTCCCTGTCGTATAATGATTCTATAAAAGATAAAAGGAGAAAATTATGCCAATCAGAAAAGCCCAAGTCAGCGATATTCCTGCATTACAAGGACTCCTTCAGCAAGTCCTGCTTGTCCACCATCAAGCTCGTCCGGACATTTTCAAGGCCAAAGGAAGCAAGTTTAGCAATGAAGAATTAGAGAATATTCTGGGACAAGAGTCCACCCCTATTTTCGTCTTTGAAAGTGAATCCGGAGAAATCCTCGGTCACCTCTTTTGCTCCATCAAGGAACCTGTCAGTCCTGTACTCAATCCCATCAAGACACTTTTTATCGAGGATTTATGTGTAGATGAGAAAGCCAGAGGGCAAAAGGTTGGCGAGCAGCTTTACCGCTTTGCGGAAGACTATGCTCGGAAAATCGGCTGCTATAATCTGACTCTCAATGTTTGGAACGATAATGTAGGAGCCCTGCGTTTCTATGAGCGATTAGGGCTTCAGGCTCAGGAAACTGTGATGGAGAAGTTACTTTGATCTTGAAAGACAAATTTTAGGAAGCGCTAGCAATAGTTTTAGGATATACCCTACCAGCAGAATTAACTATTTTATTTGCCGAGAAATTTTCGATACAATAGATAGTAATAGGTAATGAAAGTGAGAAATCTTATGACAAAATCAAAATTCCAACTGGTTGGATCACTTCTGCGCCCAGAAAATCTGCGCCAGTATAAAACCGAAATTGAGCACCGCGATGATATTCAATATCCCTTCTACGACAGCTTCCCAGGCTACCATGAGACGGAGACCGCTGACATCAAGGAGATTGTTGCTGAGCAAAAGGCAAAGGGAATTGACATCCTGACGGATGGAGAATACTCCAAGTCTATGTGGCATCTGGACTTTGTCTGGGGCCTTAAGGGAATTGAGCGCTACATTGCTGACCACGGCTATACCTTCAAGGACCACGACGGCGGGCAATACGAGACCCGTAAAGATATTGGTATCCGCATCACAGCACCACTCTCTGGAAAAAATCATCACTTTATCGAGATTTATAAGCTAGTCAAGGATGAGGCTGCTGGCCAAGATACCAAGCTGACTGTCTGGGGGCCTGCCCATGCTTATACTGAGTTAGCTGTCTTTGACCGCTTGGCGGGACCAGGACAAGTTTATGAGACCAATGAAGATTTGAAAAAAGGCTTGATTCAGGCCTACAAGGAATTTTTGGACGACTATAAGGCTGCTGGCGGACAGATTATCCAGTTTGACGACTGTCTCTGGGAGCTTTTTGACGAGTCCAATCCTGCCAGCTTCTTTGCGGAGGGCAATGCTAGTCTAGCTGACTTAGCAGACGAGTTTGTCGCCATCAACAATGAAGTCGTAGACTACGCTCATGAGCTAGGACTGACTGTCTGGACCCACAACTGCCGTGGTAACTACGAAAGCCGCTCTGCTGCCGAGGGTACCTACGAAGCTATCGCGGAAAAATTCCTGCGC
The DNA here is from genome assembly GCF_026781265.1 of Streptococcus sanguinis. Lineage (GTDB taxonomy): Bacteria > Bacillota > Bacilli > Lactobacillales > Streptococcaceae > Streptococcus > Streptococcus sanguinis_T. The sequence continues at coordinate 480,232 of NZ_JAKUVC010000002.1, forward strand.
GACCAACACTATGACCGCTACTTCCTAGAGTGGGACAGCGATGTAGCTGGTGATGTATCAGCCCTAGCAGCTTTGAAGGACAAGGATGCGGAAGTTGTTTTAGGACTGCTTTCCAGTAAGACGACAGGCTTGGATGACGAAAAACGCGTCCTAGACCTGCTTGAGAAAGCAGCAACCGTTCTACCAAAAGATCGTCTCCTGCTCTCCCACCAATGCGGCTTCGCCTCTTGTGACTCTGGAAACGAACTCACCATTGAGCAACAATGGGCCAAAATCAAACAAGGCCAAGAAATCGCCCAGAAATTCTGGGGATAATAAGCAAAAAAGCGGTATGACCGCTTTTTTCAATGCTTTTAAAATCAATTTGGGGCTGAATTAGATTTCTTTGATGAACTCCAGTTTCATCTGCATCTGTTCAACATATTAAATCTTGGAGTTTCAGGAAAGTTCAATTCGCTTGAGCCAATTTTCAACCAAGGCCGTAAAGAGAGCCTCTTGATCTATCTGTGCATTGTGGCCAGCAAGATCCATTACAGCATAGGTTGCCCTTGGAAAATAGTGAGACAGTTGGGCTAACTGCTGGAAGCCCACCACTTGGTCCTGCTTCCCTGCTATAAAAAGGCTGGGCTTATCGTAGCCCTTTTCCTGTATCTCTTGATCCACTTCAAACGAAAAAGCATAGTTTTCTTGCAGCTTTTGGACAAAGGGAGCATTCATCATCTGAAGCCCTGCTAGGATTTCTTTTTCAAACCGTTGATAAGTTTCTTTAGTCTGTAAAATCGCTAAATCAACGAAATCTTCGTTTCTGCCTGCTATATCAAACCCAACCTCTCTAATTACCAAAGTATCTTTAGGCAAAATTCTTTCTTGCGGATTGGGTACAACTACTGGACAAATAAGCAGCAAACCATCAATCTGCGAATTTTTCTTAGCCAAAATTCCTCGAGCGAGATAACCACCATAAGACTCTCCAGCTAAGAGAAAGCTGTGTCCGCCGATTACAGTTTCTATAAAGTTCAGGAGCATCTCTAAAATCGCATCCGCACTTGCAAAAGCAGGATTGGCATCAGACCTACCCATGCCAGGCAAATCTAAATAAATCCTTTTATAGTCAGCATGTTTCTCAAAAATAGGTTCCAAACATCCTTCCATCAATTCAGATGAACAGCCCAAACCATGAATTGCCAAGACTGGCTTTCCTTGACCAATCACTTTATAATATAATTTATTTCCCTGATAAGTAAAAAACATTTTTTCTCCAATCATACCTTAAAGACACGTTTTGCTCAAGGTGGATTCTTTATCGAAACTAGTCAAAATAATATTGTTTATGAGCCTAACAAATTATTCTTATCATCTACACCCCTCAAAGCTACTAGGCGAGCAAGCTTATTCTCTCACCTTGATTTCAGAGCTTCATGCCTCATTCCCAAATATCAAGTTCGACTGCTGCAGATAAGGATTGGGATACTTGACTAGCAGATCCCTTACAGCTCTTACCAAGTCTTTCTGCTCAGCCTGACCAGATTGGTAACGAAGCAAAAGATGCATAAAATCTTCTTTTTCAGCTGAGCTAGCTTTCTTCTTAAAATAGCCCCAAACATGCTGAAAGGCATTGCTGACCTGACCGCGGTTTTCAGGCAAGGCTACCGCCTGGTCAATCAAGCCTTGAACATGTGCTGCTTCCACCGAGTCGCTTTTTAGATACTGACGGATTTCCAGATAGATCTTACTAGAATGACTGAGAACCAGATATTTATTTCTAGCCCAAAGAGTCTGACATTGGGAGATTTGGTTTGAATTTTCCATGATTACTTTTCCTACTGATTTTTAATTTCGAATACTTCTCGTTTCGTCTACATCTTTGCTCGCATCCTAGCAATAAGCTTGCCATAATAGGAAGCAAAGCGAAACTGCAAATCAACTATGATTTGAATAGGACTTCGAAGAGTATGAATCAAAATCCCCAATCACATGACTGGGGAATCGTTCATTAACGTACCTCTGCGCCGAGTTTTTCGGTCAGGGATTTTTCGATTTTTTCCATGTATTTAGCCACTTCCTCGTCAGTCAGGCTAGCTTCTGGATTTTGGAAAGTCAGGCTGTAGGCCATGGATTTGAGGCCGACACCCAGCTTGTCACCAGAGAAGATATCAAAGAGCTTAATATCGGTCAAGCGCTTGATACCAGCTGCTTGGATTGCATCAAGAACCTCTTGGTGAGTGATTTCAGCCTTGAGCAAGAGTGCCACATCCCGTCTGACAGCTGGGAATTTAGTGATTTCTGTAAAAGGCTGTGTTGGCTGGAGCTGCTCTTCGATAGCCGACAGATTGAGCTCAGACACATAAGTTTCAGGAATATCGTAAGCCTTGGCTGTCGCAGGATGGACTTGGCCGACAAAGCCGACAGGCTGGCCATTGATAGAGATTAAAGCAGTCCGACCAGGATGCAAACTCTTAATCTGGTTGCTAGCCGCGTATTCAGCTGTCAAGCCCAACTTAGCAAAGAGTGCTTCAACTACACCCTTAGCGTAGAAGAAATCAACTACCACTGGCTTGGTCTGGAAGTCTTTTTCATTAACCAGACCTGTCAAAGCAAAAGCAAAGCTATTGATTTCATTTGGCAGTTCTTCCTTAGGATTGCCAGTCTGCTCAAAGACTTTTCCAATCTCATAGAGAGCTAGATTCTTATTTTTACGAGCTACATTGTAGGCTAGGGAGTCCAAAATGCCAGAAACCATGTTCTGACGAAGAACAGAGCGCTCCACTGTCATCGGCCACATGAGCTCAGTCAAGTTGCTAGGATTGAGAGTGAACTCAATCGCCTTTTCTGGCGTCGTCAAAGCATAGGTGATGATTTCTGTCAGCCCTGCTACTTCTGCCAAGGTCCGTACTTGACGGCGCAGTTGCTGCGTTGCAGTCAATTCACCAGCAGTCCCGTCATCTTTTGGCAGGCTGGCTGGCAATTTGTCATAGCCGTAAATACGGGCAATTTCTTCATAGAGATCCGCTTCGATTGAAATATCCCAGCGACGGCGAGGTACACTGACAGTGAACTGTTCAGCATTTCCTGACAAGCCAAAGCCAAGTCTGCGGAAGACATCCACAATATCTGTATAAAGCAAGTCTGTTCCCAAAACTCGGTTGACATCTGCAAGACTAGACACTACTTCTACATCGCTAGTGTCTAAACTACCAGCGGATAAGATACCAGCCTGAACGGTTGCACCTGCCAAGTCCGCAATCATACTTGCTGCCGCGTCCAAAGCTTCATTGACAGTTGCTACATTGATGCCTTTTTCAAAGCGGGAAGATGATTCCGAGCGCAAGTTAAGTCTCCCGCTGATCTTGCGGATTGATTTCCCATCAAAGACAGCTGCTTCCAAAACAACACGAGTGGACTTACCGGAAATTTCAGTCGCTGCTCCGCCCATAACACCAGCCAGAGCAACTGGCTTATCCGCCACAGTAATGACTAGGTCGCTGACTTCCAGCTCCCGCTCTTCGCCGTCAAGCGTCACCAGTTTTTCACCAGCACGCGCTTCCCGCACAACGATCTGGTCCCCCTCAAACGTATCCAGATCAAAGGCATGCATAGGCTGACCAAAGTAGAGCAGGATGTAGTTGGTCACGTCCACTACATTGTTAATCGGACGGATTCCTTCGTTCATGAGGAGATTTTGCAGCCACTGAGGACTTGGGGCGATGGTAACATTTTCCAGAATACGAGCCGCATAGTAAGGAGACTTCTCCGTCTCAAGGGCAACTGAAAGACTGTCAATTGCCTGCTTTTCATTTTCCACCAGCGGAAAATCTTTGAAATGCACTGACTTGTCATAGATGGCAGCCACTTCATGAGCCACCCCACGCATAGATAGAGCATCTGCCCGGTTTGGCGTGATAGAAAGCTCGATAATCTCATCGTCCAAGTCCAGATAAGAGAAGACTTCCTCACCCGGCACTGCTTCTTCAGGCAGGATTTGAATGCCATCCGCAAATTCCTTTGGTACCACAGAATCAGAAATGCCCAGCTCACCAAGAGAGCAAATCATGCCCAGTGACTCCAACCCACGGATTTTCCCTTTTTTAATCTTATAATTGTCCGCAATGCGAGCACCTGGCAGAGCCACCATGACCTTGATGCCTGCACGAACATTTGGAGCACCGCAGACAATCTGACGGTTCTCCTCTTCTCCGACATTGACTTGACAAACATGCAGGTGGGTATCAGGAACATCCTCACACAATACCACGTCACCAACGACAATTTTGGACAGACCAGCAGCTGGTGATGTCACACCTTCCACTTCAATTCCTGTCGTTGACATTTTCTCAGCCAGCTCAGCGCTTGCCACATCAATGTCTACTAACTCTTTTAACCACTTATAACTTACTAGCATATTTAAGATACCAAGGGCGTCAAAAACAACTGAAAAATAGGAGATTACCCAAGCATTTGATGAATGCTCGCAAATCTATCTTTTTTCCGAGTTTTTAGCCCAAGTTCAATTCCTTTCTCTATTCTATCGCTGAGGAATCTGAATGACCAAATCATCTAAATTTAAACTTTTAGGTCGTATCATTTCCTCTCTTTAAATTTTCTTGTTTATTTCAATTTCTTGCGCAGCAGCCAGTCTGTGTCTACTGTCTCGCCAGTGATATAGTCGTGCTGGCTGAATTTTTCAAAGCCGTATTTAAAGTAAAAATCTTGAGCTCTAAAATTCTTTTCCCAAACGCCCAGCCAGACCCAGTCAAAGCCTCGTTTCTCAGCTTCTTCTAAGGCAAATTCAAACATTTCCTTGCCCAAACCTTGACCATGATAGGCTTTCAAGACATAGATTCGCTGAACCTCAAAGGCCTGTGGCAGTTCTTGCTCCGTTTGAGCCTGTCCCCAGTTAAACTTGAGAAAACCAGCAATTTCACCGTCTTTGACAACAAAATAGGTCTCTGACTCAGGGTCTGCCAGTTCCTTTTCGATAGTTGCAAGCGACAGCTCATTGTCAAAATAATGAGCCATATCAGCTTCCTTGATAAATGGACCAAAGGTTTCTTGATAGGTCGCGACCTCCAACTCCCGCAGGAGGCTCGCTTCTTCTTTTTTGACTCTGACTAGCATACTGCACTCCTTTCTCAGAAAAGCTGCATCTGTGAATACAGGTTTCTACTTAAACTGCTGAGAAAATCGAATATCTCCTTGGTAGAATCCACGAATGTCGTTGATACCGTAGCGAAGCATAGCTACACGTTCTTGACCAAGACCAAAGGCAAATCCAGAATATTTCTCCGCATCAATGCCGCTCATTTCCAGCACGCGCGGATGCACCATACCCGCTCCCATAATCTCAATCCAGCCGGTCTTCTTGCAGACATTGCAGCCTGCACCGCCACACTTAAAGCAGGAAACATCCACTTCAACAGACGGCTCTGTGAATGGGAAGTAAGATGGACGCAGACGGATACTGCGATCTTCGCCAAACATCTTCTGGACAATCAGCTGCAGCGTTCCTTGCAAGTTTGCCATGGAAATATTTTCTCCAACCACCAAGCCTTCAATCTGATGGAACTGGTGGGAGTGAGTCGCATCATCGGTATCCCGACGGAAAACGCGCCCTGGTGAGATCATCTTGAGTGGCCCTTTAGAAAAGTCATGAGCGTCCATAGCTCGCGCTTGTACTGGACTAGTGTGGGTTCTGAGCAGGATCTCCTCTGTAATGTAGAAAGTGTCTTGCATATCCCGTGCTGGGTGGTCCTTAGGCAGATTCATCCGCTCAAAGTTGTAATAGTCCTTTTCCACTTCAAAGCCGTCCACGACCTGATAGCCCATCCCGATGAAAATATCTTCGATTTCCTCACTAGTCTGACTAAGAATATGACGGTTCCCTACCGGAATTTGACGACCTGGCAGGGTCACATCCAAGGATTCCTCAGCCAGTTTCAGAGCGACTAATTGCTCTTCCATCTCTTGAGCAGTCTTTTCAAAGGCTTCTGTCAGAATATCACGCGCTTCATTGACATGTTTCCCGATAATCGGCCGCATTTCAGCTGAGATATCTTTCATCCCTTTCAGGACTTCAGTCAGTGAACCTTTTTTTCCCAAGACAGCTACACGCAAGTCCTGCAGTTCCTTTTGATTCTCAGTCTTGAGCTGCTTGAGAGAAGCTAGAGTCTCTTCGCGCAGGCTTTTTAGTTGTTCTTCAATCGTTTTCGTCATTTTCCCTCCAAAATAAAAAGCGCGCCAATCTCCATAAGCGGAGCGTTGACACGCGGTACCATCCGTTTTTTATCTGGCAAGCCAGACCTTACTTATCAATCCTAGAGCAAGTGAATTCGCCTAGCTTTCATCTAGAGAGCTTTCAGTCGCTGGCTCTCCTCCCTGTTAAACTTCCCCTAGGTTACTGGTCTTGCGGATTGCTATTCAATTATACTTCATTCTAACAGATTTCTAAACATTTCGCAAGCTCAGTTAAAGAATTTACAAGAAGAGACTATCGAGAAAAAGAAGCCTGTCAAGCAACAGACTTCCTTCTTTTTATTTGATAACCTGACCAGCTTCTTTGAGGACATCTTCTGGTACAGTAATGCCCAGTTCTTTGGCATTTTTGGTATTGATAACAGATTTACCTGTATCGAAAATATCTACTGCAGTGTCAGCAGATTTGGCACCTTTAAGGACTTTAGCTGCCATTTTACCAGTCGCAACACCTAGGTCATACTGGTCTACAACGACAGAGGCAAGGCCTCCTTCTTCTACCATGGCTGTCGCACTTGGATAAATTGGTTTCTTGGCTTCTTTATTGCTGGACACAACTGTCGCAAAAGCTGACGCAATGGTATTGTCAATTGGAATCCATATAGCATCAACCTTGCCAGTCATAACATTCATGGTTGAAGCAATTTCATTAGTTGAAGGAACAGAGTATTCCTCTACCTTGTAGCCTGCCTCTTCAGCCAATTTTTTGAACTCTTCCACTTGAGTTTTAGAGTTGTCTTCGCTGCTAGAGTAGAGCACACCAATAGTCTTGACATCTGGGGTCAATTTTTTAATCAGCTCTAGCTGTTGCTTAGCTGGATTGTGGTCAGAGACACCCGTGATATTGCCGCCTGGTTTGTCCAGATTTTTCACCAAATTTGCTCCGACAGGATCCGTTACAGCTCCCATAACGATAGGCTTGTCCTTAGTAGCTGCAGCCAGTCCTTGTGCAGACGGAGTTGCAATCCCAATCAGCACATCATTGTCATTGGAGACTAGCTGCTTGCTCATGGTAGAGACCTTGCTCTGATCGCCCTCAGCATTCATAAAATCAATCTTAATCTTGTCTCCCTTATAGCCTTCCTCAGCCAAACCATCCTGAATCCCCTTGTAAATCAAATCCAGCGAAGGATGGCTGACATACTGCAGCACGCCAACCTTGACCGTCTGACTGTCGCTGCTGGTCTTTGTGTTGTTGCCTTTGCTGTTCAAGCTGGAATAGACAATCCCACCGATTGCCAAAACGGCCAGAAGGCCTAAGATAGTCATTAAACGTTTATTTTTCATGTTCTTTCTCCATTTCTATGTTTTATAATTTTCTATTTAATCCCTAGGGGCGCCATCGTTTAAACATAGGCAGTTCTCCTTGTTTTTTTATAATTAGCAACAAAAAACCTCACACAGGTATTCTGTGTGAGGGCGAAATTCGCGGTGCCACCTCAATTATGGAAAATAGCTAGTATTCTCCATATCTCTGTCTTGTCATCAAACAAGCTGCACTGTAAGGTGTGCCAACCGAATTCTTATTGTTTCAAATTCATTTTATCCATTAGCCCAATTTCGTAAAGATTTGCTGCTCATTTCCACCAACCACAAGCTCGCTAAAAACAAATGCATCTACTACTTTTCTAATTTCCTATATTTTAAGTTTTTCCTAATAATATGTCAAGACCTTTTTGAAAATTTTTATAAAATGTTCGGATTTGATTTATCGAGGCAGTTATAGGTAAAAATTAAATTGCTTTTTGGCGAGACTTTAGAAGCTTTTAGCTTGTTTTTTTGTTATAATTTTCTATAGTAAGTTTCAAGGAGAAAAGCATGTCTTTCGACGGATTTTTTTTACACCACATGACAGAGGAGCTCCGCCGCGAATTGCTGGGCGGCCGTATTCAAAAGATTAATCAGCCCTTTGAACAGGAGCTGGTTTTACAGATTCGCAGCAACCGCCAAAGCCACAAGCTGCTCCTATCAGCTCACTCGGTCTTTGGGCGCGTCCAGCTGACAGATACCACGTTTGAAAATCCAGCTGTTCCCAATACCTTTATCATGGTTATGCGCAAATACCTGCAGGGCGCTGTTATTGAAGCAATCCAGCAAGTGGAGAATGACCGGATTTTGGAAATCAGCGTCTCCAATAAGAACGAAATCGGCGACAGCGTGGCTGTGACTCTGGTCGTCGAAATCATGGGCAAGCACAGCAATATCATTCTCTTGGATAAGGCTAGCGGGAAAATTATTGAAGCCATTAAACATGTCGGATTTTCACAAAATAGCTATCGAACCATCCTGCCGGGCTCAACTTATGTCGCACCGCCTCAGACTGGCAGTCTCAATCCTTTAACTGTAGGCGATGAAAAGCTCTTTGAAATCCTGCATACTGAAGACTTAGAGCCCAAACACCTGCAGCAAATTTTTCAGGGATTGGGTCGGGATACGGCTACTGAACTCAGTGGCCGTCTGACAGCTGACAAGCTCAAAACTTTCCGAGCCTTCTTTGCCAGTCCGACTCAGCCAAGTCTGACCGAAAAATCTTTCTCTGCCCTGCTATTTTCCGACAGCAAGACCCAAATGTCCAACTTATCCGAGCTTTTAGACACTTTCTATAAGGACAAAGCTGAGCGAGACCGGGTCAACCAGCAAGCCAGCGAGCTGATCCGCCGAGTAGAAAATGAGTTGGAAAAGAACCGAAAAAAACTAGGTAAGCAAGAGGAAGAGCTCCTAGCAACGGAGAATGCAGAAGAATTCCGCCAAAAAGGGGAACTCTTGACCACCTTTCTCCATCAAGTGCCCAACGACCAAGAACAGGTGGAATTGGACAATTACTACACAGGTGAGAAGATTATCATCTCGCTTGACAAGGCCCTAACCCCCAACCAAAATGCCCAGCGCTATTTCAAACGTTACCAGAAGCTCAAGGAAGCTGTCAAACACCTGACCAGCTTGATTGAGGAGACTCGGGCTACGATTCTCTACCTAGAGAGTGTGGAAACAGCCCTTACTCAGGCCAGCCTGACTGAAATTGCGGAAATTCGGGAGGAACTAATCCAGACTGGATTTATCCGACGACGCCAGAGAGAGAAAATCCAGAAAAGACAGAAACCGGAGAAATATTTAGCAACAGATGGCCAAACCATTATCCTAGTTGGCCGCAACAATCTACAAAATGATGAGCTGACGTTTAAAATTGCAAAGAAGGACGAGCTTTGGTTTCACGCCAAGGATATTCCAGGCAGTCATGTGGTCATCACAGGCAATCTTCAGCCCAGCGATGAAGTCAAGACTGACGCTGCCGAGCTAGCGGCCTACTTCTCCAAAGCCAGACTCTCTAATCTGGTCCAAGTAGATATGATTGAGACTAGAAAGCTCAACAAACCAACCGGTGGAAAGCCAGGATTTGTCACCTATACGGGCCATAAAACCCTGCGCGTCACACCAGATGAAGAAAAGATTAAGAGTATGAAAATGTAAAAAATCCCCTTTAACTATGAAGCTGACTTAAGAGCATGATAGTCATTAGATAGCTGAAGCTGACTTAAGAGCATGATAGTCATTAGATAGCTGAAGCTGACTTAAGAGCATGATAGTCACTAGATAGCTGAAGCTGACTTAAGAGCATGATAGTCATTAGATAGCTGAAGCTGTCTATTATCTCCATCAACTCCAATAATTTTTTGATAAAAAAACAGGTGGAACATAAGTTCCACCTGTTTTTGCGCTCTTCCGAAATTCTTCTAGTTCATTAATAGAATTTCTTCAAGCCTATGTTAGTCTTCAGACTTTTTCTTTCTCTTCTCTAATCCAATCAGTCCCAAACCTGATACTCCCGCAAGTAAGCTTGCAGCTAAGTATGAGGTTTCTTCTGTACCGGTCTTAGGAAGGGATTTTGCACCCTCACTCTTGGAAAGAGACGGCGGTGCAGGTGTAATGGTCCGCTCTGGCTGAACAGGAACTTCTGTCACAGTCGGAACATAGACTGCTGAAATCGTTTGACCATTGCGGTCTTTGCGAATCACTGTCACACCGTCAGCTTGACCTACAAAGCCAGTTTCCGGTACAAAGGTTATAGTGCCATCTGGGGCAATCGTGTAAGTCCCTTGACCTGGAACAACCTTTTCTGTGCTGCCATCCTCGAAAGTTGGCGGAACGGTTGAATCCACGTCTCCTTCAAAGATAGGTTTACCAGTCTGAGGCTGGCCTTTGAGACCAGTGCTGCCGGTATCTTCTGTGGCAGTGCTTCCCAAAACAGTTGGGGTATAGGTAGCCGTCACGGTATTTCCATAAATATCTGAACGCTTCACGACAACTCCGCGAGCAGTTCCGACAAAGTCGGCTTCCGGCACAAAGGTCACTGCTCCCAGCATATTGAACCTGTAAGTTCCCTCACCTGGGACAACCATTTCGGTGCTGCCATCCGCAAAGATCGGTGCTACTGCCTGGTCAATCGCCCCTTCAAAGGTAGGCGTGCCTGTTTGAGCTTGACCCTTGCGACCGCTAGATACACTGTCCTTGCTAGTTGATGGTTCAACTACGGTCGGAATATAGCGAGCCGTCACTAAGCTGCCATTCTTATCACGACGGACAAGGGTCACACCGCTTCCCTGACCAAGGAAATCAGCTTCTGGAGTGAAAGTGACTGTACCGTCTGGTGAGATAGTATAGGTTCCCTGACCCGGAATGGTCTTTTCCTTGCTTCCATCTTCAAAGGTTGGCGCAATTGTCTCATCAATTGGAACCAATGGATCACCTGCCTCGAAGACAGGTTTACCGGTTTGAACATGACCCTTGATATTTGTAGATGTGGTATCTTTACCAGTCGGAGTTACCTTGGCAAACTCTGGACTATAAGTTGCCGTTACTGGCGTACCGTTCTTATCTACCCGCTTAACGACAACTGGATCTGGACTGCCTACAAATTGCTTGTCTGGAGTGAAGGTCACTGCCCCGTCTGGTGCGATGGTATAAGTTCCCTGACCTGGAATTACTTTTTCCTTGGCACCATCTTCGAAGCTTGGCTCTACTGAGTCATCAATTGGAACCAGTGGATCACCACCTTGGAAAGTTGGAGTACCAGTTTGCGCAACACCTTGAGGACCAGTGCTAGTCGCATTGGTAGCTGTAGGAATCACTTCTTTCACTACCGCTTGATACTTGACGGTAACAGCGGTGCCATTGGCATCCGTACGAGTCAATTCGAGTTCTGGTGTTTCACCCTTGAACTGTTTATCTGGGGTAAAGGTTACCTTGCCATTTGCATCCACTTCGAACTTACCAACATTCGGTACTTCTTTGACAGAAGAACCATTGTCAAAGAACGGAGTCGAACCAGCCGGGAATGGAACAGAGTCATGGCCTGGGGTGAAGGTGACTTTTCCTTCTTGAACCTGACCCTGCAGGCCTTCTGTCTTCTCACCAGTTCCTGTAGGAATCACTTTCGTAAACTCTGGACTGTAGGTCGCTGTCACTGGTGTGCCGTTCTTGTCAACACGTCTCACAATTACTGAATCTGGCTGACCTACAAACTGCTTGTCTGGCGTGAAAGTCACTGCGCCATCTGGAGTGATGGTGTAAGTGCCCTGGCCTGGAATCTTCTTCTCCTTACTTCCATCTTCGAAAGTTGGCTCTACTGAGCCATCAATTGGAACCAGTGGATCGCCGCTCGCGAAGATCGGTGTGCCAGTTTGAGGGACACCTTGAGGACCGGTGCTTGTTGCATTGGTGCTGGTTGGAATCACTTCTTTCACTGCTGCTTGATATTTGACGGTTACTGGAGTTCCATTCGCATCAGTCCGAGTCAATTCCAGTTCTGGCGTTTCCCCCTTGAATTGCTTGTCTGGTGTGAAAGTTACCTTACCGTCTGCGTCCACTTCGAACTTACCGACATTTAGCACTTCTTTAACTGCTGAACCATTATCAAACAGTGGAGTTGAGCCCGCTGGGAATGGAACGGAATCATGGCCTGGAGTGAAGATAACATGACCTTCTTGAACCTGACCTTGCAAGCCTTCTGTCTTATCACCAGTACCAGTTGGAGTTACTTTAGTGAACTCTGGACTGTACGTTGCAGTTACTGGCGTGCCATTCTTATCGACGCGTTTTACAGAGATTGGATTCGGTTTACCTACAAATTGCTTGTCTGGCGTGAAAGTCACTGCGCCATCTGGAGCAATCGTGTATGTTCCTTGATCTGGAATAGTCTTCTCCTTACCTCCATCTCCGAAAGTTGGCTCAACTGTTTCATCAATTGGAACTAGTGGATCACCACCCGCAAAGGTTGGAGTACCGGTTTGTGGAACACCTTGAGGACCTGTGCTCGTTGCACTAGTACCAGTTGGAGTCACTTTCGTCACTGTCGGAGTATAAGTAGCGGTTACTTCAGTTCCATTCTTATCTACACGTTTCACAGTGACTGGTGTTGGTGTACCAATATACTGTTTCTCTGGAGTAAAGGTGACAGAACCATCTGAGTTGATAGTGTATTCCCCTACTCCTGGAACGGTCTTCTTAGACTGACCTTCTTCGAAGGTCATTGGACTATCCATGTCAATCGGAACAGCTGAGTTGCCAGGAGTGAAACTAGGTGTGCCTGATTGCGGCTGACCTTGAATGCCAGTTGATTCAGCATTGGTGCCAGTTGGAGTTACCTTGGTAACTTCTGGGGTATAAGTAGCCGTTATTTCTGTGCCGTTAGCATCGACTCGTTTAACCCTAACAGGTGTCGCCTTGCCAGTGAATTGCTTATCTGGAGTGAAAGTAATGGAACCATCTGAATTAATGGTATAAGTTCCTTGATTAGCCACTACCAAAGTATCAGTTCCATCTTCGAAAGTCATTGGCTTGGTCATATCGATTGGAACCGCTTGGTCACCTGGACTGAAAGTTGGCTTGCCACTTTGCGGTTGACCTTGAAGGCCGGTTGATTCAGCATTGGTGCTGGTAGGCGTTACCCGTATTACCGTTGGCGTATAGGTGGCAGTCACTTCCGTTCCGTTTTTATCTACACGTTTAACAGTAACTGAAGTTGGGGTCCCCACATACTGTTTGTCTGGCGTGAAGGTGATAGTACCATCTGAGTTGATGGTATATTCCCCTACTCCTTGAACCGTCTTCTTAGGTTGACCATCTTCAAATGTCATTGGAGAATCCATATCAATCGGAACAAGTGGATCACCACCTTGGAAGCTTGGGCTACCTGTTTGCGGAACGCCCTGAGGACCTGTGCTAGTCGCATCGGTGCCTCTTGGAACCACTTCTTTCACCACTGCTTGGTATTTGACTGTAACAGGAGTGCCATTGGTATCGGTGCGAGTCAATTCAAGTTCCGGTGTCTCACCCTTAAACTGCTTGTCTGGCGTGAAGGTCACTTTACCATTTGCATCTACTTCAAACTTACCGACATTCTGTACTTCTTTCACTGTTGAATTATTATCAAACAATGGTGTTGAATTCGCAGGGAATGGAACTGAGTCATGGCCAGGTGTGAAGGTAACTTTACCTTCTTGAACTTGACCTTGCAGGCCTTCTGTCTTGTTTCCAACACCAGTTGGCTTTACAGCCGTTACTGTTGCTTGATATTTTGCCTTCGCAAGGGTACCGTTGACATCTGCACGACTGACTTCAATTTCTGGCGTTTTACCTACGAATGTCTTAACCGGAGTAAAGGTAATATTACCATCAATATCCACTTCAAACTTGCCAACATTTTCAATTTCTTTCACATTAGTACCAGTGTCAAAAACTGGGGAATTATCTGCTGAAAAACCAACTTCTGGTCTTCCGGCTTCAAAAGTAATCTTACCATTCTGAACCAATCCTTGTAGACCTTCAGTCTGATCACCAGTTGCGTTTGGAACAACTTCTTCAACAGTAGGAGTATATTTAGCTGTCACTTCGGTGCCATTCGCATCTACACGTTTGACCGTCACTGGGGTCGCCTTGCCAGTAAATTTCTTCTCCGGCTTAAAGGTAATGGAACCGTCTGAATTAATGGTATAAGTTCCTTGATCAGCTACTACTAAATTGTCAGTCCCATTTTCAAAAGTCATGGGCTTGGTCATATCGATTGGGACTGCTTGATCACCTGGGGTAAAGATCGGCTTGCCGCTTTGTGGTTGTCCTTGCAGGCCTGTTGACTCAGCATTGGTGCTAGTTGGTGTGACCCGTGTTACCGTTGGCGTGTAAGTGGCGGTTACTTCCGTTCCATTCGTATCTACACGTTTAACTGTAACTGGTGTTGGTGTACCAACATATTGCTTTTCTGGAGTGAAAGTAATCGAGCCATCTGACTCAATGACATAAGTACCGACCTTGTCTACCTTCTTAGTTGTTTGATTATCTTCAAAGGTCATTGGTTGGGCTATATCAATCGGCACAGCTTTGTCACCCGCAGTGAAAGTAGGTGTACCTGATTGTGGTAGACCTTGAAGACCTGTGCTAGTCGCATTGGTACCTGTAGGAACCACTTCTTTCACCACTGCTTGGTATTTGACTGTAACAGGAGTGCCATTCACATCTGCTCGAATCAATGTCAGCTCAGGAGTGGTTCCCTTAAACTGCTTGTCTGGCGTGAAGGTCACCTTACCATTAGCATCCACTTCAAATTTACCAACGTTTAGGACCTCTTTAACAGTCAAACCATTGTCAAAAAGTGGAGTTGTTTCAGCTGGGAGCGGCACAGAATCATGACCTGGTGTGAAAGTAACATGACCTTCTTGAACCTGACCCTGCAATCCTTCAGTTTTATCACCAGTACCAGTCGGAGTTACCTTGGTAACAGTTGGTGTATAGGTTGCTCTTACTTGGGTGCCATTTTCGTCAACTCGTTTGACAGTAACGGGGGCTGGGGTCCCGACGTATTGTTTATCTGGGGTAAAGGTAATAGAACCATCTGAATTAATGGTGTATTCACCTATGCCAGCAACTGTCTTCTTAGGCTGACCATCGTCAAAGGTCATGGGCTTGGTCATATCGATTGGGACCGCTGAATCACCTTCCTTGAAGACTGGCGTTCCTGTTTGTGGCACCCCTTGAGGACCTGATGAAGTAGCAGGTGTGCTGGTTGGTGTGACCTTGGTCACGTTAGGTGTATAGGTAGCAGTCACTTCTGTGCCGTTGGCATCTACGCGTTTAACCGTAACTGGTGTCGCCTTGCCAGTGAATTGCTTAAGCGGCTTGAAGGTAATGGTATCATCTGAATTGATAGTATAAGTTCCTTCATTCGCCACTTCCAAGGTGTCCGTCCCATTTTCAAAAGTCATGGCTTTGCTCATGTCAATTGGGATTTGTTGGTCACCTGCAGTGAAAGTTGGCTTACCACTTTGTGCTTGACCTTGAAGACCAGTTGATTCAGCATTGGTACTTCTTGGCGTTACTTGGGTTACCTTAGGTTGATAACGTGCTCGGTGTGCTTTACCGTCGGTATCACTGACTTGAACTACCACTGGGGCTGGCGTGCCATAAAAAGTCTTGATAGGCTTGAAGGTCACTTGGCCGGTATTTGGATCCAATTCATAGGTTCCCACTTGCTGGTCATTGGTCATGGCAGGCACCGTATTGTCTGTTACTAGCCGTCCATTCGCATCCACGAAGCTAGCCGGACGAGAAGCATCTGGCGTAACAGGGGGCGTATTCGCATCATCATCGTTAAAGACTAACGTTTTGTTTTGTTCCAGTCCCTGAAGACCACTTGATTCGTAGTTTGGAATTTTACGGACTGTTGGTACATAACGGCCATCCATTGTAGTCAATTGATCATTCTTATTAGGGTCAGAAGCATCTGTCGAAGTCCAACCAGTCGAGGTACCATTGCTGTCAGTCCAACGGATGTTAATACCCTCAGTCGTCCCTGAGAAGTCTGCATTTGATGTGAAGGCAACTTGCACGTCATTGTCCTTGACGGTCAAGTGATAAGTCCCTTCTGGACGAATATAGTTGCCATCAACGGCTGTCAGAACTTGGCCTTGCTTATCCAAAACCTGAGGCGCTTGGGTGCTCATAACTGCATTGATACTGTCGTCTGAGCGATCCGTTCCTTTAGGTGTGAAGTGAAGAATCGCAGTTTGAGTCTCGCCTGTAAAGCCGTCTGTAGTCTGCTTCTCCCCCTTTGGAGGATAAATGCGGTGCAAGAGCATATCTTCTACTTCACCGCTAAAGGCAATACCAGTTGGTTGCTCAATATCGCCTGCATTTGTGGCAATACGGAAACGCATACCCAATTTGTCCACTTGACCGCCAGCCAGCCCAGGAATAGCCTGAAAAGTTAAGGTGTGGTCGCCGGCAGCCGTAATAGTCTTGACATCACTAGCTTCGTTATCTTCAAAGGTCCCATTCTGGTTGAAGTCTATCCAGGCCTTGACATAGGATTTAGCATTGCCATTTGGGTTAGCTTTGATTTTAATCGTATAAGTTCCATTTTTTGCTTTGTCTAAATCAAGCAAATCATTAGAAGTACTTAATTGATCGTCCGCTAGTAATTGGCTGGCCCCCTCGTCCTTATGTTCCTTTTTATCGTCCAGAACCCAATTATTAGCTGTATCAACATCAATGTCTGCTGGAGTAGTCCCTAAGTAAGGCTGATTAATTAGCTTACCAGTCACCGAATCACGTCCTGAAATGGTATGGAAGGCTTCGCCATAAGTCGCTGGCGCATCACTTCCATCCACCACTAAAAATCCCATCATCATAGCCTGTTGCCCAGATGATGCTACATAAAATCCTACTTCAGAAGCTCCTCGTGTCATCACCACAGGAACCGTCCGTTCGTTAGAACGGTTTGGTCCAAAGACCTGAGTCCCCAGACCACCTGTCACAGTATCCGGACTGAGGTACTTATACCAGTCTACGCTTGTATCTCTTAAGATTAAGAGACCTCTTCTTTTTACATTTTCATCATCCAACATTTGCTTGGTAATAACGGTGTAGGCTTCTTTGGCAGTACTCTTATTCTTCCATTCACCGAGATATTCCCATCCTTCTCCGTTAGTAGTGAAAATAGCAAATTCACCTGGGTTGGCATCTTCACCATCAGCCATAACCACTGTAGGAGCCACGCGCTTACCGAGATAGGTTGCTTCAATTTGGAATTTCACTCCCCAGTTGGTTGAGTTCTCTGGGTAAACCAGCTGGGTCTTTCGTCCTTGCGTATTAAAACCTTGATCACGGATAGAAGTCCATTGGTTCTGGATTGCCCCCGTCACTGTAGGAGGTGTTTTCCCATATTGTGGAGCAGACTTTAAATATCCATTCTGAGCATTTGGGTCATAAGTATTTGCTGTAGGTGTTCCTTCAACCCGTTTTCTATAAGTTTCAGTCGAGTTAAAAGGTTTAAGCTCAGTGACCGTCAGGGTTACTTCATAGCCCGGTGAAATTTCCTTCTTGAAGGTCGTTCCTACTTGGAGTCCGCCTCGTGAATCCAATCCTTTCCAACTTGCAGTATCCGAAAAATCAAGCCAAGTAATCTGTTTGGCTAATTGGGTACTATCTTTCTTGACAGATTCCTCCAAGCTTGGTTTAGGTAATCGTGGCGTAGAGGTAGCATCATCTGCCCCAGCTGGTCCAGTACCTATCGGAACTCCTGTTGTTACGCTGTTCTGTTGTCCAGTAGGTGTAGCATCCCGTCTCACACGACGAGAGCGATTAGGCTGATCTAGATCTGCGGTTGCTTCTGACTTTTCAGCCACGACAGTCGCGTTAGATGTTTCTGGGTGAACAGTGATTGGTTGAGTATTCTCAACTGGTTTAGTTGCTGTAGATTCAGTAGATTCTTCAACTTTCTCAGGTTCTGAGCTTCTTGGACTAGGATTATCATCTGATTGAGGGGTCTCAGTAGCAAAAGCAAGTGCTGAACTTTCTTTTGCTTGTAAATGTTCAGAAGCCACAGTTTCAGCAGAATTCACTGATGTTTCCGATATTCCTGTTTGCGAAACTTCGTTTTGGGCACCAGAATCACTGGCTTCGTCAGCACTAACTTGTGCCGCTGCTCCCAAAAGAAGCAGAGTTGACAAGAGCACAGAACAAACACCGACGTTTAGTTTTCGAATCGAAAACTTACGCAGGTGAGGATTAAATAAATCTTTTCCCATAATAATCTCCTAAATAATCATCTAGTTACAATAGTTTTATTATACAACATTCCATTTTAGTTAGCTATATATATAACTATAATTATATAAAATTTTTTAAAAAAAATGGACACAAAATAATTTATAGTCTATTTTTTAAACGAAAGAAAAAATAGACCATAGAAAAATCCTTATAAATTAAATAAATCTGAGAGTATCTTAGATTCTACTTTAATGTTTAACATTTTAGAAATGCTATTATTATGAAGTTTTTAAGATTTATTTCTTTGAATATAAAGAAAAAAGATTCACTAACGAATCTTTCCTCTTTTAATTTAGTATATGAAACCTAAATTCTTAATTTTTAGTCTTCAGACTTTTTCTTTCTCTTCTCTAAGCCAATCAGTCCCAAACCTGATACTCCCGCAAGTAAGCTTGCAGCCAAGTATGAGGTTTCTTCTGTACCGGTCTTAGGAAGAGCTTTTGCACCCTCACTCTTAGAAAGAGACGGTGGTGCAGGTGTAATCGTCCGCTCTGGCTGAACAAGATTTTCTGTCACAGTCGGAATGTAGACTGCTGAAATCGTCTGACCATTGCGATCTTTACGAATCACTGTTACGCCGTCAGATTGACCGACAAAGCCAGCTTCCGGCACAAAGGTCACAGTGCCATCTGGCGCAATCGTGTAAGTACCTTGACCTGGAACAACTTTTTCTGTGCTGCCATCCTCGAATGTTGGCGGAACGGTTGGATCCACATCCCCTTCAAAGAGAGGCTTGCCAGTCTGCGGCTGGCCTTTAAGACCTGTGCTGCTGGTATCTTCTGTTTCAGTACTTCCCAAAACAGTTGGGGTATAGGTAGCCGTCACGGCATTGCCATAAATATCTGAACGCTTCACGACAACTCCACTGGCAGTTCCGACAAAGTCAGCTTCTGGTACGAAGGTCACTGCCCCCAGAACGGTAAACCTATAAGTTCCCTCACCCGGAACAACCTTTTCGGTGCTGCCGTCCGCAAAGGTCGGTGCTACCGCTTGGTCAATCGCCCCTTCAAAGGTAGGCGTGCCTGTTTGAGCTTGACCCTTGCGACCGCTAGACACACTGTCCTTACTAGTTGATGGTTCAACTACGGTCGGAACATAGCGAGCCGTCACTGAGGTGCCATTCTTATCGCGATGGACAAGGGTCACACCAGTACCCTGGCCAAGAAAATCTGCTTCTGGGGTGAAAGTGACTGTACCGTCTGGTGAGATGGTATATGTTCCCTCACCTGGAATAGTCTTTTCCTTGCTTCCGTCTTCGAAGCTTGGTGCAATCGTCTCATCAATCGGAACTAGTGGATCACCTGCTTCGAAGACAGGTGTGCCAGTCTGAACATGACCCTTGATATTCGTAGATGTGGTATCTTTACCAGTTGGAGTTACCTTAGTATACTCTGGACTGTATGTCGATATCACTGGTGTACCGTTCTCATCAACACGTTTCACAGTAACTGGATCTGGCTTACCTACAAACTGCTTGTCTGGCGTGAAAGTCACTACGCCATCTGGAGTGATGGTGTAAGTGCCCTGGCCTGGAATCTTCTTCTCCTTACTTCCATCTTCGAAGCTTGGCTCTACGATTTCATCAATCGGAACTAGTGGGTCGCCACTTTGGAAAGTCGGTGTGCCAGTTTGAGGGACACCTTGAGGACCGGTGCTTGTTGCATTGGTGCTGGTTGGCGTAACCTTAGTAAACTCTGGACTGTAGGTCGATGTCACTGGTGTGCCGTTCTTATCAACACGTTTCACAGTAACTGAATCTGGCTTGCCTACGAATTGCTTCTCAGGAGTGAAGGTCACTGCACCATCTGGTGCAATAGTGTATGTTCCCTGACCTGGAATGGTCTTCTTCTTGCTGCCATCTTCGAAGGTTGGCTCCACTGTTTCATCAATCGGAACTAGTGGGTCACCACCCGCAAAAGTTGGAGTGCCAGTTTGCGGAAGACCTTGAGGGCCTGTGCTTGTTGCATTGGTGCTGGTTGGCGTTACCTTAGTAAACTCTGGACTGTAAGTGGCAGTCACTGGTGTGCCGTTCTTATCAACACGTTTCACAGTAATTGGATCTGGTTTACCCACAAATTGCTTGTCTGGACTGAAGGTCACTGCCCCATCTGGAGAGATAGTGTATATTCCCTGACCTGGAATGGTCTTCTTCTTGCTTCCATCTTCGAAGGTTGGCTCCACTGTTTCATCAATCGGAACTAGTGGGTCACCACCCGCAAAGGTTGGAGTGCCAGTTTGCGGAAGACCTTGAGGTCCGGTGCTTGTTGCATTGGTGCTGGTTGGCGTTACCTTAGTCACAGTTGGTATGTAAGTTGCGATTACTTCAGTTCCATTCTTATCTACACGTTTCACAGTAACCGGATCTGGCTTCCCTACAAATTGCTTGTCTGGCGTGAAAGTCACTGCGCCATCTGGAGCAATCGTGTATGTTCCTTGACCTGGAATGGTCTTCTTCTTGCTTCCATCTTCGAAGGTTGGTTCAACGGTTTCATCGATTGGAACCAGTGGATCGCCACCTTCAAATGTTGGGGTACCTGTTTGTGGAACACCTTGAGGACCTGTGCTGGTTGCCCCAGTTCCTGTAGGAGTGACCTTAGTAAATTCTGGGCTGTAGGTAGCCGTCACTGGAGTGCCATTCTTGTCCACACGTTTTACAGTGACTGGATCTGGTTTGCCTACAAACTGCTTGTTTGGGGTGAAGGTTACTGAGCCATCTGGAGTAATGGTGTAAGTTCCCTGGCCTGGAATCTTTTTCTCCTTACTTCCATCTTCGAAAGTTGGCTCTACTGAGTCATCAATTGGAACCAGTGGAGTGCCACCTTGGAAGGTTGGGGTACCAGTTTGAGGAACACCTTGAGGACCAGTGCTAGTCGCATCAGTGCTAGTTGGAGTTACTTGCGTAACGTTTGGCCAATAAACTGCATCTGCAGTAGAACCGTTCTTATCCCTTACACGAAGATGCGCAGGAGTAGGCGTTCCGTAGAAATCAGGAGCAGGTTGGAAGCTAATATCTCCATTAGCTTGAACAGTGTAAGTTCCTTGTAGCTTGCCACTTGCGTCGCTAACTGCCAAGGTATTACCCTGTTGAACCTGCCCATCCACAACGAATTGTGGTCCTGCTGGGTTTAATGGGACTGTTTGTGTTTGGTTATTAACAGTTGCTTGACCTGGAGTAAAGTTAAGCTGGCTAGTTTGAAGTTGTCCTTGAAGCCCAACAGTCTGTGTATCTTGACCTGTTGGAGTTGCGGCCTTAACTTCAGCTTGATAAGCAGCGGTTACTTCAGTCCCGTTCATATCAACACGTTTAACGGATTCAGCGCTTGGACGGCCAGTGTAACTAGGAACTGGTTGGAAGGTTACACGACCTGCGTTATCAACCATATAAGTTCCGACATTCGGAACAACCTTAGTTGTTTGACCGTTATCAAAAGTTGGAGCAACTGCCTCATTAATTGGCACACGATTATCACCTGGCGTAAAGATCAAATTACCAGATTGTTCAGCACCTTGAATACCTTCAGAGTTTGCTCCTTGTGCTGTTGGAACAAGACGCGTTACTGTTGGTTGATAGGTTGCACGGTGCTCTGTTCCATCGGTATCATGCAATTGTAGGTTAACAGGGTCGACCGTCCCCACAAATGATTTATTTGGAGTGAAAGTCACACGCCCAGTAGCTGGATCTAACTCAAAGGTTCCCACTTCTTGGCCTTGCGATGTTGCCTTTGCGCTTGTTCCAACAATACGATTGCCATCAGCATCCAAGAAAAAGACAGGATTCGTTGCAGATGGTTGAGCAGGTGTCTTAGCAGGATTGCCATCATTAAAGACAATATCCTGCACTTGAGGCAAGCCTTGTGCGTCCGTCGAATGATGTTCTGTGAAATTCAAAACAGTCGGAATATAGCGGGCATCCATATTATTCAACTTATCGTTGATAACAGGTTCTCCATTATTCTTCGCAATCCAATCTGTACTTGCACCATTAGTATCAACACGGCGGATATTAATTCCTTGAGTAGTACCGATATAGCCAGTGCTAGGTTCAAATATTACAACCACATTTGCACCCTTGGCTGTTACTTTATATCGTCCCTCAGCAGTATTGTACCAACCATCGCCATCTGCTGTTAATGTATTTCCAGCATTGTCCAAAACGACAGGTGCTACAGTTGTATCAATAGCCGCTTTCTTGCTTTCATCATTTTGATCAATACCTTGAGGTGTAAACTGAAGAGTAGCTTTCTGAGGCTGGCCGATTATTCCTGAACTTTCTTTCTTTTCTCCCTTCGGTGGATAGGTCAAGATGACTTCTAAGTCTTCTACTTCCCCACTAAAGGCTGTTCCCGTAGGTTTTTCAATATCTCCCTTATTTAGGGCAATGCGGACCCGCATTCCCAGCTTGCTAACTGCAGGATTGGTCATCGCTGGATTATTCTTAAAATTAACAGTATAGTCACCAGCCGTTGTTACTTCAGTAAATTCGCTGGCCTCATTTTCATCAAAAACGCCATTTTGATTGAAATCAATCCAAGCACGGACATAGGCCTTGCTATTGCCATTGGCAGAGGCTTGCAGGCGAACTGAGTAGTCACCATTTTGAAGACGATTAACTCGGAAAAGGTTATTTGTCTTACCAGTCAAATCTGAAGGCAAGAGCTGATCAACCCCTTCGTCTGCGTGATCAGTATCGTCATCATCTCTCCAGTCATTACCCGAAGTAGTATCAATATCAGCTTCAACTCGACCCAAGAATGGCTGAGGAGTTCTTGCACCTGTATTGGAATCATAACCAGAAATCGCATGAACAGCATTTCCATAAGAAGCCGGAGCATCTCCCTCATCAACTACCATAAAACCAATCATAGCAGCTTGCTGGCCAGAAGAAGCAATATAAATCCCAACTTCTGAAGCACCACGTGTCATCACAATCGGAACTGTGCGATCTTTAGAAGTATTCGGACCAAAGACCTGAGATCCCAAGCCTCCTGTTTTTTGATCTGGATTAGTAAAAGCAGTCCAGTCGATTACAGGTATAGTCGCATTATCCCCTATGTATTGACCATATCTGTTAGGGTTCATCGGTGCATAAGTGTCGGTAATTACAGATCCATCTGGCCGGACCCGTTTCCATTCTGCCAAGTGTTCCCATCCTTGGCCATTGGTCGTGAAGATAGCGTATTCCCCTGGATTGGCCTCTTCTCCATCTGCCATGATAACCGTCGCTTTTACAGGTTTTCCAAGGTAAGTCGCTTCTACCTTAAATTTTATTCCATAGCTAGCACCATTTTTAGGGACTTGTAATTGAGTCTTTCGACCATTGGTGTTAATCCCTTGGTCTCGGACGGCTGTCCATTGATTCTGTTCCGCTCCTATAATTTTCGGTCTAGCTGAATCTCCTTCGGCTTCTTGCTTTCTATAGTCTTCGTTTACATATCTGAACCAAGTGTTTTTCGCATTCGGATCATAGCTGTTTTCATACTCAGTACCCTTGACGCGGTCACGATAAATCTCTGTTGAGTGGAAGGGTTTTAATTCCGTCACTGTCAGTTTAATACGATAGCCTGGTGAAATTTCTTTTTCATAAACAGTACCAACTTTAAAGGAATCGTCCGTATCTAAGTTGCTGATGGCACTTTTATCACCAAGATCCAGCCAGTTAATCTGCTTCATCAAGTCTGTCGGGTTCTTTTTTTCAGAATCAGCCAAAGTAGGCTTCTCAATGGTGTTGTTAGGGGCACCATCTCGCAGACCAGTAGGTGCCGCATCCCGTCTTACGCGACGAGAGCGACTAGGCTGAGCAGTCTCTGTAGTTCCTGCCGGTTGAGCAGGAGCTGGTTGGGCATTATCTTCAGTCTTAACTTCTGCAGGAACAACAGCTGGTGCAGAGGTAGTTTCTGCCGCCGGCTGCTCACTTGTTGACTTGCCATCTGAATCAGACCATACAGTCGTTACCGCAGACGCATCTTCTGCTTGGGCCGCGAAAGTGGCTGGCTTACTTTCCTCAGCAGGTGAATTTACTGATTCTGCAGTACTTACTGAGGAATCAGCTATGCCTTTTTGAGAAACCTCGCTTTGAGTCCCAGAAGAAACAGTCTCATCAGCGCTAACCTGCGCAGCTGCTCCCAAAAGAAGCAAGGTCGATAAGAGCACAGAACAAACACCGACGTTTAGTTTTCGAATCGAAAACTTACGCAGGTGTGGATTAAACAAATCTTTTCCCATAATAATCTCCTAAATAATCATTTAAATTCCAGCCTTTATTATACACTATTCTATTTTAGTTATCCATATATATAACTATAATTGTAAGAAACTAACATTGTAATTAGACACTTTGTTAAAAATAGTCTATTTTTAACAAAAAATAGGAAAGATCCATAAACGAATCTTTCCTATTTCAATCCAGAGTCTGAAACCTAAGCTCTCACCATTTAATCTTCAGACTTTTTCTTTCTCTTCTCTAAGCCAATCAGTCCCAAACCTGATACTCCCGCAAGTAAGCTTGCAGCTATGTATGAGGTTTCTTCTGTACCAGTCTTAGGAAGAGCTTTTGCACTCTCGCTCTTGGAAAGAGACGGTGGTGCAGGTGTAATCGTACGCTCTGGCTGAACAGGAGCTTCTGTCACAGTCGGAACGTAGACTGCTGAAATCATCTGACCATTGCGGTCTTTACGAACAACAGTAACACCATCCGCTTGACCGACAAAGCCAGCTTCCGGCACAAAGGTCACAGTGCCATCTGGTGCAATCGTGTAAGTACCTTGACCTGGAACAGCCTTTTCTGTGCTGCCATCTGAGAAAGTTGGTGGAACAGTTGTATCCACATCCCCTTCAAAGAGAGGCTTTCCAGTCTGAGGCTGGCCTTTAAGCCCCGTACTTCCACTGTCTATAGTATCAGTGCTTCCCAATACAGTCGGAGTATAGGTCGCTGTTACGGCATTGCCATAAATATCTGAACGCTTCACGACAACTCCGCGAGCAGTTCCGACAAAGTCGGCTTCTGGCACAAAGGTCACAGCTCCCAGAACGGTGAATCTGTAAGTTCCTTCGCCTGGGACAACCATTTCGGTGCTGCCATCCGCAAAGGTCGGAGCTACTGCCTGGTCAATCGCCCCTTCAAAGATTGGCGTGCCTGTTTGAGCTTGGCCCTTGCGACCGCTAGATACACTGTCCTTGCTAGTTGATGGTTCAACTACGGTCGGAATATAGCGAGCTGTAACTGAAGTGCCATTCTTATCACGACGGACAAGAGTCACACCACTTCCCTGACCAAGGAAATCAGCATCTGGAGTGAAGGTCACTGTACCGTCTGGTGCGATGGTATATGTTCCCTGACCCGAAATAGTCTTTTCCTTGCTTCCGTCTTCGAAGGTTGGCTCGACTGACTCATCAATTGGCACCAATGGATCACCTGCTTCAAATACAGGGGTGCCAGTTTGAACATGGCCTTTGATATTCGTAGAGGTCGCATCTTTACCAGTTGGGACTACTGCTTTCACTATTGCTTGATATTTGACAATAACATGAGTTCCGTTAGCGTCTAAACGAATTAATCCCTGTTCTGATGTTTCGCCCTTGAATTGTTTTATTGGGGTGAAGGTCACCTTGTTATCCGCATCCACTTCGAACTTACCAACATTTGGTACTTCTTTAATATTCTTTCCGTTACCAAAGAGTGGAGTCGAACCAGCTGGGAATGGAACTAATTTATGTCCTGGCGTGAAAGTCACTTGACCTTTTTGAACCTGACCTTGCAGACCTTCTGTCTTAGTGCCAGTACCTGTCGGAGTTACCTTGACAAACTCTGGACTGTAAGTCGCAGTCACTGGCGTACCGTTCTTATCCACACGTTTCACAGTGATTGGATCTGGTTTGCCTACAAATTGCTTCTCTGGCGTGAAAGTCACTGCTCCATCCGGAGTGATGATGTAAGTTCCTTGACCTGGAATGGTCTTCTCCTTGCTTCCATCTGCAAAGGTTGGCTCAACAGTCTCATCAATCGGAACTAGTGGGTCCGCACCTTTGAAAGTTGGAGTCCCTGTTTGCGGAAGACCTTGTGGGCCAGTGCTCATCACGGTGGTGCCTGTTGGAGTTACCTCTTTCACCACCGCTTGGTACTTGACTGTAACAGGGGTGCCATTGACATCAGTGCGAGTCAATTCGAGTTCTGGTGTTTCACCTTTGAATTGTTTGTCTGGAGTGAAGGTCACCTTGCCGTCCGCATCCACTTCAAACTTACCAACATTCGGTACTTCTTTGACAGAAGAACCATTGTCGAATAATGGAGTCGAACCAGTTGGGAATGGAACAGAGTCGTGGCCTGGGATGAAGCTTACTTTGCCTTCTTGAACTTGACCTTGAAGTCCTTCTGTCTTGACACCAGTACCAGTTGGAGTTACCTTGGTGAATTCTGGTATATAAGTTGCTGTCACTGGCGTACCATTCTTGTCCACACGTTTCACGGTGATTGGGTCAGGTTTGCCTACGAATTGCTTCTCTGGAGTAAAGGTCACTGAGCCATCTGGAGTAATGGTGTAAGTTCCCTGACCTGGAATAGTCTTTTCCTTGCTGCCATCGTCGAAGCTTGGCTCGACTGAGTCATCAATTGGAACCAGTGGATCACCACCTGTGAAGGTTGGAGTACCCGTTTGAGGCAAGCCTTGAGGACCTGTGCTGGTCGCGGCGGCGCCTGTCGGAGTCACTTTCTCAACAGTAGGCGTGTACTTAGCCGTCACAGGAGTGCCATTCTTGTCCACTCGCTTAACAACAACTGGATCTGGTGTGCCTACAAATTGCTTGTCTGGCGTGAAAGTAATAGAACCGTCTGGTGCCACTTCAAAAATACCGACATTTGGAACTTCCTTGCGTTTGCTTCCATCATCAAAAGTAGCTGGAGCATCATTATCCATTGGTACATCTGGATTGCCACTGACAAAGTTTGGCTTACCTGTCTGTGGACGTCCTTGTTTACCAGTGCTGGTCGCATTGGTAGCTGTAGGAATCACTTCTTTCACTACCGCTTGGTACTTGACGGTAACAGCGGTGCCATTGGCATCCGTACGAGTCAATTCGAGTTCTGGTGTTTCACCCTTGAACTGTTTATCTGGGGTAAAGGTTACCTTGCCATTTGCATCCACTTCGAACTTACCGACATTCGGTACTTCTTTGACAGAAGAACCATTGTCAAATAATGGAGTTGAGCCCGCTGGGAATGGAACTGAATCATGACCAGGTGTAAAGGTCACTTTGCCTTCTTGGACTTGGCCTTGCAGACCTTCTGTCTTAGTGCCAGTACCTGTCGGAGTAACCTTGGTAAACTCTGGACTGTAGGTTGCCGTTACTGGAGTGCCATTCTTATCGACGCGTTTAACAGTGATTGGATCAGGTTTGCCTACAAACTGCTTGTCTGGAGTAAAGGTCACTGAGCCATCTGGAGCAATCGTGTAAGTTCCCTGACCTGGGATGGTCTTTTTCTTGCTACCATCGTCGAAGCTTGGCTCGACTGAGTCATCAATTGGAACCAAAGGATCACCACCTGTGAAGGTTGGAGTACCAGTTTGTGGTTGGCCTTGTGGGCCAGTGCTAGTTGCAGTAGTTCCTACTGGGGTCACTTTCTCAACAGTAGGTGTGTACTTAGCCGTCACTGGCGTACCATTCTTATCTACTCGCTTAACAACAACTGGATCTGGTGTGCCTACAAATTGCTTGTCAGGTGTAAAAGTGACAGAACCATCTGGTGCCACTTCAAAAGTACCGACATTTGGAACTTCCTTGCGTTTGCTTCCATCATCGAAAGTAGCTGGAGTATCATTATCCAGTGGTACATGCGGGTCGCCACCGACAAAGTTTGGTTTACCCGTTTGTGGACGGCCTTGTGGACCAGTACTGGTTGAGGTGGTAGCTGTTGGTGTTACCCCTTTCACTACTGCTTGGTACTTAACTGTAACAGGGGTACCATTGATATCAGTGCGAGTCAATTCAAGTTCTGGCGTTTCGCCCTTGAATTGTTTGTCTGGAGTAAAGGTTACCTTGCCATCTGCATCCACTTCGAACTTACCGACATTCGGCACTTCTTTAACTGTTGAATTGTTATCAAACAGCGGAGTCGAACCAGCTGGGAACGGAACAGAATCATGACCTGGAGTAAAGGTCACCTTGCCTTCCTGGACTTGACCTTGCAAGCCTTCTGTCTTGTCTCCAGTACCTGTTGGAGTTACCTTGGTGAACTCTGGATTGTAGGTCGCAGTCACTTCCGTTCCGTTCTTATCCACACGTTTCACAGTGATTGGATCTGGTTTACCAACAAACTGCTTGTCTGGCGTGAAGGTCACTGAGCCATCTGGAGTAATAGTGTAAGTTCCCTGACCTGGAATGGTCTTCTTCTTGCTTCCATCTGCGAAGGTAGGCTCTACTGTTTCATTGATTGGAACAAGTGGATCACCACCTTGGAAAGTTGGGGTGCCAGTTTGAGGAAGGCCTTGTGGACCGGTGCTGGTTGCATTAGTACCAGTTGGAGTTACCTTAGTGAACTCTGGACTGTAGGTCGCTGTTACTGGTGTGCCGTTCTTGTCCACTCGCTTCACTGTGATTGGGTCCGGTTTACCTACAAACTGCTTGTCTGGCGTGAAGGTCACTACGCCATCTGGAGTGATGGTGTACGTTCCTTGACCTGGAATAGTCTTTTCCTTGCTACCATCGTCGAAAGTTGGCTCGACTGTTTCATCGATTGGAACTAGTGGATCCGCAGCTTTGAAAGTTGGGGTTCCTGTTTGCGGGATACCCTGTGGACCGGTGCTCGTAACGGTGGTACCTGTCGGAGTTACTTCTTTCACTACCGCTTGGTACTTAACTGTAACAGGGGTGCCGTTGGCATCCACACGAATAATTCCTAATTCTGGTGTCTCACCCTTGAACTGTTTGTCTGGAGTGAAGGTCACAATGCCATCTGCATCCACCTCGAACTTACCGATATTTGGTACTTCTTTAATATTTTTTCCGTTACCAAAGAGCGGAGTCGAACCTGCTGGGAAAGGAACTAATTCATGGCCTGGCGTGAAGATGACATGACCTTTTTGAACCTGACCTTGAAGACCCTCTGTCTTGTCACCAGTACCTGTCGGGGTAACAGCAATCACAGTCGCTTGGTAATTGGCTTTTGCTGCTGTACCGTTGACATCTGTACGGCTGAGTTCAACTTCTGGTGTCTTACCGACAAACGATTTGACTGGTGTGAAGGTAACATTCCCCTCTGTATCAACCTCGAACTTACCAACTTTGGTAAGTTCTTTGACATTCGTGCCGGTGTCAAAGACAGGTGTACTGTTTTCTGGGAATCCGACTTGCGGACTTCCGGCTTCAAAAGTAACCTTGCCTTTTTGAGCTTTGCCTTGAAGACCCTCTGTCTGAGCACCTGTGGCCCTTGGAGTCACTTTTTCAACCGTTGGCGTGTAATTGGCTGTCACAGGAGTGCCATTTTTGTCCACTCGCTTAACAACAACTGGATCTGGCGTGCCAACATATTGCTTATCTGGGGTAAAGGTAACAGAACCATCTGGTGCCACTTCAAAGATACCAACATTTGGAACAACCTTGCGCTTGCTTCCATCATCGAAAACAGCCGGAGTATCATTATCCAGTGGAACTCCCGGAGTGCCGCTCACGAAGTTTGGCTTGCCCGTTTGTGGACGGCCTTGCTCACCAGTGCTGGTAATATTTGTTCCCGTTGGAACCACTTCTTTCACCACAGCTTGATATTTGACTGTTACTGGTGTGCCATTCACATCTGCTCGAATCAATGTTAGCTCAGGAGTGATCCCCTTAAACTGCTTGTTTGGCGTGAAAGTCACCTTACCATTAGCATCCACTTCAAATTTACCGACATTTGGCAATTCTTTAACAGTCAAACCGTTATCGAAGAGTGGAGTTGTTTCAGCTGGGAACGGCACAGAATCATGACCTGGTGTGAAAGTAACATGGCCTTCTTGAACCTGACCTTGGAATCCTTCAGTCTTATCACCAGTTCCTGTTGGAGTTACCTTGGTGAATTCTGGACTGTAAGTCGCAGTTACTGGAGTGCCATTCTTATCTACACGTTTCACCGTCACTGGTTCTGGGCTACCAACATATTGTTTTTCTGGTGTGAAGGTCACCGCGCCATCTGGTGCGATGGTGTAAATCCCCTGGCCTGGAATAGCCTTTTCCTTGCTGCCATCTTTGAAAGTTGGCTCGACTGCTTCATCAATCGGAACTAGCGGATCACCACCTTGGAAAGTTGGGGTACCTGTTTGCGAGATACCCTGTAGACCGGTGCTAGTCACATTAGTTCCTGTTGGTGTCACCTTGGTGAACTCTGGACTGTATGTCGCAGTCACTGGTGTACCGTTCTTATCTACTCGTTTCACTGTCACTGGCTCTGGTGTGCCTACAAACTGCTTCTCCGGCGTGAAGGTCACTGCGCCATCTGGAGCAATGGTGTAAGTTCCCTGACCTGGAATAATCTTTTCCTTGCTGCCATCGTCGAAGCTTGGCTCGACTGCTTCATCAATCGGAACCAGTGGATCGCCGCCCGCAAAGGTCGGAGTGCCCGTTTGCGGAAGACCTTGAGGACCGGTGCTAGTCACGTTAGTTCCTGTTGGAGTTACTGATGTAACTGTCGCGATATAAGTGACTTTTGCTGCAATGCCATTTGCATCTTTGCGAGAAATGCTAATTTCTGGCGTTTCACCTATAAAGTTCTTGTCTGGCGTGAAGGTGACATTGCCCTCATCATCTACTTCGAACTTACCAACTTTGGCAATTTCTTTGACATTCGTACCCGAGTCAAAGACTGGTGTGCTATTGGCTGGGAATCCTACTTTTGGATCGCCAGCTTTAAAAGTTACACGGCCTTTTTGAACTTGGCCTTGCGGACCTTCTGTCTGATCTCCAGTTCCCGTCGGAGTCACAGCGGTCACAGTCGCCCGATATTTGGCCTTAGCTACTGTGCCATTGACATCTGCACGGCTGAGTTCAACTTCTGGTGTCTTACCGACAAACGTTTTGACTGGAGTAAAGGTTACATTCCCCTCTCCGTCCACTTCGAACTTACCGACTTTGGCAATTTCTTTCATATTCGTGCCAGTATCAAAGACTGGTGTGCTGTTTTCTGGGAAACCAACCTGAGGACTTCCTGGTTCAAAAGTAACCTTGCCTTTTTGAACTTGACCTTGAGGGCCTTTTGTCTGAGCGCCAGTTGCTCTTGGGGTCACTTTCTCAACAGTAGGCGTATACTTAGCCATCACTGGCGTACCATTCTTATCTACTCTCTTAACAACAACAGGATCTGGTGTCCCAACATATTGCTTGTCCGGTGTGAAAGTGACAGATCCATCTGGTGCCACTTCAAAGATTCCGACATTTGGAACCACCTTGCGCTTGCTTCCATCTTCGAAAGTCGCTGGAGTATCATTATCCAATGGTACATCTGGGTTGCCACTGACAAAGTTTGGCTTACCTGTCTGTGGACGGCCTTGCTTACCAGTGCTGGTAATGTTTGTCCCTGTTGGAGTTACAGCAGTGACTGTCGCCTTGTAGATAGCTGTAGCTGTGCTGCCATTCGTATCTGTACGAGTAATCCTGATGTCCGGCGTAAGGCCTTTAAATTGTTTCTCTGGAGTAAAGGTTACATTTCCATTCACATCCACTTCAAACTTACCAACAGTAGGCACTTCTTTGACAGTCGAACCATTGTCGAAGAGCGGAGTTGAATCAGCTGGAAAGGGCACAGTTTGTTTTTGACCGTTGACTTGCGCAGAACCTTCTGTGAAGCTGACTTTGCCTCGCTGAACTTGGCCTTGTATGCCACTGGTTTCAGCATTTGTCGCACTTGGTGCTGCTGCTTTTACATCAACCTGATAGGTAGCTGTTACTTCTGTTCCATTGACATCTACTCGCTTGATAGTCTCTGCTGATGGACGTCCAGTATAGGTCGGCAGTGGAGTAAAGGTAACTAGACCTTGATTATCCACCTTATAGGTACCAAGACCCGCAACTGTTTTAGTTTGGCTGTCATTATCAAAGGTTGGCAACTTCTTGCTATCAATAGGTACACGATTATTGCCCGGATTGAAGGTCAGCTGCCCTGTCTGAACAGCACCTTGAATACCCTCGCTGTTAGCACCTTGAGCCGTTGGTCGAACAGGTGTCACCTTTGGCTGATAAACAGCTTGATGCGGAATGCCTTTGCCATCAATCATCTTAACGGAAACTGGATCCACTGTACCAACAAAGTTTTTGTTTGGTTTGAAAGTAATCTTACCTGTTGAAGGCTCGACTTCAAAACGACCAATTTCCTGACCATTTGATAAAGCTGGAACTCTAGTATCATCTGTAGTGGTTCCATCTGCTTTCACAAATTTTACAGGATTTGCTGCAGTCGGACTTGCCGGGGTTTTGCCAGCATCACCATCATTAAAGATAGGCGTCTTTTCTTGCGTTAGTCCTTGAGCATCCCTTGTTTCATACTTAGGAACATTCAGCACGGTTGGCACATAGCGTCCATCCATAGTGTTGAGCTGGTCATTGATGGCTGCTTCAGCCTGATTTTTGGCAATCCAATCTGTACTTTCGCCGTTAGTATCAAAACGACGGATGTTAATTCCCTGAGCTGTGCCGATAAAGCCAGCCTTAGGCTCGTAGACAACATCCACATCAGCACCGTTTGCTGTTACTTTATAACGGCCTTCAGCAGTGTTATACCAGCCTGCTGCATCAGCAGTCAGTTCATTTCCTCTCGCATCTAATACAATCGGAGCTTTAGTAGTATCAATTGCTACTTTCTGATTTTCAGTATTTTGAGCAATCCCCTGAGGAGTGAAATGAAGAGTGGCTGTCTGTCTCTGATCACGGATTCCAGTACTTTCCTTCTTCTCGCCTTTTGGTGGATAGGTCAGTTCAACTTCTAGGTCTTCCACCTCACCACTAAATGCAGTTCCGGTTGGCTTTTCAATATCTCCCTTGTTCAAGGCGATACGAATCCGCATTCCAAGCTTGCTAAGTTCAGGATTGGTCATGGCTGGATTCTTCTTAAAGTTGACAGTATAATCTCCCGCAGTTGTTACTTCGGTAAATTCACTGGCTTCGTCTTCGTCAAAGACACCATTATTATTGAAGTCAATCCAGGCGCGAACATAGGCTTTTTCGTATCCGTTAGCTGAAGCATGGATGCGGAGAGAATAATCTCCGTCGTGCAGACGGTTTACTGGAAAAAGACCATTGGTTTTCCCGACTAAATCATCAGACAAGAGCTGATTAATACCTTCATCGGCTAAATCATTCTGATCGTCATGCTTCCAGTTGTTTCCAGATGTGATATCAATATCAGCCTCCACTCGGCCCAAGAATGGCTGTGGATTTTGACCGCCAGTTTCTGCATTGTATCTTGAAATAGCATGGATAGCTTTTCCATAGGAATCCGGTGCATCCCCTTCATCAATTGCCATAAAACCAATCATCGCAGCCTGCTGACCAGAAGAAGCTATGTAAATACCAACCTCTGAAGCACCACGAGTCATCACAAGTGGAATCGTATTATTTCTAGAAATGTTAGGTCCAAATACTTGACTTCCCAGTCCGCCAGTCTTTTGGTCAGGACTGACATAGGCCTGCCAATGAACACCAGTACCATCATCTCCAATAAATTGGCCTTCTGTAGTAGGCTTCATTGGCTTATAGGTTTCTGTAATCTCAGTAGTCACACCACTTGCGTCTGTAACTGTTCGCTTCCACTCGGCCAAATGTTCCCAACCCTTACCATTGGTTGTAAAGATAGCATACTCACCAGGGTTTGCCTCTTCTCCATCAGCCATGACAACTGTTGCTTTAACTGGCTTCCCACGGTATCTAGCTTCAACTTTGAACTTCACACCATAGTTGGCTTCATCTTTAGGAACCTGCAGTTGGGTCTTACGACCTTTAGTATCAATTCCTTCTGACTTGATAGCAGACCATTGATTTTGAGCAGCACCAGTAATTTTAGGACGGTAATCATCACCATACCAATACTGATAAGCATAATTATTACTATTGTTATATTGAAGCCAAGTATTTTTTGCATTGGGATCATAACTGCTTTCGTACTCAGTTCCCTTTACTCGATCACGATAGATCTCTGTCGCATAGAAAGGTTTCAATTCCGTCACAGTCAGTTTGACCACATAGCCTGGAGAAATCTCTTTTTCATAAACCGTTCCAACTTTAAAGGAGCCATCTCTATCTAGATTTCTCAGTGATTTTGTATCACCAAAATCTAGCCAGTTTACTTGCTTCATCAACTCATCAGAGCGTTTTCTTACAGATTCTTCCAGTGTTGGTTTAGAAACTGTAGGATTAGCTGTTGCATCTTGTATAGCAGAACTAGCTTGGCCAGCAGGACTGGTAGTACGGAATGATGTTCCTCTCTCCATCGGCTGGCCATTACGTTCAGACCTAGGCATAGCTGCAGAACTTGGTTTTGGCGTATATTGCACTGAGTAAGAGCGCGTCCGACTAGTTTCAGCTGGTCTAGCTTCATTAGAGGTCTCAGCTGTCTGATTAGCTTCTTGTGACTTTTCAGGTGTCGCTTGCTCTGGAGCTGCAGCTGGACTTACCAGCTGATTTTGATCAGCACTTGCTTCTGAGTTAGCTGTTTCAGAAACAGCAGATGTTGCTGTATTCTCAAGAACAGGCTGACTTACTGGCTGACTGACAGCAGACTCCGTCGGTTTTTCTGGCAGTGAGATATTATCATCTACAGATCCGTTGGCAGTTTCATCTGCATTTACTGTAGCCGCAGTACCTAAAAGGAAAACGGTAGATAATAATACCGAGCAAACTCCGACATTTAATTTTCGAATTGAAAACTTGTTTAAATGGGGATTAAATAATTCTTTTCCCATAGAATCTCCTATATTAATATTTAATAGCAACTGGTATTATACAACATTTATATTTAGTTAGCCATGGATATGACTGTAGTTGAGGGCTATTGTGTCCAAAAATGGACACATAAAAAAAAGGCTCCATTTTTTAGTAAAAAAGAAGATCCGCAAACGAATCTTCTCACTTTTAACCTTCTGATAAAACCTTATCTAATTTTTCCTGCAGGGCTGCTAATTCCCAACCTTCGATTTCTTTTAGCTTATGATTGGTCACTGCCAGCCCCTCATATTTGAGTCCGCAGTTCCGGCAAAAGCGGTTCATGACGTAGTCCAGCATTTCAATTTCTTTGCTAGGCTGAGAACCTTGCAAGAGCAAGAATACCTTTTTGCCCTTAAGTGCTTCCTGCGGCTCATGCACATCAGCCACTCGGTCCAACAGAGTTTTTAGCAAGCCTGAAAAAGACCACCAATAAATAGGACTGGTAAACACCAAAACATCGGATTGGCTCAGCTGCTCATAGACTTGAAAGAACTGATCGTTTTCTGCCGACTGGCCATATTGCTCAATATGGTAGTCTACTAATTGAAGAGCCTCATAATCTCTATCTCGCAGAAAAAAGTGCCCCAGCTTAAAACTATTGCCATTCCTATTTGGGCTGGCGTTTACCAAATAAATCATAGCTTCACTTCTCCTCTATTCTTTTTCCAATTATATCAAAAAAAGAGGCAGCAAACAATGCTAGCCCCTGCTATTTATTCCGACTTTTCCATATCTTCTTTCATCTCATCCATATTAAACTTAGCAAAGAGATACTTGCGATCCTGAACTGGAAAACGCTGATCCAGCTGGTCTACAGCTCCCAACTCGACGACACCTTCTTTGATAACAAAATCCATAACATGTCCGCCAAAAGTCAGATCATCCGATACAAAATGCAGATGATAGCCTGCCAAACTGACTCCGTGGAAAATCTCTGGCGTCCAGATACCAACGATGGTGCCTTCGACATTTTCCTTACGATACTCAGGCTGATTAACCGCTACTTCTGCAAACTTCCGCTCCGTCGTAGACTTGGGAATCATCCGAACATGCATGCGGGCGAAATCACCATGAATCTTGATAGAGCGGAAAAGATTTTCCCCATCATAATAAGACTCAATCCGCTTTTCCAGCTCCTTGTCATTCATCTCAAAGCGCTGACGGAAAATGACCTCCGCCTGGTGAGGAACCACTGCCGCATAAGGTACTGTCATATCCGGTGACACCTCAACCACTTCTGGCACTTCTCCAGAGCCCTTTGCCTGATAAGCCTTACCATCGAGAATAATGAGCTCACCATCAATAGAGTCTAGTGTCCCCAAGCCCAAATCTCCATACTGCAGCAGCTCTCCAACAGTCATACTGCCGTCGTAAAGACCAGCCATCAAGGCTCCCAAAGTATTATATTGAAATAATTTGATTGGTTCTGCCATTCTTTTTCCTTAATCTTTCTCTTCCTAAAAATATTATTGCCCATCAAGCTAAGCTTTATTCTTCCTTATTACATGTGCTTACTAAATTTCTACCGCCAATCATTATACCATAAATCGCGGGAAAGGGCTGAGCGAGTGCTCTTATAAGCTTTCATAAAGCTCCTGCATACTAGCATCATCAGGTACCAATCTCAGGTAAGAAGCAGCAGCCTTTTTAGCTTCTTCAAATCGACCTAGTTCACGCAAAAGATAGACATACTGCTCTAGAAACTCTGGATTATCTTGCAATTCACGAGCTAGTTGATTGTAGAGTTCCTCTGCTTTTCCCAGATTTTCCAAGACCTGATAAGCGCGCGCCAGATTCCAGCGGGTCAAGGCGTTATCGACTTCTTGCTCTGCAAATTTTAAAATATCCTCATAGCGCTCCTGCTCCAAATAAAGAGTCGTCAGTCGCAAGGCAATCTCTTCCAAATCATCCGCATCTTCCTGAGCCTGCAAGAGATAATGTTCAGCCGCTTCCTCATCATGAAGTTCATAAGAAAGCTGTGAGGCTAAAAGCAAGAGCCGAGTCTCAAATGGATTCTTAGCCAAGCCCTGCTGGGCAAGAGTCAGGGCTTCAGCTGTTCGATGCTCCGCATGAAGAGATAGGGCATAGCCATATTCGTAGCCTTCAAAATCCGGCGACAGAGTATCCAGTTGCTTGAAATAAAGATTGGCCTTCTGGTATTCTTCCTGATCCGCTAATATAGTTGCCAGCTCATAAACCGCAGCATCGTCATACTCCAGCTCAACAGCTTTCTCCAAAAACTCAATAGCCGCTGCAAATTTTCCAAGACTGGCATAGCAGACTCCAATCCGCTGATAGGTTGAGACGCCTGTCTGCTCAAAGATTGAGCGATTATCTAGCTGGGCGTATTCCTTAATCGCCTGAGAAAAATCCCCCAGCTCCAAATCTATCTCAGCCAGACTAAAGGTTACCAAAGCCTCATCAGTCAGCTCTGCTGCCTGAGCTAATTTTTCACGAGCCACATCAGGAAGTCCTTCTAGTTGATAGAGGTCAGCCTTAGCCAAGAGAGCAGCAACATACCAGTCACTGCCTGGCTGAATCTCCTCCAGATAGGCAAAAGCCTGCTCCAAGTCCCCATCGTCACTGGCAATAGCTGCCAGACTGACATAAGAAGCTGGATAGTCAGGAGCCAACTTTTCAAAAATACGCTTGGCCTGAGGGAAAAAGCCGATACTCTCTAAGTAATCGGCCAAATCCAATAATTCTTCTTCGCTGTCTGTAGTCAGGGCTTGCTCGAAATAGCGGTCAGCCAGAGCTAGGTCCTGCTCCTGTATAGCTGCCAACATTTGCTCACTCTTGCTCACTGATTTCTCCTTCTTGTTCAAAATCGGCTTCATAGAGGCCACTTACTTTCTGATACCACTTAAAGATGGCCGCAATGGCAACCTTGGCCGAAGCGTAGGCAGGAATTCCCAGGAAAACGCCCCAAATGCCAAACATAGTACCGGAAGTTAATAATACGAATAAAATCGTAATTGGATGAATGCTGAGCTGACTGCCCAAGACCAGAGGAGAAACAAAACGCCCCTCGATAGTCTGCTCAATGATGAAAACGACAATGACTTTAGCCAGCATCACTGGACCGCCAGCAATCAAACCGATTGCCAGAGCCGGAAGCATAGCCAAAAAGCTGCCCAGATAAGGCACCAGATTGAGAACGCCCGCAATGACTCCAAGAGTGACACCATAGCGCAGGCCAATAATCTTGAAGAAAACAATAAACATCAGAGCTACAATGATAGCAACCGTCACCTGACCTCGCACATAGTTGGCCAGCTGGCTGTTGATATCCGTCATCACTTGACCAAAAGATTCTCGGAATTTAGTCGGCAGAAACTGAGTCACATAGCCTTTCAGATTTTTCCCGTCTCTCAGCAGGTAAAAAAGGATAAACGGCATGATGATAATAGCCACGACAATCTGCGAAGTTGTACTGATTAAGTTCCCCGCCCAATTGACTGCCCTAGATGAAAAATTGCTGGCCCAATCAGTAATCTGGCTAGATAGATTGCTAGTGTATTCTTCAATCTGCGGCTTGAAATCTGCCGAAATATGCTTGGTCACAACATCGTCGATGAACTTGTCAGCCTGCTTCAGATAAGCCGGAACATTTCTGACAAAGGCCATGACCTGATGCTGCAAGCTAGGAATAGCAACAGCCAAGCCCCAGATAATCAAAAAAGCAATGAGAACAAAGACGATGGTAATAGCAACCAGTCGATTAATCTTGTGCTTTTCCATCCAGTCGACGATGGGATTTAACAGATAATAAAGCAGACCAGCTAAAATAACCGGCAGCATGATTACTCCCAAAAATTCAATGACTGGACTAAAAATAAAACTGATTTTACTAAGTATAAAAATATTCAGTCCCATCAAAAGGGTTACTAGAAATACTGTAATGGCCTTGTTATCCAAAAACCATTTAAAAAACCAAGATAGGCTAAAATCTTTTTCTTTGTGCTCCATATTCTCCTCCTTTAACTCGTCATTTCATTGTAACATTTTTCGGAGAAAAATTCTCAGCTCAGCTATAGGGAAAAACAAAAAAAGAGAGGAGACAGAAGACTTGTATTTTTCACAAAATACAGCTTCTGACTTCTCTCTTCGGCTCCTGCAGGGCCAGCTAGAATGCAAGGCTATTTTTCGACAGCTGGCAGAGAAATGCTAAAGCGCATCTTCCGCCCATCAAGGGCTTCAAACTGATATCGCAGACCATGCTTGTCCAAAATCTGCTGAACGATAAAGAGTCCCAGACCTGTCCCGCCATCCTTGCGATTGCGACTGTAGTCTGGCCGGTAGAAAGGCTGAAAAATCTGCAGGATTTGGTCTTTGTTTAAGACTCGTTCTGCTTCATTTTCGATGACTAGCTTACGCTCTTCCAGCCTGAGAAGAATCTCCCCGCCTTCCACTGTATAATGAAAGGCATTGTCCAGAAGATTCTTGATAGCTTTGAGCAGATAAGTTCGGTTACCCTTGACCTTCGCTTCTGTCAGCTCAACCTGAAAATGGTAGTGTCTGACATCTGCTAAAACTCGATAGGTACTCAGATTTTCCTCTAAGACCTGCTTGAGTGAAAAGACTTCCTGTTCAGTTTCAGTCTTCATCTCCAGTTTAGAAATGGCTAAGATAGACTGGACTAACTCCGACTGCTCCTCTAGGATTTCTCGGCACTTCTGCAAGTACTTGTCGCGATCCTTGAACTCTCCAACACCATAAATCATGCCATCGACCATTCCCATCATGCTGGTAATGGGTGTCTTGAGCTCATGCGATGTCATTCGCAAAAACTCAGCCTTTTCCCGCTCGCTTTCTGCTACCTTTTCATTTTCTAGGCGCAGAGCCTCAATACTGGTCAGTAGATTAGCATAGAGATGATTGATATCTTGGGCCAGTTCAGCAATCTCATCACGCCCCTTGACCTGACAGGTCACATCTGGAGCCAGACTCGTCATTTGACGGGTGCTCTTAGAGATGGCTTTGATCCGCTGACTAGAAGTCCGGCTATAGAGATAGGCAGCCAGACCACCCAGACTCAGAGATACAAGCAAGACAAATGGATAGAGATTGAGCAAAATCCGAC
Organism: Streptococcus sanguinis; assembly: GCF_026781265.1. Classification (GTDB taxonomy): domain Bacteria; phylum Bacillota; class Bacilli; order Lactobacillales; family Streptococcaceae; genus Streptococcus; species Streptococcus sanguinis_T. The sequence continues at coordinate 520,598 of NZ_JAKUVC010000002.1, forward strand.
TAGCATCAGAAACCGGCTGTAAGGAATATTCCCCTCTCAGGACAACTTCTTTACCATCTGAAGTTCGAAAGCTTTCTGATAAACTCTTGCTCTCATAGTCGCTGTTGGCAATCGTTGGCACGATGGTCAGCTGCAGAGAACTTTCATCGCCAGCTTCGAGTGAAGGATAGAGAATAGTATTGTCTTTGGCCAGCAAGGTAAACCAAATTAGATTGCTCTTTTTACTATAATCACTCAACAGCTCGCCGATTTGCTGACTAGACTTTCCCTTGACTTGCTTGGAAACTTGGTCAAATTCCCGCTGAGCTTCTCCGCTCTTAACCTGCTGATAGTACACCGGCATGGCAAAGTAAAGACTGGCCAGAACGATAGTCACCACAACGAAAATGATGGACGAGGTCAAGAGAAAGTTCTTTTTGACAATTTTCACTTGTCTTCTCCTCCAAGCTGGTAGCCCATACCTGTAATGGTTTTCAGCGGCACACCCGGAATCTTTTTGCGGATATTCTTGATATGATTATCCAGTACCCGGCTATCCAGCTCACTGTAACCCCAAATGGTATTCATCAGCTGATCACGGGTCACCAAGTGGCCCTTCCTCTTAGCCAGAGTCTGCAAGATTTCATATTCTTTCTTGGTCAGAGGCATTTTCTCACCTTGCCAGTAAACCGTGCAGTCATCAATAGAAACCGTCAGGTCGCCAACAGCAATCTCTGAAGCAACAGTATTTCTGCGCAGAATATTCTCAATCCGTTTGACCAAGATTAGCGGTGAAAAAGGCTTGGTTACATAATCACTGATGAGGTGATTAAAGCTGACCAGCTGGGTATACTCGTCATCCAGAGCTGTCAAAATCATGACCGGAATCTGAGAAGTCTTGCGGATTTCCTTCAGTACTTCCAGACCGCTCTTGGTCGGTAGCATCATGTCTAAGATGACCAGATCGAAGGGCTCTTCTTCAAAAGCCTGCAAAGCATCGCCTCCGTCAAAGACTGGCCTCACCTCATACTGACTTTCCTTTAAAAACTCGCAAATCACTTGATTAATCGTCGTATCATCTTCCACCACTAGAATCTTGTGCATACTTAGATTTTTCTCCTTTACCTATTCAAATCGCAGGGCCTCGATTGGATCCAGCTTAGATGCTTTTACAGCTGGCAGGAGCCCAAATACTACTCCTATTATACAACAAAAGATCAAACTTACAAAGACAGAAAAGAGGGATAGAATATACGGATATGCTAGAGACTGGGTGATGGCAAAGCCAGAGGCGATACCAGCCACCACGCCAATAATTCCTCCCATCAGAGTCAGGATAACTGCCTCAATCAGGAACTGCTTGAGAATGATCTTCCGTCTAGCTCCCAGAGCCTTTTTAATCCCGATTTCACGAGTCCGCTCTGTCACTGAAACCAGCATGATATTCATAACACCGATACCTCCGACTAAGAGAGAGATGCTGGCAATACCTGCTAGCAAGACGAAGTTAGACTTGTTGAGATTATCCAGCTGTCGTTCAAATTCCTGCAAATTGAGCACACCAAACATATAGTCTGACGGCGGCATTTGCTGATTGAGATAATCACTGACCTTCTTGGCCACCTTCTTTAAATCATCGGCCTTGTGGGTTTGGACAGTTACTTCAGGACTGACATTAATGGTATCAAAAATCCGATGCCACTGCTGCAAGGGAATATAGGCCACCTTTTCCGCACCAGCTGTTAAGCCACTCTGCTCAGTTGATTCAAATACGCCAATAACCTTAAAAGGATTTCCTAGGACTTCAACATATTTGCCAATACCATCACCCTTTGGAAAAAGACTATCATAAAGCGACTTTTCCAGATAGGTCACCTGCTCTTGATTTTTAAAGGCTTCTGAGTCAAATCCTTCACCTTCCAGCAGACGTTGCTGCTTGATGTCAGCGGCTGTCTGCGAAACAGCCTGAATCTTCCCAGATGACTTTTGGCTCAGGTAGTAAATCTTCTCATCTGTACCATAGGTCAGCAGAGCATTCTTGACCCCAGAGATTTCCTTAATCTTGCTCAACACATCCTCTCCCATAAATGGGATATAAGAAGGCTTCTGAGCTTGAGATTTCTCTGGAATGGTCGGATCGATGGCGCTTTTCTTATCATAGACGACCTTAATTGTGTTATTGTTGCCGCCAATGAGCTGACGCTTGGTATTTTCCGTATTCCCCTCAATGATGGAAAAGATAGCGATGATAGCGCCTATCCCGATGATAATCCCCAACATGGTCAGCATAGAGCGCATTTTATGCGACAAGATTGAATTCAGAGCTACAAAAATATCTTCCATACAGCTTCCTTTCTATCCTATCGCTTTGCTCTCTATATTACCGTCCCGCAGGATAACCGTCTGCTTGCAGAGTTGAGCTACTTCCGGCTCATGGGTAATGATGACAATGGTCTTGCCCTCATCATTAAACTGCTTGAAAAGATCCATAATCTGCACACTGGTCTTGGTATCCAGTGCACCCGTTGGTTCGTCGCCAAGGATGAAGCTGGGATTGGTTACCAAGGCTCGTGCAATGGCTACCCGCTGCTTTTGACCACCAGACAGCTCCATAGGCTTGAAATCACTTCTTTCTTCCAGCCCGACCAATCGCAACATTTCTAGAGCCCGCTCCCGTCTCTCTTTTTTAGGAATTTTCATGTAAGTCAGAGGCAGTTCCACATTTTGGCAGGCCGTTAGCTTGGGCATAAGATTAAAATTTTGAAAAACAAAGCCAATCTTCTGATTGCGCAAATCGGACAGCTGATTGTCAGACAGCTCAGACACATCGGTCCCTTCGATATGATAAGTCCCTGAACTTGCCTTATCCAGACAGCCGATGATGTTCATCAAAGTGGATTTGCCAGATCCAGATGGTCCCATGATAGCTAGAAAATCCCCCTCTTTCACATGCAGATCAATTCCTTTTAAAATTGGAAATTCCTGACTGCCCTGCTGATAAGATTTGTGGATATCCTTAAGCTTTAACATGCTGTCCTACCTCCATCCCTTCTTCCATACCTGCTCTTGGGGTCGAAATGGTATCTTGCATAGTCAAACCTTCTGTAATCTCCACCAAACGGTCAGAAACTTTTTTGGTCTTGACTTCCTGCATTTTCAGAGTCTTGCCTTCTACCTTCCAGACATAGGTCTTGCCATTTTTATTGAAAGTATAAGCCTTATTGACGACTACCTTTCCAGCCTCGGGAGCATTCTCCACGATGTTGACATAGGAATGGGAGCCCACCAGTGGCATTTCACCACCCTGATCCAGCTCAACTGTATAAGGATACTTACCTTGGTTGGGATTTTCCTGTTGCTTATTCCCACCATTATTATTGGAAGTATTTTCTGCTGTCAGACTGCCGACCTGAGTTACCGTACCACTCCAGCGTTTCTTAGGATCCTTGCGATCCACCACTTCCACTTTCTGGCCAACACTCAGCTTCTCACGGTCAAATTCACTGACAGTCCCTTTGACCAGAGTTTTAGACTTGTCCATAATCTCAATAAAGTTTTCTTCTTCCTTTTTGGCCTTGGACTGATTGGGCAAATCTTCATTCATAGAGGTAATTGTTCCTGCTGTATCTGCAGTCACAGTATCATACTTCATTCGGTCTGATTCTGTCTGGGCTGTCACCTGAGCCTTTTCAGCCTCAATCTGAGCTGTTGTTACTTCATTATCCGCCGTCTTGGCATCGCTCAGCGCCTGAGCCAGCTCGTCTTCAGCAGACTTAATCTGCTCCAGCAATGACTCATCCTGACTGGAATTGTATTTGTCCTTGAGAGCATTGAGGCTGGCCAGCTTGCGGTTATAAGTTTCCCATTTAATCGCAGCGCTGTTTTGAGCGGCTGTGATGCCATTAGCCTTGGACTGGGCATCATATTGAGCCGACTGGGCTGTCAATTGCTGCTCTGTCGCATAGGAAAAGAGCGGCTGTCCTTGCGTAACGGTATCACCATTTTTGACAAATACTTCCTTGACTTCCCCTTTAGAAGGGTCAATCTTGACCTTACTGCTATTGTTGGCAACTACTTCCCCAGATAAAACCAGGCTTGTTTTTTTACTGTTGTTGACAGCTTCTTGGACTGTCAGCGAATCAATCGTCTTATCTACCATTTTCATGGCCTGTTGTTGATTGATCTGTCTAAAATACAGATAGCCTCCCAGTCCAGCACAAGCAAGAATGACCGTGCTGCCCAATAGAATGGTCTTACGATTCATTTTTTTTCTTCGAAACATATTGCCTCCAACCTACATGATTTAATCTTTATTCAGCTTCTGAGCTAGATCCTGATCCATCTTCTGGAATTTCCTCACCATCTGCTGGAATTTGGATAACGTTCCCATCAGGCATTGTGTATTCTGTCACTTCTTTGCCATCTACTGTCTTGGTCTTCTTATCAACAGCATCCTTCTGGAAGTCCACTTGTTTCCCGTCCTTAATTTCTGAGTTATCAGCTTCTTTATTTCCGCATGCGGCTAAAAAGAATCCTGACATTCCAATAAGAGCAACGAGCATAGCAATTTTTTTAACGTTCATTTGATTTCTCCTTTGTTTATCAAGCAGGAAGTTTGTTTCTTCCTGACAGTAATTGTTTTTTTGAACAATTCTATTCTAACAAAGCCATCTATCCCCTTCCTACCCGCTATCTGTTTTTTATCTGTTTTTTTAAAACCAATACTATTCTTTTGAAAATCAGGCAAATCCTCCGCTCTCAGGCCTATCATCTGCTTTTATGATATAATAGTAGCAAGTAATCTAAATATACACGAGGTAATGGAATGACACAAACAGTTTACTTTGGAACCTATACTCGCAGAGATTCCAAGGGAATTTACAAGGCAGATTTTAATTCTAACAAAGGAACTTTAGAAAACTTGACCTTGGTTGCTGAAGAGCCCAGTCCAACCTACCTAGCCTTTGATAAGGCTGGACATCTCTATTCTGTTGGAGCAAAGAACGGACAGGGAGGTATTGCAGCCTTTGACAAGGCTGGTCAGCTCCTCAACCATGTCGTTGAAGAAGGGGCTCCGATCTGCTATGTGGCAGTTGACGAAGAGCGTGACTTGGTTTACGGTGCCAATTATCATAAAGGGCAAGTTCTAGTCTACAAACGACTGGCTGATGGCAGACTGGAACTGGCTGACTCAGCTAGCCATCAAGGTCAAGGACCACACGCTAATCAGGCCTCTGCCCATGTCCACTATGCTGACCTTACACCAGATCAATACCTGATCACCTGCGACTTGGGAACCGATGAAGTAACCACTTATGATGTTGCTGAAGACGGAAAAATTACTCCTCTGGTTACCTACAAGTGTGCCGCTGGAGCTGGTGCCCGCCATATCGTTTTCCACCATCATTATAAAATCGCATATTTGATTTGTGAGCTTAATTCTACTATTGAAGTCCTAATTTACGATGGAGTCGGCCATTTTGAACACCTGCAAACTGTCTCCACCTTACCAGAGGACTTTGAAAGAGCCAATGGAACAGCTGCTATCCGCCTGTCTGCTGATGGCAAGTTTCTCTACGGTTCCAACCGTGGTCATGACTCTCTTGCCGTTTACAAAATCTTAGCTGACGGCAGTTTGGAGCTGATTCAGATTGCAGCAACCAATGGCAAAAATCCACGTGACTTTAACATCACACCAGACCAAAACTATATCATTGCGGTCCATCAAGACTCAGACAATGCAACCATCTTCAAACGCGATGCGGAAAGTGGAAAATTGACAGAAATCTCCCATGATTTCTACGTTCCCGAAGCTGTTTGTGTGACCTTTAAATAAGCAGAATTCTTGTCTTTCTATTAGAAATTTGATTAAATAGTATAAAAATTATTAAGGAGCAACTACCATGAATCCAGTAGATTTATTTAATAAAGTAAAAGAAATGATTGAAAAGAAAGACTTTGATGGCGCTAAAAAGTTTATCGAAGAAAACAAAGATAATCTTGGTGAATACCTTGATCAAGCTAAAAAATTAGTAGCTGGAAATGAAATGGCCAGCGGTGCTATTGATAAAATTAAAGGTTTGTTCGACAACTAAGAAAACAAAAACGCTTGAAAAATCAAGCGTTTTTTGTGTATCATTTTTTATACAATCAATGGTAAGAAAACTTGTGCTAAGCCTAGAAAAGCTAGGTAACCCAATACATCTGTTGCTGTGGTAATGAAAATGGTTGAGGCTAGAGCTGGATCCTGATGCAGTGTCTTGATAATCAGTGGTACAAAGTAACCAAATAGAGAACCACATGCTAGATTAATCATCATAGCCAATACCACAATAACAGACAGATAGAAATTTTGATAGAAGACAAACATAACAATCGCTGCAATCAAGCCAGTAAAGAAACCATTAACCAAAGCTAGCACGATTTCTTTGAATACTAGATTCCGATCTTCTTTCAGATCTAGTTTCCCCAAGGCAATCCCCTGGATAACCAAAGCAAGTGTCTGAGAGGCAGAATTTCCGCCCATTCCTGTGATAATAGGACTAATCGCTGCCAATGCTACAACTTTTGAAATCGTATCATCAAAAAGTGCTACTGTCGCAGAAGCTAGAAAGGCTGTCACTAGGTTAATCATCAACCAAGGTAAGCGTTTCTTGAGTGATTCTTTGAAAGGTCCTCCAATTTCTTCACTTTCTTGGACACCACCCATCCGCAAGATATCTTCTTGATACTCTTCTTGCAAAACATCGACGATATCGTCAATAGTGATGATTCCTAACAATACCTGCCGATGATTGACGACCGGTACGACAGATAAATTATATTTGGCAGAAAGCTGTGCCACTTCCTCTTGGTCAACCTCTGGCGTTACACTCACTATCTGAGTATTCATAAATTCACTGAGTTTCATCTCCGCATCATGAATAAACAAATCACGAATATCAATCCAGCCAACTAGCGAATGATGCACATTTCTAATAAATAAGGTATCAATAACTTCCGTATTGGGCGAAATCTCCCTCAATTTATTGAGAGTTGCTGAGACGGTCAGATTTTCATTTAAGGTGATGAATTCTGTCGTCATCAGACCACCAGCTGTCTGAGGATCGTAAGCCAACATAGCTTTCAAATTCTCTTGACTGGTATTTTTCATCATACTTAAGTATTGCTTACGCAAGTCCACACTCAAGTAACCCAAAATATCTACCACATCATCATCTGGCATAAGATGAAAAAGAGTGCTGGTACGTTTAAAAGAAATCGATTGGATAATCTGTCGTTGCAACTCCGGCTCGGCTTCTTTTAAAATCTCTACCAATTGATCATCACTAGCCATTTCCGTAAAGGTTTTGAGGAGATTCCCTTCCTCATCCTCCAAGGCCTCCAAAGAAAGAGCAATATCAATGGGATAGTAATCGTCAAATATCTGATTGAAAACTTCCCTATCCTGTGATAGTAAGACCTGATTTAATAATTCTTCCATTGTACTCCTCCTTCCACTTTGCTAGTATACCATAAAAGACTGATTTTGATACAAGAAAGCTATAAAATCTTCAGTAAATCACTCACTTTTTCAACCATGTAGTCACAAGGAAACGCAGGAATCTCTTGATTATATTTTCCGAAAGAAAAACTGTCATCTTGTCCTCACATTTTTCAAGGGAAAGAGCATGACCAGCCCTACACACTACTTCTAGTCAATTTTCTAGGAAAAGATGATAAATCTCCCTCTCATCAATTAGGGTGGTTCCTAAATCAAAAAATATCCATTTTTATATCTTTACTCATCAAAAAAGCTAGGACTAAGTCCTAGCTCCTCTTATATGCTGTTAGATTATTTTTTCAAGTTATACCAATATCAAGCCGTTCAATAAAATACACTAAATTATTAACCCACTTTTTACTTTTTCCATTCTAAAATGTAAAGTACAAACAAGTACAGTGTACTAAAGGAGTAGTTAAAAAGGTATTAAATTTATGAGTTCAGCAGGCAAGAAAAAAGGCATCTTGAAGAGTGTCTTTTAATTATTAAAAATATTAAGAGGCAATTCATCAAACCCCCAATATTCAACTAGATTGTTCTCTCTTAATGTTTCAGCGAAATTTACAACTGGCAAAACATAGGCTGGAAAACTATTGACCTGAGCAGTTAAAGTTGACACAAAAGATCTTAAATAAGGATAAAGTATAGCGATTGCATTTGTACTCAATATATCTTTTAAATTATCTACACTTTTAAAATCGCTAAAATTTAACGAATAAATACCTCTGATATCAACTTCCAATTGGAAGGGAACATGTTTAACTTCAGTTGAATCTATTTCAGACTTACAATTTCCTATTTGGGTTTTAATTATTACATATGACCGTGCATTCTCATAGCTAATTCCAATCTCAGCTGAAAAACTTACCTCAGTATGTAATTTGCCCGAATCATCAGCTCCCTCAAACATAGTGTTTGTTAGAAAGCTTACATTATCAATTGCATAATCTTCAAATGAAATAATTGCCATTATGCAGCTTCAACTCCTTTTCCAATTTGAAATATTGAATCACTGTAAACATTATTAGAGTAGTTCATTTTTTTATTTATTTCGTAAAACTCATCACCAATTGCTACCTTGCAATAGCTTGCAGGATTATTCTGAGCCAATTTAAAATCATAAATTTCTTTTTTAATGACAAGCTTGACTAATTCATCCAACGCATCTTTTGGTAACCATGAATCAATATCAAGAATTGATCCATCCAATATAATTTCATTATAGGCCATATCACTCACACTCCTCGACTTTTTCCCAATTGATTAAGGATAAATTTCTGAGACAAATTTCCCTACCATTTGGCAAATTAGATATTGTTCTTACACCCCCAACATTGTACACAGGTGTATATGTATCACAAATTACACAATCTATACTGTCACAGAATCTAAACTTAATCAGAAATTCAAGAAAAATTCCATCTAAATTCGCTCTCTTTTTTCTAGGATTATTTTTAATTGCAGAAGACAACTGAGTATAGATTCTATCATATAATTGATTCTTCAATTCATTTAGCATCTTTATAGTTGAAGCATTATTTAAATTTAATACAGTTAAATTTTGATCATCAAAAACAAACTTTAAAATCTTTATTTTATTTTCTTCGTGCTTATATGTTTTAGAGTAATTCTTTGCAGATTGTTTTCCAGAAAACCCCTTACTTTCTTCGTCAATAAATAAATACAACCCTTGTCCCAAATCATTTGGGAGATTCTGTCCAAGCACTATCCCTGCATCATTGGTTATAACAAAAGGAATAACATCTATTGAACAAGTACTTAGTATATTTTGTGCAGCAGTAGGGGTTGTTCCATGATATCCCTCCAAAATTCCCTCCAAAATTCAGTACTCTTATTTCCTCTAATGATTATATTGTACCATAAAATGAAAAAGAAGTAGTTCAAAAAAGCATTTTTTTGTACTTTTTATCAAATTCACTACGTTTTTTCCTACTTTTTGAGGATTTTTAGATGTTTTTCTTTCCTCTACATTACCTTACATACTAATTTGGAAAAATCATAAAAGCACCTAGTTCCCTAGATGCTAGCACAATAGCCTGGATTCGAACCGGAATCTCCTCAATCAAGGTACAAGCACTATATACTACTCATTGTACTTTAGTTCATTATATCATACAATCAGTTACATACCTAGCAATTCATGATATACTTCCATATTTAGTGATGGAATAATGCTAAAATACAAATCTGAGTAAGTTTCAAACCACTTATTAAGCTTGTTATAGGCCGACGACTGACTAACAAACAATATACGTTGACAAGCTCCAATCATAACCACCCGTCTAACGGGTGGTTTGTCCTAGGGCTATAAGCCCACATCACCAGCCAGCGCCTAAAGACGCTGGCTTTCACTTTGTTCAAGCCTCATTGCTCTTGACTCGTCACAAACCTCTCAAAGAGGTGTTTGCATTACTTACCACTATCCCTAAAGGGATCCTCATATTCTTTCACACTCAATTTATCCAACGCTATATCATGCTTTTCCTGCTCTTGGATATATTTTTTAATGGTGGCTTCATTAAGTCCTACTGTACTCACGTAATAACCTTCCGCCCAGAAATGTCTGTTCCCAAACTTGTACTTTAGGTTGGCGTGTTTGTCAAACATCATGAGTGCACTTTTCCCTTTTAAATACCCCATGAAACTAGAAACACTTATCCTTGGTGGAATACTTACTAACATATGTACATGATCCGGCATCAAGTGACCCTCGATAATTTCAACACCTTTATAACTACATAATCGGTGAAATATTTCACCCAAACTATTTCGATATTGATTATAGATAAGATTCACCTATACTTAGGTGTAAACACAATGTGATAGAACACATCCACTTTGTATGTGATAAACTATGTGCCTTTTGCGCCATAATTTTCTCCTTTCGCTTCACAATTGGCTTGAACACCTTTATTGTATCGCGTTTGGAGTTTTTTTGGTATATCCTTCGATGCGCACCCGCATAGCGGGTGGTTTATTTGTCTCGCACCTTACGGAGCGAGACAGACTGAAAGTCACAAACATAAAAAGCATCCTCTTTGAGCGATGCTTTTTTTGTGCAAGATTTCAGATACTGGTTAGTATCTTTTTAAACCTTAAATCCCGTTTCCAGTTAGAAATCGGGCTTTTTAAACTAAATATTAATTTGGCTAGCTTCTTTTCTCTGTCAAGTAACAAACATGGTAAATGTTGCCTTGCAGACATTTTCTTTATCTTGATTCGTAATAGTAATATCTACAACTCGTGTTTTACGCCCTGGGTGAACACAGTTTCCTGAAATGATTAATTTATCACCCAGATGTCCCGCTCGCATATAGTTGATAGAAGACTGAAGCGTCACCCCATCTAAATCTTGAGAAATCAAGACTAAACCAGAAATCTGATCACAGAGAGTAAACAGATAACCTCCGTGAGCATTACCATAATAGTTCAAAGAAGACTGAACGACTTCTGTCGTGACAATAACCTGACCGTCCTTCATCTTTTCAATCTCATAGTTTTCAAATGCTGAAATCGCATCAAAGTGAAAGTCTTTCATTTATTTCTCCTCACAATCTGTGTCTTATCATACTACTTTTTATCGATTCGGGCAAGGAAAATTCCCAATAGGTCTATCAAAACAACTTCTTGGTAAACTACGGTTCTTGACGCTCCCTCTCCTTAATAAAACCTTTTAACTCCTCTAATCGTTTGCTTGTTAGGGGTTGATCAAGAAAAGCATCTAAGTTAACATCTTTCTCTTTATAAAACTTATTCATAGGGACATTATCATACCGTTTTACCTTTGATGATGTAAGCTGCCCTTCTACATAAGTTGTAATCTCTATATTACTATCACCAAAAAAAGCTCCATAATAGTCTTCTCGAACCACTACCGTCTGTCCTTTCTCCTCTAGATAGGCATAATGGCTTACTGGAACATAAACTGTAAAAAGATAGCCAATTATAGGAGAAACTGCCAATAGCAACAAACCTAAAGCAAGGGAAGGATAAAGAACCCATTTGTATCTTTTAATCAATAAATAGAAAGCGAGGAATAAAAAGAGAAAAGCAACCCACGGACTCAACTGAGGTCGCCACAATATACTGGTGACCAAAAAGAATACAAGGACCGCCAAAAGTACCAGACGCCACGACTTCAACCAATAAGATATAAGCAATCCAACAGCTAAGAGCATAAGAGCTGGCCATTCTCTACTTAGAATATATAGAAAAAAATAAAACATCTCCCGAATCTCCCTTTACTTTATTGAAAAATCCCTCAAGTCAAGCTTGAGGGATTTTTACTTCATTCAATCTGAATGAATTATTTTTTCAAGTTATAGAAAGCTTGAAGACCTTTGTATTGAGCAACTTCCCCAAGTTGATCTTCGATACGAAGCAATTGGTTGTATTTAGCAATACGGTCTGTACGTGAAAGTGAACCAGTCTTGATTTGACCTGCGTTAGTTGCAACTGCGATGTCAGCGATTGTTGAATCTTCAGTTTCACCTGAACGGTGTGATACAACTGCAGTGTAACCAGCTTCTTTAGCCATTTCAATCGCTTCAAAAGTTTCAGTAAGAGTACCGATTTGGTTAACTTTGATAAGGATTGAGTTAGCAGCACCTTCTTTGATACCACGTGCAAGGTAGTCAGTGTTTGTTACGAAGAAGTCGTCACCAACAAGTTGTACTTTCTTACCAAGACGTTCAGTAAGAGCTTTCCAACCATCCCAGTCATTTTCATCCATACCATCTTCGATAGTGATGATTGGGTATTTGTTAACCAACTCTTCAAGGTAGTCGATTTGTTCTGCAGATGTACGAACAGCAGCGCCTTCACCTTCAAATTTAGTGTAGTCGTATACTTTACGTTCTTTATCGTAGAATTCTGATGATGCACAGTCAAATCCGATAAATATATCTTTACCTGGAACATAACCAGCAGCTTCGATAGCAGCGATGATAGTTTCTACACCATCTTCAGTTCCTTCAAAGCGAGGAGCAAATCCACCTTCGTCACCAACGGCAGTTTCCAAACCACGAGATTTAAGGATTTTCTTAAGAGCGTGGAAGATTTCAGCACCGTAACGAAGAGCTTCTTTGAATGTTGGAGCACCAACTGGCAAGATCATGAACTCTTGGAATGCGATTGGAGCATCTGAGTGAGATCCACCGTTGATGATGTTCATCATTGGAGTTGGAAGAACTTTAGTGTTGAATCCGCCAAGGTAGCTGTAAAGTGGCACTTCAAGGTAGTCAGCAGCAGCACGAGCTACAGCGATAGACACACCAAGGATTGCGTTCGCACCCAATTTACCTTTGTTAGGAGTACCGTCCAAAGCGATCATTGCACGGTCGATGGCTTGTTGGTCACGAACATCGTAACCGATAATAGCTTCAGCGATAACGTTGTTTACATTATCAACTGCTTTTTGTGTACCAAGACCACCGTAACGAGATTTGTCGCCATCACGAAGTTCAACTGCTTCGTGCTCACCTGTAGAAGCTCCTGAAGGAACCATACCACGTCCGAAAGCACCTGATTCAGTATAAACTTCTACTTCAAGTGTTGGGTTACCGCGTGAGTCTAGGACTTCGCGAGCGTAAACATCAGTAATAATTGACATTTCTTACTCTCCTTATTATTTAAAATTATTTACTAGTCTATGATACCTCAAAAACGCTTTTTTTTCAAGGAAAAATAGAGAATCTAAGCAAATTTGAGAAATTTTGCACAAGAAAACGATTCCAAATTTACTATATAAAAGCTTTTCCAGCAAATCAGAACAAATATTCAACCTTTTAGAAATTCTCCTTTTATGGTACAATTTTATTATGACTGATATTAATAAAGTAATCATGGAAAAAGCTCAGGGCGGAGTCAAGCTCAATCCTGATGAACAGCGTAGATTTTTAGGGACTTTTGAGGAGCGAGTGCTGGCTTCCTGCTCTATTGAGCAAGCCAACGAGACCCTCATTCGCAGTCATTTCAAGGAAATGCTCAGCAGCATCATGAAAAACTGCCGACCTGTAATTGTTAAAATTTCTCCGGAAGTCGAGTCAGGCAATCAAATCTTTTATCTAAAAACTGCTAAGGAGCTGGGCTGCGAGGCAACTATTGTCTCTAGCGATTACCAGTCTTCTCCTTTTGGCCTGATTGTCCATAGCGACCATCTTGTCCAAGTAGATGACAAGGACATGAGCCAACAGTTTGCTAGTCTCCTTCAGCCAGCAGAAAAACCAGTAAAAGAAAAACGCTCCCTATGGAAAAAATGGTTTGGCTAGGATGACAAATTCAGAAAAACTTTTTGCCTTTTTTGAAGCTGAAAACCAGCGTGATTGGCAAACCTATCAGACTTTTCTTTCTGATCATGTTAGCTGAGAATTAGAGGGTGACACAATCGAAATCATCAAAGGAAAAGCGGACTACCTGACTAAAATTCAACAAGTCTACCATAACAACCCAGTCCAGTTTCGTTGTACTTATTATCAGCTTAGTCCTGACCAGAATCGAATTGTGACCCTTTTAGAAAATGACTTTGGTGACCTGTCTTGTGACATCTTCTTCTTTAAAAAGGGTATGATAGTCAAAGAAATTGAATACCTACTAAAAAAAGCGGACTAATCGCTTTTTTTCATTTTTAGTAGATTGCCAATATTTCTTGCCGTGCGAATCAGATTTTGCTCCGCTTGCTCTAGAATCCTATCCAAGCTATCCGCTCGCGCAATAATCGGAAAAGCTGCCTGGATATTCTCAACTGGGAAATCCGGTAAATCATCAGCCAGGCTACCACAAATCGCCAGTACAGGGATGCCTTCTGGTGTTCGTCTTGCGACCCCGATCGGTGCCTTGCCCGCCAAGGACTGACAATCCATCCGCCCTTCGCCAACTACGACCAAGTCCGCTTTTTTAACTCTTTCATCAAAATCCAGTAAGTCTAAACAGGTTTCGATACCCGAAACAATTTTTCCTCCGGCAAAAGCAACCAGTCCTGCTGCCATTCCGCCTCCGGCTCCGGCTCCCTCCATATCAATCACCTGAGGATCAACCAACTGATAGAAATCAGCCATAGCTTGGTCTACTTGAGAAAAGAGTAGGGGAGCTAGACCTTTCTGACCTCCGAAAACAGTTGTCGCACCTCGCTCTCCGCAGAGAGGATTGTCAACGTCAGTCAAAATCTCAATCTCAACTTCTTTCAAGAAATCAGGAACCTGCTCAGCTGATATTCGGGCAACCTTTCCCAAAGACGAGCCAATGGGGCGTAGTCTATGATTGTCCGCATCGAAAAATTCATAGCCTAGGCCTGCTGCCAGTCCAATTCCACCGTCATTGCAGGCTGAACCTCCAACCCCAACTAAAATCTTTCTGACACCATCTTCAGTCAGGTGCAAAATCAATTCTCCCAATCCTTTGGTCTCTATGGCCAAGGGATTTCGTTTTTCCTGAGGAATAGAAGCGAGTCCGACCAAATCAGCCATCTCAAAAAGCGCTTGCTGACCATTTCTGGCGTAGGGCATTTTTACCGGCTGGCCAAAGGGTCCGGTTACGGTGTGGTAAAATTCAGACCAGCCCAAGGCTGATGTCAGCGCAGCCATTGTCCCCTCGCCCCCATCACCGACCGGAACCAAGTCAAAGCTGGCATCTGGCAAGGCCTGAGAAAAGCCCGTCTGCAGAGCTAGAGCAACCTGAGCAGCTGACAAACTTTCCTTGAAAGAATCCGGTGCAATTAGAATATGCATGCTTCTCTCCTACTCTTTTCTATTGTCTAAAATATCAATGACCCGATAGAGATTGCATTCTTGAATCTGATAAGGAGCCTGCTCTCGCACGATTGGCTTGGCCATAAAGGAAATTCCTATCCCTGCCGCTTGAATCATAGGCAGATCATTGGCGCCATCTCCCATAGCAATTGTTTGATTTAATTCCAACTTGTTTTCAGCCGCCCATGCTTTTAGCATGGTAAGCTTCGTGTCCTTAGTGACAATCTCTCCTAAGACTTGGCCTGTCAAAAGGCCCTGCTGGATTTCCAAACGATTTGCCTTGACGTAGTCAATTCCAAGCTGCTCAGCCAGTCTGTCCACCGTCTCATGAAAACCACCTGACACCAAGCCCACTTTATAACCACGTTTATGCAGCTCTTTGACCAGTTCCTCGGCTCCTTGCGTGAAGTGGATCCTTTCTGCAATTCGAGCAAAAATATCCTCTGGCAGTCCTTTTAAAAGAGCGAGACGCTCACGTAAGGCAGCTTCAAAGTCCAACTCTCCTCGCATGGCACGCTCTGTAATAGCCGCAACCTGAGCTCCTACACCCGCTTCCTCACCTAGCAGGTCAATCCCCTCTTCCATGATTAAGGTACTGTCTACATCCATGACTAATAAGCCTTTGACTGTTTTCATTGTCTGACCTCATTCTTTCTATTTTTTTGTATTATACAGGAAATTCTATTTCAAAACAAGCTGGGAAAAATTGAAGTCTCAGAATCCTTGTAACTGACTGTTATCTAGCGTTCGCTTTGCAAAAGAAAAAAAGCTCCCGAAGGAACTTCTTTTAAAAACGAATATTCTCGCGTGTTTTTTCGTAGGATGTCACAAAACGCTCGGTCACGCCTGGCTCGACAAGATCTAAAGCTTTTGAAATGATTTCCAAGGATTGAGCATAGTCGTAGTCATGTTCAAAGACATACAAGGACTTATTGAAAGCTGCTTGTACATTATCATCAAAGGAACGATAGCGGTTTGAATACTGCAGCAGCTGCTCAGTCAAGGTAGCATTTTGGACGATACGATAGGTTTCTTCTTCCAATTGCTCCATATCATTTCCTAGAATTTCCAGCCAACGGTTAACCGATTCGATATTGACTCGTGTAGCTTCCAATTCCTTAACCAACTCTTCAATATTGTTGCTGGTTGAGAAGAAAATTTCTAAGAAAGAGTCTGGAATACCTGGCAAATTGCGTTTTTCCATATATCTCTTAATGGTATGCAATTTGTTCGCATAGATATTGACTTTCTGGCGAGCGTTGGCATCATCTTTTTCAATCTCTGCCAGTGCTTCACCAAGAGAAATCTGCTCATCTTCGATTTCTTTCAAACGCTCTTGGATAGCTTCCAACTCTTCCTGAACTACAGAATAAGCTTGCTTGGTTTCAGAAGAATCTTCTACCGCGCTAAGCACCACATCTTCCTGGGCTGAGAGCTCAGCCTGCAACTCTTTGACATGAGAAGTCTCCATATCAGAGAGAAGGAAAGTTTGAGATAAACGTTCTATCTCTTTTTGGAGTTGCTGGTTGTTTTCCTTTGTATGAGCCAGATAGCTAGGCAAGTTTTTAATCAACTTCTCCACTACTTTGTGGGCTTCAATTTCCCGCGTAAAAATTTCATAGAGAGCGTTAATCTCTTCTTGCGCCTGCTCATTTTCATACTCAGCATTATCCAGCTCTAGGGCTGAAATGTTAGCTTCGTTGCGTTTGAGACTTGCATGGAGCTGCTGGAAGCGAGACTCTATATCTGTTTCGATAAAGTGATAACCAGATTCCAAGAGCTTACGGTGACCAGATTCTAAGTCTTCCAACTGATCTGGCAATTTAACAGTCAAGTCTTCGACAATGGCAGGAACTTTCTCAACGATATGTGTCAGAGCAAGAATATGATCCTCTGCCTTATCCAAGATTTCAGCTGCTTCAACCGGGTCACCCGAAGAATTAAGGGTCACAAACTGAGAAAACTCTGACTGGATATTTTCCAGCTGTTTTTCAATCTCAGCTAGGGCTTGCCCATACGAGTCTGCATTCTCCGCAACCTGGGTTTGCAGTTTTTCAAACAAATCCAAGGCATGAAGAACACGACCGCTGTTCTTAGACTCTTGCTCTTTAAGATCTTCCAAGGCTGCACGAATCATCTTGATATCTTCGTCAATCAAATCAATCTGACTCTCAATATTGCCGATGGCATGCTTGGCTTTTATGAAACGGAAAGAATTATTGTAACCTTCTGCTTCAAATAGATTATTTTCGATATCAGCAAATGAATTTAAGGACAAGTCTACCCATTTTTGATTCCATTCACGGAAGGCTACCTGACTCTGCCCAATCAAATGCATATTTTTTACTTCTTCAACTTCATCATTTACCGGGAGATTATAGAGTGCTTCTTTTCTCTCCTCCAAATTTTGAAGTAAAGCTTCATTTCTCTTTCTCATCAGAACTGCAGTACCATAGCCGACAACCAAAAGCAGAGCTACCACAGCAACGAGAATAACTAGTCCAATAGACATATAGAACTCCTTCACATTGTTACTATAAAGCAAACATAATGATTATATCATATTTTTGCCCATAATGGTTGATTTTTCAGATTTTTTTAGACGTCGAGCGTACTGTATACAGCATTTTCTTCGATAAATTCACGACGAGGTTCAACTCGATCCCCCATCAGCATGTCAAAAATCTTGTCAGCTTCCGCTGCATCATCCACTGAAACCCGAGCCATCAAGCGATGTTCAGGATTCATAGTTGTCTCCCAGAGCTGATGGTCATCCATCTCTCCGAGCCCCTTGTACCGTTGAATGGTTGGCTTGGAGCGACCTTCACTGTAGCGAGCCAAAGCAGCCTGAAGCTCTTCTTCCTGATTAGCACTTGGCTGGATGTATTCTTTGACTTCACTTCCGACCTTGACACCATAGATTGGCGGCTGAGCGATATAAACAAATCCAGCTTCAAGAACCGGCTTCATATAGCGATAAATCAAGGTTAAGAGCAGTGTCCGAATGTGAGCTCCGTCTACATCGGCATCGGTCATAATGACTAATTTTTGGTAGCGGGCCTTGCTGACATCAAAGTCAGCTCCAAAACCAGTTCCCATAGCAGTAAAGAGACTGCGGATTTCTTCATTGGCCAATATCTTGTCCATGCTGGCTTTTTCAACGTTGAGAATCTTACCACGAATTGGCAGAATAGCCTGGAATTCACGGTTACGGCCGGACTTAGCTGAACCACCCGCAGAATCCCCCTCAACGATGAAAAGTTCAGTTTCCTGAGGGTCGTTAGACGAACAGTCAGCCAATTTACCAGGCAGATTGGAAATTTCCAAGCCAGACTTCTTGCGGGTTACTTCCCGAGCTCGCTTGGCAGCAATTCTAGCCTTAGAAGCCAAAATTCCTTTTTCAACGATTTTTCGAGCTACCGCAGGATTTTCCAAAAGGAAATCTGAGAAAGCTTCGCTAAAAAGTCGATTGGTAATCTTGACCACTTCGCTATTGCCCAGCTTGGTCTTAGTCTGACCTTCAAACTGAGGGTTAGGGTGCTTGACAGAAATGACCGCTGTCAGTCCCTCACGAACATCTTCCCCAGTCAGATTGTCTTCGTTTTCTTTGAGAAGCTTATTTTTCTTGGCATAGTCATTGATAACCCGAGTTAGTGCCGTCCGGAAACCTTGCTCATGCGTTCCACCCTCGTGGGTATGGATGTTATTGGCAAAGCTCATGACTGTTTCATGGTAGCCAGTTGTATACTGCATAGCGACTTCAACCGTGATATCGTCCATTTCGCCATCGGTATAAATCGGCGTTTCAAAGATTACATCCTTGTTTTCATTGATGTATTGGACATAGCTGGCAATCCCGCCCTCATAGTGGTAATCCTTGGCCTGCTCCATTCCATCCCGCTTATCAGTGATGGAAATTCTGAGACCACGGTTGAGGAAGGCTAATTCTTGCACCCGCTTATTGAGCTTTTCAAAGTCAAATTCTACTGTTTCAGTGAAAATCTCTGGATCTGGTGTAAAGTGAACTGTCGTACCTGTACGTTCTGTCTCACCGATGATTTCTAGATCAGCGACTACATGACCGCGACGGTATTCTTGGTAATGAATCTGACCGTTCTTATAAACGCGGACATCCAGCTGAGTGGACAGGGCATTTACAACGGAAGAACCCACACCGTGCAGACCTCCCGATACCTTGTATCCGCCACCGCCGAATTTTCCTCCGGCATGGAGGACGGTAAAGACGGTTTCCACGGCTGGGCGGCCAGTTTTCTCCTGAATATCAACGGGAATTCCCCGACCGTTGTCCACTACTGTGATGGAATTGTCTTTTTCAATAAAGACTTGAATGTGACTGGCAAAACCAGCCAACGCCTCATCAATCGAGTTGTCAACAATTTCCCATACTAAATGGTGCAGACCTTCCTTGGAGGTCGAACCAATATACATCCCCGGACGCATACGAACGGCTTCTAGGCCTTCTAAGACCTGAATCTGACTGGCATCATATTTCTGGGCCTGTATATCTTGCTGCTTTTCTTCTGTCATAGTGTTCCTTTTCTAATCAATATCTATAAATTCTTCAAGATGCTGCATATTATCAAAGAGATAGGTATCAAAGCCAGCTGCCTGCCCTGCTTCAATATCCAGCGGACGGTCACCAATGACCAAGCCAGAGACAATCTGATACTTGTCTTTTAGATAGAGCATGGAATCTGGTGAGGGTTTCTTTGGAAAGCCATTCGCCGATGTCACCACTTCTGTAAATGCTGATGCAACGGCAGTCTTTTCCAAGATTTCCAGCACTTGGTTGTCCCGGTGGGAGACCAGAAAGTTCCGACCACCCTTGGCCACAATCCGCCTAAGCAAGTCTGCTGCGCCGTCAAATAAGACAGGATGAGTCAACTCTTCTGCTTCATTGCCCTTATAAAACTTTAAAAAGTCTTTTTCTTGGGGAGCAAACTTCTGGACAGCATAGTCCGTAGACACCTTGAGGGCCTTATAAACTTCATCGTGACCAGCTTGCAGACCGTATTCTTTCAAAGTCTGAACAAAAGCTGCAGTCGAAGTTTCATAATTATCCAAGAGTGTTCCACCTAAATCCCAGATGTAATCTTGATAATTCATACCTTTCATTATACCATAATTTTCATGAAAAAGGGGCTAATATTTGCCCGAATCCAGCACTTTTCCGACTTTTTCAAGCCTTTTTCTAAACAAAATATCTCAAAGAATCTAAAATTTAAAAATGGATGCTGGTTTCGTCCTTTTCAACATCTCTAAACCCGTTCCATATAGAGGATTGCAAAGGTAAATTAGACTTCAAAAAAGCTGGGAAACATTATGAAACCCAGCATATTTTTAATTCCCAAATACATCTGTGTAAAGCATGGCATCAGCCAACTGGTCAGCGTCTCCTCCCAGCTGACGAACCAGCTCATAGGCGAAAGCCAAGGCAGTCGATGGACCACGGCTAGTAATCAGCTTCCCATCAACAAGAACTGTTTCTTTACGGTAAGTTCCATTTTTAATATTGTCTTGCGCACCGTCATAGCAAGTGAAATACTTACCAGTCAAGATACCTGCGTGGTCAAGAGCAATGGGAGCGGCACAAATGGCAGCAATGAACTTGTCCTCTTGCTGAAAATCCTGCAAAAGCTTCATCAGGCGGTCATCATCACGGAGATTAGCCGCCCCTGGCATCCCTCCTGGCAAGATGACCATATCGTAGTCATCTAGTCGGCCTTTCCAGACCTGATCCGCTTGAACAGTGATGGCATGAGACCCAGTTACTGCTTCATCAAAACCAATAATATCACAGACAAGACCTGCACGGTGCAAGACATCCACAACTGTCAGGGCCTCGATTTCTTCAAAGCCGGGAGCTAAGAGTAAAGCTGCTTTTTTCATGAAAATATCCTTTCTGATATGAGCCAATCACAAAAACACATCTGATTTGTGAGTCAAAAACTTACTTTATCTTTATTTTAATTTCTTCAGTACGACTTTTTTTCGGACAGCTGGAATTCGCTCCTTCTTTTCATCCGTCAGGCTGTTCTGATAGGAGACGGACAGCAGGAGACCGACACCAATAAGATTACTGATGATGGAAGAACCACCCTGTGAAATAAAGGGCAGCGGAATCCCTGTCAGAGGCAGAATCCCTGTCACCGCTCCAATATTTTCAAAGATATGGAAGAGCAGCATCATGATAAAGCCAGTTGAGATATAGGTATAAAACTGGTTGTTGGATTTAATCGTAATCTTGAGCATGCGGTAAATCATCAGTAAATAGAGCATGATAACCAAGGTCGAGCCCAAAAAGCCAAAATCTTCTGCAATGACGGTGAAAATCATATCGCTTTCCCGAACAGGAACCAAGAGATTAGAAACATTAAAGCCTTGACCAGTCAGACCACCGCTTCCGACAGCGATTTGTCCCTGTGCTTGCTGGAAGGTGGTCGTCTGAGCGTAGTCAAAAGGATGAAGCCAAGCCAAAATCCGATTGATCTGGTAGGTTGGCATGCCTAGATTATGCAGAAAGGCACGACCGCCATCGGAAATAAAGATAAAGAGAAATCCTCCCAACAGCAAGACTCCTGTCAGAAAAACTGGCAGGATAATCTTCCAAGAGACACCTGACAGAAGAACGATGCCGCCGCATATAGCAACAAAAACCAGAGCTGTTCCCAAATCACTCTGAAGAGTTAACAGAACCAGAACAGGCACAGTGTAGAGCCCAAGCTTCAGAATCAGAAAAAAGTCTAAAGCCAGGGTTCGCTCATTCTGCTTGTGTTGCTGGAGGAAATGGACCACCAGCCGCGAAAGCATGAGAATGTATGAAATCTTCATAAACTCCGAGGGCTGAAAGAGGGTCACACCACGAATAGCAATCCAGTTTTTGGCACCAGTGGAGGCTACCAGAGATTCACTGTAAAAAATCAGAGGCAAGACCATGAGGCCAATACCAAAAACATAGAGATAAGGGGTAATTTCCCAGAGAAACTTGGTGTTAAAGAACATGAGGATAAAACTTAGCAGGAAGCCCACCGCAATCCAGGCGATTTGCTGACCAACCATGGGCCAGGCATTGTCAGGATAATCATGACTAACAGCAATGTAAATAGCCACAACACCGATTGAGAGCAGCATCAAAACGGGCAAAATTAAACTATAATCAATCCGAGACTCAAACGTCCGTCTTTGATAGGGCATAGTCCCTCCTTTTTAGAAAAAATACTGGATAATCAAGCTAGAAACAGCGACGCAAAACCAAGCAAAGGCACCAGTCAGCAAAGGCGCTGCTCCTGCTTGCTTAAACTGCTTAAAGGAAACTTTTGCGCCAATAGCTGCCAAGGCCATAGCCATCAGCCACTGAGAAATGAATTTTGTGTAGGGGATGACAGCAGCCGGCAAAAATCCAAGACTGCTGACAAGTGAAGCAAGGACAAACCAAGCTATAAACCAAGGAAAAATTTGTTTCAAGTTTGTCTTTTGTGATGACTGCTTAGACTTGATATAGCGATAAGCTGCGAAGATCAAGCAGGCCGGTACAATCATCAGAGCCCGACTAAGCTTAACAATGGTCGCCAAGTCTCCAGCTGACGAGCTATATGTATAGCCTGCTGCCACTACTGACGAAGTATCATTGATGGCTGTTCCAGCCCAAGTCCCGAAAAAGGCATCCGACATCTGCAGCAAATGCCCTAAAAAAGGGAAAATGAATACTGCTAAAATATTGAAAAAGAAAATAGTGGAGATAGACAGAGCGATTTCCTCTTCATCAGCTTCCAAGATTGGTGATGCGGCCGCAATGGCAGAACCGCCGCAGATGGCTGTTCCAAAACCGATTAAAATAGTCAAGACGCGGTTCATTTTAAAGAAACGGCTAGCCAAATAGGCAGCCAGAAAGGCTATCATAATGGTGATAAGACTGATACGAAGAGAAGAAATCCCTGTCTCAGAAACCTGACCAATGGACATGGAAAATCCCAAAAAGATGATGGAATACTGCAGCAATTTCTTCCCCGAATAGCTGAGTCCTTCCTGAAAAGCAGCCGGCAGCTTCATGCTGTTGTTCAAAACAATCCCAAAGATAATAGCCAAAACACTAGAGCCTATCAAGGGAAGCAAGCCGCCTAAAAAGATAGAAACAGCCGCTATGCCAAAGGATAACAGAATTCCTGGTAAATTTTTTTTCACGAACACCCCTTCTTTCCTATGCCTCTCATTATAACAAATTTTATCCTAAAAATCTGAATGAATTTAAAAAATCAGCCGATAAAACTCAGCTGATTTCAGATAGATTCAGTCAAAAAAGTCTCGTAATTCCTGCATAATGGCTGCCTCCGGCAGAATGTCCAAAGAAGCCAATTGTGATAGATGATGCTGAATCTGCTTGCCATAGCGTTTACTAGAGATTCTGTTGTCCAAAAGAATAACAGCTGACTTCTGATGTTCATTGCGCCGGGTCCGGCCAATGGCCTGCTTAAGCCGCAAAATGGCAAGAGGCAGTTGATAATCATAAAAGGCATTCTTACCTTCCGCTTTCAAGCGGCTGTTGATCTTCTGCACGAAGAAATCCTTGGGATTGTCAAATGGAATCCGAGTGATTAGCTGAATAATCTGTTCTTGCTCAGCAAAATCAGCCCCCTCCCAGAAGCTACCAGATCCCAAAAGGATACCTGCCTCTCCTCTATCAAAACGCCGCTTGATATTGCCAGCATCGCCATTTTTATATTGGGCCAAATGCGGCAGAGCCAGCAAGTCCGAAACAGTCAAAAGCAAGTCTTTAGAGGTGAAGAGAACAACGATAGGCAGACCAAGTTCTGCCACTTCTTGCAGGCAAGCAACAATCTCTCGAGCAAAATCCTCAGTTGACAAATCCACTACTGCTGGAAAATTCTCATCTAAAAAGAGCTTCTGCAGTGGCTTCTTCTTGCTTTTCAGCTTGTAAAAGTGATAACTTTCAAAGCCTAGTAACTGCGCCAAATTGACCTTTGAGCTGATTTCCAGAGTGGACGAAACCAAGATAACCTTGGCACTTTCAGGCAGGAAATCAGTAAAATGCAGTAATTCTGAACGGCCAGCATGCAGTGTCATCAAGCGATGGTCTACCAAAACTTCATCAACCAACCAATAATACTGGTATTTGCCACTGAACAAGTGCTGCAGCTCAGGCAATGAACTTGTCTTTAACTCGGACACATCCTGAAGCAGCCGGGCAATCTTTTCCGGACTTAGCTCAGATGTTTTCTTGCGATGCTTCT
The DNA here is from genome assembly GCF_026781265.1 of Streptococcus sanguinis. Classification (GTDB taxonomy): domain Bacteria; phylum Bacillota; class Bacilli; order Lactobacillales; family Streptococcaceae; genus Streptococcus; species Streptococcus sanguinis_T. Next base: position 545,155 of record NZ_JAKUVC010000002.1, read on the forward strand.
CTGCGGCATCAGCCAGCTCAAACTGAATGCTTTGCAAAAGCCGTTGCTGCAGAAGTTCCCCTTCTTCCTGAAGGAGATGATTTATCTGCTGCAGCTTTTTAGTTAGATTTATACTGGCCTGAGAGAAGCTTTCCAAGGCAAAAAACATCTTCTGAGCTTCATCAACTACCAGAATACGATTGTCCAGCAAAGACTGATCATCCTCTAAACGCGTCAGCAGGTAAGCATGATTGGTAATCACGACCCGACTGGTAGCCGCCTTGACCTGTCCCAACCGCCAAAAATCTTCCTCATAAAAAAGAGAATGTTTGCTTAGCTTGCCATCATGACGGATTTCATTGAAGTAGCTTGAGAAGCGATGAGCCTGCCCGATCTCACTCAAATCACCTGTTTTGGTTTCTGTCAGCCAGACTAAGAGTTGTAGCTTGCAGCGATTAATCAGACGGTTGTCATATTCCCTGTCTAGTGTCTGATAGAAATGGTCCAGCTTGAGATAATTCTCCGGACTCTTTAGACTGTGAAAGGAAATACCAAAGACTTCCTCCAACAATCGTCCTTCCTTTTGCAACAGCTGGTCCTGCAGAATCTTAGTCGGAACCGTCACTAGTACTTTTTCTTGACCTCTAGATAGAATAGGCAGCAAGTAGCCAAAGGTCTTACCTAAGCCTGTCTGCGCCTCTAAAAAACTAGGCTCCTGCTGGTCCAGAGCTTCCTCCATAAAACGAGCAAACTTGAGCTGTTCAGGCCGATCTTCTAAGCCCAGCAGGTATAGATTGGTGAGGAAATCCTGCGACAGTTTCTTTTCCGAAGTCAGCTTTTGGGGACGTCGCAAGAAAATACCATGGCAGGATTGCAGTTCCTTATCTTGCTGATCCGGCATCGTCTGATAAACTTCCTCGATAGCCAGGCGCGACTCATAGATAATGCTGTCCGCCAACATTAACATTTTCTCAACCAAGGCCTTGGGCAGGCTCTTGATTTTGTCTTGTATTTTTAAAAATAGCTGAGTTGTTGCTTGAGCATCTGCCAGAGCAGTGTGGGCGTTTTCCAGAGAAATATCCAGCAAATTGCAAAGTTTGCCCAAGGAATATTTATCAAAGGTCGGGTAAAAGACCTGAGCCAACTCCACCGTATCCACACGCGGTGTCAGCAAGTCAAAACCTTCCCAGAAAAGGGCCTCCGCTAGTAGATTGGCGTCAAACTTAACATTATGAGCGACAAAAATCGCGTCCTGAATCAGCTCATATACCTCAGCTGCTACCTGAGAAAACTCCGGGGCTCGGCCAAGCCGCTCATCATTCAATCCCGTCAGCTGTTTGATATGCTCATCCAATTCCTCACGAGGATTGACATCTGTTTCATAAGTCTTGGTAATGCATCCATTCTCAATCAAAACAATGCCAATCTGGATAATCTTTGCACTGCTGCCCGTTCCTGTAGCCTCCAAGTCCACAACGGCATACTTATAATCATTTTGTGTCATACTGCTATGATTATATCATAAAAGCCATTCTGATACATCTGAAAATTTTCAGCCCAAGCGCAGAAAGTAATTCTGTGCAAAAAAACAGCTTTTCTGTTACACTCAATAGCAGAATACATTTTCCGAGGAAATCAAATGAAGATTCATAAAATTATCAACCTTGTAGCTTTTGAAAACACCCATATCTTAGAAAATAATCATGGCCTCCTAGTTGTCGATCCTGGCAGTGACTGGAAAAAGATTGAGCGAAAATTAGAGGAACTAGCCAAACCTGTGATTGCTATTCTCCTAACCCACACCCATTATGACCACATTATGAGCTTAGAAAAGGTCCGGGAGCACTATGCTGCCCCACCTGTTTATGTGGCTGAGAGTGAAAGCAGCTGGCTCTACACACCGACAGATAACCTATCTGGTCTGGCGCGCCATGCCGATCTGGATGATATTATCTGTCGACCAGCAGAAGAGTTTTTCTCCTACGAAACAAACTATGATCTTGGAGGCTTTCACTTCTATGTGCTTGCAACACCTGGCCACTCCATCGGAGGTGCCTCTCTAGTCTTTCCAGATGACCACCTTGTTTTGACGGGTGATGCTCTCTTTCGGGAAAGCATCGGACGAACGGATCTGCCGACAGGAAACATGGAACAATTGCTGACGTCCATTCGTGAGAAACTTTTGGTTCTCCCCAAAGACTATGCTGTTTATCCTGGTCATGGTCATGATACCACTATTTCACATGAAAAAATCTTTAATCCATTTTTAGCTCAGTAGCCATTTAAGCAATTACCTATAATTATCTAAAAAAACAGAGTTTGAAATTCTTCAAACTCTGTTTTTTTATAAATTGTTAAATCTTCAAGAAGCGTCTCATAGAGAAGACAGATCCCAAAGATCCGATAAGAATACCCAATACGAAGAGTATTGCTATCATAATCGGACTAAAGAGTTTCGGATCAATCATAGAAAGCCCTTGACCGACTAGGCTCTTATTCATAGTCTGGAAGGCTATTTTGTATATAAAATACACTGCCACTGACGGAATTGTTGCCCCTAGCAAGCCAATCCAAGCCCCTTCAAACAGGAATGGTCCACGGATATAGCTATTCTTGGCACCAACCAAGCGCATGATTTGAATCTCGCGACTGCGGGAAATAATGGTAATCCGAATAGTATTGGAAATGAGAAGGACAGCAACAAAAATCAGAAGCGCTGCACCAATCAAGCCCCATGTTTGGATGAAATTAGAAAGCGCAAAAAGCTTTTTAGTGTTGGTACCACCATTTTGAACCTCTGAAACACCATCAATCTTCCGAGCATCTTTTGTAACAGATTCTACATACTTCGGTGCCTTGGTCTCAACAATATAAGCATCGTAAAGTGGGTTGGCATCACCGTCAAAAATCTTCCACTCACTACCCATGGTTTTTGTCAGCTGCTCATATTGTTCTTCCTTACTAGAAAAAGTAACCTTATCTACATTTTTCATAGAAGTCAGAGCATCATAGACCTTGTGGTAGTCCTCATTCTGAACTGTTTGACCTTCTTTTACAATCGTTTCGCTATTGTCGGCAACATCCTTACGCATGTAGACCATGACGCGGACATTATTGGAAATATCATTTGCCAGCTTGGCTGTATTTAAAATTACTGAAGCAAAGACAGCCACTAAGCTCAAGGTAATCATAACCGAGCTGACAGCTGCTACAGTCATCCAACCATTCCGCGTAAGACTCTTAAGCGACTCAATCAAATGACGAAAAAATCTTCTAATCATCGTATCCGTATTCTCCTTCCGCTTCATCACGTACCACACGGCCATTTTCAATAGCAATAACGCGGTGACGCAGAGTATTTACAATCTGGCTGTTGTGGGTTGCCATCAGGACAGTTGTTCCCTGAAGGTTAATCCGCTCCAGCAGGTTCATAATCTCCCAAGAATTATCTGGGTCCAAGTTTCCTGTCGGCTCATCCGCAATCAGGACTTTAGGGTTGTTAACAATAGCACGCGCAATGGCAATCCGCTGCTGCTCACCACCGGACAGCTCATTAGGGAATGAGCGGACCTTGTGCTTCAGACCAACCAGGTCCAGCACTTCCATAACCCGCTTTTTAATATTGCGGCGGCGCTCACCGATAACTTCCATGGCGTAGGCAATATTCTCATACACTGTCTTTTTAGGAAGAAGTTTGTAGTCTTGGAAGACGACTCCAACCTGACGGCGCAGCATTGGAACATCGCGTTTCTTAATCTTAGCCAAGTCGAAATCAGCTACTTTCAGGCTTCCCTTATCCAGCTTTATCTCCCTGTAAAGCAAACGAATAAAGGTTGACTTTCCTGCTCCTGAAGGGCCTACAATATAGGCAAACTCTCCAGGTTCTACGTTAATAGACACACTACGTAAGGCAGTGGTCCCGTTGCCATACTTCTTGACAACATCTTTCATTTCAATTATTGACATCTATTGAAATTTCCTTTCAATCTAATTCTAATCTCTTGCATTTCCTAGTTCAAACGCCATTTCAAATAAGCGTCGATGAAACCATCCAAATCACCATCCATCACCTTGTCCACCTGTGCTACTTCGTAACTGGTCCGATGGTCTTTGACCATGGTATAAGGCGTAAAGACATAGGAGCGGATTTGGCTGCCCCAGGAAATCTCCTTCTTATCTCCCTTGAGTGAATCTACTTCGGCTGCTTGTTTCTCTTGCTCTAGCTGATAAAGCTTAGCTTGTAGCATCTTCATCGCCCGATCACGGTTTCCATACTGGGTCCGGTCAACGGTAGACTGCACCACAATTCCTGTAGGAATATGCGTCAGCCGCACACCAGTAGAAACTTTATTGACGTTCTGCCCGCCGGCTCCTCCCGAGCGGAAAGTGTCCATCTTAATATCGTCATCTCGAATTTCCACCTCAATGGTGTCATCCAGCTCTGGCATGACCTCTACTGAGGTAAAAGAAGTATGGCGACGTTTAGCTGAGTCAAATGGCGAAATCCGAACTAAACGGTGGACTCCCATTTCTGACTTGAGCAGACCATAAGCGTGCGGCCCTTCAAATGAAAGAGTCACTGACTTAATTCCCGCTTCATCACCAGCTTGATAGTCCAAGACCTCTACTTTGAAGCCCTTGGCATTGCCAAAGCGTGTATACATACGCAGCAGCATATCTCCCCAATCCTGGGCCTCTGTACCACCAGAGCCCGGATGAATTTCAAGGATAGCATTGTTATTGTCATAAGGCTCAGATAAGAGCAGAGTCATTTCATAGCTGGTCATCATTTTCTCGAGTTCGTCCAGCTTTTCCTCCAACTCACCCTGAACCGACTCATCTTCAGCCAGAAAATCAAGCAAGATTTCCGATTCATCAAAAAGCTCAGTCATATGATGGAAATTTTCATAGGTTTGCTTGAGTTCATTCAGCTCTTGAGATGTCTTCTGGGCTGCAATGTTGTCATCCCAAAAGTCGGGTTCTGTCATCTTATTTTCTAAGATGGCAATTTCTTCTTCCAGACCTTCTAAGTCAAAGAGACCCCCTGAAAGAAGCTAATTTTTCACGATTTGCGTCAATCTTTTGACGAATTTCTGAAATGTCCATAAATACCTCTTTTCACATATCGTTTAATTATAACATAAATCAAACAGTTTGCCTAATCTCACATTCAGCAGCTTACATTTTATCGGATTTTCCCTAGCTAGGCAAGACAAGCGACTCCTTGTCACCTAATTGTTAGAAAAGTAATATAATGACATGGGGTTGGAAGAATTATTTCAAGTCTTCCTAGACTTTGTCCATGAATAAACGAAATATAAGATTACGATAATTTATGAGGTGTTCAGATAAAAGGGGAACTCTCCATAGGTGCTTAAGCATTTTCAAGTTTTGAAAAATATGCTAGACTAAAATTATGACAAGAATCGGATTTATGAGCGACCTCCATCTGGACTCAAATCAGTTTGGGAATTTTGAACACCAAGCTCTTCGCCAGCTTTTAAAAGAGGAAGGTATTGACCACCTACACATCGCTGGTGACCTGTCCAACGACCTGACCAATATTAGTTTGCCCTTTCTTGAAACTTTGAAGCAAGAGATTCCCCTTTCTTTTAATCTGGGAAATCACGATATGCTGGGACTTTCTGAGCAAGAAATTTCAAACTATGATTTTCAGGTCCAGCAGTTCGGCCGGACTAAGCTCGTCAGCTTTTCTGGCTGGTACGACTACAGCTTTGTTCCAGAAAAAAGCAAGGAAGAGCATCTGAGAACCAAGACTAATTTCTGGTTTGACCGAAGATTGGAGCGTCAACTCGACGATCCTAGCATCACAGCTCAGACGCTGCAAGAGTTAGAAAAACTGTTGGCGGCTTTAGACGGTCCCATTATTGTTGCTCTGCATTTTGTCCCCCATCAAGACTTCCTTTACGACCATCCCTATTTCCAGCGCTTCAATGCCTTCCTAGGAAGTCAAGCTTTTCATCGACTCTTTGTCAAATACAGGGTGAAAGAAGTGATTTTCGGCCATCTCCATCACCGCCACCAAAGCCGTGTTATCGAAGGGGTCCGCTACCATATGCGTCCTCTGGGCTACATCCGCGAATGGGAACTGACTCGGAACTTTTTTAATGACTTTCCTCAGTATCAGATTCCTCAGATGTATCGCTTGCATAAGCGTTATAACGCTATAAAAGATTTAGCCGAATTTCGAGACTATAAGAAAAAAAACCTAGCAGACGAACTGCGAGATGCTTTAACGGTGATTGAAGTTCAGTAATGGAAATGTTGGATAGCAGTTCTCAGCTCATCTGAGAGCTGCTTTTTGCTGTCCAACTGCACAAAGACTTCTAATAAACAGGAACGAAAATTGGAAAAAGCAATGAAGTCCTGGTTGCTATCCAATGGAAAACTCTGTGATTGAAGCCACAGTCTAAGTTCATGCTGCGACAGTTTTTCCTTTAAGACAGCTTGATAGAGCACCTGGGCTAAGCGCCAATCCTCATCATTTCTGAAACGGACTGAAACTCTTTTAAAAACTTGATGAATGACCTCTAAAACCTCTGGCATCCTACTGGAGGGAAAGTCCGGATGACAAGTCACTTCTGTCAATAAGTCTGCTCCATGAGCGAAGGCATGAACCCAACCGTATTTCCTGGAGTAACCCCTTGTGTCTCTTTCTACTGACAGGTAGGTTAGCCCCTTATCTAGTAAATATCTTCTTCCCTGCACTGATAAAGCCTGATAATACGAAGAGTTTGGATCACCATCACAGTTTAAGAGATTAGCATAAAGTAAAGCCGTGAAGGAACGTGTTAAGGTAGCTTGACCGTTTTTATCACTCTCGTAAAAAAGTCCTTGTCTTTTGACTGCTTCGTGAGCCAAAAAACAAAACTGTTCAGCTGAAAACAGGTCAGCCTGAAGTCCCCTTGCTAAGGACGAAAAGACTAACTCATCACGGATTGTCGCTTCTGGATGACCAATATGATCCAGTAACCATAAGATTTCTTCCTCATAATATAAAGGAGAAGCTTCTTCCAACTTCTTTCGTAAGTTTTGACACATACTTTCACCGTCCTTTCGAGTTGCTTTCTTTAAATGTGATTATACCGCCTTGTACGCAAAAAAGCCATCCGTAGATGACTTTTTGCTGTTAAATAGCATTCTTATCCATACCTAATTTACGTTGGATGAACTTAACAATTTCAACAATGACAATCATGGCAAAGCTACCAATCAGAACAACTGTCCATTGTGACAAGTCCAGCTTGGTCACATGGAAAATCTTTTCCAGTGGATCAATGACAATAGTTGAAATCAATAGGATGAAAGAAACCAGAATAGACCAGTTGAAGGTCTTAGACTTGAATGGACCAACTGTAAAGATAGATTGGTAAACAGATTTCACATTGTAAGCATGGAAGAGCTGGATGAGGCCAAGCGTTGCAAAGGCCATTGTCAGAGCATCCGCATGGATAGCCTTGATATCACCGGCATGGACGGGATTAGAGATAGCATAACCATAAACCGCCAGAACCAAAGCCCCTTGCAAGACACCCTGATAGATGATAGAGCTCATCACTCCACCTGAGAAGAAGCTAGACTTACGACCGCGAGGCTTATGACTCATGACACCTGGCTCAGCAGGCTCAACTCCCAAAGCAATAGCTGGGAAGGTATCCGTTACTAGGTTAATCCAAAGCAGATGAACTGGCTGCAGCACATCCCAGCCAAAGAGGGTTGCCAAGAAAATAGTCAGTACCTCAGCTGTATTAGCTGAAAGGAGATACTGGATAGTCTTTTGAATATTAGAGAAGACCTTACGTCCTTCTTCCACGGCTACAATGATGGTCGCAAAGTTATCATCTGCCAGAATCATGTCAGAGGCACCCTTAGATACTTCTGTACCGGTAATTCCCATACCGATACCGATATCAGCTGTCTTCAGAGCTGGCGCGTCATTAACACCGTCACCTGTCATGGCAACAACCTTACCTTGGTTTTGCCACGCTTTGACGATACGAACCTTGTGTTCTGGAGATACACGCGCGTAAACAGAGTATTGTCCAACAACCTTTTCGAATTCTGCATCAGAAAGCTCATTGAGCTCTGCACCAGTCAAGACATGGTCTTCAGTATCTCCTTCTTCGATGATACCTAAACGCTTAGCGATAGCTTCTGCTGTATCCTGATGGTCACCGGTAATCATAATCGGACGAATACCAGCTTCCTTGGCTACACGAACAGCTTCTGTTGCTTCTGCTCGTTCTGGGTCAATCATACCGATTAAACCAGTAAAGATTAAATCATTTTCCAGATTTTCAGATGTCAGGTCAGTCGGAACTGCATCAATAATCTTGTAGGCGCCAGCCAGCACACGCAGAGCTTGGTGAGCCATTTCTGAGTTATTAGACTTGATCAACTGTGAAGTAGCATCATCAATCGCTGCAACATCTCCAGCCTTATCACGGGCAACACAGCGTTTCAATAGTTGATCTGGTGCTCCCTTTACTGCCACAAGGAATTTCCCATCTGGTAATGGATGAACGGTAGACATGAGCTTACGGTCTGAATCAAATGGCAGCTCAGCTACTCGAGGATATTTCCCTAAAAAGGCCTTCACATCATAGCCCTTGTCCAGAGCATATTGAATAAAGGCTGTTTCTGTTGGGTCACCAATTAGCTTCCCTTCCTGGTCAATCTTGGTATCATTAGCCAAAACAACCGAACGTAAGAGAGGTAGCTCCAAGCCAAGTTCAATATCTTGTCCAGCTTCATTCAGGACTCCGTCATAAAAGACTTTTTCGACCGTCATCTTATTCATGGTCAGGGTACCAGTCTTATCTGAAGCGATAATCTCAGTTGATCCCAAAGTCTCAACAGCTGGAAGCTTACGGACAATTGAATTCCGCTTAGCCAAAACCTGAGTTCCCAAAGCCAACACGATGGTAACGATAGCAGGCAGGCCTTCTGGAATAGCAGCAACTGCCAAGGCTACAGAGGTCATCAGCTCATCCAGTGGATTTTTCCCTTGAATGAAGACACCGACTACAAAAGTCACTGCAGCAATCACCAAGATAGCATAGGTCAGAACCTTAGACAGACTATTAAGATTTTGCTTGAGCGGTGTGTCCGTTTCATCCGCATCCTGCAACATACCTGCGATGTGGCCTACTTCCGTATACATCCCTGTATTGACAACAACCCCTACTCCTCGGCCATAGGTCACATTTGAGTTTTGGAAGGCCATATTCACACGGTCTCCAATACCAGCATCTGCAGCCACCTCAACTGTCAAATCTTTCTCAACCGGAACAGACTCACCTGTCAGAGCAGCTTCTTCGATTTTCAGTGAATTAGCTTCCAGAAGCCGCATATCCGCTGGGACAACGTCACCGGCTTCCAGTCTAACGATATCACCAGGTACCAAGTCCTTAGAATCTACTTCTGTGACATGGCCATCACGCAGGACACGCGCAGCCGGGCTGGACATCGATTTGAGAGCTGCAATCGCTTCTTCAGCCTTTCCTTCCTGATAGACACCGAATATGGCATTGATGATTACTACAGCTAAGATGATTAAAGCATCAGCGATGTCTTCGCCGCCTGATGTGACAACAGACAAGACAGCTGCTACCAACAAGATGATAATCATCAAATCCTTGAACTGCTCTAAAAACTTCATTAAGAGAGATTTTTTCTCTCCTTCATCCAGTTCATTGCGACCATAATCAGCTAAACGCTTGGCGGCTTCTTGACTGGACAAACCTTGCTCTGAAGCGTCCAAAGTTTTGAAAATTTCCTCAGGACTCTGGGTGTAAAAAGCTTGGCGCTTTTGTTCTTGTGACAATGTATTCCTCCTCTTGGCCTCTTTTATTTCTGAAGTTTTCTGACCACTAGGACTCATCATCTTGAACCACATTAGTCATATCCAAAAAGTCAGAAACAAAAAAGAGACCTGTTTATTAACAAGTCTCGCTATTTCATACAAGGCCGGAAATTTCTTTCGTATTGACGACCTTGTAACGGTTATTCCGTTAGCTACTCCCTTGAGTTAGAAACTATTATACCAAATTTTCAAGCTTTTGCAAGGGGAAACATTATGATATTCAAGAGTTTTCTCAGAGGATAGCAGTTAACCCCAGCTAATCTCCATTTCATAGCTGGCAAAAATCTGCTCCCCATCAACAGTTTTCAGCTGATAATGAAGTTGCAGGACTTGATTAGTAAAATCAACCTTATAGAAAGGAGTATCGGTCACAAACTGCTGCACGCCCACAGGTGTATGGATGCCAACCAGCGCCTGCCCTTGACTGATGAAGCGCATGATGGACTTAGGCTCGGAAAAGCGTGTCATAACCAACTCTTTATCGTGAAACTTCAGAACCACTTTCTCACCTTCCTCATTCTTGTAAAGCAGATAATGATAGTCTCCTTTTTGCATCCAGTCCGTATCGTAGACCTGATCAATTAGCTCGGTATGCCCGTCCAGCTGGATTTGATTTTTTATTCTAATTTGCATCTTCATCTCGTTTCTGTTTTTCTTTCCCTATTCTATCAAAAAAATGACAAAATTGCTCTTCTTTCAGTTGCAGCTTTGATTTTTTTCCTACTATGATTTGTGGTATAATGGTAACATGATTGAAAAAGTATTTCGGGACCCGGTTCATAATTATGTTCATGTGGACCATCAGGTTATTTATGATTTAATCAATACCAAAGAATTTCAACGGCTGCGCCGCATCAAACAGCTGGGTACCTCCGGCTATACTTTCCACGGCGGGGAGCACAGCCGTTTTTCGCATTGTCTGGGAGCTTATGAGATTGCTCGGCGCATCACTAAGATTTTCAATGAAAAATACCAAGCCAACTGGGATAGCCATGAAAGCCTGCTGACCATGACTGCAGCTCTCCTTCATGACTTGGGACACGGAGCTTATTCACATACTTTCGAGCGTCTTTTTGACACTAATCACGAGGATATTACGCGGCAAATCATCACCAGCCCAGAGACGGAGATTCATCAGGTACTGGTGCAGGTTTCACCAGATTTCCCTGAAAAGGTAGCTAGCGTCATCAACCATACCTATCCCAATAAACAGGTGGTTCAGCTGATTTCCAGCCAGATTGATGTGGACCGGATGGACTATCTCTTGCGAGATTCCTTTTTTACTGGTGCTTCCTATGGACAATTTGACTTAACCAGAATTTTACGAGTGATTTGTCCTGTAGAAAACGGCATCGCCTTCAAGCGCAATGGCATGCATGCAGTAGAAGACTACGTAGTCAGCCGCTACCAGATGTACATGCAAGTCTATTTCCACCCAGCTAGCCGTGCTATGGAAGTTCTGCTGCAAAATCTGCTCAAGCGGGCCAAGTTTCTCTATCCGGCTCAGAAGGATTATTTTGCGCTATCATCGCCCAATCTCATTCCATTCTTTGAAAACAGAGTGACCCTGCAGGATTATCTGGCCTTGGATGATGGTGTTATGAATACCTATTTCCAAGTTTGGATGACTAGTCCGGATAAGATTTTATCTGACCTGGCTCAGCGTTTTATCAACCGCAAGGTCTTTAAGTCTATCGTCTTCTCTCAGGAAAACGAAGCGCATTTGGATATCATGCGAGACCTAGTTGGACAGGTTGGTTTTGACCCTGATTACTATACTGCTATCCATCGTAATTTTGATTTGCCTTACGATTTCTACCGGCCTGACGTTGAAAAACCCCGGACCCAGATTGAGATTCTGCAAAAAGATGGCAGCTTAGCAGAATTGTCCAGCCTGTCACCTATCGTTCATTCGCTAGCAGGGACCAGACAAGGAGATAATCGCTTCTACTTCCCTAAGGAAATGCTGGCAGAGACGGGACTTTTCAGCGAAAAAAACCATACCTTTATGCACTATATCAAAAACGACCAATTTACCTACGGAGAATAATATGTCTATCAAATTAGTTGCCGTTGACATTGACGGAACCCTTTTAAATAACCAAAAAGAAATCACTCCTGAAGTCTTCAGCGCTGTTCAGGATGCCAAGGCTGCTGGCGTTAAAATCGTCATTGCAACCGGCCGTCCTATTGCGGGTGTTCAAAAGCTTCTCGAGGACCTAGAGCTTAATCAGCCAGACAACTATGTCGTTACCTTCAACGGCGGACTGGTGCAGGATACTGTCACAGGTCAAGAATTAATCAAAGAAACACTGACTTATGATGACTATCTGGATATCGAACTGCTTGGTCGAAAATTAGGCGTTCACATGCATGCCATCACTAAGGACGGCATTTATACAGCTAATCGTAACATCGGCAAGTACACTGTTTACGAGTCCAATCTGGTCAGCATGCCTATCTTCTACCGCACACCTGAAGAAATGGTCAATAAAGAAATCGTTAAGTGCATGTATATTGATGAGCCAGAAATTCTGGATGCGGCCATTGCCAAGCTGCCACCGGAATTAGCTGAAAAATATACACTGGTTAAGTCAGCTCCTTTCTATCTGGAAATTGTCAAAAAGACTGTCAATAAAGGAGCTGCTATCCTTCATCTGGCTGAAAAACTTGGCTTAAGCAAGGAGCAGACCATGGCTATCGGTGATGAAGAAAACGACCGCGCCATGCTGGAAGCCGTTGGCTCTCCTGTTGTCATGGAAAACGGTAAGGAAGAACTCAAGAAAATCGCCAAATATATCACCAAATCGAATGACGAATCCGGCGTAGCACACGCTATTAGAGAGTGGGTTTTAAAATAATGTTTAGTTACAAAATTGGAATTTCAGCTCAGGAACACGATGATTTTGTCACGGCTCATCCACAGGCCAATCTTCTGCAGAGCTCAGCCTGGGCTCAGATTAAGGATAACTGGGCTAATGAGCGCTTGGGCTTCTATAAAGACGACCGCTTGGTTGCTGCAGCCAGTGTCTTGATCAAACCACTGCCCTTAGGGATGACCATGCTTTATATCCCGCGCGGCCCCATCATGGACTATGGTGACAAGGAGCTGCTGGCCTTTGTTTTGGCCTCGCTCAAGAAATTTGCCAAGGAGAAAAAAGCGCTATTTGCCAAGTTTGATCCTAGCCTCTTTCTGGCAGAAAGCAAGATGGGTGGCGAATTGCAAGACAAGGCAGAAACGATTGAGCTGATTCAAAAACTGCAGCAAGCTGGAGCTGTCTGGGTCGGGCGGACTGAGTCTCTGGACGAAACCATCCAGCCTCGCTTGCAGGCTAATATTCATAAAGAAGATTTCAGCGAGGAACTGCTTTCTAAGAGTACTCGTCAAGCTATTCGCACTGCCCGTAACAAAGGCATCCAAATCCAATTTGGAGGAGCAGAATTACTGGATGACTTTTCAGCCCTGATGAAGAAGACAGAAAATAGAAAAAACATCCACCTACGCGGCAAAGACTATTACCAAAAACTCTTGGATACTTATCCTGAGCACTCCTACATCACCTTGTCTAGCATTGATCTAAAGGCACGCTTGGAAGACTTGCAGACTCAGCTGACCAAGACACTCAAGGAAGCAGAGAAATTTACCGAGAAAACCAAGCCCGGCAAGATTGAGAATAACAAGCAAGAACAGAAACGCCTCCAAGAAGAGATTGACTTTCTGCAGGACAAAATCAGCCAAGGGGCTGCTGTCGTTCCCCTGTCTGGCACACTGGTCTTGGAATACGGCAAAACCTCTGAAAATATCTATGCCGGAATGGACGAGGAGTACCGCCGTTACCAGCCAGCCATCATCACTTGGTACGAAACAGCCAAACATGCTTTTGAGCGCGGAGCTGATTGGCAAAATATGGGCGGAATCGAAAACGACCTCAAGGGTGGTCTCTATAGCTTTAAATCCAAGTTCAATCCGACCATTGAGGAATTTGCTGGTGAGTTTAACCTGCCGACCAATCCCCTCTATCACCTCTCCAATCATGTCTACACTATCAGAAAGAAACTGCGCAGCAAGCATTAAAAGAAAGGAAGCCTATGACCTTTAAACTTCTCAGCCAAGAAGAATTTATCCAGCATACCTCAGCTAGCTCCCAACGCTCTTTTATGCAGACCGTGGAAATGGCAGAGCTGCTGAGCAAGCGTGGCTTCAGTACCCAGTATATCGGCTACACTGACCCGCAGGGACAGGTAGTGGTGTCTGCTGTCCTCTACAGCATGCCTATGACTGGCGGCCTCCATATGGAAATCAACTGCGGTCCTGTCTCTACTGATGCTCAATACCTGACTCCTTTCTATCAAGCTTTGCAGGCTTACGCTAAAAAAGAAGGCGCCCTAGAGCTCATCATCAAGCCCTATGAGACGTACCAGACCTTTGACAGCAATGGCCAGCCTACATCTGATGAAAAAGTCGAGCTTATCCAGCAACTGACTGATTTGGGCTTTGACTTTGACGGCTTACAGACAGGCTATCCAGGTGGGGAGCCTGATTGGCATTATGTCAAAGACTTAGCTGGTCTGACGGAGAAAGACTTGCTCAAATCCTTCAGTAAAAATGGCAAGGCGACTGTCAAAAAGGCTAATACCTTTGGTATCAAGCTAAAAAGGCTGGAACGCGACCAGCTCAATCTTTTCAAAGAGATTACCTCTGCCACTTCTGATCGGCGTGAATACGATGACAAGCCACTGGACTATTACCAAGATTTTTATGATAGCTTTGGTCAACAAGCGGACTTTATGACAGCCAGTCTCAACTTCAAGGACTATCTTCAGAACTTACAAAAAGACCAAGAGAAACTGGGCCAGAAAATTCAGAAACTGCAGGCAGACTTGGGCAACAATCCTAAATCCGAAAAGAAACAAAACCAGCTGCGAGAGCTTTCCAGCCAGTTTGATAGCTTTGAAACCCGCAAAGCAGAGGCTCAAGAGCTGATTGATAAGTACGGTGACCAAGACCAAGTTCTGGCTGCCAGCCTCTTTATCTACACTCCTCAGGAAGCAACCTATCTTTTCAGCGGCTCCTATCCTGAGTTTAATAAATTCTACGCTCCTGCCCTGCTGCAGGAATACGTTATGACTGAAAGCATCAAGAGAGGCATTCCATTTTATAATTTCCTCGGTATTATGGGAATTTTCGATGGTTCTGACGGTGTTCTGCGCTTCAAACAGAACTTCAACGGCTTCATCGTAAGAAAAATTGGGACTTTCCGTTATTATCCCAACCCTCTCAAGTTTAAGCTGCTTCAACTCATAAAGAAAATTCTAAGACGTTAAAAAAAACCAAGGTTCAGATCGAAGACAAACATTCCAAATGGTGTTTGTCTTTTTCTTTTTGTCAGGCTAATATTCCATCTTTTGATAGAATAATGGTCATTTGAACAAAATAAAAAGGCTTCCCCACCCTCATTTTTACTAGTTTTTTGAGATTCAAACACGCCAAAGTAAGCCCAACCTTATCTCCATCTTGGACTTTCCTTTCTCTCTTGTATAACGGAGGTTATGGTACTCTTTGGCTGTCCCAAAGAGCCTTTCAATTATTTCTTTGCGCTTCTTATAAAGCTCCTTCATCCCTCTTCGGTGGCGAATCTCTTCACAAAATTCAAGATCATCTTTCCATACATGTCTCGTGATTACATTTTGGTGATTTTGGCTTTGGGTGCAAACGGATAATAGGGGACAGGAAGCACATGTATTTGGATTACTCTTATACTCACGGTAGCCTGCTCGGGTCGTCGTGCGATAGGCTAATACTTGATTCTCTGGACAGAGGTAACAGTCATAATAGGAATCGTAAACAAAATCATTGGGCCTTAAGTTCCCTTTTACACCCTTGGGGCGGGTATAGGGGAAGACAGGGATGATGTTTCGCTGTAATAAATAATGGGCAATAGCTGGAGTCTTATAGCCTGAGTCCGCAATAATGTAACGTGGGGAGAAAGCTTCTAATTTTGAAAAAAGGGCAGGGAAAGCCTGACTATCATGAACATTTCCTGCTTCAACCGTATAAGCCAAGGCCCAACCATGCTTATCACACGCTACTTGGGCAGAATAGGCAAATACTTCCTTGTGTTCCCCCTTGTGGAACCAACCACTCTCAGGATCTGTTCTCGAGATTTTCTTTTCTTTAGTCTCGCTTCCTTTTGCGGGCTTTAAGGACTTTTTTTCGTGTTTTCTCCTATCTAAATCAATCTCCACTTCCAATTGCTCACCCATAAATTTAGCTTGTTGGGCAACCATTTCCTTATGATACTTGTGACTGTTAGCTGCCGCTTTGATAGGGGTTCCATCCACAAATATTTCCGAAGGATCCATTAAACCAGCACATAAAGCTTGATGGAGTACTTGTGAAAATATCTCAGTAATCAGTGCTTTATCTTGAAAGCGACGACTGTAATTCTTTCCATATGTGGTAAAATGAGGCACCTTGTCATCCAAGCTTAGTCCAAGAAACCAACGATAGGCTACGTTTACTTCAATGTCTTTAATGGTTTGGCGCATGGAGCGAATGCCATAAAAACATTGAATCAAAGGGATTTTGACTAACATGACGGGATCTAGACTGGGACGACCCAGATCTGGGCTATAGGTTTCTTCAACCAAGTCATAGATAAAGTCGAAATCAACCTCTGATTCCACTTGGCGAAGAAAGTGATCTTCTGGGACCAATTCGTCTATCGTATAGAAACCATATTGGCAGCGATTATAATCAGGTTTTTCTTTGTGAAACATAGGGAGTACCTCACAAATTTTCTTACCTCTATTATACGACTTTACAAAAAGAAAAGCCCTTAGAAACTTCTGTTCTTAGGACTTTGTCTTCAATCTGAAACCAAGGTTCCCCTTGGTTTTTTTGTGTGTTTATTTATAACGAGGTGTCGCAAAACCACGGATATTTCCATGACCGATGCGGTAAGTATTGCGTTTAACTACGTTATTGCTGTTGCCTTCAATCGTGTGAATAATGCCATTTTCGACTTTTTCGACAATACCGATATGATCAGCCCAGCCATCGTTTTGCTGGGTATCTTTGTCCCAGTTAAAAGTGATAATATCGCCTGCGCTAGGAGTCGAATTACCATCTTCATTCCAGATACCTAGTCTTTGGAAAATATGAATATGGCGCTCAACACCGCACTCGCGACCGATAAGATCGCTCAAGCCCTCTCTTTGGAAAATAACCGTCGTGAAAATGTCGCACCAGTCATCTGTGTTTTTTACAGCGTAGCCAACTGGCAGAGGTCTGACACTATTATAATCGTTGACCAAACGCTGATGCTCAGCACTGCCTCCCCTGACACCTACCATAGCAGCTGCCGCCGCAAGAACACGGTCTCGCTGACTAGCTGACTGAGGACGGTTCACGGAGATAGAGGTCTTTTCTCCACCAGCTCCCTGCAGCTGATTTTGATTATTTAAGTAATACAAGTGAACATTGTATTCGCCTGCATTATTCTTATGGTCACGCGCATATACATGCTTACGATAAGTGCCATCAGCCTGACGATCCGCTGTGTACCATTGGATATCATCTTGACCATTCGCTTCTGACCAAGTCGGCAGGTAAACTGTCTTGAGACCTTCTGGTGCCACAATTCCTGATACTACAATGTCAAACTCTCCAGTATCATTATTCTTATTTTGAATACTGATTTTACCCTGCGGCTTACTGATAGAAACATTGGTCTTGATGCCACCTGCTCCTACCAGCCTGCCATCATTTTGCACATAGTAGAGATGTACATTGTACTCGCCCTGAACGTTGTTATGGTCGCTCGCACGAACTCGCTTACGATAGGTACCATCCGGCTGACGTTCTGCGTTGTACCACTTGATATCATCTTGACCATTGGCCTCTGACCAGGTTGGCAAGGAAACATTCTTAAGACCACCTGGTGATACGATATCTGAAACTACAATATCAAAATCGCCGGTTTCGATATTGCGATTCTGAATGCTGATTCTACCTTGCGCTTTTGGTTTCTCAATGGAAATAGTCGTTTTAGTGCCGCTCACACCAACCAAGCTGCCATCATTCTGCACATAGTAAAGGTGCACATTATATTCGCCCTCAACATTATTGTGATCACTCAGACGGACATGCTTACGATAGGTGCCATCAGCCTGACGCTCAGCATCGTACCACTTGATGTCATCTTGGCCGTTGGCTGTAGACCAGGTTGGAAGAGAAACACTCTTCACCCCCCCTGGGGATGAGATCCCCGAAACCACAATATCAAAATCACCGGTTTCATTGTTGCGATTCTGGATGCTGATTTTACCCTGCGGCTTGCTGATAGAAACGTTGGTCTTGATGCCGCCTGCTCCTACTAGTTTGCCATCATTTTGGACATAGTAGAGATGTACATTATATTCGCCCTGAACGTTGTTATGGTCGCTCGCACGAACTCGCTTCTTATAGGTACCATCCGGCTGACGTTCTGCGTTGTACCACTTGATATCATCCTGACCATTGGCCTCTGACCAAGTTGGCAGGGAAACAGTCTTGAGACCGCCTGGAGATACAATATCTGAAACCACAATATCAAAATCGCCAGTTTCGCTGTTGCGATTCTGAATACTGATTTTGCCTTGAACTTTTGGTTTTTCTATAGAAATAGTCGTTTTAGTGCCACTTACACCTACCAAGCTGCCATCATTTTGCACATAATAGAGATGCACATTGTATTCACCTTCGACATTATTGTGATCACTTAGGCGGACATGCTTACGATAAGTACCATCAGCTTGACGCTCAGCATCGTACCACTTGATGTCATCTTGGCCGTTAGCTGTAGACCAGGTCGGGAGAGAAACGCTCTTCAGACCACCTGGAGATGAAATATCTGAAACCACAATATCAAAATCGCCAGTTTCTTTGTTTCGATTTTGAATACTGATGGTGCCCTTAGGTTTGCCAAGAGAAACGGTCGTTTTAGTACCGCTTACACCAACCAAGCGACCGTCATTTTGAACATAGTAGAGATGGACATTGTACTCGCCCTGCACATTATTGTGGTCGCTTATGCGTACCCGCTTACGATAAGTGCCGTCAGCCTGACGTTCTGCATTGTACCACTTGATATCATCTTGACCATTGGCCTCTGACCAAGTTGGTAGAGAAACAGTCTTAAGACCTCCTGGAGATGAAATACCTGAAACAACAATATCGAAATCACCAGTTTCGCTGTTACGATTCTGGATGCTGATTTTTCCCTGTGGCTTGATGACAGATACATTGGTTGTAGTACCGCCAGCACCAACTAATTGGCCGTCATTGCGGACATAGTAGAGATGGACATTGTACTTGCCAACTGAATCCTTATGTCTGCTAGAATCAACAGAAACTTTATAAGTACCATTGGCCTGCTGAGTCGCTGTGTACCAGATAATATCGTCTTGGCCATTAGCTTCAGACCAAACCGGGACACTAACAACAGACACTCCATAAGGAGCAGAAACGTTTGAAATCACAACATCAAAGCTGCCGTTGACATTATTCTTATTCTGAATACTGATGTTACCCTTTAAAGGCTGCTTAGCAAGAGCAGACTGCTGGGTAAATCTCCCAGTGTAATCTACGCTATGGTCAAATACATGTTTGCCAGCTAAAAGCTGAGCCTGAGCTGTAAACTGCCATGCTCCAGCGCCACTGTTGTATTTGAGAGATTTAGCTCCATCAAGATTTAAATTAGAAGACGGATACTGAGCCACCCAGAAGTTGGTATAGCCAAATTGCGATGTATTAACCGGTCCCTTGCTGCGAAGATTGTTTTGATCCAGCCAGCTGGCACTTGTATAGTACATCAGGTTAGAATAACCCAGTCTGCGCATCTCATCCGCCCAAGCTTGGGTATGCTGGTTGATCCCATTTTGCATTTTAGGATCTTCCATGTCGTTGACCATGACTGTGTTTTTAGGCAAACCTAGTCTATTAGTAAAGGCAGCATAATAACGAGCTTCTGCTCTCGCTTCTTCATCACTGGTATAGTGCGAGAAGGCATAGGTCGATACTTGTAGGCCAGCTCCCTGAGCATTTCTCACTTGGGACTCAGCAAATGGATTAGTGTAATGGGTTCCTTCTGTCAGTTTGACAACGACACCGCCAACCCCTTGCTGGGCTAATTTACGATAGTCGTCTACGCTGATATGGCCATTGTGGCTGCTGACATCTACAAAGGAAGTACCTTTAATCTCTGCTTGGGAATTCCCGCGGGCTGCCTGAGCCTTTGACCCAGCATTATAAAATACAGTTTTTCCAGCATTACTAGCTTTTGGTGCTGATGCTACTGCAGGACTAGCCTTGGGCTCTGAAGCAGTAACAGAAGCTGCAACAGAAGAGCTTGCTTTTACTGACTGAGCAGCTACAGTTCCATTCTGATTAGAAGCATTTGCATCTGACTGAGTTTGCCCTTCTGGCTTAGCAGGTGCTACCTGAGTTTCTACAGTGGCTGATTGAGCTGCTCCTCCAGACTCAACAGCTGTTCCTACAGCGTTAGTTACTTGCTCCTCTTGCTTAACTGCTTGAACTGACTGTTCTGCAGATGATACTGCTACAGTCGGCTGATTAGACACTTGTGATGCAGCCGCATTGACTGCTTGATTCTGGGAACTAACAGACCTTTCTGTTTTTAAAACTTCTGACTCAGCGATAGTATGTTCCTCGGCTTTTGCAACATTGGCAGTCGCTGCCAACAAAATAGCCGTACTCGCTAAATAAACCAATTCTTTCGATTTCAACTTTTCTCTCCAACTTTTAAAAAACTTGTCACCTTTGGGAGGACAAGTCTTTTTTCAACATTTTTTATTTTACAAAATCAAGCAATGCCAAGAAGCTTTCAGCTTCAAGTGACGCACCACCAACAAGAGCACCGTCAACATCTGGACAAGCCATGTAAGACGCAACATTTTCAGGTTTTACAGAACCGCCGTACTGAACACGAACCTTGTCTGCTACTTCTTGACCAAAGTCAGCTGCTACAACGTCACGAACTGCTTTACACATCTTTTGAGCGTCGTCTTGAGTTGCTGACTTACCAGTACCGATAGCCCAGATTGGCTCATAAGCAATAACCAATGATGCAACTTGCTCAGCTGTCAAGTCTTTCAAAGCAGCTGATACTTGAGCACCAACGAAATCTACCGCTTTGCCAGCTTCGTAAGTTTCAAGCGACTCACCACAGCAGATGATTGGTACCAGACCATTACGAAAGATAGCGTGCGCTTTTTTGTTGATGTCTTGGTCTGTTTCATGGAAATAATCGCGGCGTTCTGAGTGACCGATAACAATGTAGTCAACTCCAACTTCTGCAAGAACTTTAGGGCTGTTTTCACCAGTGAAAGCACCTGCATCTTCAAAGTAAGCGTTTTGGGCTGCAACTTTAAGATTGCTTCCTTTAGCTGCTGCCAAAACAGTTGTCAAATCAAGTGCTGGAGCAGCGATACCAACTTCTACCAAATCTGAAGAAGGTAGCTTAGCAGCAACTGCTTCTACAAAAGCCTTTGCTTCTTCAGGATTTTTGTTCATTTTCCAGTTACCAGCAATAAATGGTTTACGTGACATATTCACACACCTCTTCTATTTTATTTATAGTAACATTGTAACATAGTTGCATGAAATAATAAAGGTTATCCACAGAATTTCATCAAATTGAAACATCTTTATTTTAAGGGGATAAGATCTGTGGAAAATTCTTCCCATTCTCATTTTCCACCCGCATCTTCAAGCTAGCTATTTCTCCACCAGAGCACGCACCTCAAAATCGTTTCTTCAGTCTCCTAGAAAAGAACAGAACCTAGTCTGAGACTAAGTTCTGTCGCTCTTATCAACTTCAAAGCAAATTACTGTTTCTTTTCTTGCTTGTAAAACTCTTTTAAGGCATCCTGCCAAGTCGGAATGACAAAGCCTGTAGCTTTAGCCTTGGTCAGACTCATAGTTGAGTTGAAAGGCCTCTTAGCCTTGGCCGGGAACTTGCTGGAATCAACAGGCTGGACTTCCACATCCGTATCTTTGAGAATTTCCACTGCAAATTCATACCATGTCGTGTCCTCTGCCGCATCATTAGACAGATGGTAATAACCAAATTCCTTTTGATTTTCCGCCAGATGAGTCATAAATTCAGCCAGCGTACGAGTCCAAGTCGGACGGCCATGTTGGTCATTGACTACAGTCAGAGTTTTGTGCGTCTTGGCAAGATTTTGCATGGTAAAGACAAAGTTTTTACCGTAGTTACCAAAGACCCAGGCAGCACGGATTATATAGAAACGGCTGGAATATTTCTCAACCAGCTCCTCACCCATGCGCTTGGTACGGCCATACTCAGTCTGCGGATCCGGCCGATCGTCTACTTCCCATTCCTCTCCGACAGGCTTTTGGCCGTCAAAGACATAGTCTGTCGAGATGTAGACCAAGGTTGCTCCGTGTGCTTCTGCTGCTTTTGCCACATTTTCGGTACCGGTCACATTGATGGCATAATCCAGCTCTTTTCCTTCGTCCTCAGCCGCATCAACAGCGGTATAGGCTGCGCAGTGATAGACCAAGCTTGGCTTGACCTCCGCAAAGACCTTGTCCACCATTTGGGCATTGGTAATATCCATTTCTGCCACATCAACAGCCACATACTCCTCATTGCGCTCATCCAAAAGATAGCGAAGCTCTGTACCCAACTGTCCATTCGCACCTGTAATTAAAATCATTTGTCTTTCCTTTCACATCATAAACATTTAATGAGTTTATTATAACAAAAAAAGCAGAAAAAATCTGCTATATTACTTACTCTTCTCTTTAATCACATAAATCGGGCGTTTCTTGGTTTCCATGAAGATTTTGCCGATGTATTTACCTAGGATACCGATGGTCAGCAGCTGGAAGCCTCCGATAAGGAGAATGACGGTCATAAGGGACGGCCAGCCCGATGTCGGGTCACCAAAAACCAAGGTGCGGATAATAATCACCGCCATCAGGATGAAGGCTAAAATCCAAGACAGGATACCTCCTAAAAAGGCGATGTTGAGCGGCGCATCAGAGAAATTGACGATGCCTTCTAAAGAATAGTTGAAAAGAGACCAGAAATTCCAAGAGGTCTTGCCAGCAACTCGTTCAACATTTTTGTATTCCAAGTACTCGGTATTGAAGCCAACCCAGGCAAAAATTCCCTTGGAGAAGCGATTGTACTCTGAAACTTCCAGAATGGCTGCTACCATCTGGCGGCGCATCAGTCGGAAGTCACGCGCACCATCTACCATCTCTACCTGACTAATCTTGTTAATCAGCTTATAGAACAAATTGGCAAAAAAGCTTCGGATTGGCGGCTCTCCCTCGCGAGTAGTGCGGCGAGTTCCCACGCAGTCCAGCTCAGGATTCGTGTCCAGCATGGCCTTCATCTCAATCAGGAGCTCGGGTGGATCCTGCAAATCTACATCCATTACCGTCACCAAATCCCCACTAGCCTCTTGCAAACCAGCATAGAGGGCTGCTTCTTTTCCGAAATTACGAGAAAAGGACAGATAGTGCACGTCAGGACAACGGCTACTGAGCTCACGCAAAACAGCCAAGGTCCGGTCCGTCGATCCGTCATTGACAAAAATATATTCGAACTGGTCACGGATTTGATATTTCACCGCTTCCATGGCTTCATGAAACAGAGGAATAGACTCTTCTTCATTGAAGCACGGAACAATCACTGAAATTGTCATTTTGATTACCTGCTATTTTTTAATATCTCTCATTATAACAAAAAACTAGGCGAAAACCTAGTTTTATTCTTATTTGCTCTGTCTAGAGGCCTTGAAAATTAGATAGATTCCAAGGCGATTCTCAAATCCTCAATCAAGTCATCCACATTTTCCAGGCCGATAGAGAGACGGATTTGATTTGGTGTAATGCCTGCTGCCAGCTGATCTTCTGGCGACATCTGACCATGAGTCGTCGTAGCTGGATGGACAACCAGGGACTTAGCATCTGCTACATTGGCCAAGTCAGAGAAAATCTCTAGGCTGTCAATAACCTTACGAGCTTCTTTCTCACAACCTTTGACATTAAAGGTAAAGATAGAGCCTACGCCTTTAGGGAAATATTTTTCTACCAAAGCATGATAAGGACTGTCAGCAAGCTTTGGATAATTGACCTGCTCAACCTTGGGATGTCCTGCTAGGAAATCAACAATCTTCTCTGCATTGGACACATGGCGTTCTACACGCAAAGAGAGAGTTTCCAACCCCTGTAAGAAGAGAAAGGCATTGAAGGGAGACATAGCTGCGCCCGTATCGCGCAAGAGCTGGGTCCGGACTGCAGTGACAAAAGCTGCTGCTCCGACATCGCGCGTATAACTGATATCATGATAGCTTGGATCTGGATCTACAAACTGCGGAAACTTGCCAGAAGCTTCCCAGTCAAACTTGCCGCTATCTACGATGACACCACCAATACTGGTTCCGTGACCACCGATAAACTTGGTCGCAGAATGTACTGCAATGTCCACTCCATGAGAAAAAACATTGATCAGATAAGGTGTTGCAAAGGTATTGTCGGAAATAAACGGAATCTTGTGGGCATGAACCAGCTCTGCCAAAGCTTCGAAGTCAGGAATATTAATCAGAGGATTGCCCAAGCTTTCAATCAGAACTAACTTTGTATTGTCCTGAATGGCTGCTTCTACTTCAGCTAGATTTTCAATATCCACAAAAGTCGTGGTAATGCCATAGCGAGGCAGGGTTTCCTTGAGCAGATTAAATGTGCCGCCGTAGATGGTGGAGGCTGCCACTACATGGTCGCCAGCATGCGCCAAAGCTAGAATGGTGTAGGTAAGGGCCGCCATACCAGAAGCTGTTGCTAGAGCTCCGACTCCACCCTCCAAAGCCGCAATCCGCTCCTCAAAAGCAGACAGGGTCGGATTGGTAATCCGAGTGTAGATATTGCCAGGCTTGCGTAGGGCAAAAAGATCTTCTCCCTCCTGAGTATCATCAAACACATAGGAAGTTGTCTGGTAAATAGGCAGAGCCCGCGACTTAGTTGTCGGGTCAACTGTCTGTCCGGCATGAAGCTGCAGGGTTTCAAATTTAAATTCACGTGTCATAAGGTCACCTCACTATAGTTATGTGATAAGTCTACCACTAAACGCCCCGCTTGACTAATAGAATTTCCTTATCAAAAGAAATAAAGAGAAGCTATATCTTATAGCTTCTCGGTTATAATCTCAAAAGTCGCCTGATTGCTGGTCCAGTACAACTGCGACGAAACTTTGTCTAAAGCTACCCACTGAGCTCCCACATGCTCATCAGAAATCTGGATTTCCTTCCGTTCAGTCAGGACTAGAAAAAGATTCTTGTGGATGGTCAGATTTTCATCAATCTTTACCGTAAAATCTCCAAGACTAGTCAGATTTGAACAAGCTAAGAGCAAGCCGGTCTCCTCTTTTATTTCACGAAGGCAGGCTTCTTCTGGACTCTCACCGCTCTCAATCCCACCAGTAATGGGCTGCCAAAAGGAAACTTTCTCATCCTCAACTCTCAAAAGCAAGATTTCTCCATCCTCTGGATGATAGATCCAGGCTTCAATCGAATGCCTCATCATGATTTTTTCTCAATCGGTGCTATGCTGGCCAGCACTTTCTTCAGACCGACTTCTGGGAAATTAATCTTAAGCTCTTGACTATTTCCACTGCCAGAGACTGCCAGAACTGTCCCATCGCCCCATTTCTTATGGTGGGCAATATCTCCGATAGCCCAAGCAACTTCCGGCTTAGATGGCTGGTTCTGACTGCTCTTTCCAAAAGGCAGACTGCCTGTAGAAATGGAACTTGGTGCCGCTTGACGTTTACGCTCTTGTAGAGCCTGAGCCAGACTCATACCCTGACCGAACTGACTAGTATCGCTATTGGTATAACTGACCTTAAAGGAGCTGTTTGCTGGCCGAGCCAGTCCCTGATAGTCAAGCAAGTCTGAGCTGATTTCTCTCAGGAAGCGAGTGGGTTGATTATAGTTGGTTTTACCATAAAGCATACGGGAATTGGCATTGGTCAGATAGAGAATCTTTTCTGCTCGGGTGATACCGACATAGGCCAGACGCCGCTCCTCCTCCAGCTCATCCTCATCTTCAGATGCCCGACTTAGAGGGAAGACATTTTCCTCCATACCAACCAGAAAGACGACCGGAAATTCCAATCCCTTGGCCGCGTGAAGGGTCATCAAAGTCACTTCAGAACTCTCCGTATCTCCGTCATCTGTGTCTGCAATCAAGGCTAAGTCATTGAGAAAACGGCTGAGCTTATCAAGGCCAGTCTCATCAGCAGGATTGTCTGGATTTTCATCAAAGTTCTTGGTTACAGACAGGAATTCTTCGATATTTTCAATCCGTGCTTGGCTTTCCAGGGTTGCCTGGGCAGCCAAGACTGTAGCATACCCCGTCTTTTCCAGGACAGCTTCTACCAGCTCAGTCAGGGTATAGTCATCCAAGCGCTCCCGCAAATCCAGAAGCATATTGGCAAAATCATAGACCGCCTGAGCCGCCTTGCCCTTGACCTGCGACAGCAGGATATTGGCCGACGCATCTAGCAAAGAGATTTCCTGACTGGCCGCAAAATTTCGAATCTTATCAACAGTACCAGGTCCAACACCCCGCTTGGGCTCATTAACCACGCGCTCATAGCTGATATTATCGCTAGGATTGGCGATGAGGTTGAGATAAGAAATAACATCGCGGATTTCCTTGCGGCTGTAGAACTTGGTTCCACCGACCATGGTATAGGGAATATTGGATTTGAGCAGAGCTTCCTCCACCGTCCGTGACTGGGCATTGGTCCGGTAAAGAACCGCAAAATCTTTATGACTGTATCCTTCTCGGCTCAGCTGATCAATAGTCCGAGCGACAAAGAGAGCCTCGTCCTGCTCGTCATTAGCCCGATAGTAAACAATTTCCTCACCGTCTTCGTTTTGAGTCCAGAGATTTTTAGGACGGCGGTTGCGGTTGTTTCGGATGACTTCATTAGCCGCTTGAAGGATGGTCTTGGTGGAACGATAGTTTTCCTCAAGCAGAACTACCTTAGCTTCTGGATAATCCTTTTCAAAGTCCAGGATATTCTGCATGTCGGCTCCCCTCCAGCCATAGATAGACTGGTCAGCATCCCCGACCACACAGATATTCTTAAAGCGAGAAGCCAAGAGCTTGACTAGCTGGTACTGGGCATGGTTGGTATCCTGATACTCATCTACATGGATGTACTGGTAACGTTGCTGGTAGTAGGTCAGGACATCAGGATTTTGATCAAAAAGTCGTAAAGTTAGCATAATCAAATCGTCAAAGTCCATAGCCTCAGACTGGCGTAATTCCTTTTGATAGGCCATGTAACACTTAGCCACAATCTGAGTATACATATCACCTGCCATATTCTCATAGGCCACCTCGTCAATCAGGTCGTTCTTAGCATTGGAAATGGTCCCCAGAATGGCGCGCTCATTCCACTTTTTAGGATCCAAATTGAGACTTTTGAGAATTCGCTTCATCAGAGTCCGCTGTTCGCCCGGATCAACAATGGTAAAGTTGTGGTTGTAGCCAATATGATCTGCTTCTCGCCGCAGGATGCGCACACACATGGAGTGGAAGGTGGCAATTAAGCAGTCTTGGGCCTCCGTTTTAAGTTTTTCAGCCCGTTCTCTCATCTCCCTCGCCGCCTTATTGGTAAAGGTAATAGCTAAGATATTCCAAGGATTGACCATCTTCTCATCAATCAAATAGGCAATACGGTGGGTCAGGACACGGGTCTTACCCGAACCAGCTCCCGCCATTATCAGCAAAGGCCCTTCTGTTGTCTGAACCGCCTCAGCCTGACGGTCATTCATACCGTTTAATAAAGGATGCATGTTTCTTCCTCTTTCAAAGTCAATGCTACTATTATAACAAAAATCCTTATGAAGCTAAACCAGAAAGAAGAGGAATTCCTGATTTTAGATTAGATTTTTGGCAAAGTCATTTAAGCCGCCATAAGCCCGACGGAAATTGAAAATCAGGCCTATTTTTGCTATAATATGCCCATATGAGACTTAGAATATCTTTCCAGAAATAACTTTTTCGCATATCTCTTTTCCATTCTGCTGCCCCACTTAGAAAGAAAGGCTGTCATGAAAAATCCTAGTAACAATCTGAAACTAGCGGAGAGAGGAGCCATCCTTTCCATCACTACCTATCTGATTCTCTCAGCGGTCAAGATTATCGCAGGCTCTACCCTCCAGTCCTCCAGTCTGACGGCCGATGGCTTCAACAACGTCTCTGATATCGTGGCTAATATCGCCGTTTTAATCGGCCTGCGTATGGCTAGAAAACCAGCCGACCGTGACCATCGCTTCGGCCACTGGAAGATAGAAGATTTGGCCAGTCTCATCACATCTTTCATCATGTTTTTCTTTGGATTTGATGTCTTGATTGAGACCATTCAGAAGATCATCTCCAACCAAGAGACTAAGATTGACCCAGTTGGCGCCGTGGTCGGAATCATCTCGGCAATCATTATGTTGGTTGTTTATTTTTACAATAAAACACTGGCTAAAAAAGCTCACTCCAAGGCTCTGGATGCCGCAGCCAAGGACAACTTGTCAGACGCTGTCACTTCTATCGGAACTTCAGTCGCTATCATTGCCAGCGCCTTTAACTTTCCAATCGTTGATAAGCTAGCAGCCATTATCATTACCTTCTTTATCCTCAAGACTGCCTATGACATCTTTATGGAATCTTCCTTCAGCCTGTCCGACGGATTTGATGAAAGCCTGCTCCAAGACTATAAGCAAGCTATCCTGGAAATTCCTAAAATCACTCAGGTTAAATCCCAGCGAGGCCGGACCTATGGCAGTAATATCTATCTAGATATTATTCTTGAAATGAATCCAGACCTTTCTGTCTATGAGAGTCATGAGATTGCGGACCAGGTTGAGGATATGTTGATGGAGCGCTTCGGGGTCTTTGACATTGACATTCATATCGAGCCCGCTCCCATTCCTGAAGATGAGAGATTGGAAAATCTTTATCCAAACCTACTCATGCGTGAGCAGCTCGTGGACCAAGGCAGCCAACTGGATACGCTTCTGTCCGCCGAATTTCTCTATATTTCCCAAGATGGCCGACAGCTCAACAAGGCTGAATTTCAGGCAGAAAGAGCCTCAAAAACACCTATCAAAAACTTTGAACTCCTCTCTGTCAGCCAGAAAACCAAGCTCATCCGCTATGAAATGGACGGTGTTATCCATACCAGCCTCTGGCGCCGCCACGAAGTATGGCAAAACATCTTTCACCAAGAGACACGAAAAAACCAGTCTGATGATTAAGTCAGTCTGGCTTTTTCTTTGCAACACACCATTCATTTCCCCGTATAATACATAACAGTAATGCTATCTAGACTTTGCAAATTTGTTGGATTCTCTTTAACTTTTAGGCCGTCTTTTTCAGAATTGTCAGACAAATGATAGTCATCATAGCTATCATCTAGGTCGGTATAAATCTTTATCTTATCATTAACAAGTAAAGCAGCATATCTTGCCTGTCCAAAAGGCTTTCTTGAAATCTTTGTAAATTCAATTTTTTCAACATTTTCATAGTGATTCAGTAAAAATAAAGCCAGACCCTCTTCCTGATTGCGCACCTTTACTTTTTCCTCAGTCGTCAGCCAAGCATTTTCTCCAGAGTAAATAACATCCGTCTCACCCGTATCTTTAAAATTTGTGACCTTCTCTTTCTTTTTCAGACGAAAAGTCAATTCTGTCGAATCAGTGTGAGAACTATCATTTATATTATAGTTTTCATCTTTTGAGTCCAAAGAAACATGTGGGATATAACTGGTGTCATTTACTATGAGACTAACGGAATCCCTTTCCATAAATTTCCCTTGGAAAATTCATCAAATTCAATTTTTTGAACATCTTCATAATGATTAATGATATAAAGTGAAAGCTTTTGCTCTTTCTTATGAAGCTCAGTCATTTCTGTATCTGACATCCATATTTTTTCACCATCTCTATTCACTATACTGCTGCATGCTGTCAAAAAACCTAGAGCCAGTATAGCAAAAAATAATAATTTCTTCTTTCTTGACTTCAAGAGCATTCTCCTTTAGCGGTCTTTTGATATTAGTATACCACATCAGGACAAGTATCTTTATGTTTACTTGTAACTTTAAAGTTGATTTTCAAAGAAAAAAACCAAGGCTTGCCCTGCCTTGGTTGAAAATAGACTTCAATTTACTTATTTTTTATAAAACCAAATTCATTAAGAGGTGAGAGTCGGAACTCCACCACTCCCTTGATTTGACTGGCTTTTATGAGTCCAAATTCTCGGCTGTCCTTCGTATTTTCACGTCGGTCATTAAGAATCAGATAAGAATCTTTAGTAATTTTATCAGACTTTGAGTCTTTTAAATCCATAATAGAGAAATCATGAGTATAGTAACCCGAACTTCCTGCTGAAGCCAAATATTTCTCGCGCATTTTCTCAATATATTCTTCCGACATGACCTGGCCGTTCAGGTAAAGGAGATCATCCATATAGGTTACCTGATCTTTTTCCTGGGCAATGACCCGGCCGACATAGTCTTTGCCGTCCACTTCATAGAGGACAAAATCCCCACGCTTGATGTCTTGCTTTCTTGTCGCCAAGACCAAGTCATTCTTTGCCAAATAAGCATTGCTGTCTTGCTCAGTCACGCGATAAGGCGTATAAATAAAAACTCTCAGACCTATAATGATGGCTGCTAGAACTGAAAAAATAATGACATTTCTTAATAAATCTCTCTTTAACATCTGTCTCTCCCATCTCTTTTATACCATTATATCATTTTTCGACAAAATAGACAAAGGGACAATCTTATTTCAAAAATCAATTCACAAACTAGCCCTTCCTCTCAAATAAAATAAGTGGCATCACATAGACAAGAAAAAAACCGGTGATTTTTCAATCAACGGTTCTTTTTTATTATCTTAGATTAACGTACTGTACGGATGCGCATTGTGTTGGTACGAACTGCTTCACCAAGCGGCACACCAGCAACGATAACGATATCATCACCAGATTCAACCAAGCCTTGCTCAACCGCAATCTTTTCAGCGATGTCAAACATATCATCTGTGTTAGATGGAGTGTTTGTAGTCACTGGAATTACACCCCAGTTCAGCATAAGACCGCGTTGCGTCAATTCATCAAAAGTGATAGCCAAGATATCAGCATTTGGACGGTATTTAGAAATCAAGCGAGCTGTGTGACCAGTCTTAGTAAGGGTAACTACCAACTTGATATCCATTGAGTTTGTAGCATCTTTAACTGCTGAAGCCATAACTTCAGTCTTAGAGTTGCGCTCAAAGTTATCAGTTGTCAAGCGACCATATTCGTTAAGAAGGGTTTGAGCATTCTTATCGATAGTAGCCATTGTTGTTACTGACTCAAGTGGGTATTTACCGTTTGCAGACTCACCTGAAAGCATGGTTGCATCAGTTCCGTCAATAACAGCGTTAAATACATCTGATACTTCTGAACGAGTTGCACGTGGTTTTTCTGTCATGGTTTCAAGCATGTTAGTTGCTGTGATAACCACTTTACCAGCTGCATTGACCTTAGTGATGATCATTTTTTGGTAAACTGGAACCATTTCAAATGGTACTTCGATACCCATGTCACCACGGGCAATCATGATACCATCAGCAGCTTCAATGATTTCGTCCAAGTTATCAATACCTTGTTGGTTTTCGATTTTTGCAAACAATTGAACATGGCCATTACCAGTTTCTTCACAGATTGCACGAACTTCGTTGACGTCTTTTGCAGTACGTACAAATGAAATCGCGATGAAGTTGATTCCTTGCTCAAGACCAAAGCGGATATCATCATTATCACGCTCAGCAAGTGCTGGGAAAGGAATTTTAGTGTTAGGGATGTTCACACCTTTTTGCTTAGCAATGATGCCGTCATTTTCAACTGTAACTTCAAATTCGCGAGTTTCATCGTCTTTAGCGAAAACACGAAGACCAAGTTTACCATCGTCAACCAATACTTGACAACCAACTTCAACATCATCATAGATGTCCAATCCGCCAGCAACGTTCAAAGCAATTACTTCACGAGTAGATTTGATACCTTGCTTAGTAGCAACACGGATATTTTCACCAGTCTTGTATGAATACTCTTTTGCATCGCCTTCAAACAATTCTGTACGAATTTCTGGTCCTTTTGTATCAAGAAGGAAACCAACTTTTTGACCGGCAATTTCTTCTGCACGCTTAACAGTTGCCATGCGCTCTCCTTGCTCAGCATGGTCACCGTGTGAGAAGTTGAAACGGAATGTGTTTGCGCCAGCTTCAATCAGCTTAGCAATGTTTTGAGCTGATGCTTCAACATCCAGCTTTTCTCCCCAATATCCGTCATCACCGAATTTTTTTCCACCGCGGATTTCTACCGCAGGACCTAATGTTGCAACGATTTTTACACGTTTATTCATGATTGTATGAAACTCCTTCTTCTATTTGGCCTCTTGGCCTGAATAACAAATAATAATTAAATATTAATGCTGCGGTTCAAATCAGCCAAGTCCAGATCAGCCTTGTGCGGATTGTTAACGACAATTTTGCCTTCAGCAGTCAAGCTAAAGAGTGCTCCTTCTTCAGCAGTTCCCAAAATTGGGCTTTCAACCATCTGCTCATTGCGGATTCCAACAGCAACACCGCCGATACCTTCTTTAAGCAGTTTAACAGCATGTGCTCCCATACGAGATGCAAGAACACGGTCACGCGCAGTTGGTGATCCTCCACGCTGGATATGTCCGAGCTCTGTGACACGCAAATCGCTCATATCTCCAGCTTCTTTCAGCTTTTCAGCAAATGCATCCGCTGACATGACACCCTCAGCCAAGACGATGATGTTGTGCTTCTTACCCTTGGCATAGCCACTCTTAATGCTTTCAACAACTTCTTCGATCTTGAAACCTTCTTCAGGAACGATGATTTCATCCGCACCAGATGCGATACCTGCCCAGAGAGCAATATCACCAGCATTACGTCCCATTACTTCAATAACGAAAGTACGGCGGTGACTGGATGAGGTATCCCGAATCTTGTCAATCGCATCCATAGCTGTAGTAACAGCTGTATCAAAACCGATAGTGAAGTCTGTTCCGACGATATCATTGTCAATGGTTCCTGGAACACCGACAGCTGGGAAGCCATGCTCTGTCAAGCGCATCGCACCGTGGTAAGATCCATCTCCACCGATAACAACGACACCTTCGATTCCATGTTTTTTAAGCTGCTCAATCCCTTTCAGCTGCCCTTCAACGTGGGCAAACTCAGGGTAACGTGCAGAGTGAAGGAAAGTACCACCGCGAGAAATAATGTCACCAACTGATGTCGCATCAAGTGGGTAAATCTCGCCAGCTACCATTCCAGCGTAACCATCATAAATCCCGTAAACTTCCATTCCTTCGGAAATTGCTTTACGGACAACTGCACGGATGGCAGCATTCATTCCAGGGGCATCACCACCACTAGTCAAAACAGCAATACGTTTCATTTCGCTTTTTGCTCCTTTTTCTTTTTAACATTCTTATAGATTATACCACAATCATCATGAAAATTCTCTTATTTTCCATATTTTTTAACGAAAAATCGTTTTCATAGTATAATTCTTCAATTCCT
Organism: Streptococcus sanguinis; assembly: GCF_026781265.1. Classification (GTDB taxonomy): domain Bacteria; phylum Bacillota; class Bacilli; order Lactobacillales; family Streptococcaceae; genus Streptococcus; species Streptococcus sanguinis_T. The sequence continues at coordinate 578,726 of NZ_JAKUVC010000002.1, forward strand.
CTTGCAGCTGCTCCGATTTCTCCACTCGGAAATGAGGTGCAGATATGGTTCGCTTCTCATCTTCATAGCGCAGGACAACCGGAATATTGCCTGTATATTTCTGCAAAATCTGAGATATTTCCCGATCATGTTCATGGCCCGCAAGCTTTATCCAGAAGCGTTCAGTCGTGGTCTCCTCTATGTCTGCCAAGACCAACTGTAAACGACCATCCCGTTCCTGCACCTTGCCGCTCAAGTAGTAAATCCCCTTCTCTTTAATGCGTTCACCCAGCTGTCTATAAGTATCAGGAAAGAGGGTAACATCCAGTTTTTTCTTGGTATCTGAAACCTGCAAGAAGGCCATATTCTCGCCCTTTTTAGTCCGGATAGTCTTGATAGTCTGGACTTCAGCTAAAATCCTAGCTCTGCTATTTTCTGTCAAATCACTAATCCAGCTAAAGGGCTGGTCCGCTTCTTTGGCCAGTTTCACCAAGGGGTGATCGCTAAGCCCCACACCGATAATGCTCTGTTCCAGCTCAAACTTTTCGGCATCGCTGAAATCCTGAGCCTCTGTCCAAGAATAGGTCGTATCTGCAAAGAGACTGCCCAGCTCATCCGCAAATACAAATAGATTAGGCAGATTGGCTAGAATTTTTTGGCGATTTTTCTCAAAACTGTCAAAGAGCCCCAGCTGGATCAGAGGAGTCAGCAGCGGAATCTTATGGTAATTCTGAGGCAGGCGCAGAATAAAGTCTTCTACCCCAGTAAAGGCAGCATTTTGTCGCTCTTCGATAATCCAGTATGCCAAATCTCTAGGCAAGCCTTTGATATTTTTCATGCCCAGAAAAATCTTCTTATCTTGAAACTTATCATGGTAGGGAATATTGTTGATACTGAGGGGTGCTGTTTCAAAGTCAAAACTCAGGGCATCGGTGATATAGTCACTGCTAGAGTAATTGAGCATGACATCAAAGAAAACATCTGGATAGTGAGCTTTGAAGTAAGCCAACTGAAAGGCCAGAGCTGAGTAGGCATAGGCGTGGCTACGATTAAAGCCATAACCAGCAAACTTCTCCATAATAGCAAAGACTTCCTCTGCTTTGGATTCCGAATGCCCTAGCTTGAGAGCACCTGCAACAAAGTCCTCCTGCATGCGGTGCATTTCAGCAGCACTTTTCTTCCCCATTGCCCTTCGTAAAATATCAGCTTTCCCCAGACTAAAGCCACCAAAGCGCTGGGCCACCTGCATGACCTGCTCTTGGTAGAGCATGATACCGTAAGTCGGAGCTAGAATATCAGCCAAACTTTCATCAATTAACTCCACCTGCTCCAGCCCATGCTTTCTCTTGACAAAATTGTCAATATAATCACTGGCTCCAGGACGATTGAGAGAGGTTGTGGCCACTACTTCCTCAAAGCGAACTGGCTGAACCCGCTTAAGCAGGCTGATGGCACCCGGCTGCTCAAACTGGAAAATACCCTTGGTCTGGCCAGCTGCAAAGAGTTTCAGAGTGTCTGCATCCTCCAAGTCAATCTCTGCAATCTCAATATCTAGCTCATATTTTTTCAGGGTTGCTTCTTTCATCCGCTGGACAAAGGTCAGATTGCGCAAGCCCAAAAAATCCATCTTGAGCAGACCGTTGCTCTCCACACCATGGGCATCATATTGGGTGATATACATGTCCTCACCGTACTTGAGCGGTATCTGGTCGGTCAGGTCATTGTCGCTCATCACAACGCCGGCTGCGTGGATAGAAGTCTGACGGGGATGACCTTCGATTTTTTTAGCAATATCAAAGGCCTTTTGATATTCCAGCTTACTATTGATAATCTGGCGAAAGGCCATATTTTTCTCATAAGCAGAGGTCAGGCTATCGCCAAATCGGATTTTCTTGGTGATATTGGTCAGCTCATACTCTGGCAGACCGAAGCGCTTGAAAACATCGCGAATGGCCTGCTTGGCTCCAAAGGTCGAGTAGGTCACAATCTGGGCTGCATGCATACTGCCATAGCGGTCACGAACATAGCGGATAAACTCCGGCCGGTAAACATCGGGAATGTCGATATCAATATCAGGCATGGTATAGCGCTCTAGATTTAGAAAGCGCTCAAAGAGCAGGTTATTCTTGACTGGGTCAATCCCAGTAATCTCCAAGGCATATGCCACCAGACTGCCAACAGCAGATCCTCGGCCCATGCCCATATAATAGCCCTGACTGCGACCAAAGCGCAGCAAATCCCAGACGATGAGGAAATAATCATCAAAGCCCATCTGATGAATGACAGCCAGCTCCTGGTTCAGCCGTTCCTGATAAAGTTTACCTATTAAACCGCGTTTTTTTAAGCCAGCTTCTGATCGCTCCCGCAGCTCTTCCACGGCAGGACGTTCCCGATTAAAGCGGGGCAGTTTCAGCTCCCTATTGATATCATAGTGAACATCACGGACTAGCTTCTCAAGATTAGCCAAACTCTCTGGGAAAGTTTCCTTAAAAGCTCCTTCCAGAGCATCTGGTGCCAGCAAAAACTCATGATTGGGAAGGCTGCCAATCTCCCGCAAGCTGGCATTTTCACGAATCGCCCGGAGCATCTGCAAGGTTTCCAGATCCCCCGTATCAAAATATCGGACGGTATGCAGGGGCAGGGTTGGCCGACCAAACTCCTGCTGGGGCGTTGCTGGAAAAACTCCAACATAAAAATCCAAACCCAAATCCAGATCTGCTACTCCGTCAAAAGCAGGAACAATCACAGCCAATCCCTTAAAGAGATGCTGGAAATCCTCCCAATTCTTTTGTCCCATCATCTTGAGAGTCGAGACTTTCATCAGATTGCGATAGCCCTGACTGTCCAAGGCCAGCAGACGGAGATGAAGCTCCTGCTCTGCCTTGAGCAGACTCAGCTCCAAGCCTAAAAGCGGCTGCAGTCCCGCAGATTCGGCTTCCTCTAAGAAATGATAAGCCCCATAGAGATTGTCCACATCCATCATGCCCAGATGACTGTATCCTAACCCCTTGGCTTTTTGCACATATTTCTTTATCGGGATCAAGCTATCCATAAAACTGTAAACAGTCTTGGTATCAAGTTGTATCACCACATTTTTCTCCTTGAACATGCTTTGCTTCTTCTTATAACTATTATACCGCAATTCACTGAATGAGGGAAATAGGAGTTTGACCGAACAGAAAGATTCCATTCACCCTTTCCGGCTTTCTTTGCCATTTTCCTAAGGAAAAGGTATAATAATTGTAAATTGAAGAAAATAAAGGAGACATGTATGAATCAGTATCCTCTAGTCTATCTTGACCATGTCCATAAAAATTATGGCGACGCACCCGCCCTGTACGATGTGAGCTTAAACATTCAGCCTGGCAGAATTATCGGACTTCTAGGTCCTAATGGCAGCGGCAAGACAACTATTATTAAGCTTATCAATGGTCTCTTGCAGCCCACCTCTGGCCATATTTATCTCAAAGGCGTCAAACCTTCTCCTGATACCAAAAGAATCGTTTCCTATCTACCAGATACGACTTATCTAAGCGACAGCTCTAAAGTAATCGAAGCTGTAAAATATTTCCAAGATTTTTATGATAATTTTGACAGCACCAAAGCCATGCAGCTTCTAAAGGATCTTCATATCGATCCTCAAGTGCGCATCGGAAGCCTTTCAAAAGGAAATAAAGAAAAAATGCAGCTCATTCTGGTCATGAGCCGCCATGCGGAACTCTATATCCTAGACGAGCCTATCGGTGGTGTTGATCCGGCCGCTCGCGACTATATCCTGCAGACCATCATCCAAAACCGCACACCTCAGTCTTCTGTCATCATTTCCACCCACTTGATTGCAGATATTGAGCCAATCTTGGATGAAGTCATCCTGATTAACCAAGGTCAGATTCTTTTGCATGAAAATGCTAATCAGCTGCGTCAACAGTACAATCAATCCATTGATAATCTCTTCCGCAGCCAGTTTCGCTTTTATTAGGAGGTCTTCATTATATGTTTGGAAAACTGTTTAAATACGACTTTAAGTCTAATTACAAATGGTACTGTATCACTTTTGCCATTCTTCTGTCTCTCTCTATCTTGATGGGATTTATAACTGGCAGCAGCTTGAGACCTGAGGTCATGGAACGCTATAGTGACTACCCAATGGCTACTAGTGGTGTTATTGTCACTTTATACCTACTCTTCCTCTTGCTTTTTTCTGCATCCTGCGCTGTCTTTCTGTCCAATACCATCATTATTATCCGTCGGTTTTATAAAAATGTTTTTGGGCGAGAAGGCTACCTGACTTGGACCTTGCCGGTTACGCCGCATCAGATTCTTCTGTCTAAGCTTCTTTCCGCATTTGTTTGGACCCTCTTGTGTATGCTAACCATGTTTATTAGCGGCCTTGCCATTTTTGGCATTGCCCTCCCTGTTACCGGCTATTCATTTAATGAGATTTTTAAATATATTGGCGAAATCCCAGATTTATGGCTTTGGATTGTCAAATACGGCTTCCTTAATCTCCTCCAAATCCTTTCTGGTATCCTCTTCTTTTATCTAGCAATCTCAGTCGGACAGCTATTTAAGAAGAATCGGATTATGATGGCTGTGCTTTTCGGATTTTTGATTTGGAGTGTTCTGGCGGTCCTGTCAATCTTCTTACCTAGCCTCTTCAATCCGTATGGCCTATTTGCTCCATACGATTATAGTAACTCCGCTACGAACTTTGAACAGATGCTAGATGTCTTTCTTATTATCCGAATCGTCTTTGAACTGGTCAAAATTTTCGGTTTCTATTTTACAATCCATACCATTGTAAAAAACAAACTAAATCTTCAATAAGTAAAACGAGGTTGAAACAAAATGTTTCAACCTCGTTTATTTTTACTTCAGAATAATGGCTGCCACGATGGGGCTGACCAGAACGTACATGAGCCCAGTCACGCCAATCGCAAGTCCTGCCATAGCTCCTGAGACCTGGCCGTATTTAAAGGCGGTTCCCGTTCCTACCGCATGACCGGTTCCCCCTAAAGCTAGACCGATAGCTACTGGGTCTGTGATTTTTAAGAGCTTAAGAAGCGTTGGTCCCAAGACACTGGTCAGAATGCCCGTCGCAACCACCACCACTAATGTCACTGTAGCAAGCCCTTGCAGCTTGTCTGTGATACCGACAGCCATGGCCGTTGTGACAGACTTCGGAAAAAGAGAAACAGCCAGAAAGAAATCCATGCCGAAAAACTTAGCCAACAGAGCAGTAAAGCTAGTATTGACTACAACCGCCGCAAAGGTACCAATCAAAATACTGCGTGCATGGTGCTTCATCAAATGAAAAGTCTTGTAAAGCGGAATCCCCAAAGCAACCGTAGATGGCACAATTAGATTGTTTAAATAGGAGCCACCGACATAGTAATCCTTGTAGGAAATACCGGTTAATTTTAAAAAAGCAATGACCAAAACTGCTGCAATCAGCAAAGGAGTTGTCAAGGGATGAGGAAATCTCCGAAAAATCAATAGGCCGCACAAATAGGCCAAGATAGACAAGGCAAGGCCAAAGAGAGGGTTGCTCCATAAATCAGACATTGCTGGTGTCTCCTTCCTCATAATCTCCTTCAAAACGGGTCTTAATCAGCTGCACCACAACTGCAATCACGCAGACATTGAGCACAATTGCTCCTAAAACAATCAAAATAATCGGCAGCAGATAAGGCGCGATGACCTGAAATTTATCCATGATACCAACTGCTGGAGGCAGAAAAAGAATGGTCATATTTGCCAAGAGAAAATTGCCAACCATACTGATATGACGCAGGCGCAGGAGCTTGAACTGCAGCGCCAAAAACAGCAAGAGTAAACCTATGATACTGCCCGGAACTGGCAGGTGAAAAACACTTGAAATTCCTTCTCCAACGAGGGAAATCATAAAAATAATCATCAACTGAACGTATAATTTCATACCAAACCTCCATCACTTGTATATCCAGTTTACTCTTTTTCAGGAAAATATCAAGGTGCTTTCAGAAATTAAAACCTTTATATAAAAAATCAGCTTATAAAAATTCCCTCCATCGTCTGCAATAGAGGGTCTTTCTTATTTAGCCATCGTCTGAGAAATCAAAGAGATTGAATCATAAAGATAATCATGAGCACAATCAGGGCAAGGCTTGCCAAAAGAACTAGGATTTTCTTTGCAAAGTGAGTTTCCCAGTAGCCTGACTTGCCGATTGATGTATTGGTGTCTCTGTAAAATTGCTGGCTCACTCTGGGAAGAAGACTAACCAGCAAAATCAAGACAAGGGCTACTACAATGGTAAGTGTAATCAATATTGTTTGCATTTTATTTCCTCAAGGCTCCAATCAATGTAAAAATCAATCCAATCAAGATCATCAAGCCCAAGGCGATGACAAAGGCCTTGTTGAGATTTTCACCCAAGCTGGCCTTTTCTTTCTTGGGCTTGCCATGCTTGAGCTCATCTAACCGCCCCTCAATATCCTTATGAAATAAATCTTTTTTAGCCATGCTGACCTCCTAGTACGCTTTGGAGAGTCTCCTGATAAAGACTGACGGGCACATCGTTGGCATGCCGGCCTTGAGCTTGCAAGGCTGACCGCATCTGCTCGACACCAGATAAGGCTTCTTCCAAAGTTGCTGCCAACTGAGCAGGCTGGCTGCTGTCAAAAATATGCTGCTGGGCAATGTAGTGCCTGTCATGCAGGGTCTGCTCAAAGCCTAGGATCAAGAGATTGTTCTCAAAAGCCTTGCGTACTGCCTGCAGAACCTGTCCGCCGTGATTGATATCCAGATAGATGTCTGATTCCAAGTAGAGCTGCTCAATTTGCTTGAGACTGGCATTTTGATAAAGAACGACATTCTTATAGGACAGCATAGACAAGAGCTTGGGCGACATTTCCGTGAGAGCTGCAATGCGAAAGACTAGCTGCGGCAGGGACTGAACCAAGGTCTCTAAGCCTTCAATCTGATCCGAATGGGTCAGGATTAAGGCATCTTTTCTCAAGTAGTTGTCCCGCTTGAAATCATAATGATAGCCCAGATGCAGGAACTTCTGCTGCTGGTCAGTCGCTGCCAGACTCTTGGCCTTTTCATAAGTTGCTAAATCTGGAATGACAATAGTCTGCGCCCGGAGCTGACTGCTTTCCAGAATCAGCAGCATATTACCTGGCAGCTCGTCATACAGAGGCTCCTGCCAGAAGAGAATGTCCTGCCCAGCTCGGCCTGTCAAACTGTGGGAAACCAGGAAAGAATAAGCCAGCGAATTAAAGAGAATGTGATCCAAGTCAAATTCTAGCCGCTCCAAGAAGAAACAGATAAAATCCACTCGGCTTTTAAAAATTCGCAAGGGCTCTTGCTCCAGTGTCAGGATGATGTCACCAGTGGCATGATTTTCCACGATACGCTCCTGCCCGTCTGTGCTGTAATAGGTTGTGTTGAAAGCCTCCTGGCCTGATTTATAGGCTGTTTTGGCAAAGCAGTGGCCTCGCTTATTATAGCGCTCACTCAGTCGCAGCTGGCCTTTTTTATCCAGCCAATCCACCTGTTTGACCAAGCGCCCCTTGGCCTGACTTGCATAGTGAATCCGTGCTCTTTCTTCTCCCATGTCACTGACACGCGCCGACTGGTGGTCGCCTGTGATTTCCCAGAAAGGGGGCACTGGCACTTGATTGAAAAAGAGTGGGTGGTCTACTCCCTCTTCATCCCCTAAAAAATAAGTATAGGGGGAGATCATGTCGTCCGGCAGAAAGCCATTAGCCTCAATGACAATGGTCGGACAGTCATAGCCAGCTGCAAGGAGGGAATCATGCAGATCCTGGGTTTCCTGATTGTAATAATCAAAGAGCTGAATCATCTCTGACCTCCTTTAAAAGCTGGGACCAAGCCGCTTCAACTCGGTTGGTCAAATAATTCTCGGCCACTTGATAAGAGTGTTGGCTCATCTCCTGCTGGCGTCCTTGGCTAAAGAGAGCTACTATTTTCTCCACAAAAGCAGCAATAATCTGGTCCTCGACCTGATTGGAACTGACCGGCAGCAGATAGCCATTTTTACCATCATCGATAAAAGTCTGATTGCCATAGCGGACATCAAAGCCGATGAGAGGCAGACCCGAGCCAACTGCTTCCATGAGAGTCAGACCAAAGCCTTCACTGGTCGAAGCCGTCAGATAAAGCTCATAGCCTGCATAAATCTGACTCAGATCCGCATGCCCTTTGAGCCGAATGTAGTCCTGAGCTCCTGCTTCTTCAATCCTGCGACGCAGCTTTTCCTCTTCGCCCCCCTTGCCATAAATATCCAGAGTCAGCTCAGGCAGCTGGGCATGGGCTTGAACAGTCGCTGCCACTAGCCAGTCGATATGCTTTTCTGTAGCTAGACGCGAAGCCGTAATCATAGAAAAAGGCTTGCGAGGCTCTTTGGGATAAGTCAATTGGTCCAGACTCCCTACCGGTATGGTGACAATCTTGGGCTGCTTGTCCGAGTAATGCTGGAACTGCTGCTCTAGAATCGTTCTCTGAGCCTCAGTTGCTACGATGAAAAAGTCCACCTTGTCAGCATTGGTAAACTGGTAGTCATAGAAATTGTTCCAGAGAATGTAGTCGTCACTGCTGGCATTTTCACTGAAATGCTCCGCATGGACCACTACTCCCAGCTTAGCCTTCTGGCTCTCTTCAAAGACAACCTGACCAATCCCTGTCTCCCTATCCAAGATGACCACATCATCCGCCTGCAGCTGCAAACATTGGAGGAAATATCGGACCAGCTCAGCCTTGGAATAGAAAATCCGATCTGGAAAGCGATAGAGCTCTTCCTGACCATCCTCTATCAGCATGTCATAGGCCACACTGCCGTCTTCATGGTAAAAACGGCGCTGGTAGAGAGTTGCGGCGTCATTGTGGGGTGCGAAGTATTCACTAGCATAACGGACATAGGAGAAATAATCCTTGCGAATCAATCTCCCCCGCGAGACATACTCTACATGCTCGACAAAGTCCTGATCTTCCTGCCGCAGATAGCAAGTGATAAACTGATCATCCTGCGGGTAGAAATAGCGGACAATCTTGCATTCCTTCTCAGAGCGTTCCGGCTGACCTGCGACTTGAGCCAGCACCTGATCCAGCGTAACCGTCGTCGGTGCAATCTTGATATCAGTAAAATAGTTATAAAGCCAGATAACTTCCTCATCCAGAAAACCAATATTTTCCGCCAGATGCTGGATATTATCCGCTAAAATCATATCCATAAAGATAAACTTAGCCGGCTGCTGGATTCTGCGCAGAAGCTGGGCTCGATAAGCTTGGGCGTATTCTACACCGCTGCTGGCCCAGCCGATGCCTAAGTTAATGTTATATACTGTCATATTCTCCTCGTCTTACGGGAAGTACATGATGACTTCTCCTTTAGGGTTGAGTGCCAATTCACTCATCAAAAGATTCTTGACAATCTGCTGTTTCATGCGCTCCTTCATATATTCAAAGCCATCGTAAGCCTCTTGGTAGTATTCTACCAGAGGATTTTTCATAGAGAAATGCTGACCGCTCAAAGCTGTCTTGAGTTGCTGCAGATAGTCCACCTGCTCGACCCAGTTCTCATCAATAGCCTTGAGAACGGACACCCGCTGAAAATGGGTAAAGAGCTTGTCAGACTTTAGATAGGCTTTCTTTGCCTGCAGCTCCTGCTCGGCAATATCCTGCAAGAGCTCTGCGATTTTCTCCGGCGAATAAATATCGAAATCATAAGGAATGCGCTCAGCATGATAGCTGAAATGGTCTAAGATAAAGCGATAGAGGTCAGCCCGCGTATCATAGGACCGCTCATAGGCCGCCTGATGAATGACCTGACTGAGGACACGGTTGATTTCTTCGTCAATTCGCTCCTCAGCTTGAATCAAGCGATTGCGCTCAGCATAGGTAATCTCCCGCTGAATCTTCATGCACTGGGCATATTCCAGCGTCATCCGGCGGGACATCTTGGCGCTGCTTTCGCTGGCTCTCTGGGCCTTAGCCACTAAGCTTCTGAAACGGCGCTGTCCCAGCTGGACTGGATGCTGCTGAACTTCTTCGGTTGAGTAGTTCTTGTAGAACTTTTTGAGCCAGTCTGGCCCCCACTTCCTGAGCAGGTCATCCTCTAGCGAGATGAAGAACTTACTAATCCCCGGATCACCTTGACGGCCTGAACGGCCACGAATCTGTAGGTCAATCCGCTGGTTCTCCATCCGCTCAGTGCCAATCACCACGAGACCACCCAAATCTGCGACACCTGGCCCCAACTTTATATCCGTCCCGCGGCCGGCCATGGATGTAGCCACCGTCACCGCACCTTTCTGCCCAGACTCAGCGATGATTTGCGCCTCACGTGCCGCATTGTTGGCATTGAGCAGGTTGTGGGCGATGCCTTCTCTCAGCAGTAGGGAGGAGTAAATCTCTGACATCTCCACTGAGCCAGTAAAAATCAAGAGCGGATTGCCTTGGGCATGGTAGTGCTTGACCTCGTCCAGAGAATCAAAGACTTTTTCTGGCAGGGTCTGGTAAAGCTGGTCTGGTAAATCCTGCCGAATAACTGGCTGGTTGGTCGGGATCTTGATGACAGACATGGAGTAAGTTTCCATAAACTCGCTCTCCACCACCTTGCCGGTTCCAGTCATACCAGAGATTTTCCGGAAGAGCCGGAAGAGATTCTGATAGGTAATGGAAGCCATGGCTCGCGTTTCCTCTGTCAGCTTGACATGCTCCTTGGCCTCAATGGCCTGGTGCTGACCTCCCTGAAGCCGGGTCATTTCCAGCAGACGGCCGGTTGAGCGATCCAAAAGTACGACTTCAGCTTCTTTCTCACCCTGGCGGACAACGTAGTCCTTGTCCTTCTTGTAGAGCTTGTGGGCCCGCAAGGCTAGATTGAGGTGGCGGACCAACTCTTGATTTTCCTTGGAAAAAAGATGCTCCAAGTCCAGAAAAGACTCCGCCGCCAGAATACCTTTCGATGTCAGCCAGACTTCATTCTTCTCGTCATCATAGTGATAATCCTCGTCTTCTTTCAAAGTCGTAATGAAGGTATCCATGATGGCATAGAAATTAGACTGGACTCGAGGGGCACCAGAGATAACCAAAGGCACCTGAGCACTGTCCAAGAGGATGGAGTCAATCTCGTCTATGATGACATAGTTGAAAGGACTAAGATATTGGCTGTCCTTATTCTCTGCTAGATTTTCAATCAGATAGTCAAAGCCCAAGGCACTATTGGTCGTATAGACAATATCCGCCTGGTAAATCAGCCGCTTCTGCTTGGGAGTCAAATTTTCAGTCTCATCAGCTACTACCGCTGCCTCAATAGTCAGCCCCAGAAAACGATAGACCTGTCCCATTTCCTGAGCATCCCGCAGAGCCAGATAGGTATTGGTGGTCACCAGCATAGCTCCTTGACCAGACAGGGCATTGAGATAGAGCGGCATGGTAGCCGTCAGAGTCTTGCCCTCTCCCGTAGCCATCTCAGCGACATTGCCCTCATGAAGAACAATCGCCCCCATGACCTGCACATCGTAGGGAAACATGCCCAGTACCCGCTTGTCTGCTTCCCGCACCACGGCATAAGCTTCCGGCAACAAGTCGTCTAAGGTCTCGCCTGCAGCCAATCTCTCTTTAAATTCCTGGGTTTTCTTTCGCAGGTCAGCGTCTGACAAGCCAGCTATTTCTGACTCAAAGCTCTTGACTTTCGCTAAGATTTTCTTTAAGCGCTGAATTTGAAAATGATTTTTAATCATCAGACTCCTCTATGATTTGGTCAATGTTTAGGCAATGAAACTCTAAGGACTCAACTCCTGCACTCAGCAGCTGAACCTTATAGCTATAGGCTTCCTTTGGGTAGGTAAAGATCATACTCTCCGAGCGCTCCACTTGATTGCTGATTTCTTTATCATAGCGGTCAAAGAAGATGATTTTCAGAAAGACGCTGGCTTCAGGATAGGTGGTCATATCTCTAGACAGGCAATAGCGAGCTCCCTTTTTGAGCAAGGGGAGAGCAGGCACCTGCCGGTCTCGTTGATAGTTCCATTTGGAAGACCACTCATGAATGGTCTGGCCAGAAGCCATTAGTTTATTTTCAAAAAATATATGTGAAGGGGAATGAATAATAAGGGTAGTGCCATAAAGATAGGTAAAGTCAGTCATTTTACCAGCTGCCGAAACCCCTCTCAGCTCTCCCCAGTAAATGCCCTTTCTTTTTTGAATGTTCATTTCTTTCTCCCAAATTCCTTTTCCAATATCATTCGATAGTAATTCATAAACCAAGACACAGACACAGCTAAGTCGTCATTATGGCGTCCAGGGACACCTCTGCTAATCAGTTTGGCCTCAGTCAGATGAAGAGCCGCTACTAGGTCCTCATAGGCCGTCGGATCATAGTCTTCTTCTTTCATATATGCGATACCAAAGGTCGTCCGACTGAAATCAGCTTTCTCAAACTTACGCCAGTAGCGTTGATTCAGTTCTTCTACATGTTCCTGATCTTTGCCACCCGTGTGACGGTGAAGGACATCTAGAGCCGTCGGAAAGACCTCGGGCAGGCGTAAACGACCACGTTGGGCAATAGTGCCTAGATTTCCCAAGGGCTTGGACAAAACGATAGCCCGCGGACGAAACTCCGATCCGTAATAAACCGCACCGTAGGTCCCCATTGACATGCCTGATAAAGTCAAATCACGCTCGGTAAAGCCCAGAAAGTCCAAATGCTCTTGGATAATCTTATGAATACTGCTCTCCAGCTCTTGGCTGCCCAGATAAAACATACCGCCATCCACGCGCGGATCTGAAAACAAGAGAAAAGGACAGCCCAAACTGCGCATCATTCCGAAGCCCTCAAAGCCTTCCGCCCGACGGTAACCAGAGAAATAAACAGCCAAAGGCGGCTTCAAATCTCCTGGATAAAAGAAGTAATTAATCTCCTGACGGTGGCTATCGCGAAAAATCTTCCCACCCAGAACATACTTGCCAAACTCAAAGCGGGTCAGGCGCTGATGCATAGCACCGACCTGAATCCGTCCCTCACCTCTAGCCTCCAGACTGACGCCCAGATAAGAAGTAAAGTCATTGTCCAGAACCATGGATTCCCGCATGTCCTCTTCTGCGAAAATAGTCTCGCGAGCAATATCCGCAGTCGAGCCTTCCTGGATATTATAGAGGCGCAGCCGCAGCTCACAGTTGCCTGACTTTTCATATTCAAGCCAAAGTTCAACTGGATTGAACTTGTTGGCAATAATATTGTATTTCCAAGACAGGATTGGCTGAAAGTCCTGACCAAAGTCACCTTCCAGCTCTAGATTTTCATAGCCATTGTAGCAAATCTTACCCCGAAATCCAGAGCTGACCACCATATCGAGTGGAGTCATCTTATCCCCATACTGGCCGGAAAAGAGAGCCTTGGACAGCTTGCGGATCAGGTCAGCTCGATCGCTCATATCCGTTGGCTGAGCACAGTGACGCTTGAGGAAGTACTCAATATCCGCTTCCTGGGTTTCCTGTTCCTGATCATAGAAAACTGTATAAGGGATAATTTGGGGCTCAATCATAAACAAATCTGGGATCCGACGCAGGTCGTCCACCAGAATCGCATCAAACTTGCCAATCTTATCCATCTCCATGACCTTTTTGATAGCTAGATTGGAGTTAGGAAAGAAATAATACCAGGCCATATTGTCTGGAATAGCAAGCTCCTTGCTCCAATCGCTTGAGCCAATCTGTAAGATTTTCAGCTTATTTTGCATCTTCAGTCTCCTTGAGCCACTGCTCCCAACGACCAATCAGCTCCAGCCCTGTATTATGATGAATTTTTTCGATAGAGTATATCAAGGCCTGGTTCCAATTTTTCAAACCTTCCAAATAATAGTCTACAGCAGTCGGTAGATCAGAGATAGAGTCCAAGATATAGCCATTTTGCAGATGGGTCACATAGTCCGAGCCCACCAGATTGATTTGCGGAATCCCGGCAGAAATCCCAGCAATCTGTGTATAGAGATTAGGTTGCTCACTCAGGTCAATGATTAACCGCGTATCGTCCAGCTCCTGAATCAAGCTAAGCTCATCCGTGATATTCTTAATGGTGAAACGGAGGTCCTGCTCCTGATTTTCCAGCAGGGCATTCTCAGCCTGCTCACTGCGCCGGTAGTTCTTGACAAATTCATACCGATTCAGATATTCATCAATAACCTCCTGCACCTTGTTCTCCACCTTTTGGATTCCTTCCTGCCAGGCATTGTAAACACCGATAGTCAGCTCTGTATCCGGATGCTTGGCCACATAGTGGAGAACCTTGAAGATGGCATAGTCATTAAGCCCTTCTTCCAGATTAATCTGATAAAAAATCTTGGATTCACGACGACGCTGGCTCTTGCCCAGCTGCAAACGAGTATCAAAAGGCGACAGGTAATGCACCTTCTGAGCCTGCCCAGGCAGGTAACGCTGAATCGCCTTCTTGAAATCCATACGATCAGTCAAGACTAGATCTGCCTGCTGCAAATCCGCCTCCAGAGCCTGACAGTCTACTGCATGATTGCGCTCGTGGAAAAAGCTGAGAATGACTTGAACTTGCTGGGGCAATAAGCGCAAAATGGCTTGAGTGTATAAGGGATGCGTTGCTAGGACAAACCGGCTGTCCGCTCCTGCATTGCGCTCGATATAGTGTCCCAATTTCTCCAAAATCAAGTCCGGCATCCGCTCATACTCCAGCTTATCAAAGTCCAGTAAGTAAGCAGGGTTGACCTCTACCCGACTGTCGTCAGGCTTCAGATGCTCACGAATCCGCCAGTCACCATCCGGCTGCAGGTATTCCTGATAAAGGGGCTGCCCCTCTTCATAATAGGTGATACTGGAGACAAAGCCCCGATCATCAAAGATATAAAACTTCTCCAGCTGGTCATCCTTGAAAAACTTGATAAAGCTGATAAAGCCTTCTACTCCAAACTCGACATGGGCATAGAGTTGGCCCTGCCTGCGAACCATGATTAGAAAGGGCGTATAGACAAACTCGCAGTCTGGCTCCCAGTCCAGATCCTTGATTTGCAAGACCTGCATTTCTTTAGACTGGATTCCCTGAATCTCATCAAAGACCGAGTAATAGTCCGTCTCAAAAATATCCTGCCGATGCAAGAGGTAGCGGGCATGCGGCATATAGGCTGGCAAAAGCAGCTGGACTGGCAAATTTTCACTTTGAAAAATCCGAATCTGATGAATCGAGTCATCAAACTCCAGTCGCTGCATGGAGCGATACCAAGGGACAATATCCCGGTGCCAAACCCGATCCCCACTGCCACTCCATGAAGGAATAAAGTAATACATAATTTCTCCTACAACAATGAACGATAACGGTCATTCAGCGTCAAGGCCTCCACCTCGTTCTTAATAGAAAAGACCATTCCGATAAAAATCATAAAAATCCCCGGAATCATACTGAGCCGCAGATAGCGAATGTCCAGAAGCACCACCATCATAGGCAGGCCAGAAATCAGGATAAGATAGAAAGCCCCCACTAGTGCAAAATAGGTCACCAAACCATTGATATACCGGCGGGTTGCTCCTCCCGGATAAACATTTTCAATATACTCTCCACTCTTTTGCATCCGTTCAGCAATCTGGTCGCCACTGATATTGATAAAGGCGAAGGCCAGTGCCAAGATGAAAATAGTCAGCAGATAGAGGATAAACCAAGCTGGACTTCCCATAGACAACGCTTCTATCCACTGCTCAATCAACTGGTTTTCCGGCTGGAGAAAGTGGATAATCAAAAGGAAATACTGGGGAATGCTGACCAAGGTCATAGCGTACATAATCGGCATCCCACCAGCAGGATTCAGACGAATATCCAGATAAGAGTATTTCTTGAAACGGTTATGGATATTGATCTTATTGACTGGAATTCGGTACTTAGACCGTTCAACTGTAACAGCCAGATAGAGAAAGACTAGGCTGAAAACCAGCATCAAGGCCAGCCAAAGTGAAGAAATCTTCAGCTCCTGAATGGAGTTCCAAATATCCTGCGGAATGTAGGCAATCATGCTGGCCATGACAATCATGATGGAGCCGCCAAGTCCCATGGCAGCATTCAAATCCGTCAGCCAGATGAGAAAGTAAGTCCCAGCCATCAAGACCAAGGTATCTAAGACGATAATCGTAGTCATATCCACCCCACCTGCTTCTTGCAATGGCAGATTTAGGACCAACGCTACTGACTGAATCAAGGCAATGACCAAGGTCAGCAGCATCCGCCGCCTTTCCTGCACTTCCAGAGGGAGCTTACTCAAGCCTAGGCGCTTGGATACAGCAAACATCTGCCAGATCAGCATAGAGGACATCCAAGGAGACAAGCCGACAGAAAAAAGCGACATACTGCGCAGATTCCCCCCCATCAGGGCTGTCGCATAGTTCAAGGTCGTAGAGGTTCCGTCCATGGCAGCTGCCTTACTCATATCGACGAAAGGCAGGGTCAGCTTGGTTCCCAAGACATAGATAAATAAGAAAAATAAGGTCCACAGAAACTTCTTGATAATGACCGGTTTAAAAAATGACTTCACACTGACTCCTCATGACGATGCTTAGAAAGCCATTATGATAAAACTTCTATGACCGCATCTACTAAGACTTTCTTGCTAAAATAACCTTCCTTGAGCAGGAAAGAGAACTTTCTAACCCGCTCGACCATAGCCTGATACTCCTCTTGACTCAGACTTTCTACAATCCGACTGGCTTCTTCCAGACTGTCTACGACATAGCCCAGACCGCGCTCGCGAATCAGCTCCGCATTGGACAGGTAAGAAGGGACGATGACCGGAATCCCTGCCGCCAGATAAGTAGCTGACTTATGAGAGATGTTGAGCCTGTAGTATTCCGGCTCGTCTGCTGGATTTTCCTCAACGCCCCAGACCAGACCCAGACCGCCCTTGGAAAGCTCCAAGAGCAACTCCGGCCGGCTGACCCAGCCGCGATAGCTGACATTGGCCTCTGGATTTGACTCTTCTTCAGGCGAAAAAATCTCCAGCGGCGTAACATAAGACCAGTTGCTCAGATGCGGAAAACGCTCTACACTTCCTGCGAAATACAGCTTAGGCGCAAACTGAGGCTGGTGCAGGGGCAGATCATAGGGATGATCCCACATGCGCTGGACCAAAATCTTGTCCACATTCAACCCCTCTGCCAGAAGCTTGTCGCGCATCTGCTCAGAAGGCACGATAACCACATCTGACTGATTATACATATCGATATACTCCGGCATCAGATAGTAATTTGACGGGAACATCAGTGGCGGTACATCATGGATAAAGGTAACCAGCTTGGCCTGCAAAATCTTCAGCTTGCTGATAAAGGCCTGGTCAAACTCCCGGCCATTCCAAGTCGGCGACTGATAGATAACCACATCGCCATAGCCTACACTAGCCATGATACCGTCCAGACGCCGACTGAGCTCCGACTGGCTATCGCTGTAAATATCGTAAAAGTAAAAACTCAGTTCATTAAAGCCCAGCTGCTTGGCGAGCTTGGTCACATCATTCTGGGCAATCAAGGCCGTACTCTGGCCAGACATACCGTATAGGTTGGTAATATTAACTTTCATATTCTTTTTCTAATCTTCATTCCTGAGCCAGATTGGCAACAATCTGACTGTCATAAGCTTGGTCATCTCTAAACTCAATATCCTGATCAAAGTTGTGCTCAGCCGTATGCTTGTGCGACAGCTTGACCTTGTGGCTAGCCCCCATCTGGAACCACTCATACTCCGAGTCAATATGTCCAATATCCAGCGCCCGATAACCTTCCTGAACCAGATCATAGACCAAGACCTTGGCCGTCGGACCCAGCATAGTCAAAATCAAACGATTGTCCGCATGCTCTCGGACAGCCTGCTTGATGGCCTCCAGCTTGCTGTAGGCGTTGCGCGAAGGACAGATAATCCGCTTGATAGACCGAGCTCCGGCAAATAGGTCATTGCCCACACCAGAACGAGAAGTCAAACCCTCTACGATCAAGAGGTCCTTGTCCTGCCATAACTGCTTGAGCTTGGCAAAATAGCCCGCAGACGGCGTCTTATCTTCCAAGTCGATATAAGGACGGGAAATAAAGGTTGAGCCATACCAAGGTGCCCGGCAAATATTTTTATATTTCTCAAGAAAATGTGGCAAATGATTTAGACTCCAAAAATTTTGGGCATCAATGGAATAGCGCTCTAGTCCTGTAAAGACATCGGGCAGACAAATCATCAAACGCTCATCGCTCTCCATAGACATAATCTCTCTCAAGCGCGCTGACAGTTCTGGATCAAAATCCTGATAGACGATACTGCGGCCCGCAATCAAATCCATCTCACCATCTCCAAAGCGAAGGACTGAAGCACCTTTCTCCAAGAGATAATCCAGTGATTGGTCGATAGAGAGTACAGAAATCTGCCGCTCTTTAGGCTCGGCTAAGCCCAGCTTCTCAATAGCCTGCACCATGACTTCAGGATTATCGGCTGGAAAGACTTCCTGCCCCTGCTGGCCATGAGCTGTGCTGTCAAAGGCAAAAACTGGCTTACCGGCTGACTTGAAGCGAGAGATAATATCCCCGACCTCATCACCAGCATTGATATCCAGCAGCAGCTGAGACTTGGCTTCCAGCGACTCCAAGAGAGCCGGAATCCCAGCAATATCTGAGCTGACACTGACATTAGGATACCGAAGCAGACGTGTGATTGGCTCTGCCACCATGACCGGTGCCGCAATGTAGAAATGACAGGTAGGCAGGGCTTGGATCAGATAGTTGATATGCATCAGGTCACAAGAGTAGGTATAGACTAGGCAGGACAGACTTGAGCCCTCTTCACCTTCCACCATCTTTTGAGTCAGGGCTCCGACTGGCTCCTCCATATCCAACCAATCCAGTCCCTGATAAAACCACCAGACCTCACGATAGATGGACTGAGTATACTCTTTCCAAGGCTTGCGCTCGGTCAGATAGTGAATCACAGGCGGATAGAGACCTTTTTCTGGCTCATAGTCGGAAAAGGTCGTGTGCAGCGTAATGCAGTTATAAGCAAAGGGTAGCTCCAGCCAGCGATTCTCAAAGAGCATATTGAGAATGCTTTGGTCACCAGACGGTACCTTGTCATGCCATTCATTGGTCAGTTCAATCAAACGTTGGCGAATATTCTCTCGCTTCCAAAGGGCATTATTGATTAATAAGAACCCAGCATTAAAGATATGCTGATGAAAATACACTTGCCCGCCTAGATCCTTGACCGCAGCAAGCGGTGCATCTCCAAGTTTTGTTTCAAATAAGGAGCTTAAATCCCGCGTGACAACGATATCGCAATCTAAATACAAAGCCTTGTCTTCCTCAACAAAATCCGCTACAAAATAGCGTAGGAAAACAGTATAACTAATATCCGTTTTAAAATTTGACACCAACGAAGCAGACACCCGAGCATTGACGATCTGGCAGTCTAGCTTGGCCAGTCTCTTTTGCATGCTGACAAACCACTCTGTCGGAAAGTCACTGTTGATGACATAAAACTTGATAAAGCGATTGTGGCAGACGATGGACTTAATGGTGGTTATGACCTGCTCACTATAAGCAGCATTAGCCGCCAGCACCACAGCCCGAAAGGCTTGCGGCTTCTCTCTTTTCATCAGACTGCGCAGCTTTTCCACCATCTCCTGTGGATTTTCATGCGGATAGACCAGCTCTTCGTTTTCATTTTTCTTAGAATTGTCAAAAGCCAGAACTGGCTTGTCAAGTGCCTTGAAGCGACTGCTCAGCTCATAGTGCTCACTTCCATGGTGAATATCCAAATAGACCTGGCACTTATCAATGAGCTCATCTAGCACTGCATGGATAACCTGCGGGTAAAGGTGGATGTTCTCATACTGGTTCAAAGATTGCAGGTAAGCTCCCATCTCTGTGTAGCAGGCGATGTGAAAATCAACCCTAGGCAGGGACTGGGCTAAAAACTCTATCTGCTCCAGCTCCTGCACATCCGTCAGGAGCATACAGTTGAGAGCGGCCTGCTCCCAATGATCCGGCAGCTCAAACTCCCCCTGATGATGGGCTACAATCTCTTCCAGACTCAAGGCCTGAAAGTCCCACCAAAGCTGACGGTACCGATAGCTGACTTCCGAGTTCCAAGGCTTGCGGAAGGTCGTATAGTGGATAATCAGAGGTTCTTGATACAGCTCAAAATGGCCATTCCAGCCGCTATAAAAGGCCACTAAATCATGACCGACCTGCAGATTGTAAATCTTATCCAGGGGCAGCCAGTCCTGATCTAACACATGATTTAAAACCGTCTGATCACCGTTGAAATCCTCCATCTGACCAGATTGGACCAAGCCCATGATGTGGTCCGTTTCCTTGATAAAGCTCTCCTGCAGCTGCCTTTCTTTCCAAGCTCGATTATCAATTAGCAGAACGCCAGCATTAAAGCCATAACCTCCGGCATCTCCAACCGCAGCCACAAGCTTGCCTTCTAGAGAAATATCAAATAAAGGCTGCAAATCTCTATTGACCACCAGATCGCTATCCAGATAAAGGACTCGCTCCTCTGCTACAAACTGCGGAATGAAATAGCGAGCATAGGTAGCTGAGCTGATATGGTCCTGCGTCAGCCAGTCTGGACTGATCGTCACTTGGTCCAAGGTGATATTAACTAATTCACTGTCCAGTTGCTCGGCCAACTCATTAAATTCACGAAACCACTCGTCACTCAATCCCTGATTGAAAACATAGATTTTTACATTTTTATTGTAATATAAAATCGACTTAATTGTAGTCGAAACTTGCTCCTGATAGGCCTGATCCCCAACCAAAACAATCGTTTTCATTTCTTCCCTTACTCTTTCATTTCATAAACTCTAAAACATCATTTCTATACTTGATATTATATAAAATATTGTCCAAAAAATCTATATTCTCAAGGATTTTCCTGCACAATAAAGAACACTTTTTTCTACTAAATTGTCAAAAAAACAGGAAGTTGTCAAAACTTCCTGTTTCTATTGCCTCTCGGTTTCTTTTTACTAGTTCTTAGTCTAGTATTTTAGTAAGCAAGCACCAGAAATCATGACATGATTTCCTTAATGGCTTGCGCTATTCATCACTTCCTCAACTCACTAACTGAGTGAAATTTCGACGGACTAAAAGATAAACTGATCGGCACTATTTACTGCTACTCCTCAGAGTCGCTTTTCTTTTTACGTCTCTTGAAGGCCAAGCCCAATGCTCCCAAGCCCAGAGCCAGGATGGAAGCCTTACTCTCCGTTTCCCCTGTCTGAGGCAGACGACCTCTGGAAATCAGATCCAGTTCAGACTGTCTTGTGGAAGCGGACAGGCTTTCAGATGTGCTCTGACTAGCTGACAGACTCGTCGACAGGCTTTCCGATACAGACTGACTGACACGGGCAAGCTCGCTGAGACTGACTGCTGCTGACAGTGACTCACTTGTAAAAAGGCTGAGTGAGTAGAATTCCTTCTCATGAACCAGATCCAGCTGACTATGCAAGACTGATGTGCTAGTGCTCAGTGAAGTCGACTCGCTGATTGACTGAGAATCACTAATCGAAGCACTTTCTGAACCAGACAGACTAGCCGAAGTACTTGCGGATTCTGAAGCACTTACTGAAGCAGATCTACTTGCCAACGCTAAGGCAGAAGCCTGAACTGAAGTCGATTCGCTGATTGATGCTGATTCACTTGCACTTACTGACGCATTCGTTGAAGCGGACTCGCTTGCACTTACGGACGCACTAGTCGACGCGGACGTGCTTGTACTTACGGACGCGCTGGTCGACGCGGACTCACTTGCTGATACGGATGCGCTCGTTGAAGCTGAGGTACTTGCACTTACTGAGTCGCTAGTGGAAGCTGAGTCGCTCGCAGATACAGATGCACTGGTTGAGGCGGACGTACTTGCACTCACTGACGCACTCGTTGATGCCGATGTGCTTGCACTTACTGATGCGCTGGTCGACGCAGACGTACTTGCGCTTACTGAGGCACTTGTCAACGCGGATGTACTTGCACTTACTGAGGCGCTCGTTGAAGCTGATTCGCTCGCACTTACTGAGGCGCTTGTGGAAGCTGACGTGCTGGCACTTACGGATGCACTCGTTGAGACAGACGTACTTGCAGATACAGATGCACTGGTCGACGCTGATTCGCTTGCACTTACTGACGCACTCGTTGACGCAGACGTACTTGCGGACACGGATGCACTGGTCGACGCTGAGTCGCTCGCAGATACAGATGCACTCGTTGAGGCGGACGTACTTGCGGATACAGACGCACTTGTGGAGGCTGATTCACTTGCTGATACGGATGCACTCGTTGAGGCGGACGTACTTGCACTTACTGATGCACTCATTGAAGCAGACGTACTTGCAGACACAGACGCGCTGGTTGAGGCAGACGTGCTTGCACTTACTGATGCACTCGTTGAGGCAGACGTACTTGCACTCACTGATGCACTCGTCGAAGCGGACTCACTTGCAGAAACAGATGCGCTGGTCGACGCAGACGTGCTTGCGCTCACAGACGCGCTCGTGGAAGCCGATGTACTTGCAGATACAGATTCGCTCGTGGACGCGGATTCACTTGCTTTCGCAGATGAGCTAGTTGAAGCGGACTCACTTGCACTCACTGATGCACTCGTGGACGCTGATTCGCTTGCACTTACTGATGCACTCGTGGACGCTGAGGTACTTGCACTTACTGATGCACTCGTGGAGGCGGATGTACTTGCTGATACAGATGCGCTGGTTGATGCTGAGGTGCTTGCACTGGTAGACGCTGAGGTACTTGCTGAAACAGACGCACTCGTGGAGGCGGAGGTACTTGCTGAAACAGACGCACTCGTGGAGGCGGAGGTACTTGCTGATACAGATGCGCTGGTTGATGCTGAGGTGCTTGCACTGGTAGACGCGGACGTGCTTGCGGATACAGATGCACTCGTGGAGGCGGACTCACTTGCACTTACTGATGCACTGGTTGAAGCAGACTCACTTGCAGATACTGACGCACTCGTCGACGCTGAGGTACTGGCAGAAACTGACGCGCTAGTGGAAGCTGACTCACTTGCAGATACTGACGCACTTGTCGATGCGGACGTGCTTGCGGATACTGATGCACTCGTTGAAGCGGATGTGCTTGCTGAGACAGATGCACTCGTTGAGGCAGATGTACTTGCACTTACTGACGCACTTGTCGATGCTGACGTGCTTGCGGATACTGATGCACTCGTTGAAGCGGACGTGCTAGCACTTACTGATGCACTGGTTGACGCACTGGTCGACGCGGACGTGCTTGCACTTACTGACGCACTCGTCGATGCTGACGTGCTTGCACTTACTGATGCACTCGTCGATGCTGACGTGCTTGCAGAAACTGACGCGCTCGTTGAAGCAGATGTGCTTGCACTTACTGATGCACTAGTCGACGCGGACATACTTGCACTTACAGACGCACTCGTCGATGCGGATGTACTTGCACTTACTGATGCACTCGTTGAAGCCGACGTACTTGCACTTACAGACGCACTGGTCGACGCGGAGGTACTTGCACTTACTGACGCACTCGTCGATGCTGACGTGCTTGCACTTACTGATGCACTCGTTGAAGCTGAGGTGCTTGCACTTGTTGATGCGCTCGTTGATGCAGATGTACTTGCTGAGACAGAGGCACTGGTTGATGCGGATGTGCTGGCACTTACTGATGCACTCGTGGACGCGGAGGTACTTGCGGATACTGACGCGCTGGTCGACGCAGACGTACTTGCACTTACGGATGCACTCGTGGACGCGGAGGTACTTGCAGACACTGATGCGCTTGTTGAGGCTGACGTACTTGCACTCACGGATGCACTGGTCGATGCTGAGGTACTTGCACTTACGGACGCACTCGTGGAGGCCGAGGTACTTGCAGATACGGATGCGCTCGTTGAAGCGGACTCACTTGCGCTTACGGATGCACTCGTGGACGCGGAGGTACTTGCAGACACTGACGCACTCGTGGACGCGGAGGTACTTGCACTTACTGACGCGCTTGTTGAGGCTGAGGTACTTGCACTTACGGATGCACTAGTTGAAGCGGACGTGCTGGCTGATACGGATGCGCTTGTGGACGCGGACGTACTTGCGGATACTGACGCACTCGTTGAGGCTGACGTGCTTGCAGACACAGATGCACTCGTTGAGGCGGACGTACTTGCAGAAACTGATGCGCTGGTTGAGGCCGATGTACTTGCACTTACAGACGCGCTTGTGGACGCGGACGTACTTGCACTCACTGACGCACTAGTCGATGCGGACATACTTGCACTTACGGAAGCGCTCGTTGAAGCCGATGTACTTGCTGAAACTGATGCACTAGTCGATGCGGACGTACTTGCACTTACGGAAGCGCTCGTTGAAGCAGACGTACTTGCACTTACTGATGCACTCGTCGATGCGGACGTACTTGCACTTACAGACGCGCTAGTAGACGCGGACGTGCTGGCACTTACGGACGCGCTCGTTGAAGCGGATGTACTTGCTGATACTGACGCACTCGTCGATGCGGACGTGCTGGCAGAGACAGATGCACTCGTTGAGGCGGACGTACTTGCTGATACAGAGGCGCTCGTGGACGCTGACGTACTTGCACTTACAGATGCGCTCGTTGAGGCGGACGTACTTGCACTTGTTGATGCACTCGTCGATGCGGACGTGCTGGCAGAGACAGATGCACTCGTCGAGGCGGACGTACTTACTGATACAGAGGCGCTTGTGGACGCTGACGTACTTGCAGACACTGACGCGCTCGTGGATGCAGATGTGCTTGCAGATACTGACGCGCTCGTGGACGCTGACGTACTTGCGGATACGGACGCGCTGGTCGATGCCGATTCACTTGCACTTACGGACGCACTTGTGGACGCGGACGTACTTGCACTTACTGATGCGCTCGTGGACGCTGACGTACTTGCACTTACTGAC
Organism: Streptococcus sanguinis; assembly: GCF_026781265.1. GTDB lineage: Bacteria > Bacillota > Bacilli > Lactobacillales > Streptococcaceae > Streptococcus > Streptococcus sanguinis_T. Next base: position 603,674 of record NZ_JAKUVC010000002.1, read on the forward strand.
GCACTGGTAGACGAGGACGTGCTGGCACTTACTGATGCACTCGTCGAAGCGGATTCGCTTGCAGACACTGATGCACTCGTTGAGGCTGAGGTGCTTGCACTTACGGATGCACTCGTTGAAGCGGAGGTACTTGCGGATGCAGATGCACTCGTCGACGCTGAGGTACTTGCTGATACGGATGCACTCGTCGATGCGGACGTGCTTGCGCTCACTGAAGCACTTGTTGAAGCTGAGGTACTTGCTGATACGGACGCACTCGTCGAGGCTGATGTGCTTGCTGAAACTGACGCGCTCGTGGACGCGGAGGTACTTGCTGATACGGATGCACTCGTCGATGCGGACGTGCTTGCGCTCACTGAAGCACTAGTTGAAGCTGAGGTACTTGCTGATACGGACGCACTCGTCGAGGCTGATGTGCTTGCTGAAACTGACGCACTTGTCGATGCTGATGTGCTTGCTGAAACTGACGCACTCGTCGACGCTGAGGTACTTGCTGATACGGATGCACTCGTCGATGCGGACGTGCTTGCGCTCACTGAAGCACTAGTTGAAGCTGAGGTACTTGCGCTGACTGATGCACTCGTCGACGCGGACGTGCTAGCGCTGACTGAAGCACTTGTTGACGCGGACGTACTTGCAGATACAGATGCACTTGTTGAGGCTGAGGTACTTGCAGATACCGACGCACTCGTCGAGGCAGATGTACTTGCACTCACTGACGCACTTGTTGAAGCGGAGGTACTTGCGGATACAGATGCACTTGTTGACGCGGACGTGCTAGCTGAAACTGAAGCACTTGTCGATGCAGACGTACTTGCAGATACAGATGCACTAGTCGATGCAGATTCACTTGCACTTACTGATGCACTCGTGGAGGCAGATTCACTTGCACTTACTGACGCACTCGTTGAAGCAGACGTACTTGCACTTACTGAGGCGCTTGTCGATGCTGATGTGCTTGCTGAGACGGATGCACTAGTCGATGCAGATGTACTTGCAGACACAGACGCGCTCGTGGAAGCAGATTCACTTGCACTTACTGACGCACTCGTTGAGGCAGACGTACTTGCTGACACTGACGCGCTCGTGGAAGCTGACGTGCTGGCTGATACGGATGCACTCGTGGACGCTGACTCACTTGCACTTACGGATGCACTCGTTGATGCTGAGGTACTTGCTGAAACTGACGCACTGGTCGACGCTGATGTACTTGCACTTACTGATGCACTTGTGGACGCGGACGTACTTGCGCTTACTGACGCACTCGTGGAGGCGGACGTACTTGCACTTACGGACGCGCTTGTCGATGCGGAAGTACTTGCACTTACGGAAGCACTCGTCGAAGCGGACGTACTTGCGCTTACTGAGGCACTGGTTGACGCTGAGGTGCTGGCTGATACGGACGCACTCGTCGAAGCGGACGTACTTGCAGATGTTGAGGCACTGGTTGACGCTGACGTGCTTGCGGACACAGACGCGCTCGTTGAAGCTGAGGTACTTGCAGATGTTGAGGCACTGGTTGACGCGGACGTGCTTGCGCTTACTGAGGCACTGGTTGACGCTGAGGTGCTGGCTGATACGGACGCACTCGTCGAAGCGGACGTACTTGCAGATGTTGAGGCACTGGTTGACGCTGACGTACTTGCGCTTACGGACGCACTTGTGGACGCGGACGTGCTGGCACTTACTGATGCACTCGTTGAAGCGGACTCGCTCGCACTGACGGATGCGCTTGTCGACGCGGACGTACTTGCGCTTACAGACGCACTTGTCGACGCGGACGTACTTGCAGATACGGACGCACTCGTTGAGGCTGATGTACTTGCAGATACGGACGCACTCGTCGATGCAGAAATGCTTGCTGATACTGACGCGCTCGTCGACGCGGATGTGCTTGCGGATACGGATGCGCTCGTTGAAGCTGAGGTGCTTGCACTTACCGATGCACTCGTTGAGGCTGATGTACTTGCGCTCACTGAAGCGCTGGTTGATGCAGACGTGCTTGCGGATGTTGATGCACTTACTGAAGCCGATTTACTATCTACAATAGACTGGCTCGCAGAGGTCGACGCACTTAGGGACGCAGAGGTACTAGCAGACATAGAAGCACTCGTTGACGCGGATGTTGAAGCTGACGTTAAAGCTGAACGACTTGATGCAAGATCTTTTACTACTCTATTCGCAGCGATAGTATCTGTAGATGAGTCTGGATAAGTAATAGTAACTCTTCCGTTTGCTGAAACAGTAATTCTAGCAGCTGCTGGAATCTGAGGATTGGCTACTCTTACTGCAGCCTCTACTGCATTTTTCTCAGTTGGAGATAACTTAGAAAGCCGATTAACATAAGTTATAGACGGATTAGCAGGGTCATATTTATAAGATTGTGGTCTAAATTTAATTACAAAAGGAATATTTGAAGAGACTTGACCGTTAACATCCCAAGCTCTAATTGTTCGCGTATATTGAGCAGCATTTACATTTCTAGGATCAATTGTTAACTCTTCTGGAACTCTACCGTATGCTCTAACACGTAATGGATTAGCAGAGGTAGCATTCCCAGGTACATTGAAATTATCCCGTGAAATTTCTAACCAAGATAAATTCAATGCTTGACCAAAAGTACTTAATTCTACATTTGTAACTTGTCCGCTGTCATCAGTTATTTCAAAATAAAATTCAAACTCTTCACCACGATAGACTACTATTTCATTGGGAACTGTAATTGTAGGCGGGGTTGTATCTGTAGCACGTCTCTTCCGAACACGAGTCGTTTCACTTGAGGAACTGGCTGAGCCATTATTAGTCGAAGACCTATTGGTTTCAGATGACGCGCTTTGACTGTTTACAGCAGATTCTGACTGGGAGCTAGCTGAGGTAGATGCTGGCTGAGATGCACTCACCGAATCCGATGTACTTGAAGACACTGAAAGAGACTCAGATACACTTAAGGAATCTGAGACTACTTGAGATGTGCTGGCACTGATAGAAGCAGAGCTAGACTGTGACATTGACTCTGAAGCTGAGACGCTGGCAGAGATAGATGCACTGACAGAAGCACTGGCACTGGCTGAGGATGTATCTGATACAGACTCTGACTCAGTATGTGAGCTTGTCGTTGCGGTTGCTGCCTCAGTAGCACTGCTTTCTTCACCTAAAACTGTTTCACCACGTGTCGCTAAAACGTCTGTCGTGTCAATGACTTTTTCCAGAGCCTGATCTTCTTCCGCATGGACGATTGTGTTTGTCACAACAGCTCCGCCCAGCACAGCCCCCGTGGCGACAATCCCCCTCAAAAAGTCTATGCCGCTCTTCTTATCGGTAACTTGTTCTTCCGTTACCTTAAGCTCAATCGATGAAAGGCCTCCCCCTTTCATTGATCTAAAAAGGCCGAACTGTGAGGTCGCAGCACGCAGCCAATGCTTACCCGATTTAATCAGCTTAAAACGAGTCACACGCTCTACTTCGTGGTACTTACCTTTTTGACGTTTAAAAAACATAATTCTCCCTTTAATTTATATCCTTTTAAAACTCTATTACTCTCATTTTACCACACTATTAAATAAAATGAACAATAAATACTTATTTTTTTTGCTGAAATTGTTTTCAAGCATTTCCAAAAATATTCATATTAAAGCAACTTTCATCTCCGTCAACAAATAGAAAAAACGCTAAGCAGCGTTTCTTGCATATGATGACGGAAGACATGGGATTCGAACCCACGCACGCTTTTACACGCCTACTGCGTTTCCAACACAGCCTCTTAAGCCTCTTGAGTAATCTTCCACAAAAGAGAAAGGCTAGCTTTCTCAAAACTTTAACCATTATACCACATTACAGCCCCAACCGCCATAGTTTCCGTTAAATTTTTTCACAAATTCAACCAAAGTCCAAACATTCTGGTTCAAATCAAAGATTTCTGTCGTATCCATACGAATCACGTGCAGCTGATATGGTTTGTCCGCATCTTCTATCTTTTCAGCAGATACGAGGCTGTAGCCCAACGCTTCAACTTCCTTTAGAAAACCATCTCGGTCTTCCTCAGACGCAAAATAGGCCCAATGGTCAATCTCGCGCTCCTGACTATGGTCATCGCCGTCCTGCTCCAGCTGGTACCAGACCCGCTGGTTGAGAATGGTCTGATACTCGTATTCATTAGGATAGAGAAAGTCAAAGTACTGATCCCACTCCTCATCTTCCAAGGTCGCTGAGTCATAGCGGCGGTCTGGAAAGTCGCGCATCACCTTGGCAATTGGCTCCAGATGGCTTTTCTTGTCTTGCAGATAGTAGTAAAACTCAATATTTCCATCTGTCGTAATCACACCAACATGAATGCCACCGACCTGGCCCAAAGCCTCAGAAAGCCGATCCTCAATCACATTCAGCTCTTTAAACTCATCACTAGATGGAAAACCTGTCTCCCCATCGTACTGGAGGAGCGTTACCTTGAGCCTCATAGCATAGGCATAGAGAGGATAGGGTGCCTCATCAGCAAGAGCAAGATTCAGACGGATACTAGCCAACTTGTCATCAATATAGGTTGAGAAAGATCCCCACTCACTCGGAAAAGGATCCTCAGCAGGCACATCAAGCACTGCTTCTTCTACCTTTTCTACTTTCTCTTCCTCTTGCTTCTTACCAAACAGATTCTTAAAAAAACTCATATCAAACTTCCCTTAATACTTATGAAATCGACCAACTAGAAATACCAATATTTCCTTTGACATTACTAACATCATTGTATTACTTTTTCAGACAGAAATCAAGATTTCCTGAAGATCGCAAAAGCAAAAAAACGCTGATTTCTCAACGTTTTAGAAAGGCTTTGAAATAATGGAGCCGGTGGGAGTCGAACCCACGTCCAAACACCTGCTAACACATTTGTCTACAACCATAGGCTATGTATTGGTTTAACTTAACTTTGACACATAGCTCAGGCCCAAGTCAAGCGAGTCTATCAATCTCTTGCAAAATCCCTAGACCAGATTTTGCTGTAGCTTGCTCATAATAAGACCTGTCATCAGACACAAGCAATCCGAATCGGGTCACGCTGGCTGGTTTTTAGGCAGCTACAGCGTAAGAATTGTTATTTTTTGCAGTTATATTTAACTGGCGTTTTACATCCGCTAGATGAGTCGCAAAATGTGCCTCATAATGCCTGTCGAATCCGTAACGACCCCAAGACAATAAGAACATTATAACAGAATCTGCTAAAAAAAGCAAAAGCCTGCACGCAGCAGGCCAGCACTTACTATCAGTTCTTAGCGAATCCCCAAAGCAATCCGAGCATAACGGCTCATCTTTTCCACCGTCCAAGCTGGGTACCAAACCAACTTAACATCCGTCTTGGTAACCTCGGGAACATCTGACACGGCGTCATAGATCTGGTCAGTCAGAAGATCCGCCAGAGGGCATCCCATGGTTGTCAAGGTCATATCGATTTCCGTCTCCCCATTGGTCTCGTCAAAACGGATTTCATAGATCAAGCCTAGATTGACAATGTCAATTCCCAATTCTGGGTCAATGACTTGCTCCAAGCTCTCTAAAATACGCGTTTTAATCTTTTCAACTTCTTCAGGGCTATATTTTTGTTCTGACATGCAATATCCTCCTTATAGATAGAGCAAAAATTTCAAGTTAGCTTGAGGGGGCCTTTGTTTTCAGCTAGGATTGCCGGCTTGACGTTTTCCTGCTCTGCCCCCTCGTTGCGCTCTTCTGTTCTTAATCTTCAATAAAGTCTCTGAGTGGTTTGCTGCGGCTTGGATGGCGGAGTTTACGCAGGGCCTTGGCTTCAATCTGGCGAATCCGCTCGCGGGTTACATTGAAGACCTTGCCGACATCTTCCAGTGTCCGCATTTTTCCATCGTCCAGACCAAAGCGCAGACGCAAGACGTTTTCCTCGCGGTCTGTCAGCGTATCCAAGACCTCATCCAGCTGCTCACGAAGAACGACACGAGTTGTGTAGTCGACTGGGTTTTCAATCACTTCGTCTTCGATAAAGTCTCCCAGATGACTGTCATCTTCCTCACCGATAGGTGTCTCCAAGGAAACTGGCTCCTGAGCAATTTTGAGAATCTCACGAACCTTGTCAGGTGTCATATCCATGCGCTCAGCGATTTGCTCTGGTGTTGGGTCTTGACCTAATTCCTGCAAGAGATTGCGCTGCTCACGGACTAGTTTGTTAATGGTTTCCACCATGTGGACCGGAATCCGAATAGTACGAGCTTGGTCAGCAATCGCACGAGTAATGGCCTGACGAATCCACCAAGTCGCATAAGTTGAAAACTTAAATCCTTTGGTGTAGTCAAACTTATCAACGGCCTTCATCAGCCCCATGTTTCCTTCTTGAATCAAGTCAAGGAACTGCATACCACGGCCGACGTAGCGCTTAGCAATGGAAACAACCAGACGAAGATTGGCCTCAGCCAGACGTTGCTTGGCCTCCAAGTCTCCCTGTTCTACCAAGATAGCCAACTCCTGCTCTTCTTCATTGCTGAGAAGGGGCACAACCCCGATTTCTTTCAGATACATGCGGACTGGGTCATTGACCTTAGCCGAATTGCTGCCCAAGAGCTCTTCATCCGTCAGCTCCGCTTCTTCCTCTTCAGTATTCAAGACGCGCGCGCTGGGATTTCCTTCCTTATCTGTAATTGAGATGCCAGCATCCTGGATGCGCTGCAGCAAATCCTCAATTCCATCAGCATCCAAAGTGAAAGGAATAACCAGTTGGTCATTGATTTCATCATCTGTCGCAACCCCTGTCTGCTTGTGGTTGCGGATAAATTCTGCAATTTGAACGTCTAATGTTGTTACTTCTTTTTGTTTTGTAGCCATTCCTACTCCATTCTTCTTTTTTGCTCAATCAAGCGCTCCAACTCGGACAGGGCTGTATCCGTATCTCCGCTGTGAGAGGCTTCTCGAATCTTCTTACTAATAAACTGATTATGCTTGCGCAAAATCTCCCGTTCTCTGGTTTCTTCCACTTCTTTCAACTCATCTTCCAAAACCTCATCAGGCAAGTCTTCTTCTAAAACCCGATACCAAGCCTGTTGGACATTGTCCGACAGCTGAGACAAATCCTGCGGTGTCACCTCACCATTTGCCAGCAAAATCTCATACAAGGCTTGCAAGTCCTCCGAGTCAAAGACAAAGTCTTCTCTAAGCCTGTATTGGTTCAAAATCAAAGGATGATGCATCATGCGGTGGAAGATATGATTTTCCGCCCTCGTCAGCTGACTCAGCCGGTTCGAAGGCGAAAACTGCATGACGACTGTTTGAGACTGCTGAGTGGGCGCCTCCTGACTGCGACTAGAGCGCTCAGCCAGCCGGCTGTTATTTACCGTCTGCTCCACCTGCTGATAGTCAAAGTCCGGCAGCAACTCAGCCAGCATGTATATATAGGAGTTCTGCGCTGTGATGGACTTGGTTTTCGCAATAATCGGTGCCATCTTCTCTACAAACTCAATCTGAGCCTGCAGATTTTCAATATTATCTGGTTTCAGATGATGCAGCAGAAACTCCACATTACTTATTCGCGTTTTACTCAGCAAATGCTGCAAGTCTTCCTCAGAATTTTTAGCGAGAAATTCATCGGGGTCCAAATTATCCGGAATCCGAACAATTTCCACCGTCATATCTCTCAGCTCATCCAAAGCCTTTGCAGTCGCTGCCTGTCCTGCCCTATCTCCATCGTAAGACAGGATAATCTTCTTGCAATACTTACTCAGATGCTGGACATGCTCAGGTGTCAGAGCTGTTCCCATAGAGGCAACCGCATTTTCAATCCCAGCCCGATAAGCCGCAATCACATCCATGAAGCCTTCCATTAGATAAACCTCATGGCTCTTCTTGATAACCGGCTTGGCCTTATCCAGATGATAGAGCTCGTAGCTTTTATTGAAAATAGCGGTGCTGCGACTGTTTTTATACTTGGCCTGATGCCCGTCTGAAGCCGCTGCTTGCCAAATCCGTCCGGAAAAAGCCACAACCTGCCCACTGTCATTGGTCAGGGGAAACATAATCCGATTCTGAAAGGCATCATAGACCAGATTATTCTCCGCCAGATTGAAGAGGCCCGAGTTCATGATGGTATTCTCATCAAATTTGCCAGCCATACTCTTATGAAGATAATTCCCCTCATTAGGAGCCAGCCCGATTTGAAAATGCTTAAGAACATCATCTGTCAGACCCCGCTGGTAGAGATAAGCCCGCGCTTCCTCTCCCATTTTGGTCGTCATCAGGACCGCATGATAAAACTTGGCTGCCTCGGTATGGATATCGTAGAGAGCCTGATACGGATGGCTTTGTCTCGGTCGGTCATTGCCTGCTGTCTCCAAAGCCAAAGGAATCCCTGCCCGATCTGCTACAATCTGCACAGCATCCATAAAGGAAACGCCTCGATAATCCTCAATGAATTTGAAGACATCGCCCGACTTGCCGCAGCCAAAACAGTGATAGAACTGCTTGTCCTCTACAACGTTAAAAGAGGGCGTCTTTTCACCGTGAAAGGGACAAAGCCCTAGATAATTCCGCCCGGCCTTGGTCAAGGCCACCGTTTCTCCTATGACATCGACGATATTGACGCTGTTTTTAATTTCAGAAATGATTTCTTTATCAATCAAGAGACAATACCTCCAATTTATCATAGAATATCATTCTATATTTTATAACAAAATGAAGCAAATGTAAAATATTTGACAAACAAATATCTTGTAGATGTCATATAAATAAGCTATAATATAATCTCATTAATAAATTCTTGAAAGGAAAGAAAGAATGTTAAAGGATCTTAAAGAATTCTTGCTGCGTGGGAATGTGATTGATTTGGCAGTCGGTGTGATCATCGCCAACGCTTTTGGAGCAATTGTCACTTCATTGATTACTGACGTAATCACTCCTCTCTTCCTCAACCCAATTTTGAAAGCTGCACACTTGAATCAAATTGCTGATCTGAAATGGAACGGGATTGCCTATGGTAACTTCTTGAGCGCTGTAATTAACTTCTTGGTAATCGGTACTGTTCTCTTCTTCATCGTTAAGTCTGCTGAAAAAGCACAAAGCCTTGCTAAGAAGAAGGAAGAAGCTGAAGAAGCGCTAGCTGGACCAACTGAATTGGAAGTCCTACAAGAAATCAAAGCTTTGTTGGCTGAGAAAAAATAAAGAGAATTCACTGATGAAAATCAGTGTTTTTTTCTTGCCTATTGCTCACAATCATCCCCTTCTCTCCAAAGAGTGAAAACAAAAAACAGACCGGAGTCTGCTTTTTTGTTCAATTAGAATTTTTTACGTTTACGAGCTGCTTCTGATTTGCGTTTGCGTTTTACAGAAGGTTTTTCATAGAATTCACGTTTGCGTGTTTCTTGAAGAGTACCAGCTTTAGTAACCGCACGTTTGAAACGACGAAGTGCATCATCAAGTGATTCATTCTTGCGTACTACTGTTTTTGACATTTTTTTCACTCCCTTCAAGTCCAAAATCTATATAATCATACCACATATAGAAAAGAGTGTCAAGTTTTTTCTGTAACTTGGATGTATTTCCACTTCTTTTTAGACTAAGAAGACCAGCTGCATATTGCAGCTGGTCTTTAGTGCTTTATAATGTTTTACGTTTCTTAGCAATTTTGGAAAGTGAAATGTCTTGAACCTTGTTATAACGTATAAACTGCTGAATGAGGTCTCGGTCATTCACATCAGGATTCAAGTCAACAACATAGTCCAGCTTGATAGACTTCTTTTCAGCTGACTTGAGAGAGGTCAACTCAGCTGATTTACAAGCTGTTTCAAAAATAGCATCAAAGAGTACTTCGTAGTCAAAGTCAGCTGGAACTTGAACCTGAACATAACGTCTGGTCTGACTGACTGAAGTAAAGCTCATCTTTTCAAAGAGCATCCAGATGCCTGAAATAGCTAGAGTAAAGACAATTCCCAATGCTACAAATCCCATCCCTGTTGTAATTCCGATAGCCGTCGCCATAAAAATGGCTAAGAGCTCCTTAGAGCCACCTGCAGCCGACCGGAAACGAATCAAGCTGAAAGTCCCTGCTACGGCGACACTGGTACCCAGATTTCCATTAACCAAGAAGATAATAATGGAAATAATAGCTGGCAAAAGAGAGAGGGTGACGACAAATTCCTTAGTATAAATTGTCTGGTGCTTATAGACCTTGGCCAAGATAATTCCTAAAACCACACTAGTTGCTAGTGAAAAAATCAATGCTAAAGGATTAATCTTAATCTCCATAGAGGAGTAAATACTGTTAAATAAATGATTGAGCATAGATTACCCCCTCAGGCCTTGACTGTTTGAGTCAGCCTTTCTTTAGTTTTCAGGTAGGCTTTGCCGTATTTAGAGAAGGACTGGTCTTCTAGTCCATATTTATTGAGAATATCAGCCAGCCACTGAGGATATTGACCAGGAACCTTGATTTCCATAATCACCTTGTCGTCTTCCAGCAAGGGCAGTCCATAGCGGCCTAAAGCCAAGTCTACATCATAATCTCGATAGCGGATGTTGGAATCAACTGTCACACGTACCTTTTTATCTTCCAAGCCTCTCATAGAGTAGCGGTCATAACTAATCACCATTTTTGGCTTCAAGTCTATATAGCGCTCCTGTAACTGTTCTACTTCTGCCTTGACCCGGTCATCAGAAATAGTATGGTCTGCCACACCATTCACGATATAGTTGGCCACAGAGAGAGGATTAGAAACCAAACGGTATTTGAAGCCTACTTCATCGCGTTTCTTCTTGATTTCTAAGAAAACTTGGCTATCATCATTCGGCTGTTCAGCATAAGTACGCATCCGCATCTTTTCGCGACCACCTTTTCTGGCAATGGAATCCTGAATCATCTGGAACTCATCATTATCAAAATATACATTGGAAATGGTTGATGTCGCATAATCATCTGCGGTGAGGTAAGGTCTCATGTCAGCCTCAAGACGAGCTAACATTGCCCGGTCAAGAATATACTTCGTTTCGATCCGTTGGAAGTTTGTTTGGATTTGCTTTTGTTTCATTTGAATTCTCCTTTGATTCTACAAATGTAGTTTTTGCTTTTAAAAGAAATAGAGCTTCCGCTCTGCATCCTACAAGCGTCTGGATAAGATTTGCTTTCTTCTCCTTTCCAAGCAGTATTTTTCAAAAACATTCTACAAAAGTAGTTTATAAATATATTCTACATTTGTCGTTTATAAATGTCAAGAAAAAAGATAAATAATCTTTCAGTTTTTTTAGCATTAGGAAACGAAATGCAAACTGTAAGCAAAATCGACCTAAAATAAAAGATAAACTGATGACTAGCTGCTCTTGGAGGATTGCCAAATCCCCCTTTGAGAAGATAATAAAATTCTACCAGTCTAAGCTTTTAAGAAACTTAAACTGGCAGAATCCTTTATTTAATCGTCATCATGGTCATCATCATCGTCCGAATCATCAGTGTCTGTCGTATGAGAGGAACTGTTCTGAGACGGAGTTTGAACTGTCGCTGTACTAGCTCCATTATTCGCTCCGGTTGAGCCCGCTGCTCCCGTATTCCCTGCGCCTGCAGTAGCGCTGTTGTCAGCTGGAGTTGATGCAGCTGACGAGGATGGGCTGACTTCTTTTTCAACCGTTACAGTCTTTTCGACAATGGTATGCTGCTTGGATTTGACCAGTTTTCCATCCTTAGCATTGACAATGGTTTCATGGGCCGTTTGCCCGTGCGAGAAGCGAATTTTATAGGTGTCTTTCTCACGAGAAATTTGTAAATCTTTAATATCTTTTTCAGAAAGAGACAGCTCTTTTAAGACGGATGCTAGTGCCTGACGCTGACTGAGCCCTTGAAGCTGTTTTTGACCCGCCACAGGTCGGCTTTGTTGAGCTTCTGGGCTTTCTAAGGCAAAGACCGAGCTAGTCAAGAGCAAAAGGAGAGGAACTGCTACTACAAAGGCAGCAGACAGAAACCTCTTAGGCAGGCGGTTATCCATAATACCGACAATCCGCCGCTTGAGATTAAACTTGTCAGAGTAAAAGCAGGTTGTCAGAGCAATTGGGGTCTTCTTACTGCGGTCTATCATGGTCAAAATCGTTTCACCGTAGAAAGTCCGATACTCTGTATCTCTACAGCTCAAAACATCGTAGTCACAGTACATTTCTCCTGCTTCCTGGGTTTCACGGCAGGCAAAGCGGACAACCGGATTAAACCAGTGCAGACTCTTGGCAAAAATCCCTAAGAGATTGATTAAAACATCTCGGTGTTTGTAGTGGGTCAGCTCATGCTTGAAAATCAGCTGCAGCTCTTCCTCCGTGTAGTCAAGTTCTGGAAGCACGATTAAAATATCTCTGAAACCTAGCAGCATAGGACTTTGGGACATAGGATAGTGGAGCAGATGAATCTGGGCCTTAACTCCCATCTCCTGCTGAACAGCCTGTAGCTGAGCCATCGCTTCTTCGTCCTGAAACTCCGTGCCCCAGCGCTTCAGCATCTTTCTGAAGCGAATATAAGAATAAGCGTATCTTCCTATACTAAAGACAAAGCCAATCAGCCAGATGGCAAAGAGAATTTCAATCCAAGGCAGACCGAGAAAAGCCTCCCACAGATTTTGCTGGGCAGCTTTTTCAACTGCTGGAGAAGCGCCCTGAGCACCACCTGTCTGGGTGGCAGTCACTGCTGTCTGAACTACTGATCCTGTATCCAGCCGAATCAGGCCTGAACCAAATTGGGGACGGAACGGAAACAGAAAACTCAGCAATATCAGAAACCAAATAAAATACTTCACTCTGACCGAAATTTTAGTCTTAAAGGCCGTAAAAAGCAGACTAAGCAAAAGCACCAAAATGGATGTTGACAAACTGGTCAGAAGAAAAGAAAGAAGGAATTGTTTCATGCTTATCCCTCCATCCTACTTTCCTTGGTTGAGCAAACTGCGCAGCTCATCCAGTTCATTTTCCGAAAAGGAGTTAGAAGAAAAGAGTGTTTTGACAAACCCGCCCATTGAACGGCCGCTGTGACGCTTCAAGAAATCCGAAGCCTCTACTTCTAGATACTCATCTTCTGAGATCAAGGCTGTATACTGCCTTTCACGCCCCTTGCGGACACTTTCTAAAAAGCCCTTTTCAGTCAAGCGAGCCAAGACTGTCGGCAAAGTCTGGGGCTTCCAGTGATTGTCTGGTCCCAGCTTTTCCATGATACGGGCAGAGGTCGTCGGGGTAGGCAGCTGCCAAATTACTTTTAAAATAGTAAATTCCCCATCTGGCAAACGTTTAATAGATCTTTTCATCATTCCCACGCGCTTTCTAAATAATGCTATTCTATTTTTATTCTACACTTGTCTAACAAAAAAGTCAATCATTATATAAAAAAGAGCGGGAAATCACTTCCTCACTCTATTTTAGAAAAATAAACTAAGTAGGGTCAGCATAGCCAGCCCTCCCTGCTTGAACAAGATTTTAGGGTCACTGGTCACTGCACCGTATGCTGCCACCAAGATGATATAAACCATAAAAATTCCCAGCCAAACCGGACTAGGCTGTACAAAGGCCGCAATCAAGACCAAAACAGCTATCAATCCGTTGTAAACTCCTTGATTTTTGAAAAGTGTATTGACCGACTGCCGCTCCAACTCCTCTTGCGACATGCCGAAAACCCGAGCTGTTGTCGCTGAAGTCGTCGCAATGGTCTCTAAGTACAGGATGTAGAAAAATTCCAAGGCAACCAAGCTTGCCAAAATCAATGTAATAATAGACATTTCGCTCTCCTAAAATAAATAACGAAACTTAGTATAACACAAACTGACTGGAACTGCGAAAATCTTGCTCAAAAAATGGACGGTTTGTATAAAAATCGTGACTAAAAATACTGAAGAAAAAAGCGTAGCAGAAATAAGCAATTTCTGACTAGATGTGATACAATCTTTTTGAAAAATGGAGGTAAATTATGTTAACCTATGATTTAATTGTCATCGGCTTTGGTAAGGCCGGTAAAACATTGGCAGCCAAAATGGCGGCCCAAGGAAAAAAAGTTGCTTTGATTGAGCGAAGCAAGGCTATGTACGGGGGAACCTGTATTAATATCGCCTGCATCCCAACCAAGACCCTGCTTGTCGCAGCTGAAAAAGGCCTGGCTTTCGACCAAGTCATGGCTGAAAAGAACGCTGTAACCAGCCGTCTCAATGGAAAGAACTACGCAACAATCAGTGGCGCTGGTGTCGACATCATCGATGCGGAAGCTCATTTCCTTTCCAATAAAGTCATCGAAATCACAGCTGGCGATGAGAAAGAGGAACTGACTGCTGAAACTATTGTTATCAATACTGGTGCTGTTTCTAATGTCCTGCCGATTCCAGGACTGACCGAGACCGAGCATGTCTATGACTCAACTGGCATCCAAAATCTGAAAGAACTTCCTAAACGCTTGGGAGTTCTGGGTGGCGGTAATATCGGCCTAGAATTTGCTGGACTCTACAATAAATTGGGCAGTCAGGTGACTGTGCTGGATGCTGCTCCTGTCTTTCTCCCTCGAGTAGAGCCTTCTATCGCTGCTCTAGCTAAGCAATACATGGAAGAAGACGGAATCCAGCTCCTGCAAAATGTGCAAACCAAGCAGGTTAAAAATGATGGTGCTGAAGTTGTCGTTGTAACAGAGGATGGAGAATTCCGCTTTGATGCCCTGCTCTATGCTACCGGCCGTAAGTCCAATGTTGAGCCACTGCAGTTGGAAAATACAGATATCGAGCTGACAGAGCGCGGAGCAATCAAGGTCAACAAACACTTGGAAACATCTGTACCCGGCGTTTTTGCAGCGGGCGATGTCAATGGCGGTCTGCAGTTTACTTATATCTCACTGGATGACTTCCGTATCCTTTATAGCTATCTGGCTGGCGACGGCAGCTACACACTGGAAGACCGTAAAAATGTCCCTACCAGCATGTTCATCACACCGCCATTGGCTCAAATCGGATTGACTGAAAAGGAAGCCCAAGATCAAGGACTGCCGATTGCAGTTAAAGAGATTCCAGTCGCAGCAATGCCTCGTGGACATGTCAATGCTGACTTACGCGGTGCCTTCAAGGCTGTTGTCAACACTGAAACCAAGGAAATCGTTGGAGCGACTATCTTCTCAGCAGGAGCTCAGGAAATTATCAATATCCTGACTGTGACCATGGATAATAAGATTCCTTACACCTACTTGAGCAAGCAAATCTTCACCCACCCAACGCTGGCTGAAAATCTCAATGATTTATTTGCTATCTAATTTTAAGCCCCTGATGGGGCTTTTAAGATGTCTTCAAAACATTTGTCTACATTTCAACCCCTTTTTATGATACAATAATGCTAGTTTATTTTAAAAAGATTGAGGAAATTTATGTCTGAACTGTATGATATTACGATTGTCGGCGGCGGTCCAGTTGGCCTATTCGCAGCTTTTTACGCTCATTTGCGCCAAGCCAAGGTTAAAATCATTGATTCCCTGCATCAGCTAGGTGGTCAGCCGGCCATTCTCTATCCAGAGAAGAAGATTCTGGATGTGCCGGGCTTTACCAATCTAAGTGGCGAAGAGTTGACACAGCGTCTGATTGAGCAGTTGGAAACTTTCCAGACTGAGATTTGCCTCAATGAAACGGTTCTGGATATCACTAAATCTGATGATGGCTTCACCATCACGACTTCTCAAGCCCAGCATCAGACCAAAACCATTATCATCGCCATGGG
Organism: Streptococcus sanguinis; assembly: GCF_026781265.1. Taxonomy (GTDB): domain Bacteria; phylum Bacillota; class Bacilli; order Lactobacillales; family Streptococcaceae; genus Streptococcus; species Streptococcus sanguinis_T. The sequence goes on from NZ_JAKUVC010000002.1 coordinate 619,364, forward strand.
AGGCGGTGCTTTCAAACCAAGGGCTTTGGAGTTAGATGATGCTGAAAGCTACAGCAACCTCCACTATCACGTTTCAAACATCAGCCAGTACGCTGGCAAAAAGGTTGTTGTTCTGGGCGGCGGCGACTCGGCTGTTGACTGGGCGTTAGCTTTTGAAAAAATCGCAGAAACCACCCTGGTTCACCGTCGGGACAACTTCCGAGCTTTAGAGCATAGTGTGGAAGAACTCAAGGCTTCTAGTGTTGAGATTAAGACACCATTTGTACCTAGTCGATTGGTCGGTGAAAATGGCAAGATTACCCACTTGGAAATCAGCCAGGTCAAGGGAGAGGAAAGTCAACTGCTGCCGCTGGATCATCTCTTTATCAACTACGGTTTTAAATCCTCTGTCGGCAATCTCAAAGATTGGGGCTTGGAGCTCAACCGTCACAAGATTTTGGTCAACAGCAAGCAAGAAACTTCCGTGCCAGGCATCTATGCAGCTGGGGACTGCTGCAGCTACGAGGGGAAGATTGACCTGATTGCAACTGGGCTAGGTGAGGCACCTACTGCTGTCAACAATGCCATTAACCATATCTATCCCGAGCAAAAAGTCCAACCCAAACATTCTACAAGCCTATAACAAAACAGCTGCCGAGCTCAAGCTCAGCAGCTGTTATAATTCATCTGCGATTTTATTGATTTTTCTCAAGCGATGATTGACTCCGCTCTTAGTCAGTGGCCGGCTCAGACTATCAGCTAGCTGCTGGATGGAGTAGTCCGGATGTTGGATACGAAGCTGGGCTACCTCCTGCAGGTCTACAGGTAAACTCTCAATGCCAATATTGTCACTGATTTTGGCAATATTGTTGATGGTTTTCATACTGGCTGTGACCGTGCGAGCGATGTTCGCTGTCTCCGCATTATTAGCGCGATTGAGGTCATTGCGCGCTTCCCGCATGAGCTTAAGAGACTCAAACTCAGCCATGGCTTCCATAGCTCCGATGACAATGAGAAAATCCATGATATCCTCAGCTCGCTGCAGATAAGTAACAGCCCCCTTCTTACGCTCGATGGTCTTGGCATCCAGCAGAAAACGGCGCATCAAGGCAGCCAAATCCTCAGCATGATCCAGATAAACGGACAGGATTTCCAGCTGGTACTTGCCTGAGTCAGGCTCCCGCATGCTACCATTTGAGAGAAAGGCTCCCCGTAGGTAGGCTCGGCTGGCCTCATCATCTGACAAAATGGTCTGGTCAATCCCGGCCTCGATACCAAAAAAGGAATCAGCCAAGTGCAGGTCAGAAAGTATTTCTTCTACTTTCTGATCTAGAAATACTGTATAAACTCGATTCTTGCGTAGATTGGTCTTCTGATGGTGACGGATTTCTGACTTGACCTGATAAAGCTCCAACAGCAACTCATAGAGATGGCGGGCAATCTTGGCATTTTCTGTTGTGACAGATAGGGTCAAACCACTGCTGGCCAAGCCCAGACTGCCAGACATCTTGATCATGGCTGACAGCTCATTTTTATCTCTGCTTGCCAGACTCAGCAGTTCTTCTTTTACTTTTACTGTAAAGCTCATTTGCGTACCTGTATAATCTGCATCAATTCGTCAACAACCAACTCACCATCATGGAAAGCTCCGCCATTTTCCAAACGCAGAAAATTCGAAGAAATAACGCGCGGAACCTGCTCTTGCAACCCTTGAAAATCATGCTCCACCTGTACCAGATATTCGTCAAACTGATTACTGTCCATGTACTCGTGAGGAACAGGTTCGATATTAACCAAGACTGTATCTACAAACTTCCTGCCTAGATGGCGGTGTAGGACTTGGACGTGGTCGCTGTCTGAAAAATGCTCTGTTTCACCTCTCTGGGTCATGATATTGCAAACATAGGCCACTTCTGCCTTGGTGTCTAGAAGAGCTTGACCGATTTCCTCGATAACGAGATTAGGCAAGATAGAGGTAAATAGCGAACCTGGTCCCAGAACCACCATATCGCTTTCTAAGATACTTTCAACCACCTTTTTACTAGCAGCAGGCTTCTTGTCATCATAAGTATTGGTCACATAGACCCGCTCAATCATCCCGATCTTGCTGGTCAGATTGCTCTCACCGATAACTTCTGTTCCATCTGTAAACACAGCATGCAGGGTCAGCGGATTGTCGCTGGAAGGGTAGATTTTACCAGTAGTATGGAAAAACTTAGTCAGAAGCTGCATGGCATTATAGGTCGATCCCTGCATTTCGGAAATACCGGCAATAATCAGATTGCCCAAGGGATGTCCCGCTAGAACACCATCTCGCTCAGCAAAGCGATACTGAAAGACCTTCTCATAGAACTTTGGCATGTCGGACATGGCTACTAAGACATTTCGCAAATCACCCGGTGGAGTCAGCTGCTGGATGTTTTTCCGCAGTTCACCAGAACTGCCTCCATCATCTGCTACTGTGACAATGGCTGTAATCTCTACATCCTTTTTACGCAGGCTGTCTAAAATAACTGAAATTCCTGTTCCACCGCCGATGACTGTAATTCGTGGCTTTCTCATGAACGATTCACCGTTTCTTTCCGACGGTTTTTGTCGCGGTGACTGGCATTGACCGGCCAATTTTTAGCCAAATCATCCGCTAAGCGCTGAGCAAAGGCTACACTGCGGTGCTGACCACCCGTACAGCCCACAGCAATGGTCAGGATAGACTTGCCTTCCTTCTGATAGCCCGGCAAAATGGGCTCAATCAAGCCCAGCAGATGCTGGTAAAATTCTTCTGACTCGGCATGGTTCATGACATAATCAAAGACATCCTTGTCCAAGCCAGTTTGATTGCGCAGCTCAGGCTTATAGTAGGGATTAGGCAGAAAACGCACATCAAAGACCAAGTCTGCATCCAAAGGCAGACCATATTTGAAACCAAAACTCATGACCTCAATGCGGAAACTGTGCATCTCGTCCTGATTTGAGAATTGCTCAGAGATGGTCTTTCTGAGCTCCCGTGGTGTCAAATCTGTTGTGTCCACAACATTTTGGCTGAGATTCTTCAGAGGGGCTAAGAGTTCACGCTCCAGTTTAATCCCATCTAAAATCCGCCCATCAGCTGCCAGCGGATGACTGCGCCGAGTTTCCTTATAACGAGCCACTAACTCCTTATCCGCCGCATCTAGGAAAAGAATTTTAAAATCAATGTTCTCGTTTTGTTCTAGATCATCCAAAACGTTCTGGATTTGCAAAAAGAAGGAACGGCTGCGCATATCGACAACCAGAGCCAATTTATCATTGTCCGTGGTCCCTTCAACCAGCTGCAAGAACTTCGGCACCAAAGTTGGTGGTATATTATCAATGGTAAAATAACCTAAGTCTTCAAAGGACTGGATGGCTACGGTTTTCCCCGCCCCGCTCATTCCAGTCACAATGACAAGCTGAATATTCTTCTCAGACATTATAATCCTTTCATCAGATAGAATCCGTCAAAGAGCTGGTTTCCCTGCTCTTTTTTTAGAGAATCTCGGCAATAACCTCGATCTCAATTTTCACATCTTTAGGCAGGCGAGCCACTTCGACTGCAGAGCGAGCTGGAAATGCTTCTGTAAAGGCTGTTTTATAAACTTCATTAAAAGCCACAAAATCATTTATATCGCTCAAGAAGCAAGTAGCCTTGACCACATGGTCAAAGTCTGTTCCAGCGGCTTCCAAAATGGCTGAAACATTTTTCAGTACCTGCTGGGTCTGCTCTTCAATAGTCGCCCCGATGATTTCTCCTGTTTCAGGAGACAGAGGAATTTGCCCGCTCGCAAATAAAAGGTTACCGACAATTTTTCCTTGAACATAAGGTCCAATCGCTGCTGGTGCTTTATCTGTATGAATCGTTTTTGCCATAATTATCACTTCTCCTACTTATTTTTTTCATTATACCATAAAAAGATGGGGGTGGCCATGTTAGTCTTACTCCCATTGACTTTTTCATTATTTTTATTTATGATAGAAAAACATAGAAATCAAAACCTAGGTTTTGGACTGGTTCGAAAACTTCCCAGAATAAAAAACTAAGTGCCTTTATATTGTATTTAAAATGTCTTGCGCATAGTTTTTTTGCTGTCTCCTCGATTAGGCAGGCTGTTAAGAGGTTGGGACCAATTGTCTCAACCTCATTTTTATATAGGCAAAGGAGAACTCATGAAAAGAAAAATCATTATCGACTGTGACCCTGGTATAGATGATAGTCTAGCCCTAATCTATGCCATTCAACATCCCGATCTAGAAGTAGTAGCACTGACCATCGTCGCTGGAAATGTCCCAGTAGACCTTGGTGTTGAAAATGCCTTTAAAATATTAGAAAGACTGAATCGGTTAGATATCCCAGTCTATGCAGGTGCAGACAAGCCTCTAGTCCGTAACTTCGTTTCAGCTCAAGATACCCACGGTATGGATGGTTTAGGCGAGAGCAGAATCAATCGGACAAGCAATTGTCAGCCCCAGCCTCAGAAAGCTTCTGAATTTCTGGCTACCTATTTCCAGAAGACTCAGGACACTTCCCTTATCACCTTAGGACCATTGACTAATCTAGCAATGGCTATAGAGAAAAATCCACAAATAGGACAACAAATCAAACGTTTTGTCAGCATGGGCGGTAGCTACAAATCTCATGGCAACTGCTCACCTGTAGCCGAGTATAACTACTGGTGTGACCCACACGCCGCTCAATTTGTCTATCAAAAGTTAGGCCGAAAAATCGAGATGGTGGGACTGGATGTCACACGCGCCATCGTCCTCACCCCCAATCTATTAGAGTACATGCGTTTCCTGCAGCCAGAAGTAGCTGAGTTTGTCGGCCGTATCACGCGTTTCTACTGGGACTTCCATTGGGAATACGAGCACATCATCGGATGTGTTATCAACGATCCGCTGGCTATTGCTCATTTTCTGCATGAGGATCTTTGTACGGGCTTCGACTCCTATGTTGAAGTCGTGACCGAAGGCATTGCTCTTGGACAGACCGTGGTTGATGCTTATGACTTCTATCATAAACCAGCCAATGCCTATATTGCAACTCAAGTCAGTCCCTCGCTCTTCTTCCAAGACTTCTTAGCTATCCTCCTGAATCAGCCTAAGGAAACGATTGCTCAAGACCTATCATCACTTTTATGAGGAAAATTTTATCATGAAAAAATCTACACCCCTTATCTTAAGCTTCTTGTCTATCTGTATCGCTCTTAACTACGTGGGAGCTAATATTGCTCTATTTCTGAAATTGCCTATCTATCTAGATACCTTTGGAACGATTCTAGCTAGCTTGACCTTAGGGCCTCTTTCTGGGGCTGGCGTTGCCTTTCTCAGCGCCCTCATTGGCTGGATGACAACCGATATCTTTTCTCTCTACTACTCGCCTGCCGCTATCATCATTGCTCTTTCAGCAGCTTGGTTTTTTAAAGAAAAAGGAAGCTTAAAGCTCAGTCTTCTCTGGAAAACCCTATTGGTAGCCCTTCCGGGTACCCTAGTAGCCTCTGCAATCACTGTCCTGCTTTTCGGAGGCATAACATCCAGCGGATCTAGTCTCATCGTCCAAGCCCTGCGGGGAATGGGAGTCAACCCCGTCCTTAGTATCGTCCTCGTCCAAATACTGACTGATTATGCAGACAAGCTTATCGTTTTAGGTGTCTGCCTAGCTGCTCTCCCTCGAATAAAAGCGGTCAGTCCTAAAATCTTTGCTCAAAACAAAGATTAATTACCTTAACGAATACATCTTTGGCGCAAAAAAAGCAGCTGAGTAGGATTATTTCCTGCTCAGCTGCTTTTTATCTTATTCCTCTTCTGCTTTCGCTAATGCTTCTCTTTCCAGACGCAGCTTGCGTTTGGGATTGAGTTTGTTAAAGAGCTCTTCTAGCTTTTCTGCATTCCAGACATCGGCTGCAGAGACAAAATTTCCATTTTCATCGCGGAAGGATATTGGTTTATCACCCATTGCAAGCCTCCTTAGTCAACGAATTCAAACTCAAACTTGCCGATGCGGACCAGGTCACCATCCTTGGCTCCACGAGCGCGAAGGGCTTCATCAACTCCCATACCACGAAGCTGACGGGCAAATTTCATGACTGCCTCATCACGGTCAAAGTTGGTCATATTAAAGAGCTTCTCAAGCTTGTCACCTGACAGCACCCAAGTCGCATCATCATCACGAGAAATTTCAAAGGCTGGTGCTTCTTCGTCAAAGCCATAGTAAGCTTCTTCTTCCATTTCAGACTCATCGTAAAGCAAGAACTCTGGCGTCTTATCCAGTAATTCTGCGGTCGCATCCAAGAGGGTCGCAAGTCCCTGCTTGGTCAGACTGGAAATGGGGAAGATTTGCGGCAGGTCAGCAAACTCATCATAATTAGCCGCTAATTTTTCTTTGAATATCTTGAGATTTTCATCACTATCAGGCATGTCCATCTTGTTAGCGACAATAATCTGCGGACGCTCCATGAGACGAAGATTGTAGGATTCCAACTCCTTATTGATAGCTAGATAGTCCTCATAAGGATCACGCCCCTCACTTGCTGACATATCAATAACGTGTAGGATAACCCTTGTCCGCTCAATATGACGGAGAAACTGGGTTCCCAGTCCAACCCCTTGGCTGGCCCCCTCAATCAAACCTGGTAGATCTGCTACTGCAAAGGATTCTCCAGAGTGAGTGCGAACCATGCCTAGATTAGGCACGATGGTCGTAAAATGATAAGCACCAATCTTAGGCTTAGCTGCAGTGATAACACTGAGCAAAGTGGATTTTCCAACAGATGGGAATCCGACCAGACCAACGTCTGCTAGAACCTTGAGCTCCAGCAGAAGCTCTCGCTCTTGACCTGGTTCTCCGTTCTCAGAAATCTCCGGAGCAGGATTTTTAGGCGTTGCAAAGCGGATATTTCCGCGACCGCCTCGGCCACCACGCGCTACGATAAATTCTTGACCATTTTCTACCAAATCCGTCAGAACCTTGCCAGTCTCCGCATCACGAACCGTCGTCCCCTGCGGCACTCGAACAATCAAGTCCTCAGCACCTCGGCCATGCATGCCCTTAGTCATGCCCTTTTCACCAGACTGAGCCTTGAAATGGCGATTGTAGCGAAAATCCATCAGAGTACGAAGGCCCTCGTCTACGACAAAAACAACATTGCCACCACGACCACCATCGCCGCCCCAAGGACCGCCATTAGGAACATATTTCTCACGGCGAAAGGCCACCATGCCATCGCCACCATTGCCAGCCTTAACTTGAATCTTGGCCGTATCTAAAAACATACTCATTTTTTCTATTCTCTTTTTCTAGTCTAAAAAAACGCCCTGAAGCGTTTGGATTAAAAGATTGCGCTGATAGCGGTAGCAAAGATTGCTCCGACTGTCACGATGAGCATGATAATCACGACCAGCATCGTCAATTTTTCAAATCCTGTTTTTTTGCGTTGTCCGTTATCTCCAAAAGCCACGATAACACCTCTATCCTTTAAAAATTACTAGGTCTATTCTAACATGATTGCTCCGTTTTTTCAAATGGAAAAGTATGCAAAAAGGCTTTAAGAGAAAACTCTTAAAACCTTTGAATTTTATCTAGTCTTTTTTTGAAGAAAGACATAGCTTCCAAAGCCAACTAAGATTGCCAAACCTGCAACTGACAGCCAAAGTGTAGTTTCTTGACCAGTCTTAGGCAGAACTTTTTTGTTGCCTCCTGCAGCACCCGGATCATTGGTACCATTGTTTGAATTGTTTTTTCCATTCCCTGGATTGTCTGTTCCACCCTTTGGATTGTCGGAACTGTTACCAGGGATATTGTTACCATTGCCTGGGGTATTATTTGGATTATTATTTGGATTGTTGTTTGGATTGTTGTTATTGCCAGGAGTTGGTGGCTGAACTGACTTACCTGGATCATTACCTCTATAAGTATTTGTAAAGACTGGATCCAAGTCATACTTGACAGAGCCCAAAAGCTCACCATTAACATCTGTTACAGTAACTGTCAGCTGTGCTTCCTTGTCATCATAGACATAGTTATCATCATTGCCTGGGATTTCCTTAATGCTGTAGCGGTAAGTACCAGCTGCATTATAGTTCAAGGCCTTGAAGTTGATAGAGCCGTCTGCTTCATTGGTAACTGTTTGAAGCAAGTTACCATTTTCATCAAAGAGACCAAAGGTAAATTGACCTTTTTCTAACTCTTTGTTAACAAGCTTCTTCTGAGCCTTAATCATTACGTCTTTTGCTAACAGAGCGCTTCCTTTACCAGAACCATCTTCTAAACGGACTGACTTAGTAATAGTACGCTCTGGGAAGCCTTTAGCTGTCCAAGACAAGGTGTTGTTAACCACATCACCTACTTGAACACCATCTAGTACGCGAGTAGAGTACTCAATGTACATTGGCCAGTTGTAGTTATCACCAAAGTTGATGGTAAAGCCATTGGCATCACCATTAGCATTTTGTGTAAGAACCGCCTTGTTAGTGAAGTTATCCAAAACAGGCAGAGTCAGCAAGTGCGCTTCATTGCGGATACCACCTTCTACAGGAGCATAACGAACTGCGCGCAGTGTACCTGGTACCAGTGTCAGACCATTGCCAAAGTTGTCTGAAATCACCATGTTGCGAAGCATGTCCTGTCTTGCATTCAGGATAATGCGCCACTTGACAATCTTTGGATCGCTACTGTCTTGGTAACCATATTTCATTTCATATTCACCAGCAGTTCCTTCTACTTTTTCGTATTGGAAAGAAAAATCTGTCTGGCCAAATTTGAAGGAAACTGGCCCTGAATTTTGCACCTTGTCGTTATTAACTCGTACATTAAAAGTCAGGGACATTTCTTTTTGTTCGGTGTAGTTAGTAAAGTAATTACTAAACGTTACCGTAACCGTCTGAGTCGCTGGATTCGCTTGAGCTTTTCCGACTACTTCTCCCTTGTGATTGACAACATCAGATACTTGGAAGTTTAAGGGAGTAATCAGGGTTAATTCCTGCGGCAGTGAGAAAGTAAGGGTGTCCCCTTCAGCGATAGTTTGAGATGACGGGAATGTGAAACTAGTTGTTGCAGATAAAGTTTCATTGGTCATAACCGTTGAGTCACTTGTTACTGGCACACCATTTTTAGTGATACTGGTTTGTTGAGTATAGTATGTTACCTCAGCAGCCTGAGTCCTAGCAGCAAAACCAATACCTGTAACAATAGCCGTTAACAAAATTAAAATTTTAAGAATGATCGTCTTCTTATCTTTCATTGTATGCTCCTTTCATAGCTTATTATACCAATAGTATTGCAATTTATCAACATTTTGTATCAAAGTGTTTAAATATTCACACAAATGTAAAAAAACCAAGACGTTGTGTCTCAGTTTCTTTACATTTATTAATCTATTCCAATTTCATCTCGAACAACATTGGCAATGGTATCTACATAATAATTAACTTCTTCGTCAGTTGGTGCTTCAGCCATGACCCTCAGCAGAGGCTCAGTTCCACTCGGACGAACCAAAATTCGGCCATTGCCAGCCATTTCAGCTTCCATTTTCTCAATCACCGTCTTGATAGCTGGAACTTCCATCGCCTTGTCCTTCATGCTGTTTTCTACACGTATATTGACCAGTTTCTGCGGATAGATGGTTACTTCAGCAGCCAATTCAGATAGTTTCTTACCTGTTTCCTGCATGACCTTGGTCAATTGCACAGCTGAAAGCTGACCGTCACCTGTCGTATTGTAGTCCATGATGATAACATGTCCAGACTGCTCGCCACCTAGATTATAGCCATTCTTGCGCATTTCCTCTACTACATAGCGGTCACCAACTGCTGTCACAGCCTTTTGGATACCTTCTCGATCCAAAGCCTTATGAAAGCCTAGGTTGGACATGACAGTCGTAACAATCGTATTCTGCGCCAGCTTGCCTTTTTCAGACAGGTACTTGCCGATGATGAACATAATCTTGTCACCATCTACCAGCTCACCATTTTCATCCACTGCAATCAAGCGGTCGCTATCTCCATCAAAGGCCAGACCAATCGCCGCACCAGACTCACGAACAACTTCCTGCAAAGCTTCTGGATGCGTAGAGCCAACATTCAGATTGATATTGAGGCCGTCTGGATTTTCTCCGATAATCGTCAACTGTGCGCCGAGATCCGCAAAAATCTGACGGGCGCTGGTAGAAGCCGCACCGTTGGCCGTATCTAAGGCCACATGCATTCCTTCTAGTTCCAAGCCAGTTGAAACCAAGTATTGTTGGTACTTGCGCAGTCCTTCTGGGTAATCCACCAAGTCACCTAAACCTTCGGCACTTGGACGTGGCAAGGTATCTTCTGCTGCGTCCAGCAAAGCTTCGATTTCCAATTCACGCTCATCATCCAGTTTATAACCGTCACCACCAAAGAATTTGATACCATTATCCAAAGCTGGATTGTGGCTGGCAGAAATCATGACTCCGGCGCTGGCTTTCTCTGACTTGACCAGATAAGCTACACCAGGCGTTGCAATGACACCCAGCTTATAAACATGAATCCCAACGGACAAAAGTCCTGCAACCAAGGCGCTTTCCAGCATTTCTCCTGAAATTCGAGTATCACGGCCAACAAAGACCCGAGGCACTTCACTTTCGTGCTGGCTCAGAACATAACCACCAAAGCGGCCAAGTTTAAAGGCCAATTCCGGCGTTAATTCCACATTTGCTTCTCCGCGAACACCATCGGTTCCAAAGTATTTACCCATTATAAATAGTTTCCTTTCATAAGACCTGGATGTAAAGGTTTTGGCTGCAAGCAAGGCAGACCGCTTTAATCCAAGTTTATTTTCAAAATTTTAGTTAGTTTTTATTTGATGAGCTCGTATTTGAGCTGCTGTTAGAGGAGGACGAGCCAGAGTTGTCTGCTGTTTTAGTGTTGACACGCATAGTCGTTTCAAATGGAGTCACCACGCTCGGCATAACATTCCCTTGTCCATCAACAGCCTGCAGCGGCGCTGTCCCGCTATAGTTGCCGGTGATAATGACATTGGTCGGGAGAATAGCTACGACATATTCAATCTTAGACAAGGTCTCCTCGTCACTGGTTACTGTAGCTTCCTTGTTTTCCAAGGTCACACCACTAATAGACACATTTTCAGCCACCTGACTGTCTGTGATGAGGTAGCGGACCTCAACCTTCTTGCTGGCTTTTTTACCAATCTTAACAGAAATCTTCTGTGGAGTGACTGTAGCAGTCAGACCGCTTGGCAGGTTTTCAACCTTTAGCGGAATTTCTACTGTTCCCTCTGTAGCCTTAGAAAGATTAGCTACAACTCGAAACTTCCGAGTACTTTCCTGCATTTCACTGGCTAGATTGACCCGGTTGGAGCCTGTCAGTGCGACGGAAACTTCAGAAGTAAAGCCACTGATAAAGTAATTCTCGCTGTCATATTTGATGTCAATTGGCACATTGGAAACCGTATTGGTATAAGTTTCAGATGTGACCTGTCGAACTCCAGTATTGTTTTGATAACTGCTAGAGGTTGCATAGACAAAAAGAACTAGGGCAAAGAAAAACGAAGAGATGATATAAAGAATTTTTTTACGTTTTTTCATTTCTTCCATCCTCCCATGACGCGTTTTTTCAAACCTGCTGGCTTGTCCTGCTCTGATAAGAAGACCTTTCTCAGCTCTGTCTCAAACTCATCCAAAGTCAAATCATGCTTGAAAATTCCATTGTGCGTAGTGGAAATACCGCCGGTTTCTTCTGAAACGACAAAAGTAAAAGCATCGGATACTTCAGACAGGCCAATAGCTGCGCGGTGCCGAGTTCCAAACTCCTTAGAAATACCACTGCTTTCTGTCAGAGGCAGGTAGGCACAGGAAGCCGCAATCTTATTATTTTTTATGATGACAGCTCCATCATGTAATGGCGTATTGGGGATGAAAATGTTGATTAGCAGCTCTCCGGACACATCTGCATCCAAGGGAATCCCTGTCGCAATGTACTCCTGCAAGGTGCGGGTCCCTTGAATAGCCACCAAAGCCCCGATTTTCCGCGGACTCATATAGGCAACAGACTTGACAAAGGCCTGAACCATTTTTTCTTCGTTACTGATGGGCGTCGCAGAAAAGATATCCGTTGCTCGGCCAAGCTTTTCCAATCCTGCCCGAATCTCAGGCGAGAAAATCACCACGGCCGCAATGACCCCGTAAGTTATGACCTGATTAATCAACCAAGAAATGGTCGTCAAGCCGATGATATTGGCAAAAAACTGTGCCAAGATAAAGAAGAGCACCCCGCGGACCAGAATCATAATTTTCGTACCAGCAATGGCCTTGATTAGATAATATAGAATCCATGCGACGATAGCGACGTCAATAATATTAATTACAATCCTCCAAGGGTCAGAAAACAAACTGGCCCAATATTGGAGATTGGTTAGTTGTTGAAAATTCATACTTAGACTTCCTACTCCTCTACAAGCAAAATCAAACAGCTGTAGCAACAAATCGAACTTATTAAATCTAGTAACAGCCTGATTTTATCTTGTAATTAGAGTTCACTCAATTAACTTCTCTCTTTTTATTTTACAGTGGGTCTTAATGCTTAAAGACTTACCAACCCATTATATCACGTTTGTCAATATTTTTCTGTAACCTTCTTTACTTTTTTATGATAAAATATTTCTTATGAAGATAAATACAGCCTTGGGCCTCTTGGCAGGCAAGTCCTCCCACTTTGTTCTCAGCAAAATGGGACGCGGCTCTACTCTGCCAGGGAAAGTTGCCCTGACATTTGATAAAAATATTTTACAAAACCTAGCGAAGAACTATGAGGTCGTGGTTATTACCGGAACCAATGGGAAAACTCTGACTACAGCTCTGACGGTAGGCATTCTCAAGGAAGCCTTCGGACAAGTGGTGACCAATCCCAGCGGTGCCAATATGATTACTGGGATTACGACAACCTTCCTGACCGCTAAGAAAGGCAAATCTGGCAAAAATATCGCTGTGCTGGAAATAGACGAAGCCAGCCTATCTCGGATTTGTGATTATATCAAGCCTAGCCTCTTCGTCTTTACCAATATTTTCCGAGACCAAATGGATCGCTATGGTGAGATCTACACGACCTACCAGATGATTCTGGATGCTGCAGCTAAAGTACCTGAAGCGACTGTGCTGATGAATGGTGACAGCCCCCTCTTTAACTCGGTCACTCTAAAAAATCCTGTCCACTACTATGGATTTGATACCGAGAAAGGCCAGGCTCAGCTGGCTCACTACAATACAGAGGGCATCCTCTGTCCCAAGTGCGAGCATATCCTCAAATACGAGCTCAACACTTATGCCAATCTGGGGGCTTATATCTGTGAGGACTGCGGCTTCAAGCGTCCTAAGCTTGACTACAGCCTGACCGCTCTCAGAACACTTGAGCATAACCGCTCGGCCTTTACCATTGATGGTCAAGACTATCAAATCAATATCGGAGGCCTTTATAATATCTACAATGCCTTGGCCGCTGTATCAGTAGCTCAGTTCTTTGGTGTCGAGCCGGCTACTATCAAGGCTGGCTTTGACAAGAGCCGGGCTGTCTTTGGCCGTCAGGAAACTTTCAAAATCGGCGATAAAGAATGTACCTTAGTCTTGATTAAAAATCCGGTCGGGGCGACCCAAGCTTTAGATATGATTGGACTTGCGCCCTTTGACTTTAGCTTGTCCGTCCTGCTCAACGCCAACTATGCAGACGGAATTGATACCAGCTGGATCTGGGATGCTGACTTTGAGAAGATTTTAGAGATGGAAATTCCTCATGTCATCGCAGGCGGTGTGCGCCACTCTGAGATTGCTCGTCGCCTGCGGGTAACGGGCTATCCAGCAGATCAGATTACTGAAGTCAAAGATTTAGAAGCCGTCTTCAAAGCCATTGAGCAGCAAGAAACCAAGTATGCCTATATCTTAGCAACTTATACTGCTATGCTGGAATTCCGCGAGTTGCTGGCAGAACGACAAGTAGTCAGAAAGGAGATGAACTAATGGTTTACAGATCCCTCACTTCTCCTGAAAACCAGGACTATCGCTATGATATAAAGATTGCTCACCTCTATGGTAATCTCATGAATACTTACGGCGACAACGGCAATGTCCTCATGCTCAAGTATGTGGCTGAAAAGCTAGGCGCTAGTGTTGAAGTCGATATCGTCTCTCTAGAAGATGACTTTGACAAGGACAGCTGCGACATCGTCTTCTTTGGCGGAGGTCAAGACTATGAGCAAACGATTGTGGCTCGTGACTTGCCAGCTAAAAAGGAAGCTTTGGAAAGCTTTATCAATGAAAACGGCGTAGTGCTAGCTATCTGCGGCGGATTCCAGCTCCTAGGCCAATACTATATCGAAGCTTCTGGTCGACGAATCGAAGGCCTGGGCATCATGGGTCACTATACCCTCAACCAGACCAAAAACCGCTATATCGGTGACATCAAGATTCATAACGAAGAATTCAATGAGACCTACTACGGCTTTGAAAATCACCAAGGACGGACTTTCCTCTCGGACGATGAAAAACCTCTGGGCAAAGTCGTCTATGGAAATGGCAACAATCAAGAGGATGGTTGCGAAGGCGTCCATTATAAAAATGTCTTTGGCTCCTACTTCCATGGTCCCATCTTGTCCCGCAATGCGAACTTGGCCTACCGTCTAGTGACCACCGCTCTGAAAAATAAGTATGGCTCAGATATTGAACTGGCGGCTTATGAAGATATCCTAGCCCAAGAAATCCCAGAAGAATACGGAGATATCAAGAGCAAGGCTGAGTTTGAATAGACAAACAGGAGAATCACTATGAAAGAAAAATTGCATTATATCCTGCTTTTAATTACCATTCTATTGGTTGCCAGTATTTCCTTGGCAAATATGCAGAGTGTCAATGTTAGCTTTATCCTATTTAGCTTCAAACTTCCCTTAATCATATTGATTTTGGTCTCAGTGCTCCTAGGCTCTGTCACGACCTTTCTCATCAGCATGCTAAAAAACTTCTCTCTGAAAAAAGGAGCTTAAAAAAACCAAAGAAGCACTTAAAAATTCCCATACAGAAAACTAGGTTGGAAATCACTCCAGCCTAGTCTTTTTGTATTCTCTTTTGATAAAGGTAGGAAATCAAAGCCAATCCCATCACTCCGAAACCAATCAGAAGAAAGGAAAGGGTGTGGACACTCGGCAGAACAGTCATTAGAAAAGTCGCGGGAGGCATGAAAAGAATTGCCAGCGTGTAGATCGTTGAGAAAACGCGGCCTAGATACTGCTTGTCCACCTTGGTCTGAACCTGGCTGAAGAAATGAATGTTGAACACAGTCATAAAGAGCTCACAGATAAGATTACCAGAATAAGAAAAATAGGGATGAACCGGTAGCAAAGCAGAGACGCCCATGACTGCGACTCCAACACCGGTCAATAGCAGGGCTACAAGTAAATTGCCCATACTGGCCTTAACCTTGCTGGCTAGAATAGCTCCAATGACTGAGCCTATAGCACCCAAACTCAGAATGCTTGCATAAGATCCCGTCTTTTCATAGAGCTGATTGGTAAAAGGCAATAGATAATTAAAGGCCGCAAAGAAAAAGTTAACTGCAGAAGCTACCAAGAGCATAAAGAAGATTTCTTTTTGCTGACGGATATAAACTAAACCTTCCTTGATATCTCCCAGAATATTGCCAAGATTGATGGGAGACTTCTGCTTGCTTGGCTCATGATTCGGCAGAAAGTAAACCAAGGCAAAAGCCAGAAAGAAGCTAAGGGCATCCAGCTGAAGAGTCATGCGCAGATTTGCATACTGCATCACGATAAAAGACAAAACTGGAGCTGAGACACTGATAACCTGCAAGGCCAATTCCAGATGAGAATTGTAGGCCACGATGTCTTCCTTGTCCACAATTTCGGTAATATAAGACTTATTAGCTGGCCTAGAAAAAGCAAAGGCTATAGCCTGAACCACATTGGCAAAAATCAGCGCTCCAATCATGAGGTGGTCATTAGAAATAAAAGAAATCAGCAGACAAAGTCCAGCACAAATCAAGTCCGTTACCATTAGCACCTTACGTCTGGAAAAGCGGTCCGTAATGGCTCCCCCCAAAGGATTGAATAAGATGGAAGTGACTAGCTCCGATATCTGATAAATGCCCAAGAGCGTCTGTCCCAGAGCTCCCAAAGAAGCAAGCCAGATGCTATTCCCATAGTCATAAAGCATATTTCCAATTTTATTAATAGCAGCCCGTGTAATCAGCTGCGCCGCCTGTCGATTCATAAAAATACCTCCTTCCATTTCTGAAACTATTGTATCAGGAATGGAGGGAAGTTCTTTATTTTTCCCATATTTGGGAAATTATACTTTTACAAACTTATCGAAGTGCTCTTGATAATAGGCGACTTGCTCAGGTAAATTCAGCACTTCAAAGATGTGCATGGCTTCCTGCATTTGCTTGATTCCCTGCTTCTTCTGCCCCTTCTGATAAGCTGCAAAACCTTTTAGATAAAGGAACACATTGCGTTCATAGAGTTTGATGCCTTTGCCAACAATCTTCTCTATATAAGACTCGAAATAACTAGCCTTATCAAAAGAACGACTTTCCAAACAATGCTGGTAACAATTGAGAGCTAGAATCAAGACTAGTCTCTTATGGCGACCAATTTCTTTGTAGTAGTCCTCCCGCTCCATGACTTCCTTGCCCAGACGGTAGACGTAGTCCACATCATAGAAGCTATAGAGATTACCAAATAGGATCAGCTCATACATGGTCCAGTCTTCCACTTGGAAGAGATAATCAGCCACCTTATCTAAATCCTCTTGCCTCATGCGAAACTGACTGTCTCGCTGACAAATCAAGCCCTGCATCAAAATCCAATTCAGCTCATAGTAAAGAGGCGCACTGCTGGCCTTGGCCTTTTCCAACTGCTCCGCTTGCAAGTCTTGAAATCCCTTGATGTCATTTGAGTAGTAAAGAGGGATAATCTTACCCATCATGGCCACGTGCTCATGCTGCTGGAAATTCCGTGCCTTGTCTATAAAATTTTCAAGGGTCACATGAATATTATCCAAGAGATCTAAAAATTTCGAGAGGGTCATGTCCGACTCACACAGCTCAAAACGAGACAGCTGAGAAGTCGAGCAAACCTGACCCGCCGCTTCCTTCAATGAATAATGTCCATTTAAACGAAAATCACGAAAAACTTTGCCTAAATCTTCCATTTGTTTACCACTTAAATTCCTTTAATTGCTGTTTCGCTTCCCTAGTCGCTCTTTCAAAACTACCTTCACCGCCCCTTGTTCGGATTTTATTTTCAGACGAGGCTCTTTTCGTCAAAATCTTATCGGCTGAAAGTCAGAAAAGGCAAATTCTGCTAAAAGAACTCGTCAGAAAACAGAAAGTTCGGGATTTGCTCTCAGACCAACCGTCAGAAAATCTGACAGAGTCATTTTGCTCCAAAATAACTTTTCAGAAAATCTGACGGACTGACTTTTCTCTAAAAGAACTTAGATTGCATGAAGAATAGTTTATTTTCCTCGAAAAAATCTCAGAACACATGTAAAAATTCGTTTTTTACTCTTTTTTGGCTGATTTCGCATGTAAATTAAGCATTCTGAGCTCTGGGGAGCTCATTTCTCACAGAAACTGCATACTCCTACACCTTCTCCGCCAGTTCTTCCCATTCTAGCATGGCTTCTTCTTGGGCAGCAGTCAGCTGGTCAATTTGCTTCTGGCTCTCCATGAGTTCAGCGGTGTCGTTGGTTTCCTCCATGGCTTCCTGAAGCTGACTGATCTGGCTGTCCAAGTCCTCGATTTGCGCTTCTAATTGCTCTAAGCGACGGGCCAAACGGCGCTGTTCTTTCTGGTTTTCCTTTTGAAGCTGATAGTCATTAGCAGGTGCTGGCTTGTCAGGACTAGTCTGCTCCGTCTCCTCACGCAAGGCTTCCTGCTCTGCCTTTTTCTCTAGGTAGTAGTCATAATCACCCAGATAAAGGGTGGAGCCTGTCTCAGAGAGCTCAATAATCTGTGTGGCCACGCGGTTGATAAAGTAACGGTCATGGCTGACAAAGAGCAGGGTGCCGTCAAAGTCAATCAGGGCATTTTCCAGCACTTCCTTGCTGTCAATGTCCAGGTGGTTGGTCGGCTCGTCTAGGATGAGGAAGTTGTTGTTTTCCATAGACAGCTTGGCTAGAAGTAGCCGCGCCCGCTCTCCACCTGATAGCATGCCGACAGACTTCTTGACATCGTCTCCCGAGAAGAGGAAAGCGCCTAAGCGATTGCGAATTTCGACCTCTGGCGTCAGCTTGAAGTCATTCCATAGCTCGTCAAGTACCGTGTTGCTGGCAGTCAGTTTGCTCTGGGTTTGGTCATAGTAGCCCACTTCCACATTAGCTCCCAACTGCTCCTTGCCTCTGATGAAGGGCACTTGACCGATTAGTGATTTAATCAAGGTCGTCTTTCCAATCCCATTTGGTCCGACAATAGCTACCGCATTAAACTTGCGAATGTCAAGGTTAATCGGCTCCGACAGGACTTCCTCGCCGTAGCCAATAGCTGCGTCTTCCAAGGTCAGAACAACATTGCCTGAAACCTTATCCGATTTGAAGGTCATATTAGCCGAGCGATTGCCGGTCTCCGGCCTGTCCAAACGCGCCATCTTTTCCAGCTGCTTGCGACGGGACTGAGCCCGCTTGGTTGTGGAAGCCCGAACCAGATTGCGATTGACAAAGTCCTCCAGCGCAGCGATTTCTTTCTGTTGCTTTTCATAGTTCTTAGCTTCAGTGGCTAGCTTCTGCTCCTTTTGGACCACAAAGCTAGAGTAATTACCCACATAGCGATCCAAGGAATGCTTGGTCAAATCCAGCGTGATGGTCGCAACCTTGTCTAGGAAATAACGGTCGTGGCTGACGATGATCAGGGCACCGCTGTAGTTGACTAAGTAAGTCTCTAGCCAGGCAATGGTCTCGATATCCAAATGGTTGGTCGGCTCGTCCAGGACCAGCAGTTCTGGCTTTTCCAAAAGCATCTTGGCCAGAGCCAGACGGGTATTCTGACCGCCTGACAGTTCAGAAATCTTCATCTGCCACATGGACTGGTCAAACTTGAAGCCATTCAAAATAGCTCGAATATCGGCCTCGTAGGTAAAACCACCTTTCTGGCGAAAATCCTCTGAAAGCTCGTCATACTGGGTCATGAGAGCAGTCAGATCTTCCCCTGACAATTCTCCCATTTGCAGCTCCATCTGCCGCAAGCGCTTCTCTTGCTGAAGCAGACTATCAAAGACCAGCAGCATCTCATCGTAGATAGTATTCTCCGACTCAAAGCGGCTGTCCTGTGCCAGATAGGACAGGGAAAGATCTCGTTTTTTATTAATCTGACCAGAAGTAGGCTCTTCCTCGCCCACCAAAATCTTGAGCAAAGTTGACTTCCCAGCTCCATTTTTACCGACGAGAGCAATCCGGTCACCCTCATCCACCTGCAGGTTAATATTGTCAAAAAGAAGCTCCCCTGCAAAAGAGCGCTCAATCTTGCTTGCTTGTAAAATAATCATAAGACCATTATAGCAGATTTCCAGAAGCACAGCTATCAGAATTCAAGAGAAAGCGAACTCAGCTCCCCAAAAGAAAAAAGACAGCCATACCTGACTGCCTTACATAAAACTATTGAGAATGAATTGATTCTGCAAAATCAGATAAATTCCCAGCAGAATCAGAACCGCAAAGACAACAAATTTAATCATTCCCTTAATCAGACGAATAACCAGAAGGATAATCATGGACCCGACTAGCCACATAAAGGCGGAATTGTGAAAAAATCCCTGAACTGCCTCAATATTCTGACCGAAGAAGACCTGAATGGGCGCTGGAACATGATTTTCCCAAGCTGCTGTCACTCCTAGCTGGTTGGCAATCTCATTGCCGCTTTTCCATAACCAGACAAAGATTCCTGAGTTAAAAACAAAGAGAAAAACTTGCTCTGGAAAGTGTCGAATCAAGTAAAAAATAGATTTTAACATAGGCTTACGATTGATACAAGTCTTTTACAGCCTGGATATCTGTGGGCTGGATACTGTAAAATGAGCCTGCTGACTGCATCACTGATTCCTCCTCATTATGGTCTAATCCGATAGCATGGCCCAATTCGTGCGCTGCTGTATTGACAATCCGCTCATGAGAATAGGCATAGCGACTGTCCAGCAAGTAGTAACTATTAAGGCGAACCGTGACATGGGTAAACCGCTTGGTTAAGAGATTGGTCTGCGACTCAGCTTCACCAGCTGCACTGATGTTGCCATCGTTCATCTCCGTCGCAACAATGTCCGCCTTGTCTTTATCATTGATGATTTGAAAGGTGAAGGCACCTGTTTGATTCCAAGAATCAATGGCCTCCTTATAGGCTGAACGGAAGGTTTCATTATTTGTATCAATATAAATCGTGGCGCTTGGCTGATCCCAACGAGCCCCTGTTGTTGCATGCTCATCTGTCAGCTGATCCGTCTGTGTTTCCTCACTGCTGTGAAGCCCCGTGGAAATGCCTTGGTGATTTAAAAATTGATCCACTCTGCCAACAGCTGTCTGAACAGCCTGCGTCAGTCCCTCGGTGCCCGGCTCTGTCGAAGTGGTAAAATAGAAAATTCCGACAATAACCATAAAGCTCAGGACAAAGGACCAGGCAAGGCCCCAAACCACGCGCCCAATCAGACGCATGAGGAACCGGATGCTTTTAAAAATAAGTCCCATTGCAACCTCCTTTACTAGATTGTAAGAGAACGTTGATTTTACCACCGCTTTCTTAAAGAAGGCTGAAAAATTAGCCTTCTTTCTATTCTATTAGTATAAAAGAAAATGACTACAAATCTGCAACCATTTCTTTTCATTCTAATAAATACTCTTTGCAAATCCATTTTTGAGTATCAAATTAAGAACCTCTATCCAGACTGATCCTGCCACTATTATAGTCCAGACGAATCCCTTTTTGCACATTCGGGATAAAGACATTGAATTCCAGACTGCCATCGCTGGACTTGGCCTCTAGATGAGACCCAACCGGTACTAAATCCGTCTCCGTGGCATAAATCAAGGTTACCCGGTAGCGCACCCGCTTGTTCTTATCCAAAGCCTTCCGGATCTTTGTCTCATAGTAATTCTGCCCTGTTGAGTCCGCTTCATTGGCTTGGTTGGACCAGGCTGTCTGCACAGCGATATTGGCAGGATTGCTGGTAGAGGCATCAAAGCCCTTCAAACCACCGATCAGCGAATAAGCCAAGAGATGTCCTCGGTCCACAGCATGATTGTACTCACCAGGGAGGTTCTTGAGTTGATGCCAGCCTGCCGGTACCCATGAAGTGTTGGCATTTCCAGTTTCTTCCCGTTTTTTGTATTGGCGGGTAGACTTGGATAAAAAGGCATTCGCCGCCGTCGGAAGGGTTTTCCCTTGAACAAGCTTGGTCTTATTGTCAGCGTAGGGCTTACTAGAAATCCCCGCATCCAAGTCTGTCTTATTTCCATTCACGATAAAGGCGCCAGCTCCATTCCATTCAATGCTGCCTTTGAGCTGAGCTCGGACAGCATCCGTCAGAACGCTCTCAGCCAGTTCCTGGCTAGGGGTGCCCTGATCTTGGACTTGCCCAACCCTGATTTCTGAATTTGGACTCTGAAGTGGCTGCTGACCATCCTGTCCCCAGAAATAGCCAGCCAGAGCCAAAATCAAGGCTAGAGTCAACCCAGCCCAGCCTTGCAGGCTCTTAGAATTCCTTTTCTGACTAGTCTTTCTTTTCATCTTCTTTCTTTCAACTTAGCAAACTGGATTCATTTCAGCCAGTCTTTTCAACTAGGAGCTAGTTTCCAGTAAACTTCCCGATTAATTCTTGCCAGGTTTCTGGTGACCAGATAGAGCCCTTACCGTTTCCTATAACATTATAACCAATCATCAAAGCCACGAAAAAGAGAATCACGGCTACCAAGAGAACCAGTAAAACAAGGCCAATCTGTCGCCCTAAATATTTAAGATTTTCACTCATCGTCTTCTTCCTTTACACGCTTCATTTTGGCTCCCAAGGCTGCCAATTTCTCATGGAATTTATAGTAGCCTCGGTCTAAGTGTACAAGCTTGCTGACCTTAGTCTCGCCTTCAGCAATCAAGCCCATCAGAATCAAAGTCGCACTGGCCCGGAGGTCTGTTGACATGACTTCAGCTCCCTGAAGACTGCCGCCGCCCCAGATGCGAGCTGTGTCACGCATGATATCAGAGTGCAACCCCATCCGACGCATTTCCTCTAGATGCTGGAAGCGGTTCTCAAAGACGGTCTCAATCATCGTAGACTCGCCCTTGGCCATGGCCATGAGCGCCGTAAACTGAGCCTGCATGTCGGTAGGGAAGCCCGGATAAGGAAGGGTCTTGACCGAAACTGGTCTCAGCTTCGAAACATCAGAACGAATCCGAATCCCTTCATCTTCCTCTGTCACTTCCACTCCCATTTCCTGCATTTTGGAAAGCAGGGGACGATTGTGCTCCCAAATGGCATCCTCAATCAGCAAGTCACCGCTGGTCATAGCTGCAGCAACCATAAAAGTTCCTGCTTCAATACGGTCTTGAACCACATTATGCTTAGCCCCGCGCAGCTGATCCACTCCAACAATAGTCAGAGTCTCAGTACCTGCTCCTCTGACCTTGGCTCCCATTTCATTCAAAAAGAGAGCTAGGTCAACGATTTCAGGCTCCCGAGCAGCATTTTCAATCACTGTCGTACCTTGAGCCAGTGTTGCAGCCATCATGATGTTTTGCGTTGCTCCCACACTGGGAAAGTCCATGTAAATGTGGGCCCCCTTGAGCCGCTCTGCCTTCGCTTCGATGTAACCCGCTGTTTGGGTAATCTGAGCGCCCATGGCTTCAAGACCTTTTAGGTGCAAGTCAATAGGCCGACTGCCAATCGTACAGCCGCCTGGCATGGAAACCTTAGCGTGACCATTACGAGCCAGGACTGGACCCAAAACAACGATAGACGCCCGCATTTTGCTGACGTATTTATATGGCGCCTCCTCTGACAGAGGTTGAGTGGCGTCCACAACAACTGTATTTTCTTCCTGATTAAAATCCACCTGAGTGTTTAAACCGCGGACCACATTGTTCATAGTAAAGACATCAGACAAGACCGGAACATTTTTCAAAACAGACTGGCCCTCACTAGCCAAGACTGTTGCTGCCAAGAGAGGCAGCACCGCATTTTTTGCTCCTTCAATCTTGACCCTTCCGACCAAGCGATTATCTCCACCTTGAATAATAATTTTTTCCATACCGATTCCTTACTCTAAATTTTTAAAATCATCCATACTATCATACCATAAAATCAAAAATATGACCTTATAAAGTACCATTAAAAATCGCCCGGCTCATATCGTAAATACCAATGAAGAAAAGGCTGACTAAATAGCCCAAGGCAATACTGAACAAGAGAATCAAAAAGCGAATCTTCATCGCATTTTCGGCATTAACCTTGAAAAACCTCTCCCACTCAACAACCGTTGACAGCAGATGAAAGGCAAAGAAAATAAAGAGCAAATGACTGCATAATTTAAAAATAACTTCTACCATAACTTTTATTATACCACAAGACTCCAGTCAAGGACGAACTAAACAGTCCTTCCCTTTTTCTTTGGAAAAGAAAACTGAGACAGACCTGCCTCAGTTTTTCGTATTCAGTTTGTATTCAAGAAACCAAATCTCGTCAGATGAAGGATGACTTCCATCAATCTAGGCAAAATAACTTCTTATAATCTTGTTCCGACATTGATCCGGTTAATCGCCCGCTGCAGGGCAATCTTAGCCCGGCGTTCTTGGTCAATCAAATGCTTATCATGTGCTTCTTCAATTTCTTGCTCAGCTCGGAGCTTAGCACGCTCAGCCCGACTAATGTCGATATCTCGCTCACGCTCAGCTGAGTCCGCCACAATAGTAATGACATTATCTGCAATTTCAATGATTCCGCCATTAACCGCAATCCAGTCGATATGCTTGTCATCATCAATCCGGCGCACCTTGACCTGATCTACTTCTAAAACAGCGATGGTATTGATGTGGCGGGGCAAAATCCCCAGCTCACCATCAATGGTCTTTACGGAAACAAATGCAGCATGGTGATCATAAATAAGACCATCCGGTGTCACGATTTGTACTGTCATTTGAGCCATCATTCACCTCTTAGAATCCCATTTTCTCAGCCTTGGCCAATACATCCTCGATGGAGCCTACGCCACGGAAGGCGTCTTCTGGCAGCTTATCGTGCTTACCTTCAAGGATTTCTTTGAAGCCACGAACCGTTTCAGCTACTGGCACATAGGAACCTGGCTGGCCGGTAAATTGCTCCGCCACGTTGAAGTTCTGTGACAGGAAGAACTGAATCCGCCGCGCACGTGCAACCAAAGTCTTCTCATCGTCAGACAACTCGTCCATACCAAGGATAGCAATGATATCCTGCAATTCATGATAACGTTGCAAGACCCGCTTAACCTCTGCTGCCACTGCATAGTGCTCTTCTCCGACAATCTCTGGTGAAAGGGCACGCGAGCTGGAAGCTAAGGGATCCACGGCTGGATAAATCCCCAGCTGAACCAATTTCCGTTCTAGGTTGGTCGTAGAGTCCAAGTGAGCAAAAGCTGTCGCTGGCGCTGGGTCAGTATAGTCATCCGCTGGCACATAGATAGCCTGGATAGAAGTAACGGAACCTTTCTTAGTTGAGGTAATCCGCTCTTGTAACTGTCCCATCTCTGTCGCAAGTGTTGGCTGGTAACCAACGGCTGATGGCATGCGGCCCAAGAGGGCAGATACTTCCGAACCAGCCTGCGTGAAGCGGAAGATGTTGTCAATAAAGAGCAGCACGTCCTGACCTTCCACATCACGGAAATATTCCGCGATGGTCAGTCCGGTAAGAGCAACCCGCATCCGAGCTCCTGGCGGCTCATTCATCTGACCAAAGACCATAGCGGTCTTTTCGATAACGCCAGACTCTTTCATTTCCCAGTAGAGGTCATTCCCTTCACGCGTCCGTTCACCAACACCTGTGAAGACAGAAATCCCACCGTGCTCTTGGGCAATGTTGTGAATCAATTCCTGAATCAGGACTGTTTTCCCTACTCCGGCACCACCAAAGAGTCCAACCTTCCCACCTTTCAGATAAGGTGCTAGAAGGTCGATAACCTTGATCCCTGTTTCCAGGATTTCGGATGAAGTCGATAGTTCATCAAAGGTCGGTGCCTTTTTATGAATCGGCTGGCGCTCTGCATCCTCTGCAAAAGGCGCATCCAAGTCAATAGTGTCTCCTAGGACATTGAACACCCGGCCCAGAGTTTCCTTGCCGACTGGCACAGAAATCGGACGGCCAGTATCCAAGACCTCCAAACCACGCGTCAAGCCATCAGTCGACTCCATGGCAATGGTCCGCACCACACCGTCACCAAGCTCAAGAGCTACTTCAAGGACGATTTTTGATTTTTTCTCATCATTTTTATAGACTACAAGTGCATTATTTATCTCAGGTAGCTTGTCTCCAGCAGCAAACGCAACGTCTACGACCGGCCCGATAACCTGAGCAATTTTGCCTGAGCTCATGTTTTTTCCCTCGTTTAATTTCTAATTCATTTGTGGCCTTATTCTAGGGCACTTGCACCCGCCACGATTTCAGTAATTTCCTGCGTAATGGCAGCCTGCCGAGCGCGGTTATACTGAATAGTCAAATCACTGATGACCTTTTTAGCATTGTCTGTCGCTGTCTGCATAGCAGTCATACCGGCAGCATTCTCCGCCGTCTTGGCATCAATAATGGCACCGTAAATCATGCTCTCTGCAAATTGGGGTAGCAGTTGGTCCAAGATAGAATCCCGACTGGATTCCAGTTCCAGATTCAGCGTATAATCTTCATCAGCTTCATTAGGGTCCAAGTCAATGATTGGCAGCATCTGCTCCACCCGCATCTGACTGGTCAGACTGTTGACGTGGTGGTTATAGCAGACATAGAGCTCATCAAAGAGCTCATTCTGATACATCTCAATGGTCTTGCTAATAATTTTACGGACCTCATCAAAACTAGGCTGGTCTGCAAGGCCACGCAGCTCATAAACTGGCTGAATGCCCCGAGCTCGGAAGAAATCAGCACCGACACTTCCGATACAGATGACTTCAAAGTCCTCTCCAGTTGGATGGTACTCAGCTTTCAGCTCCATCAAAGCCTTAAGGATGGTCGCATTATAGCCACCTACCAGACCGCGGTCAGAAGTAATGACGATATAGGCTGATTTCTTAACTGGCCGACTGATTAACATCGAGTGATGATGAGCATTTTCAGCCTCGTGGCCATGCAGCATATCTGTAACTAACTTACGCACTTTCTGGGCATAGACCTGAAAGTTCTTAGCTGCTTCCTCAGATTTTCCCAGCTTAGCAGCAGAAACCATCTGCATGGCATTGGTGATTTGACTGGTATTTTTCGTGGATGCAATTTTATTTTTAATATCATTTAATGAAACTGCCATCTGACACCTCTATTCTTATTTGAAGCTAGACTGGTCTATAAACTCAGTAATGGCAGCATCCAAGACTTCCTCACTTGGAAGGTCTTTCGTTGTCCGAATGGTTTCATAAATGCTTTCTTGATGTGCATCAAAATAGGCAAATAATTCTGACTCAAAGCGCAGAATATCGTCTACTGGCACACTGTCTAAAAAACCATGGGTCAAAGCATAGAGAATCACTACCTGCTTTTCAACCGGCAGCGGCTCGTGAATCGGCTGCTTCAAAACTTCTACAGTCCTGCGGCCACGATTGAGCTTGGCCTGCGTTGCCGCATCCAAATCACTACCAAACTTAGTAAAGGCCTCAAGCTCCCGATAAGAAGCCAGGTCGATACGCAAGGTTCCGGCTACTTTCTTCATAGCCTTGATTTGGGCAGAGCCACCAACTCGTGATACAGAAGAACCTGCATCAATGGCCGGACGTACCCCAGCATTGAACAAGCTATCGCTGAGGAAAATTTGTCCATCAGTGATTGAAATCACGTTGGTCGCGATATAGGCTGAAATGTCTCCTGCCTGCGTTTCAATAAATGGCAGAGCTGTAATCGAACCACCACCCAACTCATCAGAAACCTTGGCTGAACGCTCCAAGAGACGGCTATGCAGATAGAAAACATCTCCTGGAAAAGCCTCACGGCCTGGCGGACGACGGAGCAGGAGAGACAGTTCACGGTAAGCCACAGCCTGCTTGGACAAGTCATCATAGACAATCAAAACATGCTTGCCATTATACATGAACTCTTCTGCCATCGCTACACCAGCATAAGGCGCCAGGAAGAGCAAAGGCGACGGCTGTGAAGCAGAGGCTGTCACGACAATCGTATAGTCCAAAGCACCATACTGACGCAGCGTTTCTACCTGCGTACGAACGGTAGATTCTTTCTGACCAATTGCCACATAGATACAAATCATATCCTGACCTTTTTGGTTCAGGATGGCATCAATGGCAATGGTCGTCTTCCCAGTCTGACGGTCCCCGATAATCAGCTCCCGCTGGCCGCGGCCAATTGGAACCAAGGCATCAATAGCCTTGAGACCTGTCTGCAAAGGCTCAGATACTGACTTACGCTGCATGACACCCGGAGCTGGTGTTTCAACCGGGCGTGTCTTATCCGTGACAATGTCACCAAGTCCATCTACAGGACGACCCAGCGGATCAACAACCCGCCCAATCAAGGCCTCGCCCACAGGAACTTCCATGATTTTGCCAGTCCGGCGAATGGTATCTCCCTCACGAATGTCTGTAAAGTCTCCCAAGATGATAATCCCAACATCGGTTGACTCTAAATTTTGCGCCATACCATAAGAGCCATTTTCAAAGATTAACAGCTCTCCGCTCATAGCCTTATCCAGACCATGAGCACGCGCGATTCCATCACCAATATAAGTGACGACCCCTGTTTCTGTGACGTCAAAATTTGGCTGGAAATTTTCAATTTGTTGCTTAATTAAAGCGCTGATTTCTTGTGCGTTAATCGCCAAAATTCACACCACTTTCTATTTCAATTTTTCTTTTACGACTTGCAATTGACGTTTGATGCTTGCATCAATTGTTTTGTTATTGGCAGAGATGACAAAGCCGCCAATCAAGCTGCTGTCCAATTCTTCCTTGAGCGAGCGGACTTTTAGGCCCATCTTCTGCTCAATAACCGGTCGAATCTTCTCCTTCTGACTGGCTGTCAAAGGCTGAACAGAGCGCAGCGTCACCTCAAACTCATTGCTGATCTTTTCAAGCTGGTGCTGACTCTCCAGCACAATCTCATAAAAGAGGTCCTCACGATGATTGAGAATGACGATTTCAATCAGATTATCAAGCAGCTGGGAGCCTGAGTTTTGAAAGAGCCGCAGACTCTTCTCTTTCTCATGGTCACTGATGCCGATATGTGACAAAAAGTCAGCAAGGCCGGTCTCCGCGAAAACAGCCTTAATCTGACTCAGTTTTTCAAAAACATCTTCTTGCTGACCTTTTTCAAAGACCGTCTGAACAAAAGGCAAAGCATATTTCTCAATGATTGCATATTGCTTCTTATCCATCAGGCATCTCCTAACTGTTTGATATAGCGGTCAATGAGCTCGCTTTGAGCTTCCTTATCCAGCTCCTGGCTCAGAATCTTACTGGCCAGAGTCACAGTCAAATCAGCTACTTCTCCTTTGATGCTGCTCATAGCCTCTGCCTTGTTTTGGGCAATTTCCTGATTGGCTTTAGCCTTCAAGCGCCCTGCTTCTTCTGCTGCATCAGCTAGGATTCCAGCCTTGTTCTTCTCAGCTGTCTCCTTAGCTGTCTCAACGATAGAAACTGCTTCGACCCGACTGCCTGCAAGAGCTTCCTCACGCTTTTGCGCCAAGTCTTCAGCTTTCTTACGGGCCGCTTCCGCACCGTCAATATCGTCTGAAATCTTTTGAGCACGCTGATCTAAAATCCCGATAATATTGCCCCAAGCAAACTTCTTAATGAGAAATACTAAAAGAAGAAAGGAGCCGGCAATCAAGATAAAGTTGCCAATAATTTCACCTATGGTTATATTCATTTTCTCTATCCTTTCTTTTTATTCTACCTCACCATTAATCTTTTTACCAAGATACATAGATGTTAGCATGGTAAAAACATAGGCTTGGATACAGGAGATAAAAACGGAAAAACCAGTCCAAACCATGTTCATAATAAAGGCAATCGGATACCAATAAGCCGCTTGATTTGCCCACATGAGGAGCAAGCCAGCCAGTACCTCACCTGCAAAAATGTTTCCATAAATCCGCAAGGCTAGAGAAGCAAAATTGGTAAATTCTTCCAAGATATTCATGGGTGTCATGATACCCGGAGTCACAAAACCTTTTAGATATCCTTTTATCCCTTGACGTCGGACTCCTTCCACATGACAGAAAATCGTCACCAAAAGAGAGAATCCTAAGTCAAAAGCGAGATTGGCTGTCGGCGATGTCCAGAGATTAAAGCCATTGGTTGTCTGAACCTTAGCCATCAATCCCAAGTTATTAGCCACCACTACGAAAAGAAAGAGGGAGAATAGAAAGAGCGAATAATTCTTCATATAATGCTCGCCAATATTTCCCTTGGTAAAATCCATGACAAAGTCATAGACAGATTCCAGAGCATTCTGCTTTCGTGACGGCTTAATCGTCATCTTTCGACTTGCCCAATAAACAAATCCAAAAGTTACAAGCACCGTCAGCAGGGTCATGGCCAGCAGGGTCAAATCAAAGGTCACAGGACCGACATTGATAGTTGGATTGATACTTTCTTCCAACAGATGACACCCCCTTTTCTAAAGAGAATTCTTTCTTATTTGATAACAAAGGCCATAGCCAGCGTTACAAAGAAAGTACCTTCGACAAAGGCAATTCCCAAGATTAGGAGGCTTCTCAATTGACCGATAATTTCTGGCTGACGAGACGCTGCCTTAAATAAATTACTCATAATCAAACCTTCAGCAATTGATACGCCAAAGCAGGCAAAACAAAGTCCTAAAAATGTTAAATTCATGATGACTTCTCCTTAATATTTTTTAAATTACTTCCTTAGTTTACTCCTAAAATATCGAATAGTCAATCTTTTGCCACCATTGTAAGCGTTTTTTGTTTTTTTCTTTTGTTATATAAAATTTTTTACCAAAATCAATTAAATAATTATCAACATACAAACTATTCTGCTATGTAAATAAGAAGAAACTAGCTAGAATTTTACTTATTTCCTATATTTTTAAAAGAAAAAAGAGCAAAGTGATTATTTGCTCTTGAATTTTCTATGATTATGGATGGCTGACAATCAGCTGCAAATCCCCAGACAAGGTCCATTCTGTAACATCACTAGGCAGGATGAAATGCTCTCCTTTTTCGATTTGGTAGACAGCTCCACCAACTTCTAGCTCACCGACACCTTCCAAGACACTGACCAAGCTATAGTCTGCTGTCTTTTTAAAATTAACCGAACCAGCGATATCCCACTTGTAAACAGCAAAGAAGTCATTGGCCACCAAAAGAGTAGAAGTCAAACTATCTGCCTGAATGGTAACAGGACGGCTATTGGCTGGCTCACCGATAGTCAGAACGTCAATCGACTGCTCTAAATGCAGCTCACGAAGATTGCCAGCATCGTCCTTGCGATCAAAGTCATAGACACGGTAGGTTGTGTCACTGGACTGCTGAGTCTCCAAAATCAGAATCCCTGAGCCAATGGCATGCATGGTGCCACTTGGTACATAGAAGAAATCGCCAGCCTTAACTGGGATTTTAGTCAGGAGATGGTCCCAGTCCTTGCTCTCAATCTGCTGGAGCAGCTCTTCCTTACTCTTGGCATTATGACCATAAATAATCTCTGCTCCTTCGTCTGCAGCAATGACATACCAGCATTCAGTCTTACCAAGCTCCCCTTCGTGCTCCAGTCCATAGGCATCATCAGGATGGACCTGAACACTGAGCCAGTCATTGGCATCTAAAATCTTCGTCAAAAGCGGAAAGACAGGTTCTGGACGATTGCCAAAAAGCTCCCGGTGTTCGGCATAGAGCGCATCTAACTTCTGACCGGCAAAGCGTCCGTTCTTGACGATTGACACACCATTAGGATGAGCCGAGATAGCCCAGTACTCCCCTACATGTTCGCTGGGAATCTCATAGCCAAAGACATCGCGCAGCTTGGTGCCGCCCCAAATCTTCTCCTGCATCACAGACTGTAGAAATAATGGTTCTGACATAGTTTTCTCCTTAAATATTTTTTAGAGCCAACAAGGAACAATCCTTGGTGTCGAAACGGTTGTTACTGCTTCTATTATAATATAGCTGGAAGTCCTTTGTCTACTCTCTGCTGAAAGCAAGCCTTTTATAGTAAAAAGAGTAAAGCTCCCCAACAAATGCCGCAAAGATATCCGACCAGCACATCCTTTGGATAGTGCACTCCGCCAATCACGCGCACTACAGCCAGCCCTGCTGAAAGCAAGAGGCAGAGGATCCCCGGCAACCAGAAAAAGTAGAGCAGGCACATGGAAATCACTGTAGCCGAAAAGACATGGCGGCTGGGCATGGACTTGCCTGATGTATCCTTGGCCAGCAAGGGTTGAATAGCCCATTTTTCATACGGGCGTGCTTGATTCAGTCGTTTACGAATAGCTGACAACAGGCCAAATCCGATAGCTGGCAGGAAGCAAAAAGCAAGCAGCCCTTTCCATCCTTCTGTCAGAAAGGCACTGATTAGAACGAGACCATAAACAATAGGTATGAAGAGGGTCATTCCCCGATTGAAGTAAACCAGCCCTTTCAGCCACTGAGGGCGACTGCGAAAAGGAGTTGTTAATTGTTGATAAAAAATGGTGTAGTCTTTCATGCTTGCTTACCCTGCTTTTCTAAACGTTAGACTCTCATACTTTCTCTACTATAGCATATTTCTAGACAAGATGGTAGATAGATAGTAAAAGAGACTGAGACCCAGGTCCCAATCTCTCAATATTCACGTTTTCTGAAGAGTATTATTTCTCCAAGTTCCAGATTTCCTTGGCATATTGCTCAATGGTATCGTCTGAGGTAAACTTGTCAGATGTAGCGATGTTGATTAAGCTCATGCGGGCCCATTTTTTTTGTCACGATAGAGAGCATCAATCTTCTCTTGAGCTTCTACATAGGCATGGAAGTCTTCCAAGAGGAAGTATTCATCATTGTGGGTGATGAGGGCTTCGTAGATTTCTGAGCCTTCTTCACGGACGTTTGGAATGGTGCCATTGACAAAGGTATCGACCACTCGACGAATGTCTGGATTGCTCTCATAGACACCGCGTGAGTAATAATCATGGCGTGCATAGTGCTCGTAAACTTGGTCCTTGTCCATCCCGAAGATGACAATGTTGTCGTCACCAACCTCGTCCTTGATTTCGATATTGGCTCCGTCCAGAGTAGCCAAGGTAATGGCACCTGTCATCATAAACTTCATGTTGGAAGTACCAGATGCTTCCTTGGAAGCCAGAGAAATCTGCTCAGATACATCCGCAGCTGGAATGATGAGCTCAGCCAGGCTGACGCGGTAGTTTTCTAAGAAGACAACCTTGAGTTTTCCTTGCAGGCTTTCATCCTTGTTGACCAGATTAGCCACTTCATTGATCAGCTTGATGACCGACTTGGCAAAGTGGTAGCCTGGAGCAGCCTTGGCACCGAAGATAAAGACGCGAGGAACCATATCCTTATCAGGATTGTCCTTGAGGTCCCAGTAGAGCTTGATGATATGAAGCAGATTGAGCAGCTGACGCTTATAAGCGTGGAGGCGTTTCACCTGCACATCAAAGATGGCTTCTGTAGAGACTTCCACTCCTGTTGATTCCTTGATGAAGTCAGCCAGTCGAGCCTTGGCTTCCTGCTTCACTCGGTAGAAATCGCCCAGCACTTGCTGATTATCCTTGAATTCCAAAAGCTTACGCAGCTCATGGATATCACTTCTCCAACCCTGACCAATCAGCTTATCAATCTCAGCTGACAGAGGCTGGTCCGCAATTTGCAGCCAGCGGCGCTGGATAATCCCGTTGGTTTTGTTATTAAACTTCTCTGGGTAAATGCTGTAGAAATCACGCAAGGTGTCTTCTTTGAGCAGTTCGGTGTGGAGTTTAGCAACACCATTGATTGAATGACCACCAATGATAGCCAAGTGAGCCATGTGGATTTGATTGTCCTTGACAATCCGAGTGTTTTCGATGACTTGCGGATCAAGGCCACGCCCAGCCATTTCAGCTACATAGCGGTTGTCAATTTCTAGGATAATCTGATAAACCCGCGGCAGGACATTCTTAAAGAGCTCTGCATCCCATTTTTCCAAGGCCTCAGACAGAATGGTATGGTTGGTATAGCTCATGGTTTTAACCGTAGCATTCCAAGCATCTGCCCATTCCAGGTCGTACTCATCCACCAAGAGACGCATAAATTCAGCCGGTGCAACCGCTGGGTGGGTATCGTTGATATGGACTGAGACCTTCTCATGAATATCCTTGAGCGGACGACCTTGCTTGAGGTAGGATTTGATAATGGTCTGCAGACCTGCACTGGTCATGAAGTATTCCTGGATCAAGCGCAGCTCTTTTCCTTCGTAGCTAGAGTCGTCTGGATAGAGAATGGCAGTGATGTCTTGCACCCGGCGACGAGCTTCAATGGTCGGATAGTCCAGTTCATACTCCTCTGGAATTTCAACATCCCAAAGCCGGAGATTATTGACATTATCATTGCCAAAGCCAATCTGCGGCACATCGTAAGGAACGGCCCGCAAGGTTTTAGAATTCTCATAAAGAGGCACAATCCGACCTTTTTCATTGGCATGGAGGGAAACATTTCCGAAGATTTTAACATCAACAGTATCATGGTCCTTACGGGTCTCCCAGACATTGCCTAGACTGCCAAACCAAGCATCAGGAATTTCTACCTGATAGCCATCTACGATGCGTTGCTTAAAGAGGCCATAGCGATAGCGAATCCCATTTCCAAATCCTGGATAGCCAGTGGTTGCCAGCGAGTCCATAAAGGCAGCCGCCAAGCGGCCCAGACCGCCATTGCCCAAGGCCATGTCATACTCAGCATTCTTAACATCCTCAAAGTCAACTCCCAACTCGGCAAAGCCTTCCTTGACCGTATCAAGGATACCTAAGTTGAGCAGATTGGTTTCCAGCATGCGTCCTGGAAGAAACTCGATAGAAAAGTAATAAGCTGTCTTTTGCTGCTGCTCAATCAACTGATTGCGGCGCTCCAGCCACAGGGGCGTGATATACTTGCGGACAGTGCTGGCCAAAGCCTGAAAGAGCTCCACTGAAGTCGCATCAGCAACCTTAATCAGCTGTCTTTCATGTAGAATATCTTTAAAATCTCTAATAAAACGTTCTTTTGTTAGTTCCATAGTGGATGGTTATCTCCCTTTCTTAATAGCGGGAAGCAGATTTAAACGTAGAAATACTTTTTTTCAATCAAGATGGGAAGCACTCACTTCAGCCACAAGCTAAAAACAGGGGCTCCAATACAGTATGATAATATATAAAAATGTAATTCTCACAGAAATCCTCCCTTGTCCCATGGGCAAGAGAGGATTTTCTTATACTGATTCCAAAGTAAATGTTACAGCAGTGATTGATATAAATCACTGTAAGCCTGGCTAGCTGTATCCCAAGAGAAGTCTCTCTCCATCGCCTGCTCTTGCAGAGATTTCCAAGCTTCCTTGTCATCGACATAAAGCCTGAGTGCTTCCTTGAAGGTCCAAGTCAGCCAGTAGCCAGAAAAGTTATTGAAGCTAAAGCCAGTTCCCTGTCCTGTATAGGCATTGTAAGGCTCTACGGTATCACGCAGACCGCCCACTTCATGCACCAAAGGCAAGGTTCCGTAGCGCATAGCCATCATTTGTGACAGTCCACAAGGCTCGAAACGGCTTGGCATGAGGAAAATATCGCTGGCAGCATAGATCTCCTGAGCCAAGGTCACATTAAAAAGAATATTAGCTGAAAGCTTATCAGGATAGGCATGACCAAACCAAGCAAAAGCCTGCTCAAAAGCTGGATCGCCTGTTCCCAAGAGGATAATCTGCACATCTTCCTGGAGGAGATTGTGCAGCTCTTCCACTACCAAATCAAAGCCTTTCTGACGGGTCAGACGGGAAACAATCCCAACAACCGGCACATCGTCACGCACAGGTAGACCAACTCGCTCTTGCAAATCCCGCTTGTTTTCTAGTTTACCAGATAAGTCAGATTTGTCAAAGTGGTGGGCTAGCAGCGGATCCGTTTCTGGATTATAGATATCTGTATCAATACCGTTGACAATTCCGACCAGCTTACCGGACTCCATCCGAAGGATTTGATCCAAATTGCAACCAAATTCTGGTGTACGGATTTCACCTGCATAGCTTGGTGATACAGTTGTCACTCGGTCCGCATAGAGAATACCAGCCTTCATCCAGTTGAGACAGTCATTCCAACGCAGAGTTCCGTCTGCATAGCGCTCATAGCCTACACCAAACAGTTCCCAAAGCATACTGTCAGGGAATTGACCTTGGAACTCCAGATTATGGATGGTCAAGACAGTCTTGATATTCTGATATGCTTGAATCCAATGGTATTTTTCCTTAACCAAGAAAGGAATCATAGCCGTATGATAATCGTGAACATGCAGAACATCCGGAATGAAATCAATCCGCTCCATTAATTCTACCGCTGCTAACTGGAAGTAAGCAAAGCGCTCACCATCATCAAAGTCTCCATAAACATGGCCGCGGAAGAAATAATGCTGATTGTCTATAAAATAGAAAGATACACCGTTCAAGACCAGCCTTTTGACTCCAGCATACTGACGACGCCAGCCAACACTGACTTCAAAGTAGAAAAGGTCTTCCACCTGATCGCCAAATTTGGCATGGGTCATGTCATAGTAAGGCAGAATGACACCAACTTCATGGCCAGCCTTGACCAGAGATTTGGGGAGAGCGCCGATAACGTCTCCCAAACCACCTGTCTTAGAAAATGGGGCTCCTTCTGCTGCTGCAAATAAAATCTTCATCGAATTATGTCCTCTGTAACTTTTTGGCCCTTCTTGACTACGATTGGGTCTTCTGCTGTTCCGCGAATCACCACTCCTTCGCCAATTTCAACACCCTTGTCCACAATCGCATACTCGACAGTTGCTTTTTCCCCAACCTTCACTCGAGGGAAGAGAACACTGTGTTTGACACTGCTTCCAGTCTTAATCTTGGTATTCCGTGAAATCACAGAATCGATGACCTCACCTTCCACAATGCTTCCTGACGCAAACTGGGAGCGAGATACTTTTGAAGACTTAGCATAGTAAGTTGGCTCTTCATTCTTAACCTTGGTGTAAATCTTTTGATTCGGACTGAAGAGAGAGTAGAATTTCTTACTTTCAAGCATATCGATATTGGATCTGTAGTAGGTCTCTACAGAATAGATATTCGCCAGATAGCCTGTATATTCGTAGGCAAATGCCCCTTCCTGAGTTGCTAAATCACGCAGGACATAGCGCAGTTTTTGCGGATGCTCTTTCTTAGCTTCTTCTTCCAGTTTTTCAATCAGCCATGGAGTATCTACCACAAAGATGTCTGTGGACATATTGAAGAGCTCAGCATCTTCTCGGCCATCAAAGAGTTTATGCCCTCTGACATGGTCTGTCTCATCAATATCTAGGACAGCATTTACATCTGAGATATTTTCCTTGTGCAATTTCTTATAGACAACTGTAATCGGCTGTTCTGTTGTATTGTGCAAATGGAAAACTTGATTGAGGTCAATATTAACCAAGATATCACAGTTAAGTGCAACTGTTTGGTTGGAACCAGAACGTTTCAGGTAGGTCAATAGCTGATCATAGTATTCCTCACCGACTGTAGAGCTTTCTACACGGGTATTGTAGATTCCCAGGTAATAGTGGCTAAGCAAAGTAGACAGACCCCACTCGCGGCCTGAACGAATATGGTCAAAGACAGAGCTGATATTGTCCTGCTGGAAGATACCAAAGACACTGCGGATACCAGCATTGGCAAGACTTGAAAGCGGGAAGTCAATCAAGCGGTATTTCCCACCGAATGGTAAGCTGGCTACTGGACGATGATTTGTCAGAGTTGACATATCATGGAAGCCGACTGTGTTTCCTAAAATTGCTGAGTATTTATCAATCTTCATCTTTTGGTACCCCCACTTTCTCGTTATATCCGACAACATATACTTCCTCTGTACCATCAATCTCTACACCATCAGAGATGATAGCACCTTCGCCGATAATGGCCCGCTTGATCTTAGCGTCTTTGCCAATAACAGCTCCACTCATGATGACAGAGTCTTCAATGACTGCGCCCTTTTTGACCTGAGCACCAGTAGAAAGAATAGAGTGTTTTACTGTACCGTCAACGAAACAGCCATCAACGACCAGCGAATCTTCTACATGGGAATTTTCACTGATGAAGTTTGGCGGAGAAATCAAGTTGCGAGAATAAATCTTCCAGCGACGATTGCGGCTATCCAGAGCATTTTCTGGGCTGATGTATTCCATGTTGGCTTCCCAGAGAGATTCTACCGTACCAACGTCTTTCCAATAGCCTTCAAAATCATAAGCATAAACGCTTTCGCCAGATTCAAGGTAGTTAGGGATAACATTCTTACCAAAGTCAGACATATCCACATTGCTCTTTTCAGCAGCTACTAGCATATTGCGCAGACGCTGCCAGTCAAAGATATAAATCCCCATAGAAGCCTTGGTTGACTTAGGATTTTCTGGTTTTTCTTCAAATTCAACAATCCGATTATTAGCATCTGTATTCATGATGCCAAAACGGCTGGCTTCTTTGAGAGGCACATCCAGAACGGCTACTGTCAAGCTGGCATTGTTGTCCTTGTGAGACTGAAGCATGTCATCATAGTCCATCTTGTAGATATGATCCCCAGACAAAATCAGGACATATTCAGGATTGATGCTGTCGATATAGTCGATATTTTGGTAAATCGCATGGCTGGTACCTTCAAACCAACGATTTCCTTCGCTCGCAGAATAAGGCTGAAGAATGGACACGCCTGAGTTAATACCATCGAGCCCCCAGCTAGAACCATTTCCGATATGACTGTTCAGAGCGAGTGGTTGGTACTGAGTAATGACACCGACATTATGAATACCGGAGTTGGCACAGTTAGACAAGGCGAAGTCAATAATACGATAGCGACCGCCAAACTGTACCGCAGGTTTTGCGATACTCTGTGTGAGCTTTCCAAGACGAGTTCCTTGCCCGCCGGCAAGAATCAAAGCTAGCATTTCATTCTTCATAGACTATTACTCCTTTGTGGAATCTTTTTTAACATTTTTACGAGCAATCCGACGCTTGATCTTCCAGATGCTGGCTCCAAGAGCCGGCAAGGTAAAGGTCAAGGTCTGTGGATAATCTTTCCAAAGTCCTTCTTGAGACTGAACTGTTTCGTTATGTTCCTTCCAAACACCTCCCCATTCTTCTAATTCAGTGTTCCATACCTCTTCATAAATGGCTGCCACAGGAACACCAATGGTAAAGTTCTTCCGCTCTACCGGCGCCATATTAAATACACAAACTAACATATCTCCTTTTTCTGTCTTACGGATAAAGGAGAGGACACTTTGATCGGTATTATCCGCATCAATGATTTCAATGCCATCGTAGCTCAGATCAATTTCCCAAAGCGGACGATTGTCTTTATAGAAAGCATTGAGCGTAGCAGTAAAGCCCTGCATCTTCTTGTTCATCTGATCGTCCAGATTAGACCATTCTAGCTGCTCTTCTGACTTCCATTCTAGGAACTGACCAAATTCTGAGCCCATAAAGAGCAGTTTCTTGCCCGGATGGCAGATTTGATAGGTCAGCAAGTTGCGGAGCCCTGCAAATTGATTGTAACGGTCACCCCACATCTTGTGCATGAGACTCTTCTTGCCATGAACCACTTCATCATGCGAGAATGGCAGGAGGAAGTTTTCAGAGAAAGCGTACATAAAGCTAAAGGTCACTAGATTAAAATCGTACTTACGATAAATCGGATCTTCCTCGTAGAAGCGTAGGATATCATTCATCCAGCCCATATTCCACTTGTAGTCAAATCCAAGACCACCCAGCTCTTTCATGCCAGTAATCTTGGTCTCTGAGGAGCTTTCCTCTGCAATCATCATGACATCAGGATGGGCTAGCTTAATGACCGTATTGAGGCGTTGCAGGAAGTAATAACCTTCATAATTGCGATTACCGCCATCTTTATTTGGCTGCCATGGACCGCTGTCATAGTCCAGATAGAGCATATTGCTGACAGCATCAACCCGAATCCCGTCCAAATGATAGAAATCAATCCAGAATTTTATACTGGAAATCAAGAAGGACTGAACCTGATTCTTGCCCAAATCAAAGTTGAGAGCACCCCAGCCATAGTTATGAGCCCGGTCGTGATCCTGATACTCGAAAGTCGGTGTCCCGTCATAGTAGGCCAGAGCATCATCATTAATAGTGAAGTGACCTGGTACCCAGTCCACAATGACCCCAATATTGTTCAAGTGACATTCTTCGACAAAGTCTTGAAATTCCTCAGGTGTGCCATAGGTATGCTCAAAGGCGAAGTAGCCCATAAGCTGATAGCCCCAGCTAAGTCCCAGCGGATGAGCCATAAGCGGCATGAATTCCACATGTGTGTAGTTCATCTCCACCAGATAAGGAATCAAGTCTTCTTTTAACTGGGCAAAGCTATAAGGACTGCCGTCTTCATTGCGTTTCCACGATCCGGCATGCACTTCATAGATATTGACCGGCCGAGAGAAGAAGCCCCAACGCTTCCGGCGTGCCAGCCAAAGACCGTCTTTCCACTTCTTCTCGGGAATGCTGCGAATAACTGCTCCCGTTCCCGGACGTTCTTCCAGATAAATAGCCAACGGATCAATTTTCAAAATTTCCTGACCGCTGCTGCGCTTGATATTGTACTTGTAAATATCTCCTTCCTTAGGTAGCTCTGTGAAGACTTCCCAAACACCCGCTTCATTTCGGACCATAGGAATCTGCTCTTCATACCAATTGGTGAAATCTCCAATCAAATGGACACTCTGAGCATTAGGCGCCCAAACGCGGAAAGAGTAGCCAGA
The DNA here is from genome assembly GCF_026781265.1 of Streptococcus sanguinis. Classification (GTDB taxonomy): domain Bacteria; phylum Bacillota; class Bacilli; order Lactobacillales; family Streptococcaceae; genus Streptococcus; species Streptococcus sanguinis_T. Next base: position 659,497 of record NZ_JAKUVC010000002.1, read on the forward strand.
CTTGCCGTCCACTTCATCCTGATGCGCCCCTAGATAATGCTGTAAATGAAAGTTTTCACCTGTTGTAAAGGTTCTTAATGCTTCGTTCTTATCCATGCGATCACCTTTCTATTTGTAAGCGTTTTCTATAATACTATTCTACATTATTTTTATCTCTTTTTCAAGTAAATTTCAAATATCCTTACGGAAAATTACTAAAACCGAACATTAGCTGAAATTAGTAATAAATGAGAGAGAAAACACTGCATTTTGTGCCTCTCGATATCTTTTAATTCCTTTTTCACTAAATATAGGAGCTATCAAAAACAAGAAAAAGATGAAAATTTTCATAAAGATATAGACCAATATGTAAATTTACATTTTAAAATAATAAGCAATTAAACATATAAATGATTAATTCTTATCAAATCATGCGTTAATCTTATTAGATTTACAAGTTCATCAAGGTAAGAAAAAAGGCCGCACAAAGCCGCCTTTCTCATTATTTCACATCAAACACGATGGATTTCACTTGTGTCATCGCTTCGATACTGTAACGAATCCCTTGCACTCCTGCTCCAGATCCCTTAACACCAAGGAATGGGAAGTTATCTGGACCACGTTGAGTCTTGTTATTGATGTGTACAGTACCCACTTCCAGCTTCTCAGCAATTTCAAATGCTTTAGGGAAATCATTTGTAAAGACTGAAGATTGAAGACCAAATTCTGACTGGTTACAGATTTGGATAGCCTCTTCAACGGAAGTCACGCGAATAATTGGAAGAACAGGACCAAATGGCTCTTCCCAAGCTAATTTCATATCCAGTGTCACATGGTCAAACAAGGCAGGCCAAATGAGATTTGCTTCACGTTTGATTTCTGTCAAGGCTGACGCTCCCTTTTCTTGAGCATCTTCAATCAAGCCCCAGATGAAATCTGCTGATGCATTATCAATGACTGGTGTGATATCCGCATTATCAAAGGGATCACCAACCGTCAGTTTCTCTACCTCTGCCTTAATCAGCGCCGCTAATTTATCTGCTACGCTCTCCATAACAATGACACGTTTAATAGCCGTACAGCGCTGGCCGGAATAGCTGTATGCCCCACCAACAATCTGCTTAGCTGCATGCTCCAAGTCAGCATCTTCTAGCACAACTGCAGCATCCTTACCACCCAATTCAAGCATAATTGGACGCATACCAGCTAACTTACCGATGCGTTCACCAATTGGAGTGGAGCCAGTAAAGTTAATGTAGTTTACTTCCTTATGCTCAATGATGTAATCCCCGATTTCTGAACCACGTCCTGTGATGGTATTGAAAACACCAGCAGGCAGACCAGCCTCAGCAAAAGCCTGAGCCAAGAGCAAACCAGAGATTGAACCTTGAGTAGGTGGCTTAAACATCACGACATTTCCGCCGATAAGGGCAGGAGCAATCTTAGAACCAGACAGATTAACTGGATAGTTGAATGGCGCAATAGCCAATACAACTCCTACAGGCTCACGACGGACCACAGCTAGTTTTTTCTTGCTGGCAGCTTCAAAGCCACCGCCTTCCATAACCTGACCGTGGATACGAATCCCCTCTTCAGCCGCATAGCGAATCAAGTCTGCTGTCCGGACTACCTCTCCGACTGCCGCTTTGATCCCCTTGGCAACTTCTTTAGCAAGGATTTCACCAATCTTCTCCTGATCACGGTCCAAAATATCCGCAACTTTATGCAAATAAGCTGCACGTTCAACTGCTGAAAGAGCTCGCCAAGCTGGCAAAGCCGCACGAGCGCTTGTCATCGCATAGTCAACCTCTGACTGAGTCATGGCAGGCACAGTTCCTAAAATCTCATTGTTGATAGGAGATGAGATGGTAATTTCATTTTCAGAAACTTTCCACTCTCCATTTATATAGTTTTTATATTGTGTCACTTGTCCCCTCCAAAATATTATTAAATATTATTTTACCAAATTTTCTGAAAATTTCAACCAAAAGTTATGAATTTAAAGAATTTTTTCACAATTAAGATAGATTATTAAATTTTGTTCATATTAGAACTGCTTATTTTCTGTTTTCTTTGATTTCAACTTTCTGTACAAGCTTCACTATGCCCCTGAAGAAAACTAAAAAAGACCAGGAAAATTTCCCTGATCTTAATTTTTCAGATTAATCGAAGTCAAGATATTCTTTTTCAAGCTCAAGAACTTCTTCCATCGTTGCACATTCAGTCAGTGCACGCTGAGCCAGTTCTTCCATCTTCTTCGTATCCAGCTTCTTCATGAGGCTACGAGTCCGAAGAACAGAAGTCGCACTCATAGAGAATTCATCCAAGCCCATACCTACGAGCAATGGTACCGCAGTTTGGTCGCCGGCCATTTCTCCACACATACCTGCCCACTTGCCTTCAGCATGAGCTGCCTTGATAACATTGTTAATCAAGCGAAGGATAGATGGGTTGTAAGGTTGATAGAGGTAAGAGACTTGTTCATTCATCCGGTCAGCTGCCATAGTGTACTGGATCAAGTCGTTGGTACCGATTGAGAAGAAATCTACTTCCTTGGCAAATTGATCCGCTAGCATAGCTGCTGCTGGGATTTCAATCATGATACCCACTTGGATATTGTCTGCTACTGCAACGCCTTCAGCCTGCAGCTTAGCTTTCTCTTCGTCATAAACCGCTTTAGCTTTGCGGAATTCTGTCAGAAGGGCTACCATTGGGAACATGATGCGCAATTGTCCATGTACAGAAGCACGCAAGAGAGCGCGGATTTGTGTACGGAACATATCATCACCAGTTTCAGAGATAGAGATACGCAAAGCACGGAAACCAAGGAATGGGTTCATTTCATGCGGCATATCAAAGTAAGGAAGCTCCTTATCTCCACCGATGTCCATAGTCCGAACAACAACTGGTTTTCCATTCATTCCTTCAAGCACAGCCTTGTATGCTTCATACTGCTCATCTTCTGTCGGGAAGTCTTGAGAATCCATATAAAGGAACTCAGTCCGATAAAGACCAACTGCTTCTGCACCGTTAGCATTGACACCTTCAACATCTTTTGGCGTACCGATGTTGGCAGCCAATTCGAAGTGCTTGCCATCTGCAGTCACAGTCTGAGCATCTTTAAGCAATTCCCATTCAGCTTTTTGCTTAGCATAAGCCTCACCAGCTGCCTTGAATGCTGCGATTTGTTCTTCAGTTGGATTGATAATTACTTCACCAGTGATACCGTTAGCTGCAATCACATCGCCGTCTTTTACAAGCTCAGTAATATTATTAGTTCCCAATACTGCTGCGATTTCAAGCGTACGAGCCATGATAGCAGAGTGGCTTGTCCGGCCACCGATATTGGTTACAAAAGCTTTAACGAATTTCTTATCCAGCTGTGCTGTATCAGAAGGAGTCAAGTCATGAGCAATGACAACTGATTCTTCATTGATAGACGCTGGGTTTGGCAATTTCTTGCCCAAAAGGTTAGCAAGAACACGTTTTGTCACGTCGCGGATATCTGCCGCACGCTCTTGCATATATGGATTGTCGTCCATGTTTTCAAAGAGAGTGATAAACATGTCCGTTACTTCTTTCAGACCAGCTTCTGCATTGGTCTTTTTCGCACGGATTGTTTCTTTGATTTGCCCAACCATTTCAGGGTCAGCAAGTACCATTAAGTGAGCGTCAAATACCTGAGCGGCTTCCTCACCAAGGCTATCTACTGCTTTCTCACGGATAACAGAAAGCTCGTTCTGTGAAGCTTCAAGAGCTGCATCCAAACGAGCCTCTTCTGCATTCGTATCTTCGACTGAAACAGTCTCAAATGATAAATCCGGTTGAACTAATAGATATGCCTTAGCAACGGCAACACCGTCAGATGCTGCAATTCCTTTAAGCATTTCTGTCATATTAAGCCAATCCTTCTTTTTCCATTGTTTCGGAGATTGCAGCGATGGCATCGTCTGCATCTGCACCTTCAGCTGAGATAACTACGTCTGCACCTTGACCTACACCAAGACTCATAACACCCATAATTGATTTCAGGTTTACTGATTTACCTTTGTATTCAAGCGTGATATCTGAAGCGAATTTGCTAGCAGTTTGAACCAACAAAGTTGCTGGACGTGCGTGAATACCTGTTTCTGCTACAATGTGGAAATCTTTAGAAGCCATAGTTAGACTCTCCTTTTAAATAATTCTTTTTGAGTTATTGTGATAACCCTTACAAGTTGATATTATATCACCTTTTGAAATCTTTTTCAAGAATTTTATGGCCCGCTTACAAAATATTTCTTAGGAAGTGAAAACTCTTCTTATTATACTGAAGAGGAAATTTTCGAGCAAAATCCTACATTCCTCAAGCTTTATTCAAAAATGGCTTCCACCAAGTTTTCAATCATAAATTTCTTATTTTTATAGTAGTTAATTTCCATAAATTAAGAATATAAACTCCCCCTCCACTCCTCCTAGTGATTCCCTAAATTTTGTAACACAAGATATTGGATTTTGGTTTTTGGGAAGAAAAGCTACCAGTCATTTGTCTAAAGTTTTAAGACTTGTTTAAGCATTGCCGCATCAGCATTTTGCTCCCTTTCTGCAATTTTTCACTCCTTTTCATTGTTCACATAAACACTATATATTGTATTCCAATCTATCCTATAACAAAATGTCACACAATATTTAGTTCAAAACTATTGACATTCTATTTGCTTTTAGATATACTAGGTTCGTATTTATTTAAAAGAAAAAAAGAAAGTTTAGAGGAATCTTTAATGGTAACTATTTACTCAAAAAACAACTGCGTTCAGTGCAAAATGACCAAGCGCTTCTTAGATACTAATCATGTAGAATACCGCGAAATCAATTTGGACGAACAGCCAGAATTTATTGACCATGTCAAAGATCTCGGTTTCAATGCTGCTCCTGTGATTCAGACAGCAACTGAGGCATTTTCTGGTTTCCAACCTGGTAAATTGAAAAAACTGTCTTAATGTAGTTTATTTTGAGGGCAGCGCGCCTTGATCGGGAGATAAACTAAAAGACATATTATCAGGGCAAACTGCAGCTCCTATGCTCATAGGAGCCGTTTCTTTTGTAAGGCGGATATTTTTCCGCTAGCTAATTATCTTATTTATATAGAAAAGGGAAAACATGGGACTCAAACATTTAGAGGATGTGACATACTTCCGACTCAACAACGAAATCAACCGTCCGATTAACGGACAGATTATGCTCCATAAGGATAAAGAAGCTCTGGAGGCTTTCTTTAAGGAAAATGTTGAGCCGAACACCAAGCAATTTTCTTCTATTACAGAAAAGATTGAGTATTTAATAGAAGAAAACTATTTAGAAAAGGAATTTATCCAGCTCTATTCTCCAGAATACATCGAGGAGCTGACTGCTTTCATCCATGCTCAAGATTTCAAGTTTAAATCTTTCATGGCTGCTTATAAGTTCTACAACCAGTATGCATTGAAGACCAATGATGGTGAATACTATCTGGAAAGCATGGAAGATCGGGTACTCTTCAACGCCCTCTACTTTGCCAACGGAGATGAAGCCATTGCCAAGGATATTGCCAATGAAATTATCCACCAGCGCTACCAACCGGCGACACCAAGCTTCCTCAACGCTGGTCGTGCTCGTCGCGGTGAATTGGTGTCCTGCTTCCTCATCCAAGTAACAGATGACATGAACTCAATCGGCCGCTCCATCAACTCTGCCCTGCAATTGTCTCGTATCGGAGGTGGGGTCGGTATTTCCCTCAGCAATCTGCGGGAAGCCGGAGCACCTATCAAGGGCTATGAAGGAGCTGCGTCTGGCGTTGTGCCTGTTATGAAACTCTTTGAGGACAGTTTCTCTTACTCTAACCAGCTGGGCCAACGTCAGGGAGCTGGGGTTGTTTACCTCAATGTCTTCCACCCAGATATCATCGCCTTCCTTTCTACTAAGAAAGAAAATGCCGACGAAAAAGTTCGGGTTAAAACCCTCTCACTCGGTGTTGTCATTCCGGATAAGTTCTATGAATTAGCGCGCAAGAATGAAGAAATGTACCTCTTCAGCCCATATTCTGTTGAACGCGAGTATGGAGTGCCATTTGCCTACCTTGACATCACTGAAAAATACGATGAGTTGGTCGCTAATCCAAATATCACTAAGACCAAAATCAAGGCCCGTGATTTGGAAACAGAAATTTCCAAACTTCAACAAGAATCTGGCTATCCTTATGTCGTAAACATTGATACAGCTAACCGTTCCAATCCAATCGACGGTAAAATCGTCATGAGTAACCTTTGCTCTGAAATCCTGCAGGTACAAGAGCCTAGCCTTTTGAATGATGCGCAAGAGTATCTTCACCTAGGAACAGATGTGTCATGTAACTTAGGGTCTACCAACGTTGTCAACATGATGACTTCGCCTGACTTCGGAAAATCCATCCGAACTATGACACGCGCTTTGACCTTTGTCACAGACAGCTCACACATCACAGCTGTGCCATCTATCGACAACGGTAATAGTCTGGCGCACACCTTTGGTTTGGGAGCTATGGGACTGCACAGCTATTTGGCGCAGCAATTGATTGACTATGGATCAGCGGAAGCTGTAGAGTTCACCAGCATCTACTTCATGCTTATGAACTACTGGACCTTGGTTGAGTCTAACAATATCGCTCGCGAGCGTGGCGTAACCTTCCATAACTTTGAAAAATCTGACTATGCTAATGGCACTTACTTTGACAAATACCTGACGGGTGAATTTGTACCTAAGTCTGACCGTGTCAAAGAACTCTTCGCAGTCATCTTTATCCCGTCTGCAGAGGATTGGGCAGCGTTGCGCGACAAGGTCAAGGCTGATGGCCTCTACCACCAAAACCGCCTAGCTGTTGCACCAAATGGCTCTATCAGCTACATCAATGATGTTTCTGCTTCAATTCACCCAATTACTCAACGGATCGAAGAACGTCAAGAAAAGAAAATCGGTAAGATCTACTATCCTGCTGCTGGTCTGTCAACGGAGACTATTCCTTACTACACCAGCGCCTATGACATGGACATGCGCAAGGTTATCGATGTCTATGCAGCCGCAACTGAGCACGTAGACCAAGGTCTTTCCCTGACTCTCTTTATGCGCAGCGATATTCCTAAAGGCCTCTACGAGTGGAAAAAAGAAAGCAAGCAAACAACCCGCGACCTTTCTATCCTGCGTAACTACGCCTTCAACAAGGGTATCAAGTCCATCTACTACGTCCGTACCTTCACTGATGATGGTGGCGAAGTAGGTGCTAACCATTGTGAAAGCTGTGTGATCTAACAAGAGATTTTAGAAGAAAGAAAAGGAAATTCGACCATGTCACAATTTTACCTTCCCCATCATGGACAGGAAGGTAAAATCGTGGAAGATTGGGACGGTATCCAAGAAGTGATAGCTGATACCACATCAGGTCGTACCATCTACTAAAGGAGAAAGAATGCAAACTTACTACAAAGCCATTAACTGGAACGCTATCGAAGATGTCATCGATAAGTCCACTTGGGAAAAACTGACTGAGCAATTCTGGCTGGATACGCGGATTCCCCTATCCAATGACCTGGATGACTGGAGAAAGCTATCCCACAAGGAAAAAGACCTGGTCGGCAAGGTCTTCGGTGGCCTAACCCTGCTGGATACACTCCAGTCTGAATCTGGTGTGGATGCCCTACGTAAGGATGTCCGCACAGCTCACGAAGAAGCTGTCTTCAACAACATCCAATTTATGGAGTCCGTTCACGCCAAGTCTTACTCTTCTATCTTTTCTACGCTCAACACCAAGTCAGAAATTGATGAAATCTTTGCCTGGACCAACACCAATCCATACCTGCAAAAGAAAGCAGAGATTATCAACGAAATTTACCTGAACGGTACAGCACTGGAAAAGAAAATAGCCAGCGTTTTCTTGGAAACCTTCCTCTTCTACTCTGGTTTCTTTACTCCGCTCTACTATCTGGGTAATAACAAACTGGCCAACGTTGCTGAGATTATCAAGCTCATCATCCGTGATGAATCTGTCCACGGAACCTATATCGGCTATAAGTTCCAGCTGGCCTTTAACGAGCTTCCAGAAGACGAGCAGAACAAACTCAAAGAGTGGATGTACGACCTGCTCTACACCCTCTATGAAAATGAAGAAGGCTACACTGAAAGCCTATATGACACAGTCGGCTGGACCGAAGAGGTCAAGACCTTCCTGCGCTACAATGCCAACAAGGCTCTGATGAATCTGGGACAAGATCCTCTCTTCCCAGACTCAGCGGACGATGTCAATCCTATCGTCATGAACGGCATCTCAACTGGTACTTCCAACCATGACTTCTTCTCCCAAGTGGGTAACGGCTACCTGCTAGGCGAAGTTGAAGCCATGCAGGATGACGACTATAATTACGGTTTATAGGACAAAGAACCCCTCTTTCCAAAATACGGAAAGAGGGATTTTGTAATCTAAACTAGCAAGGAATACAGATAAAGCAAATATCATCTAGCTTTTCTGAATTCTCCAAAATAATTAGCAATACACATTCAAGTGAGAAGGCAAAACACGAATCGTTACTGGCAGTTGGTCGCCCTCATCTCCGTCAACGTTGACGCTGAGCTCTGCCTTATCGTCAGCCAACTCAACTGTGATTTCCTTGAAGGTCAGATACTCGATATTATCGCTTTCTTCTCCATTGCCCGAAATCAAATCCGGCACAGAAACCAAGGTGTCCAAGAGATTTTTATCCTTAAGGTACAAGAGGTGGAGCAAGCCGTCATTGACAGTGGCCTCAGGGAGAATACTCTCGAAACCTCCGATTGAGTTGGTAGAGCCAATCAAGAGGGTACTGCTCTTTATTGTGCGCTCTTCTCCATCAATCTTTAAGTGAAATTCGTAAAAACTAGTATCCATCAATTGCTTGAAGCCAGAGATAAAGTAGGCAAACTTGCCCCACTTGGTCTTGTCTTCAGAATCTACATTGTTGATTGACTCAGGAATAGTTCCAATGGCAACCACATTCATAAAGTACTGGTCATTAATCTTGCCGATATCAAGTGGCTTGACTTTGTTAATATCGAGATTTTGGATGGCTTCTTCAGCGTCTAGGGGAATGCCGAGAGCACGTGCCAAGTCATTGACCGTACCAAGTGGAAAGAAACCAAAGGTCGGACGATAGTCTAGTTCAGCCAGACCGCTGATTCCTTCATTGACCGTTCCATCGCCGCCCATGACAAAGACGCTATCATAATGGTCTTCTGCCGCTTGCTTAGCAAAAGCTGCTGCGTCTCCGCCTTTTTCAGTATGCTTGACCACTACCTCATCGAAACATTTTGCCAGCTTTTCCCTTGCTAAGTCTTCATAGGACTTGGCTTTTTCGCCCCCCGAACTAGGGTTGACAATTAATAGGACTTTAGACATAAGTAAACCTCTTTTCATTTGATAGCTCATTATACCATCTGGAAAACACTTTCACAACTATTTGAAACTGCTGACTTTCGAGAAACCAGAAAAGCAGTTTGGTATTTAAACTCCATTCCACAGAAAAACACTTCTGCTGTTAGATTTTTCTGTCTAACTTTAGAAGTGCTGTCTGATATTTTGCTCTTTCTATTAAAAGAAGACAAGGAGAAGAAAGGCAATGAGGTTATTGGCCAGATGCAGGCCCATTGCATAGCGCAGGTCCTTCTTGGCTAGATAGCCTAAGCCAAAGATAGCTCCCAAGATAAAGTAAACCAGAAACTGGACTAGATTACCTGGCATGTGCAGAAGAGAGAAAAGGCTGGAAGATAGCGTTAAATAGATCAGGATTTTCACCAAGCTTTTTTGGTCAGGAAAGAGAAACTTAGCCAAAAATCCTCGCACCAGTAACTCCTCAAGAATAGGAGCGAAGATTACAATGTAGAAAAAGGCAAAGCCCGGTTGCTGCTGGATCAATTGTACGGCAGTATTCTGATTGGCAGAAGAATCAATAGGAACAAGCTGCTGGAAGATAATAAAAGCAAGCAAGAGGACGCTGGGAAGACAGATAGAGCTGGTCAGCTTGGTATTTTTGATTTCCAGTTCCAAATCTTTCTGGTACCATTTCCACATGGCAAAAGAATAGAGACTAGCAAGTATGACAAAGATTGGCAAAATCAATAGTTGAGAAAATCCTCCTGCCAGATAATGAACAGTATAGGCAACTATAGTAAAAAAGATAAAGAGATAAGACAAAAAAGCTAGTAAATATAATCCAAAATTAGTAAGAAAAGTTTTTAATTTCATAGTGACTCCTTATAGTTTGCTTTACTGAAACATAGCTAGCAGCAGAATTACAGCCATGGGGAGATTGTTCAGGATATGAACCAACATGGAATCTTTTATATTCCCCCGACGAGCATAGGATAAATAAAAAACCAGTCCAATTGCAAAATAAATTGGGAACTCTGTCAATTGGGTGATATGAGGCAGAGTGAAGACCACAGAAGTCACAATAGCAGCCAAAACCTTTTGATTATTTTTGAAAAAGAAGGCAGTACCAAAACCGCGGAAAATTAGTTCTTCCATGATAGGAGCGATAAAGGCAATCGTTGCAACAAAGAGCAAGGCAAAAAAGATATGCTGCGAAGACATCATTCCCCCCAGCCCTTGTATGGCGCTGTCATTACTAGTCTGGGAATTGCCGATCAGGATGAGATTGAGATAAACACCGACAATAGCAGCCACTCTGGCAAGGAAAAAGAATAGAAAAGCAAAACCGATATCCTTGCCAGACAGTCTGAACTGCTTCTTTTCTTCTGGCACATGCTTCTGATAATGCCGCCATAAACTACGGAAAATCAGGAAAACTAAAATCAGATACATTGCTACCAATAGTATCTCTACATACATGGGCACATTTTTCCCATACATCAAGAAGAGCATCGGGGTAGCATTTATAAGGATATTGAGAAGGATTAAACCTAGCCATTTTACGATTCCTAAGGCAATTGCTTTAAAGTTGTTCATTATAGATTCTCCTTTTGATAGATATTGATACCGACTTCTGTGTCCTCAATAGCGATATCCCCCTTCTGCCGAATAATAGCCGCAGCGAGGAAAAAATCTCCTACACAGCCAGCTGCGTGAAAGCTAGCAAGGACGATATAAGAAGTGGCGGGCAAAATATGCAAGGCATAGATTAAGGTCAGGACTAGGCTAATCAGAAAGAATGGTGCCAGGATAATGACCAGCATCCTTTTCCGACTGTAACGACTGCCTGGGCTAGTCGCATAGGCCATGCCGCTCTTAAAACCAAACTTGACCTTGGTATTTTCATCCCCCAAGACCTTAAAGAAAAAGCCGTGGATCAGCTCATGGATGACCATTAGAACAAGGAGGTAGAATAAGTCAAAGAAATGAAAAACTTCGCTGCCCTTGCCATACATTAGAATAGCAATCCAGGTAAAGAGGGCTAGAAAAGGGAAGATCAGCAGCACGGCCGTTATATTCAGAGCCAGAATGACCTTTTTATTATGGATAAAATCAAGTTCTTTCAGTAGTTTCATAGCCTCAACCTTTCATTGAAAAATAAACTTATTTGAAATATTTTTTAACTATTGGATAATACATGACATTGATATAGATATGAATCACCAGCAGAATGATAAAGCCAGAAACAACATTGAGAGGTGTGAGAGTTCCTAGTCCTGCTAGAATGACATAGAAGGCCGGCAGAATTCGCTGATTGAGACTCAGAAGAATCAGATAGCTCTGCTCATAGTTAGCTTGTAGCTCTGACTCATCATAAGAGAGGGCAAATTCCTGCATTTCCTTAGTAGTCGGGAAGGCCGAAAAGTTATAATGACGAACTTTCTGGAGTGTTTTAAAAAATACAATCTGTGAAATGATGAGCAGAATCACAATCACCCAATCTATATGGCTCCATTGAAGAGGGCTCTTATCGTTCGTGATATTTCCGATATAAACAGCTCCGACTAAAATCGTAAAAAGAGCAACAGCACTGCTGATATTAAAGACAATGCCCGCATATTCCAGATTTTTAAAGGTTAGCCGGTACCATTCATAATTCTTATCCTCATCTGCTTCTTTTTCATAGGCTTCATTGTATTTTCGAGTCCGATAAATCAAGAAAAAGGTTAAAGGATAAAGAATAATTAGACTGGCCCAGCCTAGCTGGCGCAGCAATCCGACATTTAAAGCAGACGACCAGCTGAAGTTTTCAAAGACACCTAAACCAGAAAAGAAACCGAAGAGGGCACCTATTAAAGCTCCAGCCAATAATATGAGGATATTGTGTAAAATTCTTTTCTGTGTAGACATACGTTTTTGCTCTTTCACGACTTCTTCTCCTTTATTTTTTTACAATAGACGATACAAGAATGCTGAGGCTGAGGGACTGTTTTAGCTCCTGTTGAAATGAATTCTAATTGCTTCTTCATTCTGCTTCCTCCACCAGCTGAAAGACATTCTCAATGTTTTCGTTGAAAATATGGGCAATCTTAAGGGCAATCACAATCGATGGGGTATATTCGCCTCTCTCTATAAGGCTGATTGTCTGCCTGGAAACACCGGCCAGCCTAGCCAGTTCTGTCTGGTTGAGACCGTCACGCGCCCTCAACTCCTTGAGTCGATTTCTAAGCTGCATCATAAACTCCTTATTTATTATTCTCCCTTGGATAAAATCATTGTAACAGATTCTTTTCTTTTTGACAAGTATATTTGTCAAAAAAATAATAATCATTGTCAGAAATACCATTATCATAGACAAAAAAGAATCCAGCTCAAACTGAATTCTTTTCCTTTATTCATCTACTTGAGAAAATACTTCTTTTAAAATAGCAATACCCTGCTGGATTTCCTCCATGCTGATAGTCAATGGTGGCAGGAGACGGATAACATTCTCTCCGGCTGTCAGGATAATCAAGCCCTTCTGACGAGCGGCTTCAACAATCTTTGATAGACTGGCGCTTGTTTCAATTCCAGTCATCATGCCCAGACCTCGAACAGCAGAAATCTTTGGATGGTCCTGAAAAGCAAGCTGTAGTTGCTCCATCAAGATGTCACTCTTAGTCCTGACTTCTTCTAGAAAGCCCGCTTCTTTCATGATATGCAAGGTCTCCAAGGCGGCTGCCATAGCTAATTTATTGCCACCAAAGGTAGAACCATGACTGCCAGGTCCAAAAGCAGGAGCCAAGCTGGATTTTCCTAATAGAGCACCTGCAGGCAGGCCATTGGCCAGACCCTTAGCCAGCGTCACAATATCCGGTATAATCCCATAATGCTCAAAGGAATAAAGCTGACCCGTGCGCCCCATACCTGTCTGCACCTCATCAACAATCAGCAAAATCCCCTCTTGTTGGCAAAAATCAGCCAAATCTTTGACAAAAGTTGCTTCTGCTGGACGAACTCCTGATTCTCCTTGGACCAATTCCAGCATGACAGCTGCCGTATCCCGATTGGCCAACTCTTCTACGCTGGCCAAATCATTGTAAACCGCATAGCTGAAATGGGGCACCCCATCACCAAATCCTTCCTTAATCTTATCCTGTCCTGTTGCGGCCATAGCGCCAAAGGTCCGACCATGAAAGGATTGCTGAAAAGTAATAATTCCTTGCTTGCCAGTAGCTTTGCGGGCTAGCTTAATAGCTGCTTCATTGGCTTCTGCTCCGCTATTGCAGAAAAAAGTTAAATAATCATAAGGACTTGCCAGTTCCTGAGCTACCTGCTCTTGCAGAGAGCTAAGATATAGATTGGGACTGTGCCAGATGCGCCCTGCTTGCTGGATCAAAGCCTGCTGTACCCGAGGGTGAAAGCCAAGATTGGTTACGCCAATCCCCGATGAAAAGTCCAAATAAGCCTTTCCCTCACTGTCAATCAGATAGGTGCCCTCTGCTTTAACAAACTCAATAGGCGCCCGCTTGTAGTTTTCAAATAAATAAGTCATCGTTATCCCTCTGCTATCAAGGTGCCCGTCAAAAGATTATCGCCAATCAAAACCTGCCCGACACCGGAAAGCACAGTCTGAACAGCACTCTCGATCTTAGGAATCATGCCGCCCTTGATGACACCTGTCTGAATCTTCTTGGACACCTGACTGGTCAGAAGCTGGGGCAGGACTTTTTTATCCTCTAAAACTCCTTCTATATCTGTCATCAGGATCAGCTTCTCTGCCTGCAAGCTGCTAGCAACTGCCGCAGCCAAATAGTCTGCATTGATATTTAAGAGCTCACCAGCTGCATTTTCCCCAAGCGAAGCCAGCACCGGTACCATGTCCGCAGCCAGCAGCTGCTCTAGATAGTCAGTTTGAATCGCCTTCACCTGACCTACATAGCCATAGAGATCTTTATCGATAAAATCTGCCGAAACTGTCTTCCCCAAATGTGAAACCAGCTGAAGGCTTTCAATATCTGAGTCGTTCAGTTCTTGTGTCAGCGTTCGGCCGACTTGACCTAGTAAGGCCTGCTCAATAATGGGTAAGTCAGACTTATCTGTCACCCGCAACCCCTTAACCTTGCGAGTAGGCAGCTGGCGCTCTTTCATAAGCTGGTTAATGACCAGACCACCCCCGTGAACGACAACGATTTTCTTACCAGCTGTTATCCACGCTTGCATTTGCTTGATAAACTTATCAGACAGCTTTTGCGCAGTAACACCGCCAATTTTTATAACAATCACATCTTTCATCGCATTTCTCCTTAGGTTCTATAAAGGGCATTGATTTTCACATAATCATAGGATAAATCGCAGCCCCAAGCCTGAGCTTCAGCGTCCCCATCGTGTAGGTCAATGGTCAAGGTTAGTAACTCCCCTGCCATGGCATCACTAGTCTCCTCGGGGTCAAAAGCCACAGGGCTAGAAGCCTGCATGACTGGAATCCCCTCAATCCAAATATCAATATTGTCCACCGAGACATCTGCTCCCGCATAGCCGATAGCTGCTAAGATTCGTCCCCAATTGGGATCTTGACCAAAAATGGCGGTTTTAACCAAGCTAGAGCCAACAACACTCTTGGCAATCATACGGCCACTCTGTTCATCCTTGGCATGCCGAACATTGACTTCAATCAGCTTGGTCGCTCCCTCGCCATCCTTGGCAATTTTCTTAGCCAAGTCAGCCATAAGGTAGCGGAGCATTTTGGAAAACTTTTCAAATTCTTCCGTATCTGGCAGAATTTCTTCATTTTGCCGGCAGCCGTTCGCCATGACTAGCACCATGTCATTAGTCGATGTATCTCCATCCACCGTGATTTGGTTGAAAGTTGTCTCCACATGCTGACTGAGAGCCTTATGTAAGGTAACGCTAGAAATATTAGCATCACAAGTGATAAAGGCCAGCATAGTCGCCATATTCGGATGAATCATGCCCGAGCCCTTGGCTACTCCCGCCATAGTCACCAGGTCGGTGCCAAACTCTTCTGTGACTACACAGGTCTTGGTACAAGTATCCGTCGTCAAGATAGCCTCAGCAAAATCATCTGCCTTCCCACTCACCAGAATCTGTGACAGGCCATTTTTCAGAGCATTCATTGGAAGCTGCTCGCCGATGACTCCTGTAGAAGCCAGACCTACCAAGTCAGGCTCAATCTTCAGCTTTTGGGCAGTCAATCGCTGCATTTCATAGGCAGCGTCCAACCCCTGCTGGCCTGTACAGGAATTGGCAATACCAGAATTAACCACTATAGCCTGCAATTTCTGGCTCTTTTGGATTGATGCTTTGGTCACTAGAAGCGGAGCAGCAATGACCTTATTAGTTGTATAGACTCCTGCCACACTGGCCGGCACTTCTGATACAATCCAGCCAAAATCCAACTTCTTTTTCGTAAAGCCAGCGTGTAAACCGTCAGCCGAAAAGCCTAGCGGACTGGCAATCGTTCCATCAATAATCTTCATATCTAACCCTTTCTCATCTAGACATAGGACGGTTGACTGAGCAGGCCATCTGTTTCAGGGAACCCCAGCATCAAATTCATATTTTGAATTGCCTGACCAGCAGCCCCTTTGATCAGGTTATCCAGCACAGCCACTACAGTTAAAATGTTTGTCACAGGATTATAGTCAAAACCAATATCTGTATAATTAGTACCGACAACCTGATGCAAATTCGGCAGAGCAGCTTGGATACGGACAAAAGGCTTATCCTGATAGCATTCCTGGTAAATAGCAGCCAGCTCTTCTCGAGTCAAAGGTTCTTTTAACTTGCAATAAACTGTCGCCACGATACCACGATTGAGCGGAATGAGGGATGTTGAAAACTGAATCTGCTGCAATCCCTCATCAAAACGCTGCAGCTGTTGCACAATCTCAGGAATATGCTGATGCTGATTCAGCTTGTAAGTCACATAATTGTCATGCACATGGACAAAATGGCTGGATGCAGCTGGATTTTTCCCCGCCCCTGTCAAGCCACTTTTTGCATCGACAATAATGGAATTCAGCTCAATAGCCTGAGCCTTCAGCAAGGGAATCAAGGCCAACTCTGTAGCCGTCGCATAGCAGCCAGGATTGGCAATAAATCGCTTCCCTCTGACATCTGTAAACTCAGACAGCCCATAAATAAACTCTTTTTGAACGTAGTCTTCAGCGGACTCTTTTTGATACCATTTTTTATAAATATTCTCTGGCAAACGATGATCACCAGATAGGTCAATGACTGGAAATCCTGCTTCTACAAAGTCTTTTGACAAATCTTTAGCCACTCCGCTTGACGTTGCAAAGAAAACAAGATCTGCTCGTCGCATTATTTCCTGACTGTCGAAAGCTTCTATTTTCAGTTCGCAAATCCCCTTCAAATGAGGATAAAGCTCTGACACAGGAGACTCCATATCTTGACTGGCATGAAGAGAAACGACCTCCGCCTGCGGATGCTGAAGTAAAATACGAAGGAGTTCCATTCCTGAGTAACCAGTAATTCCTACAATCGAAATTCGCATATTTTTGAAACACCTCCGTATAAATATGCGTTTTATTTTACTCGTATATTTTCCCTTTGTCAAGTATTTTCTGTATTTTTATGCAATATTTTTGGAAATATCATTAATTATGTGAAAGAACATTCATGATTTCTTGCCGAAAAGCGGCCTATTTGCTTCTCATATAGAGAAGTAAGAGAGCTGAGAGCACAGAAAAAGGTCCGCCCAAAGAGCAGACCTTTTATCAATAATCAACATGAGGTTCTATTTTTTCAGGAACTGCTGCTAGCAGGTCCGGAATAGCTGATTGCTTGCTGCCGCCGGCCATAGCCATATCTGACTTACCGCCCCCTCGACCATCTACAATTGGTGCCAAAGCATTAACCAGTTTAAAAGCAAGAACATCATAAACTTTGCTGGCTACTAGCACATTAACCTTGTCACCAATAGCTGCGACCAGTACGAGAATATCTGAATAGTCCTTCTGCTTCCAAGTGTCTGCGAAGGTACGCAGGGCACCTGCATCAGAAACAGAGACCTGACTAGCGATAAAGCTATATCCATTTGCTTCTTGAACATTCTTGAAAACTTCACCAGAGGCCGCTGCTGCTGCCTTTTCCTTGAGCTCTGCATTCTCTTTTTGCAGTTGACGCAGCTGCTCTTGCAGCGCTTCTACCTTGTGAGGCACTTCCTTGATCTGCGGTGCCTTGAGGGTCGCTGCGATAGCCTTAAGAGCCTCTTCTTCCTCACGATAGGCTGTGAAAGCTTCCTTGCTGGTGACTGCCAAGATACGGCGAGTTCCAGATCCGATACCCTCTTCTTTGACAATCTTGAAAATACCGATTTCAGAAGTGTTGCCTACGTGGGTTCCTCCGCAAAGCTCGACAGAGTAGTCGCCGATAGTTACGACACGAACTTCTTTACCATATTTTTCACCAAAGAGCGCCATGGCACCCATTTCCTTAGCCGTGTCAATATCCGTCTCTACTGTCTCAATGGCAAGGGCTTCCCAGATTTTCTCATTGACTTCTTGCTCAATCGCGCGCAGCTCTTCTGCTGTCACCGCTTGGAAATGCGTAAAGTCAAAGCGCAGGAATTCTACTTCGTTCAGAGATCCTGCCTGGGTTGCATGGTTCCCAAGAACATTATGTAGAGCTGCATGCAAGAGGTGAGTCGCTGTATGGTTCTTCATAACACGATGGCGGCGGCTGTGGTCAATTTCCAGTTTATAGCTTTGACCCAGAGCCAGAGGAGCCAAAACTTCTACAGTATGCAGCGGCTGACCATTTGGTGCTTTTTGCACATCCGTAACTTGCGCTACCAGATTGCCTGCTCCATCAAAGATTTGACCGTGGTCGGCCACCTGACCACCCATTTCTGCGTAGAATGGCGTTTCTGCAAAGATGAGAGCAGTTGTCCCTGTCTCAACAGATTCGACTGCTGCATCATCCGCTACGATAGCAAGGAGTTCAGCTGTCAGCTCTTCTTTTTCGTAGTTAAAGGTACTCTCTACGGTGATAGCCTGCAGGGTTTCATTTTGCATGCCCATTGAGCCGCCCTTGACGACAGACGCACGAGCCCGATCCTGCTGCTCTTTCATAGCTGCTTCAAAGCCAGCGCGGTCTACAGTCATGTCTGCTTCTTCAGCGATTTCCTCAGTCAACTCCAGCGGGAAACCGTAAGTATCGTAGAGTTTGAAGGCATCTTGACCAGAAATGACTGTTTGACCTTTTTCTTTCAGATCTGCTACGATGCCTTGGGCAAAGTGTTGACCAGAGTGCAGAGTACGAGCAAAAGACTCTTCCTCACTCTTGATAATCTTTTCAATAAAGTCTTGCTTTTCAAGAACTTCTGGATAGTAGCTTTCCATAATCTTGCCCACAGTTGGTACAAGTTTGTAAAGGAAAGGCTCATTGATACCCAACTTTTGGCCATGCATTGAAGCACGACGAAGCAAACGACGAAGGACATAACCACGACCTTCATTTCCAGGAAGAGCGCCATCACCAATGGCAAAGGAAAGCGAGCGAATATGGTCTGCGATAACCTTGAAACTCATATTGTCGCCATCTTGGTCATATACCTTGCCAGACAGCTTCTCTACTTCACGAATGATTGGCATAAAGAGGTCAGTCTCAAAGTTGGTCTTAGCCCCTTGGATAACAGCGACCAAACGCTCCAAACCAGCGCCCGTATCAATGTTCTTGTGTGGCAATTCCTTGTACTCGCTACGCGGTACAGCAGGGTCAGCGTTGAATTGTGACAAAACGATATTCCAGATTTCGATATAACGGTCGTTTTCAATATCTTCTTCTAAGAGACGAACCCCAATATTTTCTGGATCGAAAGCCTCACCTCGGTCAAAGAAAATCTCTGTATCTGGTCCAGAAGGTCCCGCACCGATTTCCCAGAAGTTGTCCTCAATCGGAATCAAATGACTAGGCTCAACGCCCATAGCAATCCAGCGGTTGTAAGAGTCCTTGTCGTCTGGATAGTAGGTCATATAGAGCTTGTCTTTGGGAAAATCAAACCACTCAGGACTAGTCAAAAGCTCATAAGCCCACTCAATCGCTTCATCACGGAAATAATCGCCGATAGAGAAATTGCCCAGCATTTCAAACATGGTATGGTGGCGGGCAGTCTTTCCGACATTTTCAATATCATTGGTTCGAATGGCCTTTTGAGCATTGGTAATCCGAGGATTCTCTGGAATAATGGTTCCGTCAAAGTATTTCTTGAGGGTCGCAACACCAGAGTTAATCCAGAGCAAGGTTGGATCGTTGACCGGCACCAAGCTGACAGATGGTTCTACTGCATGACCTTTCGTTGCCCAAAAATCCAGCCACATTTGACGAACCTGAGCACTTGACATTTGTTTCATTTGTTTTTTCTCCTTAAATTTTTTCTAAAAAATTGCATTATGAGGACGAACTTTCCAGCATTTCGACATAATCAATAGCGATACAGAGGGAAATCACCAAATCTGAATAAGTCTCATCATAGACACTCACCTGATAAGTAGAGGTTAGATGGAAGAGCTCCTTGGTAATCTCTGCAACGACTTGATTGCTGTCATCCAGCAGACGAAAGTTCAAATCCCAGATGTTCCCTTCAACTCGAAGACCCAAATTATCAAATTTATACTTATCACGCAAAAAAGAGAATTTCTTACGGATATAAAAGCTATGCCCGCTGCTGAGTTTAATTTCAAACTGGGGCAGGAGGGTTATAAGGGTCTTGGTAATCTGACTGACGATTTGACCCTGACTATCATAGATAGTAAAGGTCTTAGGAATCTGGAAGAAAGAACCTTCCACTTGGTAATCCACATTTCCTCGATCGTCCTTGATATCAAAGCGTTCGCCGCCTAAGCGAAATTTCTGTTTAACAAGATAGTTTTTCATTATATTACCTCCAGAGTCAACATAAAAGACAAGTTCCTTGTCCGAAGGGCGAAAAACCGCGGTACCACCTTCATTCAATGAACTTGTCATTCTCATTTCGTATTCTATTTTGCTAGATGAGTAGCATGATTCTCCATCTCAGATGGCTCGCAGCACCGCCAATTCTCTGAACTAAGAACTTGAAAAATCAATTCTCACCAGTCTTATTATACTTGCTTATTCTCTTTTCGTCAACCTTATTCTGCGGCTGATGATGAAGCTTCCGCTGAACTGCTTTCAGCTGCTGAGCTAGATTCAGAAGTCTTTGAGCTGCTGGCAGCACTTGATGAAGAAGTTGAAGAACCTGTCGTTTCGATATACTGAGCAAAGATAGATTGGAAAGCACTGTCCTTAACCTTAATGTTGGCATCTTTCAACTCTTTCGCCACAACACTTTGGATGAAGCTAGTATCTTTTTCTTTTTGCGCAATGATAATCTTTTTCAGTTTATCTTTGTAGTCTTTCCAGTTAGAAGATTTCTCTGACTTCTTGACCAGCTTAACAATATAGTAGCTTGCTGAGTACTGTGAATCTGGCACAGTCACAAGGTCTGAAACGCCATTTTCTTCCAAAGCAAAGGCAGCTTTTTTGACAGCATCTGGAACATCAGTAGAGCCAGAGTCAAACTTGATTTCTCCGCCTTTTTCCTTAGTGGCAGCATCGGTAGAGTTTTCCTTAGCGATTTGACTGAAGTCTGCTCCTTCTGCTTTAGCTTTTTCGAGAACTTCCTTACCTTTGTCTTCGCTGTCAACCTTGATGATTTGAGCTGTTACTTCTGGCGTGTAGTTTTCAAAGGCAGCCTTGTAGTTTTCGTCAGTCAGCTCTTTTTCAGCAGCCTTCTTAACGGCATGCTCTACCAGCATATTGGTGCGGATTTGCTCCTTGTAGGCATCTTCGGTCAATCCGTTTTGAGCCAAGACTTGGGCAAATGCTGTACCGTAAGCCGTTTTAGACTTTTCGAAAGCATCCTTAACATCCTTGTCTTTGACGTCTTTGCCGTATTTTTCTTCAAAGATATCTTTAATGGCCATCTGCAGCAAGACCTGCTGAGCTGCACCATTATTTTTCACTTGATCGTAAAATTCATTGACAGTAATCGTGTTTCCTTTCATGGTCACGATATCCTTGCCTTCTGAGTTAGAACATGCTGCTAATACAGCGACTGACAAGAGTGTCACAGCTCCTGCAAATATTTTTTTCTTCATTTTATATTGACTCCTTATTCTTAAAAGTTCATGTTTTCTATTGTAGCACAAATTTGAATTGATATCTTAAGTTTTACTAAAAATTTTTGGAAATTAGGAAAAAATCAGAGATGTCATTTTTTTCTAATCATAAGCAGTCCATCTCCTAAGGGAAGAAGACTGGAAGTTAAATCTGAACTGTCCAAAGTTGCGTTAAAAAGACTATGCAGACCTCGGTAAATAGCCCGTTGACCGCGCTTAATGTCCTCAAAAGACTTGGCAACATCACCGCCTTGGAAGACATCATCAATGAGAATCAGCCCACCATGATTGAGGCGCTTGAGGACCTGAGGCAAAAACACCACATACTTAGACTTAGCAGAGTCCATAAAGACAAGGTCGTAAGAATCCTCCAGTGTCTCAAGCAAATCCATTGCGTCACCTTCCAGCAGGGTGATCTGCTGACGGCTATCATACTTAGCAAAATTAGCCTTGGCCAGCTCAATCATCTCTGGATTGCGATCAATAGTCGTAATCTGAGCCTGAGGAGCATGCTCCGCCATCAAAAGAGCCGAAAATCCAATAGCCGTCCCGATTTCTAAAATCTTCTCTGGCTGGAGACTTTCGAGTAGCAGGCGGAAGTAAGCCACTGTCTCATGGGGAATCACAGGTACATTTTCAGCTTTAGCAAAATCCTCCAGCTCCTTGAGTCCACCAGCGACCGGCTGGAGACGCTGTCTCATAAAGTCTACAATTTCTTCTTTGACCACTGGCCGGCGCATATTGGGATTAGAGTTTTGGTTATAAGTCTCGACCATCTTATGCTAATCCCAACTTTTCTACCAAGGCTTCAAATTCATCCAGACGACGCTCAAAGACAGCAAAAGCAGCATTTAGGTAGTCTTCTTTTTCCATATCCACACCTGCTTTCTTGATGACATTGAGTGGATAGTCAGAGTTCCCAGCTTTGAGATAGTCCAAATACTTGTCCTTGTCTTCCTGATTGCCATGGACAATCTTTTCAGCCAAGGCAGAAGCTGCTGAAAAGCCTGTCGAATATTGGAAAACATAGTAATCATAGTAGAAATGCGGAATCCGAGCCCATTCGTACTGAATCTGCGGATTGTCTTCTTTTTTCAGTCCATAGTATTTTTCGTTCAAGTCAGCGTAGAGCTCATTGAGAAACTCGCTAGTCAAAACTTGACCTTCTTGGTCAGCCTTGTGGATTGCATGCTCAAACTCAGCAAACTGGGTTTGACGGAAGACCGTACCTCTAAAGCCATCCAAGAAGTGATTGAGGATAGCAAAGCGGGTAGCATCATCTTCTACTTCTTCCAAGAGCTTCTCTGTCAGGATATTTTCATTAGTCGTTGAAGCAATCTCAGCTAGGAAGATAGAATAGTCTCCATAGACATAAGGCTGGGTCTCACGAGTATAACTTGAGTGCATACTGTGGCCTGTCTCGTGCACCAAGGTAAAGAGATTATCCAGCGTATCCTGCCAGTTAAGCAACATAAAGGCATTGGTATCATAAGAACCGCCTGAGTATGCCCCTGAGCGCTTGCCTTGATTTTCATGAACATCAATCCAGCGCTCTGAGAAGGCTGTCTGCACTCGGCTCAAATAATCCTCACCTAGAATAGCCAGGACTTCCTCAGACTTAGCCAAGGCTTCCTCATAAGTAAACTTGTAGTCTGTCTCTGACAAAGGTGTGTACATATCATACATCTTCAAATCAGAAATGCCTAAAATCTTCGCTCGCAAAGCGATATAACGCTGCAAGAGAGGCAAATGCTTATTGACAGCTGAAACTAGGCTATCATAAACACTTTCTGGAATAAAGTCAGCTGACAAGGCTGCTTCACGGGCAGATGAAAACTTGCGGACTTTCGCATTGTAGTTGTGAACCTTGACATTAGTCTGCAGAGTCTTAGCATAGGTATGCTGATACTGCTCGTATACGCTGTAGAGAGCCTCATAAGCTTCCTTACGGACCTCTCGGTTCTTAGACTCGACCAGGGTGATATAGTTACCGTGGCTGAGCTGAACTTCATTTCCATCTTCATCAAGCACCATGGGAAAGACGATATCTGCATTATCCAAGATAGCAAAGGTTTCGCCCGCTGCACCAAAAATTTCACCAGCACCGGCCAATAGCTCCTCTTCGCGCTGTGTTAAGATGTGGACTTTCTTTTTCAAAAGCTTGTCAAAATAATGCTGATAAAGTTGCAAGGCTGGCTGCTCAGACAAGAAAGCTTGGTACTGCTCTTCTGTAATCGCCATAAATTCGGGCTCGTAGAAGGCAAAGCTTTGACCAAAATCGCTGTAAAGAGTCATGCCTTTAGCCTGATACTCTTGGTACTTAGCCACACGTGTATCTTGGTCATTCTTCATGTGAGCATAAGAATAAAGCTTTTCAATACGACGCATCAAGTCCAACTGTACTTCAGTCGTTGTTAAGAGACTGTCCGCTGAATCCAGCAAATGCCCAGCCAGACTAGCTGCTTTCTTCACTTCTTCTGAAACCTGAGCCAACTCCGCTTCAAAGGCTTCATCTGTTGGGAAAATGGTACTCAAATCCCAAGTATATTTTTCTTCAATTTCATTTCTTTGTTTTGCCATAAAAAAATCCTCCGACTCCCCTATTCTATCACAAATCAACGTAAAATCCTTGTATAAAAAGCCGGTGAATAAACAATTTGCAGATTTTTTTGCTGGAGATTGGCATAATAGGTCTCAAACTGCTGGTAATAGCCAGTCAGGTCATTAGTTATCTGACAGAAGGAGGCAGCTTGTATTGGTCGAATCTGTGGATAGAAATCCTCTGCAGTCTTAGTCAAGAGATTATCTCCAGCCTGGTAGAGCTGGGCCTGCAGCCTCATCCATCTAGGATGCTGGTAATAAAGCTGACGACGGATATAATTGCAGATGTGCGGATCTTGCTGGGCCAGAAAGCTGGTCATCTCCTGCTTTTGAAAGGGCAAACGCAAAATGTCCAAAAGCTGGCCGTAACCAAAGGGAAAGTTCTTAGTCTTGTGCTGGACTTTTCCATGCAGATCTTCGTGAATCAGGTATTTGAGACGCAGAACTCGCTTTTCTTGATCCAGCTCCCAAAGATGAAAGCCCATATTTTGACTAAAATAGAGAAAATCCTTCTGCAGGCGTGTTAAGGAATCTTTGAGCCAAAGTTTTCGCCCCAAAAGCCAGAGAACCTGATAGCCATACTGGCGGTACGAAAGCGTCCGTTCATGCAGCCGCTCTATACTTAGGGAGCTGCACTGGACTTCAAGCGCCAGTTTTTCATTAACCAGCAAATCAGCAATCTGCTGCAGAGCAGGCAAAAAAGCCTCCACCTCAACTTCTTCTGTCTGGACAGCCCAGCGAAAAAGCTCTGCCTTAAGATTGAGGTGCTCAGCACTCTCATTTTCCCTATAAAAACGACACTCTTCTAGCGAAATATGTGCAAAATGTGGCTGCATAACTTTACCTTTTTTAAAACGGACTGCCCCCGAACAAGCTGGGCAGACAAAATCAGCCCCCTTCTCAATCTTCTCCTCCAGAGCATTACACAAAAGTCCCTTATGATTTCGCGCCACAAACATATCCTAGTCCCCTCTAAAATTTCTCTCATTTACTAAAATATTCGCAAAAAGAAAAGAGAAGCTATCTACACCACCAAAAACGAGTCGAGAGAACATCTCTCCGACTCGTTTTTCATTATCCAAATAATTGATTTCCTTTTCGTTCTGGTAATTTCAGAAAGAGGGACAACAAGCAGACTAGACAGATGACTGCTGCTAGAAAGAGGTTCATTCCTTCGTAACCCCAACTGTCTAGAAAATGGCCGGCCAGATTTTGAATGAGAATGGTTCCTAGACTGCGGGCTGTCTGGACCAGAGCAATGGCAGTTACCAGATATTTTTCATCAACCAAGCTGGCTACGATTTTTAAAGTCACCATAATCAAAACCATGCCGGTCACATGCTTGGAAAGGAGAGTCATCCCGATTTTCGAAATCAAACCTAGATCCAAGGCATAAACACTGTACTGGAGAAAGATGATTCCCAGACAGATATAAAGAAGCTTTTTCATCGAAAGCTTGTCCATAAAGAGATAGGAATAAAAGATAAAAGGCGCTTCAACCAGAACTGATAGGGCAACAACAGTCGAAGCCATATCCACCTCTAAGCCACTATGCTGTAGCATGGCAGGGATATAGGTATGACCAGTATTCCCCACCCCTGAGTAGAGGGCGACCAAAAGCAGGTAAAAGAGATAGGTTTTGTTGGTCAAGAGCTTCCCCAGACCTGTCTGCTTGCGGGTATTCTTGCTTTCTAGGGCTGCTCGGTCGTGCTTGGGCTGGATTCCCAAAAGTCCTAAACTACTGATAAGCATCATACCAATAAAGACTGGGAAAATAGCCTGTGGTGCGACTCTTTGATAAATCAATCCTGCCAGCTGAGAGCCTAAGGCATAGCCAATGGTTCCCCAAATCCGAATCTTACCATAAGTATAAGGACTTTGAGCCGCCAAAACATCCATGACTGGATTGACCCCGTTAACCAACATGAGAACTAGGCTATACCAGACCAGTAACTGCCAAAGCTGAGTCGCTTTCATGAAAAATACAGCCCCAACCATCATAACTAGAAAGCTAAAAAGGAAGATCTTTTTAATTCCCAAAGCGTCGCTGAGAAGTCCAAAAATCGGCTGAGCCAACATGGAAGCAAAGAATGAAGCTGACACTACCATCGATACTTGGGCATTAGAATAGCCTAAGTCCTGCATATAGACTGATATCAGGGTCGAAAAAAGAGAATAGGCCAGAAAGAAAAAATTAAAAAGTAAAAAATGAGCCAGATAGCTGTTGTGAAACTTTTTTCGCATGAAAATCTCCTTAAAACAGAAAGAAAACTCAGCAAAATCACTGAGTTTTAGCTTGGAAAGTCATTCCGTTCGTATGTGACAGAGGACATTCCCTTTATTCAACATCTGTATTTCTACGACGTTCCTGCTTTGCAGCCTTGCGTTTTTGGCGACTGCGGTATTCAAAGTACAGAATGATTAGCAGGATGCCAACAGGCAGCAGAATTAACATCTTATCGCTGAAGAACACACCATACCAAGGCTTGCTTTCTGATTTGCTGCCAGTCACGTTTTCAATGGCCTGAACGACAGGATTCTCAACTTTCTCGACTTTCATTTCATCAGAGATCTTGCTAGACAAGGTCTTCAAGCCATTTTCAGCCTTGAGAACATTGTTTTCAACCTTGACTTTAGGCTCGGTGCCCTTTTTAACAGTAGCGTAGAAATCCTCAGGCAGCTTATATTTCTGTCCATCAATCTCCTGCTCACCCTTGGAGAGGAGTTTTTTGTACTCATAGTCCGCATAAGCCTTCTCAATCAAAGCATTACCAAAAGGATGGCGGTAATACTCACCGTCTTGGTCAGACCAGTCACCGACTCCCATAATCACAGCAATCATTCGCTGATCGCCACGCTTAATGGTTGCGATATAGTTAAAAGCACCGTTAGGACTAGAGCCTGTCTTCATGCCATCTACGCCCTTGAGTGCGTATTTAGCACCCGGCAGGGAGTAATTATAGGTTTCAAAGGTTTCCTCGTAAGGAGTTCCGGCTTTAACCGTAACCTTGGCTTTATTAGTATAGTTTAGAATTTCAGGATGGTGATTGACAAAGTTATAAGCCAGAATCCCCAAATCACGAGCAGTGGTCTGATTGCTGAGAGTATTATCATAATTCTGAGGATTATAATAGCCCTTGAAAGAAACCGCTGCTGCACCGCTGGCATTGAACCACTTGGTATTGGTCATGCCCAGCTCTTGAGCCTTGGTATTCATCCGATCCAAGAAAGCATCTGGATCATTGTCAGATAGATAATTGGCCAGCATGACTGTTGTCGCATTGGATGAAGGCACGATTGTCATGGTAATCAGCTCAGCTACGGTATAGTCCACACCAGCGACAATTTTATTATTAGAAATTTCATAAATATTAGCGGTAGCTTGATCCTGAGGTGTAGCTGTAATGACCGTCTTTTCGCTGATTTTTCCTTCCTTAATCGCTTCAAAGACCAAGTAAAGCGTCATGAGCTTACTCATACTAGCGGGATCACGCACCTCATCGACATTATCCTCCCAGACAACATCACCTGTACTGCCGTCAATAACGAGAGAAGACTTGGGACGATTAATCGCCTGAACATTATCATGCGGATACATCTTTTTAGCCATATCCACCAATTCATCAGCCCTAGCAGCTAGTGGCGCTAACGAGGTCAGGAACACAATTCCCAATAACAAAAGCTTTTTCTTCACAGGATCCTCCAAAGAACAATTATTCCTATCTAGTATATCATATTTTACGCAAAGTCAATCATAAATCTAAAAATCCTACCTAAAAAATAGATAGGAAATTAAGAGACTTTTATCTGGCAAAGCCAGTTTTCTAGCAACAACGTCAAAATCTTAGTGATTTAACAAGCTAAGTGCTTCCTTATCAGCGATAATCACAACATCTGGATGGTTCTGGAGGGCACTGCCTGGCAGCTCCTCTGTCACCTCACCCTCAACAGTCCCTGCTATGGCTTTGGCCTTAGCTGAACCATAAGCAAAGAGAATGATGAACTTAGCATTGAGGATATTGACAATCCCCATGGAAATAGCCTGAGTCGGAACATCTTCCATCTTGTCAAAGAATCGAGCATTGGACTGAATGGTGGACGGCGTCAGATCTACTAAGTGAGTCTGGCTGTCAAAACTAGTCCCCGGCTCATTAAAGCCGATATGGCCATTCGTACCGATTCCCAAAATCTGCAAATCAGCTGGATGCTCTGTAAGAAGCTGATTGTACCTCGCCACCTCTGCTTCTAAATCTTTCGCTGCTCCATTAGGCAGGAAGCTTGCTTTAAAAGGCTTTTGGTTAAAGAGGTGTTGATTCATGAAATAACGATAAGACTGAGGATCCTCCTCCTGCAAACCGACATATTCATCCAGATTGACACTGGTCATCTCTGAAAAATCAAGGTCGCTCTCAACAATCTGCTTGTAAAATTCTTCTGGGCTGCTTCCTGTAGCCAAGCCCAAAGTTTTTGCTCCTTGAGCTATCTTTTCCTTGAGCAGTTCAAGAGCTACTTTGCCACCTTCTACTTGGTTTTCCACTTGAATAATTTTCATTTTCCACCTCCACATCTTTTCTTAACTTTATTATATGGTATAGACCAATTTTTGTCAAGAAAAAGTTTGCAAAATAGACATACTTTCTAGTCGTGCTCGCTTCCTTTTGCGGCAAATCGTGTTATAATAGAGACATGTTTTTACTGATTGTTTTATTGATTTTATTTTTAGTCGGAGTCTTACTCTGCAGCTTGAGTTTCCTCATGAAAAAACAACCAGGCTGGCAGATTGTAAGTTTGATTTTAGGAGGCTTGCTTACAGCTAGTCCCTTCCTACTGGCCGCCTACCTACTCTGGCTGATGAAAACAATATAAGGAGATACGATGAATACCGCTGATTTTGATTTTGACCTGCCTGAAGAACTGATTGCTCAGACGCCTTTAGAGAAAAGGGATGCTTCCCGCTTGCTAGTGGTTGATAAAGAAACGGGAGCCTTCTCCGACCAGCACTTTGACCAGATTATTGATCAGCTCCAGCCCGGCGATGCCCTAGTTATGAATAATACGCGTGTCCTGCCTGCCCGCCTTTATGGTATCAAGCCTGAGACAGGGGGCCATGTCGAGCTGCTGCTACTTAAAAATACTCAGGGCGATGATTGGGAAGTGCTAGTTAAGCCAGCCAAGCGCCTCAGAGTAGGTTCTCAAATTTCCTTTGGCGATGGCCGCTTAACTGCTAATGTGGTAGAAGAGCTTGAGCACGGTGGCCGAATTGTGCGCTTTAGCTACGAAGGGATTTTCCTAGAGGTCTTGGAAAGTTTGGGAGAAATGCCGCTTCCGCCTTATATCCACGAAAAACTGGCAGACCGCGAACGCTACCAGACTGTCTATGCCAAGGAAAACGGCTCTGCCGCTGCGCCAACTGCTGGACTTCATTTCACAGAAGAGCTATTGGAGCAGATTGCTACTAAGGGAGTCAAGCTGGTCTATCTGACCCTTCATGTCGGACTGGGAACTTTCCGACCGGTTTCTGTAGACAGCTTAGATGATCACGAGATGCACTCCGAATTTTATAGTCTGTCCGAGGAAGCTGCCCAGATACTCCGTCAGGTCAAGGCAAATGGCGGACGTATCATTGCAGTCGGTACAACATCTATCCGCACCTTGGAGACAATTGGTAGTAAATTTCAGGGTCAGATTCAGGCTGACTCTGGCTGGACCAATATTTTCATCAAGCCGGGGTACGATTGGAAGGTCGTTGATGCTTTTTCAACCAACTTCCACCTGCCCAAGTCAACTCTTGTCATGTTAGTCTCTGCCTTTGCCGGACGTTCCTTAACACTTGAAGCTTATGAGCACGCTATTGCTGAGCGCTATCGCTTCTTCAGCTTTGGTGATGCTATGTTTATCAAATAACTATAGGTGAAAATTTATGAATAAAATTGAAAGCAGACACCGTCTCATCCGCTCCTTAATCATGGAGAAAAAAATCCATACCCAGCAAGAACTTCAGGAGCATTTGGAAGCAAACGGTGTCGTCGTGACCCAATCCACTCTTTCACGAGATATGAAAGCACTCAATCTGGTCAAGGTCAGTGAGAACGATATTTCCTACTATATCATCAACAGCATCGCACCATCCCGTTGGGAAAAACGCCTTCGTTTCTATATGGAGGATGCTTTGGTCATGCTGCGGCCAGTTCAAAATCAAGTCGTCATGAAAACCCTGCCTGGTCTGGCCCAGTCTTTCGGTGCAATTTTAGACGCTCTAGAGCTACCACAGATTGTAGCTACTGTCTGTGGAGATGACGTCTGTCTGATTATCTGCGAGGATAACCAAGGTGCCCTTGACTGCTTTGAGAAGCTCAAAGAATTCACCCCACCATTTTTCTTTAGTAAATAAAAGCTGAGACAAATTGCCTCAGCTTTTTCTATTTTCGATTTTTGCCTCAATGAAAATCATCAGCAAGCCATACTTGACCATAGCGATGCAGTACAAATAAGATTTGAAGATGCTTTCAAAAAGTCAGCATTTAAGGTGTTGTAGCCAAACGATAAACGGCTTCCGCGTAAATATCCATGGCCCGATACAGATCATCTAAGAGCAATCGTTCATTGACCTGATGCTCTGTCTGGTCAGCTCCCGGAAAGAGAGCACCGAAGGCAACACAGTTAGGCATCGTACGAGCAAAGGTCGCTCCGCCAGAAGACATAGCTAGACTGTCGTCTCCTGTTTTCTCCTGATAAATTTCCATCAAAGTGCTGACCAACTCACTGTCCAAAGGTACGTAGAGCGGAGCCAAGTAGTCAAACTCCTGATAGGTCAGCTCGTATTGACTGGCTATTTCTGCTAGATTTTCAACCAACTTATCCTTGTCTGCCAATACCGGAATCCGCATGTCAATCCGAATCTCAGAGCGGTCAGAAGTTAAAGTCAGACCAGCAACATTAAAGGAAAGAA
The DNA here is from genome assembly GCF_026781265.1 of Streptococcus sanguinis. Taxonomy (GTDB): domain Bacteria; phylum Bacillota; class Bacilli; order Lactobacillales; family Streptococcaceae; genus Streptococcus; species Streptococcus sanguinis_T. The sequence goes on from NZ_JAKUVC010000002.1 coordinate 690,581, forward strand.
AGCCCGTCGGTTCATCAGACACAGGACCAAAGAGATGGCTGCCTGTTGCATCTTCACCGACCGCCTGAGCCAGAAATGCAAGAGCCGGATGCGAATCCAAGGGCTGCAAGACCTTAGCTAGGCGAATAATGGCGTTGATTCCTTGGGCGGCATCCTTGGCATGCTTGGGCAAGCCGATAACCGTTACTTCTTCTGCCGTTCGCTCATATTCATAGCCTAAATCTTCCAAGTCAGCAACTACTGACTCCAGTAGGCTGCCCGAATAGGAAGCCTTGGCAGGAACAACATTAAAAGCTTGACCAGCTTCGAGCTCTATAGTGTCAGAGCCAGGCCCTTCCAGCTTGAGCTGCAGAAGCCCCTTCTCAGCATAGGTCAAAGGGAAGGAAGAGTCCGGTGCAAAGCCAAGTACAGCCTGCTCTTCTAGCTGGTTATACCTACCCATACAGCGCCAAAGCGTCTCCTCATCTGTACCAAAGATAAAGCGAACCCGCTTTTTAAATTCCACTCCGCTGTCCAGCAATGCCTTTACAGCATAAAGAGCGGTCATGGAAGGTCCCTTGTCGTCCTGCACCCCACGGCCGAAAATCCAGCCATCTTTGACAGTGGCTTCAAAAGGCGGCGTCTGCCAGTCCGACTCATCACCTGATGGAACAACATCCAAATGACAGAGAACGGCCAGGAGCTGAGCTCCATGACCGATTTCTGCATATCCGTAATAACCTTTAGGGTCGAGGTAGGTTGTAAAACCTAGCTCCCGACAGATTTCTAAAGTTTTTTCTAGGACATCTTGGATAGCTTGTCCAAAAGGTGTTCCATTTTGACCTTCCTTCAGTACTGAAGGATAAGAAACGATTGTTTTCAAAGATTCAAGAAAATCTTCTTTAACTTTTTCCGTTATAAAATTTTTCATGGAATCACCTCAGCTTCTAGCTTATAGGAATGGTAGGAAAGTTCCTAGGAGTAAGAGACCAATACTGATCGCAATGATCGCTACAATCAGCTTGCCGATAAATTTCCACCAAGTACCGATATTGATACGTCCGAGTGCCAAAGCTCCCATAACGATACCAGAAGTTGGTGCAACCAGATTCAGCACACCTGAAGCAGACTGATAAGCTGTGATGATCAAGCTAGCCTTGACATTGACAAATTCTCCCAAAGGAGCCATGATTCCCATAGTCGCACTGGCTAGACCAGATGATGATGGGATAAGGAAGGACATTGGCAGGTAGAAAATATAGGTCAAGACGATAAATACTTGTGATGACAGACCGCTGAGTCCTTGTTTACCCCAGTTGAGAATAGTGTCTGTAATCATACCGTCATTCATGATTACTTGGATACCACGGGCGATTGCTACGATTAGGGCTACGCTAAGCAGATCAGCTGCACCGTTCATAAAGGCAGAGATAATCTTGTCTTCCTTGAGACCGTACACAACACCAATCAAGATTCCCATGAAGGCAAAGAGCATAGCTCCTTCTGGGAAGTACCAAGTACCCAGTGCAGAAGTAGATGAACCAATAATCTTACCGAGTACTGGAAGACCTGTCAGCCAGGTATTGATGTCCTTAAATATAGTAATACCGAGATCTGTCCAAGGAATGAAACTCAATACCATAATGACAAATGTCATGATGAACAGAAATAGAACTGTTCTTTGTTTTTTACTCAGAGTTGACTCAACAGATGAAGAAGTTTCAACGTTAAAGTGTTTCAAATCTTCTTCGCGAGTGCTGTAAACCAATGACTTGGTCGGATCTTTTTGAATCTTATCTGCATAGCGGTAAACAAACCAAGTGCTGAGAGCAGTCAGAATAACCAAGAAGATGAGACGAAGGACAATTCCTTCACCAGTTCCAACACCAGCAGTCTCTGAAGCGATAACAGTTGCAAATGGATTTAGCGTAGAAGCCAAACATCCGATTTGCGAACCAAGCAAGATGATAGCTACCCCAGTTAGACTGTCAAAACCAACCGCCATCATCACTGGTACCAAAAGCGGATAGAAGGCCATGGTTTCCTCACCCATACCATAGGTAGTACCACCGAGGGCAAATAGAGGCATCAAGACCACAATCAGCATCTTTTCGCGACCCTTGTACTTCTTAACGATAGAGGCAATTCCCACATCCAAAGCGCCAGTTTCATTAACAACTCCAAGGAAACCACCGACCATGAGGATGAAGAAGGCAACATCAATCGCTGCAGTAGTTTCCTTGATTAAGGATCCTTTCTCAGGATGCGTACCCAACATAGCACGAATCGGTGCCATCAGGACATCCCAAATCCCTTGTGGATTTTGCGCTTGTTTTTGATACACACCATCTATAAAAGCCCCGGCTGGGATAATCCAAGTCAGCACTGCCATAACGGCAATGATTATCAACAATACGGTGTAAGATGAAGGCATCTTAAACCCTTTTTTTGTTTTTTCACTCATTTGTTTTTCCTCCTAAACGTTTTTTACGAGGTTACGAACCTGCATTTTCCTGCATGAGTAAACAAGAAAACGCTTACTTTGTTTACATTTTACCATATTAACATTGAAAAAGCCAGTATTTTTGAAAATAATCAAAGATTTTCAGGAAAAGACTTGCAGCAGCAATAGAGATTACTTGCTATCGCTTTTCAGCTAGTTCTATTCCTAGCCTTTTTCAATAATCGTACCGCTCTCAGACTCAATCAGAGCACCCAGATTTTCCAGAGATGTGATAACTGCTTTCCCTTCTGGACGACCATTGACAAAGGCGATAGCTGCTTCTACTTTTGGAAGCATGCTGCCTGGTGCAAATTGTTCTTGCTTGATGTATTCTTCCAATTGAGCAACATTCACATGTTCCAGTTTTGCTTGATCTGGTTTGTTGTAGTTAACAAAGACATAGTCCACACCCGTTAAGACGATGAAGAGGTCTGCATCAACCAACTCTGCCAAGCGCTGAGAAGCAAAGTCCTTGTCAATAACGGCTTCAACACCAGTAAGATGGCCATTGTCTTCCTGGACGACAGGAATACCGCCGCCACCTGCAGCTACTACTACTTGACCTTGATTCAAAAGCGTACGGATCGTTTCAATTTCCTTGATATCCACTGGTTTTGGTGAAGCAACGACCTTGCGCCAACCGCGGCCAGCATCCTCTTTGAAAGTCGCTCCGCTCTTTTCAGCTTCCGCTTTTGCTTCTTCTTCTGAGTAGAAAGGACCGATTGGCTTGCTGAGGTTGACAAAAGCTGGATCGTTCTTATCAACTACTACTTGCGTCACAACAGAAGCGACATTTTTTTCGATACCTTCATCCAAGAGAGCATTTTGCAAAGCATTTTGCAGCCAAAAGCCGATACTGCCTTCTGTCATAGCCACAAGAGAGTCTAGTGGGAAGGCAGGATTCTTTTCAGAGTCTGCTGCCAAGTGTTGCAGCAGCAAGTTCCCTACCTGTGGACCATTTCCATGGGTAATGATAAGGTCATCCCCGTTTTTAATCAATTTCACCAAGTGTTTAGCAGTTTCCACCAAGGCTTCCTGCTGTGCTTTCGCTGATGGGTCAGATGAAAGGATGGCATTCCCTCCCAAAGCTACAACGATTTTACGATTTGCCATTAAATTCTCCTTAATCGCGCTCCAAAGAATGCGCTTCCAATTTATTTTAGTAGATTTTCAAATTTTCAATAAGGAAATAAGCATTCCTTATCATATAAAAGAGGGCCGGACTAAAGCTATTAGTCGCAGCCCTCATAGCTGTTGGTAGACGGTTTCTTATGTAAAATTACACTTTTGGAATGTAGAGGTTTCCAAGAGTTGCAGCCATAACCGCTTTAATTGTGTGCATACGGTTTTCTGCTTGGTCGAAATGACGAGCATATTTGCTGCGGAAGACTTCGTCTGTTACTTCCATTTCCTCTACGCCGAATTTTTCAGCGACATCTTTACCGTAAACAGTATTTGTATCGTGGAATGCTGGTAAGCAGTGCAAGAAAATCAAGTTTTCGTTATCAGCCTTCTTCACCAAATCCATGTTTACTTGATAAGGTTTAAGGAGGGCAACGCGTTCTGCAAACTTGTCTTCTTCACCCATTGATACCCAAACGTCTGTGTAAAGAACATCAGCGCCTTTAACTGCTTCGTCAGCATCTTCTGTAATCAGCACACGAGCGCCGCTTTCTTTAGCAAAGCCTTCTGCCAATTCAACGATTTCTTTTTCTGGGAAGAGTTCTTTTGGTGAGAAGATGTGAACGTTGACGCCAAGGATAGCTCCTGTAACCAGCAAACTGTTGGCAACGTTGTTACGTCCATCACCACAGTATACCAATGTCAAGCCTTCCAGACGGCCAAAGTTTTCTTGAACAGTCAAGTAGTCAGCCAACATTTGAGTTGGGTGCCATTCGTCAGTCAGACCATTCCATACTGGAACACCTGAGAATTCTGCCAATTCTTCTACCATGCGTTGGCTGAAGCCACGGAATTCAATCCCGTCAAACATACGGCCCAAAACTTTAGCAGTATCTTCTGTAGATTCTTTCTTGCCAAGCTGGATATCGTTAGCACCAAGGTATTCTGGATGTGCTCCAAGATCAATAGCTGCTGTTGTAAAAGCTGCACGAGTACGAGTAGATGTTTTTTCAAACAAGAGAGCGATATTCTTACCAGCAAGATAGTGGTGTTGAATGTTGCGTTTTTTCAAATCTTTCAAGTGAGCTGAAAGACCGATAAGGTATTCTAACTCAGCACGGCTAAAGTCTTTTTCTGCTAAGAAGCTACGTCCTTGGAATACTGAATGTGTCATTCTATTATTTCCTCTTTCTATTCTTTGAGTATCAGTAAAATACTGGATTCCTAAATTTCTTCACGTTCAAATGGCATAGACATACAGCGTGGTCCACCACGACCGCGAACCAATTCACTTCCGCGGATCTTAATCAAACGCAAGCCGTATTCTTCCAAAATCTTGTTAGTAACGGTGTTACGGTCATAAACCACTACCACACCAGGTGCGATAGTCAAGGTGTTAGAACCGTCATTCCACTGCTCACGCGCAGCAGCTACGATATTGCCACCACCACAGCGAATCAGGTGAACTTTTTCCACACCAAGGTTTTCTGCCAAGATTTCTGCCAAATCACCTTTTTCTTCAACAATCTTAAGTTTATCATCAACATAAGTTACAGAGTAAACGCGAAGATCGCCTTCGATTTCTGGGTGGATCGTGAACTTGTCATAGTCAACCATCGTAAAGACAGTATCCAAGTGCATGAACTTACGGTTGTTGGCAAATTCAAAAGCCAAAACTTTCTTGAAGCCAACATTTTTCTTGAAGATATTGACCAAGAGTTTTTCGATAGAAGCTGCGTCTGTACGTTGTGAAATACCAACTGCCAGCACGTCTTTTGAAAGAACCAGTTCGTCCCCACCTTCGATACGTGTATCTTCTTCACGGTTGTAAACAAGTTCAACATTTCCACCGTATACTGGGTGATGTTTGAAGATGTATTTACCGTAGAGAGTTTCACGATTACGAGTATCTGCATACATGTGGTTGAGCGATACAGCATTACCAATTGTAGCAAATGGGTCACGTGTGAAGTAAAGGTTTGGCATTGGATCAATAGCGAATGGATAATCAGATTCCACCAAGTCCGTCAAGCCTTTTGCTTCTTCAGGAATTTCTGGTAATTCAACTTTTTGAACTCCTGCCATTGTTTTTTCAACCAACTCTTGGTTGTTTTTGATACCATTGAGCAGTTCGCGAATAGCCTTTTTAGTTTCACGGCCGCGAATATTGGCTTCTTCCAGATATTCTTCGATGAATTGCTCACGGATTTCTGGAGAAGTCAGTGACTCAGCAGCCAGCTGCTCAAGATAGAGCACCTCAACTCCTTCATTGCGAAGCGCTTGAGCAAAGTTGTCATGTTCTTTTTGTGCATCTTCCAAGAAAGGAATATCGTCAAAAAGAAGACGTTCTAAGTAGTCCGGCTGCAAGTTTTCTAACTCCTTGCCAGGACGGTGCAACATAACTTTTTTCAGTTTTCCAATTTCTGAGAAAACACGAATTGGATGTGTAGACATCTACTGTCCTCCTTTTTCTTTGCGGTTTAGGTTTTCCTAAGCCCGTTTACATGTACTATTCTAGCATTTAATGCTACCGCTTTCAAGAAAAAGCCAACATTGCAAATGCCAAATCCTTTGCTTTTTTTGATTTTTATTTTTATAATATTCTTTTTTAAAGCGTTTTCTTTGAATATTTTACTGATTATATTATTTTTGTGAATATTTATTTTTTAAAACAAAATCAATACACGGTTAATATTAGAATATTTTGAATTTATTTAACAAAAAAGAAGCTAATCAGAACCGATTAGCTTCTAGCAAGGTATTTCATAAAATACTCTTTCTCTTTAAAAGTTAATTTTTTATGTTGGTATTCAATCCGACCTTCATCCAAGAGCTTTTTCAGAACTTGATTGACCGTTTCCCGAGTTGTGGCTCCTAGTTTTGCCAACTCTTTCATACTGATAGGAAAGGGCAGGCTATCCCCCTCCTTGCACAAATCCATGCAGAGCAGCGACAGAGACTGGATAACACGCTCACTGGCACTGGCCGCTACGACATTGCGCAATCTCAATTCCTGAAATTCCAAGATTTGCGATAAGCGCTTGGTAATGAACAACAGCTGGTCCACACTCTTCTTTGAATAATCTTCAAACAAATCGATAGGAATGGACAAATATTCGACATTGGTGACAGCGCTGGCTGTGTAATGATAGCGCTCATCAAAAAACATACCTCCATAGGGGAAAACACTGTCTTTCTTGACATGATCCATATAAGAAAATGTGTCTGTCGAATCATACTGCTCAATCCGAACATAGCCTTGAGACAAGAGAAAAAGGCGCTCACGCCGGTCTCCTGCAAAAAAGATAATTTGCCCTTTTGGAATCTTGCGATACTGAATCTCTACTGCTAATTTATCAAAAAGCTCCACTGGCAGATTGACAAAGGCAGGGTGATGCCGGATATATTGATAATGCTCTTTGGTAATCATGATAACCCTTTTATTTGATACTTGATACCATTATAGCATAAATCCGCTTACAAATAGAAAATGCTGACTATAAAAGTAAGAAATCCTAACAAAACAAAGAGGTGTGCCCATTTTCTATTCATGGAATTTCTGTCAGCTTGTACTTTTTTGGGCAAGTAATTGCCTACAATTATGAAAACCAAAGCAACTAGCATAGTTGCTATTTTACGCACATCAAAACTCTCATTTAAACCCCGATAAATGGTAGCTAGATACAGCGAAACAAAGGTAAAAGGAAATATCCAGCGAATAAGGTGCTTAAAGGTTCTATTCAATATATCTTTGGCAATGGTTGTCCAATAGATCATAACTTCTAGCAGCATCATGACAATTGGAAAAGCCGAAACTACTAAAAACTTAGGTAAAAAAGCATTTCCTTTTCCAGATAAGTCAAAATGAATAGCCAGGTTTTCCGGTAATGTTTGATAGACCCAGATGGCATATAAAACTGGCAAGAGCATGACGCCAAGCGCCCAGCCTAATTCTTGTAAACTATTTTTTTTCATTTTCGTTTCCTCCTCCAAGAGATTGAAACCAGACAAGAATTTCTTCAAAAACAGTGACATCTAAGCTATAATATATAAAGTTCTTCTGCTTTTCTTCTATGAGCAGACCGGCTTTCTTTAGCTGAGAGAGGTGGTAGGATACCGTCGCAGGCGTCAGCTCAAAAGCTTGGGCAATTTCCCCTGCAGACTTCGGACCATGCTTGAGCATTTCCAGAATCCCCCTTCGAACTGGGTCAGCTAGAGCTTTAAGCGTTTGACTGATCCCCATGATTGAACCTTTCTTTCAGGTAAACTTTCAAAATTTTCTTGGTCAGAAAGACTAGTGCCACTACTTCTACCAAGAGCAGAGCTTCAACTGCAAGTGGCGGAAGAACGCCTACCTGAGCTAGAGCAGGCGCTAAGTCAATCAGGGCGTGAAGTCCCAGCGCAGCTAAAAAATACACTGAAGCCTTCTCCTTGACCGCCTTCCAAACCCAGAAGGTCAGCAAGATTTGGATAAGAATAGCCAAGATCCGCTCAAGAGCCAAAAGATAGATGCTACCAGCGCTCATGGAACGGACATAATCAATCGTTGCCTGGGGAATTTGAGCCAGCGTCTGGGCATTCCCCTGAGTCACTACCTGAGCTATAACCCAAAAGTTTAAGAGACTGACAATACCAACAAACAAAGCCTCAATACCACCATGCCCCAAGCCATAGGCCACACCATCCCTAAAGGTCAGTGGACGCTTCTTTTGCAGCCAGTAAAAGATGACCCAGCGGGCTGTTTCTTCAAAAATAGCTGCCGCAGCAACAACATAAAGAACGTATAGCAAAGGATTTTCCGTCTGCAAAGCGATAGTCCCATCAGCCTGAGGCTGTAAAACGATACGGTGCAAAATATTTTCCAGAACTTGACTCGATAAATAAAAACCAACCCCCCCTAAAAGAAAGACTAATAGAGAAATGTGCTTGGTCTTTTTAAAATAAACCAAAGGAACAAGGACTGCCCCTAAAATCAGCAGCATGGCAATCAATATATGAATAGAAATCATCGTTTTTTCTCCTGAACTGTTTTGGTTTTTTTCTAAATAGATTATACACCTTTCCCTTCTTTCTGTCAAATCTATTTCGAATTTTTTCTAAATAACTTCAATCTAAAAATCATCAAGCTCTACTGCCATTAAAAACCAAAAATACGCCCAGATTTTCATCTAAAGCGTATTGATTTGTGATTTCTATTAGATTAGTTCATATTAACCCGGTGCCATTCATTGATGACGTAGGCTAGCTGACCAACTTGCTCAATTCCGACACCGCTGATCTCATCACTGGCCTCGGTGCTACCACCCAGATAAGCCGTATAGAGAGCTATAATATAAGGCTTCTCTTCCATGACTAGAGCATCCACATTGAGCGCCTCACGAACATATCCAGGCTTTTGATAAATGGTAATGTCACGCAGATAGCGCTTATAATACTCACCTGGGAAGGATTCACCAATATAATAAAGGATATCCTTGTACTTATCCTGATTTTTAGACAAATACTCAAGGACCTGAATATAGTAATCCGTCGTGGTCTTATTATTCTCTCGGTTGATAGTCTTAATGTCAGCTTTGGACTGGCCATAACGGCTAAACATATCATAGGCTTTTTCCATCCCGCCCAGACGCTCTGCTAAAGCGTAGGCTGGCGTATTTTCAGAATACACCAAGGAATATTCCTGCATGTCTGATATGCTCATAGCACCGTTGAAAGCACCGACATAGTTATCATGTTCGCCCCTATATTCATAGTTTGTATTGGTAATATCAAACCGCTCGTCCATAGAAAGCTTACCGGCAGCCACCTCATCTACTACCAGCATATTGAGAGGGAGCTTGTAGGTCGATCCCGCAGTCATAGGCTGGGTGTCATTCATTGCAAAGGTCTTGCCGGTCGTCAAATCCTTATATGAAAATGCAATCTGGGAGGGTTCAATTCCCATTTCGGTCATATAAGCCTGAATGACCTGAGTCAAATCCAAATTTGCATAGTCAAATCGAAGCCCTAAAGCATCCATAGTCGAGCCGTCCGCTTCCATGACCTTCTGCTTTTCCTCTGGACTTTTTTCAACAGGCTTTGGCTTTTCTTCAACTGGTTTGGAATCAGGCTTGGCTTTCTCTGTTCCCTGTTCTTGCTCGCCAGATTTTGCAAGTTGGGCAGTCTCTTGTGCTTTCTTTTCAATGGCCTTATTTCGTTGGGTTATAAAAAGGAAGATGAAGCCCAGCAGACAAAGACAAGAAACCACAGCTACGATAATCGTTACAATTTTTTTACTCAAAACATTTCTCCTAGCATTTGTATTATAAAAAATTATGAGGAAAATAACAAGTCAAATCTAGAAAAAGGCATTTTAAGCATCAAAAAAGGCAAATCATTGATTGATTTGCCTTTTTATATATTGAAGCTACCTGTTTATTTAGCAGCAGCGTAAAGTTCGTCAACCTTTTTCCAGTTAATAACTGAGAAGAAAGCTTGGATGTAGTTCGGACGAAGATTGCGGTATTTCACATAGTAAGCATGTTCCCAAACATCCAGTCCCAAGATTGGAGTTTTACCTTCTGAAATAGGAGTATCCTGATTTGCTGTTGAGGTTACTTCCAACTTGCCTTCTTTGTTGACAACCAACCAAGCCCAGCCAGAACCAAAACGAGTTGTAGCCGCTGCAGTGAAAGCTGCTTTAAAGTCTTCAAATGATCCAAAAGTAGCTTCAATATCTGCTGCCAATTCTGCAGATGGTGATGTTTCTGCTGGTGTCATCAATTCCCAGAAAAGAGCGTGGTTAAGATGTCCACCACCGTTGTTGATGACTGCCTGACGGATATCAGCTGGAATAGACTCCACATCAGCCAATAATTTTTCCAAGTCTTCACCGATTTCAGGATGTTTTTCAAGCGCAGTATTAACATTCGTTACATAGGTATTGTGGTGCTTGTCATGATGCAAGTGCATTGTTTCTTCATCAATGTAAGGCTCCAAAGCATCGTAAGCGTAAGGAAGATCAGGTAAGATAATTGCCATTTGATAGACCTCTTTTTCTATATGATTATAAAAATGATAACGCAATCATTAGAATTTTTCAACTATTTTGCTTGTAACTCACCCGTTGCAATCTTGAGCAGAGCCAAATCAAACAGGTAATCTTTATCATACAGCCCCGACTTAATCTGAAAATCCGTTTCAATCAAACAGGCCATAGTCTTTTTAAGAAAGGCTAAACTCAGTGAGCGAGCATCCTTTAAGGCAAACTTGACTTGATAAGGATTGACCTTGCGGCCTAGATAGTCGGACAAATCAGACACAATCTGACTCTCAGCTCTGCCATTTTCCGCTAAAACCTTAACCTGCGTAAAGATACGAAACTGCCCCAGCATAATGGCAATAAGCTTGATTTCATCCTCACCTTGAAGAGTCAAATCTCGTACCAAGCTTCTGGCCTCATCAATCTTCTGCTGCAAAATTAGCTGGGTCAGGTCAAAAATATTGTCCTGAAGGGTCTTGGGAATGGCCTCGACAATGTCTTCTAAACCAATCTGACCGGACTCTTTATATCCTTTCAGAAAGGCTAAATTTTTACTGACTTCACTGAACTGAAAACCTGATTTCAGCAGCAACTGATCGAAAGCTGTCGGAGCAAATTGTAATCCTTCTGCCTGTGCCTCTTTGCTGAAATAAGCCCGTAGATCTGCTTCCTTGAGTTCTTCAGCCTCAAAAATTCTCCCATCCCGTTTCAGCAGTTTGACCAGACGGCGCTTGCTATCCAATTTGCCTTCTGCAAAGATAACCAGACGAGTCGTATCCGCTGGATTTTCCAGATAACTTTCGAAAGATTTGAGTTCTTCATCAGTCAGATAGCGCTTCTTGGCTGTTGTCAAATCAGCAAAATGATCCAAAATCACGATTTTTTCATCCGTAAAAAAAGGCAGACTGACCAAGTCCAACTCCACATCCTGATAGTTTGCTTCTTTCATATCGAAAATAGCAGTGTTCAAATCGCCCGGTTGAAACTGAATCTGGTGGAGAAACTGCTCCTTCAAAAACTCAAACTGCCCCAACTCATCCCCAGTCAAAATGGTCAAAGCAGGAAGATTGCTTGACGTGATTTTTTTAATTTCCTCAATAGCTAACACCGAAAGTCTCCCCTGCTCTATATTTCTTGTCAATTTTTTTCATGTATTGATTGTAACAAAAAAGAGTCGGAAAGTCTGCTATTTTCTTTGCAAACAAAATCTAATTTTTGAGTATATCTGCTATATAAATATAAACTGTTACTAGCTTCATTTTTCTTTGTTCTAAAAAACTATCAATGTCCAGTTCTGTTCAAGATTTTCTGAGAGCGACAGAGCAAAAAGAGCTGGAAAACTTCCAACTCTTTCTTTGTTTATTCTTGGTTTTCAGTTGCATCATCTACACTGTTTTCAACTGGTGCAGTAGGTTGCTCCTCTTGGATTGGTGAAACAAAAGGATTATCTTGAACAGGTACTTGAGTTCCAAAATCTTGAGGTGTTGACTGCTCAGGTGTTTCAGCAGTAAATGGATTTTGAACTGGTTCCACTTGCTCCGCTGCCTGGCTTTGATCAGAAACAGGTTCTTCTGAAACAACTGGCTGAACAAATGGTGCGCTTTGAACTGGTTGTTGTGGCTGTTGACCAAACTGCTGGCCTTGGAAGCCACCTTGTTGCGGCTGTTGGCCAAATGGTTGGTTTTGGACAGGTTGCTGTGGTTGTTGACCAAACTGCTGGCCTTGGAAACTACCTTGTTGCGACTGTTGGCCAAATGGTTGATTTTGAACTGGTTGTTGTGACTGACCAAACTGCTTGCCTTGGAAATCACCTTGCTGAGGCTGTTGACTAAAAGGTTGATTTTGAACTGGTTGTTGTGATTGACCAAACTGGTGTCCTTGGAAACCGACTTGCTGTGGTCGTTGACCAAATGGTTGATTTTGAACTGGTTGTTGTGATTGACCAAACTGTTGGCCTTGGAAACCGACTTGCTGTGGCTGTTGACCAAACTGGTGTCCTTGGAAACTTTGTTGACCGAACTGCTGGCCGTAATTATTTGAGGTCACACCCGGTTTAGAACCTTGGCAAAGCAGAACAAGCAAAGCAATCCAACATGGTACTGCAATTAAAATCCCAATAACATCTAAAATAGGGATGAGAGAAAGAATGCTTGGACCTACTCCTAAAAATATAAAAGCCCAATGAAAATTAGCATCCCGAAGTCGACGAACTGTAATAGCAAGACTAGGAATGAGAGTAGCTAAATAAAAAATTCCTAGAACAAAGAGAAAGAAAATACCTAGTCCAGATAAGGCAAAAATATCACCAGGATTTGGAGTATAGTCATATTCAAGTTCAGCCATATAATTAAATACAGCAGCCATCAAAGGAATAACCACTATTAAATTAAGAGGTAAGGTAATCAAAATATTACACAAAACTACCCACCAATAATCTGAACGGCTGGAACGTCCTGAAAAATCAGCATATTGTTTCCAATATTTTTTATATGCAGTAAACATAAAATTCTCCTCTATAAATTATTTATGATAAAAATTATTCTATCACAAATACATAAGTAAATCAATATTGTTTCTATTATTGAACTTAAGTGGGATCTACTAGACTTTGTGTGACACTCTATCCATCAAAACTAAATTTTAACGCACTGTTTCAATCCTCCAGGAATTCCAACCAGTAAACCGAATGGCCCCCTGCTGGTCAGTTCGATAGATGGCTGTATTAAACTTCTCAAATCTTTGCAAGGTTTCCTGATGCGGATGTCGATAACGATTATTCTGACCGGCTGATATCAAGGCCAGATTCGGCTGAATTTGCTCTAAAAACTCTGGACTGGAAGAGCCTTTGGAGCCATGGTGTCCTGCTTTTAAGACATCTGCTTTCAGCTGAGGGAATCGCTGCAGCAGTTCAATCTCTCCTTGTCTTTCCAAATCACCTGTAAACAAAAATTTTGTCTGAAAGAACTCCCCGTAGAGTACAATCGAATCATCATTTCCACCGTCGCCTGTCCCACTAGGATAGAGAACCTGCAAAGCTGAGTCAAATACCGGAATCTCATCTCCCACTTCTACGACATGGACAGAAGTTTCTATCTGCTCCAGTTTTTGAACAAAATCAAGCTGAGTCAGACTTCCTTTAGAAACGTAGATTTCCTTGATAGAAAAATGCTTAGCTACCTCCAGCATATCGCCCATGTGATCGGTATCGGTATGAGTCAGGACCAATACATCCAGACTAGCAACGCCACGACTTTTGAGATAGGGAATTAAGGTCTTTTCTGAATTGGATGAAGTCTGTCGCTCCTGCCAAGCCTCCTTCTTTCCTATCTCGACTCGTCCTCCAACGTCAATCAAAATCGTCCTGCCCTGCCAGTCCCTGAGAAAAATGCTATCTCCCTGACCAATATCCACTACTGTGATCTCGTTTTGCAGCGGATGCTTTGTTAGGAAAAATAAAAGAAGAGCGAGCAAACTAAAAGATAAAAGCCAGCTTTTCTTTCTCCGAAAGTCATAGATTAAAGCCAAAACCAAAAGCAGAGCGAACAGTAACCAGATGTTGGGCTTTCCAAAAATCAAAGGGCGCGGAGCAAAGTCAGCTACCCAACGAATCACACCTTCAAGTATCTGAAAGAAAAAATTTACTTGAGAGATTTTTATAAGTGGTGACAAAATAAAAATGAGGGTTAAGCCTGGCAGCATCAGCAGGTCAAAGAGTAGTGAAAATAGAAAAGTCAGAAGTACGGACCAGGGCTGAAATTCTGCAAAGTAGTAGATTAGTATAGGCAAAATCCCCAATGAAATAGTCAGACTTTCCGCTAAAAGCTTCCGAAACGGCGGCAACTTTTCAAAATCCATCATAGAAATCAAAAAGGCATAGGCGCAGGACAAGACACCGCCTGCTGTCAGAAGAAAATTGGGCATGATGATGGAGAGAATCATCAGTGTCAGAGCAAAATTGTCTAATCTGGTCAGTCCTTGCTGGGCCAACAACTTCTGAACTAAGCTTCTGACGACAGAAACAGAAAAGCCTGTCAGTCCAGCATAGATAAATGAAAAAGGCAGCTGCAAGGCGTTTACTGTCTCCCTCTTCATCCCCAAACGTAGAAGAATTCTGCGAAAACCATCCAAAAAGAAACCGACCTGCATACCAGACAAGGCAAACAAATGGATGATACCCAAGCTAGAATAGAGGTCACTCATTTCCGCAAACTCCGTATCCAAGTCACCAAATAAGAGTCCAGTCATGTAATGGGTCATTGGACTAGGAAAATTATTCCGAATATAGACCAGCGCTTTTCTGCGCCAGACAGACAGCCAATCGAGTGGATTAAGGCTGGAAATTGGTCTTAGTGACTGAATCTTATTGATTTTTAAGGTACGGTAAATCCCCTGAGTCTTTAAATAAGCCTGATAGTCAAAGCCCGAAAAATTTCGTTGCTGCTGGGCCTGTTCAAACTCTGCTTCCATATCAAGGACGACCAAATCTGTCAGTTGCTGAAAAGCTTCCTTTTCACTGGCTGATTTAATCTTGTAGAAGACCTGATAAAGTCGACCGTCCGTTCGCCCTCGAAAGGATAGGGAGTCTCCATTGACCTTGATCGTATCCGGCAAGACCTGAACCGAGCTAGCTGAAGGAGGTTCCTGCCTAAATGCCTGCTCTGCTATTTCCCGGCGAAGCAAGAAAAAGAGGACAAAAAGGGACAGAAATGCCAAGGCAGCTAGACTTTTTTTGAGAGGATAGCTGAAAAAGAGACGAAGCAGAAGGACACCTAGCCCAAAATAAGCCAAGGAACTGCCAGAATAGACTGCAAAATAGGCCCATACAAGGATGAAAGCTAGATAGATAGGGGTGAGGGGTAACTTTTTAATCCACTGTGACATATTCTTTCAGCTTTTCTAAGGTCTTATCTCCAATACCTGACACCTTTTTCAGATCATCTACTGACTTGAAACGGCCAGCACTTTCGCGGTAGGCGATAATGTCTGAAGCCCGCTTCTGTCCGATGCCTGAAATGGTCTGCAATTCAACCTCTGTCGCCGTATTTAGATTGACCTTATCCGACTTTCCACCACTGGCACCAGCAGAATCAGAAGCTCCTGCTTGATGCTGGCCAGTCTGTGTGACATCGGCTCCTTCTTCACCAATCTTTGCCACATAGATGACTGCTTCATCCGTTAATTTTTGTGCCTGATTGATGGACTTAGCCTCGGCGTCTGCTGTCAATCCGCCAGCTTTTTGGATGGCTTCATGGACTCTCGCTCCTGATCTAAGCTCATAGACGCCAGGATTCTTGACTGCTCCCTTAACATCCACAGTGACCTGCTCACTTTCCTCTTCGTCCGGCTTAGACTTATAGTCAATCTTTTCGCTTTCTTCATCAGCTGAGCTGGATGAGGAAGTTATTTCTTGGCTCAAGGCGGCTACCTGATTTTGCGGCTGGTGATTTCCTTTGATGAGGAAAAATCCACCTAGCACAGCGCCAACTGCTGCCAGACCGACAAAGAGCTTGTATTTCTTCAGCTTTTCAATGATTTCTTCAAGCATATTTTTCTCCTTTGTCTTTTTATTCGTAAAAGATTGCAAAAAAATAAAACAAGCCGAGAATATTTTCAGCTTGTCATATTTTAAAATCTGGGAACTATATACCTGTTTACACTAACCACAATATGGAGTGCTTCCGAAATATACAAAAAAGGAGACTTCCGAAATGGAAATCGTCTTTTAATGTGATGTCAATAATATTTTCTAAGTTTATCTTGATTTTCTTTGAAAAAGTTCTCTAACCAATCCATGCCATAAGCATAGCTAAAACCTTCTAGGAGAACTGAAAAGTCAATACTATCAAAGCCCATTTTTTTCAAACCATCAAAGGTGTTGAATGGTGAACGAAAATGCTTGTATTTAATAATCGCTCCAATATCTTTTAAATCCTGTTCTCTAGTACTCACCATCTTCATTCCCAACACATACTCAATCGAGGCTGCTAAAACCGTTAGATTCTTAAACGAGTACAAGGTTTCACATAAACTTAACGGTGGCTGTTTATTCATATTTGCCACATTATTGTTGAGCCATAGCTCTTCGTGAGTGTTAAGATTAAACTCTTGTCCGACACGAGCGATAATTTCATTGATTTTTTGGCTTTCTTCATAAAAAGCATCCACATCTTGCGTTGCACGCAAACCATGATATTCCAAGACATAGCCACCAACACAGATAATGGTCAAAGTAAGATTTGCCTGAACCAATTCCTTATTCAAGGCTTCAAAGACAGGTTTCATTTTATCCATGTTTGTATTTCTCCATCATTTTTTGAACATTGGCTAATTTAGCTGGCTTATTTAATGAAATCACATATTCATGAGTTGGTGTGTGCTCTTGAATGGCATACTTTAAGCTAACCTTTTGAAAATCAGTTAATTCTTTGGAGACTAGTAATTTCTCAACATCCTCATTTGTTAAATAAGAATGGTCTTCAAAAATGACTTTTCGCAAATAACGAAACCAATGACTTGCATTGAAACGTGATTGCTTGGATGCATTTATCATATAATCATACCAATCCATCATCTTCCTCCTGTAAGATTTAGTTCATGTTATTGTCGTTTATATTTAAAAGTCTAACTTTTTCTCTTTCTTAACTGTTTATCTTCTTTAGGATTATAATTCAAAGCCTGTTGTAGTTTCAAATCAAAATCAGAAAGTTCTAGTTTTTCCTCCTCAAAAGGAATATCGGGAAGTTTAAAACGAAATTTTTTATAAAAGAAAGTGTTGAACTCCTCTTTGTTATCTGAAATATCTACTAGAGTATCTAGTTCGGAAAGTCGATTCTGTATGCTGATTTTTGTAATATCGTCGAGCTTTTGGTAAATTGCATAATACGATAAATCTTGGAAAAATTTCCGATGCGATTTAACAACTGCCTGAGTATAAGGGCAATTATAATAACTGAGATATTTTTTGTAAAAATTATCAGATAGAGAAATTTGGTAATCTACTAACTTATTGTCAATCGTTTTGGAAACTGTTCGCTCCATTTCTGCATGTAGTTTATCCATGGATTAGCTCCTTGTATTTTGTACGAACTCCTGAAGATGCTAGTAGAAGATTGAAGCGGTCATTATCCGCCATACTACGAGTATTATAGCGGAATACAAATTCATACACGTAGTCCTGCAAATGTTTCTTAGACCATGAATGGTAAATTCCTAATACCCCTCGTTTAAGTCCTGCCCAGAAACCTTCAATCGTGTTTGTATAAATATCATCAATGACATACTCATGAGCACCATGGTTTACAAAAGCGTGGTCATACATCTTCGCAACTTTATTATAACCTAACCATTCATCAGTGTAAAGTTGAGCGGTATCTTTAACAAATTTAACGACTTGTTCTGTCAGAGTTTTTATACCTGTATCACTTACTTTATAAGCATTTAATTTTCCTTCTCGTGCAACCATACCGACAACTGGAGTTTTATCTTTTAGAGAACGACCTTGTGCATTTTTGACCTTTTTAGAATTATGACGATTCTTATTTTTACCACCAATATAGGTTTCGTCTACTTCGACAGTTCCGTCCAACTCATTGTTATTTTCTGAGCCAAAGCATCTACGAATACGCTCTAACATAAACCAAGCAGTTTTCTGAGTAACGTGAATGTCTTTTGACAGTTGAAGTGAGGAAATACCTTTTTTGTGAGAAGTCACCATCCAAATAGCGATAAACCATTTTTGAAGAGAGACCTTAGTATTATCAAACATCGTACCAGTTTTAACGCTAAAATATTTACCAGTATTCTTGCACCTATATTTACCATTCTTGCATTTATAAACCTTAGATGTTTCATCAAAAGGACTGACTACATAGCCATTCCAACGAATTTTTTCTAAATGTTGTTCACAATGATAATCACTTGGGAAAGCATTCATCAAATCGTACAATGACCTAAACTCACCTAACATCTCTCTGCTCCTTTTATATTGTAAATCCATTATATCATTTAAAACATAAAAGTCAACAAAATGGTGTAAAATTGGGTATAATTCTTTTCAAAACTAGTATTTTGTGATATAATAGTATTGTTATATAAGCAAGGAGAAAAATATGACAGAAATCAAATCAAATCAAATCAAATCAAATCAAATCAAATCAAATCAAATCAAATCAAATCAAATCAAGCTGATTATGTAGCTACTCAGCCTTTTTGTCAACCCCTTTTGAAGACTTTTTCACGTTTGTGTGAGAAGGTCTTTTCTGTTATCAGAAATGAGGTGGCGTAACGTAAATGGTTAGAAAAGATAAGATAGTTACACCAAGCGTCACTCAAAAACTTCAAGAATTAGGTTATAATGTTTCTGATTGGGATGATAGCCAGACAGAATCAAAATTAACAAGTGAAATAATTGAAGTTCTATCGCACTCTTCTAAGGAAATGAACGGGAAAAATGGTATTCCTGATAGAATTTACTGTAATAAGGAAAAAAGATTATTAATTCTTGTTGAAGAAAAACCAACAATACAGGAACACGAATTAGATAGTATCAAAAAAGGATGTGTAGAAGGACTCAAATGGTATCTAAGTAAATTTGCGATTAAAGAGTTCTCCACGTGGAAAGTTGTTGGAATTGCTGTTAGCGGGGATGTGTATGATGAGTACAAGCATAAGTTTAGCTGCTATTATATAGACACAAAACAAAATATCAAATATATTGACAAGGTGTCTAATTTTCTTACTGAGACGGAATTTTTGGCACTATTCAACAACCTTGACGAAGAAAAAGCGATTGAAGATATAACAAAAGTAAGTAAGAAGGTAAATAATCTGTTACGGTCAATTGATTCGCAAAAACGACCTACACTACTTGCTGTACTAATGATTTGTCTCTACAATAAATCTGAGAATTTTTACAATAATTTTCCCGATTTATACCCTAGCTATACTCCAATTCAAATACTTGATAACCTATATCCTACGGTAAAGGGAATTTTAGAAAAAGAAGGTATTCCTGAAAATAAACTGAGAGCTTTAGAAGGAGAGTTGGGTTCAATAAAAACAGATGTAAATTTGCAAAACACTGCAATTCTTAAACAAATTCTAGATGAGTTGAATCAAAAAGTCATCCCACTGTTTAATAATCATTTCTCAACCAATTCAAACTATGATATTATGGGTAAGTTTTATGAAGAATTTCTAAAATTTGCAGGAGTATCTAACGTAAAGAAAGGGATTGTGCTAACCCCAAGGCATATAACTGGCTTATTTACAAAACTCATACCCTTAAAAGCAAACGATGTAATTTTAGACCTTTGTTGTGGTACTGGTGCATTTTTGATTGCTGGAATGAATAAACTACTATCTATACAGGGTGCAGATGAAAAAAACATAAAAGAAAATCAGTTACTCGGATTTGAAATTAATTCTACAATGTATATTTGTGCTATCTCAAATATGCTGTTCAGAGGAGATGGAAAATCTAGAATATACAATCTGGATTCTGTTAATGATAAAGAAGCTGACAAAATTTTAGAAGAATTAAAACCGACGATTGGATTTATCAATCCGCCATATTCAGGTAAAGAAAACAAGGATGACCCTACTCCAAAAGAAATAACATTCTTGAAAAAACTGTTAGACAATTGTTCAAGGTATGGGGTGGTAATTGCTCCATTATCAATGTACTTCAAGGATAAATCGCTTAGAAATAAGATTCTATCTAAGCATACTTTGAAATATGTCATCAATATGCCAAAAGACCTATTTCAACCTAACGCTTCAACCAGTACAGCAATAGCTGTTTTTGAAACACATCTTCCTCACGATTATAATAATGATGTTGTTTTTTATGATTTGAAAAATGATGGTTTTATATTATCCAAAAACAAGGGTAGAACAGATATATACGACCATTGGAATGATATTGAAGAAAAACTACTCAATGAACTTATTCACGGAAATACATCGGATGGGTACAACATTATTCGAACTAAAATCAAAAAAGGTGATGAATGGACAGTATATGCTCATTCTCGAACAAACTATGATGAGTTATCCAATAGGGATTTTGTTAAGACTATATCTGATTACCTTCTTTATCGTTCAAAACAAGAATTGTCGTTACTTGAAGAAACGGGACTATCAGAATTTCAAGAAATAAATTTACTTTCAAATTTTGTAGGTGAAAAATTGAGTAATTCAACGACTATATTTCCTGCACCCGATAAAAATATTGATGAAATAAATTGGGATTACTTCAATATAAACAAAGTTTTTGATAATATTGAAGGAACAAAAGGAGCTACTACTTTTGACCTCATTCAAGGCATGGATATTCCATATATTGCAGCTAAGAAAAAAGACAATGGGTTTGATAGATTTGTCTCAAAAGAAGGAAATGAAGAGTATATTTCTAATGGAAACGGAGTAGTTTTTGTGAACTTGGGTGATGGAAGCGGAGGATATTCAACATATCAACCAGAACCATTCATAGGAATGAATGGTAAAACTTCTGTTGGATATAGCGAGCATTTGAACAAGTATACTGCAATGTTTTTGATAACTATTTTAGACAAAGAACGTTACAAATATTCTTTCGGTAGAAGCTGGAGCGGAGAACGTTTCAAAAACACAGAGTTATATCTCCCCAAAAATAATCTCGGAGAGATAGATTGGCTTTATATAGAAGAATATATAAAAAGTTTACCCTACGCAAATTTAATTTAATAAAAAGACGATTTCCTCAATTTGGAAGTCGCCTTTTTTAATATTGTCGAAATACCACATATTGTGGTTGTGTAAACAGATATATAGTTCCCTAAAATCTTTATTTTGCAAGAAGTCGTATAGGATAGAAGTGGCATTGATGAAAATAGGAGCTGTAATATCAATTTACTTTGCTTATCCTGTATATCCAAGCTTCTAACTTATGAGCTTTGCTATGTAAAAAAGCAAGGTTTACTAGAAGAAAAGCCATCACAAGCGCGCTTAGAATCAGAAGCAGCGGCCAAGAAACTGCCTGCTGACTTAGATAATGGACAAAGACCAAGATGAGTATAGGAAAAGTCAACAAAGCTGTGAAGCCGCCCGGTACCCAACGACGAAAGCGAAACACTTGCATGATATGGCCCAGCAGATGGAGAGTATGACAGAAGCCAATAGCTAAAACTAGCTCGGGAATGCGAAATAGAATGGCAAGCAACAAAAGGATAAAAGCCAATAGAAATTCCTCCGCAATCATCAGAGCAATGCTTTCAGCAGAAAGATAACTTCCTCTTCTGGCAATGAACATCTCCTTTTGATAGTCTTGATGGTCTTGATTCTGAGAAATCCAAGGCCGAATCAGGATAATCTCATCAAACTCGTGCAGCATAAATAGTGATAAGGTTACAAAAGATAAAAAAGTAAGAGACATAGCATCCTCCTTATAAAACATACCAACATTATAACTCACTTGCATACAAAAATCAGCTCCCAAGCGAGATTACTCAGTAAGCTGATTAGTATCTTATTTTCTATGCTTGTCTGGATCCCAGACAAAGCTAGCAAAAAAGCTGAAAATGATGGTCAAAATTCCAATCAAAATAGCAGGAATAAAGACAAAGGCACGTAAAATCCGCAAGAAAATATTGCCTTTCTTTTGTGTCTGGTAAGGTGCTACTTCAGCATCCAGACGGTCAAATTCCGCATGAACACGGCGGGCCACTTCCTCAACTCCCTCATCATTCATCTTCTTAATGTCTGAAATATCAATGGGATTACCAAAATTCATGTCCACGCGCTCTCCAGCTGCCAAACCTTTGAGGCTCATGGGACCAGCATAGACTACTGGCATGATACGGACCTTAGCCATCTTAGCAATCACTGCCACTCCTCCCTTGACATCCGTAGAATGGCGGCTGCCGCTTGGGAACATAATCAGAGAGCGATTGCTCTTTTTCAGCATATTGACAGGGTACTTGATAGCTGACGGGCCAGGATTTCCCCGGTCAATAGGAAAGGCACCACACATGCGAATCCACCAGCCGAACACCCGATTTTCAAAGAGCTGTTTCTTAGCCATGAAAATGAACTGCTTGGGTTTGGTCGCAAAAGCCATGTAAACTGGATCCCACCATGTCCGGTGAGGAGCCACCAAGATATAATTTTCATCTTTTGAAGGAATCTTTTCTTTATTGTGGTAATGCGCATTGCCGTTCAAGGTCCACAGGATAAAAATCACTAAACCTCGCAAATAGGTATAAAACATAAACTCTCCTTATTTCAAACCAAAATTATACTTGAAATTTATTACATCCTTTCCCATTATACCCTATACCCTTATAGTCTGCAATATTTTTCCAAACTTTGGCTGTAACAGCTGATTCGGATAGCTATTTACATAAAAAAATGGTATCATTAATCTCATGAACAAGAAAGAATTAATTGGTTTAAACCAAACCCAAGTAGATGAAAAGATTTCGCATGGCCTGACCAACGATTTTACAAGTGACACCAGTACTAGTAACTGGCAAATCGTTAAGCGGAATGTTTTCACCCTTTTTAATGCCCTTAACTTTGTTATTGCTCTAGCATTGGTCTCTGTCCAAGCCTGGAGCAATCTGGTCTTCTTCGCAGTAATCAGCTTTAACGCCGTCACTGGTATTATTACAGAGCTGCGAGCCAAGCACATGATTGACAAGCTCAATCTGGTCAGCCGAGAGCTGGTCACAGTCATCCGCGACGGCCAGAAAGTCAAGATTCAGCCAGAAGAAATTGTGCTGGGTGACTTGATTAAGCTGTCAGCCGGCGAGCAAATTCCCAGTGATGCCCGGGTGGTAGAAGGTGTTGCCGAGGCCAATGAAGCCATGCTGACAGGGGAGAGTGACTTGGTTCTCAAGGAAGAAGGCGCCGAGCTGCTGTCCGGTAGCTTTCTGGCCAGTGGGCAGATTTATGCTGAGGTGCACCATGTCGGCGCAGACAACTATGCCAACAAGCTCATGACTGAGGCTAAAACCCTCAAACCTATCAACTCGCGCATTCTTTACAATCTTGGGAAAATTTCCCGCTTTACCGGAAAAATTATCATTCCTTTCGGAATGGCTCTCTTCTTTGAAGCCCTTATGATAAAGGGATTGCCTGTCAAAGACTCTGTCATTACTAGCTCGACAGCTCTTTTGGGTATGCTGCCTAAGGGAATTGCCCTTCTGACAGTCACGTCACTTCTGACAGCTGTCATCAAGCTCGGCATGCGCAAGGTGCTTGTTCAGGAAATGTATTCTGTTGAGACCTTAGCTCGGGTAGATACTCTCTGTCTGGACAAGACCGGGACAATTACCCAAGGTAAGATGACCGTTGAAGCCTTGCATAGCCTGTCAGATAAGTTTTCTGATGAGACAGTCGGTCAAATCTTAGCAGCCTACATCCAAACCAGTGAGGATAATAACCCAACAGCTCAGGCTATCCGCAAGGGCTACAGCCATCTGGAGCACACCTATACTAGCGACAATGTCATCCCATTTTCTAGTGACCGAAAATGGGGCGCAATGCATTTATCAAGTGTTGGAACCATCTTTCTGGGAGCGCCCGAAATGCTGCTGGACAGAAATCCTGCAGCGGTTGGAGAGGCTCAAAAACGCGGATCGCGGGTTTTGGTGCTGGCTCACAGCGACCAAGTGCTAGACAAACACAGCATCCAACTGCCTGAAGATGTGACCGCTTTAGCTGTTCTGGAAATCACTGACCCTATTCGGGAGGGAGCGGCCGAGACACTGGACTACCTGCGCTCTCAAGATGTTGATTTAAAAATCATCTCTGGTGACAATCCAGTGACCGTTTCCCATATTGCGAGCCAGGCTGGATTTACCAATTACGACAGCTACATCGACTGCTCTAAAATCAGCGATCAAGAACTGGTTGAGCAAGCAGAAGAAACAGCCATCTTTGGCCGTGTTTCTCCTCATCAGAAGAAGCTGCTAATCCAGACTCTTAAAGCCGCTGGTCGGACAACAGCCATGACGGGAGATGGGGTTAATGATATCTTGGCCTTACGTGAAGCAGACTGTTCCATCGTCATGGCAGAGGGCGACCCCGCAACTCGGCAGATTGCCAACTTGGTCCTTCTTAATTCCGACTTTAACGATGTCCCTGAGATTCTTTTTGAAGGCCGCCGAGTCGTTAACAATATCGGCCGGATTGCTCCGATTTTCTTCATCAAGACCATTTATTCTTTCATCCTGGCTATCATCTGTATCGCCAGTATCCTGCTCGGAAAATCTGAATACCTCTTGATTTTCCCATTCATCCCGATTCAAATCACCCTGATTGACCAGTTTGTCGAAGGTTTCCCGCCCTTTGTCCTCACCTTTGAGCGCAATATTAAGCCGGTTGAAAAACACTTCCTCAAACGCTCCCTGCAGCTAGCTCTGCCAAGCTCCCTCATGATTGTCTTCAGCGTGCTATTTGTCCGCATCTGGGGCAGCAGCCATGGCTGGAGCGATATAGAAATGGCAACCCTGACCTACTACTTACTAGGCAGCATCAGCTTCCTGTCCGTCATTAGGGCCTGTCTGCCACTCAACCTCTGGCGTAGCCTGCTCGTTATCTTCTCTGTCTTTGGCTTCTATCTATCAGCCTTTGTCCTGCAGCACCTTTTGGAAATTGCAACGCTGACAGCCGCAACTTTGCCAGTCTATCTGATCCTCATGGTCGTTTTCGGGCTTGTCTTTGTTGCCTGCACCATCAAGCAGAAATACAGATTTGATTAAGGGCTAGCTAAAAAAGAATTATCATTTAAGCTCATGGAAACATGCGAGAATCCTCGCATGTTTTTTGATTGTGCAAAAACTTCTCATATCCCTTTGGAATCCTTGCTAAATCATGCTATAATTGACTTATGAACGAAGCAAAACTAAAAGACGGAGAACGAGTCAACCAGCTCTTTTCAACGGATGTCAAGATTATTCAAAATAATGAGGTCTTCAGCTATTCGGTAGACAGCGTGTTGCTTTCCCGCTTTCCTAAGCTGCCTCAGCGGGGGTTGATTGTCGATCTCTGTGCTGGAAATGGCGCTGTCGGACTTTTTGCCAGCACTCGGACCAAGGCTCAGATTTTGGAAGTCGAGATCCAGGAACGTCTGGCAGACATGGCTGAGCGCTCCATTGAGCTCAATGACTTGACCCAACAAATGCAGGTCATTCAGGACGATCTGAAAAACCTAGGCCAATATATTACTGGCAGCAAGGTTGACATGATTCTCTGCAATCCCCCATATTTCAAGGTTAACAAGCAATCCAATCTCAATGAAAGCCAGCACTACCTCCTAGCCCGACATGAAATCTCAACCAATCTGGAAGAGATTTGCAAGATTGCCCAGCGAATCCTCAAATCCAACGGTCGTCTTGCTATGGTTCATCGACCAGAACGCTTTTTAGATATTTTAGATACCATGCAAGCCCACAACCTGGCTCCCAAGCGCATCCAGTTTGTCTATCCAAAGCTGGGTAAAGAGGCCAATATGCTGCTTATCGAAGCGATTAAAGATGGTTCCCGCGACGGTCTAAAAATCCTGCCCCCTCTCTTTATTCACAATCAGGATGGCAGCTACACTCCGGAGATTCACGAGATTTACTATGGAAAATAAAGCCTATATGTACGTGCTTGAATGCGGGGACGGCTCCCTCTACACCGGCTACACAACGGATGTCCAAGCCCGACTCAAAAAACATCAAGCTGGCAAAGGAGCCAAGTACACCCGCGCTCGGCTGCCTGTCACCTTACTTTACCAAGAAGAACACCCTAGCAAGCCGGCTGCCATGTCGGCTGAAGCACTCTTTAAAAAGAAAACTAGACAAGCCAAACTGGCTTACATCAAAGAAAGGACTCAAAATGCCTGAAATCCAGTTTAAAGGCGACTTTCATCATATCGAAATTTCCCCAGATAGCCAGCTTGATATCGGTCAAGATGTCGTCTTCCAATCCTTTACCAGCCTCAGTGTAGCCAGTGGCGCACAACTCAAACTAGGAAACCGAGTTTTCTTCAATGACCACTGCACTGTCCGATGTCAGCACTCTATCGAAATCGGCAAGGACACCATGTTTGGCGATGGGGTCCGCATTTTTGACCATAATCATCAGTATTCTAATTACCATATTGAGAAGATTGATTTTACTGTTGCGCCAGTCAAGATTGGAGCTAACTGCTGGATTGGGGCCAATACTGTGATTCTCAAAGGTGTGACCATTGGTGATAATGTCATCATTGGAGCCAACAGCTTGATTTTCCAGGATATTCCCAGCAACTCTATCGCTATGAGCAAGGAAGAGCTTATCATCAAGGAGCGTCCACAGGGCAATTTCCATGCCTTCACGCTGACAGCTTCTGATACCTTGGAACAATTGGCCTATTTAGCAGAAAATCTGCCAGACTTGGAATTTCACATTGCTGCTAAGACCAATATTTCTCCTTACTTGGCCAGCTTTAAAGACTATCCCAATATCAACCTCTACACCAATATCCATCAGGATGACTTTATTGAGGATTTGCTTGATAGGGCGGATATTTACTTGGATATCAATCACTGGGGAGAAGTCGACCAAATTGTCCAAAGGGCTATCAGCAAGGGGAAGCCAGTTTTGGCTTTCAGCCAAACTGCCCACCAGCCTGAAGCAAATAGTTTACTTTTTGAAGCGAGCCAACCCCAGCAAATGGCTGATGAAATACGAAAATTCATGCAAGAAAAGGCTAGGACATAAACGTCCTAGCCTTTCTTTTGCAACTTGTGTGCATTATATTAACTTTATTCACCAGCAATCCCATTTGGAATAATAACTTCCTTGAGTAACTGCTCTTCTTCCTTGATACGGACATAGAGTGTGATACAGTAGAGCGGGAAGAGGATAAACAGAGCAAAGTAAGCATGACTGAGCAGGGCCAAGCCCACCAATTCTGGTACAACATTCAGGAAATAATTAGGATGTTTGACATTGCGAAATAGCCAGTGGTCAACAAACTTATGATCCTTAACCAGCATGAGCTTGATGGTCCAAACTGGTCCTAAAAGCTTGGCAACAAGGTAGAGCATAAACATAGAAAAGAGCAACAACACAGCCCCCAATAGGCTCACAAAGTCAAAAGCTGGCTTTTTCAGCAGCAATTCCAGAAAGCAAACTGCATAAAAAAGCATGTGCAGGTACTTCATGATAGTTGAGTTTTTCACCCCGTACTCCATACCACCCTTAGCCAGAATATCCTGCTCATTCTGAGAGGATTTCCTCAAAAACACCAAACGAAAAAGCGACACTGCCACAAAAATCACTATATTGATTGTCATAAGACCTCCTAAAATTTAATAATACATTTTATTATATAAGGAATTCCGCAGCAAAGTCAAGACTGTTGTTTACAAAATCGACCAAGATATAAAAAAACTGCGACTAGAATTTCTAGACAAAATCCTAGTCACAGCCTCTATAAAATATTTATTTGAAGCAGGTTTCTCTCACTGGTCAGACATCACAGAATTTCAACATAAGTGCTGTATTTTTCCTTGACTTTCGGAGCGATATTGTCGTCCGTCACAACTGCACTGAGGTTGTCCAGCCGGTAAAAAGAATAGAAGGAATAGCTGTCAAACTTGCTGTTATCGGCTACAATGTATTTGCTGATGGCATTGTTAAGGATAATCGCATCTCCGTTGCCTTCCTCTTCATTGCTGGTCGTAACATTATGACCGTCAATGCCATTCGCCCCAATAAAGGCTTTAGAAACCTTGATTTCTCTCAAAAGATTATTGGCAAACTGACCTACAAAGGTTTGAGTCTTAGCCCGATAACGTCCGCCAATCAGAATTAAATCTAAATTGGCTCTTTCTTTTAACTTTTCAAAAATTGGCAGCGAATTAGTGACAATGCTGATATTCTTTCCATCCAAATAGTCTCCGATAAAATCCGTTGTGGTGCCTGACCCAATAAAAACCGTATCCCCGTCAGCAATCAAATCCGCACATTTACGGGCAATCTGCTTCTTCTCCTCAACATTCAGCATCTGCTTTTCTGAGTGGGAAATCTCGTTGAGAGCATTCTTGACCTTCTTATGGGCTCCGCCATGAACGCGGGTCAGCATGCCCTGCTTCTCCAAATCAATCAAATCCCGACGGATGGTCATATCCGTGACACCCAGCATTTCCTTGAGGTTTTTAACAGCAACCACACCTGTTTGATCCAGTTCTTGCAGAATGATTCTATGTCTACTTTCTTTCATTTTACATTCTCCTTTTGCTCCTGAATTTCTTACAGACTCACCTTCACCTTATTATACATCAGTTCCAGCATATAAACAAAGATTTGTGAATTTTTTTATTTTAAATGGCCGATATGTTGAATTTAAATCTATAATTTAGTTAATTAGTACTATTTAATCTGTTCTACAACAAGAAAACTAGACTTTATCTATATCAGCCTAGTTTTCTTCGTTTCACTATTTGTTTTTATGGCTTACTTTATATATCATTCTGGCCACAAGCTTTTATTTTCCCTTTGCAGAGTAGACTTCGTTACGTTTGATCATTTGTTTTCTGTACCAAGCAAAGATTCCTACATAAGCTCCCAAGAAGATAACTGCACCGATGATTGCTTTGATATCACCAGTTGTAGTATTACCGATAGTCCAGCCCAGCAGTTTCTCAATTGGTCCCTCTAGCGTAGAATGAGTAATAAATTGTGACTTACTGACTCCTTCAGGGAAGGCACCAACACCTTTAGCAAGTTCCGTCGCAAATGGTGCAATAAGAGTTCCTGACAACAAGAAGAGCGGAAGCAAAAGACTTCCAAATACAATCATACGCAAGAGTTTGCCACGAGTAACTACCAAGAGAGCTGGAGTTACCCCCATTGCAATGATCCCAGCCAGTGGTAGGATACCGTTCCCTACTTTAGAAAGAAGAACTGCTTCAATCAGCATAATTGGTGCAAGTACGTTGGCACAAGCCCAGATTTCAGCACGACCTGCAATAAAAGGCCAGTCCAAACCAATATTAAATTTACGACCTTGTAGACGTTTTGTAGCAACGTTTGTAATACCTTGTGAAAGTGGTTCTACAGCTGCAATGAACCATGAACCAATCAATGAGAACAATTCCAAGCAGACACCGGCAGTCAAACCTAGAGTCAACCAACCTTTAATGACTAATTGCCAAGTGTTTGCATCTTCTGCACCTGCTACAGGTTGTGGAGTTCCCATAAAACCAATGACCACCCCGAGAAGGAAACCGATAAAGAACTTAGAGCCCCAGAAACCGATCTTTTTATTCAGAGCTGCAGCATCAAAGTCATACTTATCTAACCAAGGGAAAAATTTATCAAAAATCTTATCCAAAACCATGATGACAGGATTCATCATATAGTTCATGTGAGTAGACGTCATCGGAGATGAACTTGGTGCATTCAAAAGATCATCAAATGTTGGCTTCATCAAGTCTGAGTTGATGATTTTCAAAACACCGACTAGGACAACTGCCGTAGTCGCAATCAGTAGCGATACAGCTGGACTCACATGATTGTTATCCGCATACCACTTAATTAGTAGTCCAGTGATGGACAAGTGCCAAATATCAAAGATGTCGACATCCAGTGTATCGGTCTTTTTCATAACCAGCATAACGACATTGACAATCAGCATGATAAGCAAGAAGTACAAGGTCCATGGAGAACCCCAAGTAATCGTTGCTAAAGGAGCCCAGCCAACATCTGTGATGTTAAGCTGAATGCCTGTATTTTCAACGAATTTTGCAAGTGAAGCTGAGAAAGCTCCATTCAGCATACCGATGATGGCCCCGATACCCGTCAAAGCGATGGCTAGCTTAATACCACCCTCCAAAGCTTTGGAAAATTTCACACCAAATAACAGAGCCAAGACAGTCAAGATAATCAGCATGACTATCGGGCCGCCCATTTTTATAATGGGATCAAAGAACTTATTCGCTATATCAATAATAGCATTCATAACAAAACCTCCTGGTTTAACCTTTTATAACCTAACTTAGACCATGCTCTTTAATGGCCGCTTCAATGTTGTCATACACCGGAGCACTCATAGCTGGAATACGGAAAAGAATCGGTCCTGCTTCAATAACAGGAATTTCTGGTGTGAAGCCCAAATCTGTTGCTGCAATTGGTGTAAAGATGTCGTATCCTTGAATTAAATCTTCATTGACATCCTTAACCATTACCGCATCACAATGAACATCATAACCACGGTTTGACAACTCTTCCTCAAGGGCACTTTTGATTTGGTGGCTGGAATTCACACCAGCTCCACAGGCTGCTAAAATTTTAATCATGGTAAAAACCTCCATTTAATTTATTTGATGACTGTTGAAATATAACGAAACAAATCTTCATCAGTGTTGCACTTAGCTAACTCAGCTAAATTGCCTTGGCTAGTGAAGAAGTCCATAAGCTGTGCCAAAATGTTAGTTTGACTTGAGCTAGAATGGTTAATAATAAAGAATAAAAGAGAGACTGAAACTGTCTGTGCAGGTGCAATCATATTGTGGAAAGTCACAGGCTGTTCCAACTTAACCACAACCACATTCTCTGTTAAGTTGTGCTCAATGTCTGTATGGGGAATAGCTACATTTGGCAAGTCTTTGCCTAAAAACTCCATATCCAATCCAGTTGGAAAAGATTGCTCTCTTTTTATCAGAGCCTCTTTATAAGAAGGCTTGACAATTTTTCTCTCTTCCAGTAAGTCAGCTACCTGATAAAATAACTCTTCTTGACTTTTTGCAGTTAGACAAAAAACTAACTCTTTATCAAACAATTGAGAAAGCTCCATTATTACCTCACCTTGTTTCTTTTTGTTTGTAAATTCATTATATCATTATGATATAATATAGTCAACAGCTTATTATATCTTTTTTATAAATTGTTTGTTTACAATAATTAATAAATCGTGTACTATTTTGTTTGATTTGATAACCAAGTAGCTAAATTACACTTTATGTACTTTTTGCTTATAAGATTTCTCACAAAAAAAGCCACAAGATTGTGGCGCCTTTTATCATAAAATACTTAAATGTTCCAATCAAATTTTTTATAAAAGACGAGTATAATATCATTAACATCTCATCAAAAGAAAAAACTCCGATACATATTTGATGTATCAGAGTTCTAACTTTTTATTTATCACCCTTATTACGGATAACAAAGCCGGTTTTCTTTTCGCTAGAAGTATTACGTGGCTTCTTGTGGTCCTTGCGGTAGCGATTTTCTTTATCAAACCGCTCTTCTTTACGACCTTTCTTAAATTGATCGCGACGGCCACCTCGGTCACGGCGATTTTCATTTCTGCGACGGTTGCTATTTCCGCCACGACCGCCCTTGCCTTTTCCTCCAAAACCTCCGCCAGACGGTTTAAATGGCAATGGTTTTTCACGAGCAATTTCTACTTCAGGAAGGGCATCTGGATCCTGCACCGTCAAACTGAGGATATACATAGCCAGCTCTTCTGGGCTGAATTCTGCTGCCAGCTTGCGGGCATCTTTGCCAAATTTCTCAAAGTTAGAACGGACGCTTTCATCCGCAAAATCGCGCTCAATCTTCTTAAGAGCCACTTTTTTCTTAGCTTGGAAAGCTTCTTCTGCCGTAGCTGGCTTGAGGCCTTTCATGCGTTTCTTGGTCAGATTTTCGATAATCTGCAGATAGCCCATTTCATTTGGCGATACGAAAGTGATAGACTGACCCGACTTACCAGCACGACCGGTCCGACCAATCCGGTGAACATAGCTTTCTGGATCCTGCGGAATGTCGTAGTTGTAGACATGGGTCACACCAGAAATGTCCAATCCACGCGCGGCCACATCTGTCGCCACCAAGACATCCAGATTCCCGTTTTTAAAGTCGCGCAGAACGCGGAGGCGCTTGCCTTGGTCCAAATCACCATGGATACCCTCTGCTCGGAAACCGCGGATTTTCAGACCGCGAGTCAGCTCATCCACCCGGCGCTTGGTCCGGCCAAAGACGATTGACAGCTCTGGCTGGTCCACGTCCATGAGGCGGGTCATGGTATCAAATTTTTCATTTTCCTTGACACGGATATAATACTGATCCACCAGCTCCGTCGTCAGCTCTTTAGCAGCAATCTTGACATGCTCAGGCTCCTTCATGAACTTGACACCGATGCGCTTGATAGCATCCGGCATGGTCGCTGAAAAGAGCAAGGTCTGACGCTCTTCTGGCACACGGGAAATGATAGACTCAATATCTTCCAAAAATCCCATGTTAAGCATTTCATCCGCTTCGTCCAAGATTAAGGTTTCAATCTGATTCAGCTTAAGCGCCTTGCGTTTGATCAAATCCAAGAGACGGCCAGGTGTTCCTACGACGATATGAGCACCTGATTTGAGGGCCTTGATTTGCTTTTCGATGCTGGAGCCACCGTAGACAGAACGCACCTTGACACCCTTGCTGCGGCCAAAACGAAAAAGTTCTTCCTGACTCTGCACGGCCAATTCACGGGTTGGGGCAATAATCAAAGCCTGCACAGCAGGATTATCTGTATCAATCTTCTCCAGAGTCGGGAAGCCAAAGGCTGCTGTCTTTCCTGTCCCTGTCTGGGCCTGACCAATAACATCCTTACCTGCCATAGCAAGTGGAATCGTCTGCTCTTGAATAGGGCTTGCTTCTACAAAGCCAGCTTTTTCAATCTCTGCTAGTAATTCAGCAGATAAATGTAATTCATTAAATTTCAATGTTCTTCTTCTTTCTAAAGGCGGTGCGAAGCCACCTTATAAGGCTTTTGATACTCAACTATCGAAACATCCCAAGTGCTTTTCTCTTGCTAAATCTCGATTTTCTAAGAGTATTCGCTCTTCTCTTCATAAATATGGGCTCTCAAGTCTAGGCACTAAAAAAGCGCCGACTCGGTCGCTAGCTCCCACTGAATAGAAAAACTGTATTTCTGCAACTAATCTAGTATACCACAAAAGCACCTAAAAAGATAGGACTTGCCTGTAAAATATTTTATTAGAGATTTCTTTTGTAAAACATGAAAACTTGAAAATCATTTTCAAAAGCATTATAATCTACAAAGAAGAAAGGAGACAGGTATGAATAAATTTTTACGAGTGATTTTCATTTTACTAATCTTAGCTATGCTGGGCGCGGCTATGATCCAAATTTTCCATCCCCAGCTCTTGGGCAATGAGTCCATCTATGGTCTAGCTCCCTACTGGCAGCGGGAAATTGGTTTCTGGAATCTGGCTATTCTGCCTTTAGTCATTGCCGCCAACATAAAGTATGATTGGTTCTATCTGCGTATGACCTTGCTAGCACTGATTCTAGGTGGGGTGGGCTT
This sequence comes from Streptococcus sanguinis, assembly GCF_026781265.1. Lineage (GTDB taxonomy): Bacteria > Bacillota > Bacilli > Lactobacillales > Streptococcaceae > Streptococcus > Streptococcus sanguinis_T. Next base: position 724,538 of record NZ_JAKUVC010000002.1, read on the forward strand.
TGGCGCCAACCATCTGCTAGGATATCTGGAAAAGGCCAATCAAGCCAACCTACTGGGCTGGATTGAAAATTATCTGCTAGTCTTCTGCTGGATCATCGGCTGGGGACTGGAATATCGAAAAAGACAAAAAAGTGATGAAGAGATTGTCTAAATAGGCAGATTCTTCACCACTTTTTTCTTCATTATGGACACTTTTCTATATTAGCCAGTAGCTCCTCAGCAAATTGACTAGTGGTCAAGGCTGGCACTCCTTCCAGCTGACTGGCAAAATCCCCTGTCACTTTTTGCTCAAAGAGAGCCTTCTCAATGGCCTTAGTCAGGAGATGAGAGACCTCCGACCAACCAATGTAATCAAAGAGCATGGCCCCCGATAAGAGAAGAGAACAAGGATTAGCCTTATTTTGACCTGCTATATCTGGCGCCGTCCCATGAGTAGCTTCAAAAATAGCATGACCAGTCTCGTAATTGATATTGGCTCCTGGCGCAATGCCAATTCCTCCCACCTGAGCAGCCAAGGCATCGCTGGCATAATCACCATTTAGATTGGTCAAGGCGACAACATCAAATTTCTCGGGATAGAGCAAAATTTGTTGCAGAAAATTATCCGCAATAACATCCTGAATAACTAGTTTTCCAGAAGCCATTTCGTCCGCATACTCTCTTTGAGCTAGCTCATAGCCCCATTTCCGAAAACCACCCTCTGTAAATTTCTGGATATTGCCCTTGTGGACTAGAGTTACCCGACTCAGTCCTTTGGCTAGCGCGTAGTCAATAGCCGCCCGTATCAGCCGCTCGCTGCCCTGCTTAGAGATAGGCTTGATTCCAATAGCAGAGCTTTCTGGGAAGCGAATCTTGTCAACTTGCATATCCTTCTGCAGGAAATCGATGACTTTTTGGACTGCAGCCGTTCCGCTCTCCCACTCAATCCCTGCATAGATGTCTTCTGTATTTTCCCTAAAAATCGTGGTATCAGTCTTCTCGGGGTGCTTGAGCGGACTGGGAACTCCCTTGAAATAACGAACCGGCCGCAGGCAGGCATAGAGGTCTAATTCCTGTCTCAGGGCAACATTCAAGGAACGAATCCCTTCTCCGACTGGGGTTTCCAGAGGGCCCTTAATAGCCACTAGATGGATCTTGATCGTTATCAGCGTTTCATCCGGTAACCAGTCACCTGTCTGGTCTGCTGCTTTTTTCCCAGCCAAAACCTCCTTCCAAACGACCTTTCTCTGACTTCCATAAGCCTTTTCCACTGCCTTATCAAAGACCAACTGGGCGTTTCTCCAGATATCAACCCCAATCCCGTCACCTTGGATGTAAGGAATAATAGGAGCATCCGGTACCAGCAATCGCCCTTTCTCAAATAAAATCTTATCTGCCATTTTATCTCCTTCCGATGGGAAGATACTCCAAACCTTGAGCACCAATATAGTTAGAACGCGGCCGAATCAGCTTATTGTTCTTGCGCTGTTCCTGAATATGGGCAATCCAGCCAGCCACCCGACTCATGGCAAAAATCAGGGTGTAAATACTGCTGTCAATGCCCAACACATGGTAAACTGTAGCCGAATAAAAATCGACATTTGGTATCAGGTGCTTGGTATGCTTCATATAGGCTTCAATTTCCACTGAAAGCTGATACCAAACCTCATCCTTGGTCCCCTGTGTCAAGTCCTTGGCCATTTGACGCAGGTATTTTTCACGCGGATCTTGGGTCTTGTAAACCCGGTGACCAAAGCCCATAATTTTCTCGTGAGAGGCCAGCTTGCGGTCTAGGTAGGCTTGGCAATTTCCTTCTGCTCTAATCTCTTTCAGCATATCAAAGACACATTCATTAGCACCTCCATGAAGGGAACCCTTGAGCGCTCCAACAGCTGCTGTCACGCAGGAATAAATATCGGTCAAAGTTGAGGCGCAGACACGAGCCGCAAAGGTTGAAGCATTGAGTTCATGATCGGCATGGAGCACCAAGGCACAGTTAAAGGCTTTGACTTCAAGCTCACTAGCCTCTTGTCCTTTGAGCATATAGAGGAAATTAGCCGCAAAGCCCAAATCCTCCCGCGGCTTTACCGGAGTCTGACCTGACCTCAGTCTGGCAAAAGCCGCAATAATAGTCGGCATCTTTGCCATAAGCTGAATGCTCTGCTCATAGGTCGCTTCTAGAGAAGTTTCCTCAGCATGGACATTATAAACCCCCAAAAGACTGACCGTTGAGCGCAAGACGCTCATGGGATGAAGGTGCTTGCGGGACTGGATGAGAATACACTGCTCCACTGCATCGCTAATGGCATAATTAGCTCGCAGATCTTCTTCAAAATGCTTGAGCTCAATCTGAGTCGGCAAATGCAAATGCCACAGCAGATAAATCACCTCTTCAAAACTTGCATGGTGCTCTACTAATTCAGAAATATTGTATCCTGCATAAGACAAAGAATCATCCACAATCTGGCTAATTCTGGTATCACAGGCAATGGTATCTTTCAAACCATCTGTCTGACTCATACTCATACCTCCTCTAATTTCTTTCTAACGACCATGGGCAAAATTCCCCCATTTTCATAATAACGGATATCCGCCTCTGCATCAAAACGCAGCCGAGCCTGAAAAGCTATTTCTTCAGCGCCCTTCCGAGCTACCACGTCAACTAGCTGACCAACTTGCGGGTTCTGTGACAGATTAATGTCGAAAATCTCCTTGCCTGTTAAGCCCAGACTATCTGCATTTTCGCCCTCTAGATACTGCAGAGGAAGAATACCCATCATGACCAGATTTGACCGGTGGATGCGCTCAAAACTCTCTGCCAGCAACACCTTGACACCCAAAAGATTAGCCCCCTTAGCTGCCCAATCACGGCTAGACCCCATACCGTAGTCTTTACCAGCTAAGACAATGGTGCCAATTTGCTCCTCTTTGTAACGCATGGCCGCCTCATAAATGGATAGCAACTCTCCTTTATAATCTGTGTAACCACCAATTTTCCCATTCGCCAATTCATTTTTAATCCGAATATTGGCAAAAGTCCCCCGCATCATGACCTCATGATTGCCCCGACGACTGCCATAAGAATTAAACTCTTGGTAATCCACTCCGTGCTCCATTAAATAGGAAGCCGCTGGGCTGTTTCTGGCAATATTTCCTGCTGGGGAGATATGGTCTGTCGTCACCGTATCCCCAAATTTTGCCAACACAGCAAGATTTTTCAGTGGCTGAATGGCTAAATCATCAGCTAAGCCATCAAAGTAAGGTGGATTTTGAATATAGGTCGAAGCCTGATTCCACTGATAATTTTGAGAAGAGGCTGTCGGAATCTGATTCCATTTTTCATTGTCATCAAACACATGGGCATATTCTTTTTCAAAAAGCTGGCGTGTCACATATTTTTGAACATAATCTGCGACCAAGTCGTGCTCTGGCATCAAATCCATCAAATAAACAGGCTGCCCCTTTTGATCATAACCTAGTGGCTCGCTGGTCAGATCAATATTGGTATTTCCAGCCAGAGCATAGGCAACTACCAAGGGCGGACTAGCTAGGAAATTGGCCTTGACCAGTGGATTGATCCGCCCTTCAAAATTCCGATTGCCTGAAAGAACAGCACTAGCCAGCAAGTCAGTATCTGTAATCACCTGAGCCACTTCTGGTCGGAGATCGCCTGAATTTCCGATACAAGTGGTGCAGCCATAGCCGACAAGATTGAAACCAAGCTGATCCAGATAGGTCTGAAGACCACTCTTCTTGAGATATCCTGTGACCACCTTGCTGCCCGGAGCTAAAGAAGTCTTGACAGTCTTTGAAACCCGTAAGCCTTTTTCTACTGCTTTCTTGGCTAAAAGTCCTGCCGCCATCAGGACATAGGGATTAGATGTATTGGTACAGCTAGTAATAGCAGCGATAGCCACATGGCCGGTCTTAATCGTCTCCTCATGATCAGAAAACTGAACCACTGCTGACTTTTCCAACTCGCTCTCATCTAATCCAAAGCCTCGAACCCCTGCTTCCCTGACTATACTAGCTTGAAACTCCTCTTTAGCAGCTGTTAATTCAATCAAATCTTGGGGACGCTTGGGGCCTGAGATACTCGGCACAATGCTGGACAAATCAATTTCGACTACCTTGGTATAAATCGGCTCAACCCTTTCATTATAGAAGAGGTAATTTTTTTGAGCATAGAGACGGGTCAGCTCGATATGATCTTCTGAGCGATTGGTCAGACGCATGTAATTGAGCGTTTCCTCATCTATCGGAAAATAACCACAGGTAGCTCCGTATTCCGGAGCCATATTGGCCACTGTTGCCCGGTCAGCCAGACTTAGATTAGACAAACCAGGCCCAAAGAACTCGACAAATTTGCCAACAACATTTTCCTGCCGCAAGATTTGCGTGACCTTTAGAGCCAAATCTGTCGCTGTTGCAATCTTAGGCAGCTTGCCCAAGAGACGAACACCAATCACCTCAGGAACAGGGAAATATGAAGCCTCACCTAGCATGGCAGCCTCAGCCTCAATCCCACCGACTCCCCAGCCCAGAACACCGATACCATTAATCATGGTCGTATGACTGTCCGTTCCAAACATGCTGTCCGGATAGAGTTGACCATCCTTTTCAATGATGACATCACTGAGAAATTCGATATTGACCTGATGGATAATTCCTGTAGCAGGAGGAACTGCCCGATAATTATCAAAAGATTTTTCTGCCCATTTGAGAAATTCGTAGCGCTCATTGTTGCGGACAAATTCCTGGGTCATATTGGCCTCTAGAGCAGTATCACAGCCATAAAAGTCCACCTGAACACTGTGGTCAATAACTAAATCAACCGGAATCTCTGGATTGATCTGATTGGCCTGACCTCCCTGTCCAACAATCGCATCGCGCATACTAGCCAAATCTACTACAACAGGAACACCCGTAAAATCCTGGAGAATAACTCGACTAGGCTTAAAAGGAACTTCTCCGCTTGGTGATTTAGCTTGATAATGCATCAAAGAAGCAATGTTATCTTTTGTTACGTCAACACCATCTTCCTTACGGAGAACACTTTCTAATAATATGCGTATAGAATAAGGAAGCCCTTCTATATCCCCTCCTAGTAGAGCTGAGGCTTTTCCAAGGTCAGTATATTGGTATACATTGCCTTTGTAATTTAAATCGCTTAGGTAATCTGCCATATTTCTACCCCTCACTTATTTTAAATTGTTTTATATTATACTTTATTATGAAATTTTATGCAATAAAAATTATAATTTTTATGTTATATTTTATAACACAAAATAACAGTTTTTTAAATACAGACAAACTGTACTAATCATTTTCTTTTCCAAGTACAAAAAAACAAGCACCATTCTCGGTGCTTGTTATAGGAAAAATAATCTCAAATGTTCACTTCTTATTGGCTAACCATTTAAGAAACTTAGTCAGAAGTCCCCAGATAATCAGACTAATGACAACAATATAAATCCAGGCATTTTTATCATTTGACAAGGGCAGAGGAACATTCATACCAAAGAAACCAGTGATAACTGTAAGTACTGCTAGAAGAACAGAAATAATGGTCAAGACCGTCAAATTGTCATTCAGATTGTTGTTCAGAATGTTATTGTAGGAGCCAGAAAGCTGGCTGAGAACTTGAGCAATTAGATCAGTCATCGAAACGAGCTGACGAGCTTCAATCATGGCATCCTCAAACTGCTCGGTTTCTAATTCATCAAAACGGCGGTAAATGCCATGGCTTTTGATATGTTCCAGGAGCATGTGATTCTGCTTGGCAGCCGCAACGAGATAGACCATAGATGTTTCCAAGTCGGATAGATCAAAAAGATGCTTTTTGGTAGTTGTCTGACGCAGAAGAGCATTAATCTCATCCTTGCGCTTGTCCATCCGCTCAACGACTGGATAGTAAGAATTGGAGACCAACTCCAGACTAGCGAAGAGAAACTTATAGACCGATACTGGCTCATGATGCTCAGTATAGGCTTTCATCATATCCACAACATAAGCATTGTCTTGGTTGCTGATGGTAATGAGCCGCCCCTGCTGCACCACAAAGGTCATGGGAATCGTCTCATAATATTCCTTATCTGTCGCTAAATTAAGGACATTGTAGATAAAGACAACTGTTCCATTCTCACGATTGTAGTCCATGTGAGCCCGCTCGTTCTTATCGAGTGCATACTCGATGGTCTCTTTATCAATTTCATAATCCTGATAAATCCGGGCATTCTTTTTGAAACTATCTGAGTCAATGTTAATCCAGACAGACTGATCTTTTAGTTTTCTTTCCAGAAACATGGAGCTCCTTTCTATGAGGTAGAATGATTCTCTAATAAACTAGCACCAAACTTCATAAACTCTTCCTGCAAGTAAATATGCAATGTCGAAGCACAAAACCAATCAAATTAACTACTTCGCCTGATGAAATTAGTAAAGTGGCTAGCAAGGGCCCAACAGAACTCGACCTTAGTAACTTTAGTTTGTTATACAATCATAACAATCCCATTCACTACGACACGGAGTTTGGCAAATCGATTCTATTTGCCAAACGCAGTTAGTAAGGTACTTAGCCATGGTCCCATAGGACATGGCGTAGATTGCTTAGACTACTATGTAGCCAAGCAATCTTAGTACGTTACATCTTCTCTTCCAGTTTAACATCTGGATATTTGTCCGCGAACCAGCGCAAGGCAAAGTCGTTTTCAAAGAGGAAGACTGGCTGATCAAAGCGGTCTTTGGCTAGGATATTACGACTAGAAGACATACGCTCGTCCAGGTCATCCGGTGAAATCCAACGGACAGTCTTCTTGCCCATAGGATTCATGACCACTTCAGCATTGTATTCATTTTCCATGCGGTGTTTGAAGACCTCAAACTGGAGCTGACCGACAGCGCCCAGCATGTACTCGCCTGTCTGGTAGTTAGTATAAAGCTGGATGGCTCCCTCTTGCACCAGCTGCTCAATCCCCTTATGGAAGGATTTTTGCTTCATGACATTCTTAGCCGAAACTTTCATAAAGATCTCTGGAGTAAATGTTGGCAGAGGTTCAAATTCAAACTTATTCTTGCCTACAGTCAAGGTATCACCGACCTGATAAGTCCCCGTATCATAAACCCCGATAATATCACCAGCTACAGCATTGGTCACATTTTCCCGACTCTCAGCCATAAACTGGGTAACATTGGATAGCTTGGCAGACTTACCAGTGCGTGGCAGATTGACACTCATACCGCGCTCAAACTCGCCAGAAACAATACGGACAAAGGCGATACGGTCGCGGTGTCGCGGATCCATATTGGCTTGAATTTTAAAGACAAAGCCTGAAAAGTCTGGGCTGAGGGGCTCGACTACCTCGCCATCTGTCTTCTTTTGGCCATGCGGTTCAGGAGCAAACTTAAGGAAGGTTTCCAGGAAAGTCTGGACGCCAAAGTTGGTAAGGGCTGAGCCGAAGAAAACAGGTGTCAGTTTGCCAGCCAAAATCGCTTCTTCTGAGAATTCATTCCCAGCTTCGCCCAAGAGCTCAATATCTTCCTTAACTTGCTCATAGAAAGGATTGGAAGCAAACAGTTGGTCGCCTTCTGCCAGAGTCGCAAAGCGCTCTTCGCCCTTATAAAGCTCCAGCCGCTCATTGTAGAGGTCATAAAGACCTTCAAAGCTCTTCCCCATGCCAATCGGCCAATTAATCGGGTAGCTGGCAATACCCAAAATCTCTTCCAATTCTTCCAACAAGTCCAAGGGCTCGCGACCGTCACGGTCCAGCTTGTTCATAAAAGTGAAGACTGGAATATTCCGATGCTTGACAACCTCAAAGAGCTTCTTGGTCTGAGCTTCAATACCCTTAGCCGAGTCAATAACCATGACCGCAGCATCCACCGCCATCAAGGTCCGATAAGTATCTTCTGAGAAGTCCTCGTGCCCTGGCGTATCTAGAATATTGACCCGCTTGCCATCGTAATCAAACTGCATGACAGAGGAAGTCACTGAAATCCCCCGTTGTTTCTCAATATCCATCCAGTCCGACTTGGCAAAATTACCCGTCTTTTTCCCCTTGACCGTCCCAGCTTCACGAATCTCGCCCCCGAAGTAGAGCAACTGCTCCGTGATGGTCGTTTTCCCCGCATCCGGGTGGGAGATAATGGCAAAAGTTCGGCGTTTCTTAATTTCTTCTTGTAAAGTCATCTTCTTCTCTTTCTTTCATTTAGGATAGTGTGAATCTTAGTATTTATTTTTTTATTTTACATCGGAGTATTTCAATCCTTTCAACCTACCTATTATAGCGGATTTAGCGCTTTTTTTCAATTATCTAAAGAAGATAAAAATCGCCCTTTCGAGCGATTTTATTCTCCTATGTCAATGAAATTTCCCTTAAAATCTAACAACGACACTGTTAAAGAGGAAAATTGTAAAGATGAAGATTAAAATCAGTAAATAGAGCAGGCGTTTTTTCTGATTTCCAGCTCTTCTTTCTCTTCAGCTATCATGGAAAAAATGGCCTTGTTCCGTTTCAGAAGATAGAGAATTAAGCCTTTTCCCCGTTGTACTCCAGCTGTTAAGAAAGACCAAAATTTGGGGCGTTTCATTCCGCGAACAAAAGTGTCTAGCTCGACCAGCTTAAAGAGTTGATAGACAAACAGTCCATTTGTCACTAGAAGCAAAGCAAGTCATGATAAGGCTTCCTAAGTTTAAAAAACTCCTGCCACATTAACTTGACAGGAGCTATAAACTTATAATAAATCAATTTCGGACTAGACTTAACTGCTTTTGCCAGCGTTTCTTAAACAAGATATCAAAGAGAACCAGAGCCAGAGAAAGGATAACTGACACAAGGAGGTACTTTATCCATAGGGGGGCATCAGGGGTAAAAGGCGGACTTTTTAGCAGACCGTAATTTCCTCCGGTCACTTGATTAACGCCGACTAGGAAAAGATTGAGCCCAAAGGTGTAAGCTACAATCATGTATTTCTTGAGCAGGGTCTTGTCGTAGTGATTCATCAGATAAATCAAGGAATTAACCAAAAGGGCATAGTGGCCAATTAAGAAAGAAATGCTGGTAATGTGCGGGAAATCATAGGGGTCAAAGACTGGGTAGCCCAAGGCAAAGACCGCTCCGCTGGCTCCTAAAAGAGCAAAATACTGCTTGCTGCGCCATTTGTCCGGCAAAAAAACCACCGCGAACATCGCCAGACGGCAATGATAAAAGGGCAGGCTATTGGTAAAGGGAATTCGAAAACCAAAATACCAGCTATAAAGCATCAGCAGCTGGGCAATCTGAATCCACTTAAATGCCTTGACAAAACGCGGATTATCATGGTATTTGAGCGAGCTCCAAATAGACAGCAAAACCAGAGCAATCATCACAGCATACCATAAAATCGAGATAGGCGGTGCCACCGTTTTTGTCGTTGTTAAAAAGTCTTTCATAAATCCTCCGTTAGATGATTAGGTTAGGGTGACTGTCTTGGTCTGCTCCACACGCTTAAAAATTTCAGAAACCAAGCAGACTGCTGCACTTAAGACGATTGAGACAAGCAGATAATTGAGCAAGAGTCCGTGATTGCCAACAAGCGGCGGATCTGTGAGAAATCCATAAGAACCCTTTGTCAAAATATTTATAACAAGCAAAAAAGCATTCATCAGAAAGGTCGTCCACACCACTCGCTGCCAGCTCATAGAGAAAGTATGATAATATCTGAAAAGATAAATCAAACAATTTCCCAAGAGCGCTAGATGGCCGATGATAAAGGACAAAATAGTAATATGGGGAAAAGGGTAAGGATCGAAAATCGGATAAATAAAGGCTACAATCGAGCCAAAAGTCCCCAAAAGTGCAAAATAAAATTTATACACTGAGCGATTAGGCAGAAACATCAAGGCAAACATAGCCATTCTGCAATGATAAAAAGGCAGACTCTCAGACAAAGGGGCAGCAGTCAGCATATACCAAGAGTAGAGGCCTATCAGCTGACAAGCTTGCATCCCAACAAATAACCGCTGGTAAGGCTTCCGATTGTAGTAGCGATAGGAAAGCCAGCTAATCGCAAAGACCAGCCCCAAAAGAACAAAATACCAAAGTCCCAGTTGAGGCGGTTCGGTTTTATGAGTCGTAAATAGTTCTTTTAATCCCATCATCTCCTACATCTCCATTCTAGTAGATAAAGTTTATCCAAGGCTGGGGTTGCCCTTTGTTGCTCAGAATTCCCCCTCCAAGTCCTCTACTAGCTTCGCCAGATTCATGGAATTACTGCCTTTGAGAAGGATTTGGTCGGTAGGGGTCAGACTCTCTCTGACAGCTTTAGTCAGCTGTTCAAACTGATCTTTCTCGTCATTTTTGATAAAGTAATGCACCTTGCCTGGAGGATAGATTTCCTTGGCATAGTCATAGAGGGCTTCCATATCCTGTCCATAGAGGAAAAGGTCTGTCACAATTTCTGGATTGAGGCTGGTAATCATAGAACCGTGCATGGACTTAGAGTCCGCTCCCAGCTCTTTCATATCCGCCAGCACCGCTAATTTTCGTCCGCCTAGATTGGCCGGAATGGTCGAGAAAGTCTCAAGAATCAAGCGCATGGCTGTTGGGTTGGCATTGTAGACATCCGATAAAATATCTGCGCCATTACTAGCTTTCTTCCACTCCGTTCGATTGCGGGTCAGCTCCAGCTCAGAAAAGGCTTGAGCAATAGCCGTCTCAGATACACCCTCCTGCAGAGCCGCATAGGCTGCAATCATGGCGTTGGTTGCATTGTACTTGCCGGTCACAGGCAGGTCAATCCTTTGCTCTAAAAAGTTGCAGTCAAAGCTCAAGCTGTCTTTGCGCTCTTCCAGACACGTCAGGAAGATATCCGCATCAGGACCAAAGCGAACCAGTTTGCAGTCTGCTGGCAGAAATTCGTTGACAATCTTATCCGCCGGAACAATCAAGAAACCATCTTTTCTCAAACCGTCTGCAATCTGCATCTTGCCTTGAGCAATCTCAGCTCGGCTGCCGAAAAATTCCAGATGGGCTTCTCCCACCAAAGTCACAATACCCGTCTTAGGCTTTGCAAGCTCAGACAAGAGATGGATATCGCCCAAGTGGTCCTGCCCCATTTCTAAGACCAGTTTCTCAGTATCGTCAGGCATGTGGAGAACGGTGTAAGGAAGACCGATTTCGTTATTGTAATTGCCCTGTGTCTTATAGGTTTTGTAGGTCGTTGCCAGTAGCTGAGCTAACATATCCTTGGTCGTTGTTTTGCCGTTGGAACCTGTCACTGCCAGCACATCCACCTGCATCTTTTCCAGATAGTACTGGGCCAAGCGCTGGAAGGCCGTCAGGACATCATCGACCAAGATATAAGCCCCCTCTGCCACTGGACGCTCAGATAGGGTGGCAGCAGCTCCCTGAGCAAAGGCTGTTGCGATAAACTCGTGACCGTCACGCGCTCCCTTAAGTGGCACAAAAAGGTCACCTGGCTCAATCAAGCGACTGTCAAACTCAGCATTTCTAAGCGCGACATTTTCAAACTGAGTCACATCATTTTTCGCAGACAGGACTTCTGCAATTTCATATAAATCTAATTTCATACTTCTTCCTCGTTTTTCGGTTTGCTCGCAAAAAGAAAGGACCGAAAATTTTCAGCCCCTCTATTATATCATATTTTAGAGAAGATGCGCCTCTCTCTTAGCAAATGCCTCTTCAGCCAAACCAACTAACTTCTCAATCAAGTCAGGATAGGCCAGCCCCATATTTTCCCAGAGCAGTGGATACATGGACCACTGGGTAAATCCTGGCATGGTATTGAGTTCATTAAGGAAGATCTGACCATCTTCTGCATAGAAGAAATCACAGCGGGACAGTCCCAGACCGCCCAGAGCTCGAAAAGCCGCCTCTGCATTTTGACGCATCAGGCTCACCACCTCTTCTGGAATCTTAGCCGGAATATCCATGGTAATCTTGTTATCGATGTATTTGGCTTCGTAGTCATAGAAAGCCACGTCCTTGACGACTTCTCCAGGCAGGGTACTCTTGACATCCACATTGCCCAGAAGCCCAACCTCAATCTCGCGAGCCGTCACTCCTTGCTCGACCAGTACCCGGCTGTCGTATTTGAAAGCCAGATCTAGAGAAGCACGCAGTTCTGCTTGGTTCTCCGATTTAGAAATGCCGACACTGGAGCCCATATTGGAAGGCTTAGTAAAGGCGGGATAAGTTAAGTTGTCCTCGATTTCTTGGATTTTTTGCTCTAGATCCTCGCCATCGACCAGCGCCACATAAGGCACTTGGGCGATGCCTGCTGATTCCAGCACTCGCTTGGTCGTGATTTTATCCATGGCTAGACCAGAAGATAAAATATTACAGCCGACATAAGGCATTTTGAGTACTTCTAGGAAGCCTTGGATAGAGCCATCTTCGCCCATGGGACCATGCAGGACCGGAAAGACCACTGCTCCAGCTTCGTAAATATCGCTGGGCTTGATCTTCCGAGACATATCCACTGTGGCATTGGTCATCAGCTTCTCATCAGCCGCTGGCTTTGCTTCAAATTCCTGAGTTTGGATAAAATCTCCGTCCTTGGTAATGAAGTAAGTTTTCACCGAGAACCTATCATAATTGACAGCCCGCATGACGCTCTCAGCTGATAAAACAGAAACTTCCCGCTCTGCACTGCGTCCGCCATACAATAAAATCAATCTTTGTTTTGCCATGATTTTTCCTATCATTTTCTAAAAATAGTACGATTTACAAAAGCTGCTAGCTCAAAATAAAACAACCTAAAAAGCTTGGTTTTGCATCTACCTAGCTAGGCGATTCTTCTAAGCAAGAGCTTCTGTATCAGTCCGTTTTAGTATATCACAATTCACAGCATTTTTGAACAGAAAAAAGGACTCTTCCAGCCAGCTAGAGCAAGAAAAATCCTTGATGTTTATAATTCCGTCCGATTTTCGATAGCGCGAATCAGCGTAACCTCGTCTGCATACTCAATGTCGGAGCCAACCGCCAAACCACGCGCTAGGCGAGTCACCTTAATCCCAGCAGGTTTCAAGACCCGTGAAATATACATGGAAGTCGCTTCGCCATCTGCTGTCGCATTGGTCGCGACGATAACCTCCGTCACTTCACTATCCATCAGACGAGTGATTAAACTTCTGAGATTGATATCATCTGGTCCAACGCCGTTCATAGGCGAAATCAAGCCATGCAAGACATGATAAAGTCCGTGGTATTCCTGGATATTTTCCATGGCTGATACATCCCGGCTGTCCTCAACAATCAAAATAGTCGAGTGATCGCGCGACTGGTCTTGGCAGATAGCACAAGGGTCTTCATCCGTCAGGTTGCCGCAGACAGAGCAGTAGCTCAGCTCACGCTTAGCAGCCAGCAGATTCTTGGCAAATTCATTGACATCGTCATCGCTCATGCCAATAGTGTAAAAAGCCAGTCGAGTGGCTGTTTTGATACCAATGCCGGGCAGCTTAGAGAAACTGTCAATCAGCTTGGCAATAGGGGTTGGGTAAAGCATAAAATCCTTTCTCTATTCTCAAAAAATCTCCTCAAACCAGATTGCTGCACTTGAGCACTGACAGCTTTAGCTTTCCGTTTGCTGATGATTTTCATTGAGCACTAATTCATAGGGTGTTGTTGATTGTAAAGATTGATAATATCGCGAGTGATACTGTGGCTGACAGTAGAAGATAGGTCCGTATTGTGAGGGAACACCACCGCCACCGCAATCTGTGGCTTCTCACTCGGTGCATAAGACACGACATTGGTATTGATGGCTTCTTTCTTGCCCTTGTCCACGAAGGTCTCAGCCGTACCAGTCTTGGCACTGATTGGCACGCTCTCTCCCTGAGAAATGGTCCGACCAGTCGTAAAACCACTGCTGCCATGAACCACTTGATAAAAACCTTGCTTAATAATGCTCATATCCTCGTCAGAGATATTGACCTGGTTCAGCTCCTTGGTGTCAATTTTCTGCACCAAATCACCCAGTCCTCCTTGGTCGCTGTTACTGTAAATGCCTTCAACGATATGCGGAGCCACACGCTTCCCATTATTAGCTACTGTTGAGGCATACTGGGCCAGCTGAAGTGTCGTATAGTTGTCAAACTGGCCGAACGAGTTGGTCAGATAATTGGCAAAAGTAAACTTGTCTGGAAGATAGCCTGTGGACTCATTTGGCAGGTCAATCCCTGTTGAAGTGCCTAGACCATATTCTGCAAAAGTCGACCGCAGCTTTTTCATGGACGGATCCAGCTCATCAAAATCCAGCTTCATATCCGCTGAGTAAGGCGTTCCCATCATCTTCAGCGCTACCTGCACCATATAGGTATTGGAAGAGTATTCTAAAGCCTCTTGAGCTGTGATAGCACGCGAACCATACTGGGTAAACCAAGACGTGATGCTGTCCGTACCGCCAAAACTAATCGGCTGGTCTGTCAGGACTTGGTTGCCGCTAATGGCATTATTTTCCCAGCCCGAGGTCAATGTTGCAGCCTTGACCACAGATCCCGGATCAAAGACATTAGTCATGGTTCCCAGAGCATCGACAGAGTTTTCTCCCGTTTCCAGATTGTGACGTATGCCTGCCATAGCCAAGACAGCGCCGGTATTGGGATCCATAGCTACGGCATAGACGCCCTCAGAGTAAGTCGCATTGCCACTAGCCAACTCTGCATTAAAGGCATTTTTGAGAATGTCCTCCACTCCCTGCTGAAAGCTTAAATCCACCGTCAGCTTGAGATTGTCTCCCTTGCTGCCGTCAGAGATATTTTCCACGCTCTCCATATTACCATTTTTGTCCAGATGAATCTCCTTCTCAGCTCGCTTGCCTTGCAGGACTGACTCATACTGCTTTTCCAAATAGGAGGTCCCCACCCGGTCATTGAGGGAGTAACCTTTTTTCAGGTAATCATCGACTTCCTCAGCCGGAAGTCCAGTCTTTTCTGTCGAGATATTACCCACGATAGAAGCCAGCGAGGTATCTAAGACCTTGCGGTCCCAGCCCGTTGAGACACTGATACCCGGCAACTCTTTGCTGCTAGAAGCCAGTACAGCCACCTGCTCTGTTGTCAGCGCATCTGTCTGGATGGTTCCCGTCGCAAAGTTGGAAATTGCATTCATCTGACTAAAGAGAACGATGGCCTTCTTTTCCTCATCCGTATAGCCCAGCTGTTTAGGGTCAATGCTTTCAGCTGACGCCTTATAGATTTTGGACTCAGGCAAGCGGTTGCCGTCTGTATCAAATTTCTTGTCCTTGGGCAGCTTTTCTACTACTTCCTGATAGACTGCGCTGTCCGCCAAATAATAGTCCACCTCTTGGCGGTCTGTCACCTCTGTATCGCTGACACTGACATAGGTCAGGAGCTTTTGAGCTGTCGCTCGAATCTCTCCAGCCGTCAGCCGATTATCCCGTGTATAGGTCACCACCTGCTTGGTCGTATTTTCCACCAAGGGCTTACCGGTAGCATCATAAATCTGCCCACGCACTGAGCTAGTGGTAATCTTAGTCTTGCTGGCCTTGGCCAACTTATCCGTATAAAAGTCCTGATTGACCACCTGCATATAGCCCAGACGGGCAATCAAGGCTAAAAACAAAAGCATCACGATTCCAAACAGCAGATAAAGCCTTCTGGTGATGGAATGACTGTCAAATTTTCTCTTCTTCCTTGCCATCTTCTCTCTCATTCTAGTAAAAGTTCTGACCTTTATTTTACCATAAATCCAGCTCGATGAATGTTTCAAAACTAATAGAAAATCTGAAAATGTGGACGAGTTAAGAGGAAGTCTGTCAAACAACTGAACCTAAAAGACTTGCTGGCTAGGCTTCTAGAAAGCCTTGTTTTTCCTCTCTGGAAAAGCAAAGAACCTGAGAATAATCTCAGATTCCTTTAAGCTTATTTTCCAAGGTAGTATTCTTTTACGACCTTCAATTTTTCGTCAAATTCAAATACCAATAGTGGGAAGTTAGGGATTTCCACGTCCATGATTTCGTCATCTGACAATTGTTTGATGTGTTTTACAAGGGCACGGATAGAGTTACCGTGAGCTCCTACGAATACATTTTTACCATCTTTAAGTGCTGGAGCGATTTTATCTTCCCAGAATGGACGGGCACGTTCCAAAGTCACTTTCAAGTTTTCAGCATCTGGGATAACTGAGTCGTCAAGTGAAGCGTAACGACGGTCAGTGTGAGCTGAGTGCTCATCATCACGATCCATAAATCAAATTTCATTTCAGATTCTAGATTAATTTACTGTCTAACCCCAGAAAGCATCTTCTACTGCTTGATCTGATGAAAAGAGCCAAACTTCCTTGATCTTTCCATCATCCATGCGAAAAAGATCAATACCATTCATGTTGAGTTCCTCGCCGTCTGGGCGAGTTCCGACAAAGGTCACATTGGCTGCTACAAGGTCAATATTTTCAGACACCCAGTTAGTCAATACTTTGAAGGTACCGTTTGTTTTTTCTGAAAATTGAGCCAAGTGTGCTCCAAGTGCTTCTTTTCCAACAACTGTACCGGAATTACTATGCTGACCTGGCTGGTGCCAGATGATATCATCTGCCATAGTCTCAAAAACAGCTGGAAAATCACCTGTTATAAGACCATTGTTATATGCATTAAAAATTTCTAAATTTACTGACATGAGTTACTCCTCGTTTCTTTTATTTATGATATAATTTTATCACTTACTTAACAAAAAGATAAGTAGGAACTTTATTGTTATCTAGTATCAAATACGATACTATTATTGTCAAATAAGAGAATAATTTTAAAAAATTTGGAGGAATTATGGTAACCAAAGTCAGTGAATACGGAATTTGTCCTTTTGCCACGACGCAGCGTGTACTAACAGGCAAATGGGCTCTAGTCATCATCTATCAACTCAGTACGGGGACTAAGCGTTTTAATGAACTACAACGTCTAATTCCTGGCATTACCCAAACCATTCTAACACGACACCTCAGACAGCTCGAGAATGATAAAATCGTGGAGCGTAAAGTCTATGCTGAAGTTCCCCCACGGGTCGAATACAGTCTAACTGAAATGGGTAGAAAATTTCAAGGTGTCCTAGATGCCATTGAAAGTTGGGGACTGGAGTATATCGAAATTCTAAACTAATTATCTCCTCGGTTCATCTCACCTTACAAAGTGAGACGAACCGAGAGTCACTTCTCAAAAAAAGGCGGAATAAATCCCGCCTTTTATCTTTTATAATTATTTTCCAAGGTAGTATTCTTTTACTACGTTCAATTTTTCGTCAAATTCGAATACCAATGGTGGGAAGTTTGGAATTTCCACGTCCATGATTTCATCGTCAGACAATTGTTTGATGTGCTTCACAAGGGCACGGATAGAGTTACCGTGTGCACCTACAAAGACATTTTTGCCATCTTTCAAAGCTGGAGCAATCTTGTCTTCCCAGAATGGAAGGGCGCGCTCAAGCGTAACTTTCAAGTTTTCAGCATCTGGAATAACTGAGTCGTCAAGTGAAGCATAACGACGGTCAGTGTGTGCTGAGTGCTCATCATCGCGATCCATGTTTGGAGGTAATACATCGTATGAACGACGCCAGATATGCACTTGCTCATCACCAAATTGCTCAGCTGCTTCTGCCTTGTTTTTACCAGTCAGTCCGCCATAGTGACGCTCGTTCAAGCGCCATGATTTTTCAACTGGTACCCAAAGCTGATCAGCCGCTTCCAAAGCAAGGTTAGTTGTCTTAATCGCACGCTTCAATACTGAAGTGTAAGCTTGGTCAAACTCGATACCAGCTTCTTTAATCAGTTTACCAGCGTCGATTGCTTGCTGTGTACCTTTTTCAGACAAGTCAACATCAGCCCAACCAGTGAAAAGGTTCGCTTTGTTCCATTCAGACTCACCGTGGCGAGCAAAAACTAATTTTACCATTAGATGGATTCTCCTTTTATTTTCCGAGGCAGTCCCCGTTTATCTATTCTATTTTACAAAATTTTCGCCTAAAAAGCTAGCCTATTTCGTCAAATCAGACGTTTTTCAGCAAGAAAGCGCTTTTGTATTTCCGGCAGAAACCTTTACCTTAGCACCCGCCAGATAGATAAACCTCGTTGGCTTCCTTGAGCCACCAAGTCCTCCGCCTGTCTATCAACTGATAAATAAGCAGCAAGCCAGATACAATCCAGATAGAGAGCATATTGACAAAAATGAAAAGCTCTACCCCCCTGACGTGCTGATCCGAAGTTAGGTAATCATACTTTGATATGTAATTATCTCCAATCACCTTGTAGACACTTGGCATTACTTGATTAATCCCAGCAAATACTGCCAAGAAAAAAGCTAGCTGCACAGGTAAGGAATAGATGATTTTATGAAAACGAACGAAGCCCAAAGAAAAGCTAGTGAAACGCCTAGAACGCTCTCCAATAAAAAAGAAGATAAAAAGAGGAAGATAAGCAATGTAGGTAAAGTCAGATACTAGCGGTGTATGAGGTGTAATAGGAAAAAAGTCTCTAAAACCATAGTCTCCATTCCTCAAAAGCCAATTACTAAAATCTATTGGAAAGCTATAAGATATAAATGCAATTAGAGTGATTATAATAAGTTTCCATTTCATAATCCAGAGTCGCTTCACTTTTTGATAAATCAGAAAAAGACGTGAGCGATCCACACTGTTTTGAGGAAGATTTTTCTTTATTAGCTTGCCGCAAGAAGGACAAATGGGATAGTCAGTTTCCTCTGCAAAAAGAAGATGACGGCATTCCAAAAAAGGCGATTCTCTGCTTCCTGATATCTCTTCCTCCCAATCTCTTCTCCAGAACATAAGACCTCCTAAAAATCTAACCTACCCACAAAGTAATAACCCTTAAAGATTTCGATACTACAAACTTATGACGAATTTACCTATATTGTAAATCCTTCAGAACTCTTTGAATCTCTTTGTACAAGGCTTTATTCTGCTTTCATTATATCAAAAGAGAATTAGCCTGTAAAATAATAGCATAAGTATATAAGGGGTTATCCTTAAAATATCTGATCTTGCTAAGTGCTATACTTGACTAGGTATCAACGTCTCTAAGCTCAGATGATATCCTTGCCCTGCGAACATGCCTTGCTAAAACACATAGAAAAAGGCTAAGAGACATAAGTTCTAGCCTTGCTTTTTATTAGAAATAGAATCTTAACGCAATAGCCGATGGCTCAAAGTACTGCTTTGAAGTTGCAGATTGAATTTGCAAAGCGAGTCACAACTTTGTTCGTCTTTAGGCTCCAAAAAGCTCCTAATCATCCTCGCAGTCACACCGCTTCTTGCTGGCATTGGGGGCATAGGCCATAGACAGTCGTCTGGCTTTGGGTGATGTGGTAGCCAGTCTGCACTTCAGCCTCATGCTTCACATCCGGAAGTTCCAGCTCCATATCAGCGATACGGCCGCATTTTTCACAGATGACATTGAGATGCTGATGACCCATAAAGTCAAAGTAGGTCGTCGTATCATTGCGAACCTTGAGCTCAGCGACAAAGCCCTCATCAATCAGAACCTTGAGATTATTATAGACTGTTGCCAGACTCATATTAGGAAAATTGGGCTTCAAGTCCTGATATATCATTTCAGCGCTAGGATGGTCATGACTTTGGATAATATAGTCAATTACCGCCTTCCGCGTTTCTGTAATGCGCACACCCTTGGTGCGCAAATGGCCAATTACTTGGTCAAAGTCATGCTGATGTTCTTGTTTCATTATTTACTCCGTTATAGCCTCTCATCTAAGTCATTACCATTATACCATGACTAGGCTTACTTGGCTATTAAGAATGATTGTAAATAAGCTAAAAAGAAAAAAGCAGGACAGAACTAACCAAAGTTCATCATCCTGCTTCTGCATGATTGCTTATCCATTTAAGGCAATGCAAGCTTTAAACTAGTATTTTTTCAATCCTCGCTCTATGCTTGGAATCTCTTCAAGCTTGCTAAATAAAGGGAACCGCCTATGATAGAAAGAATAGCACCAATCCAGCCCAAGAAGTCATTAAAGGTAAAAATTCCACCTACAATCATCAAGATAGAGCCTGCTGGTCCCACACGATTGTCATCCTTATAGTAGACAATACCAGCAATCCCCAAAGCTAGGATTGCAATTTTCAGGATGTCAAATACACCTAGCATAAAATAAATAACCCAAATGAAGAAAGGCCACAAAAGTAGAATAATACCACCAATAAGTCCAACAAGCCCATTTACGAGTGCTAATGTTTTTGTCTTCATCAACTGTCTCCTTTGTATAATTTTTTACTAAAATAGTTTACCATACTTACTAGAAAAATACAAGCTTACTTTTAATTTTATGAAAAATTCAAGCATTTGACTGCTTATAATGCTTATCTTCCTTGAAAAATAAAAAGCCTGCTATTCCCAACAAAAGTTGAGACAACAGACTTTTCATATATTCTAGATTTTCAAAGCTTTTTTACTGAGGCTTAATATTAGTCACGCTGACGTTTGGTCAAGCCAACTGCTCCTCCAAAGCAGACAATGTCTGCATGGGGAGTAGAAAGATTGAAAAAAGCACGACAAACAATCCCATCAGCAGGCGAAATTTGCTTCCAAAAGGATTAACAGGACGCAATGAGCTCTGAAGTGGTTTCCATTTCATTTCTCACCTTCTAAACTTTTTATTTCACGTCTTTTAATATGTTTGTCCTTTATCATTCTCTTTTGTTTAGAGACAAATTACTTCACTTTACTGCAAAATAAAAACTCCAAGAAAGTTCATCAATCAACTTTCTCGAAGCACCTAAATCTCTTATTAAGCTCAAGAAATGAGAGCAAAAATAAAAACCTGACATACTCGCCAGAGGCAAGTGTATCAGGCTTTATTAACCAAAATTATTTTACAGCGTCTTTAAGAGCTTTACCTGCTTTGAAAGCTGGTACTTTAGAAGCTGCGATTTTGATTTCTTTACCAGTTTGTGGGTTGCGACCTTTACGTGCTGCACGCTCACGAACTTCAAAGTTACCAAAACCGATAAGTTGAACTTTTTCACCTTTTGAAAGGTACTCAGTTACAGCTGCGAATACAGCGTCAACTGCTGCTGCTGAATCTTTTTTAGTCAATTCTGTAGCTTCTGCTACTTTTGCGATCAAATCTTGTTTGTTAGCCATTTAACAAATCCTCCAAATTTTTTCTGGGTTGATAACCCTAACAAATATTATCATATCTAAAAAAAGCATTCAGGTCAAGTACTAAACCGCTATTTTCTAAATTATTATGGTTTTATTCGTAACGAATCAGCACAGCCCAAGCATTTTCCCCTGTATGCGTCTGAATAATGGACCCTGTTTCCAGCACTGAAATAGGATTCTTGACATACGGCTGTAAACTTTCCTTCATTTCTAGTGCCAATTCTGGACCGCCAGCATAGGAAATTCCAATCTCAGCCACTTGCTTGTTTTGCAGACTTGCTGTCAAATCATCCAACCATTTTTTAAAGGTCTTAGCGCCCCTACCCTTGACAATAGGCTCCAGCTGATGGTCCTTCATTTGCATGATGACCCGGATATTGAGCAAGGAGCTAATCAGGCCAGAAACTCGGCCTATACGGCCTCCTTTAACCAGATTTTCTAAGGTAGAGAGACCGATGTAGAGCTCTGTCTTTTCCTTCACTTCCTCGATTTTAGTCAGAATCTCCTCTAGGCTAACTCCTTCCTTGGCCAGCTTAGCTGCTTCTGTGACTTGGAACTTCATAGCCTGATCAGTAAAAGAGCTGTCAACAACCGTCACATCAGCATTAGCCAAAGTCGCTCCCTGACGGGCGGCTTCGACAGTTCCTGATAAGGCGTGAGACATGTGAATGGAGATAATCTGCGCTCCATTCTCTGCCAAGCGCTCAAAAACATCAGCAAAGACTCCGACAGGCGGCTGACTGGTTTTAGGAAGATTGCGACTAGACTGCATGAGACGAAGAAACTCACCTTCCTCTAGGTCTGCATCCGAATAGACCACCCCGTCCACCATAACAGAGAGAGGCACAATTGTAATGTCTAATTCCTTAGCAACCTCTGGTTCAATGGTTACAGATGAGTCTGTTACGATTTTTATTTTTGTCATAGATTTCCTACTCTGTATCTAAATTTTAACTTATTATTACACTACATTATACCAAATTTTTATGGTTTTGTGGGGGAATATTCGCTAAAATCATAGCCCAGTCCAAGCGTTTCCTAAATTTAATCTGCTTGTTTTTGTTTTTTAATCTTTTTTCGCTTCTTTAAAATTAGATGAAAAAGTGTTTACATGCAGCTTTTTTAGCTTTATTGGGGAAAATTTTAGGAAAAAGCTGGTTTTCAAAGAGAATCTCAGCAAAAAAAGATTGGATTTTCCCAATCTTTTTTCAGTCTTCAGCTACCAAACCATCATTTTTTATAGCATACCGCTCTACGATGCAATTATGACCAAAGACAACTCCGTGGAGGACTCCTCCATAGACAGCTCCGCCATCCATACCAATCTTGTCATCCTCAGTCATCCATAGCTGATCAGTTCCCGGTGCCTTATGCAAGAGGTAAAATGTCGGTGTATGGCCAAAGACAATCGATTTGCCAGTCTGATTGCTGCCTTCGTGAAAAGGAGCGCGAATCCAAACTTTTTGATAATCACTGGTTTCTCGCCAGTCTTTCAGATCCAAATCTAGGCCGGCATGAACAAAAATGTACTGTTCCGTCTCCAATAGGAAAGGCATCTGGCGAATAAAATCTACTAAATCGGCCGCCTCCGTCTTGACACGTTCCGCGTCTGCTAGTCCATCTACAGGAGCATTAAGAGGTCGGCCTAAAAGCGAATTAATCGTCGTATCTCCGCCATTGCGTCGGTAGTGGTCATAAGACTTTTCAGGATTGTCCAGCCAAGTCAGAAACATATACTCATGATTGCCAGACAGACAAACAGCTCCTTCTTGGTCCACTAGGCCCTTAACCCGCTCCAAAACTGCTCGGCTGTCCTCGCCACGATCAATCAAGTCCCCTAGAAAGACTAGTTGGCTGCGACCGTCCCAGTGCTGGAGCAGCTCATCTAGCATGCTGGCCTTGCCATGGACATCACCGATCGCAAAATATTCTGTCATAGTCGCCACCTTCTAAAGGAGACCGAAACACTAGTGTCTCAGACTCGCTTGTTTATTTCTTTAATAATTCTCTGGCTTGAGTCAAGGCAGCATCCGTTACATCTTCGCCAGCCAGCATCTTAGCAACTTCCTGAACACGCTCGTCAGCCGTCAACAGGCGAACCGTTGAGACGGTTGAATTCTCATCCGAAATCTTCTCAATAAAGAACTGATAATCGGCAATCGCAATGACCTGCGGCAGATGGGAAATAGCCAAGACTTGGCCGTTGGAGCCAATCTTGTGAATCTTCTGAGCAATAGCCTGGGCCACTCGGCCAGAAACACCCGTATCCACTTCGTCAAAGACAATGCTGGTCTTACCTTCCTTACGAGAAAAGGCAGACTTGATAGCTAGCATGAGACGGGAGAGCTCCCCGCCAGACGCAACCTTCACCAGAGGTTTGAAATCCTCACCCGGATTGGCTGAGATGTAGAATTCTACTTGTTCATTGCCTTCACGGTTAAACTTGCCCTTACTGAACTGCACTTTAAAGCGCGCCTTTTCCATGTAGAGGTCCTGCAGCTCTTGCTTGATTTCCGCTTCCAGCTGGGCTGCTAGGCCGTGACGAGCCTGACTCAACTCCTGGGCCAGCTCTACCAGCTCTCTCTCCAAGGCCTTCAGCTCTCGGTCCATATCCTCTGAGGACAAGTTACTTCCAGTTAAAAGGCTGTATTCTTTGGAAATCTGAGCAAAGTAATCCAGCACATCATCTACTTGGCCGCCGTATTTACGCGTGATGCTGTTAATCAAATCCAGACGACTCTCCACCTGCAACAGCCGATCTCCGTCAAAGTCTAGTGCATCTAAAATGTCCTCTAGGCGCTTGCTGACATCTTCCAAGACATAATAAGTCTCTGACAAGCTGCCTGAAAGCTCCTTGTAGGCTGGATCGTAATCCTCGATAGATTCAAGGTCATTCATGGCTGAGCGGACATTGGTCAGACTTGAAAAATCTTCATTATCCAGCATGGTATAGGCGTTCGTCAGCGTATCGGCAATGAGCTTGTGGTTGAGCAAGCGATCCCGCTCCTGATGCAGGGCAGTATCTTCACCACTTTTAAGAGCGGCACTTTCAATCTCCGCCATCTGAAACTCCAGCATCTCAATTCTGGCCTTATGCTCCTGCTGATTTTTCTGCAAAGTCAGGACTTGCTTGCGCAGGCTTCGATAGCGGTCAAAGGTTTCCTGATAACGGCCTTTGAGATGCAAAAAGTCTGCTGAGCCAAACTCATCTAGCATGGCGATATGAAGCTGGGGTCTCATCAGCTCTTCCTGATCATGCTGCCCATGTATATCCACCAAGTGCTGACCGACAGCCTTTAGAACAGACAAATTAACCATCTGACCGTTGATACGGCTGACACTACGGCCGTTTTGCAGAATTTCCCGACGGATAATCAGCTCATCGGTCAGTTCCCAGCCCTGCTCCTCAAAAATCTCTCGCAAAGCTCTGCTATTTTCCAGAGAAAAAAGTCCCTCTATCTCAGCTTTGGGCGCTCCATGACGAATAACATCCGTCGTAGCACGGCTGCCCAGCATCATGTTCATCGCGTCAATAATAATAGACTTGCCGGCTCCGGTTTCCCCAGTTAAAACCGTCATACCTTGCTCAAAATTAAGGGAAATCTCCTCAATAATGGCAAAATTTTTAATCGAAATTTCTAATAACATAGGCTTTCCTACCAATGGTGAATGATGCTTGCAATCCTTGCGGCTGCTTCCTCTGTCATCATAACCATCAAAATACTGTCGTTGTCTGCCAAGATACTGAAAATATCCTCAGCAAATTCATTCCTAAGATGACGCTTGACCAGTGCTGTGCTCCCCGGTACCAGACTGAGATTGATCATATTTTCCAAAACCTGACAGGACAGGATATTATTTTCTGCCAAACCCAGACTGCTGGTCATAGTCTTAGGCAGCTCGTAGATATAAGTGTTGTCCTTGAGCGGTATCTTGACAATCCCCAACTCTTTGATATCCCTAGAGACCGTAGCCTGCGTCGCTGTAATCCCAGACTCTCTGAGATGTTCTACAATTTCCTCCTGTGTGCCAACGTCATAGTCACTGACAAAGCGTCTAATCTTTTCTAATCTATCCTTCTTATTCATCCTTAAATTCCTTGTGTGCTGCCTCTACGACAGCTGTCATCATTGCTGAATCAAGAGGCTGCGGCTCTATGCTCTTTTCTAAATAGGCCAGAAATTCCACATTGCCCTGACCACCCTGAATAGGCGAAAAATCCAGTCCCCTAACAGAAAAGCCAGCCTCTATCATAAATTCCGTGACCTTTTCCAGAACTGCCAAATGGACCTTTTTATCCTTGACAATCCCTTTTTTTCCAATCTGCTCGCGGCCTGCTTCGAACTGAGGCTTGATCAAGGCGACCACTTGGCCATCCCGAGCCAAAATCTCATGCAGAGCTGACAAAATCAAACTCAGCGATATAAAGCTGACGTCAATACTGGCAAAGCTCGGCTCCTGCTCAAAGTCAGTCCTTTGGGCATAGCGAAAATTATACTGCTCCATGCTAACAACCCGCTCATCCTGTCTTAGCTTCCAAGCCAGCTGATTGGTGCCGACATCTACCGCATAGACCAGCTTAGCTCCGTGTTGCAGCATGACATCTGTAAAACCGCCGGTTGAAGCTCCGATATCCAAGGTCACTCGGTCAGCGACCGAAATATCAAAGACTTGCAAAGCCTTTTCTAGCTTGAGGCCGCCTCGGCTGACATATCTGAGTTTCTCACCTTTTAAGCGCAGCTCTGTTGCTGTGTCAATCTTTTCACCTGGCTTGTCAAAGCGCTGGCCATTGGCCGCAGCAATAACCAGTCCAGCCATTACGCCGCGCTTAGCCTGCTCTCTGGTCTCAAAGAGCCCTTGTCTGTAGGCCAGCACATCTACTCTTTCCTTAGCCATTCAATCTCAAACTTTCTATTATCTTTTGAATTTCTCCGCCTGAAAACTCTGTCTTTTCTTCCAAGTCTTTCAGAATGTCCACAGCTTCATCAAGGGTTTGATTGAAAAAGTTCTTAGCTCCATCCAGTCCCAGAAAGGCTGGATAAGTCGACTTGGCTGCAGCTAAATCTTTCTGTGGGGTTTTACCCAGCTCTTCAAAGCTGGCTGTCACATCCAAAATATCATCCCGCACTTGAAAGGCCAAGCCCAAGAGCTCTCCAATCCTACGAAGCTTGTCTTGAACAGACTGCTCAGCCTGAATAATCAACCCAGCTGCGACAAAAGGATAGGTCAGTAGCTTACCAGTCTTATTGGCATGGATAGTTTTTAAATCTTCTAAACTAATTGCTTGGCCTTCGCCTTGCATGTCCAGAACTTGTCCTGCGACCATACCAAAACTCCCTGCTGCCAGAGACAACTCAGAAATCAAGTCCACCTTGACCTGACTAGGCAGCTCGGCTCTTGCCAATAGTCCATAGGGGTCCAAAAAGAGAGAATCACCTGCCAAAATAGCCATATCCTCTCCAAACTTCTTATGGCTAGTCAGGCGTCCGCGACGATAGTCGTCATCATCCATAGCTGGCAAATCATCATGGATAAGGCTGCCAGTGTGAATCATCTCAAGAGCCGCCGCGACCTGATAGTGGGCCTCAGTCAGCTTTATGCCAAAGGCTTGAATCAACTCCAATAGCAGTAAGGGACGAATTCGCTTGCCGCCAGCCCGCACTGAGTACAAGATAACTTCTGATAAATCCAGCGACACTTGCTGAGATTTATAAAAATCTTCAATCGTCAGACCGATTTTTTCCAGTTTCTCGTTTCTTGTCATTCCATTTCCGTTTCTGTACCCTCTGCCTGCATGACCTTAACTAAGGTCTTTTCAGCCTTGTCCAGACTAGCCTGGAGTTCCTTTGAAAGCTTCATCCCCTTTTGGAATTCCGCAATCGCCTCTTCTAGCGCTACATCACCATTTTCCAGCTTTTGGACGATAACTTCCAAGTCTGCTAAGTTTTCTTCAAATTTCTTTTCTTTGGACATGTTTTACCTCTACTTCCAGCTGCCCATCCCGCATAAGCAGGGTCAACTCATCTTTTTCTTCAATGCCAGCACTTGACTCGACAACCTTTTGATTCTTTTGGACAATAGCATAGCCACGCGCCACGATTCGACTGGTATCCAGCATAAGCAAGGCCTCGGACAATCTCCTGACTTGAGCTACCTTGTTATCATAAATGACCGCCATGTTGCTGCGCAGCAAACGCTCCAGCTGGGCAGTCTGCTCCTGAAGACTCTGAACGCGACTGAGCGGATTCAATGCTTCCAAACGGTGCTGCAAGATTTTGACCCGCTGTTGCTCTTCACTATAATATTCGCGAATTTTTTGCTTGAGTCGCAGGTTGAGCTGGTCTAACTTCTGCAGATGGCCATCGTAAAGCCGCTCTGGCTGTCGGAAGATAACCGACTGGGTTAGCTTATTCAGCCGCTCCCGATAATAGCTCAGGCGATTGGAAATCGCACGTGACATACGGTTTTCCTGCTGCTGCAAATGCCCCAGCAGATCCAGCTTGATGACCGGTGTTGCTAACTCAGCCGCAGCCGTCGGAGTCGCTGCCCTGCGATCTGCCACAAAGTCGGCTAAAGTCGTATCTGTCTCATGGCCAACACTAGAAATAACAGGAATCCGGGACTCAAAAATAGCCCGAACCGTTTTCTCTTCGTTGAAAGCCCAGAGATCTTCGATAGAACCGCCACCTCGGCCAATAATCAGTACATCCAAATCCGACCGCTCATTGGCCAGTCTGATGTGGTCAGCAATCTGAGCTGCAGCCCCATCTCCCTGCACTTTTGTCGGATAAAGGACAATCTCCACTCCCGGAAAGCGACGGCTGACCGTCGTGATAATATCTCGGATGACCGCTCCGCTGGGACTGGTTACAACACCAATTTTCTTAGGAAACTGGGGCAAGGCTTGCTTGAATTTCTCTTGAAAAAGCCCTTCTTCTCCCAGTTTTTTCTTGAGCTGTTCAAACTGGATAGCCAAGGCACCGATACCATCTGGCTCTGCCTTTTCAATGATGATAGAATAGGAACCGCTCGGCTCATAGAGCTTTACCCGGCCAATCACATTGATTTTCATGCCTTCTTCCAGCTCAAAGCCCAGCTTCTGGTAGACACCAGACCAAATTGTAACCTGAATGACGGCCTTCTCATCCTTTAATGAAAAATACTGATGATTGGGGCGCCGACGGAAATTGGACACCTGGCCAGTCAGATAGACCCGCTCCAAATAAGGATCCCGCTCAAACTTCATCTTCAGATACTTGGTCAAGGTCGAAACCGACAAATACTCTGGCATGTCCTTTTCCTTTCTTTTCTAGTTTTTCCATAACCTTTATTATAACAAAAAACTGCATAAAAAACCGATTACAAAGTCTAAAAATCCCCTGAAAAGCAAGAAAAAAACTGGGCTTCCACAAAAGAACCCCAGCTGACTTAAAACCCAAGAAACAGTCTACTGACTCATCTCTTTCATCCACTTTGGAATGGCTCTACTGATTGCCGTTGGCAGGACGACATAAGCTTCATGACTCAGTTCATCTGCGATAAGCGAGTGAAGAAGGGTTGCAGCCGCCACTCGCTCAAAGAGACTGCTTGACTTGAACTGTCCAGCAAATGCGGCAATCATACCAGCCAGCGTATCCCCCATGCCGCCAGTTGCCTGATAAGGTCCGCCTACTGTCAGCTCAAAGACCTGCTCTTGCCTACTTTGATAGATGGTCGTTCCATGCTTTTTCTGTACGACAATACTGCCCAGAGGCAGCTGATTGACCGCTGCCTGATTGGCTGCCGCTGTCTGACTTGACAAGCTCAAACCCGATAAGCCTTCCCACTCCTTCTGGTGAGGGGTAAAAACTGTTTGGGCTTTTGGAAATGGCAAAGCTGCTTTGCTAAAAAGTGAAATGGCGCCGCCATCCATGATAAGTATCTGCTGTTCTGCCACAGTCTGAACTACCTTTTGTAGGATATCTAGACCTAGTTGATTCTCCGCCAGACCCGGACCAATCAAGACTAGATCTGGTTTGGCCAGTTGCTCTGTCAATCGGTCTTGGTCCCCTAAGTCAAAGGCCATGGTCTCCGGTAAATGACTGTGTAGAGGGGCGATATTGTCTCTATCTGTAGCAACAGTCACCAGACCAGCTCCGCTATTGACTGCTGCTAAAGCTGCCATGATGATGGCACCCCCATAAGGATAGGTCCCTCCAATCAGTAAAAGACGACCGTAATCGCCCTTGTGACTATCCAAGGGACGTTCCCGAATGACTCTTTTTAAAATATTTTCAGCATTTTTTACCATGATATTCTCCTAGACCAACTTCATCCTGCACTTGTCTCAAGATGACCAAACCTATCTTCATTATACACCAAAAGGCACCTAAACAGGTGCCTCGTATCGCAGGAAAGTTATTTTTCTCGGAAATCTGCAAATTTTTGTAAGATTCTTGCTGCGACTGCCTTGGATAAATTTTCCTGAAAAGCAACCTGCTCATCCGCATAATCGCTCAAGCCCGAAAAATCCCCAACTTGCACAGCATAGAGAGAATTCTTAAAGAGCTGGATATCATTTTGATCATTACCAAAAGCCACATAATCCGAACCGCATAATTCCTTTACAGTTGAAGCTTTATTGGTTTCAGCCGGATTGATATAAAAACATTTCTCATGTTCATGATAGTCTAGACTTAGATTAGGCAAGCTTGCAAAACGAGCCTGTAAATCGTCTAAGAGCTGCTCATGATTCCCCATGTAAATAACAAGCTTAATAGGATGCTGGAGTTCAGTCAGTTCCAGCTGTCTTGCCCGCTTGAGAGGATCTACACTGGCAATAAAAGGGATTTTTTCTAAAATCTGGCCACTGTAGTCAAAAGTATTGTCAACGAAAAAAGGCAAATTATAGGTCAAACAAGTATCTAGAATGGCTTGATAACTTGACTGAGGCAGCTGACGCTCAAACATCAGCTGTCCCTTCTGATAAGCTACTCCGCCATTCAGGCCAATCACTATCTGCTGACTCAATTCCGGACCTAATAGTCCCAGACAATCTCGATAGGAACGCGCCGAAGCAAACAGAACTTCATGCCCAAACTGAGGAGCCGTTAGCAGAACCTGCTTAATCTCCTCATCAATCGTCATATAATCAAAGGACAAGGTCCCATCCAAATCAAAAACAAATTTCATGATTCAAGACTCCGTTTAAAAGCTTGGTAGGTCTGCTCCATCAGCATGGTAATGGTCATGGGCCCAACACCTCCAGGTACAGGGGTAATCAGACTGGCAAGTTCAGACACTTCATCAAACTTAACATCGCCAATCAGCTTGCCATTTTCATCCCGATTCATACCAACATCAATGACAACAGCCCCTTCCTTGACAAAGTCCTTGGTCACAAAATGTCCACGACCGATGGCCACCACCAAAATATCTGCCCGCTTAGCAGTCTTGGCTAGATTGTGAGTCCGCGAATGTGTTAGGGTTACTGTCGCATTCTTAGCTAAAAGGAGCTGAGCCATAGGCTTACCTACAATATTACTCCGCCCGATGACAACCGCTCGCTTACCTTCCAGTTCAACGCCATATTCATGGAACATTGCCATAATGCCTGCAGGAGTAGCTGGAATCATAACCGGATGGCCGCTCCATAGCTTGCCCATATTAAGCGGATGAAAGCCATCAACATCCTTGTCTGGATAAATGGCCAGCAGTACCGCTTCATCATCGATATGATCAGGCAAGGGCAGCTGGACCAAAATCCCATGCCAATCAGGATTTTGATTATAAGTTTCAATCAAGCTCAAGAGCTCTTCCTGGCTAGTCTTTTCTGGCAGACGTTCTACCTTACTCCGAAAGCCAGCAGCCAAGGCTGAGCGCTCTTTATTACGCACGTAGATTTGACTGGCTGGATTATTTCCCACCACAATCACTACCAAGCCCGGTACCTGACCTGTCTTTTCTTTGAGGCGAGCCGTTTTTTCGGCTAATTTTTTCTGAAGCTTCTCTGCCAGACCTCTACCATCAATAATCTGCGCCATGTCATTCTCATTTCTTTTTCATTATCTTTTTCATTATACCAAAAAAATCTGTGCCCAGCCTATAACTTTTTCTTATACAAGGTTATAAAGCGAGGTTTCATTGGCACCTAGTGGTAAAATTTTCAGACCTACTAAATCTTTTTCAAAATAAGATAAAAAGGGTAAAAATAAAAAGCAGCTAAGTGCTTTTTAGTAGAGTAATTCATAAATTTCCATTGCAATCAAATCGATGCTGTCGAAAGTATAGGTCTCACGCGCTGCAACGTCACGCAAGGTGAAGACAGAGCCGTTTTCTTCGTCGTAACTGTAAGCTACTTCTGCTACAACCACTCCTTCACGCTCAAAATTACGTTTCAAATTTCCGCCATCCTTAGCCATAGCTTCTAAGCGGTTAATAATTCTAACTAAATGTGATTCCATTTTGTTTCTCCTATTTACTTAGTTCCCTCTTATTTTACCATAAATAGCGACTGAAATACCACTAAAAGCCAATTTTTTGTAATTTTTCAAGAATTTGTTTTCATTCTGCTCGGTCTAAGGGAGGATTTTGTAGTAAATTCTTGCAAAGTTCGAGAATACTGATATAATGAAACTATAAAACTTTGACTATTTTTGACCTTTAATTATTTCTATAAATATCTTGCACACTAAAAGAAAAGAGGTATCTGCATGCTTTGCCAAAATTGTAAAATCAATGAATCTACGATTCACCTTTATACCAACGTAAATGGCCATAAACAGCAGGTGGATTTGTGCCAAAACTGCTACCAAATCATGAAAACAGACCCTGAACATTCCTTGTTCGGTGGAATTGCTAATGCAAACAATCACGGAACAGATCCTATCGATGACTTCTTCAACAGCCTCAGCAATTTTCAACATCCGCAGGAACCTCCTACTCCTCCGACCCAATCTGGCAGAGCCTACGGTGGGGGTGGCGGCTACGGTTCCAATCCCAGTAAGGGAGGGCAGCCTCAGCCAGCTCCGCAAAAACCAAAAGGCCTACTGGAAGAGTTTGGTATCAACGTGACTGAGTTGGCTCGCCGAGGCGAGATTGATCCTGTTATTGGCCGTGATGAAGAAATCGTCCGTGTCATTGAAATCCTCAACCGCCGCACCAAAAACAATCCTGTTCTCATAGGAGAGCCAGGAGTCGGAAAAACTGCCGTGGTGGAAGGCTTAGCCCAAAAAATTGTTGATGGTGATGTGCCTCATAAACTCCAAGGCAAAGAAGTTATCCGCCTAGACGTTGTCAGCTTAGTACAGGGAACTGGTATCCGTGGCCAATTTGAGGAGAGAATGCAGAAGCTCATTGATGAGATTCGTTCTCGTCAGGATGTCATTCTCTTTATTGATGAAATCCATGAAATTGTCGGAGCAGGCTCTGCTGGCGATGGCAATATGGACGCTGGGAACATCCTCAAACCAGCTCTGGCTCGCGGTGAGCTCCAGATGGTTGGAGCAACCACCCTCAATGAATATCGCATCATTGAGAAGGATGCTGCACTGGAGCGCCGCATGCAGCCCGTTAAGGTTGATGAACCAACGGTAGAGGAAACGATTACCATCCTCAAAGGGATTCAGAAAAAATACGAAGACTACCATCATGTCAAGTACACAGATGCGGCCATTGAAGCTGCTGCGCTTCTCTCCAACCGCTACATCCAAGATCGCTTCCTGCCAGACAAGGCTATTGACCTCTTGGATGAGGCTGGTTCCAAGATGAATCTGACCCTCAACTTCGTTGATCCCAAGGTCATTGACCAACGTCTGATTGAGGCCGAAAACCTCAAGGCTCAGGCAACCCGTGACGAAGATTTCGAGAAAGCAGCTTACTTCCGCGACCAGATTGCCAAGTACAAGGAACTGCAGCAGACAAGCGTGCTAGACAAGGACACTCCGATTATCAGCGAGAAAACGATTGAGCACATCGTAGAGCAAAAGACCAATATCCCAGTCGGAGACCTCAAAGAAAAAGAACAGTCTCAACTAGTCAATCTCTCCAGCGACCTAAAGGCCCATGTCATCGGTCAAGACGATGCTGTGGATAAGATTGCCAAGGCCATCCGCCGCAACAGGGTCGGACTAGGAAGTCCTAATCGCCCAATCGGCAGCTTCCTCTTTGTCGGACCAACTGGTGTCGGTAAGACTGAGCTGTCTAAGCAACTAGCCATTGAGCTCTTTGGCTCGGCTGACAGCATGATTCGCTTTGATATGAGTGAATATATGGAAAAACACAGCGTGGCAAAACTGGTCGGTGCCCCTCCGGGCTATGTCGGCTATGATGAAGCTGGTCAATTGACTGAGCGCGTCCGCCGCAATCCTTACTCACTCATTCTGCTGGATGAGGTGGAAAAGGCCCATCCCGATGTAATGCACATGTTCCTGCAGGTTCTAGATGATGGCCGCCTGACTGATGGCCAAGGACGGACTGTCAGCTTCAAGGACACCATTATCATCATGACATCCAATGCCGGAACTGGCAAAGCTGAAGCTAGCGTTGGCTTTGGGGCAGCGCGTGAAGGCCGCACCAACTCCGTCTTAGGTGAATTGGGTAACTTCTTCAGTCCTGAGTTTATGAACCGCTTTGACGGCATCATCGAATTTCAGGCGCTCAGCAAGGACAACCTGCTTCAAATCGTCAACCTTATGTTGGACGATGTCAATCAACGTTTGGCAACCAACGATATTCATCTGGATGTTACGGAGAAGGTCAAGGAAAAATTGGTTGATATGGGCTACGATCCAAAAATGGGCGCTCGCCCACTGCGCCGCACCATTCAGGACCATATCGAAGATGCTATTACCGACTTCTATCTGGAAAATCCAAGCGAAAAAGAGCTCAAAGCTATCATGACCAGCAATGGCAAGATTCTCATCAAGTCAGCCAAGAAAACTGAAAGCACAGAGTCCGTTCATTCATCACAAGAAGAAAAATAAATGTCGACAAAATAGAGCAGAAAACTAACTGTTTTCTGCTCTATTTCTTTATTGATCCTTCTGAACCTTGTAGCGCAGAATTGTTTTCAGCTTGCTAGGGTCTGTCCGATTCAGATTATTGAGATAAATTTCCCTATGAGTGTTTGAAATCCGTGTCAGCTGGTGATTCTGGCAAAAGGCATCCATTTTAGCGAAGGATTGAGGTTCTTCGTCAAAAGGTCCTAGGTGCAACACGGTGACACACGCTCCTTCCGTCATTTCTTCAAAGCGAATCTCGTCATAGAGAGGATTAGGCTTTTTGACACGGACTTGTTCCAGAGCCTTTTTCACCATCTCTTCAATGATAAAGTCCGGCTGGCCAATCATAATGGTATAAATCAATTCTTCTTTAATCAGTTCTCCTGCTTGCTCTTGCTGCCAAAGTCCTTCCAAGGGATAAACTGTAAAATCAGTAAATTCTTGCTCGGCTGCTGTCTTTTTGTAGTTCATCTTGATAGCATAGGCTAAACTGTACAGAGCACCAACTCGTTCCGAAAAGTCAGCAGCATTAGGATTGCCCTTGCCGTCATCATGATAAAAGACTGGGCAGGAACATCTATGAGACAGGGTGCAGACTTGATTTGATAGAATTCTCGATTGGCTTTTCTCCATTCATATTTCATGAGAGAGTCCTCCTTTCTTTACTACAAACAGTATAGCAAAGAAAAGCTGACAACCTCTGTCAGCTTTTATAAATATCGGCAATAGCTTTTAACTTTTCTTTGAATTCTTCCCGTAACCGAGACGGCTCCATGATTTCAACTCCCTCCAAAAAGGATAGCAAGTAGGTATAAAGACTATCGTGACTCGGCAAATGCGTTTGGACATAAAGGCTCCCATCAGTCTCCTCTATCTCTGCTTCTGAAAACTCCTCGTACACTCGAAAGGCATGCTTCCGGTCAAATTTCAAGAGGACTTTTACAGTGCCTCCTAGCCGCTCCTCAGGACTAAATGTCTCATCCAAGACTCTCTGCTTATATCGTTCCTCTAACATCTGACAGTCTCTCATTCTATTGAGTTTAAAAAAGCGCGGGACTTGTCTTAAACAACAAAAGCCAGCAAGATACCAATCTTGGCTTTTAAATACTAACTTCAGCGCCTCGATCTTGCGCTGCTCTCTTTCTCCACGCCCATTCAAGTAAGAAAATGACAAGACTCTTCTTTGCAAGATCGCCTGCTTAATGGTATCAAACAGTTCTTTCTGATCTGCTTTCTTGCGCCAGTCAGTGAAATCCACCTCTAGCCAATAAGTCGCCTGAACTTGAAACAAGGACTGCAGCTTAGCCAAGGTTTCTACTTGCTCGCCACCTGTTAAAATCTGGAAGCCTTGAAGAGCAGCTAATAGCTCATCCCTCTCAGACTCTGAAAACAAGGCTTTGTCTAAGACAAAATCCTTCATCAGAAAAATGCCCCAGCCCTTGCCTGGGCTGCAGTATATGGGGATTCCTGCCAAACTCAGCTTGTCCACATCTCGATAGATGGTTCGAATAGATACTTCAAATAGTGAGGCCAATTCGGGAGCTGTTGTGCGGCCTTGCTCTAAAAGAAGATATAAGATTTTAAAAAGTCTGCTTTCTGTCATAAAACCACCTCGCTACTATTATAACAATTTCTTCTATAAATTTTTTACCATTCCTATAAAGAAGAGAGTTTTTAAACTGTTGGAGGAAAGAATTTATAATTTGAAGAACATCTCTTTAAACGACTATCATTCTTTTTCTGTTCAATAAACCGAGTAAATTCTTGACAGCTGGTCCTTAGTCCATTATGATAGATAGTAAACTGACTAGAGATTGAGGATATTAGAATGACAAATCCAACCTTTGGTGAAAAGGAAGCAAATGTAGAATATGTGACTCGCTACGGAGTCTATGCCGTTATCCCAGACGAAAAGAAAGAAAAGATTATTTTGGTCCAGGCGCCTAACGGGGCTTGGTTTCTTCCCGGTGGAGAGATTGAAGAGGGGGAAAACCATCAGACTGCCCTTGAACGCGAGCTGATGGAAGAACTTGGATTCACAGCCCAGCTTGGCCGCTATCTTGGACAGGCTGACGAATATTTTTACTCTCGCCATCGCGACACCTATTTTTACAACCCAGCCTACCTGTATGAGGTCACCTCTTTCCAAGAAGTCCAAAAACCGTTGGAAGATTTCAATCAGCTTGCCTGGTTCCCAGTCGAAGAAGCTATTGAAACACTCAAACGTGGCAGCCATAAATGGGGTATCCAAGCTTGGAAAAATGCGCCTAAAGCTTAAAGAAATCATTCACAATTTATAGCAAACATGTTATAATAATAGCAGGTATAAAGCAGGAGGAAATCGTATGAAGCTTATTAATACAACAAACAGTCATGCTGACCTTGTCAAAAGCCAATTGGAAAGCACCGATGCGATATTAGTCGAAGTTTATTCTGCTGGAAACAGCGATGTTGTTTTTACACAAGCTCCTCTTCACTATGAAATTTTGATTTCAAACATGCACCGTGCTGTACGCGAACAGGAAATCGAAAAAATTAGAGAATTTTTCTTGAAGAGAAAAATTGATGCAAACGCTATTGATAAAGCTGCTATCCGAACGATTTACGCTAATAATCTAATCGAAATTTCCATTCCTGTTAAACAGTAAAAACTAAGGCCAGGCCTTAGTTTTTTTATTGTTTATAGATCATGGTAATATGAGGCGTCGATTCAAAAATAAAGGGTTGACCAACCGCCTTGAAACCATATTTTTCATAGAGAGCAGCCACTTGCTCCTGAGCCTCTATTTCAATTTCCTTTCCTGGCCATTTTTCAGCACATAATTGCAAGATTTCTCTGATAAGCTGTCCTCCTAATCCCTGTCCTCGTACAGACTGAGCTGTGACTACTCGACCAAAGACTAAATGCTCTCCCTCTTCAAAGACCCGAGCATAAACATCAATTTCCCCTTTTTCATTAGCATGGTAAACGTGCAATGCTTCTAAGTCCTTCTCATCCAGTTCATGATAAATGCGCTCCTGCTCCACCACAAAGGTGTCAATGCGCAATTTTAAGATTTGATAAAATTCTATCGGGTTCAACTCAGTTAATTTTTTCCTAGACCACATACTTGTTTCCTCTAACTTTTTAATGTATAATAAATGCAAATGCAACTATAAAGGAGTTCCTATGGATCACCGTCAACTTTTCCGACAAATGGGCTTTATTTCTAGACAGGCTATGATGAAAATGAATCAGAAAGCCGGTAACTACGGCCTAGACAATAATTTGTTTCTACTTCTCATTCGCATCGTCGAAAATGAAGGTCTCAGCCAATCACAACTGGCAGAGATGGTGCAGATTGACAAGACTACCCTCAGCCGATCCCTAGGAAAGCTGGAAGATAGGGGCTTGATTATCAAAAAGACCAAAGCTCAAAATAAGAAGTTCAAAGAGCTCTATCCTAGCAATCAGGCTCTCAAACTCTACGACCAGCTAATTGGCTTTGAAAATACTTATACCAGTCAGGCTCTGCAGAAACTGACTTCCTCTGAGCTCTTTCAGCTCCAAAACATTCTAGCTAAAATAGACACTCCTAATGTATAATTAGTATAACAGAAAACAGTTGCGTTTGCACCTGTTTGTTTTTTCTAATTTAATTTTAATTTAACAAATTTTCAAATCAATCTATCTAAAAAATGGCTCGCCATTAAAGGGCAAAGCCATTTTTTATTTTGGAAACTTACTTAACCTCAAAGCCTTCTGAGACAGCTTGAGCAAAGTTTTCTTCTAAAATTTCTGCACAGTGGTCACAGACAAGGGCTTGATAACTGCGCTCTTTAACTGTTGTGTCAATGCGACGGCAGCGATTACAGACTTGCCCCTGCGCATGCTCTACGACAAAAGCCACATCTTCAAAGACTTGAGCGCCTTCTGGAGCAGGTCCTTCAGCAATCGTTAATTGTGAAACGATAAGAAGCTGAGCCACATCACTGTTGACTGCCTTAAGCAAAGTCTTGATGACTTCATCTGGATAGACAGTCAGGTGTGCTTCCAATGATTTCCCGATAACCTTCTCATTGCGGGCTTCTTCCAAGGATTTCTGAGCCTGACTGCGGAAGTCCATAAAGGCAGACCAAGTGTCCAAGATTTCTTCTTGATTTGGGAAAGTCTGAGCTTCTGGCAATTCAGATAACTGAACAAATTCTTCCTCTTCGTGCTCTAGGTAAGACCAAATCTCTTCTGCCGTGTGCGGCAGGATTGGTGTCAGCAGCTTGGTAATCTTGACCAAAATATCATAGAAGACAGTCTGCATCTGACGACGTTCCAATGATTTAGCTGCTTCGATATAGACGACATCTTTGGCAAAGTCCAGATAGAAAGCGGACAAGTCAACGGTCACAAAATTGACAATCGCTTTATAAATAGTCAGAAACTCAAAGTCTGCATAAGCCTTGCGAATAGTCTCTACTAATTGATTGAAGCGGATAGTCATGTATTTATCAACAGAACGAAGTTCTTCGTAAGCTACGGCATCCTCAGCTGGATTAAAGTCAGAGGTATTAGCAATCAAGAAACGAAGCGTATTCCGAATCTTACGGTAGGTTTCAGAAACTTGGCTCAAGATATCCATGGAGATACGAACGTCATTGCTGGAGTCTACACTGGTTACCCAGAGACGCAAGATTTCCGCACCAAATTGTTTTTCCACGTCACTTGGAGCAATTGTATTTCCAAGGGATTTAGACATCTTTTCGCCCTTACCATCTAAGGCAAATCCTTGTGACAAGATTTGTTTATATGGGGCTACGCCATGGTTGGCAACTGATGTGATAAGAGATGAGTTGAACCAACCACGGTATTGGTCAGAGCCTTCTAGGTAAAGATCAGCCGGATAAGTCAATTCTGGACGGTTAACCAAAACCCCATTCCATGATGAACCTGAGTCAAACCAAACGTCCATGATATCCGTTTCCTTAGTAAACTCGCCATTTGGAGAACCTGGATGAGTAAATCCTTCTGGTAAGAGGTCTTTGGCTTCACGCTTCCACCAGACGATAGAGCCGTGCTCCTCAAAGAGCTGAGCTACGTGCTCGATGGTTTCGGCCGTCATGATTGGTGTTCCGTCTTCGGCATAGAAGATTGGCAACGGCACACCCCAAGCCCGCTGACGAGAGATAACCCAGTCACCACGGTCACGAATCATATTGTAGAGACGTACTTTACCCCATTCAGAATGGAATTTAACCTTGTCAATTTCATCTAAAATTTCTTGACGGAATTTAGAAACAGATGCAAACCACTGTGGTACTGCCCGCCAGATGATTGGCTTCTTAGTACGCCAGTCAAATGGATAAGAGTGAGAAATTTCTTCCTGAGCAAGGAGCAAATCACCAAGCTTTTCAATAACCGTCGGCACAACCTTATCATAGAACTGGCCTTCAAAGTCAGGACCAGCATTTTCCATCATGATACCGCGCTCATTGACTGTCACAGCAACTTCCAGTCCATTGGCTACACCGACATGGTAGTCGTCCTCACCAAAACCAGGCGCTGTATGAACGATACCCGTACCAGAGTCTGTCGTAACGTGGTCACCCAAAATGACCAACTCATCTACAGCAGTATCCCATGGGTGAACTGTCACGATGTGGTTTAATTCTTGACCACGGTAGGTAGCTAAAACTTGAACATCGGCCCAGCTAAATTTCTCAGACAAACTATTCAACAATTCAGAAGCAACCACAAACTTACGAGATTCACCAGCTGGTTGTACGACTACGTAATCAATATCTGCTCCAACTGTCAATCCACGAGAAGCTGTAATGGTAAATGGAGTTGTTGTCCATACGACGATGTAAGTATCTGAGTCCAATACCCCTTTGCCATCTTTAACCTTATTGGCATAGTAAAGAGAGGTAGAGACCAAGTCATGGTATTCAATCTCTGCTTCAGCTAGAGCTGACTCAGAAGACCAAGACCAGTAAACTGGCTTAGCGCCACGGTATATGTATCCTTTCTTAGCCATTTCACCAAAGACGCGAATCTGAGCGGCTTCATAATCTGGTTTCAAGGTTACATAAGGATTTTCCCAATCACCAGAAACACCCAAACGCTTGAAATCTTCTTTTTGCTTTTCGACTTGGCTGAGAGCATAGTCCCGACACATATTGAGGTACTCTACCAAGTCTAGCTCTTTGCGCTTAACACCTTGCTTTGCCAAGACCTGCTCAATCGGCAGACCATGCGTATCCCATCCTGGAATGTAAGGTGCATAGTAGCCAGCCATAGACTTTGAGCGAACAATGATATCTTTGGAAATTTTATTCATGGCGTGGCCAACGTGAATATTCCCGTTAGCATAAGGAGGGCCATCATGTAGGACAAAATGTGGCCTGCCTTCATTCAATTCCTGACGACGTTGATAAAGCTTAGCTTCATCCCATTCCTTTTGCCAGATTGGCTCCTTATTTGGAAGACCGGCCCGCATAGGGAAAGCAGTTTTCCCAAGATTGAGTGTTTCTTTCAGTTTCATTGTATTCCTCTTTATTTTTAAAATTACAAATTAAAAACCGCAAACTTCTCCAAAAAGGACGAAAATTCGCGGTACCACCTTTGTTTAGGCAAGACAATAGCATAACTCCTCTTGCCCCTCTTTGTCCGTAACGTGGACTGCCGTCTCATCCTACTGATTTCAGACGAAAGTTCTGTAAAATGATAGCCCAAGCAAGATGGACTGCAGATCTCTCACCATCATCTGCTCGCTGAAAGTATTTTGCTTGGTCTGTGTTTTTACAATCTTATCTTCTTTAAAAATTATAAAATATTTACTGGAACTTTTTGTTCCCCATTTGTATCATCATCGTGATGGTCAGCTTCTGAGTTTTCCTCAGCTGCATGAGCTTCTATATCTTCATCGCTAAGCGGAGAAAAAGCTTGGGTCGCAGCTAATTCACGGTTAGCAGCTTCAATGCGCTCTTGCAATTCAGCCATTTCTTCTGGAGAAAATTGACGAGTCACATCCACTTCTTCCTCACGAACAACTGCTTCTTCTCCCAGAACCTCAGATACAACTTCCTTGAAAGCTTCATCGCTGGTTTGCAGATAAGTAGCTGTCGGACGAAGGATTTCTTCCCATTCAGACGAATCCACAATGCTGAGTTGGCTCTCAATGGTTGATTTCAAACGTTGATGGAAGACACGTGTTTTGTTTTTCAGTTCTTCTGTTTCAATGGCTACTTTCTTAGCATTGTCAGCTGCCTGACGCAAAATTTCATCAGCCTTATACTTAGCTCCATCCAACAAATGCTGTGCATCCTGCTCTGCCTGACGGACAATATTTGTAGACCGCTCGTTTGCAGCAACTTTAACACGCTCAGCCGTATCCTGAGCAATCAAGACAGACTGGCTGAGAGAGTCTTTCATCTCATCAAAATATGTCAGACGTTCTTCCAGATTGCGAATTTTTGCTTCTTTTTCGTGGTTTTCACGAACCAAGTCCTCATAATCGCGGACAACGATATCAAGGAATTCATCTACCTCTTCAACATCATAGCCTCTAAACTTGGTTCCAAAGGATTTATCTTTAATTTCTAATGCTGTAAGTGTCATACTTCCTCCTCATTTACTAGCTAATAATTCAACGGTTAACTTATGTTTTCCATTCTTGGAAAGGCCATTTTCTCTTAAAACCTTAAATCTTCCAAATCGTCTAACACTAATCAAGTCTTCAAGCCCGACCTGCTGGCTGGGGTTGTCATTAACAGCATAGTTCATTTTCACATGCTTGCCAGAAATCAGCTGAGCAGCCTGGCTTCTTGACAACTTAAAGGTGCTGGCTACCAACTTATCCATGCGAAGACTAGATACTAAAATTTCTCTGGCAACAGCCTGCTTCTGCTCTTTTAACTGCTCCGCAAAGGAAACTTCCTTTAATTTGACAGGCATCTTTGCTACTTTAGTGACATGATCTATAAAATACTGAGCCAGTCTTTTATCTACAAAGAGCTGAGCACGGTCTCCAACTACAAGAATATCGCCAAAGGTTCGTCTTTCAATCCCTAATTGATTGAGAAGAGTGCCCATAATCTGCGAATGACTGATTTTATAAAATTTGCTTGCATAGGAAATTTCCAGCAAGCTCAATTCAAAATCATCCATATTCAGTTGGTAATAAGAAGGCACCACAAGAACTCTTGCCAGTTCACTTGGAAAATAATCCGAACTAGCAAAGACTTGCACATCATATTGCTTGCCAATATTCTTCAGGATTGAGACCTGATGGGGATTCAGAAAAGATGTTGTTTCAAAGGCATAGGTATCTTGAACCCGCTGAAGCAACTCCAGACTCCTATCAATAAACTCTCGATCCTCATGCGAAAAGTGTTGATATAAATCTTTCATCATAATAACATTAGTAAGACGCCTATTAAATAAAAGACCACACGATTTAAAAGGTTTAAAGCCAGAATTGCAACCCAAACAGTAAAGTCCAGCCCTGCAAACTGCAAGGGAAGACGGCGGAAAAGTTTTAAATACGGTTCTACAATTCGTGTTAGAAACTCTCCGAATTTGGTTTGATACGCTCCTGGAAACCAAGACAGAAGTGCATAGACAATCAAGGCAATGCTATAAAGATCGAAAAGATTAGAGATGGCACGAATTACAAAATATAACATATCTCTTATCTACTGCGCTTCATATCAAAGTCGAATTCGCTGATTTCAACATCGTTTGGCAGACGGATATCTTCCACATTTACCACTACATTAATCGGAGTCAGCAAATACATAGTGCTTGCAACTTTTTTCAAATTTCCAGCCAAGACATAACGAGCACCATCTAAGTAGTCTAAACAACGTCGAGCCTGTACCTCAGTCATATACTGGAAGTCAATCAGGATGCTTTCATTGGCCAAAAGCAGGTCAACAATTTCAGTCGCCTCCTCATATCTCCTCGGATAACGAACATCAATCGTAATCTTCTCATCCGCATTTGCACGGTGCTGAGCCAATTCCTGCTGACGTGCATGCAGTCTGGTAATATTCTCTGTAGAAGATTTCTGTTGTGGCTGTGGTTTAGGCTGTGGCTTCGCCGCAGCAACCGGACGAGGAGCTGGCTTGCTCTCTCTGACTGGCTTAGGCTGAGCCAATTCAGGCTTCTGCTTAACAGGCGCCGCAGGTCTGCTGACGGTCTGCTCCTGAACCTCAGTCTCATCTCCATCTTCTGTAAAATAATCTATAAATTTATCAAATCTATCTTTTAATGACATATTTCTTTCCTATTTAAAAAATGCTGTACCAATTCTGACATAGGTCGAGCCATGGGCAATTGCTTCTGGATAATCACGGCTCATTCCCATGCTTAATTCAGAAAAGGGCATATTATTTAACTGTTTCTTTTTTAATTCTTTTTGTAGTTGATGAGCCTTTTCAAACATTTGGTTCAGCTCCTCATGACTAGCTTCAAACGGAGCCATAGTCATCAATCCCACAATTTGAACATTTTCTAATTTTTCAAGTTCAGGCAGGACAAGTTCTAGATCTTCAACCAAAAAACCATGCTTGCTCTCTTCTTTAGAAATATTCAGCTGCAGGAAACATTTAATCACATGTTGGGCTCGTTTGTCAATCTCCTTGGCCAATTTCACAGAATCTAAAGCGTGAAAGTAATCAACATAGTTAATCACATCCTTGACTTTTCTCCTCTGCAAACTGCCGATCAGGTGCCAGGTCAGATTCTCATCTTTCAGAGCATGGTATTTATCTAGAAATTTATCTACCCGATTTTCTCCGACATGCTGAATACCTGTACGAACAAGCTCCTGAGTTGTTTCGCAGTCAACATATTTGGTAACTGCAATGATATTCACTGAATCTTTCAAACGCTGGGCTTGCTCCGCCGCCTGAGCGACGGATTGAAAGACCAACTCTTTATTATTCTGCAAATTCATGATCTAGATTAACGATTTCTGAAGAATGGAGGTGTTTCCAGCTCATCATCATCTTCATTAGTTTCTGCATAGCGCTCCACGCGGGCTGAGGAACTTGGTTCAGCCTGACGAACAATCGCTTCGCGGCGAAGATCCCAATCACCAAAGGCTGAACCTTTAGGCGCATCCGTTCTTTGACGAGTTGGAGCAGGAGTATCAATTGTTTCGGTCATATCAAAGTTTCGTTCAAACTGTCCTGAGCGAACTTCGCGATTTGGCTCAACTTGCTGCGGACGGCTTGGACTAGTAGGCTGCTGGGTCTGACGAATACCGCTAACCTTTTCAACCTTATCCTGACGGACACCAGTAGCCACAACAGTCACGCGGATTTCATCCTTCATAGACTCATCAATCGCAGTACCGAGCCAGATGTTCACACCATGACCTGCTGCTTGGTTGACAATTTCTGAAGCTTCTTCAGCTTCAATCAAGGTCATATCTAGACCACCAGTAACGTTGACAATCACGTCCTCTGCACCATCAATGGTTGTTTCCAAAAGAGGCGAGTAAATAGCTTTGCGAGCAGCTTCGATAACGCGTTCTTCACCGCTACCAACACCAATTCCCATCAAAGCAT
Source organism: Streptococcus sanguinis (assembly GCF_026781265.1). Classification (GTDB taxonomy): domain Bacteria; phylum Bacillota; class Bacilli; order Lactobacillales; family Streptococcaceae; genus Streptococcus; species Streptococcus sanguinis_T. The sequence continues at coordinate 769,194 of NZ_JAKUVC010000002.1, forward strand.
TACCCTTGTCTGCCATAACTGTTTTCACATCAGCAAAGTCAAGGTTAATCAGCCCTGGGCTGGTAATTAAGTCGGTAATCCCTTGGACACCTTGGCGAAGAACATTATCTGCTTCACTGAGTGCTTCAAGGAGCGGAGTCTTCTTGTCTACAATTTCAAGCAAGTTGTTATTTGAGATAATCAAGAGTGTGTCTACATGCTCGCGAAGTTCGTTGATTCCTTCTACTGCAAAGGTTCCACGCTTGCTTCCTTCAAAACCGAAAGGACGTGTAACTACAGCAACAGTCAGAGCACCAACATTCTTTGCGATACGAGCGATTACTGGAGCAGCACCTGTCCCAGATCCACCACCCATACCAGCAGTGATGAAGACCATATCTGCTCCTTGCAGAGCTTCAGTCAGGACTTCTTCGCTTTCTTCAGCAGCCTTGCGACCAACTTCAGGCTGACCTCCGGCACCGAGTCCGCGAGTCAGCTTAGGACCGAGCTGAATAACTGTTTCAGCTTTGGCACTGCTAAGAGCTTGAACATCTGTATTTGCTGCGATGAATTCAACACCAGCAACACCTTCATCAATCATTCGGTTGATGGCATTACCGCCACCTCCACCGACACCAATAACTTTAATTACTGCGCCTTGTGCAGCAGCAGCGTCAAATGAAAATGTCATATTCTCTGTATTCTCCTTAATCAAACATTTTGCCAATTAGGTTGCGCATCCGATCTGTAATACCGGTTTTTGGTTCTTGGTTTGGCACATCAGCACTGGCAACTGGAATTTCTTGGACCGGCTCCTCAGGAATCTCATCAGCTGGTTGAGGTTCAAAGCGTGGTACTGACTGAACAGGACGGTCAAAGGATACAGGTCGATGGCGCAGTTGCTCATCACCATGAACAGCAACCTGAGCCAGCATATCCACATCTGTTAAGTTTCCAGCATACTCTGACAGGCTGATAACATGTGCAAAGGCTGGATTGCGAATGCCGATTTGATTTGGCACATAAAGCTTGACATTCACGCCAAAGACTTCCTGAGCCAACTCAACCACTCCTGGAAGAATTGCTGCTCCACCGATAATCACGATGCCGCCTGGCAACTCGAGAAGATGCCTTCTATCCAAATCACGCTTGATTTGCTCAAAAATATGCTGGATACGAGCAGAAATAATCTCAGCCAGATACTTTTCAGTTACTTCAACTGGCTCAATCTCGCCAATCACTTCTACTTGGAAGGACTCTGTTCCAGCTTCAGGAACATAAGCAGATCCATAGTTAAACTTGAGACTTTCAGCCAACTTTTGCGAAGTCTTCAAAACCTTGGAGATATCCTTGGTTACGTAGTCGCCGCCTTCTTGGTATATATTCGTATATTGAAGTTCTTGACCTCTAACAGAAGCCACTGTAGTTTGGCCGCCGCCCATATCAATGACAGTTGCACCAAACTCACGTTCCCCTTCGTTCAAGATTGACTTAGTCATTGCCAACGGGGAAATAATAACGTTCTCAAGCTGAACTCCCGCGCGCTCCACTGTCTTGCGGAGGTTGTGGAGGATAGTCCGTGGTCCAGTGTAGAGAAGACCACGCATTTCTAAGCGAATCCCCATCATACCGCGTGGGTCACGAATCCCTTGGAAACCATCCACTACAAACTCTTCTGGGATGAAAGTAATCACTTCGCGGTCAGGAGTCATACTCTTAGTCAGAGCGGATCTGACTACATTTTCCACATCCGTATCAGTAATTTCCTTGGAGTCGCTAGTCACAGGAATCATCCCTTGAGTAGGCTCAATCTGTAAGAGATTAGCCGGAAGTCCGACATTAACTAAACCAATTGAAATGCCTGCCTTTTCTTCTGCTTGAGAAATAGCTGTCTTAATGGCAGCAGCAGCAGCCTCAATATCAACAATAATTCCATCTTTAACGCCAGCACTTTTTGCGTTGCTGACTCCAATAACATTCATTTCATCGTTGATGTGCTCTGCCACCAACACTTTAATTGAGCTAGTTCCTATATCTAATCCAGTAAAAAAGCCGTCTCTAGCCATTACACCAGTCCTCTCTATCTTCCATGTTTCCGGTCTATACTAATAACGCTAAAAATTAGAGTTATCCAAGCTTTATTATAACATAAAGAAAATGAAAATGTGCAGTTTTTCTACATATAATTTAGCGATTTTCGGTATTTACCGGGTTTTCTGTCGAATTTTGCGGCTCTGCAGGTTCTTCTTCCTGACTTTCTGTCACCTGCTCAGCCGCTTGCTCTGTTTGCTGTCCCGTCGGTTTCTCTTCTGTTTTCTGCTTTTCTTCGTCAGAAGAAGACGACTCGTTTTGAGCTCCTTCAACATAACTAAAAATCCCAGCCTCCATATCTACAACACTAGGTACACCCTCTTCCAACTGTGATTGGATTCCCTTGTAATATGGCAGTTTTTTGGCAATATGCGAAATTGGTACCAAAATTTTATTGCCATCATGCATAGTCAGCGTAACCAAGTCCGGTGTCACCTTGCTTGGAGTCAGCTGAACTGTCTTAATATTTTTCTTGACCGAAGCCGGTACCTTTTCAATTTGAAGGGCAAATTCTTTAATCAATTTTTTATCTGAAAACTCTATCGAAATATGGGTTTCTGGCAAAGAATCTGCAGCAGTCGGGTCCGAAATAATCTCCCCATTTGTCAGAATAGGATAATACTGGCCACCCTCATGCAGATAGGCCAGAACTCCGTACTCATTGACCTTTACCTGAAAAGTAATTGGAAACTGATAAGCCATCTCTAGGTTGTTAATCCAAGGACTAGACGCTTTCATATTGCGGATATGATTACCGCCGTTGATAAAGGTTGTTAAAGTATAGTCTTTCTCATCAATCTTACTGCTTTTGAGCAGGTCTTCCTGACTGACCATTTGGTTCCCTGAAAATTTGATAGTCTTCATGGTCGCCAGTGGCGTCAAAAAATAGACTGACAGGAGAAAAATCAAGCCACTGCCAAGCAAAACCGGCAGCGCTCGATAAATATGAATCCTCGAGATATGCACCTTAGCAGCTTCTTTTTCTGCCTTTTTCTGAAGTTTCTCCAGTTTTTTGCGCTCTTTCTCGCTCAATTCAGTCTCAAGCTCAGGTTCAGATGAGTCATCTTCCAAATATTCTGTTTCTTCCTCTTCATAAGATGAGTCATCTTCTTCCGTCTCTTCAGCTATTTCTCCGCCTTCGATTGAGTCTTCAGCTTCTTTTGCTTCCAGCTCCTTTTGTTTGCTGGCCTCTTCCTGAGCCTTCTTTTCAAGATATTCTTTGTTTCGTTTCTGCCATTCAGAGAGGTGCTCACTTACCTCTTCCTTTGGTACATCGTGGTTTTTCTTGCTCATTTCTTTCCTTTGTCAATATCCGCCTTCAATAAAGCATAAAATTCATCTACAGACTTGATTTCCTGAGAATTTTGCATAGCTTGATGATAAGAAGCCTGGTTCGCCAAAAGGTCATCAAGTGCTATCTGTAAATTGCTCATATCCAGCTGTTCCTCTGCCAATTGCTTGGCATATCCCTTTTTCACGAAATAATCCGCATTTTCAATCTGATCGCCGCGACTGGCTTCGCGTCCCAGAGGAACGATAATATGCAGCTTAGCCATGGCTAAAAGCTCAAAGATTGTATTGGAACCGCCGCGAGTCACCACCACATCTGCCAAATCCATCAAAGGCTGGTAGAGGTCGGTCACATAGGCTCTGCGAAAGAGACGTTCAGACAAAACATCTAAACTTGCATCGCCTGTCAGATTGATAACGTTGTAGCGTTCGGTCAGCGCAGCTTGATTCTGGCTGACAAAGTCATTAAAGACCTTAGCACCAGCAGAACCACCGACAAAAAGCAGTGTGGGCAGCTCTTTATCAAAATGCTGACGGATTTCTTCTAACTCCTGCACTAGGACTGACTCTTGGTTGCCGACCTTGGTCACAGCTCCTATATGCTCAATCTTGGTCAGACTGGAACTTTGCTCAAAGGTCGCATACATCTTGGTGGCACACTTATAAGCGATTTTATTGGCCAAGCCAATGGATAGATCCGACTCATGAACATAGACGGGCACTCCGGACAGCCGGGCTGCAATCACGGGCGGAACGGATACAAAGCCTCCCTTAGAAAAGAGAGCCTGCGGCCGTACCTTGAGCATAATACCCAGCGACTGGAAAATGCCCCAGACGACCTTAAAGCCATCCAGCAGATTCTGCCAAGAAAAGTAGCGGCGAAGCTTGCCCGTAGCTACCGAATGGAAGGTCACGTCCAGTCCTGACTTTTGGATTTCCTGATACTCAATACCACGCTTATCACCAATATAGTGGACCTGCCAGCCTTCTTTGATAAATTTTGGAAACAGGAGAAGGTTAAGGGTTACATGCCCGACCGTTCCTCCGCCTGTAAATACAATCTTTTTCATTTTAACCTTTTAATTCTTCAAATGCAGCGAGAAACTCATCGCCACGGACTTCAAAATTACTATACATATCCCAGCTGGCATTGGCAGGACTGAGCAAGACAATGTCTCCTGACTCCGCTTGATCAAAGGCCTTATGAGCTGCATCTCGGACATCAATCGCATCCAGATAAGAAACACCAGCCTGATCAGCCGCTCTCTTTACACGCGTAGCTGATTGCCCTAAGATCACCATTTTCTTGAGTCCTTTAATGTCAGGCACCAACTCGTCAAATTCATTGCCACGGTCCAAGCCACCTGCAATTAGAATCACCTTGCTATTGTCAAAACCAGATAAGGCTTTCTGTGTTGCCAGAATATTAGTAGACTTACTGTCATTGTAAAAGGCAACCTCATTCACCTGCCCCACATACTGGAGGCGGTGCTTAACACCCCCAAAAGCTGACAAGACTTCTTTGATCGTCCGATTGTCAATACCACGCAGCTTGGCTACTGCAATCGTAGCCAGAGCGTTTTCAATATTGTGACTTCCAGGAACGCCAATTTCAGCCGCCTGCATAATCGCCTCTCCGCGGAAGGTCAAGACATCACCCTCTAGATAGGCACCATCCACCTTTTCAGTCGTTGAAAAAGGCACAACAGTAGCCTGAGTCTGGCTAGCCATTTCCTTGACCCAGTCTTGATTAAAATTCAAAACCAGATAATCATCAGCTGTCATGTTTTTCTGGATATTCCACTTGGCAGCTGCATATTCCTCAAGAGAGCCGTGATAATCCAAATGAGTCGGCATGAGGTTGGTAATAACAGCTATTTGCGGATGAAAAGCCTCAATCCCCATCAATTGGAAGGAAGACAATTCCATGACCAACGTATCTTTGCTGCTGGCTGTTTGGGCTACTTGACTAGCAGGAAAACCGATATTACCAGACAAGAGACCATTTTGACCGCCAGCCGTCAAGACTTGCGCAATCATGGTTGTGGTCGTCGTTTTGCCGTTTGAACCCGTAATACCAATAATCGGCGCTTCAGAAATCAGAAAAGCCAACTCGACTTCAGTAATAACTGGAATCTTCTTCTCCAGAGCTCGGACGACCATGGCATTGTCATAAGGAATACCTGGATTTTTCACCATCAGTTCAAAGTCTTCGTCCAGCAACTCCAAGGGATGGCCTCCTGTCACCACTTTTATTCCTTCTTCTAGCAAGGATTGAGCAGCAGGATTTTCCTCGAAAGGTTTCCCGTCGTTCACTGTCACGATGGCTCCTAATTTATCTAAAAGGCGAGCTGCTGACTCACCCGACTTGGCCAATCCCAGAACCAAGACCTTTTTATTGGCAAAATTTGCTATATTTTTCATAAGCAACCTCTTCCATTCATACTTCATTCTATTTTACCTTTTTTTGTAGAAATAAAAAAGTCATAGGAGTCTTTTATTTTCGACTGTAAGCAAGTTTTGAAAAAAATGATATGTTTTCATCTATTTGAAATATTTTGTAACATAAGCCTATTGTTTTTGTAAAAATATAGATTAAAAAAAGCAAGAACTCAAAATGTCTGCCCGACTTTCTAAGCTCTTGCTCTTTTTTATTCTTCATCAAAATTCTTTTTTGATTTCTTAGGCGGCTTGAGACGATTAATATCCCGCAAAGCCAAGACGGTCACTACGGATAGGCCAAATCCTACAAAATATTCAGCTGGCAATTGGAAAATCTGAAAAATGCCTAAGCCAAATAAGATAATCAAGGCCACAATCAGTAAAACCATGGTCACAGCATTAACAGTGCCTTTAATACTGGATGGAACAGCAAAAATGTAGAAAAAGAGGATTAAAATTCCAATGATAAGGTAAACCATCTTGCTGCTCCTTTCCTTTTTGCTTATTCAGCTGCAGCTGATTTTTTCTTTTTATTGGCTTTTTCGCGTTCTTGTTTGTTCAAAATTTGCTTGCGCAGACGAATAGATTCTGGCGTTACTTCCATGTACTCATCGTCATTCAAGAATTCTAACGATTCTTCCAAGGTCAAGATGCGCGGCGTCTTGATAACTGCCGTCTGATCCTTGGTAGCAGAACGTACGTTGGTCATTTGTTTAGCCTTGGTGATATTAACAGTCAAGTCATTTTCACGAGAGTTTTCACCGATGATCATTCCTTCGTAAACCTCAGTACCTGGGTTAACAAATATAGTTCCGCGCTCTTCGATAGACATGATAGAATAGGTCGTTGCCTTACCAGCATCGATGGAAACAAGCGCACCACGGTGACGTCCACCAATTTCACCTGGGATGAGCGGCAAGTATTGGTCAAAGGTATGGTTCATGATACCGTAACCACGAGTCATTGACAAGAACTCAGTAGAGTACCCAATCAAACCACGCGCTGGAACAAGGAAGACCAAACGAGTTTGACCATTACCAGTTGAAATCATATCCAACATTTCACCCTTACGTTCAGAAAGGCTTTGGATAACAGATCCTTGGTATTCTTCTGGGGTATCGATTTGCACGCGCTCAAATGGCTCACATTTGACACCGTCGATTTCTTTTACGATAACTTCTGGACGAGATACTTGAAGTTCATAACCCTCACGACGCATGGTTTCGATCAAGATAGACAAGTGCAATTCTCCACGTCCTGAAACAGTCCATTTATCTGGTGAATCAGTCGGGTCAACACGAAGGGAAACGTCTGTTTGCAATTCTGCCTGCAAGCGTTCTTCCACCTTACGAGAAGTTACCCATTTCCCTTCACGACCTGCAAATGGTGAGTTGTTTACCAAGAAGGTCATTTGAAGCGTTGGCTCATCGATATGAAGGATTGGAAGTGGTTCAATGGCATCTGTTGGAGTAATGGTTTCACCAACAAAGATATCTTCCATACCAGAAACGGCAATCAAGTCACCTGCTTTGGCTTCTTGGATTTCACGACGTTCCAAACCAAAGAAACCGAAGAGTTTTGTTACACGGAAGTTCTTGGTTGTACCATCAAGTTTAGAGAGGGTAACTTGGTCCCCAACTTTCACACTACCACGGAAGACACGACCGATACCGATACGACCTACGAAGTCGTTGTAGTCCAAAAGTGACACTTGGAACTGCAAAGGCTCATCTGAGTTGTCTACTGGGGCTGGGATATGATCGATGATGGTGTCAAAGATTGGCACCATTGTTTTTTCTTGATCAGCTGGATCATCTGACAAGGAAGATGTTCCGTTGATAGCTGAAGCATAAACAACTGGGAAATCAAGCTGGTCATCGTCTGCCCCAAGCTCGATGAAAAGTTCCAAGACTTCGTCCACTACTTCTGCTGGACGAGCTGATGGTTTGTCGATTTTGTTAACAACCACGATTGGGACAAGGTCTTGTTCCAAGGCTTTTTTCAATACGAAACGAGTTTGTGGCATGGTTCCTTCGTAGGCATCTACGACCAAGACAACACCGTCAACCATTTTCATGATACGCTCAACTTCTCCACCAAAGTCCGCGTGTCCTGGTGTGTCCATGATGTTGATACGAGTTCCATTGTAAGCAACGGCTGTATTTTTAGCAAGGATCGTAATACCGCGCTCTTTTTCGATATCGTTTGAGTCCATAGCACGCTCTGCCAACTCTGTACGAGCATCAAGAGTTTCAGACTGCTTCAATAATTCGTCAACAAGGGTTGTTTTTCCGTGGTCAACGTGGGCGATAATCGCAATGTTACGGATATCTTCTCTTAATTTTGTCATGATTTCCTCTGAATTTTTAAATTTTATTTCTAACTGAACAATTATACCACAGACGCAGGCAAAAAACACGGCTTTGATAAGTGTAAATGTTTTCATTAAAAAATATGGGAGCTGCATGAGTATTTGCATTTCCTATCCTGAAAATTTATGATATGATTTAGAAAAAACAAGGAAAACAGATGCGCCTCGACCAACTGCTAGCTGCCAATCATATCAGCCGAAAAAAGATGAAACAAAGCCTTTTACAAAAACAGATTTTTGTGGATGGTAAGCCCGCCTGCAAACTCAGCCAAAACGTTGACACCGGCCTGCAGCAGATTACTTTTCAAGGAAAACAGGTCAGCGGTCCTGTCCACCGTTACTACATGCTGAATAAACCCACAGGTGCAGTCTCTGCCAATCGCGACGCTGAAAAATTGACTGTTCTGGATTTGCTGGACAAGGAGGTAGAGAAAGAAAATCTTTACTCTATCGGACGGCTAGATAGAGATACTGAGGGGCTTCTTCTGATTACCGATAATGGTCCCTTGGGATTTCAACTGCTGCACCCTCAATACCATGTTGAAAAAACTTACTATGTAGAAGTCAATGGCCCTTTAACCCCTCAGGAAAAAATTTCCTTTCAAGAAGGCATTCGCTTTTTAGACGGCACCATCCGTCAGCCCGCCCAGCTCACTATCCTCTCTACCAGCTCTAGTCTGAGCCGAGCTACCGTCAAGATTTCCGAGGGGAAATTCCACCAGATCAAAAAGATGTTTCTGGCAGTTGGTGTTAAGGTTACTTATCTCAAGAGAATTCAGTTTGGGGATTTTACATTAGACCCAGACCTAGCAACAGGTGATTACCGTTCTTTAAACCAAGAAGAATTAGGGATTATTAAAAAATATTTGAAGAAAAGTTGGTAAAACAAAAAAAGCTTTAAAAATAAAGCTTTTTTCTTAATTCCTATATCCGTTCATGAATGTTTTATCAGCTAGCTTTCACCTTGCCGTTCCAAGAATCCAACCCATAAGAAAGAATATAGATTTCTTTAAATCCTTGTTTTTTCAGATACAGAGCCGCATTGGTTACGCGCTGCCCACGACTATTTTCATAGAGGAGAACAGCCTTGTCCTTGCGAAGTGCACCGACACTATCCTTCAGCTGCTGAGATGGAATATTGCGAGCGCCTAAGATATGCTTCCGGTGAAAATCAGATGGATCCCGCAGATCAACCAACTGCCCTTGGCGAATCAAGTCTTCAAATTCCCCGTTATCCACGATTTTTGCTGCCTGACGAAGGCGCAGATAATTAAAGCCCATCCAGCCAATTATTCCTAAAAGTACCGCCCACAAAATCCAAATTGTCATCTCAAGTCTCCTTTTTCTTTTCTAAATATTCTAACTCTAAGCGATGTTCTCGGCGTAAGACAGCCTCTGCCTCAAAATAAGCTAGCTTATCCATTAGACCAGCATCATAAATTCTCTTCAGCTCGATTTTCATCATCTCAATATCGTAAAGGCGCTTGCCCATATAGATAATGATTCCGAAACTTTTAAGAAATTGCTGAACATCATACAGGGTTTTCATGAGCTATATTTTATCAGATTTTCCAGCGCTTTTCAAGATGAAAAAACAGAAAGAAAAGCCTGTTTCCTTTCTGTTTGACATGGATAACTTTTTATAAACCTGGTGCTTGACCAATTTCAGCTGTCAGCATCCAGATAGTCTTTTCAAGGTCTGCCTTGGCACCGACAAAGATATCATTGGTTACATCGTCCCCTTCTTCGTCTGTTACATCCAAAGCTTCTTGGTAAAGCCCTGTCAGATAACGGAAAATCTCAATCACACGCGCCAGGCTTTCTTCTACATCCTTGCTGAATTCACCAGCTTTTTCTTCGATCTTGCTGTATTGGATAAACTCGGTTAACGTAGAATAAGGCTTGCCTCCCAGTGTAATCAAGCGCTCGCTGACTTCATCCAAAGTTGTATCCAAAGTTTCCATGTATTCATCCATTTTTGGATGCCAAACCATGAAGCCTGCGCCACGCATATACCAGTGAACTTGGTGAAGAGCGATATGAGCTGTATAAAGGTCTGCCACTACTTGATTAAGAATAGCCTTAGTCTTTGGCAAAGCCTTTTGATTGCTGAAAGTTGCTACGTCAGTTGCTGCACCATTTTTTACTTGTGTCATTGTATTTACCTCGTTTTTATTTATAATGATTCTAATCTTTTTAGATTATGGTTTAATTATAATGTTTCTAAATAAGAAAGTCAAGACAAAAGTTTCAAAAAAAGACTTTATTAGAAAAGTTGCAAAATTTCAGAATTTTTCTGTTTAAAATTACGAATAAATAAGTATGATTCACCTATACTTTTTTATCGTTGGTACTGTCTTTGCCTCATTCCTAGGCTTGGTCATCGACCGCTTCCCAGAGCAGTCTATCATCGCTCCAGCTAGCCATTGCAATGCCTGCGGGAAAAGACTAGCCCCGCGTGATTTGATTCCTATTTTTTCTCAAATCTTAAATCTTCTTCGTTGCCGCTTCTGTGGAGACAAGATTCCCTTACGCTATTTATTTTTTGAATGTATCTTGGGCGGTCTTTTTCTAGCAACTTCGCTTGGCACTATTTCCATCAGTCAACTCCTGCTACTCACCATGGGCTTGACCCTAGCCATCTACGATCAAAGAGAGCAACAATACCCTTTGATGGTCTGGCTGGTTTTCCAGCTTTTGCTGATGATGACAGCGAGCGTCAATCTTCTCGTACTCTTCTTTTTAGCCCTAGGACTTCTAGCCTTCTTTTATAATCTTTACATCGGCGCTGGAGACTTTCTCTTTCTGGCGTCCTGCTCAGCCATTTTTAGCCTAACAGAAATTCTCATTCTTATCCAAATCGCTAGCTTCTCCGGTCTCGCCTGTTTTTGCTTTAAAAAGAAAAAAGACAGGCTAGCATTTGTGCCTTGTCTTTTGTTTGGTGTATTTGCTGTTTTAATTTTTAAATGTATTGTGTAATTCGTAAAAGTACTATATAATGAAAGCAGATTATTTATTAAGAGGATTTTATTATGAAATTAGAATTACCAAAATCAAAATTAAAAATGCCTAACATTGATGAAAAATCGATGTTAAAAGTTCTTGACTGGACTTATGAAACTACAATTAATGGTATCCCTGGTCAAAAGACTATAGAAGAACTAGCTGCTGATTATTTGAAGCATGATGATATAGAGACTGCAATTTCAAAGATGATTACTTATCAAACTTCAAAAGCCGGAATATCTGGTTTCGTTACTGGATTTGGGGGAATATTAACAATGCCGGTAACTATTCCAGCCAATATAACTTCTGTTATTTTAGTTCAAATGAGAATGATTGCTACTATAGCTTATATGAGAGGATACGATTTAAAGAGTGATCAAGTTCAAACGTTTGTTTATGCTTCATTAACTGGAACATCTGTTGCTGATATTGCAAAGAAAGCTGGAATTATTATTGCAAATAAAATGGCAACTGGAGTAATTAAAAAAATCCCTGGGAAAGTACTAACAAAAATTAATCAGGCGGTTGGTTTTAGATTGGTAACCAAATTTGGGACTAAAGGAGCTGTGAATTTAGGAAAAATGGTTCCTATTGCTGGTGCTCTTATAGGCGGAGTTGTGGATACCGCATCAACTCAAATCATTGCGAAAAATGCTTTAAAAACCTTTACTCCTAAAGGAATTAACATAGGAGACGGTACAATTATTGATATCAAATAAAGAAAATGAGGTTCTTTCTATCGAACCTCATTTTCTTCTTTATTTCTTATAAGCTGCTGCTTCTTGGATAAAGGCTGCTATACTGGCGTCCTTTTCATGAAGAGCTTTGACAATCTTAGATCCGACAATGACTCCGTCTGAGACTTGATTGAAGCGATAAACATCCTCTAAAGTTGAAACGCCAAAACCTGTCAATACTGGAATATCTGCAATATCATGGAGCTTGCTCAAATGCTGGTCCAAATCATTGCGGTAGCTTCCGCTCTTACCTGTCACACCGTTGATGGCTACAGCATAGATAAAACCGTCAGCCTCCTTAATTAGCTCCTGCTGACGTTCTAGTCCAGTCGTAAGGCTCACTAAAGGAACTAGAGCGATATCTGAATCTTCCAGCAGAGGCAGAATAAAGTCCCTGTGCTCATAGGGCAGATCCGGAATAATCAATCCTTTAACCGGTGTCCTAGCCAAATCCTTGACAAAATCTTTAAGGCCGTACTGGAAAATAGGATTGAAGTAGGTCATGATAATGAGAGGCAGCTGAGTGTCCAAATTCTGCAAGCTTGCGACTAAAGACTTGGCCGAAGTATGGTGGCCCAGACTTCTTAGACCGGCTTCTTCAATCACTGGTCCATCTGCAACAGGATCTGAAAATGGCAGACCGATTTCAATGGCTGACACACCCAAGTTTTCCAAAAATGAGATAGTTTCTGCTAATCCTGCCAAACCTTTCTCGTGATCACCGGCCATGATATATGGAAGGAAAATTCCCTTACCTGCTTTTTTGACGGCCTCTAAATGCTGAGTGAGTGTTTTAGTCATGGGCACCTCCTTTTTGAGCCGTTTCTCTTTCCAAGCGTTCCTTTACCTGAACGACATCCTTGTCACCACGGCCGGATAGGCAGACAATCATTGATTTATCTGGTCCCAACTCCTTAGCCAGCTTAACTGCGTAAGCAATAGCGTGACTAGACTCTAGAGCAGGGATAATCCCTTCGATACGAGACAGGAGCTGGAAGGCTTCCAAGGCTTCTTCATCTGTGATTGGGACATAAGTGGCGCGCTTGATAGCATTAAAATGAGAATGTTCAGGACCGATGCCCGGATAGTCCAGCCCAGCAGAGATAGAGAAAGCTTCCAGAATCTGCCCTTGCTCATCCTGCAAGACATCCATCAAGGCACCGTGCAAAACACCCGGCCGGCCCTTGGTTAAGGTCGCAGCGTGTTCATCTGTATCCACGCCCCGCCCAGCTGCTTCTGTTCCATACATAGCCACTGTACTATCGTCTACAAAGGGATAAAAGAGTCCAATAGCATTGGAACCACCGCCAACGCAGGCTACTAAAGCATCTGGCAGGGCACCTGCATTTTGCTCAGCAAACTGGCGCTTGGCCTCACGCCCAATCACGCTCTGATAGTCGCGGACAATCTCTGGGAAAGGATGAGGTCCTAAAGCTGAGCCCATAATATAGTGAGTATCATCCACCTGAGCCACCCAAGCTCGCAAGGCAGCGTTGACTGCATCCTTGAGGACTCGAGAGCCATCGGTCACAGACTCCACCTTGGCTCCAAGAAGTTCCATCCGAAAGACATTAAGAGCTTGGCGCTTGACGTCTTCTTCGCCCATGTAGATAGTACAATCCATGTTAAAAAGGGCTGCAGCTGTGGCCGTGGCTACTCCGTGCTGACCTGCACCAGTCTCCGCAATGATTTTCTTCTTGCCCATCCGCTTGGCTAATAGGACTTGTCCTAAGGCATTATTGATTTTATGAGCCCCGGTATGGTTGAGGTCTTCCCGCTTCAGATAAATCTTAGCACCGCCAGCATAGGCTGTTAGATTCTTAGCAAAATAGAGAGGATTTTCTCGCCCTACATACTGCTTCAGCAACTCGTCCAGCTCAGCCTGAAAGGCTGGGACTTTTTTACTCTCACGGTAGGCTTTATCCAATTCCAAAACTGCTGTCATCAGCGTTTCGGGAACAAAGCGCCCGCCAAACTCACCATAAAATCCTTCTTGATTGGGTTGATTATATGCCATGTTTCACTCTTTCTATAAATTCTTTTATCTTTTTTAAATCCTTCTGGCTATCCGTCTCGACCCCGCTTGAGACATCAACTGCGTAAGGTGCGAAGTGCTGAATAGCTTCTCGGACATTTCCTGCATTCAAACCACCAGCGATAAAGAAGGGCTGGTGGATTTGATTCTTGTCAAAAGATTGCCAGTCAAAGGTCTGACCACTACCAGCAAGTGGTGCATCAAAGAGCAGGTAGTCCGACTGTTGGCAGACATCTTTTAACACTCCCTTGACCTGATAAGCTCGAATAACCGGTCGGCCAATCTGTGTCAGAAGTTCTTCATCAAAATCGCCATGAATCTGCACCAAATCCAGATTTGCCACTGAAATAGCTTCCTGCAGCTCCGACAAGCTAGGAGAGACGAAAACTCCCACCTTTCGGACAGCAGGCGGCACCAAGGCAGCTAGCTTCTGAGTTTGCTCCAAACTAACCCTCCGACGGCTCTCAGCAAAAACAAAACCAATGTAGTCTGCACCAGCCTTGCATGCCGTCTCCACAGCGCTGGCCGTTGATAAGCCGCAAATCTTAACCTTTGTCAATTTTCAGCTCCTTGATTTTTTCTGCCACATCCTCTGCCTGCATCAAAGCAGTTCCGACTAAAACCGCATGGAAATAAGGAGCTACCAGCTCAGCATCTTCCTTGCTGAAAATAGCCGACTCTGATACGTAAGCCCTGTCATCTTTGAAATGGGCAGACAGCTGGAGACTTGTATTGATATCTGTCTCAAAAGTGACTAAATTGCGGTTATTGACACCGATAATCCTAGCTCCTATTCTATGGGCAATTTCCAGCTCCGCCAGATTATGGGTTTCGACCAGAACTTCCAAGCCTAAACCCGTCGCAAAATCATAGAGCTCTTGCAGCCGTTTTTCAGACAAGGCAGCCACGATCAAGAGAATAACTGTCGCTCCGGCATTGCGGGCGCGAACAATCTGTTTTTCATCAATGATAAAGTCTTTATCGAGGGTTGGAATAGTCACTTGACTGGAAATCTCTCTCAGGTAATCCAGATGTCCTTTGAAGAAAATCTCATCTGTCAGGACCGAAATCATGGCTGCACCGCATCGTTCATAGGTGCGAGCCTGCTCCACAATATTCACACCGAGATTAATATCTCCCAGACTTGGACTGGCTTTTTTGACCTCAGCAATCAGCTGCAGCTCTTGAGGGTGGTTTTTGAGATAGTTATAGAGAGAATAGGTCGAGCGCAGGGGCTGCAGCTCTTCATAGGACATAGCCGCCACTTCCTGCTCTTTTTGCTTTAGAATGGTTGGGAGAAATTCTTTACTCATTTCTGATACTCCTGTAGTTGCTTGAGTTTTTCATAGGCTGCACCGCTGGCAATCACTTGGCGGGCCAAAGCTATTCCTTCTTCTATACTGTCTGATTTTCCATTAGCATAAAATCCCAATCCAGCATTCAGAACTGTCGTTTCTAAATAAGGACTGGCTTGATTTTGCAGGACTGATAGCAGAATTTCTGCATTTTCCTTGGCATTGCCCCCACGAATCGCTTCAAGAGCTATCTCTTCCATGCCAATATCTGACGGCAGAAAGCTGTGCAGACTGATTTGCCCATTTTCCAGCAGAGCATACTGGGTACGGCCATGAAGACCGGCCTCGTCTAGACCATCTGGACCTGACACGACCACCGCACGCTTGCGGCCCATATTTTTCAAAACTTCTGCTGTACTCTCTAGTATATCCGGCCGACTGGTTCCTAAAAGCTGAGTTTCTAGACTCATGGGATGGATAAGCGGACCAGTTAGGTTCATAATGGTGGGAATGCCGAGGCTAAGCCGGGCTGGCATGATGTATTTCATAGCCGGATGCATATTCTTTGCAAAGAGAAAGACGATACCTGTCTGCTCAAAAACCTTGCCCAAGCTAGCAGCGTCCAAGTCTAGATTGATACCCAGAGCTTCTAACACATCAGCTGAACCTGACTTAGAAGAAATGGAGCGATTGCCGTGCTTGGCCATCTTAATCCCGCCACCTGCCAGTACAAAAGCTGCTGTAGTCGAAACATTGAAGCTGAAAGACTTGTCTCCGCCGGTACCGCAATTGTCCATAGCAGTGCGAATAGTGGTCGGAATCTGCTTAGCATGGCCTCGCATTACCTGAGCCAAAGCCGTTCGTTCCTCAATCGTCTCCCCCTTCATCTTGAGTCCCAGTAAAAAGGCTACAATTTGAGACTCTGTCACCCGTCCGGTGACAATACGCTCAATCACATCTGTCATCTCAGCTCTGCTTAAATCCTTAAAATCAGCTAGTTTTGCAATAATCTCTTTCATATATCCTCCTTTACTTTACTAAGTCGATAAAATTCTTGATAGACGACAAGCCGTCCGGCGTGCCAATGCTTTCTGGATGATACTGAAAACCATAAATGGGCAAGCTCTTATGCTGGATAGCCATGATTGAGTTGTCATCAACCGCTCGAGCTGTCACTTCAAAGTCCTCTGGCATCTCCTCAATCAAAATCGAATGATAGCGCATGACTGGCTGCCCATCCTCTAGCCCCTCATAGATAGGAGATTTACCCTCAAAGCGCAGAACACTTTGCTTGCCGTGCATGACCTTGGGAGCCAAACCTAGCTTTCCGCCAAATACTTCTGCAATGGCTTGGTGCCCCAAGCAAATCCCCAATATCGGCTTTTTACCAGCAAAATCGCGGATAAGCTCTTCCATCCGTCCTGCATCTGCTGGCCAGCCTGGACCCGGAGACAGAACCAAGGCATCCGCTTCTTCTGCCGCTTGATAAAGACCTGCATCATCATTTCGCAAGACCTTGACTTCTGCGAAATTGCCGATATACTGGGCTAGATTGTAAGTAAAAGAATCATAATTATCAATCAATAAAATCATTGCATCTCTCCTATCTTGGTCATTGATTTGGCTTTGTTGATGGTTTCTTGGTATTCGTTGACAGGGATCGAGTCATAAACAATACCCGCTCCAGCTTGAACGTAAGCTCTGCCATTTTTCAAAATCATGGTTCGGATAGCAATGGCAAAATCCATATCCCCTGTCGCAGACAGATAGCCGATAGCCCCCGCATACACGCCACGTTTTTCCTGTTCCAGCTCATAGATTCGCTTCATGGCCCGAATCTTAGGCGCGCCCGAGACGGTGCCGGCCGGCAGGGTTGACTTGAGTGCATCCATGGCCGTCAGTTGAGACAAAAGCTGACCACGAACTACACTGGTCAGGTGCATGACATAGCGGAAATACTCCACTTCCATGTACTTAGTGACTTCCACGCTGTTATTCTGGGCAATTTTACCGATATCATTACGCCCCAAATCAACTAACATACGGTGTTCCGCCACTTCCTTCTCGTCAGCCAGCAGCTCCTCTGCCAAGGCTTTATCCTCTCTCTCATCCTTCCCACGCGGTCTGGTCCCAGCGATAGGATTGGTCGTAACCTGACCCTGCTTGACAGACACTAGACTCTCTGGGCTGGCTCCGATAATCTGATAATCTCCGAAATCATAAAAGTAGAGATAGTTGGAAGGATTGGTCACACGCAGATTGCGATAGTAATCCAGTGGCCTACCAGAATACTCTGCTGAAAAACGCTGACTGAGCACACATTGGAACATATCTCCCTGCCGAATCAAGCTGCGCGCTTCCTCCACCATTTTTTCAAAAGCTGTCTGCTCGATGTGACTCTGGAAGTTCAAACTGGACAGTTCCAGTGGTGAAAATTCATCTGCTGCAGGCTGCGCCAGCTCAGTCATGATTCGCTCCAGACTAGTAGCCAAATCAGCTTCGCTTCTATCACTGTAGAGCGCCTCCTCAAGGATATAGACCTTATCTTTTTTATGATCAAAAACTATGTAACTCTCATAAACGAAAAAGTGCATATCCGGCGTTCCAATCACATCAGCTGGAATCTGGCCAATCTCCTCATAGAGTGAAATCATATCATAGCCGACAAAACCGATGGCTCCACCACCAAAAGGCAGGTCTGAATGATGGCCTTTTTTTACGGCCAACTCATGAAGATAGTCCAAGGGATCTTCCTCAATTACTTGCCCATTCTTTGTTAAACGGCCATTTTCATAGCGAACTTCAAAGACTGGATTATAGGCTAGGATAGAAAAGCGGGCTGTTTCGCTATCTCTCGGAATACTCTCCAAAATCACCTTGTGGTCGCCCTGAATCCGCATATAAGCCAGAATCGGTGATAAAATATCAGCTGGTAAAATCTTTTGCATATTTTTTCTTTCTATTTAAATCAGACGCGTTTTAGGAGGAGCAATCTGCTAGTTATGACTTCATTCGCAAGAACAGATAGCACCTGTTCACTGATATAACTTGCTCCAGAACTACAGAAAAACGCCCGCACAGTTCATCCTGTGAGGGCGTGTCATCGCGGTGCCACCTCAGTTATGGAGTTTTCAGGCTCCACATCTCATTTACCTATTTACAGTCATTTAGATCCCTTTTAGTGCAAGTCAGTATACTGGTTTACAGCAAACCATGCTAACAAAGTAATGAAAGAGCAACTAAATGACAAAATGTTGACTCCAACAGCCCATTTCATAACTTCTCCTGCCTGTTTACAGCAACCACAGACTCTCTTAAAGGAGGGATGTTACTACTCTTCTGCTGGGTATTTTATTTTCGTTTTTCTAGATAGTCGGCAACGGCTGCCACATCCTTGTCTCCACGACCAGATACGTTGATAATGATGATTTGGTCAGATGACAGTTGCGGAGCTCTCTTGATAGCTTCAGCAATGGCATGGGAGCTTTCGATTGCCGGCAAAATTCCTTCCTTTTGTGTCAAGAGAAGCAAGGCATCCACAGCTTCATCATCTGTCGCGGCTACGTATTCTACTCGACCAGAATCTTTAAAGAAAGCATGTTCGGGACCAACTCCAGGATAGTCCAAGCCTGCTGAAATGGAGTAAACCGGTGCTACCTGACCATCTTCAG
The DNA here is from genome assembly GCF_026781265.1 of Streptococcus sanguinis. Classification (GTDB taxonomy): domain Bacteria; phylum Bacillota; class Bacilli; order Lactobacillales; family Streptococcaceae; genus Streptococcus; species Streptococcus sanguinis_T. The sequence goes on from NZ_JAKUVC010000002.1 coordinate 788,111, forward strand.
CAAAGACAGCGTAAGTCTTCATACCGTCCACTACTCCGACGCTTCCCTTGGTCATGGTCGCTGCATGCTGGTCTGTGTCAAGACCCCGTCCAGCCGCTTCAACTCCCACTAACTTAACTTCTTCATCTGCCACATACTGAGAGAATGCACCGATAGCATTGGAGCCACCGCCTACGCAGGCAATAACATAGTCTGGCAAGCGACCTTCCTTGTCCAAAATCTGACGGCGTGATTCTTCACTGATCACCTTTTGGAACTCATGGACAATGGTCGGATAGGGGTGAGGTCCGACAGCCGAACCCAAAACATAGAAGGCTTCCAAATCACTCATCCAAGCTCCAAAGGCTGCATCCACAGCATCCTTGAGGGTTTTGGTGCCTGTTTCCACAGCATGAACAGTCGCACCCATCATTTCCATGCGGAAAACATTGAGGCGCTGGCGTTCTACATCCTCTGCACCCATGTAAACATCGCACTTCATACCAAACTTAGCTGCGGCTGCCGCAGTTGCTACACCATGCTGACCAGCTCCAGTTTCAGCGATGACTCGGGTCTTGCCCATGCGCTTAGCTAGAAGAATCTGCCCCAAAACATTATTGAGCTTATGCGAGCCTAGATGATTGAGATCTTCCCGCTTCAGATAAATCTTCGCTCCACCCAGATGCTGGGTCAGACTTTCTGCAAAGTAGAGCGGGGTTTCCCGACCTGAATAATCCGCCAAATAATGTCGGTATTCCTTTAAAAATTCTGGGTCATCCTTATACTTCTCAAAAGTCACTTCCAATTCATCCAGCAAGGTTTGGATAGGCTCTGGTACAAAGGAGCCGCCGAATTGTCCAAAATATCCTTTAGTTTCTGTCATCTTATTTGCCTCTTTTCTTTATTTTCAAACAAAACAAAAGCCCACACACAGAAAAAACTCTGTGTGAGGGCGTAAAATCGCGGTGCCACCTCAATTATGGAGCAAAGTATAGACTGCCTCCATATCTCTGTCTTGTCTAACAACAAGCTGCACTGTAAGGTGTGCTCACCGAATTTTTATTGCTTCAAATTCATTTTTTCCATCAGCCCACTTCATAACCTTCCACTGCCTGTTTCCACCAACCACAGGCTCCCTGAAAGTAGAAAAAATTATTACTTTTCTGATGATTTATTTTATTATAGGCCTTTCCCTTTTTCTTGTCAAGAAAAAATTTAATTTTTTCTCCCAAACCCGAACCTTTCTCTCGCTAATCTCTTTTGAAAGCGTCGCCTTGGCGATTTTTCCAGATTTTTTGACCAAGCTGAAAAGCCCGCCAAGCCAGATAGCCACCCAAAGTATTGGTCCAGAGATCATCAATCTCAAAAACTCGATTGGCGTTGATAAGAAGATCCAGCAGAATCTGAGTCACTTCGATAGACAGACTCATCCCAAAGCTCAGCCATACAACCTTCTTGGTCTTCCGCAATTTCGGAAAGAGGTAAAGCAATTGAAAGATTAAGGGCGACAGCAGAAAGATATTGGCTAGATTTTGGATAAAGACCTTGACCAGCTGGAGCCAAGAAGTAATCTCGCCAATATTGACAAAGGAATTAAAAGGGATTAACAAAACCACTATTCGGCCAAAATACTGGATTCCCGGCGTTTCCATTCCTGGCTCTGGCACCTGAGGAATAAAGCACAAAATGCAAAGCATCAAGAAATAGAGCCAGCTTCCCCCTACCAGCAATTTCCGTCCCTTAGCTGTCAGCTCACCGGCTGAAGTCAGATAGTTCTTAAGGCTGAACATTTTCTACCAATGCTTTCTCGCGATCCCGCTTCATAGTATTGGAACGCAGCTGACCGCAGGCTGCATCAATATCCGTTCCATGTTCCTGACGAACCACGCAGTTGACTCCGTTTTTCTTGAGGGTATCGTAGAAGGCCATCACGCGCTCTTTGGGACTGCGGCTGTATTGGTCGTGCTCGCTAACGGGGTTGTAAGGAATGAGATTGACATAAGACAGTTTCTTAATGTTCTTGAGCAGCTCAGCCAGCTCCTTGGCCTGCTCTACCCCGTCATTGACTTCATTGAGCATGATGTACTCAAAGGTCACCCGGCGGTTGGTCGTCTCAATATAGTATTCAATAGCTGCAAAAAGCTTTTCGATAGGGAAGGACCGGTTAATCCGCATGATACTGGTCCGCAGATCATTATTCGGGGCATGGAGGGATACAGCTAGATTGACCTGCACACCTTCATTGGCAAAGTCACGAATCTTATGCGCCAGTCCTGAAGTCGAAACCGTGATATGGCGGGCACCGATAGCCAAACCTTTATCATCATTGACCGTCCGGACAAACTTGAGCACATTGTCATAGTTGTCAAAAGGCTCACCGATTCCCATAACCACGATGTGACTGACCCGCTCATCCTGACCACGCTCGTCAAAATACTTTTGAACCAGCATAATCTGAGCTACAATCTCACCGTTATTAAGGTCGCGTTGCTTTTTAATCAAGCCAGAAGCACAGAAGGTACAGCCGATATTGCAGCCAACTTGGGTGGTCACACAGACTGAAAGTCCATAGTGCTGGCGCATGAGCACCGTCTCAATCAGCATACCGTCCGGCAGCTCAAAGAGGTACTTGACCGTACCGTCAGCTGACTCCTGAACAATGCGCTGCTTAAGCGGATTAACGACAAACTGATCATTTAGCTTGGCAATTAAGTCCTTGGATAGATTGGTCATTTCCCCAAAAGACTGGACCCGCTTGCGATAGAGCCACTCCCAAATCTGGGCAGCACGGAATTTCTTTTCTCCCTGAGCTTCCGCCCATTCAATCATTTCCTGACGCGTTAAGCTATAAATAGATGGTTTCATTTTTCTCCTTTATTCTGGCGAATCACAAAATGGCGATTGCTGTCTTTTTGCTTTTTCTGCCTGTCTTGCTGGGAATTGTTGCGGGAGCGCTTATTATCCCTTTTAGAACGACTGTCTCGGTCTCGCTCGCTTCTGCGATTACGACCGCCCGAACGACTGTTGCGAGAACGTTTTGACTGACCTTCTGCCTCTTTCTTGCCATGGGATTTCTTATCAAAGGAAGCGCGCTGGGGATTTGGATTTTCCAAGACAAAATAAGCACAGCCGTAGCTGCAGTACTCCAGCAAATAGTCTTCTAAGCGACTGATTTTCTCATCGCTTTCATTAGCCCGCTCGTCCTTGTAAAAACCACGCAGGCGCAGCTGCTCATTGCCCCAGTCACCGACAATATAGTCAAACTTGGTGAGAATTTCTGAAAAACGCTGATGAAAGGCAGTCAAGTCAAAGCCTTCCTTATAATTCTCAATCAATTCAAACTCGAATTTTTCTGCAACAATCTTGCTGTCAATCTGTTTAAACTCCGGTCCTGGGAATTTATTATAATTATACAATTCAGGTGAAATATCTTTACGCATACTCTTCCTTTAACAATCTTGGATAGTTTATCTACAACACTTTATTTTATCATAAATCAACCAGTATTTCGCGGACTTTTCATCAAAAATATCTTTCTGAAAAAAGTCAGACGATTTAAAGCAGAGAAGACCAGATGATTTTGTCTGTTTCACAAGAAAAGGGAGTGGGAAAGAACTTCAAACAAGTTAAAAAGTTCGTCTTCCCACCCCCGCACAGTTGATTAGGTCATCTTTGGAGCTTAAAAAGCGAAGTAAGATGCCAATCAACCACTGCGTCATCTATTTTTTCTAATTTAGACTCAAAAGTCTGGACTTTTTGCCCAGACTCTTTACTTGTTCTTTTTCAGATAGTCAATGGCATCCTGCAGCGTTTTAACTGGAACAATTTTCATATCCGTTTTAATCTTCTTGGCTGTCTCCAGAGCCGTTTGGTAGTTGTTTTTCCCATTAGGAGAAAGCTTCTTCTCTTCCTCTGTAAGTTCATTGTTGGGTGCAAAGAAGATATCCGCTCCGCTTTGGGCTGCTGAAACGACTTTCTTATCGATTCCGCCGATTTCGCCAACTTCACCTTCACGGCTGATGCTGCCGGTCCCTGCAATATCGCGGCCGTCACGAAGAGTCGGATCAGCCAACTGGGTATAAATGGCTAGGCTGAACATGAGACCAGCACTAGGACCTCCAATACCCTCAGTTGAAAATGTAATCGGAATATTACTGCTGACTTCTGTCCGGTCTATCAGACTAATGCCAATCCCGTTCTTACCGTTCTCCAGCTTGATAATCTTTCCGGTTACCGATTTCTCCTGATCATCTTCTTGGAAAGTCACCTTGACCTTGTCCCCAAGCTTCTGCGAGTTGACATACTTGACCAGCTCCTCAGAGCTTTCAAAGGTCTTGTCATTGACACCGGTTACCGTATCAGCAATATTGAGAACTCCCTTGAAAGTTGAGTTATCTGCCACCTGCAAGACATAAACCCCCAAATAGTCCATTTTGATCTCTTTACCAGCTGTCGTCAACCCCTGATATTTGGCCATATTTTGCGATGTTTCCATGTAAAATTGGTTGATCCGATTAAACTCATCGTCCGTGGAGCCACCTGTCATATCCTTAGCGGAATAAATATCTGTAAAAGGGGTCAGCCAAGCATAGACCAGATGCGCAAAGGTTGCCTGCTCTACTCCGACCGTCACAAAGTTGTAGGAGCCCGCTTCCTTGTCGGCCTTATTATCAACTATCAAGACCTGACGAACATCTTCGGCACCACCAGGAACTTCTATATAATAAGGCAGACGAACGTAAAGAGCTGCTATAAAAAAGGCAATAGTGACACCAATGACCGTTGGCAATATAAACTTCTTAATTCTTTTCATTGTTGATTCTTTCTAATTCTTTGATTACACTTTGGGGCACATAGGCCGCGATATCCTGCTGAAAAGCAATCAGCTCACGAATACGTGATGAACTGATAGGCTGATAGACTGGCTTGCTGAGTAAGAAAATCGTCTCCAGCTCTCCTGCTAGTTCATGATTGAAAAAGTTCATATTGGCTTCATAGTCTAGGTCTTGACTATTGCGGAGACCGCGTACAAAGGCCTGGGCTCCCATTCTTCTGGCCACTGTCACTGCTAGCTCATTCTGCGAAGTGATGACCTCGACATTATCCAAATGTTGCAGAGCTTCTTTGACCATGCGCTCTCTGGCCTCAATTGTAAAAAAACCTGACTTTTCCCGGTTATAGAAAATCCCTACATAGAGCTTGTCAAAGAGCCTGCTAGCCCGCTCAATCAGGTCCACATGACCCTTGGTCATCGGGTCAAAAGACCCTGTGAATAATCCTATCTTATCTGACATACACCGTCACCTTTGAAATTCCATATATCTTCTGCTTCCAAATGCCCAGCCCGGCAATTTCTTCTGGCAATTCAACATCCTTATCTGTCTCACAGACTACTAGGACATCTTGACTCAAGAGTTGGCCTTCCTCTAGCTTCTCAAGGTCTGCCACAATCTGCTCCTTGGCATAAGGCGGATCTAAGAGAACCAAGTCAAAAGCTCCCGTAAATATTTCCAAGGCTCGACCAGACTCCATCTTGAGCAAGTCAAAACGTTCCGGCTCCTTGGTCATCTGAATGTTCTCTGAAATAATAGCCTGAGCTCTGCGATCCCTTTCGACTAAGATAGCTTCCTCCATACCTCGCGAAATAGCCTCAATGGCCAAACTCCCGCTCCCAGCATAAAGATCTAGCACCCGACCACCGTCAAAATAGGGACCAACCATATTAAAAATCGCCCCCTTGACCTTATCAGTCGTAGGTCTAGTCGTCTTGCCGTCCAAAGTCTTGAGGGGCCTACCCCCGTATTTACCTGCAACAACTCTCATAAAAAACATTATAACACACATCGCACAAGAGGCAAATTTTTTGAAAACTGGACAGACAAAAAACAGAAGTCCCCAAAATTAGAGACTTCTGTTTTCTTTTAGTTTTAGTAAAAAAGCAATTAATTCAGGCTGACAGTCTGCCTTATCCAAGATCAGCCCTATTGACCGGCCAACCATAATATAAAAAGTTTCTGGCTTGTCTATAATCGCCACAATATCCTGATAATCATATCGAGAGGTATGATTGCGATTAAGGACTTGAAAATCCCTCTCATAGAAGTTAAACTCCTGCTCCAAATCATGCCAGAGGGGGTTGCCTCTATAAAACTTTTTAATATGTCGATTCATGGACAGATAGTAAAGAAAAGGAAGGACTGCCACAGTAACAAGAAAAGCTACGCCTGGCAAAGGTTCCCCGATGAAAAAACAGATTGCACCGCATATCAGCACCACTATCTCAGGGAGAATCAGTGAGAAGATGCCATTCTTTTTATACCAGAAATTGGTCCAAGCGAAACGGCGGTAAGCTTCTTCTGTCATAATCGTCTTTGCTATCATAGGAAACATCTCTCTACCTCCAGGTTATATTCCTCCCTACAGTTTACCACACTCTTGCTAGAAATAACAATACTCAATAAAAAACTTGCTTTTCTCGATTTCATTTGTTATACTATACGTAACTTTTTAAACGTTACGCAGGTGGTGAATATGTTTTCTCATGAAAAATTAAAAAAACGCCGTTTGGAGCTTAATTTGACACAATCTTCCATTTATCAAGAGCTGGGCATCTCTCGAAAGACTTACTCTGCTTGGGAAAATGGCCTAGCAGAACCCCACGCAAAAAATCTCAGGAGGTTGGCCACCTGTCTCAAGGTCCAAGAGAACTACTTTGTGGATGAGACCAGCGTGCTCTACACCTATCCTTTACTAACTCCACCACATAAAAAAGAAGTAGACCAGCTCGCTAGTAGGCTCCTAGAGAGACAGCGCAAGGTTAGTACTCTTACAGCCTATAAAGTTCTATCCGTTGAGCTGGCTGCAGGTCGCGGTCACAGTTATTATGACAATGAAACAGACTACGAAACTGTCTACTTTGATCAAGATATCCAGCACGATTTTGCATCCTGGGTCTCTGGGGATTCTATGGAACCCAAGTATCCCAATGGCTCTGTTGCCCTTATGAAACAGACAGGATTTGACTACGATGGGGCCGTCTATGCTCTCATGTGGAATGGCAAGACCTATATCAAAAAAGTCTACCGCGAAGCTGAAGGTCTACGCCTAGAGTCTATCAATCCTGACTACGAGGATCTCTTTGCTCCTTACGAAGACCAGCCTAGCATTGTCGGTATAGTAGTCGGACATTTTCTGCCGATTGAGGTATAAGCCATGGTCCTATTTGATTATTCACGCGAGCCCCATTCAGACATTGCTTTTGTGGATATGAAAAGTTTTTACGCCTCTTGTGAATGCATCGCACTCGGCCTTGACCCTTTAAAAACCTCGCTCTGTGTCATGAGCCGAATTGAAAATTCTGTCGGACTGATACTAGCTGCTACCCCTCTCTTTAAAAAGAATTTTGGCAGCCAAAATGTCAGCCGAAGCTATAATCTTCCTTTTGATGTCCACACCCGTAAGTTCAACTTTGCTGCTGCCCGCAAGCAGGGACTGCCAATTACAGCAGATTATGTGCGTTTTATCGAAGACGCTGCCCAAAAGACCCTACTGGTCCCACCTCGCATGAACTACTATATCCCGAAAAACATGGAAATCCAAAAGATTTTCCAGGATTTTGCAGCTCCCGATGATATTTTCCCCTACTCAATTGATGAGGGCTTCTTAGATTTGACAAGCTCTATCAGCTACTTCATTCCCGATCAGACGCTGGACCGCAGGACCAAACTAGACCTGCTGGCTGCCCGCATTCAACAGGCTATCTGGAAGAAGACTGGGATTTATGCTTCTATCGGCCTGAGCAACGCCAATCCTCTTCTCGCTAAGCTAGCCTTGGACATTGAAGCTAAACATACAAAAAAGATGCGGGTCAACTGGTCCTATGAGGATGTTCCCAACAAGGTTTGGACCATTCCGACAATGACAGATTTTTGGGGTATCGGCTACCGAACAGCCACCCGTCTTAAGAAGCTAGGCATTTATTCCATTTATGATTTGGCTCACTTTAATCCCGATATTCTCAAAAAAGAAATGGGAGTCATGGGTCTGCAGCTTTGGTTTCACGCTCATGGCATCGATGAAAGCAATATCCACAAGCCTTATCAGATCAAGTCACATGGTCTGGGCAATTCACAAATTCTCCCCCGAGATTATAGACGACAGGCAGAGATTGAGCTGATTTTCCGAGAAATGGCTGAACAGGTCGCCATTCGTCTCAGACGTTCTGGTAAGAAATGCCAGCGTGTTTCTATTCATGCCCGCTATTCCAAACAGGATCGCCTGCCTTCCATTCATACACAGAAAAAAATTGAGTCTACCAATAACAGCGATCGACTGGCTCAAATCGTAGTTCAGCTTTTTCGTTCCAAATATCAGGGCGGGGCTATCCGACAGATTGGCGTTTTTTACAGTGACTTTGTCGATCAAGGCTATGGTCTGATTTCTCTCTTTGATGATCCCTTGCAAATTCAAAAAGAAGAGGAGCTCCAGCTGACGATTGACCGCATCAGAGATCGTTTCGGCTTTGCCTCTTTGCTTAAGGGCTCGGCCTTACTGGACTCCTCTCGTGCCATCGCTCGAAGCAAGCTAACCGGTGGCCATTCTGCTGGAGGTTTGGAGGGCTTATCATGACCGACCGCTCTTATCTCCCTTATCAGTCGGCTCGTGACTTTCAGGATCGGGGTATGGCTAAGTGGGCTGGCTTTTTTCTATCTGAACACAGCACTGCTCTGGCCAAAAAAGAACTAGATATCAGTCGCCTGACCCAGCTTGACAGACAGGAGAAATTCTATTTGCTCAACCAAGCCTATAGCCAGCAAGTTCCAATCCGAATCACCTTTCTTAATCAGGGAAAGCTGACCGACATTACTGCTACTGTCTTTCATCTGGACTGCAAGCAGGTCCTCCTGCAGGAAGGTGACCATTACAAAGTCCTTGCTATCCAGCAGATTCTTTCGATACAAGCTTCAGGAGGCACAGATGACCACTCAGAATCTACATGAAGAACTTCAATTTGACTATTTTTCTCAGAATTACTATCAATTTCAAGAGGATTTTTATCAATTTTCCAATCTTCCCCAGCCTCTGATGGTCATGGAAGATGACATCCTACTCCACATGGCCAGCCGTCAGGTCACTTACTTCAAACTCTCCAAGACCAAAAGTTTGGACAAGAAGGACCATTACTTCCACTTTACCGTCAGTCGCCCAGACCAAGCAAACCGACTCTGCATTTACCACTATCAAGGCCAAACAGAAAATATAAAGCAATAAGCTCCCAAACTAAATGTCTGGGAGCTTATTGTATGGACCTTGCCATCTACTAGAATCTTCTCAATTCTTTCTTGCTTTAAGTCAGGCAAATAACATTAAAGATTTGAACCGGGTATATTCGAACCTGAGAAACGCCATTCTTTTTAGGTTAAATACCTAGTTTGTATAACTTAATTTCAGATTAAAAACACCCCAATCGTTAGATTTTCTGTCTAACTTTTGGGGTGCAATTCAAAGCGATTTATCTTTTTTAACTGTTTCAAGATTTTTACAAGAATTATTCATCAAAAAGTCCTTGCAAACCGGCGAAAGGATTGTTCTTCTCTTTTTGAGCTTCTTGAGCAGCGGCGAATTCCTCTTCCGTCATAACCTGCCAGTCCTGACCAGACAGAAAACCTTGACCAGCTTCTTCCTCAGCTGTTAGGATTTTCAGTGGAATATTCAGCAAGATATTATCAGCTACACTCTCGGATACATTAATCTCGCCATTTTCAATCGGCAGAACCAAATCCTGATCAATCATATCCTGCGATGCGGCCTGTCCTTCTTCCATGAAAATTTCGTTGACTAGATAAGACTCCTTGAGCTCCACCGGCTCCATGCTGCGACTGGACGTCAAGGTAATGGTATAAGACAAGTCATAATCTAGAAAATAAAGGCCGTCTTCATATTGAACCTTGCCTTTGGCTACAATATCCTGAACATCTAAAATCTCAGGATTGCGCTCTTTTAACTCCTCTGCCAAGTCCAGCTTTTTCTCAAAGGCTAAACCTTCTGGATTCTTTCGAATTTCTTGAATATGCAACATAAGTTCCTCTTTGTTTTTTTCTTTTATTATATCATGTTTGAGCACTTCGATGTTATTGAAAATTATTTTGTTATAATAAAATGTAAGGAGGGAAGACAATGGAACATCTAGGACAGACTTTTAGATTTTTTTGAGAGGCAAGGCACATCTCTTTATCCGAGGCGACTGGCGGAGAATTTTCAAAATCTATGCTCTCTCGCTTTGAAAATGGGCAGAGCGAACTTTCGGCACAGAAACTTTTTAGCGCGCTCAGCGCTATCCACACGGAAACGGAAGAATTTACCCTTGCAGCCGGCATCCAGAGCCATCATTCTCACAAGGAACTCTTAAGCCAAATCCACGACCTGCTGCAAGCCAATCAGCTTAAGCTCTTAGAAGAACTTTATCTGGAAAAAGAAAAAATTACTCAAAAAAGCAAGCGCGCTAGCGATTGGGTTGAGCGCCTAATTGTAAAGGCCTATCTCTGTGCCCTCAAAGAGTCTGAAAAGGCCAGTCCAGGCGAGCTTGATTTCCTGCATGATTACCTCTTTTCAGTTGATATTTGGGGGGCGCTACGAGCTCAATCTCTTCTCTGTCTGCACTCCGGTTTTATCTCTAGATTTGTTCTCCCAATACACCAAAGAAATCCTCTCAAGAAAGGATTTCGCAGCCTTGTTTGCCAACAATCGCAACACCCTGCACACTACTTTTCTTAATGGTTATCTTCTGGCCATCAGTCAGGAAAATATCACCCAGGCAGACTATTTCCAACAAGTCATTGAGCGACACTTTTACGAAGAAAATGAGACTTACTTCCGAATTGTCTATCTCTTTGCTCAGGGAGAGTTAGCTTGTTTGAAAGGGCAAAAAGAAGAGGGACTCACTCAAACGAAGCAAGCTGTCGACATTTTCCGAATCTTGAACTGCCAACATAGCGCCCACTACTATCAAGACACACTTGATACTGCTTTTCAAAAATATAGCAAATAATGCAAATCTCCACTTTTAAACTCAGTGATGTTGAGTTGGGAAGTGGATTTTTTTTTGATGCAAAATACACTCCAAATTACTCATTTTAACAATTACACTCAAAAAACGTTGAATATATGCAACATTTCCTGTGGCTTAGATTTTCTATTTTATACTAAAAACAGAAAGAGCTAGCGCAAGTCACTTTCAGAATTTCACCACTTACTTATGCGGTATAACCAGTTGCCGAAAAGCCCTTGTTTTTGGCTTTAAACGGTCTATAATGGTCATCAGAAAGAGAAAAAACAAAAGCTAGATTACAGATGTATCCAATCAGCTTTTATACAATCTTGCAGTTTAGAAAAGGAGTCTACAATGAAATTATTCTTTAAAAATGGGGTCTATGCCTCACTCAGCCTTTCCCGAATATTCAACACCTTGGGAGCTTCTATTTTCAATATTGTTTTTGTGGTATTTGCTTCCAGCCTGCCCAATCCCAAGTTTGCCATTGCTGTGGCTAATTTTATCGTCCTGATTCCGACTTTCTTTACTATTTTTGCCGGCATCAAAGCTGACAAGACCGTTCCTAAGACTCGTTGGCTGATTCATTTTGGTTATCTTCAAGCCCTGCTCTTTGTCCTTGTTGCCTTCATGACTCGCTCCAGCTCTTATCTAGCCTTTTCAGCCGTCTGCTTGATAAATATTCTTTCAGATATTATCAGCGACTATCGGAGCGGTCTCCAAATGCCGATTTTAAAAAAGAATGTTCCAGAGAAAGACCTTATGGAAGCCTTCTCTTTTACCCAGCTTATCAGCTTTCTTTGTAGCCTGGCCGGACAAGCTTTAGGAGTTTGGCTCCTAACCGTCAGCCAGCAAGACTTTTTCCTAGTGGCTTTGGTTAACGCCCTGACCTTTCTCCTATCCTCCACCATCCTCTACCTAGTCCGCCGCCGATTGACCCATGATCCCGTCGTAATTTCTGAGAAAAAAGCTCCTCTGAAAGAAGAATTGAAGAAAATGTACACATCGTCCAAGCTCATTTTTGAGCAGGAAAGTTCTAACAATTTTCTTAAACTGCTGGCTCAAATCCTAGTCGTCAACGCTATGGCAGGTTCTCTTATAGCTCTTTATAATCTCTACTTGCTGGACAACCCTATCTTCCAGCTGTCCTTTAGCCAGTCTCTCTTGGTTCTTCAGACGGCTCTTGTCCTAGCCATGGTCATCGCCAGCCTGACTCCCAACGATTACTTTAGCCGTCTCTCTCTAAATCAACTAACCCTCTGGGCTGCTCTTACCATGATTCTGCTTGCTGTCAGCAACTTCTTGCATTTGCATGTTTTCGTCGGCATTGCTTTTGGGTTTTTACTAGCTTATATCTCCGGCAAGATCAATCCCAAAATCAATACTCTCTTACTGAGCAAGTTGTCTTCTGATGTTCTCGCTCAGATTTCCAGCTTTCTGAGTCTGCTCTTTTCTTTCTCTGTTCCCTTTGGTACTATGCTCTTCAGCAGCCTGGCCCTCTGGAATATGAACGCCAGCTGGCTCATCTTCAGCATTATCGGTGCGATTGCTCTGCTCCTATCTATTGAAAAAAAGAAAGATGTTAAAGAAAATTGATAGATCAATCTTGTTTCTACATTTGTTCTCCTAGAAGACAGCTAAAAACGATAACTTCCAAACAAGAAGTTATCGTTTTTGTGTATTAGAAAGCTAAAGATTAAGTTTCATTTAGCATATTCTATTGCTATTAGTTCCAGCCGAAGCGTCTGCCTCTACCATTGCGGTCAAAGTACATCCAACTTCCATCTTCCAGCTGAATCCATTTATTGCGCGCCATTTCTCCTGAATTGGCATCAAAGTAACGGTTAGCACCATTGACATAGACAATCTTACCTTTGACTTGCTTACCATTTTGGTCGAAGTAAAGGGTTTGTTGACCAATCTTTTGAAGACCTGTCACTGCTTTACCAGCCTGATCGAAGTAATACCATTCGTTCTTAGCACCTTCTGCAAACTTGCCGACTGCCATTTCTCCAGAGTTGGCATCAAAGTAACGGATACTCTTGTCTGCAAGTGTCACGATTTTACCCTTGACTTGCTTGCCATCTTGATCGAAGTAAAGGGTTTGTTGACCAATCTTCTGAAGACCTATCACTGCTTTACCAGCTTGATCGAAGTAATACCATTCGTTCTTAGATCCTTCTGCAAACTTGCCGACTGCCATTTCTCCTGAGTTGGCATCAAAGTAACGGATACTCTTGTCTGCAAGTGTCACGATTTTACCTTTGACTTGCTTGCCATCTTGGTCGAAGTAAAGGGTTTGCTGGCCAAGTTTTTGAAGACCTGTTACAGCAACACCATCTGCTCCGAAATAGTACCAGTCACTTGGATTATCACCTTGGGCAAAGCGGTTAGCAGCAGCGTTACCTGAATCCTTATCAAAGTAACGAAGTTTACCATCTTTGGCACGCGCAATCTTGCCCTTGACTTGGTAGCCGTTTTGGTCGAAGAATTGCTGATTGCCGCCCATAGTTACCAGACCTCTAGCCATGACACCCTTGGCATCAAAGTAACGCCAGTTTTGGCCGTCTGTAGTATAGTAACGGTTAAGAATCTTGGCACCGATCTTATCATAGTAATACTGATTGCCATTTTCATCTTCACGGAGAGAGTCACGTAACTGAATACCATTCTTGAGGAAGTAGAGCTGTTTGCCGTCAATTTCTTGCTCGCCTGTCACCAGATAGCCGCGGTTGTTGAAGTAATACCAATTTCCATTTTCATCTTGGATAAAGGAATTCTTAGCCTCATATCCACTAGTTGAATAGTACTTAGTACCATTAGCATCACTAACAAATCCAGTGGAAGCTTTCTTATTGAGCAGTTGCTTAGGCAGTACCATCTCACCATTCTTGTTATTGAGATATTCGTTGCTAGCCCAATCTTTAAGAACATAGTAAGCCCCGCGACCTAAGATATTGGTACCGTTGAAGTGTTTAGCAGACCACTTGGTAATCTTCTCATCAGTCGTCATCTTTTGACCGTTGGAAATCTGTACTCGCTCAAAGATTTCTGGGTATTTAGCTTTGAGTTCATCCAAGAAGGCTCCGCCATACTTGCCTTGATAGTCTGTACCATTCGTTCTAGTATTGGCAACGTAAAGTTTTTCCTTGATTTCTGCGCCTTCACGGTAGGTTCCATAGTTGTTGACACGAGTTGCCGTTACCACTTCTTTACCTGGCAGGTTGTAGATTTGGTCTGGCACCCAGTCCGCAATGGCTTGGATATTGACACTGTGAAGAGCACGGAGAGCATTGAGCAGGTCATCTAAAGAACCATATTTATTGTTTTTGCTCATAGCCATATCATAGCGGTCTTCAAATGCATAACCATTCTGGATGATAGAATCTAGGAAAGTACCGTCTTGGCTAGATACATACTGAGGTGGCAGTTCAAATGATGTTACTCCCCATTCCTTGAAGAGGTTGACATTTTTGGCAATGACTTTATTGGTATACTGGTCATCACGAGTTGCAAAGTCTTGGAAGTTAGAGAAGCCTTCGTAAATCAGCTGAGAATCAAGAGCCGCGCTAGATTCGTAAACCTGACTGCTGGCATTTTTCTTCTTGCTGGCTGTTACACGAGCATCCTGATTCTCTTTAGCACCAACTGGTACCCAAACAGCCAGATAACCAGAAACTTGGACATTGCTGTAGCCTGCGATATCGTTCATATCAAAGGTCAAAATACCATTGGCATCTGTCTTCTTCCAGAGGGATTGCGGCACTTCTTCGTCAGTTAAATAGCGGGAAATACCATCTTTGGTCGTCAAGAGCACAGGACGGTAGTATTGATTCTTATGGGCTGCTCCCATATTGACTTGCAGTTTATCCCACTCATTCAGCTTGAGATTCGGGTTGTTAGAAGCAATAACTGCCATCCCTTGGGTACGAGTTTCTGCTGTTCCTTCATCTGTTGCTTCGTTAGCACCAGTACCGTAACGAACAGAGGTTAAAATACCATTGTAAGACCATTTATCAGCCTCACGAGGGACACCCATATAGGTGACTTTCATGTCCTGACCACCAGCTACATACTTAATCCGAGCCCGCAACAAGGCATCGATAGCGTCGTGGTAAGGAGATTTTTTCTCCATGTATTGACCGTCATCTGTATAGAGATCACCATAGTAAACCCGAGTGATGGAGTCTTTGTTGGAGAGCATGAGAGCATGAGCAGTTGGGATATTGAACTGCGTATACTTCTTGTCCGCCTTTCGCATATCTTCGTTGTAAATCTTGAAGGCTTGCTTGAGCTCATCCATGGTAAAGGTCAAACCATCAGTATTTGGATTGATATTTTCCCGGATGATGTCGGCAATAACGGTTTGCACTTCACTGTCATGAGCCCGAACAAAGATATAATTGGCCATCCGCTCGCCATTTTTCTTTTCAGTAGAACGGTCATTCAGACTATTCGTAATCGTTGGCTCTACACCACTACGGATAGAAAGCTTGCGCATGAACGAATAAAGCAAGGATAGACGAAGCTTATTATCAATCGGTAATTGTGCACCCTTGGTGTCCTTGTTGTAGTCAGGGTCGTTGTCAGACCAAGCTTCCAAGATAGACAGGTGCTTAATAGCCTGCTCTTCACTTTCTCCAACCTTGTAGCGTGACTTGAAGTAGTCAGAGGCAATTTGGAGCAAGTCCGCATTGACATTATCTACCGCATCGACACGGACTCCGTCAAAGTTAGCAGTCGGATCATTAGCTACGATGCTACCAAAGTTCATCATAAAGTGCAGCCAGTTGAGTTGCTCAGCCTGAACAGCTGGATTTGAGTTGTCAAAGTCGTTAGCTAGCAGGAATTCATAACCACCATTTGACTTATCAATGAAGTACTTAGGTGTACCAGTTTGGCTGGTAGGTGTGCGGTTCAGGATGCGGTACTTAGAATTAGCATGAGAAGTCTTATCACTATTGGTATAAAGCAGAGCTCCGCCTTGCAAGTGGTCCTTATTAGTGCCGGTTGTTTCAGACTCAGTCTTGATGTTCCAGTTTGGCTGAGTTTTGACAAATGTACCCATCAGTGTTCTCAGCCATTTAGTATCGCCTTCTTTACCGATTCTTTCTTCAATTTTGCGCTGAACCTGCTGAGAAGCACCTGTTAGGATAGCTTGTTCCACCTTGTTTTCAAAAGCTCCTGCTCCCAAACCTTGCTGGTTCATATAGTTGAGATAGCTAACCTGCGTTTGCTTATCAGGCCACCAAGCCATTAAAAGCGGACGCAAGTCAGTCTCTGTAGACTGAGTCCATGTTTTTCCATCCTTGAGGATAGCTTTTGGACGATACCAGCTATCTGCTGTCAGGTAGCCGTCAACTGTTTCGATGTCCTTGTCAGTTGTACCATGGAAGGCATTCATTCTGGTAAATTCATTGTTAAGACTGCTAGTACCTTGCTGGAATTGATACTCAGCTGAATCAATCAGTGCTCCAGTCTCTGCATCGAAATAAAGAATTTTTCCATTGAGCTCAACAGCGAAATTCTTTTTAACTGTACCGTCGTCCTGAACATAGTATTTCTTACCATCAATGGTCTTGATGTGAGATAAGACATCATCATCATGCTCAGTATTAACAGGTGCCGCTTGGGCTTGAGCAGCCACCATTCTTTCAGCTATCGCTCCCTGTCTTTGAGCAGGTTCTGGCAAGCGATCTTTCTTTGCAACCTTTGGATTTGCAACAATCTTGTCTGTAACAGTCTTCTTTGCTTGTTTGTCAGCAGTTGCTGGACTTGCTTGTCTATCCTGATCAGTTGCTTCCGGTTTAGCAGTTTCTGATGTTGCATTAGCTGCTTTTGCTTCTTCAGCAACGGCTGCTTTTTCTGTAGTTGCTGCTTCTGCTACTGCCGGCTTAGCTGGCTCTTGAGCATCTGTTTGAACCGCTGCTTCCGTATTTGCTGCAGTTTCAGCAGTTTTTTCACTGGCTACAGTAGCATCAACCACCTTGTCTGCAGAAGTTGCTTTTTCTGCTTCCAGCTGAGAAGCTGAGTTAGCTTGTACTTGAACTGGCTGCCCTGAGCCACTATCCTGAGCTGCAGCTGGCTCTTGAACTGCCACCTGCTTAACATCATCAGCGTGGACAAGACCTGCTTCGAGACCAAGTACTTTTGGTGCTACGATAAGTGCTAAGGTAGTCACACCGATGGCTACCCAGTTCTTCTTAACTTTATGCATCTTATAATGAATTTTTTTCTCCATCATAAAACCTCCTTCTGAATTTGGTATAAAGTTATACTCTTATTCTAGTATATTTTTAGAAATGAGTCTATTTTATTTACACATCTGCAACTGTGAACGGCAAATTCTTTCAAACTGAGCTTTGAGCTTCTGGGCAACACCGAAGGAATCTAAAAATTCCAAAAAAGATAAGCATTGCTCAATATCGCTTAGAGCATGGCTATTTCCAACCTTGTAGGAATAAAGAGCCCTATGATACTTAATCAGCATCCGTTCATAGAGATCTGTCTCAGGGATTTTAGAATGATCAAGATAATTGAGGAATCTCATAGCAACCTGCAAATGGTTTCCCTCTATGCAGACGCTGATAACATTAAGCAGCATCTTGATAATACGCCGGCGGTTCTCTGGTAGGTCATTATAAAACTGGGTGCGATTAATCATCTCACTAGCAAAGGTCTCCAGTGTTTCCAAGGTCAATAGATCCACACTATTAGTAAAGAGCCAGAGCTCATAACGTCCCCACTCCTCAACGGAAAAGAGATAATCAGTCAACAATTCTGTATCTTTCTTGCTAATCTGAAAATCTGGACTGCAGGAAGACAATACTGCTCTAACAACAATTGTATTGAGCCTATAGTTCTTCTTCTCAGGGAACTTCTCAGCCAAAGCTTCTGAACTAGCCAAAATACTTTGGAGCTTGACGACATTGTTTTCCTGATAAGCATCAGCTACTTTTTTCGAGAAAAGCGCATCATCTGCCTCAATGTAGTTATGGTAAACATACTGGAACTCGTCTAGAGAAACAGCCATATTCTTCAAGCAGCAATAGAAAGAATCAAGCGTGATACCGCTGACTCCCCGCTCAAAACGAGACAATTGAGCCACTGAAATATCTCCGGCTGCCGCCTCTTTAAGAGACATGTTTTTTGATTCTCTAATGACTTTGAAAATTTTTCCAAATGTTTTCAACATACCGAACCCCCGGTTTCATATATGCAATAAAATTTTTTACTAAATTTAATATACTAGTAATATATTTCTATTTTGTTACAAAAAAACTACTTTGTATTTCTAAATGATACAAATAGATTAACTTGAACAATAAAATAACTCAATATAGTGATTTTTTCTGAAAATTTTATGGTTTTCAAGAAAATGCTAATTTTACAAGAAAGTCAGAAAGGTTCAACCTGACAACTTGAAAACACTGGCTTTTTTAAATCTAGCCTCCTTACTGATACAAAAATAAACTTGGATAATCCAATGTTTATAGATGACTGACATGAAACTGTAACAAAATCTAAACGAATATTTTTTAGACATGAATGAAAGGAAGTAAAATGAAAAGGACTTAGTCCTGTCCAATGCAGAACTAAATCCTTTTACTAGTTATTTATCTAACTTTTAGGAATAATTTAAGTTTCCCAGCTTTTACATATGTCTCAAGCGCTCCACCCGCTCTGAGATAGGAGGGTGCGTATAGAAGAGTTTCTTCAACCCGCCTTCTTTTTTGGGATCGCTGATATAGAGAGCTGCACTTGCATCATCGACATGATGTTCCATAGGATCGCTGCGATCCAGCTTGAGTAGGGCATTGATCATCCCTTGCGGATTGCGGGTCAGCTCTACACTGGAAGCATCAGCCAGAAACTCCCGCTGACGAGAAATGGCCAACTGCACTAAGGTAGCTGCCAAAGGTGCCAGAATGATGGCAATTAGCGATACGATAAGGAGAATAATTCCCAAACCACTATCGTTATCTCGATCATTACTACTGCGCCGTCCGCCACCAAACCACATCATACGGCCAGCCAGGCTAGACAACATGGTAATAGCACTGGCCAAAGCTACAGCAATCGTTGAAATTCGGATATCATAATTTCGAATATGACTGACTTCATGGCCTATCACTCCCTCAAGCTCCTCACGATTCATGATTTGCAAGATACCTGTCGTTGCTGCGACAGCCGCATTTTCAGGCTTAGAACCGGTCGCAAAAGCATTGGGAGAGGAATCCTCTACGATATAGACACGTGGCATAGGAATCTGAGCGACCATGGCCATATCTTGAACAATATGATAGAGTTCAGGTGCTTCCTGCTCAGAGACCTCGCGAGCTCCGTTCATCGCCATGACAACCTCTGTAGACTGAAAAATCATCACTCCGGCATAAATCGCTCCGATAATCAAGGCTAGCAAGACACCACCTACAGCAGACCGCAGCCAGAGATAGCCAATAGCTGCTCCAAGAAGAGCCAAGAGACCGAAAAAAGCGATAAGGAGGAGCCAAGTCCTCCTTTTATTGCTGGCAATTTGATCAAATAGCATCTTAGTCACCTAGTCCAGTGCTACCAAAGTCAACTTTTGGCACAGCCTTTTCTTCTTCTGGTGTCTTGAGGAAGTCCGCAGCTTTAAAGCCAAAGATTCCTGCAACAATATTGCTTGGGAAAGTTTCCAGTTTGACATTGTAGTTGCTAGTAACTGAATTATAAAGCTGACGAGAATAAGCAATTTTATTTTCAGTATTGGTCAGCTCTTCCTGCAACTTCAAGTAGTTGGTATTTGCTTTCAGATCTGGATAGCTTTCAGCTACTGCAAAGATTCCAGAAATCTGACGAGAAAGGGCGTCACTGGCTTGCATAGCTTCGGCTGGTGAAGCAGCTGAAGCTACCTGGTTGCGCAGTTGTGTTACCTTTTCCAAGGTTGCCTGCTCGTACTTGCCATAGCCTTTGACCGTTTCCAAGAGGTTAGGAATCAGGTCATTACGGCGTTTGAGCTGCACATCGATCTGACTCCAAGCTTCTTGAGTCTGCATACGGCTTTTAACCAAGGTATTGTACGCACCAACAACGAAGAATGCTAAAACCGCGACAATAATAAGAACAATAATAAAAGTCATGATATACTCCTTCAATTTTGATTAGACTTATTATATCAAAAAATAGTAGAACTGTCTTTATTCTTGACATTGATTTAGAAAAGATGTACGATAAAGGAAAGAATAAACCGACTGTCGGTCGAACAAAATTTTACTACCAAAAAGGATGCAAACATGGCTAATAAAAAAGACTTTATCTTAGATACCGCTCAGGAGCTTTTTATGGAGCAAGGCTTTGACCAGACCTCTATCTCCCAGATTTTAGAAGCGACTCAAATCGCCCGCGGTACTCTCTACTATTACTTTTCTTCTAAGGAAGAGATAATGGATGCCATCATTGAGCGAACCATTGAAAGAGCATTTACAGCTTCCCAAGCCTTTGCTGATAATCGTGGACTGACTATCATAGAGCGCTTGGTTGGCAGTATGGCTGCTCTGAATCTCAATCACCAAGAGGGAGAGGGAGTACTGCTGCATCTCAATCAGCCACAAAATGCGCTCCTGCACGAAAAGACCAATCAAATTCTTCTTGAACGGGCGCCTCAGATTCTACTCCCCATCATCCAAGACGGCATCGCCGCTGGAGACATGAAGACTGACTATCCATACGAAAGCCTGGAAATGATTCTTACTTATTCGCTTCAAGTTTTTGGCAGCAGTTTTCAGGCTCTACCTCCAGAAAAACAGCAGCAAAAACTTCAGGCTTTTCTCTATCTTTTAGAAACTCTTTTTCACAGCCGGCAAGGCTACTTCGATCCCTTCCTATCTCTGATTCAGACCCAAAGTAGCTAGAAAACTAAGCATTAGATTCACTATTTACACTTACTTGACATCACAAGATTAGGAGGTAACTATGAAACAATCAGGCTTTAGACTCTTTTTATTGATTTGGATTGGAAGCCTCATCTCGGAAATCGGATCTGGTATGACTTCTTTCGCTTTAGGTGTTTATATCTTCCAGCTGACCGGTTTGGTTTCTGTTTCTTCTTTTGTTACTCTTTGTGCTTTTCTACCCGGTCTTTTGGTTACTCCTCTGGCTGGAATTCTGGCAGATCGCTATGATCGAAGATTGCTGATGGCTCTGGGAGATGGTCTGTCAGGCTTAGGAGTTCTCTGGATTTACTTTAGTCTGAAGAATCCTGCTTTGATTTTTATCTGTATCGGAGCTGCCATCAGCTCACTCTTTTCAGCCTTGGTCAATCCGGCCTTTCGAGCTACGATTTCCGACTTGCTGCCTGAGGAACAGTTATCAAAAGCAACCGGTTTGTCGCAGATTAATGGCATTGCCCGCTATCTGATTTCACCAGCCTTGGCTGGAATGATTTTAGCGAGTGGACATATCAGCACGATTCTGTTGCTGGATTTTTCAACCATTTTCGTGACAGTAGCCTGCACCTTGCTCGCTCGTAGAGCTATTCATTCGCAAGTTTATAGCAGTGACAGTCGGTTCTGGGCAGATTTCCTTAAAGGTTTTCAAATCGTCTATGGGAAAAAAGGCATCTGGATTTTAGTCTTAGCTGGAACAGGTTTTTCCTTCTTTCTGGGAACTGTCCAAATCCTGCTTTCTCCCTTGGTACTGGCTTTCGCAGACGCTAAAACAGCCGGCTGGGTCATGACTATCTCCAGCAGCGGCATGCTGATAGGAGGCTTGGTTCTAGGGATATTTGCTATCAAAAAACGCTTCCATCGTATGCTCTGCCTCTCACTATTTCTACTGGGCTCTTCATGGTTGGGCTGGGAATGAAGGAAAACTTCATCTGGATTTGCAACTTTGGCTTTCTCCTCTTTGCTGCTCTGCCTTTTGCCAATACTGCCATTGACTACCTGGTCCGCATCAATATTAACAAAGCCGATCAAGGCAAGGTCTGGGGGAGCATCGGCATTATCTCTCAGCTGGGCTATGTGCTAGCTTATGCCGGCATGGGTTGGGTCGCGGATACTCTTTTCAAGCCCTCGCTTACTTACTTTGGCTGGTTGGCAAATTCTGTCGGAAAAATAATCGGTGTCGGAGGAGGCAGAGGCTACGGTCTGCTATTTATCCTATCCGGTATCTCTATCAGCATCGGTGCTTACCTGCTCTCCCGAGCACGTTCAGTAAAGGAGCTGGAATATGTTTCAACGCTTGATAAGAAATGATTTAAAACAAAACAAAGTCAGTATGCTGGTCATCGGGCTTTTCCTTCTTCTAACTCTGACCCTAAGCTTTGCAGCTACACGCCTGACCGTCAGTCTTACCAACTCAATTGAGCGCTTTGTAGAGACAGCCAAAAGCCCTCACCTGCTACAGATGCACAGCGGAAGCGTTGACCGAGAACGACTGCAAAACTTTGTCCAGCAGCATCCAGAAATTGCCTCTTGGCAGCTGACAGACTTTGTGAACGTGGAAGGATCAGCCATCCACATCAATGGGCAGGGCTCGCTTCAGGACAGCTCCCAAGATAATGGCTTTTCTAGTCAGAACCAAAACTTTGACTTTCTGCTGGATCAGAATAACCAGCCTGCCCAGCCTCAGCCAGGGCAAGTTTATATCCCCCTTTATTATTACAACAGCGGAAAAATCAAAATCGGCGACCAAATAAGAGTCGGCAAGCTACAGCTGACTGTCCATGGATTTATCCGAGATGCCCAGATGAATGCTGGTCTAGTCTCCTCCAAGCGCTTCCTCATCTCGCAGGCTGATTTGCAGACTCTGAAAAAAGAAGCATTTTCATCTAATGAGAACCTGATTGCTTTTCGAGTGCATAAGCTTAGCCAGATTTCTACCATCGAGCAGGCCTATAAAAATGCTGAGCTCGAGTCCAACGGGCAACCTATGATTACCTATCCGACTATCAAGATGATTAACGGCTTCAATGATGCTCTAGTCATGGGGCTGCTGGTTTTGGCTATCATTGGCATCACCTTTCTCTGCATGCGCTTTGCCCTCTTGACCAAGATTCAAGAAGACCTGCAGCAGATTGCTGTTATGAAGGTCATGGGACTGCCCCAAGGCTTTATCAGCAAGTTCTACCTGACCAAGTATTATTTCTGCCTGGCTCTAGCAACCATCGCTGGATGGGGACTGTCCTTTCTTCTGAGTACTCCTTTTAAAAAGCAGATGGCACTGTCTATAGGGCAAAGTCCGACGCCCTTCTATAGCTATCTTTTGGAAATGTTAGTGACTCTGCTGCTCTGTCTCTTGGTCTTCTGGCTAACTGCCCGACCTCTGAGCTCCTTTAACAAAATGTCGCCCGGCCAAGCTTTAAGATTAGCTTCTTCCAACAGTCTAACCGAGACGCGTTCTACTCCGAAAATGTGCTTACCGACTATCCCCCTCTTAGACAGACCCTATTTCGCCCTGAAAACTATTCTAAGTCATAAAAAACTCTATTTGACTATCTTGTTCATTGTCAGTCTGATTAGCCTGCTTATCCTGCTACCAGCCAGTCTCTATAGCACTGTGATGGACAAGAACTTCATCCAGTATCTAGGAGCTGGTCAGTCAGATGTGTTGGTTGATATTTCTCAGACTGATGATATTGATACCAAGGCTGCCCAGCTTCTGAAAGAACTGCGGGCAGACAAGGATAACGCAGAGATTAATCAGTACCAGAGCCAAAATTTCTCCTATCAAGACCAGCAAGGTCAGACCCAGCAGTTGCGGGTAACTCTGGGAAACCATGCAGGATTTCCAGTCAAATACAACCAAGGCCGCTATCCTAAAAACGAGCATGAAATTGCCCTCTCCAAGCTTAAAGGAGAAGAGCTCAAGCTAAAAGTAGGAGACAGCCTGACCTTGACGATAGACGGTCAAGCCAGAAAACTAAAAGTAGTCGGTATCTATTCGGACCTGACCTACGGCGGAAAGACCGCCAAGGCTGTCTTTTTGACAAAGCAAGCGCAAACGCTCAATAGTCTGCTGACCATCCGCCTTAAAGATGCTAGCAACAAAGCTCAAAAAATCAACGATTGGAAAAAACGGTATTCCAACTATAAATTAACCGACGTAGAAGACTTTTTCCATCAGACTTTTGATGACACGCTAGCCATGCTCCGCCTGATTCAGACCAATGTTTTTTGGACAGGGCTTGGCATTGTCTTCATCCTTATGACTCTCTTTGTCTATCTGATTTTCACCAAGGACCAAGCTGACTTGGCACTTTATCGGATGCTGGGATTTGGCAGTGAGCGACTCAGGAGCCACTACCTGCTCGCCGTCTGCTTCATCTTGATGCTGGCTCTGGCAATAGCCGACCTTCTACTCCTTAGTATAGGGCAAGAAGTCTGCAACCTGCTGCTCAGCAGCTTCGGTATCAGTAAACTCCAGCTCATCATCAACAAGTCTCTTACTTTTCTATGGACACCGCTGGCTCTGCTTCTTAGCGGACTCACAGCAGCACACATCAGTCTCCGAGCTCTGAACAAGCTGGAAATTGGACGTTATCTAAAGGAACATTGACCTTAAGCAGATAGCTTTCGAGCGCTTAGCATTTATTTTACATCCGAGGAGAAGCCTATGTTATTAGAAGCACACAACCTCAGCAAAAGCTATCAGGAAAATCAGGATCCCATTCTCCGTGATTTGTCGCTAGAGATTGAGAGCGGCCAATTCATCGCCATCATGGGGCCTTCTGGCTGCGGGAAATCCACTCTTCTCAATCTTCTGTCCACTATTGACAAACCTGACCGAGGCCAGATTCTCTACCAGGAACAGGACTTGCTGGCTATGAAAGACAAGGATTTGGACCGCCTTCGCAGAGAGGCTTTTGGATTTGTCTTCCAGCAGGCGACCTTCCTGAAAAATCTCAATATCCTAGACAATATCTGCCTACCGAGTATCATTGGTAAGAAAGGCAGTGAGCGAAAGGCAGCCTATGAGCGAGCCAAGGAGTTAATGGCTCTGACTGGGATTAAGGACATTGCTCAGCGCTCTATCCATCAGGTATCGGGCGGCCAGCTCCAGCGAGCTGGCATCTGCCGGGCTCTCATGAACCAGCCTCGAATCATTTTTGCTGACGAGCCGACAGGAGCCCTCAACTCTCAGGCTGGTCGTCAAGCTATGGAGCTCATGCAGCACTTCCACCGGCAGAGCGCAAGCATTCTCCTAGTGACGCACGATGCCAGCGTAGCTACCTATGCCGACAAAGTCCTGCTCATTTTAGATGGTAAGATAAAAAAAGAAATTCTCTTTGACCCAGCTGCTAATCAGGATGAGCGACGCCAGCTGCTCTTGGCGGAGCTCAATCAGATTGGTATATAAGAAAAGAGGCCCTTCGGCAGAATGCCTGGGTCTCCTTTTTATGATATAATAGGATGAATACTGACAAACAAGGATGAAACTATGACACCGCAAGAATTTTACCAGCTATTGAGCCAGCAGGGAATCGAGCTGACCGACCGCCAGAAAGACCAGTTTGAGCGTTATTTTCAACTCTTGGTCGAATGGAATGAAAAAATCAATCTGACAGCTATCACCGAGAAAAATGAAGTCTATCTCAAGCATTTCTATGATTCAATTGCCCCTGTTTTACAAGGCCTTATTGATAATCAAGAGCTTAAGCTATTAGATATCGGAGCCGGAGCCGGCTTTCCTAGCCTCCCTATGAAAATTATCTATCCTCAGCTGGATGTGACTATCATTGACTCGCTCAACAAACGCATCAACTTCCTCAAACTGCTGGCAGAAGAGCTCGGGCTGGACAAGGTTCACTTCTACCACGGCCGCGCAGAAGACTTTGCTCAGGACAAGGCCTTTCGGGCCCAATTTGACCTGGTCACTGCCCGTGCAGTCGCTCGGATGCAGGTCCTATCTGAGCTGACCATTCCCTACCTAAAAGTTGGCGGGAAGCTTTTGGCGCTCAAGGCTTCTAATGCTCCGGAGGAACTGGACGAAGCAAAAAATGCCCTCAACTTACTCTTTAGCAAGGTCCAAGACAACCTCAGCTATGCCTTACCAAACGGCGACCCCCGCTTTATCACAG
Organism: Streptococcus sanguinis; assembly: GCF_026781265.1. Lineage (GTDB taxonomy): Bacteria > Bacillota > Bacilli > Lactobacillales > Streptococcaceae > Streptococcus > Streptococcus sanguinis_T. The sequence continues at coordinate 814,198 of NZ_JAKUVC010000002.1, forward strand.
TGGTGGAAAAGAAGAAAGAAACTCCCAATAAATACCCCCGCAAAGCCGGTATGCCAAATAAAAGACCGTTATAAGAAAAAAATCAGGCTAGGATTGCTTGGTTTTTTTATGTCATCTTCAATAATTCAATTTGCTTCAGACGTTCCTTTTTAACAGCTTCAAAATCACCTGGATACATCTTGTTTATCAAGGTAATAGCAAAATCTGCTGCCCAAAGGCCATGATATTTAACATGGGGACTAGCTACAAGCTGAGCCATCGTTCGATAGAATCTTACTTTAACTACATCTTCTTCCTTTTTTGCTAAACGTGAAATCTCAAAGCTCAGATTTCTAGCAGCATGATAAGAACTCTCCCCAGCTAGCCAGTCATCCATAGCGATAAGAGCCTGTTTCATCTCTTTTGTAAATGCAAAAGCAGTTAGCTCCGAAAGATGAGCGGTATACACTTGGCAAAATCGAACTACTTCTTGGTGTGTTTTTTCTTCATAAACTTTAATGAAGGCTTTCTTCAAGTCTGGCGCGTCCTCTATTTTCCCCAAAGGTTTTTGATAAGCGTAAATATCCATATTTTACTTTCCTCCATCCTACCCCCACGGATTATAAAAGCGGCCGTGATTGACTGCGAAGAGAGCAAAGCAGAGCAATAGAAAGGCGACTGCCAGTGTCAGCACCAGCATATCTCTCCTGCTTAGAGCCTGATAGGTGTACCAGGTTCGTTTTTTATTTTTCCCAAATCGGCGCAGTTCCATGGCTGTGGCAATGGTATTGATGCGCTCGAGAGAGCTGAAAATCAACGGAATGATAATCTGCAGATTTCCCTTCACGCGCTGGGTCAGTTTAGCTTTCTTGGATAATTCCTGCCCACGCGCTTCCTGAGACATCCTGATCAGGAAAAACTCTTCCTGCAAATCTGGAATATAGCGGAGCGTCAGACTGACCGCGTAAGCAATTTTATAGGAAATACCAAGCTGATGTAGGCTGGAAGCAAACTGACTGGGATGGGTTGTCATGAGGAAAATCACTGCCAGAGGAATGGTCGAAATATACTTGAGCAGGAGATTAAAGAGGTAAAACAGCTCCTGAGCTGTTAGATTATAAGCTCCCCATCCAGACCAGAGGACATCTTTGGCTCCATAGATATCGACACCATACTGAGGGGCAAAAAGATAGACCATCACTAAGTTAAGAGCAGCAAAGGATGCCGCAAAGACTAAAACAAATGAAATGTCTCGGATGCGGATGTGAGACAGCCGAAAGAGGCAGAGGGACAGCAGGGCTAGCCCCAGCAAAAAGCGGGTATCATAGCTGATCATGGCTGCTACTGATACCAGAACGAAGAAGAGCATCTTGCTGGCACCGGACAGGCCATGAAGAAAAGTCTCGCCTGCATGGTAGCCGATTAATTTTCGCTGATTAAGCATGCTTGTCCTCCTTTTCTCGCATATAAAACTCGGTCAAAGCCAGAGGGTCGGCACCAATCTTCTCAGCCAGAGCAAAGATTGACGTTTCCTTTAGATGAGCCGCCGCAATCAACTCTTGATCTGTCAGCACCTGCGCAGGCGCCTTATCGGCTAAAATCTGACCATCCACCACAACCACTGCCCGATCTGAGTAATCCAGCATCAGCTGCATATCGTGGGTAATCATGATAATGGTATGTCCCTGCTGATTGAGCTCGTCTAGAAAGTCCATCATCTCGGTATAATGGCGCTGGTCCTGGCCAGCTGTCGGCTCATCCAAGAGGATAATCTCGGGATTCAGCACCAAGATAGACGCAATGGTCACTCGCTTCTTCTGGCCGAAAGACAGGGCCGAAATCGGCCAACTACGGAATTCATAGAGTCCACAGGTCTTGAGAGCCGCATGGACTCGCTCTTCGATTTCCGATTCTTCCAGTCCACGCAAGCGCAAGCCTAAAGCCACTTCATCAAAAATCATGGCTGCCGAAATCATCTGATTGGGATTCTGCAGGACATAGCCAATCCGCTCAGCTCGCTCCTTGATAGAGTCTCCTTTGATGTCCTGATCTTTCCATCTATAGCTCCCATCAGTCTCGATAAACTGACAGAGGGCCTTGGCCAGGGTTGACTTACCAGCTCCATTTTTACCAACGATGGCTATTCGCTCACCCTTGAAAATCTTCAGGCTGATATCCTGCAAAATAGGTTTGCCTCCGCTCTGGTAAGCAAAGGACACATGTTCCAGTTCCAGTAAGGGCTCCTGGGACTCTTTATCAGAGTCAGACCAGTCTCTGCCCTCAAAGGTCACATCTGCCAGCTGCAGCTGATCCAAGCGGGACAATCCTTCAGTCTTTTCCACATCAACGCCCAGCTGGCGTAGAGTGGTAATGTAGAGCGGCTCGCGAATGCCATTTTCAGCTAGCAGCTGGGTTCTGAGCAGGTCATCCGGCTGTCCATTAAAGAGAATGCGTCCGTCATTGACAAGCACCAAACGGTCTACTGGTCGGTAGAGAACATCTTCTAAACGATGCTCGACAATCAGAGTCGTCGTTCCCGTATCTCGATGAAGCTGATCAATCAAATCAATGGTATCCTGACCTGACTTTGGATCCAGATTAGCCAAGGGCTCGTCAAAGAGCAGAATGGGACTCTCGTCAATCAAAACTCCAGCCAGACTGACGCGCTGCTTTTGACCACCGGATAAATCCTGGGGCCGATGCTGCAAAAACTCCGATAAATCCAGCTTCTCTGACCAGGTTTTGACTTTTTCGCGCATAAGCGACAACTCCATCACATCATTTTCCAGTGCAAAGGCCAGATCTTCTGCTACGCTAAGCCCGATAAACTGGCCATCCGTGTCCTGCAAGACCGTGCTGACAAGATTGGACTTATCATAAATGCTGGATTCAAAGGCTGGCTGCCCCTTAATCAAGAGCTGACCGCTGGCCTCTCCTTTATAAATGTTAGGTATAATTCCATTGAGGCACTGGCCCAGCGTTGATTTACCAGAGCCAGACGGACCGACAATCAGAACCTTCTCTCCCTCGTAAATAGTCAGATTGATCTGCTTGAGGGTCGGCTCAGACTGAGCTTGATATTGAAAGCTAAAGTCTTCAAATTGGATAATTGGTTTTTTCATCTTATTTCTCTATAGTGCCAGAGCGATTTGAATCGCTAAATTGGCAATCTTATCTTTTTCGTCTAAGTCTGCATGATTGGCTAGGTTGCGCATATCCCAAGCTTCCTCAGACAAGTGGTCGGCTGCATAAAAGAACTGGCAGACGGTTATCTCTCGAAAAGCTGCCAAGGCCGCTACAGCTGAGCATTCCATATCCACACAGATCGCTCCCTCGGCCTTTCTCTGGCGGAGTTTAGCTGGTGTCTCACGGTAAATGCCGTCTGTCGTCCAGACCTTGCCCTTGCTATGGGAAATACCGCGCTCATCCAGAAAAGCCGTCAGAAAATCTTTCAAGCCAAGATTGACTTCCTGCTCACGGCTAGCCGGCTGGTAGTGATAGCTAGTCCCCTCATCACGCAGGGCCTCCGTCGGGATAATGATGGACGTTTCCTTAATCTCCTCATCCAAGATACCGCAAGTACCGAAAAGCACCAGCTTCTTCATGCCAAAAGCAATCAAGTCTTCCAGAATAGCCACACAGGCCGAAGCTCCAACCGGTGCATTGAAGAGAGCCAGTTCCCGTCCATCCACGAAAACGCGATAGATAGGAATTTCAATATTAGCCATGCTAGTTGTCGTAATCAGCTCATGTTCAAAATCAGCCAACATCCGCGCAAAAGTCTCTCTGGCAAAGCAAGAAACAGCCGTCTCCGGAAAACCCTCTATGGATTCATTCAAGTCTTCTGGGTTAATGATGGCCTTGCGACTTTGGTCAAATTCTTCAAGTATCATAGGCTTGCTCTCTTACCCCTTTCTTCCTGATGAAACAGCCAGCAGATGTCTACTGACTTCATCTTACCATTGTATCATAAAAAGGCGGTCTGCTGAACGCTACCTGCATATTTTCTACATAACAAAAGCCATAGGCAGGCTCTATAGCTCAAGTGAAGTGAGTACTTTGTCCAATGATTTTCCAACAAAAAAAGACTGGGCATAAATCCCAATCTCATCTTACATAAGGGCTGTAGCAGCAGTAATCAAGCCAAATACGATGCCCGGCATATTAGCCGCTGCCAAAGGAATGTCCCGCTTCTCTTTAAATAGACCATAAATGACCCATAGAGTACAGTTTAGAGCAGCCACTGAAGGCTGGATAAAATCACCCTTGTTGCCAGCTAGATTATTCATAATCTGTGGGATATAGGAAACATACATCATAACAGACATAAAAGTGGCCACCCAGCCCAAGATTAGCATGTGTTTTTCTTTCATTTCGCTCTCCTTTTTATAAAACTGACCTCTATTCTATAGCTTCTTTTTGAAATTTTCAAGATATTTTCAATAATGTTATCAAAACGAAAAGAGTCACAAAATTGTGAGAACTGCTGACAGACCTAAAAAAGCCGCCTTTTGGCAGCTCTGTTAAGATTCACAAAGTAGATTTTCCTAGCGCTAAAACTTCGGTTCTCCTTCGGGAAGTTGATCCAAAATGGCTTCCAGTTCCAGCCGATTGAGTGGCTGAATCCGGATCTGGCTGGAATCCAGATAGCTACGGTGAGTCTCTGGAATATTCTCCAAAAAAGCTTTTAAATCCTTTGTTGTCAGATATTTATAGCCCTGCGGTCTGCTGCCATCCTCTATCAGGATATGAAGATGCCATTCCATGTCTTGACTAGCACCGCTCTCAATCATCTCTTTAACCAAGTATCCCTTGGGCATGGGCTGAGTTGGAAGGACTGTGTCCACTCCTTCTGCCAGAACATAAGAACCCAGGTATTTCCCACCCTGATCCTTATAATACTTAGGAGTAGAAAATTGACTCTGAACCTGCTGCATCTCGGCCATCTGCCTGCCAAACTCCTCCACAGGATCTTCAGCCTTGAAAAGTTCCAGAAGTTTTTCTTGCGACATGTACAAATCATGAGCATAGCCTTCGAAAACATGCATAGGCGCAGCTGCCACTCTGGCATCGTTCAGGCCATAGAGAATATCCGCTTCAAAATCAATATTAAAAATCCCGTCAGCCGTATAAGTATTGCCGTATTCATCAACAATATCCTGCTTCATCTTCTGAGCCAAACGACTCATGAAGATAATGGCCCCTTTCCAGTCGCCTACCGTCGATGGTGTCAAGACACGAACCTAGTAGGTTTCCCGATCTGGCAGATAATAAACTTCAAACCCACGGCCTGCCCCTTCCCAATAGACAGCCAGAAAAGTTCCGACCTGATCCAAGGATTGATAAGCCTTATCGCCCTCGAGGCCTACAACCTCCAGCCCTTCTACCAAGGAAACCAGAGATAAGGGTGTTTCGACCGCCTTATAGCTAAATAAGCCCTTTCGGTTCTGAATGTAAAAAGAAATACTCATACCATGCTCCTTTCTAACTACAAAAGCCTTTCAGAAAGCGAGAAAATGCAAAATCAAAACTCAATACAGGTACAAACTAGCTTTTCTCCAAGACTTTTAAGGATAAACTCCATTCTTAAAACGAACTCTGGTATTAGTATAACATTTTTGGGAGAAAAAGACGAAAAACCTGTATTCATGAAGAGACTTTCCGATTGAAAGCTTCATCAATACAGATTCTAAGAATATATTTGAATTTCATAAAAAGGTAATGAATAAACTTCTAAGAAAGCAAAACTCATTCTGAGCACTTCTTACTTTTTATCCTGCTGTGTCAGCTCCTGATTGTAGTCCAAGGCTAGCTTGATCCAGTAAGACAGTTTCTTTTGCGCTTCGCCATCTAAATCAATATAGCCATGATAAAGCCTCCCCTTCATTAACGTCACACTGGCACCATTTTTAGGCAGAATCTGCTTTTCTAGTTCCTTACCGATGCGGACCATGACAAGCTCTTGACCTCTCGAACTCACAGTAACAGACATCTTACCTCGGACCATAAAAGCCAAGCCACCAAACATCTTCTTCTCTTCTACCTCTTCTTCAAAAACATGAAGAGGAAGTTCAGTAGCTAAAATGGCACGGACTTGCTGGGCTAAGGATTCACTATAAGCCATCCTTCGGCCTCATTTCATCACATCCCAGCCGATACCAAAACGGTCAATCAAGCGGCCATAAAACTCTGCGAAAGCTTGTTCCTCTAAAGGATAGAGAATTTGACCACCTTCAGCAAGCTTTGCAAAAAGTTCATCAGCTTCTTCTCTACTGTCTGGGCTCAGAACTAACCATTGATTGGGCTGATGATTGCTAGGAATAGATAGGTCGTTAAAAATGCCTACATCTTCACCATGCAGGGTTAAGTTTTCCGTATCTAAGGCAATCCAGGCAAGCTTATCCCGTTTTTCTTCAGGAAGGTCAGCTGGATCCATCATCTCACTGGCTCGGACAAGTCCCTTTATCTCTGTCTGAAAAAGATCTGCATAGAAACGAAAAGCTTCTTCGGCCTGACCATTAAAACTTAAAAACACGTCTAATTTCATTATTGTTCCTCCAATTTTTTATATCTGAGAATAAATCTCTAGTATCAGTTTATCAATTAGGATAAAAATTTTCTTATTCTTAATTGCGCTTGTTTGGCTAGAGAACGCATGATTAAAACTGGAAGATTAACTGTAATTGGTGGATCGCTGGGCAAGGGCCTGCGCATGCTGATTTCCTCTTGATAGATGTTATCGCCTGAAAAAGTGAGAGGCTCATCGCTGCCCCAGCGAAAGTTATGCTTCAAGACATAGTTTTTAGTTAGGCGTAAATCCTCCAGCAATTCACAGGCCAAAAGATAGTAGTGGCCATCTGGTACATTTTCAAAAGTAAACTGGCTCTCCTGACTTAGTGCTACTCCGATAACTGGCTCTTCTTTAGGTATGCGGGTTTTAAAAAGCCCGATACAGCTAATGCGTGGTTCATAGCCCTCAGGATAAGATAGCGCCACAGTCAACCGATTGCCACTTTTACAGTCGGGATCCTGATGCAAGAAAGCTCCCTTCTCATCCAGCTGTTTTACCATAAAATCATAAGCCTTGGTTGATTCCTGATAATATTTTTTAGGCGAAAGTCCAGTATGCCGCTTAAAAGTATTAGAAAAACTGCCTAGACTATCATAACCAGCTTCCATAGAGGTCTCAGTCACATTTTGCCGGCCTTCTACAATCTCCTGAATCCCTTTTTCCATCTTAAGAGCTTCCACATATTGCTTGATAGAAAAGCCCATCTTTTTCTTGAAAGTTCTGGATAGATGGGAAGGACTATAATGGAAATACTGAGACAAATCAGTCAGACTCAGCTCTTCATCTGCATGCTGACGAAGATAGGCTGCCACTTCTTCCATGATAGCTTTGGACATAGACTTGCTCCTTTCCCATTTATTTAAGCCCATTATATCACATCAAAAAGAAAGGACAAAAAATCAAAACCGCATAAAGAAAAGAAGAAATCAAGTGATGCTCCGCGAGATGTCCCAAGAATCGGCGGAAATAGTCTGCTTTCCCAAATCCCTTTCCAACAAGACTTTTACCTGTAGATAAATGAAAAAACTTTAGACGTTTGAATCGTCTAAAGTTTTTAGTTTTTCTTAGGAATTTAGAAACTTGCCTTACCATCAAAAATAGTCAGCTTATGCAAATTTTCCATGCCTGCAATAATGGGTCTAGCTTTTGCAATGAGATTTTGAAAAACTTCCAAGGTCAGACTGTCATTGTGAGCTTGCTCGCTCTCCCAAACTTCGTAAATATAGATGCTGTTGGGTTCATCTGCCTTCTCACCTAAGATATAGCAGAAACAAGTGTCAAGATTTTGCATTTCTTTGACAACTTCTTGCATGTAAGCAGTAAGTTCCTGCACCTTTCCTTCTTGGGCCATTAATTTCCCATAAACACAAAATTTTTCCATTAGGATCTCTCCTTATTACTGAGCCACCAATGTTTCCAAGCTTTCTCCGATCGCAGCCAAACGCTCCACCACTTCTGCCTGGCTCAAGCCGTTTTCAGCCACATAGCGATTGCGAGGGTGAACACGGCATTCATGAGAACAGCCACGGAGGTACTTGTCTTCGTTTTCTTCTGAAGTCAGGATGCGGCGGTTACACTCTGGATTGCCACAGTTGACATAGCGCTCGCAAGGAGTTCCGTCAAACCAGTCTTTCCCAATCACGACTGGATCAACATGGTTGATATCAACGGAGATACGCTCATCAAATACATACATCTTACCATCCCAAAGCTCCCCTTGAACTTCTGGATCCTTGCCGTAAGTCGCGATACCGCCATGAAGCTGACCGACATCCTTGTATCCTTCACGCACCATCCAGCCTGAGAATTTCTCACAGCGAACACCACCAGTACAGTAAACAACCACGCGCTTGTCCATGAACTTCTCTTTGTTATCACGAACCCATTGCGGCAATTCGCGGAAGTTGCGAATGTCTGGACGGATGGCACCACGGAAATGACCCAGATCGTACTCATAGTCATTACGAGTGTCTAGGACAACAGTGTCTTCGTCCAAGAGTGCTTCCTTAAATTCCTTAGGTGACAGGTAAGCCCCTGTCGTCTCCAACGGGTTGATGTCATTGTCAAAATCATTGTCTTCCAAGCCCAAGTGCACGATTTCTTTCTTGTAGCGAACAAACATTTTCTTGAAAGCTTGCTCATTTTCTTCGTCAATCTTGAACCAAAGGTCTTCCATGCCCGGAAGGCTGTGCACATAATCCATGTATTTTTGAGTGGTTTCATAGTCACCAGAAACCGTTCCATTGATTCCCTCATCTGCTACCAAGATACGGCCTTTAAGACCAATAGATTTACAGAAGGCCAGATGATCAGCTGCAAATTTCTCAGCATTCTCAATCGGAACATATTTGTAGTAAAGTAGGACGCGAATATCTTTTGCCATAAGATTTCAACTCTCTTTTCTCTATAAAATTTTCTGAATTTTTTAATTCATCTATTTATTATAACCTGATTGAAAAAACTGGGCAAAATATTTGTTTGAAAAATATCTGAGCTGAAAAGTTTAAATGAGAAGGACAAGTTATCGCTCTTCTTCCAATTGATCCAAATACTTCTCAAAGCGCTTTTTCTGCCATTTGTTTATATACTCCAAGAAAATATTGACCAGCAGCATAAAGGGAAAGTGAATGACAAAAGTAATTAAAATAACAAATAGAAACATGGGGTGAAAAACACTATTATGATAAATAGCATGATTCAGTTGGAAATTCTGGCAAGCAATCAAGAAGGTCAGAAAACCTGTCGAAACCAGTAAGCCCCAGATAGTCAGACTGAAACTATTGTAATAATTAGCTCCCAGATGCTGAGCGCGACATATGAAATAAAGAGAGGCAATGGCAATCAGCACCAAGAAGGGCTAATAGTGAATGGCGCCAGTATTCATAGCTACAGAACCAGCATATAAGGCTAAACCACCATACAACAAGAGACTAAAAGCCTCCATGCCAGCCTTGTTGACAAGCTGCTCTTCCCGTTCGTCTAAGATTTGACGTTTGATAAGCTTGATTTTCATCTCTATCTCCTATCTAGGTATTCCAAAAACACTTATCAAAAACATGATAATGGCAGGAAGTCCATTATTCAGCATGTGAACTGCAATACTGACTTCCAAGCGCCGAGTTCGATAAGCCAGCCAGGTCAAAATCACTGAGGATCCACCATAAATCACAAAAGACATAATATTGGTTGGCCCATGAAAAAGAGTAAAGATCAGGCCGCCCATGATGTAACCCCAACCCTCATAACCTTTAAAGATTTTTAGAGGAATGATTCCACGAAAAATTATTTCCTCTGCAATAGGTGCTAAAATCCCAAGTGTGATGGGCAACAAAATCATATCCCCTCTTTGGAACTCTTCTATTATAGATGCTTGATTCACCGTTGTTTCCTCACCGTGGATTAGGTTCAAAAGAAACGTTCCAAGAAAAGACACAAGAATCATACCTAGAAAGCCTAAAATGATTCTCTTCCCGTCCCCTTTTTGAAAAGCTTTGCCAGACTGAGATAAAATACCAGCCTTCTTTGCCAGTACACCAAAGACTAGCGAAGTGATAAAAATTAGGAAAATACCAAGAAGAATGGTCCACAATCTTGGAAATTCATAAATTCTTACGACGTGCTGAACCAGCATGGGTAATACATACAGCAGCAATGCTAAGCAAACGCATCCAACCCACAACAATCGTTTCCACCAAGTCATTCTTCAACCTCCAATTCCTTATTTAGCTTTTTCTGACGTTTGTGATTGAGATACAGGCTGACCTTATCCATGGTCAAGCTCCCCAGTATAAAAAGCATCATTGTAAGAGCCAGCTTGAGCAGATACAAAAGGCTCAACATGCTAGCCAGGCTTTCTCGCTGTCCAAAGAAATCAATGCCCACAAGGATGAGAGCAAAGATGACTCCACCGCCAAAACGCTCCGACCATTTTTCCTCCCTCACCATATCACGAACATCTATACCAAGACTTAAGCGACGAAACAAGGCATATAGACCTACTAGGATAATCAGAATAGTCTCTGGCAGATAAGCCAGTAAGTCCAATTGCAGGATATAGGCTTTGAAAAAAATAGAGATTGATAGGAGGAGGAAGATTCCTAGTACTAGTTCCCCAGCAACTTTACCGTCTAACTTCTCTATCCGTTCATCTGTTATAAAAGGCCGCTTCTTCATCTTCTTCATCACTCTCATTTTACTCCTCCCAAAACAACTGATCTAGTGTCTTGTTAAGACACTTGCAAATCGCTAAGCATAAACTGAGGCTGGGGTTGTACTTACCCGCCTCAATCAGGCCAATGGTCTGGCGGGTCACTCCGATAGCATCTGCCAAGTCCCCCTGGGTCATATCATGCTCAGCTCGTGCCATTTTTAGTCTAAGATTTTTTGCCATGGCCATCGTCCTTATCGTCTTTCTTTTGCCCGAATATAACATAGAAAGCACAAGCAAAAGTGATGTCACTAAATCCCAAAATAAACCACATTTGATTTTTCTGAATTATCCCTAGAATTATAAACACAACAGCTAATACTAGCCAAGTAAGAGGAATAAACAGATGATTTATTTTCCTATTCATGCTATAGTTCCTTTCATCATTATAACTCTATTATACAATATATTTTAAATAATGCAATATATAAATTACATTTTATCTTTTATTTTGTACAAAAAAAGACTGGGAATTCTCCCAATCTTTCAATTTTTGATGTAATCAATCCTTTTTCAAACTTCCTGCGCGTGTGCGGGTGCGAGCGTAAGCGGTTAGCAAGACAGTTCCGATTACTGCTACTGTCGCAGAATTCACTAGAATTGCTACAATACTTTGAGCAATAACCTTATTGACCGGCTCACCAGATACAATCACGTCACCAATTGGGCCGATTAGCCAAGCGATTGCATTGGCTCCAAACTGAATCAAGTTAAAGCGGATAATGTCCTTGACTTCAAATTTGCCTTCTTCCACTTGGAAGAATTTTCTAAAGAAGCCAACCAATAGACCGAAGACCCCGCTGCCAGCAATCCAGAACCACCAGAGTCCGCCACCGCTCATAGCGTCTTTAATGGCATGGCCAATGAAGCCCATAAGGAAACCGACGATTGGTCCAAAGATGACGCTAAAAAGAGCTTGCAGAGGGTATTGGAGCTGGATGCTGGTATTGGGCACAGGCGTTGGGATATTGATCATTCCGATGACCACGAATAGGGCTGCTCCAATTCCTGTTGCGACTACGTTTCTGATTGTATTATTTTTCATTTTCTTCTTCCTTAATTTTCAATTCTCTTGATTTCAATATGCCACTGGGCACCGACACCAACATTGTAGGCCTTAGCAAAGGAACCTTGGTTAATCGCTAAGCCGACCCGGTAGAGGGAGTTGATATAGAGGATAGGCTGGCCTATGCGGACATCCGCAAAGGACTTGCCATAGGTTACTTGGTTTTGATAAACCAGCATGTCATTATTGTAAATGGTAACTTCAAAGCGGTCACCAAATTCCGGTTCCAAGGTGCAGAATTCCTCACGGGTGATAGAGGTCCAGAGAGAGCCGAAGCGAACATCCAGGATATCAATAGCTCCGCTGACATAATTCTCCGCAAGCGTAGTCTCTACTACCTGAATTTCGACGATGTCTTCGACCTTGAGTTCTGGTCCAACCTCTTCAAAGCTGATATGGCCGCTGGCTAGCTTAGCACCCGTATAGGCATAGACATCACGGCCGTGGAAAGTGTAGGAATGTTCCGTATCCTTGCGGCGATTTTCCACTTCAGAAATTTCCCGAATGGCCTCAATGCCGACATGCTTCTTGATGAAAGACAGGGTGCCGTTATCAGGCGTGACGATGTACTGACCCTTTTTAGTCTTGGCTACCACACTCTTACGCTTGGAGCCAACGCCCGGGTCTACTACCGACACAAAGGTCGTTCCTGCTGGCCAGTAATTAACTGTCTGAAAGAGACGATAGCTTCCCTCAAAGATATTGTAAGGGGTGATATCGTGAGTCAGATGATGAATTTTCAGAGTGGGCGACTCTTCTAGCGCCACTCCAATCATGGCTGACACAGCTCCATCTACCAGACCAAAGTCCGACTGGAGTACGAGTATATTGTTCATGTTTTCTCCTTAGTTATATTTTCAATGGTATTTAGGCCGAAGCTGACTTGGAAAGTCTTGCTTTGAGGATCTTCCTTCCTAACAGGGCTCCAAGTAAAGCGCCCAGTAAAATGCTGGCTATAAACCAGAGGACTAAGCTGGGTTCTGGCTTAAGCATGACTTGCTCGATATAAGCTTGAGTCTTTCCTCTGGCAAGAAGACTAGCTTCATACTGCTTGGGCGCCAGCCACATTAGGAAAATAGGACCCGCTGTGCTAAAGCTGAAAACCATAAAAGACAGCAAGCTTCTAACGGTCTTTTGATAGCTGCCTGACCGAGCTATCATATCCGCTAAAATACCACAAATCAAACCCGGTAGAAAGGCTCCAAAGCCATGTCGACTGAGCAGAAAGAAGAGACCTAGCAGACAGCCTAGGCCGCTGATTAGGCCGAAGGTCTTTATTTTCTCTGTATAGAAGATGAACAGAACTACGCCAAAGAAAGCTGTAAAAGCTGGAGCGTAAAACATATTGCCGGAGCGGTCAAATAGAATCCCAACCAAAACGCCTAAGATCATGGCTAAGAAATAAAAGAGGTAAAAGAAGCCAGCCTGCTTCAGTTTGTCTTTTCTTATAGAGTATAGCATAAGCCTTCCTTTCCCGCTAGTCAGCTCGACGATAACTGCCAATCAGCTCCTGAATGAGCTCTATGTGCGTATAGTAGTCAGCAATTTTCACATTCTCATCTCCGCCATGATCTCGACTATTGGCATTGCCAAGTCCGAAAGCCGCCATAGGAACCTCCAAGGCCTCATAGACCGTGTGCATCGGACCAGTTCCAGCTGAAGTCGGCAGAACAGAGATGCCCTCTTGGTAGTAATCTTTAGCCAGCTCGATAAGATTGAGAATGGAAGGCGCACTCATGTCGCTGCGATAACTCATCTCTCCCAAGGTATAGGTCAGCTCAACCGCTGGATAGCCATTTTTATCCAGCTGCTGACGAATCTTGTCCAAAACATCTTGTGGTTCCAGACCTGGCACCAGACGAACCTCCATCTTAGCCTGGGCATCTGAAGGTAAAATGGTCTTGACCCCTTGGCCTTGATAGCCTGATCCGAAGCCTTCAATATTCAGCGAAGGCTCAAAGTAAAATCGACGGAGAAATTCCTTACGTTCGTCCAATAGAACTGGCAATTTCAAGCCATAGACTTGACTCAACTCTTCAGGAGTCCGCAGGGCATATTCCTCAATTAGGGCCAGCTCTCGTTCATTTGGCTCTTGAACCTGCTCATAGATGCCTTCAACTAAGATGCGGCCGTCTGGACTGCGCAAGCTGGATAAAGCATTGAGCAAATACCAAGAAGCTGAATTGATAACCCCACCGAAGCTGGAATGAATATCTACATCTGCACTTTTGACCGTCATGTCAAAGGTAACAATCCCCTTGTTACCGCCCGAGATTTCCAGCTGTCCAAGATTGTTGCGGCTGCCTTGCTCCCAAACCAGCAAATCCGCTCCTCGCAGGCGTTTGCGATGCTTGGCCAGATATTTATCCAAATCTGTCGAAGCAGACTCTTCTGACCCTTCCATCATAAAAATGATATTGACCGGCAAATCACCGTGCTCTCGAATATACTTGCGAACAGCCGTCAGGCGAGCGGTAATGTGCCCCTTGTCATCATCTACTCCTCGCCCATACATGACCCCGTAATGAACCGACAATGTAAAAGGATCATTTGTCCATGGCTGATCATCATCTGCCGGCACTGTATCGTAGTGGTTGTAGAAAATAATGGTCTTAGCAGCAGGATTTGAAGAAAGAAACTCCGCCAAAATAAATGGAGCAGTATAGCTGTCGTCAATCATGACCTTGGCACCTGCAGCTGTAAAAATCTCTCCCAAATAGTTAGCTACTTCCTGCAGGCCAACCTGCTGGGCAAAGATCGATTTTTTAGAGATCAAGGTCCGCAGCACTTCAAAATAGTGCTGGGCTACCTCGTCGTTTTCAAATTTCTTGATTTGTTCAGTCTCGGTTGAGAAAGGCATGCGTTACTCCTATTAACAGCAGATAAAGGGCTGGGGAAATAAGCTTCCCCGCCCTTATCGTATTTCTTGGTTCAAAGTCTAATCAGCCAAATGCAGACTGGACTTGATGGGATTTCTTACTTGATGTCTTTTGCATCTGGCAGGTAAGAGCCGCCAAAGAATTCTTGCGATAATTTTTCAAGCGTACCATCCTCATAGAGTTCTTTGATTCGCTTGTTGACAAATTTTTGCAAGTCTTCCTGACCGCTTGCAATAATCGGATAGACATAAGGCTGCTGGTCGCTTGGAAGTTCAATCACTTCCAAATTTTTCAAGTCTTGGTCTTTGATAATAGACTCTACAGTTATGCGCTCAAAAATCTTATAGTCCGTACGGCCGTCATTCAGATTGGCCAAGATTTGCTGAATGGTTCCGTCCGTATAATTGATTTTTGTCGGTTTATCGCTATGTTCCTTGTTGTAGTCCTCTAGTTGTTGAGCTGTCGAAGTCCCCTGAACAACCTCAGTAGACTTGCCGCCAATGTCATCCAGCGATTTGATTCCCTCACCCTTACGGACAACTAAAACTGTTGGATTTTTCGCATATGGACTAGCATAGAGATATTTATTAGCCCGTTCTTCAGAATAGCTGATATTATTGGCACCAATCTGATAGCGGTCGCTGTCCAGACCTGAGAATATTGAAGCCCACTTGGTCTTATTGAAATTGACTTCATACTTGTCTGAGTCCTTAAAGATAGCACGAAGGACTTCGATATCGTAGCCAGTCAGTTTACCGTCTTTATCCTCGTATGAAAATGGTTTGGTCGTTCCCACTGTTCCGACTTCTACCTTTGTTTTCTCTGTTTTTTTCTCACTTGATGATGAGCAAGCCACCAAGGCACCAAGGGCCAAGACACTGACGGCTGCCAGAGAGAAGTATTTCAAGGTTTTCTTCAGGTTCATATTTCGAATTCCTCCTAAAAAGTCTTTCTTTATCATATCAAATAAGAAGAAGCTTGACCATTATATATTTTTTATGGAGGTGATAGCTTTTCTTTATCAGCTTTGAGACAGCCATTCACTAGACTTTCTGCCTGTAGTACTGCAGGAGAAAGAGGGCGCTCTCCACATAGTAAGGAACGGAAACTTTGAAGGCTTCGTCGTCAATGACCATGCTGTCGTGATGGAGGTCAGGAGCATTTTCCGCACCATTTGAGCCGATAAAGGCAAAGACGCCTGGAAGCTCCTCCTGATAAAAGGCAAAATCTTCTCCAGCCGAGGATGGACTGGCTGGTAGGACCTCAGCCAGATTCTGTGAGTGCTCATAGAGCAGCTCGGCTAATTCGGGATCATTATAGGTCACTGGCGGAGTATGGTCCCAAGAAATCCTGACTTGAGCTCCAAAATTCTCCGCTGTATTCTCTACAATTCGGATAAAATCTTCCTTGAGACGCTGCTGCAAGGTCGGATTGAAGCTACGGATAGTCCCTTCAAAAAAGCCCGACTGCGGCAGTACATTCCAGGTAGCTCCTGCTTCGATATGAGTCACAGATAAGACAGCTGCTTCAAAAGGAGATACTGTGCGGGCCACTAGAGGCTGCAGATTTTGAATCATACTAGTCAAGGTCAATACTGTATCAACACCCAGATCTGGCCTAGCCGCATGGCTGCTGACGCCTTCTACCTCCACCTTGAACTTCTCAACTCCAGCCATCATGGCTCCAGCTTTAAGCGCCAACTGTCCCGCCTTGAGCTGGGGCATATTGTGAAAGCCGATAATAGCAGACACATCGTCCAGTAAACCAGTCGCAAGAACCTGACTGGCTCCCTGAGAAGTTTCCTCAGCTGGCTGAAAAATCAGACGAACTGTCCCTCTCAAATCTCCTTCCATAGACTTGAGCAGCTCCGCTGCCCCCAAAAGGCTGGTCTGATGAAAATCATGGCCGCAAGCGTGCATGACACCTGCATTCTGACTGGCGTAAGGCAGACCTGTCCGCTCCAAAATGGGCAGAGCATCGATATCAGCCCTCAGGGCAATAACTGGCTTGCCAGAGCCAACCTCGGCAACTAGGCCAGTTTTCAGACCGGATTCTAAAATCCTAATCTCCAAATCTTCCAGATAGCTTCTTAGGAAAGCTGTCGTTTCAAATTCCTGCCCAGACAGTTCTGGATGCTGATGAAGATAATGCCGCGTTTGCATCAGTTTATCATAAAATTTTTTCATGGCAGACTCCTTCTAAAAACCAACGTTCATTAAGTCCATTCACATTCAATTCTAAGTTTAATAATTTTTAGTGCTGACTTTCTAGTTAATTTTTTCTCTACTACTGCTTAACATTCAGTTTGTTAAATCTTGAGTATTCTGATTAAATCTAAAATGTCCTATTTAAGGAGAGAATCTCACTTCAAAAACAACATTTATCATAAACAA
Organism: Streptococcus sanguinis; assembly: GCF_026781265.1. Taxonomy (GTDB): domain Bacteria; phylum Bacillota; class Bacilli; order Lactobacillales; family Streptococcaceae; genus Streptococcus; species Streptococcus sanguinis_T. The sequence continues at coordinate 831,293 of NZ_JAKUVC010000002.1, forward strand.
AGGTAATCAAAGACCCTGATAAAGCGGCTCTATAATTTCTGTAGTGGGTAAAACCACTGTAGGAATGATGGAGCCTATTTGTTGTAGAAAAAAAGTCCCATAAAACCTATAATGAAAAGCGACAAAACCATCATTAGAAAGACTCTTATGGAACAGTTCAATTTTATCACAAACTTACTCGGAATAAAAGACCCTAACATCATAATCTTGGATGTTCTAGATGCTGGAACTCATAAAGAAATCATCGCTAAGCTGGATTATCCTGCTCAAATGCAAAACTAGAAGCTACTAACAACCTCATCAAGCGCAACGCTTTCGGCTTTCGGAACTTTGACAATTTTAAAACTAGAATCCTCATCGCTTTGAATATCAAAAAGGAGAGGACTGATTTAATCCTCACCAGAATATGACTTTTTAGCAACCCACTACAGTTGACAAAGACCCTGATAAAGCTTATCAGGGTCTGCATATCTAAAGTCTTTTATAAATAATTTTAGAAATCACCCATGAATACAGTCATAAAGGAACCATAACCATAATCTTGCGTTTCAACTATCCATTTTCCGTCCTTACGAACCAACTTCATCTTATAACCCTCACGACTGATACTTTCGCTCGTTGCTAAAGGACGAGAATCTAGGCTAGCCGTCGTTTCATCTACCAATGCCTTATCAGCCGCTTTATAAGCATCTGAGAGACTTCCATATTCTGAACGATGTTGGTTATAGAAATTACTAAGATAATCTCTAGTAATCCCTTTAAGTCCAATGACTTCTGGTTGAACTACTACAACCGCATGATCTGGGAAATATTCTTTTACTGTGTAGGTAATATTAGCACGTTTAGCATTTGCTTTTATATAAGCATCAATAAACGCATTTGTTTCTTCTTCTGTGAAAGGATAATTATATAGTCGACGTTTAAAAGTTTCAGCAAATTTAGTTCGGAATTCTGTTTTAGATTTCTCTAGATCATTTCCTAAAGGTACTCCATCTTTTTTCTTATCAGATTTTTTTGCATCCTTTCCACTTGCTTCTCCACCAAGAAAGACTGCATTCACATACTCTGAAGCTACATTTTTTATTTCATCAACATCATCCGTATATTTTGATGGATCAACTTTAAGATGGACTTCTTTCACTTCATCTTCGGTAGTATATGAAGCTGGTGAGTAATGGAGTTCATATTTCTGATCCTTATCAACTTCAAAGACTACATATCCAGAAATCGTTTTTCCTTTCGCTAAGTCATTATAACTCAACGTTTTAAATTTATCTGAATCGCTATAGACTCTTTCAGGTTCAACTTTTTCATCTTTTGAATCATACAAACTAATGTCTGTGCTAGAAATGTTTAGCTTTTTATTCGTTTTATTTTTAAATTCAAGTGACAAAGCTAAATATTTAGAGTCAGAACTGCCCTCTGATGGTAAAATATATTCTCCATCTTTGATTGTTATTTCAACTTGACCATTACTAGAAACACTTTTTGAAGTTTGTTTGTCTTCAGCACCTGAAGTTGAATTATTTTTCTGCTTAGGAACAAATGCACAACCTGTTAAGCTAGCAGCAGTTGTTAGTAATAGTGCATATTTAAAGATTCTTTTCATAGTAACTCCTTAAATTATTTTTCTCTATTTTATCACACTTAATAAGTTCGGTAAATCTTTTTATTACATTTTGCTCAAATAAGACGTTTTGCTATTTAGAAACAACAAATAAAGTGCATATCTAAAGTTAGAATCCATCTACATTCGTATAGATTTTTTGGACATCTTCATCGTCTTCTAAAACGCTATAAAGTTTTTCAAAGGTTTCGAGGTCTTCACCGGTCAACTCTACTTCAGACTGAGGAATCATTTCCAGCTCAGTTACTTGGAATTCTTGAATACCAGATTCACGCAGAGCCACGATGGCCTTGTGAAGGTCGGTTGGCGCTGTATAGACAGTGATGCTTCCTTCTTCTGCTTCAACATCATCAACATCCACATCCGCTTCCAGCAGCTGTTCAAAGACACTGTCAGCGTCGTCCCCAGCAAAGACAATCACGCCTTTATTATCAAAAAGATAAGATACAGAGCCGCTAGCTCCCATATTGCCGCCATTTTTACCAAAAGCAGCACGGACATTGGCTGCAGTCCGATTGACATTTGAAGTCAGGGTATCGACAATCAGCATAGAACCGCTTGGCCCAAATCCTTCATAGCGACCTTCAGTAAAGGTTTCGTCCGTGTTCCCTTTTGCCTTATCAATGGCCTTGTCAATGACATGCTTCGGCACCTGAGCTTGTTTAGCTCGGTCTATGACGAATTTCAAAGCTGTGTTAGACTCTGGATCTGGATCACCCTTTTTAGCTGCTACATAGATTTCCACACCAAACTTAGCATATACTTTTGAGTTTGCGCCGTCTTTGGCCGTTTTCTTTGCCACAATATTGGCCCATTTACGTCCCATTGGAGATTCTCCTTTTGATAAATTACATTTTTAATCTTTCTTATTATAACACAGGGAATCAGAAAAATCACTAAGAAAAAATGATAGCTTCTAGAAGATTCTGGTTGTATTCTTCAACTCTTGTTAGCCTGAAATCGAGATAAAATTGATTTCAGTTTTCCTTCCATAAAAAATCCAGTCGCTAAAACAGCAACTGGACGATGAATTCTATTTCCCGAAACCGACAGGTCTATCATAACTGACCTTTACCGAAATCCATCAAAAATATCACTGATAATTTTTCACAATAGGCAAATCCGGTTTGCATCTGCTTAAGCAGGCAAAAACATCCTCTATTCTGCCATCTAAAAAAGTGACGTCTACTCGAACGGACTTGCCATGATAAGGCTTGACATATAGGTATTCTCTCCGATAGTACCTGACTCCCAGTCGAAAAGAAGCCTGCCCATCAGAAGTTCTTCCCCAAGCCGGCCGGTAAAAAACACTTTCCAGTTGATTCCAAGCAAAGCTATGCTCTTTCAACAAAGCGCCTCGCACGGTCAGGCCCCATTCTGTTCCTACAAGAACAAAGCACTTTTTGCTCAGCTTGCGACCCGCATGGACTATTGCAAAGATTTCGACTATAACAGTCATGAAAAAAGCAAGTATAAAAGGCAAACTGAACGAGCGTATTCCTGCTCCAGGCATGGCCTTTTCGAAAGAAAATAGTATAAAGTAAGCTAAAGTTCCGAAAATAGTACTTAAGGCTAAAAAGACAGATGCCAAGATGACTATGGTCAAATAGAGTCCTCTACGGTAGCGAAAAGCAAACAATAAAGGCATGACTTTTCCTTTCTTTCTCAGCTAATAGTTTTGCTTATGCTTTACTGAGGCGCCTTAAACTCATCTTCCTCTACCTTATTCCAGTCAGAATATTGAGTATCTGTTTGAACATCCATACTACCTTTTTCACCTCTATAAGATAAACCTAGCTTAAATTCTTTTAAGAATAAGGTCTTTTTATCCAAGCGTACTTCTAACTTCTTATCCATATCTGCCTGAGTAACACCTGACAGCTCTAGTTTGAATTCTTCACCAAAAAGCCCCAGCAAGTCAGCATTTTTACTGCTTAATTTAAAGATATATTCATCACCGCTTTCCTTTACAGTGACATCATCGGCCATTTGATAAAAGCCATCCATGAGTTTGAAATAGTCGGGCTGAACATAATAATCTGCACCGCTTCCCATTTCTTGCTTAGACCATGTTCCATTTTTAGAAGAACGAGTATACAAAAGTTTATTCTCTCCGCCTGGCATAATCGCTTCTTGATAACTCTCCTGACCGCCCTCTTTTCCATCTATGATTAAATGTGCCTTGGCCAGTTCATCTGTGCTTTTATCATAGAGAAGATCTCCGCTCATCGTTTGAGTTTTATTGGAACCATCTACAGTGATAGATAGTTTTACCTTCATTTTCATTGAAGTTAGATCTTCATTCGCAGTTTCTGCTTTCTCCAAGAGTTCTTCAATATCGTCAGAAGAAGTATTCTTTTGGATCTCACGGGAGCTATTCTCCGTCCCACCCTGATTCTTTTGAGAATGCTTCTGCCCAATCAAGCTACAAGCACCTAAACTAAGCGTCAGTAAAGCAGTAAGTGCCATAAAGGTAATCTTTTGAATTTTCATGAGTCTTCCTCCTTTGAGACATGGATAGGAAAGATAAGCATTAAATCAGCATAGCAATGTTTTATTGACCGAATGTTAGCTTTCATACCTACAATCAAACCACTAAAAAGCAGATCATGCTCCTTAGTGAAAACAAGTTTATTTGTTTATTATACCATTTTTTATTTACCATCGCAAACAAAGCAAAAAGGCTGAATATTCAGCCTTACTTATCTTTCATAATCGGAACCCGTCCAAAATTTTGTTCCATAAGTGCAGGATTTCCTAGTTGATAGACCTTATCAGCCTGCTGGGTCAAACTGTCCCACGGCACCTTGCCGATACGGCTGACCAATTCAACTTTTCCCTTAAGCTGGGACAAATGCTGGCGCCCCTGCTCGGAAAAGCCTAAAATATGAACACCTGATGGAAGCTCTTCTTGCCTAACTCCGACCAGGATATAGGTCAGCAGACGACGGACCCGAGCCTTGGTATAGCGCTTGGTCGCCACCTGCTCAACCAACTCTTCTATAGTCTCACTGTTTTTCAAGGCCTCTCTAATCCTAACGGCCAACTCTTGGTTGACCTGGTAAAAATCTGTCAAATCCGGACAAGTCACTATCTGGTAACGGAGATAAGGAAAAAACTCCGACCAGGTCACCTTGGGAGCCGCTTCAAGCAAGTGATGGGCTGGGGTGAATTTCTTGAGAAAGTCTGGCTGATCCAGATTCTGACGAAGGGCAGTTGCGGAGGCAAACTCCTGATCAGCTGACAAGGAATGATAGCCAGCTCCCTGACGTTGAATCGGACACAGTTTTATATCTCTTCCCGCCACAGCCTTGGCATAGGCCAAGCCTAAGATATGATTGGGAGTGGAGCCTGAGAAATTGAGCCCTGCAAACTCCTGCCACATAGCTTGAGTCTTCTGGGGATAGGATAGGGAATCAGGCAAACCAGCCAGATAAGCCTCCATCTGCTCTGCCTTTTGACCATAGACCCCAGAAATACTCTCATAATCCAGTACTTCCTCAGTTCCAAACATTAGATGATCAATGCCCAGTCTCTCTAAGATGTCTACTGCCCCCTTAGCGAAAAAGTCCGCCGCCTGAACACTGACCAAGAAAGGTAGCTCAAGGACCAGATCCGCTCCAGCTTCTAAAGCCATCTGAGCCCGAGTCCATTTGTCCACGATAGCCGGTTCACCCCGCTGAACAAAATTGCCGCTCATGGCAATAATTTTCAGCCCAGAAGCCCGCTCCAGCAGATATCTGTGCCCATTATGAAAAGGATTAAACTCCGCGATAATACCGGTAACTGTCATCTCATTTCTCCGCCACAAAGAACCAGCGAGCGCTCTTGTCTGTCGGCTCCTTGTCCTCAAAGTCCGCGTAAACCTTGACATTCTTAAAGCCAGCCTGCTCCAGTAAGATATCATAGGTCAGAATCTCATAGGTCCGTTCCTCATGCACCTCATCATGGCGCGTGAAGCGCCCATCCTCGTCTTGGACAAAGAAGGTCAGCTCATGCACGATGGAGTGAGGCGGTTCGTCCGCATAAGAATCCCAGACCATGGCAAAGGTTTCAGCATTTCCATGATAAGAATAGCCTGGAAAAACCTCGTCAATCTGGTAAATCGAGTGCACGTCAAAGATAAAGCGGCCGCCCTCATTTAGATGCTGGTAGACTTGAGTGAAAACCTGACCGACATCGACTTCGTCCTCCATATAGCAAATCGAGTCTGAATAACAAGTCACCAAGTCAAACTGACCGACACCACTCAAATCCAGCATATTGCCCTGGATAAAGGGAATGTCAAAACCTGCCTCTCTGCTACGCTTCTCCGCCAAATCCAGCATTTCCTGACTCAGGTCCAACCCCGTCACATCAAAACCAGCCTGCTTAAAATAAATAGACTGAATGCCCGTTCCACAAGCCAGCTCCAGCAGCTTTTTCTTATCCTTGGGAAAATGACGCAGGCTGAAATCCGTCCACTTCTCATACAAAGAATCATCCATAATCGCATCGTAAACCGACGCGAAGGTTTCATAAGTTGCCATACTTTTCCTTTCAAAAATAGCCCAGCCAGCAGGCTGACTGAGCTAAATTCTGCTTTCTGCCTAAGGGCAAAAATCAGTTGTTTTTTTCTTCCAATAAAGCCGCAACATCCACGCCAGTTGCTTCATGCCAGAGTTTTTCCAGATTGTAATGCGCTCGCATTTCCTCAGAAAAAACATGGACGACCACGCCACCTAAGTCTAAGAGAACCCAGCCACCAGCTGCATCTCCCTCAACATGACCAGCAGAAACACCAGCCTCAGCAGCTTTCTCGCGGATATTTTCAGCGACTGCATCCAGCTGACGGCTGTTCATAGAGCTGACGATGACAAAATAATCTGTCACAGTAGTCAGACCTTGCAAGTCCAAAGCCACAATATCTTCTGCACGCTTTTCATCGGCCGCCTTCACGACCAGTTCCAATAATTCTTGTTCTTTCATAGTTCCTCTTTAATTAAAAATGTTTTTGTAATCTAGAACTTCCGCAAAACGTCTGTTCCAAATTTTTTGATAAAAAGTATTTATTTTTTCTGCCGAAGCCTCTTCTCCATCAAAAGTTGTAAAAGCACCTTCTGGAATGATAAGTTTATAATCAAATTCAAATCCAACTTTAACCGATGCATCTACACAATATTCCGTCTGCATTCCACATAAAACTAGACGACCAATATCTTCTTTATCCAAGTAGTCTTTTAAACCAGTCTCTTTAAATATACTATTATACTTCTTCTGAAAGACCTTTTCGTCTGACTTCCGATTTAAGAGAGGAGACAACTCCCAAGTTTCCAATTCACTATCTTCTGGATTTTCAATATGCTGAATATAGATAATTTCGACACCTTTACTCCTAGCCTGATGCTGCAGAAAGGAAATTTTATCCATCATTTTATCAGACTGAAAACCTGTCTCCACTAAGATATTTTGTACATCTATAATGATTAGAGCTGTTTTCATTCTTTTATTTCCTTCAAATACCCTACAAAGGCATTGTAGGTCTCCAAGGTCTGCGGATAGATGGGCATTCCCTTATGGGCCAGATGCTCCACGGTCCTTGCTGTTTCATAGGCCACAGCTAGATTGAGCGAACGCTGAGCCAGCTCTCTGGCCTTGTCCACTCCCGGAAAGTCCCGGTTATGCTCAATGTAGTCGGCTACATAGACGACCTTGTCCAGCTCAGACATGGTGCCACTGCCTACTGTATGAATCTCGATAGCTCGCAGAATCTCGGCATCTTCGATGCCTAAGTCTTCCTGAATCTTATAAATGCCCACCATGCCATGCCAGACGTTATTGCCCCAGTTTTTCAGGTCAGGATCCAGCTGATATTTATCAATCAAGGATAGGAAATCCTCATCTGAAACCTTTTTGGCATAATCGTGCAGGAGTCCTGCTAGACCCGCTTTTTCGACGTCAAGACCGAAGCGCTCCGCTAATTCACGAGCGGCCTTTTCCACGCCTAGGCAATGCCGCAAGCGTTTCTCAGACATGACTGTTTCCATCTTAGCCAGCAAGGCCTCACGGCCCATACTGATATAGCTTTCATAGGTCATAGATAAAGCCCCTCTTTCTCGATATAGTCTAGCACCGGCTGAGGCAGCAGGAAATTAGGAGTCCGTCCCTGAGCCAGAAAATCCCGTACCATGCTGGAGGAAATATCCATAAGCGGCACATCCACCCAGATAACAGGGTAAGAAGTCCCCGCCTTGTAACGCGGTCGCTGAACCCCGACAAACTGAACCAGCTCAACCAGCTCATCAATCCGGTACCACTTGGGCAGATAGTCCACCATATCCGCACCGATGATAAAGTAATAGTCCGCATCTGGATGTTGCTCTGTCAGTAGCTTCATGGTGTCGTAGCTGTAAGAAATTCCCTTCCGTTCCAGCTCAATGGTTTCAATCCCTAAGCCTTCAATGCCCTCAATAGCCAGCTCCAGCATTTTCAGCCGATGCTTTTCATCAATGGTCTCTTTCTTATCTACATGGGGCGGCTCGTACTCTGGCATGAGCAGGACCTGATCCAAGCCTAACTGTTGTCGGACCTGATCCGCCACGACCAAATGAGCATTGTGGACAGGGTTGAAATTCCCGCCTAGTATGCCAATCTGTTTGCGTTTCTTATCTTTAACTTCTGGTTCTAATTCCACCTTGGTAAAGGGGGTCAGTAATTCAATAGCCATAGGCTGATATCTCCACAGAAATTTTTCCTTAAATTTGCTTGACTTTGACAGAGAGTTTGCGATTTTCCTTCTTGCTGGACTGCTTGTAGAGAATCAAGATTCGACCAATCTTCTGCACTGTATCTACTCCGATTTCCTCTTCCAGAATTTCCGCGACCTCGTGAATATTCTCATCCGTGTTTTGCAAGAGCGTAACCTTAATCAGCTCTCGCGCATCCAGTGCCTGACGGACGCTGGTTTTGATTTGGTCATTGAGTCCATTTTTCCCAATCTGAATGATAGGTTTGAGACTATGTGCCTGACTGTTGAGAAAGGCACGTTGTTTTGATGTTAGTGTCATGTTCTTCTATAAGGTATGAGACAGTTGGGACCTACTTTTCCCCCACTGTTCATAGCCTTTTCCTTCCTTATTTTAAGGGGATTTATTCCCCTTTGTTTCTTGAATACTATATAATAGCTTTCCGAGTGACAACCGCCACACCCTCTGGCGCCCAGCCAGCTACTCGGGCAGGACTACTGACGCGAATCCAGCCCAGACCAGAAAAGACGATATCCGTCTTGTCCTTGATGGTAAATTCATGCTTAACCAAGACTGGAAACTCTTCCTTTTCCTTGCCAACCGGCGGCACTAAGAGACTGCCTACATGCTTGTCATAAAAGCCGCTGGCACCTTCCAACTTGGTTCGGTGGAGCTTAAGCTCATTGTCAAAATAAGCCGTGAAGCCCTGCTTGTCACCTGCCACAAAATCGAAACGGCCTAGGCCACCCAAGAAGAGGGTTTGCTCTGGATTGAGCTGGTAGGTTTTGGGTTTGATTTCCTTTTTAGGACTGATGTATTTGAGATTCTTAGCAGAAAGATAGTGAGCCATCTGGTGACGATGGATAATGCCCGGTGTATCATAGATATGACTGCCGTCTGCTAAAGGTATCTCAATTTTATCCAGAGTTGTACCAGGGAAGCGAGAAGTCGTAATAATATCCTTATCGCCCGTGATTTCTTGAATAATGGCGTTAATCAAAGTGGACTTGCCCACATTAGTCACGCCAACCACATAAACGTCACGTCCCTTGCGGCAATGCTCAATCTTGTCAATCAAGTCCTTAATTGCCTGCTTGTTCTGAGCAGAGGTCAGGACCACATCGACTGGACGCAGGCCTTCTTCGTGAGCCCGCTCCGTCAGCCACTGAGTCACATTGCTATCCTTGACCGACTTAGGCAAAATGTCCTTTTTATTCCCGACCAAGAGAACATCATTTCCTGCGACAAAGCGAGGCAGGCCAGGAATGACCGATCCATTAAAGTCAAAAATATCGACAACATTGACGACAAAGGCATCGCTATCTCCAACCTCATGCAGAAGCCGCAGAAAGTCATCATCCGTCAGCTGGACGTCGCTGATTTCATTATAATGGCGCAGGCGGAAACAGCGTTGACAATAAAGCTCACCTGTCTCCAAGCCTTTTTCTAGAGCTGACTGAGGGGTATAGCCTAGCTTGCCCTTATCTTCTGTCTGAATAGTGGCTCCGCAGCCGATACAGAGAAGTTCTTCCATGCTTAAATTCCTTTTTTGTATTGAATTTGGCCGTATTTTTCAGTGATTTTCTTGAGCACACGGCGTTCACGCGCCCGATTGATCTGAGTCTTGATAGAGTCGTGCTCAACTAGGGGTTTGACTAAAATCGAACGAATCCCGGCCCGATGTGCTGCCCGAATATCCGTCATGAGCTGGTCGCCCACCATAACCACTTCCTTTTTTTCAAAATGAAAAAGCTTGAGCGCCCGATCAATTCCCCAAGTGAAGGGTTTCATCGCCCAGTAGACATAATCAATATCAAACTTTTCAACAGCCCGCTTGACCCGTTTTTGGTTATTATTGGACACCACAATTATCCGAATGCCCGCGTCCCGCAAATCATGAAGCCACTTCTTCATCTCTGGGGTCCCATCAGGATTATTCCAAGCAATCAGGGTATTATCCAAATCCACCAAAACCGCTTTGATACCCTGTCTTTTCAAACTCTCTACTGTCAAATCGTAAACTGCCTCGATCGCAAAGTCCGGCATATAATCTTCAATCGCCACATCTCTCTCCAAAAATTCGTATTCTCATTATTATAGCATAAAATGGGCTTTTTGGCACTCATGGTCCTATTTCTTCTAGAGCGAATAGGTGATGTTCACTTTTCTATTTTTCAAGCAAATGAGAACAGCTTCCTAAAAGTGGAAGCTATTAGTTTAATATTGAGAAATTACTTACATAATCTAAAAGAGAAATTTTAATAATTCTTTTTCTCCATCTGTAGATCTGTTTGGTACAATTCCTGAAAATCGGATATAAATTTGGAGCTAATTGTATCCTCTTTTTTGATGTGTATCAATTTAGAGAACTTTTCAAAATCATCTTTATTATCTCCAGGTGCTATACGAATATCTATTGATTCCCAAATTTCATCTTTTTCTGTATAACCAACCAGAACAATTGGGATAATTCTAGTTGGTCGATGTCCACCTGGTAACTTTGCTGATAAATCATTTAATAATCCAGTGTAAAAAACGTTAGAATTTACAAACATTATGATATCTTTTTCATGCAATTTCCAATCAACACTTGCGAATTGGATTTCTTCGTCATTTTTTGAATAGCCCAAGAGTCCCTCTCTATCTTGATAGTTAAGAAAAAAGACCATATGTTTATCAGATGTAGAATTTACGATTTGATTATAAACATCTCTGTATTCTATGATTAGGCAAGAAAGACCAAAAATAACGGGGATGCTTGACATCATTAACAAGAGTTTAACCTATTTCTTTTCTATTACAAAATGATATACAATAATAGGGTAGAAAAATAATACCAAAGAAAGTATAAGAGGATTTATAAAGACCCCTACAATATTATCATTAGCGACCTCCCACAATTTTTGATGATATAAATTTAGATATTCTTCCACTGTAGGCTCTCCTCTTACAGATTTTTCATTGATTTTGAACGATTATTTGAAAACTTATGCTTTACTAATTACATCATTATATCATCTTTCAGGCTTTTTGGCACCTTCAGTCTCAAAGGTTACAAAAAGGACAAAAGATGATATTATAGTGGTGATAGTATAAATGTCCTGGAGGTTTGTATGGCAGAAAAAAACAGACAGATGCAGGCTGTCTCCCCTCTTTTGCAAAAGATTATCAACTGGTCATCCGCCATTGGAGCTTTAGGAACGGTGGCTTTTTGTCTTTGGGCCTATTTCGTTGGCATCCTCCAGTCCAAGGAAACTCTCTCAGCCTTTATCCAGCAGGCTGGAATCTGGGGACCGCCTCTCTTTATCTTCCTGCAGATTCTACAGACGGTCGTGCCCATTATACCTGGTGCCCTGACCTCTGTCGCTGGTGTTTTCATCTACGGCCATATCGTCGGCACCATTTATAACTATATCGGTATTGTCATTGGCTGCGCCCTGATATTTTATCTGGCGCGCACCTACGGTCCGGCTTTTGTCCAGTCTGTCGTCAGCAAGCGCACCTATGATAAATATATCGGCTGGCTGGATAAGGGTAATCGCTTTGAGCGCTTCTTTATTTTCATGATGATTTGGCCCATCAGTCCAGCCGACTTTCTCTGCATGCTAGCCGCCCTGACCAAGATGACTTTCAAAAAGTACATGCTGATTATCCTTCTCTGCAAGCCCATCACTCTCGTTATCTATACCTACGGATTGACCTATATCATTGATTTTTTCTGGAAAATGATCTCCAAATAAAAAGAAGTTGAATTGAACCGCACCCCAAAAGTTAGACAGAAAAAATCTAACTTTTGGGGTGCGGTTCAAAAATATGGTCCCTTTCAAAACTTTTGACATCCTAAACCTCTTTCTATATCTTTGCTTATTACAACACAAACCATAAAGAAAAATCAGCCAGTTTTGACTGATTTTCATCTCATGATTAAGCAAAGATTTTACTCTGGCGATACCAAAATCTTGATCTGCGCCTTGTCCTGAGTCAGCTCGATAAAGCCTTCTTGCACAATATCCTCTAGCTTAATCTTCTTGGTCACAAGCTTGTCAGCAGAGAAATAGCCCTGCTCCATCAGCTCCAGCACCTTAGGGAAAATATGTCGATATGCGATAATGCCCTTGAGCGATTTTTCTTGAATGGCAAATTCATTAGGGTTGATGCTGGCTTCTCGTTCCCAGATAGAAACCACCATACATTCTCCAGCCTTGTGGACAGCAGCCAAAGCTTGTCCCAGCACAACCGGCACCCCTGTCACTTCATAAGACACATCTGCCCCGCCACCAGTTAAACGATGAATAGCAGCTACCACGTCTTCATCCTCTTCTGGCCGAACAATAATCGCCCCAAGTTCCTCTGCCTTGGCTTGGCGTTCTGGAGATAATTCAACTCCATAAATCTTAGAGGCACCGGCTGCCCGCAAAGCCTCAATAATCAAGAGCCCAATTGGTCCCAAACCGAAGACGACTGCGGTATCGCCCGTCTTAAGAGCCGACTGACGAACTGCATAAACAGCCACAGCAGCAGGTTCTGTCAAAGCTGCCTGCTCATAGCTAAGGCTGTCTGGAACTTTGTGAACAATGTCTCCGTCCAAAACACAGTATTTTGCAAAACCACCGTCTGCCGCCAAGCCGACAAAGTTTAGATTAGGGTCCAGATTGTAATCACCGACAAGATTATGCTTAGCTAAAATAGGCTCAACTGTCACCCGATCGCCAACTTTGACCCGTGTCACAGCACTGCCGACCTCAACAATCTCCCCAGCAAACTCATGTCCCAAGGTCACAGGCGCTTTCTGCCCAGAGTAGACATGCTCTGTTTCTGTCGGAATAAAAATCGGTCCGTCCAGGTATTCATGCAAGTCAGTTCCACAGATTCCTGTGAACTTGACCGCAATTTTAACCTGATGCGGTTGGACTTCCGGTACATCCACTTCTTCAATACGAACATCTTTAGCGCCATACCAACGCGCAGCATTCATTTTTGCCATAAACATACCTCGCTTTATAAATTATTAGATTAATTGTAAGCCTTTTCATTTTTCTTGTCAAATGATTAACAGAATTTCAGAAAAATTTTTAATTTTAAAAATTTGATACTTCTAATTATATCACTTTGTTTGTTATAGCATAGAAGAGAAAAATCGGTCATTTCTGACCGATTTTTTCTATGATTTAGAAACTGTTAAATTCTGCTCCTGCTGAAATTTGGGAATATTAACCCTCTATCTCAAGAAGTAAATAAGGTAAGCCTAAGATAATCCCAAGAATTCCTAGCATAGCACGAATTCCAGAAGCTTTAACAAGTACTTTTTGGCCATTTTTTACTTGAATTTTATGAGACTTCATAAAACTTTGTCCAACCTGTAGCTCAATACTGTTCCCTTCAAATGATAGAATTTTGCTTTAATTATTTGAAAGTTTGTGTACAAGTTCACCATTAAGATATACCGCTACTTTTTGAGCAACACCAACCATACCCGTATCACGCGTAATTGTAATTTCCGACATAGCTAACTCCTTTGTTTTTATCTATCTTATTATATCAAATATCTAATTGAAATACAAAAACCAGCCTCTTGACTGGTTTTCTACTTATTTCTACAATTTCTCCAACTCTTCATTGAGCAGTTTTTGTGCTACTTGTGGGTTGGCTTGGCCCTTAGTGGCCTTCATCAGCTGGCCAATCAGGGACTTGGCCGCATTCTTATTGCCGCCCTTATAGTCATTGATGGCTTTTTCATTTTCCGCAAAGACTTGCTGGATGATTGGAAGAAGCTGGGCAGGGTCTGAGATTTGAATCAGGCCTGCTTTCTGTACATACTCTTTAGCAGAGCCTCCATTTTTGGCTAGATGGACAAAGACCTTCTTAGCAATCTTAGAGGAAATCGTTCCGTCTGAAATCAGAGCAATCATCTCAGTCAGGTTCTCGGGTGTCAGCTCAATTTCAGAAATAGTCTTGCCTTCGGCATTGAGGTATTGAGCCACTTCTCCTTGGAGCCAGTTAGAAACAGCCTTGGCGTCACCGCCTGCCGCAACAGCTGCTTCAAAGAAGTCAGACACAGCCTTCGTCGCTGTCAGCTGCTTGGCGTCGTAATCAGACAGACCGTAGTCGCCCACATACTTGGCACGACGCTCTTTTGGAAAGGCTGGCAAGCTGCTGCGTACTTGCTCAATCCAAGCATCCTCAATCTCAAAGATAGGCAGATCCGGCTCTGGGAAGTAACGGTAGTCTGCGGAACCTTCTTTGACCCGCATGAGCAGGGTTTCACCAGTTGCTTCATCATAACGACGGGTTTCCTGACGAATTTGACCGCCACTGCGTAGGATTTCAGCCTGGCGTTTTTCCTCAAATGCCAGACCCTTACGGACAAAGTTGAAGGAGTTAAGGTTTTTCAGCTCAGTCTTGGTACCAAATTCTTCCTGGCCGTAAGGACGGATGGAAATATTGGCATCGACCCGCATGGAGCCCTCTTCCATCTTGACATCAGAAATGCCCGTGTACTGGATGATTTCCTTGAGAGCAGTCAGATAGGCATAAGCTTCTTCTGGACTGCGCATATCTGCTTCGGATACAATCTCAATCAGTGGCACTCCTTGACGGTTGAGGTCCACATAAGAGTAGCCATCGCTGCCGTGGGTATTCTTTCCAGCATCTTCTTCCAAGTGGGCCCGCTCGATACGGATTTTCTTGGTTGTACCGTCTTCTAGCTCAATTTCAATCCAGCCATTGTAGCCAATCGGCTCATCAAACTGAGAAATTTGATAGGCTTTTGGATTGTCCGGATAGAAGTAATTCTTGCGGTCAAAGTGCATCTTTTGGTGAATGTCCATGTTCAAGGCCAGAGCAGCCTTGATACCATAGTCAATGACACCCTTGTTCATAACAGGCAGAACACCTGGGAAAGACCAGTCAATGATATTGGTGTTGGCATTGGGATCCTCACCGAAGTGAGCTGGAGCCGGTGAGAAAATTTTTGAATTGGTCTTCAATTCAACATGGACTTCCAGTCCGATAACTGTTTCAAAGTTCATTATTTTTCACCTCCAAAGATAACTGGCTGCTGTTTGTGGTAGTCAGTCGTCGCTTCAAATGCTGCGGCTGCCTGATAGATGGTCGCTTCATCGAAGTGGTTACCAATCATCTGCAGGCCGACAGGAAGACCGTCTGCAAAGCCAGCTGGGATTGAAATGCCCGGCAGACCAGCCAGATTGACTGGAATAGTCAACAGGTCAGCCAGATACATGGCCACTGGATCTTGGTTTTGACTGCCCAAGTCATAAGCTACAGTTGGTGCAGTTGGACCTAAGATCAAATCGTATTTTTCAAAAACCTTAGCAAAATCTTGCATAATCAAGGTACGAACCTGACCAGCTTTCTTGAAGTAAGCATCGTAGTAACCAGATGACAAACTGAAAGTTCCCAGCATGATGCGGCGTTTCACCTCTTCACCAAAGCCTTCGCTGCGAGATTTGACATAGACATCTTCTAGATTTTCAATACCTTCTGCGCGGTAGCCATAGCGAATACCGTCAAAACGCTGCAGGTTGGAGCTAGCCTCAGAGGAAGCAATAATATAGTAGACTGCTACTCCGTACTTACTGTGGGGCAAGCTGACTTCTTCAACGATAGCTCCTAGACTTTCCAAGTGCTTCGCTGCTGCCAGAATCGTTTCCTTGACCTCGCTGTCAATTCCTTCACCCATGTATTCCTTAGGCAAAGCAATCTTCATGCCCTTGATGTCTTGGCCAATCTTGCTGGTAAAGTCTGGCACTGCCTCTTGTGATGATGTAGAGTCCTTAGGATCATTACCAGAAATAACATTCAAAAGCTGGGCATTTTCCTTCACTGTCTGAGAAAAAGGACCAATCTGGTCTAAAGAAGAACCAAAAGCAATGAGACCAAAACGCGAAACCCGGCCGTAGGTTGGCTTTAGACCAACTACACCGTTAAAGGAAGCCGGCTGGCGAATAGAACCACCCGTATCTGAACCCAGTGACAGACGAACCTGACCAGAGGCAACTGCTGTCGCTGAACCACCAGATGATCCACCAGGAACCTTGCTGCTGTCCCAAGCATTCTTAGTCGTCTTAAAGTAAGAGTTTTCGCTGGATCCACCCATGGCGAACTCGTCCATGTTGGTCTTCCCGACAATAATCATGTCCTTACCGTAGAGCTTCTCCACACTGGTCGCATCGAAAATTGGCTTGTAATTGTAGAGTATCTTGGAGGCAGCCGTCGTCAACATTCCCTTGGTTGAGATATTGTCCTTAACTGCCAGCGGAATTCCGCTCATAAGATTGTCAGCATCAATGCCCTTGGCATCCAGAGCCGCAGCCTGAGCTAATGCTTCCTCTTCGCTGACAGTAATAAAGCTGTCCACAGCTACTTCACGTTCTTTGATGTCTGCCAAAGTTGCCTGAGTTAACTCTACCGCAGAAATTTCTTTCTTGACCAGCAAATCATGCAACTCTTCAATAGTCTTGTGATTAAAAGTCATTAGGCATCTCCTCCGTCATCTAGGATGGCAGGCACTTTGATGTAGCCCCGCTCTTTTTCAGGTACATTTTGGAAAAGCTCTTCCCGGTTCCAGCCCGGCTGAGCCACATCTTCTCGCATATAATTGATATTAGCAGCTACATTGGAAGTGAAAGGCACACCCTCCGTATCTACTTCATTGAGCAATTCGACCATGTCGACAATCTTGGTTAAGGTCGTCGCAAACTCAGCAGTTTCTTCTGGCGAAAAAGCCAATTTTGACAGCTTAGCTACATGACTTACTTCTTCTTGAGTAATCTTCATCTCTGATTCCTTTCATAAGATACGTGAGCTTTAGCGACTGAAAATAACAATTTCTAGATGTCATCTTTATTTCCAAGCCTCAGCTCACCTTTACTTTGACAAGCTAGGGTCGCTGATTTATTTGCCATCCGCTAGCTCTTTTCTTCAGCTTCTTCCTGCTATTCTTCAGGAATTCGCATCATTTCATTTTACCATATTTCAGACTAATTCTTCAATTCCAAATGCAGTTCTTTGAGCTGTCTTTGGTCCACCAAACTTGGGCTTTCCAGCATAGGATCAAAGCCAGTACCATTTTTCGGAAAAGCAATGACTTGACGAATATTTTCTTCCCCAGCCAAGATCATAACTAGACGATCCAAGCCTAGAGCCAAACCGCCGTGCGGTGGGAAGCCATATTCTAAGGCTTCTAGGAAGAAACCAAAGTCCCGCTCATAGCCTTCTCGGCTCATGCCCAACAGCTCAAACATCGCTTCCTGAGCCTTCCGATCATGAATCCGCAGACTTCCTCCGCCAATCTCATAGCCGTTTAAGACGATGTCGTAAGCCTGGCTGCGGAATTGACCTGGCTCCTGTCCATCTTCAAAAATCCCCTGTGTGAAAGGATGGTGCATGGCTTGATAGCGGTTTTGGTCTTCATTCCACTCCAGCAGCGGCCAATCCACAACCCAGAGGAAATGAAGCAAACTCGGATCAATCAAATCCAAAGCTTTTGCGACTTCTATGCGCAGATGTCCCAAAGCTTCTTGAGCCCAATGCTTCTTGGCCATGACTAGCAGGATGAGGTCTCCCTCCTTGGCCTCAAAATGTACCAGCAACTCCTGACTTTCAGCTTCAAAGGTACTAGCCAGATCACCAACTAACTGGCCATTTTCAATCTTGAGACTGGCAAAACTACTGCAACCAAATTCCTTCATTTCCTGATAGTAGTGGCTCAGCTGTTTCTTGCTAAAAGCACTTGCCGCATCTGGCACACAGATTCCCATCACTTCCTCTTGGTTGTCCAAGGCTTTCTTGATGAGAAGCGAATCATTGGACTGGCACAAATCCGTCAAACTCTTCAGCTCTAAGCCGAAGCGTGTATCTGGCTTATCAGAACCAAAGCGACTCATAGCCTCTTCATAGCTAATAGTTGGGAAATCTTCTGTCAGCTCTAAACCATGAGTTTTCTTGACAACAGCCTTGAGCATGGCTTCAACCAGAGCTCGGATTTCTTCCTCGCTGGCAAAACTCAGCTCCAAATCCACCTGGGTAAACTCTGGCTGGCGATCCCCCCGCAGGTCTTCGTCACGGAAACAACGAACAATCTGATAATAGCGCTCAAGGCCAGCTCCCATCAGCAACTGCTTGAGCATCTGAGGGCTCTGTGGCAAGGCGTAGAACTGATTTTTAAAGACCCGACTAGGCACCAAGAAGTCTCTAGCGCCTTCAGGAGTTGACTTAGTCAGATAAGGCGTCTCCACCTCCAAAAAGTCCAACCCATTCAAATATTCCCGAATAGTTGATGTGACCTGATGACGAAGTTTAAGGTTATGTGTCATCTTCTCACGGCGCAAGTCTAGGTAACGGTATTTCTGACGCAGGTCTTCTCCAGTATGGGCGTGTTGATCCAGCTCAAAAGGTAGTGCCTTGCTGCTAGCAATAACCTCAATCTTTTCAGCTCTCAGCTCAACCTGACCAGACTTAAGCGCCTTATTAACAAAACGTTCTTCACGTTGAACTACCTGCCCTGTCACTGCAATAAGATCTTCCTTGCCGATTTCTTCCAGCTTAGCAAAATCTTCAATCTCACCGCCAACAAAAACCTGAAGCAAGCCCTCACGGTCCCGCAACTCAATAAAAGCCAGCTTGCCGTGATTACGGATATTGGCCACCCAGCCCGTTGCGGTCATGGTCTGTCCGACCTGCTCTAAACCATAATTTCCGATAAAAATTTCTTTCATGTTCTTTCCCTCTCAAATCAATTTGTAGCTCCGCCCTGTTGTTCAGGATATTTGCCGCAGTTTTCCATCGTCTTCACCTGACCTACTGCAAAATAAAAAGCTTTCGTCTCTAAAACAGACGAAAGCCGTGGTACCACTGTTATTCGCCGCCCTAAAAGGCAGCCTCTGAGCTCGTAACGTGAGCGACGTTTGTGCTTAATCACACAAAAGATTACGAAACATGTTCTTCGATTTTTACTTTCTTGGTGCTGCTCTCAGCTATCAACACTCTCTGTGCAAGTCAGCAAGCCTACTCTGCTTCTCTTTTACTCTTAAATTGTATCTATTATAGTCGAACCCAAGACATTTTGCAAGTGGTTTAAGGCAAATTTGTGATTTTCCTCTGACAGAGAAGCCACTGCCGACTCTACCACCTGAATCTGATAACCAAGATTATAGGCATCAATCGCTGTATGCAGGACGCAAATATCCGTCAAGACTCCAGTCAAAATGACCGTATCTACCTTTCTTTCCCGCAATCGAATATCTAAATCCGTACCGGAAAAAGCAGAATAATGGCGCTTATCCATCCAAAAGACCCGAGAGTCTGCTTGATGCTTGTCATAAAAATCAGCCAAAGGACCATAAAGATTACGACCGCTGGTTCCTTTGATGTTATGAGGCGGAAACAGCTTGCTTTCAGGATGAAAGGCATCATTCTCATCATGGGCATCAATAGCAAAGAAGATATAATCTCCTCGCTCAAAAGCCGCCTTTGTTACTTGAGCAATGGTTTCAGAAATTGCCTGTGCTGGCGCTCCTGCTGTCAGCTTGCCCTCATCTGCGACAAAATCAACTGTATAATCAATGGAAATCAGTGCTTTTGGCATTAGTAGTCCCTCTTTTTAATTTCATCAAAGACATCCGGAATCAGGACTTTCAGATAAGTTCCTTTCATTCCCAGTGAGCGGCTTTCAATAATCCCAGCACTTTCCAGCTTGCGCAAGGCATTAACAATCACTGAACGGGTAATCCCAATACGGTCAGCAATAACAGATGCAGTCAGCTGGCCTTCATTGCCATTCAGCTCGCCCAAAATTGCTGAAACAGCTCTCAATTCTGAGTAAGACAGGGTATTGACTGCCATGGTCACTGCCGTCCGGCGTCGGATATTTTTCTCATCCTCTTCCCGCTGGAAGTTAAGCAGCTGGATACCAACCACTGTACTGGCAATCTCCACCAAAATCAGATCATCGTCCGCAAATTCCTTGTCATTGCGCCAGATAATCAATGAACCCAAACGAATCCCTGAAACATGAATGGGAGCAATAGTAGTCAGGCCATCTGGAAAATCATCCTTGGTCTCCACTGGGAAAATCGTCAGATCATGCTCAACAGGCAGATTAGCCTCCGTTTCATAGACCAGATTAGCTTCGTGAACGTATTCCTCTGGGAAATTCTTATCCTGGAAAAAAGCTTCCACTCGGTCATTATTGGTCTTGTAGCGCATGAAATAGCCTAAAAGACGGCCCTTGCTGTTGATAATGCAGGCATTACAGTGGATAATATCAGCCAACTGACGCGTAATAGCATTGTAGGGCAGTTCTTCCTGCATCTGCTCCTCCGAGCGCTTCAAAATAGACGTAATTTTTCGTGTTTTTTCTAGTAAATTGGCCATATTTTTACCTCATATTTATTAGCTTCATTGTAACATAAAAGCAGTGAAATTTCAATAATTATCTGAAAATTTTTTATTGAAAAACAATTACATACAATTCTATAAAATAAAGAACTTTTCAAGTATATAACTTGATATATCAAGCCATATTAAACAAAAAACAGTCAAATTCTTGACTGTTTTTGATTGCTTTTGTTCTTTCTAATCAAGAGAACGTTTCTTGTAGAACAATTTCATAGCCATGAGCAGAAGCATTTGGCCTGCTAGAAGAAGCCAAGAAGAGTTTTCCCCTGTCTTAGGTAAGACATGACCTGAGGCAGCCGCCTGCTTATGATTGATAGGACTAGCACTTCCAACAGTTCCACTTTCAGTAATTCCAGTTCCAGTAGTTGAAACAGTCGTATGCTGAGGATCTCCTACTTGTCTAGTAAGCGGAGAGCGAGCGAAGCGCTTCTCTGTATGAGCCAAAACAGATTGGTAATAGCGAAAATCTTCTTCCTTATTTTGCTCAGCATATGTTTGAGCTAGCAAGTCGTATGTCGCCTTAGCTTGTGCTTGAACCGCAGTTAAAACTGCTACTTTTGCTTCTTGATCTGTTTGAGCTGTAAGAGCTGCTTGGTAAGCAGCCTGAGCTGCGGCTAGTTTGCTTTTAGCTTGTTCCAAGTTTTCTTCTGCATTTTCAAGATTTGACAATGACTCTTTAGCTGTTTGCAAGGCTGCTTCAGCATCTGTAACAGCTTTTTCAAGGTTAGTCTTTCTTTCTTTTGCTGCATTCAAAGCTGCTTCTAGCTGAGCTAACTTATCTGATTCAGTTTTTAGAGCTTCTTGAGCTGCGGCAACTGTCGCTTGAACAGCAGTCAGAGCTGCTTGAGCCTGAGTTAATTTGTCCGCTTTAGTCTTGTCATCCAAGTTTGAGTTTTGCAGAGCCGCTTGTGCTGCTGCCAAAGCTGCTTGATCAGCTGCCAACTTCTCTTGAACTGCTGCAAGAGCTGCTTGAGCCTGAGCAGTTGCTGACTCACCTGCTTGAGCTTGCGCCTGAGCAAGTTGCTGGTTGGCTTGCTCTAAAGCTGCAGCTCTCCGATTATAAGTAGATTGGGCAACTCCCTTAGATGCCAGAGCCAGTTGATTGGCCTTGAAGGCAGCATCATAGGCTGTTTGAGCCTTGGCTACTTCCTGCGGATCTACTTTTGCTGTTGGAGCTTTGCCCGTAATAGGGCTGGCATTGAAGTTCTTTTTGCTAGCATATTTGATCTGATCTTCTGACACCATGGTGAAATGAGCCATAGTGATGTCGCCTTCCATTGAGAAATCAACTCCCAGATAGTTTTTCTGGCGGCCAGTATTGAGACCAGAGATAGATGTAGCATGCAGCCACTCATAGCCATTAAACATGAATTCAACAACGGAATCGTAGACCCGTCTCTTCATTTCAGCCACACTCATTTGACTAGCATTTTCTCTCCAGATATAAGCGTTTTCATAATATTGGAGACCTTTACTCTCCTGCTCAGCACTTGTGGTCATCAAACCATATTCACGCGCTACGCGGTTAATTCCTCGAGCGTCGTGATGATATTTCTCCATCAAATCCCAGTTCCAGTTGTCTTTGCGGTATTCTGTTGCTACCTTATCTGCAAACTCAATGGAAGACGGTGTCACAACTACTTCACCTGTTCCCATCTGAGCACGCAGCTGGTTGATGAGTTCTGAAGCGAACTGTGAAAGTTCCTGACGAACATTCTGTGGAATATTGTTGGTATCAATCAAAGCTTTGCTATCTGTAGGATCTGCTACATAACGATTGAGAGCCTTAGCACTGTCATTGAGTGCAGCCAGTCTTTTTTGAATCTCATTAGTTTTTTGCTCTGATAAATTCGGTGCAATTAGCTCTCTCAAGGCTGCAATGTATTCCGGAGTCATTGACACACGGCTTTTATTGCTAGAAGCTTCAGTAGTAATTGTTCCAGCTTGAGCCTTTTGCAAAGCTTGTTGAGCTTGGTTTAAGTCTGACTGAGTCTTCTCAGCTACAGCAGTTTTGTCCTGCAAGTTCTTCTGAGAAGCATCACGAGCTGTCTTAGCCTGAGTCTGGTTGGTCTGAGCTTTTGCAACCTCAGCCTGCTTCTGACTGTCAGTCTGACGAGCTGTAGCTACTTTTGCTTGAGCTGTTTCAACAGCAGACTGGTCAGCTGCCACCTTATCTTGGGCTGCTTTCACATTCTTTTCTGCCTTAGCTGTAGCTTCACCGCTTAGGTTAGCTTGAGCTTCCTTCACGTCATTTTGAGCTTTAGCAAGGCGTCCTTCTTGAGTTTTCGCTTGCTCTTGAGCTTCTTTAGTCTTGGCTGCCTGAGCATCGCGCTCAGCTTCAGCCGTCTTGGTTGCTTGGTCAGCTTTAGCCAGTTCTGACTTGTTGCTGTCCACTTGAGCTTTTTGATTGCTCTCTTCTTGCTTAGCTGTTTCAATAGCTTCCGGACCAGCTTTATCAGCTGCCTCCTGTGCCCGGTTAGCTTCAGCTTGTGCTTGCTCGACCTGACTTTGAGCCGCAGCAGTATTTGCCTGAGCTTGAGCCAAATCAGCTTTCCCTTGTGCAACATTGCTGTCGGCTTCTTGTACAAGAGCCTGAGCAGCGTCTACCTGTTCTTTCGAAACAGATTCATCCTTCTGTGTGTTTTCTGCCTGTGGTTGGCTTTGACTAACGGGCGCATCAGAATAAGACTGATTATCAACTAATTGATCAGCCTGAACTCCTTCTGCGAGCACCAAAGACAATGCCGCTGCACTGACAGAAAAAGCACTAAGTGTCTTTTTCATTGTCAATATAATCTCCTCCACTTTTTCATCATTGTTAAAAACATTGACAAACACATTCTACCATGTTTGTCTTCTGGAAGGAAGACGCTAACACATTTTTTTAAGCATTTTTGGACAGATGCATAAAAAATGTTGGACAAATTCCTAAAAAATGTCGGTAAAACCGCCTATAATTTTTACCAATCGACCTCAAATTCGATTTCCAGAGCATCTTAATTTTTTTATTTTTGCAATTCAAAGACAGCCATTAAACTAAAAAATATGTAGGATAGATAAGAAAAAAGCCGGAATATTTTCCAGCCTTATTTTCTTATCAGTTTCTCAATATTAACGACGGTATTGTTGTAAGAAGCGCGTCATTTTTTCTTGGATTTGAGCTAGCTCATCTACTCTAGGCAGATAAACGATTCGGAAATGATCTGGGTCCTTCCAGTTAAAGCCTCGTCCATGGACGAGAAGGACTTTTTCCTGCTTGAGGAAATTGAGCACAAACTGCTCATCATCGTCGATACGATACATGTTCCGGTCAATTTTCGGGAAAATATAGAGACCAGCTTTAGGTTTTACAGCTGACAGTCCCGGGATGTCCTGAATAGCCTGATAGATGAAATTACGCTGCTCATAGATACGGCCACCTGGCAAAAGCAGTTCATCCACAGATTGATGACCGCCAAGTGAGGTTTGAACGACTTGTTGAGCCAAGACATTGG
This sequence comes from Streptococcus sanguinis, assembly GCF_026781265.1. GTDB lineage: Bacteria > Bacillota > Bacilli > Lactobacillales > Streptococcaceae > Streptococcus > Streptococcus sanguinis_T. Next base: position 855,556 of record NZ_JAKUVC010000002.1, read on the forward strand.
AGCACAGGCGCATGTTGGAGAGCATGTTCAACCCTTCAATATAACCTTTAACATGATGCTTAGGCCCAGATAGCACCATCCAGCCAACCCGGAAGCCTGCAATGCGGTGCGACTTGGAAAGACCATTCATGCTGACACAGAAGATATCAGGAGCCAGACTAGCTACAGGGGTGTGGACATTGCCATCCATCACCATGCGGTCATAGATTTCATCCGCAAAGATAATGAGATTATTTTGGCGAGCAATTTCCACAATTTCCAGAAGAAGTTCCTTAGGATAAAGTGCTCCCGTCGGATTGTTAGGGTTGATGATAATGATAGCCTTGGTATTAGATGTGATTTTTGACTTGATATCGTCAATGTCTGGATACCATTCTGCCTGCTCATCACAGACATAGTGAACAGCATTCCCACCAGCCAGACTGACTGCAGCCGTCCAGAGCGGGTAGTCTGGCATTGGCACCAGCACCTCATCTCCGTCATCCAGCAATCCCTGCATGGACATAACAATCAGCTCGCTGACACCATTTCCCAGATAAATGTCATCAATATCTACATTAGGAAAATTCTTAAGCTGGCAATACTGCATAATGGCCTTGCGGGCTGAAAAAATTCCCTTGGAGTCAGAGTAACCTTCACTGTCACGTGCATTCATAATCAAATCATGAATGACCTCATCAGGAGCGGTAAAACCAAATTCAGCCGGATTTCCTGTATTGAGGCGGAGAATCTTTTCACCATTGGCCCTCATGCGCATAGCTTCGTCCAAAACTGGACCGCGAATATCATAGGCAACATGTTCCAGCTTGCTGGACTTGTCAAATTCTTTCATTCTTATTTTTCCTCTATTCATCAGAATGTTATCATTATACCACCAGAAAAAGCGATTGACAACAAAAAAATAAGCTCACTTTTCATGTAGTTAAAAAGAGAATTATAGGACAAAATGCCCCATTCCTTTTCTAATCCCTCAAAGCAAAGTACTCTTTCTCAGCTTGCAATGAACTGACAGCATTCCCATTTTATCTTTACTTTTTTTCTGAAAAGGGTTACAATAGAAACAAGAAAATAGTTGCAAATCACTCGGACGTTATGGACTGATTGATTTTTGGTCAGCCCAATCATTCTGCGAATGATGAGACGTCCTTTGCCAACCATTTTAGAGGAGGTAGCTCTATGACTCAGAAATATGAAAACATTATGGTTGCTGTAGATGGTTCTCACGAATCCGAACTAGCCTTTGAAAAGGGCGTTAACGTGGCTCTCCGAAACGGCTCTCGTCTCACCATCACCCACGTCATTGACACCCGGGCTTTACAAAGTGTCTCAACTTTTGATGCAGATGTCTACGAGGACTTACAGGAAGATGCTAAAAAGCTGACAGCTGAGCTGAAAGAAAAGGCTCAAAAATCCGGCATCAAGTATGTTGACATTGTCATTGAGATGGGCAATCCCAAGACACTTTTGGCTACTGATATCCCCGAAGAGCACAAGGTGGATCTAATCATGGTTGGTGCTACTGGCCTCAATGCCTTTGAACGGCTGCTAGTCGGCTCTTCCTCCGAATATATCCTGCGCCACGCCAAGGTTGACTTGCTAGTGGTCAGAGACCCAGAAAAGACTTTATAAAAACTAGAGCAGTCACTGAACTGCTCTAGTTTTCTTCTTTTTTCTGCTCTATGGTACGCTGGTAGGCCTGAATCTGTCGTTCCAGTTCTTCTTTGATAGCTCCTTCGGGAGCGTATTTTTCTTCCCAGTCATCTGGTTTGAGGATTTTATGGGTGACGGGGTCAAAGTGAGCCTTCCCATCTGGGAAAATTTTGCCCATATTAGCCCGATGGACAATATCGAACAGTTGCTCTGGGTCTACTCCCATCAGGACAAAACTGCCATAAGTAAAGTAAAGAGTATCAATCAAGGCATCTACCTGACCGACCAGAGAAACCTCGGCCTGACTCTTGGAGCGAACCTTGTCAGCAGCCTTGTCAAGCGCCTGATGGAGATAGGCTACAGAACTGTCAAAGTCTTCCTCAGACTTACTAGCTGCTCGCAGAAACTCAACCAGTTCTTCCAGCTTGAAGCCTGCCCGATAGCGAGCGTCCTGAGGCGACCAGGCAATCGGCTCTTCCTGAGTACTTTCATCCATGACACTATGGAACTCTTTAACCTTATTAAAGTGATGGTCACTGCTGGTAAAGACCTTTTCCCTCGCTAGGATACCAAAATGCTCCAGAGCCCTGTGAATCCCATCCTGACTATTGCTGCTAGTCGTATGCTTGGCCACTTCCTTGACCGAGCTGGTTCCATTTCCCATAGCAATAGAGAGACCAACTCCCGATAGCATTTCCAAGTCATTGTCAGAGTCACCGAAGGCCATGACCTGATGAATGTCAAAGCCATATTCCTTGCCGACTCGGCGAATCCCCTCTAGCTTAGACGTGTCTTTATTGATAATATCGACCGCATAGGGGCTGCTGCGGGTAAATTTCAAATCAGGAAAGTCTGCTTCAATCTTACGGCTTTCTTCTGGACTGGCCAAAATCAAAGCTTGGTAAATCGGCTCCTGAATCAGCTGCAGGAGATCCTTTTCATGCTGGGGCAAGGCCTTGCTGATGACTTTATTAAAACCATGACTGACCGTTCGCGCCATTCGCTTAGGGATGAAGCGGCTAGTCCACTGGGAGAAAGGGCTCATTCCAAAGGACATAATCTTGGAGCCCAGCATAGCCTCAGCCGTTCCCAAGGAAATCTCTTTCCGATGCTTCTTAGCATAGGCGATTAAATCCCGCAAACTCTGCTTGTCAATGGGACTGGCAGAAATTACTCTGTCTCTTGAAAAAATATACTGGCCATTGTAGGTCACAGCAAAGTCTAAGTCCAATTGCTCCATAAAAGGTTTGACAAAGAAAGGACCGCGGCCGGTTGCCAAACCGACCAATATTCCTTGCTCCTTTAAACTCTGAATAGCCTTTTCTGTAGATTTCAAAACCGTTCGACTGTCATTGACCAGTGTCCCATCAATATCAAAAAAGACGGCCTTTACTTCCATTGATTTTCTCATTCTTTCCTTTTATGATACAATAAATTATAACACAAAAATGACATACAATCACATAAATTGCAGAAAAGAAAAGCTGGAGTAATATCCATGCAACAGGATTGAAAACTCTATGAAAATATAATGTATTTTTTCAACTCTGCATCATGACTATAAGGAGAAAGGATTTATGACAAAGAAAATCTTGGTCCTGCATACAGGAGGAACCATTTCCATGCAGGCTGACGGCTCTGGGGCTGTGGTTACCAATGCTGATAACCCTATGAACCATGTGACAGTTCCGCTTAAGGGGATTGAGACGGAAGTCATTGACTTTTTTAATATTCCCAGTCCTCATATCACGCCCCATCACATGCTCAAACTTTACCAGAAAATCAAAGCCAGTGCTGACCAATTTGACGGAGTAGTCATTACTCATGGGACAGACACTTTAGAAGAGACGGCTTACTTTCTGGATACTATGCAGATGCCGAAGATTCCGGTCGTTCTGACCGGAGCTATGCGCAGTTCCAATGAGCTGGGGAGCGACGGAGTCTATAACTACCTGACAGCCCTGCGGGTGGCTAGTGATGAAAAAGCCAGTGATAAAGGCGTGCTTGTCGTGATGAATGACGAGGCACATGCAGCCAAGTATGTAACCAAGACCCACACGACCAATGTCAGCACCTTCCAGACACCGACTCACGGACCGCTCGGCTTGATTATGAAGCAGGAGATTCTCTATTTTAAGACAGCGGAGCCTCGAGTCCGCTTTGACTTGAACAGCATTTCTGGTCTGGTGCCCATCATTCCAGCTTATGCAGGTATGAAGACAGAGCTTCTGGACATGCTGGATTTAGACAAGATAGACGGCCTCATCATAGAGGCATTCGGTGCTGGCAACCTCCCCAAGGAAGTAGCTGACAAGCTGGCTGATATAATAGCAGCCGGACTGCCAATTGCTCTGGTCTCTCGCTGCTTCAACGGGATTGCTGAGCCAGTCTATGCTTATGAAGGAGGCGGCGTTCAACTGCACCAGGCTGGTATCTTCTTCGTCAAGGAGCTCAATGCCCAAAAAGCCAGAATCAAACTGCTCATCGCCCTGAATGCTGGACTCAAAGACAAAGAACTCCGAGATTATATGGAAGGCTGAAAAAATCCCTATTTATTTTCTTTAAATCAAAAAGTGCTAAGGTTGCTTAGCACTTTTTTGACTCTTTCATATTCTAACACTGGGCAAATTCATTGAATCGCTGGACTTAGAAGATTACCTCAAACAGAGACTCTAGAATTTCAAAAATATAATCACTTACCATAGGTCACCTCCATTTTCTGAGCTTGCTTAAATGTCTTCGGATAGCGGACTTTGATTGTAACTTTCATAGCTTTTACCTCGCTTATCATTCATTCTTTAAGAGCAAAAACGAAACGCTTGTAGCGTTCGACCTCAAGTTTGATCCTTAATCTTTTTGTTCTTACTTGGATATAAGGATACAGCCCTAAACTTAAGAATCTCTTATAGATTTCTTAGGGAAAGCTTATAGTCAAAGAAGTCCGGCAGCAATCCTTATCTACCATTTGAAACGAACAAGTCTTTTCTGCCACATACAAAAAACTTCACCGATTGGGTGAAGCTTATGATTTGTTAGGAGATCTATGATGAAAAAATTCTAAATTATTCTGCTTCTTTGAGTAACTCATAACTCGCAGGTCTTCTAGTCTTCAAGCTTTGGTTACAGGATTTTAAGGGATGTTTAGATTGTCATTGGTCCTACCTCTTTCTTTGATTTGACAATAGTATAATCCCTCAAACTCAAAGCCTACTTATAAATAACTTGCAGGAAACTTAATCAAAAGAACTCTTAATCTAGGTAATCTCGCTTGTCCAAATGAAGAGCAATCAAGTGCCAATTAGGATCTGTCCGCCAGTTCGGATCAGCTGTAATCTGGCTGGCAACCTTTCTGGCTTCTTCTAAAATCGGATAATCTTCCACGATGTCAGCCACTTGAAACTCTGGTATACCAGACTGCCGAGTACCAAAGATTTCTCCAGAGCCTCGCATTTTCAGATCCTCTTCAGCCAGCAGGAAACCATCGGTCGTCTCAGTCATGATTTTCATGCGGCGCTTGCCCGACTCCGTCTTGGGATTGGCAACAAGGACGGCATAAGACTGCTTGCTCCCTCGGCCGACACGCCCTCTTAGCTGATGAAGCTGGCTGAGTCCAAAGCGGTCCGCATCCATGATGACCATCACCGTAGCATTGGGGACATTGACTCCGACCTCAATGACTGTGGTAGAGACTAGAATATCAGTCCGTCCTTCCTTGAAGTCCTGCATAATCGCCTCTTTTTCCTCGCTCTTCATCTTACCATGAAGCAGAGCAACTTGTGCCTGCTGACCAAAATAGGCTGTCAATTCTTCTTCTAGGGCAATGGCATTCTTAAGATCCAGCACCTCAGATTCCTCAATCAAAGGAGAAATAAAGTAGACCTGAGCGCCCTTATGAAGCTCTTTTTTAAGCCAGTCGAGGACGACTTCCAGCTGCTCATGCTTGACCCAGCGGGTGATGATAGGTTTGCGTCCTGCCGGCATCTGGTCAATGATAGAGACATACATATCACCAAATGCTGTAATAGCAAGGGTCCTGGGAATAGGCGTCGCCGTCATCATGAGGACATCAGGATTGTCTCCCTTTTCCCGTAAAATCCGGCGTTGCTCCACCCCAAAGCGATGCTGCTCGTCAATGATGACCAAGCCCAATTCATGGTAACGGACTGCTTCCTGAATCAAGGCATGAGTTCCGACAATCGTGTCCACCTGACCCTTTTCAATCGCTGATAAGGTTTCCCTGCGTTCTGCTGCTTTCATCCCACCAGTTAGCAGGGCCAGCTTCAATTCTGGAAATAGCTGGGCTAGGCTGTCAAAATGCTGCTCAGCCAAAATTTCTGTTGGAACCATCAGAGCTGACTGAAAGCCAGCTGTATAAACAGCATACATAGCTAGACCAGAGACTACTGTCTTTCCGCTTCCCACATCGCCCTGCAGCAGGCGATTCATGTGTCCAGGCGATCGCAAATCCTGCAAAATCTCTGTCAGACTGCGCTCCTGAGCCGGAGTCAGTTCAAAAGGTAAGCTCTTCTTTTTCTCGGCCACAGCATCCGACTGCCAATCAATCTTCAATCCATTGCTGACAGCATTGGTTTCTCTCTTTAAGACCTGCAGCTGCATCTGGAAATAAAAGAGTTCTTCAAATTTAACCCGCCGAAGAGCCTGCTTGTAATCAGCCAAGTCCTTTGGAAAATGCATAGCCCGCACAGCCTCAACTCTGCTTACTAGCTGGTAGCGTTCCAGCAGGGGCTGGGGCAGATTTTCCTCTAAGAGCAAGTCCAAACCTTGGTCAAAGGCAGTCTTAATCAGCTTGACCAGACTGCCCTGACTAATTCCCTGAGCCAGCCGATAGACAGGCTGCAAGTCGTCCTCTACTTGAGCCAGCAGTTTCATTCCAGTCAGACTAGCCTTGGATTTATCCCACTTTCCAAAGACGGCTATATTAGCTCCCACTTCAATCTTATCTGCCAGATAAGGCTGGTTAAAGAAATTAACTGCCAGAGCGACATCTCCCTGCTTGATAGTAAAGCGCAGGCGATTGCGTTTGTAGCCATAATACTGGACATTGGCCGGAGTCACAACCTGACCAGAAACAACCGCCTTTTCTCCATCCTCCAAGTCTAGGACATTCTTACTCTTAAAATCCTCATAACGAAAAGGAAAATAAAGCAGCAAATCCTGCAAGGTCTCTAGACCCAGCTTGGCAAATTTTTCTGCTGATTTCGGTCCCACACCAGGCAGAACCGTCAAAGGTTGGTGTAAATTCATAATTCCTCTTTCAGTTCTGATACTGCTGCGGATCTAAAATCACAGACAGGGGGAGCAAGCTAGAAAATTATCAAATGCTTCAAGCGGTTCCCTTCATTAATCTTCTTAGTCCTTATAGACCCTCGGTACACGGTCGCTAATCAGGCAGACCACCTCATAGTTAATGGTACCACGCTTTTCTGCCACATCTGTCGCTGTAATGTTCTCCGCTCCGCTATTTCCAATCAATACAACCGGAGTGCCAAGGGGATAAGCCTGAGGCAGACGCACTGTAATCTGGTCCATGGAAACGCGGCCAACAATAGGGCAACGCTGACCATAAATCAAGACATCAAAGCCCTGCATATCGCGTGTCCAGCCATCCGCATAACCCAAAGGAATGGTTCCAATCCACTCTTGAGACTTGCTGGTGTAGGTAGCTCCATAGCCAACATCTGCTCCAGCCTCTACTTTCTTGATATGTACCAATTCTGAGACCAGTGACAGAGCCGACTTGCATTCATAAGGAAGTTCCAAGACTCTTCCGCTGGGGTTGAGACCATAGATGATATCACCCAGCCGGACAGCATTTAGAACGGTCTCGCTGTGCCAGAGAGAGGTGGCGGAATTACTAGCGTGGACAAGAGGAGGCACACTGTCCAGCTCAGATAAGATCTGATGAAAACGAGCCAGCTGGGCATCAAACTTAGAGTGTTCAGCTTCATCTGCCGTTGCAAAGTGGGTAAAAATCCCCTCCGCGACAGCCCCAGCAGCCTGCAAGCGATGGATTGCCTCCCGAGCTTCCTGACTATCACGAAAACCAATCCGCCCCATACCAGAGTCAATCTTGATATGAAAATTCAATCCTGTTAAGTCTTTTTCCGCAGCTAAAGCTAAATCCAACCACTCCAGACTGGCTACGGTCAGAGACACCTTTCCCTTTCTAGCCAGCGGAAGCGCAGCCAGATCTGACACTCCTAGCACCAGAATTTTTTTTCCAATGCCAGCTGAGCGCAGCTCCAAGGCTTCATCAATATTAGACACACAAAATCCATCTACGAGGGGCTCAATGTGCTTAGAAACCTCAATAGCTCCGTGGCCATAAGCATTGGCTTTAACGACAGCCCACTTTTCTGTCGTCTGAGGCAGATGGGCACTCAGTTGTCTAATATTAAAAGCAATGGCAGCTAAATCAATCACTGCCTTGCTGGGTCTATGCAGACTAGCTTTCATCATTTTCCTCCAAAATTACGCTGGCTGTAACTAGGCCAGCAGCGTGGCTGAGCGAAATCCAAACCTTGCCAGTAAAAGGTGACCGGCTGAAATAAGGCGCTCCCTGACGGTCATTTAAAATCTCCAAGTCCTGAAACCTAAGCTTACCGATACCGGTTCCCCAAGCTTTAGAAAAAGCCTCCTTGGCAGCCCACCGGCCAGCCAGAAATTCGATTTTCCGCTTGACAGATAACTCCTCAAAACGAGAAAGCTCCGCCTCGGTCAGCACCTTCCTTGCAAAGCGGGCATTTTTCAGATAGGCTCGCTCAATGGCAGCCAACTCTTCTATATCAATTCCGTGTCCTTTTATCATATCATTCTCTGGAAAGGCGACAAAACTCAGCTGGACCGCCAGCTGAGTTCGTCTTCACCCGACAGTTAGTCCTCTTTACAGGTCAAGACTGTCCCTTTCAATTTTCCTTATTTATCTAAAGTGCTGTAAATTTCTTCAATGAGCTGAACTGTATTATCCCAGCCCAGGCAAGGGTCAGTGATAGATTTACCAAAGACTTCTGGCTCATTTTGCCGGCCGTCTTCCAGATAAGACTCAATCATAAAACCACGAGCCGCTCTCTTAATCTTTTCGTTCCAATCCCGATTAAGCAAGGTCTGACGCACAATCCTAATCTGTTCCAGATACTGCTTGCCAGAGTTATCGTGATTGGTATCAATGACGATGAAAGGATTCTCCAAGCCCATCTTTTCATAGTAGGAAATGGCATCCAGCATATTTTCATAGTAGAAATTTGGAATGTTCTTACCATATTCATTGGTCGCCCCACGCAGAATAACGTGAGCCAAAGGATTCCCAGAGGTTTCTACTTCCTGGCCATGAAACAGGAAAGTCTGCTTATTTTGTGCTGCATAGACAGCGTTAAACATAACACCCAGATTGCCAGAAGTTGGATTTTTCATGCCGACTGGAGCGTCAATCCCAGACGCTACAAAGCGGTGCTCCTGATCTTCAACTGAGCGGGCACCCACAGCATGATAGCTGACCAAGTCGTCTACCAGCACAAGATTGGACGGATAGAGCATCTCATCAGCTGTCGTCAGACCAGTCTCTGTAATGACACGGTAGTGCAGCTGACGAACTGCCTGCAAACCATTGATAAGGCTAGGTGCTTTAGAAGTATCCGGCTGATGAACCAAGCCCTTATAGCCATCCCCATTGGTCCGCGGCTTAGCAGTATAGACCCGCATGACCATAAAAATCTTATCCGCGACCTTCTTCTGCAGCTCTGACAAACGGCGGGCATACTCCAGCACAGCCTCTTCATTGTCCGATGAGCAAGGGCCAATCACCAAGAGAATACGCTCGTCTTCACCACTGAGAATCTCAGCTAGTTCTTGGTCTCGCTTGTTTTTATGAGTCAAGGCCTGACCAGTCAGTCTGGTTCTGGACTTAATCTGCTCAATGTCAATCTTCTGACCTTTTTCAATAAATGCCATACTATTTTCCTAATGTATCATAAATTTCACGAACCAGCTGTTCTGTATTAGCCCAGCCCAGACAAGGGTCAGTAATGGACTTGCCAAAGACTTCTGGCTCGTCCTGACGACCGTCTTCCAGATAAGACTCGATCATAAAGCCACGTACTGTAGCCTTAATCTTTTCATTCCAGTCCCGGTTAATCAGAGTCTGGCGAACGATACGAACCTGCTCCAGATACTGCTTACCAGAGTTATCATGATTGGTATCAATGATGATAAAGGGATTTTCTAAGCCCATTTTTTCATACTGGGCAATGGTATCCAACAGGTTATCATAATAGTAATTGGGAATATTCTTGCCGTATTCATTCAGAGCACCGCGCAAGATGGCATGCGCCAAGGGATTGCCAGATGTTTCTACTTCCTTACCAGCGAATAGGAAACTCTGCTTGTTCTGAGCTGCATAGATACCGTTAAACATGACATTGAGATTACCAGAAGTCGGATTTTTCAAGCCAGTCGGAAGATCCGCTCCACTAGCTACAAAGCGGTGCTGCTGGTCTTCGACCGAGCGAGCTCCTACAGCCATGTAAGAAATTAAATCATCTACCAGAGGCAGATTTTCTGGATAGAGCATCTCATCAGCTGTGGTCATGCCTGTCTCGGAAATAACCCGATAGTGCAGATTGCGGACTGCCTTGATGCCGTTAATCAGACTTGGAGCGGCAGTCGCATTGGGCTGATGAATAAGCCCTTTGTAGCCATCTCCGTTCGTCCGAGGCTTGGCAGTATAAACCCGCATGACCATGAAAATACGGTCTTTCACTTCTTCTTGGAGAGCAGATAAACGCTTGGCATACTCCAGCACCGCTTCTTCATTATCTGAAGAGCAGGGACCGATAACCAAGAGAATGCGGTCATCCTGACCACGCAGAATTGCTTCTAACTCTCGGTCACGCTTTTCCTTGCGAGCGAGCATGTCGCCTTCTAGCTTAGCAAGTTGGCGAACTTCTGCCACATCAATGGGTTGACTGGTTGCTTTAAAGGTCATCTATTCTCCTTCTTTTATGCTTACTTTTTACGGCCGTGACAGTTCTTGAACTTCTTGCCAGAGCCACATGGACAAGGGTCGTTTCTCTTTACGTTAGACAGGTCTGTATTCTCAGGCATATTTGGCGCCTTAGCAGAGATATTGCGGGTAGCTGTCGTACTGATAGCCCGCTCGGTCCGAGGGCGCTCTTGCTCATGAATCTGCGCTTTCATCATCAGACGAGTCACGTCAAACTCGATGGAGCCAATCATGTCGTTGAACATACGGAAGCTTTCTGCTTGATATTCGACAACTGGGTTATTTTGTGCATAACCGCGCAGTCCAACAGCATTGCGCAGCTGGTCAAGGGCATCAATATGATCAGTCCACTTGCTGTCCACCACGCGCAGGATCAAGACCTTCTGGAATTCACGCACTGCTTCTTCGTCTCGCAGCTTAGCAATCTGACTGTCATAGACTTCCAATGCACGTTCAAACAGATAATCTTTGATTTCTTGGTCAGACTTGCCTTCCAAATCGCTATCTGAAATAGAATCTTCTGAAACCAAGTTATACTTAGCAAAGTTTAAAATCGCTTCAATCTTATCATCCTGATCAGAGTGGCTGCTGCCATCAACGATACGGTTGATAGTCCGTTTAATCATAGCATGGATTTCAGGACTGAGGTCACGGTCAGCAGTGATGACATCGTGGCGCTCAGCATAGATAATTTCCCGCTGCTCACGCATCACGTCATCATACTGCAAGACTTGTTTCCGCGTATCGTAGTTATTTCCTTCGACACGCTTCTGAGCTGCCTCTACCTGACGGGTCAGCATGCCAGACTTGATAACAGAATCTTCGTCGCTAAGGTTCATTCGATCCAAGAGGGCTTTAATACGCTCTGAGCCAAAGCGGCGCATCAGCTCATCTTCCAGTGACAGGTAGAACTGTGACTCACCTGGATCACCCTGACGGCCTGAACGTCCGCGCAGCTGATTGTCAATCCGGCGGCTTTCATGGCGCTCTGTACCGATAACACAGAGACCACCCAGTTCGCGAACACCTTCACCCAACTTAATGTCGGTTCCCCGTCCGGCCATATTGGTCGCAATGGTAACCGCCCCACGTTGACCGGCGTTCATGATAATCTGTGCTTCTTTATAGTGGTTTTTCGCATTGAGGACTTCGTGAGGAACCCCAGCTTCTACCAATTTCTTAGAAATATAATCACTGGTTTCAACCGCAACGGTACCGACCAGAACAGGCTGGCCTTTTTCATGACGATCTTTAACATCCTGAACAACTGCCTTGAACTTAGAATCAATACTTGGGTAGAGCAGGTCAGAATGGTCAATACGTGCTACCGGACGGTTGGTTGGAATTGGAATAACACGAATGTTGTATGTTTCGCGGAACTCTTCTTCCTCTGTCTTAGCTGTACCTGTCATGCCAGACAGCTTCTTATACATACGGAAGAGGTTCTGATAAGTAATAGAAGCAGAAGTCTTTGTTTCTTCCTGAATCGGCACACCTTCTTTGGCTTCAATCGCTTGGTGGAGACCGTCAGAGTAACGACGTCCTTCCATTGTCCGACCGGTAAACTGATCGACAATCAGAATTTCCTGATCTTCACTGACTACATAGTCAATGTCAAGGAGCATGATGTAGTTAGCTCGCAGAGCATTGTCGATAAAGTGAGTCAGGGCAACATTTTCAATATCGTATAGATTGTCCAGCTTGAAGTAACTTTCTGCCTTGTCAATACCTGAGTCAGACAGACCAATCGTCTTAGACTGAACATCGATGATGTAGTCGTCCTTATCAAGAGATTTGACATAGTGGTCAGCCATATGATAAAGCTGGTTGGTATCTGAAGAAACCGGTCCGGATACAATCAATGGTGTCCGAGCTTCGTCAATCAGGATTGAGTCCACCTCATCAACCAAGGCATAGTTGAGTGGACGCTGTACCATGTTTTCAGCGCGGACTACCATGTTATCACGCAAATAGTCAAAGCCGATCTCAGCATTGGTTGAATAGGTAATGTCACAAGCATATGCTTCTTTCTTCTCAGATGGAGACTTAGCTGCCAGATTGATACCGACAGAAAGACCCAGCCAAGAGTAGAGTTCACCCATTTCGGTCGCGTCACGCTCAGTCAGGTATTCATTGACTGTGACAACATGCACACCTTTGCCTGCAAGGGCATTTAAGTAAACTGGCATTGTCGCAGTCAAGGTTTTTCCTTCACCGGTACGCATCTCTGGAACGTCACCATGATGGAGAACGATCCCTCCCATAACCTGTACCTTATAAGGGAAAAGACCCAACACTCGCTTAGCTCCTTCACGGACAACCGCAAAAGCTTCAAATAAGAGCTGATCTAAACTTTCGCCATCAGCATAGCGTTTCTTGAATTCTTCTGTTTTTGCCTGAAGTTCTTCATCAGACAAGGCTGCCATTTCGTCTTCAAAAGCCAAGACCTTGTCAGCCATTTTTTCTAATTTTCTTAATTCACCTTTATCATTTTCAATGATAGTCTTTAAAATATTCGCCATTTTTTTCCTTACTATATAATAATCTTTCTGATTTTTAGAATGTTCTTTTCATTATAGCATGTTTTCCTATATCTTTCAAGAATGAAAAAAGCAAAAAAGCTCCATTAGACTGTGCTTACAGAACTGGGAGAGGGCAGGATATTCGAGGATAAAAAAGAAAAGGCAGAGGTCTTGCTCTGTCTTTTCGAGTCCAAACAACACAAGGATAAACTTGTTTTTTCTTATTGATATAGAAAGTTATTCCTGCACTCCTTGAACATTCTACCGCTCTTTTGGCTACTTAAAATCCAACAAGCGCATGGTGTCTTGGGCAATCATCAATTCTTCGTTGGTTGGAAGAATGAGAATTTTAGCCTGCGACTGGCAATTTTGAATAAAGAGCTGACCTTGCTCGTTAGCTGCCGGATTTAAAGAAAGTCCTAAGCAATTGAGTTTTTGAACGACCAAACTGCGGATCAAGGCTGAATTCTCCCCGATTCCAGCAGTGAAAACCAAGGCATCCAGACCATCTAAATCTGTGATGTAGCCTGCAATGGTCTGAGCGATGCGGTTGACAAACATATTGACTGCTAGACTGGCTTTTTCATCGCCTCTGTCACAGGCTTCCAGAACATCTCTTAAATCATTGCTGAGCTGGGAGATAGCCAGCAGACCAGATTCTTTATTGAGGACATCGCTTAATTGCTGGGCTGATAATTTTTCTTGTTCTAGCAAAAAAGGAAGAATCATGGGATCTATGTCACCGGAGCGGGAGCCCATCATCAGGCCAGCTAAGGGGGTGAATCCCATTGAAGTATTGACAGACTGACCATTTTTAATGGCGCAGATACTAGCACCATTGCCCAAATGGCAGTTGATAATCTTCAAATGCTCCGCAGCTTCTCCCTGCCCTTCCCAAATCTCCTTTACCTTTTGAGCAATATATTTGTGACTCGTTCCATGGAAACCATACTTTCTCAAACCGTATTTATGATAGTAATCCCAGGAAAGAGGATAGAGATAATAGGCTTCTGAAAGGCTTTGATGAAAGGCTGTATCAAACACAGCCACTTGTCCTGTCTCCGGCAAAGCCTTTTGGAAAGCTCGAATCCCTACCAAGTTGACAGGGTTATGGCTAGGAGCTAGGAAAGACAGCTTTTCAATAATAGAGAGAACTTGCTCGTCTATCAAAGCAGAATCATCAAAGGATTCTCCGCCATGGGCTACGCGATGACCGACTCCATCTATCTCGTCCAGAGATGCAATCAGCTTCCGCTCCAAAAGAAAGTCAAGCAAGTAATCCACGGCAAATTGATGTGAAGGGATGGCCAGCAGTTCCTTTTCTGTTTGACCTTCAAATTCAATCTTAAAAATACCTTCCTTTAAGCCAATCTTTTCAAAAATCCCTTTCACCAAAAGGCTCTCATCAGGCATACTAAGCAGTTGAAATTTTAATGACGAACTGCCCGCATTAATCGCAAAAATTTTTTTAGACATATTTTTCTCCTGAGCAATGAAAACAGTGATTTTTCCAAATAACGTTTTTTGAAAACTGAAACTTTCCATTGCTGCTTGTTAGATAAATAAGCTAGCTTCAAATGGTCGGCTAGCTTATTTACTATTTTATATATTACATAGCATTGACTGCCAAGACAGCCAAGACAGCGCCGATAGTCGGTCCTACAATTGGCACCCAAGCATAAGCCCAGTTTGCATCTCCTTTATTCGGAACTGGCAAGAGAGCATAAGCAAGGCGCGGACCGAAGTCCCGGGCTGGGTTGAGGGCAAAACCTGTCGTCGAACCCAAAGACAAGCCGACCGCCATAATGAGGAAGCCAACTAAGAGTGGAGTGAGTCCAGGCGTGATTTCGCCGTGCGTTATCATCAAAAGTGCAAAGATGAAGAAGAAAGTCGCAACGATTTCGCTGAGCAGATTAAACGCTGGATTCTGGATGGCTGGTCCAGTAGCAAATACGCCAACAGAGTTTCCTTCCTCTGCCTTGGTTTCTTTGAAATGGGGATAATAGAAGAGCACTACAATAGCCGCTCCGACAAAGGCTCCTAGAATCTGAGCAATGATATAGCCCACTACTTGCTCCCAAGGGAAGATGCCACCCACCGCAAAGGCAATAGTGACAGCTGGGTTAAGGTGACCGCCAGTATTATAAAACCCTGCCGTATAGACACCCAAGGTCACTGCCAGGCCCCAACCAAATACAACGGTAAACCAATTGGGAGAGAAACCTTTTGCGAGACTCTTATTAAGACTGATAGACGCTCCGATTCCATTCCCAAAAACCATCAGAACCATGGTGCCTAAAAATTCACCTAGATATTTTTCCATACTCCATACTCCTTCATTTCGAAATATTTTATACTCTCTCCTCTATATTGCTTCTACAGCGCAATAGAGAGTCTAAGAAAGTATAAGAGAAATATGCTCGTAAAATAGGAGAAAATCCCTAGCTCCAAAGCATGGATTGCAAGTGGTATTCTCTCCTCTGATATTATTTAATTAGCTTGCTTCTCTACAGACCCACAGCATACTCAGCAATGGACTGGTCTTCTTCAGAACTTCCTCCGCTGACGCCGATACCGCCAATCATCTCTGACTGGCAATAAATAGGAATGCCACCTGCTAAACTAACGACCTTATTGTCAGTCATCGTTTCCAGCTGGTAGAGCCACTGACCAGGCTGAGTTAAAGGTGCTAAATCCTTGGACTGCATCCTCATGCCAACAGCTGTGTAAGCTTTCTTATAAGCCATATCGTTACTCACTAACAAGGCATTTTCCATACGATAGGCCATCACGACTTGTGCTGCTGGATCAACCACCGTTATCACGACAGCTAGTCCTAGCTCTTCAGCCTTTCGTCTGGCCCTTGTTACCAATTCCCAGGCATCCTGATAGATATTTGTGAAAAGAACAGGCTCTTTATCCAGTAAGGTTTGGCATCTGGCAAGGACTCTTTGAATAATGCTGTCCTGCAATTCTGAGTTTCCTTCCCATCTTGATAATTCTGGACTATCAAGCTCGTCTCTCTCTCTATCTCTAGCCATCCATTTCACCTCTTTTCAGTAGTTGACACGATTATCTTTTTGAATCGATCGGAACAAGTCAAAAAGATGCTTCTAACAGGTCAGATTTTTTAAACGGGACTCCCTTGACCAAACGCGCTGCATTTGAACCAAATAGGCGCAAGACGTGGTCCGGTATAGCAGAATAATCTTTGATACGATAGATAAATTTTTCAAGCGGCAAGTTACGATAATGGAGGACTGCATCCCGCCCATCACAGGCTATCCCTACTAACAGCTGGGATTGAGTTGCAGCCACATGCGCTAGTGATACAGGATCACTAACTTCATCTGGTCTGACCAGACTGAAAGGGATACCTTCCTCTTCGATACCGTAACCGATTTGTGCCACCTTATCCGCAGGAGCATTGTCCGTAGCTATCAGCCTAATGGTTGGCTTTCTAGTATAAGCTAATTCCATAGTCGGCCCCCCATTTCTCTCTGACATAGGTCAAAATCAGTCCGGTCGCTACTGCATTTCGAGGTCCCACCAAGCCACGTACATTGCCTCGACCAGCTACAATGGCATGCTGAGAGAGGGCTTCGGTCACTAGCTGAGGTATTTCAAAGTCCAAAGCTGAGCCACCCACGATAACAACGAAAGGAATGTCTCGAATATTTTGAGTGGGACTGACACGCTTGAGAGCCCGCAATGCATTGGTAACAAAGACTCTTTCCTTGGCAGACTGCCGAACAAGTTTGATTTTCTCAATAGAGTAGTCTCCGTCATCAATAGGAACAAATTCATCATTTTCCTTAACGATGACGACTCTGGCAAACAAATCTCCAGACAGCGGCTTATCAAAAAATTGAACAGTGCCGTCTTCATGCCGGATATGGAAAAGACTTTCTACCTTGGCCAGAGGATATCGTTTGATGTCCTCTGCCAGATGATGATTTTCCAGTCCCAACTCCGAATTGATCAGCATGGTTACCATATCACCGGCACCAGCTAGATGGACGGCCAAGATTTGACCCCTGCTATCAATAATGGAAGCATCTGTCGAGCCTGCTCCCAAGTCCAAAATAGCTAAGGGGCGATCCGTCCCTGGTGTAGTCAGGGCTCCGAGGATAGCTGATTCAGCTTCTGCTCCACCGATTTCTACAGTGATACCCAGCTCTCGTTCGACTTCTTGGGCAATGATGGACATTTGTAGCTTGTCAGAATTTACCATAGAGGCTATACCGACAGCCTGCTCCATAGAAAATTCTCCAGCCACACCACCGCGCACAGAAATCGGAGCAAAAGTATTAACGGCTAGTAAGTCACGGATATAAATGTCGGAAGGCTCTTTCTCAGTCAGGTCAGCCATGGTTTGGCGCACCTTCTCCAGCATGCCACCAACATTGGTGCCCGCCTCTCCGACAACATTGCTAATCTCGCCAGCATAGACAATTTTCTCCATAATCTCATCGGCACCCTTGGAAATATCTACCTTTAAGGTATGCTCCTTGCCGATAATTTGGATACTACCTGCTGGAATCGTCCGAGCCTGAACGTCACCTGCCGGTGTCTTAATCACGACAGCTGAGCGGTTGCCAATGAGGGCACGGGCAATGGGAACAATGCTTTTCGTCTCTTCTGCACTCAAGCCAAAGACCGTCGCAATACCATAGGGATTGGATAATTGAGAAATCACCTTCCCCTGCTCTACTACTTCAACAGCAGCTTGCATTCCCAAAGGAACCTTGTCAATAAAGAGAATCTCATCCACGATTGGAATCTTCTGGCTAATGCGGTTATTGACCAGAACCCCATCATCCGCCTGCAGAATGGCAGCGGTAATCTGATAGCCCTTGGCTAGATAGGCATTGATTAGCTGGGCAACCAAGTCAAAATCAATGACCTTCGGCACTACCACGATGTATTTCCCATCAATCGGATGATGAACCAAGTCGAGAATATCTACCGTGAGTCCAATCCCCAGACCCAGACCGCCTGGAGTACGCGGATTATGACCAATCATGGTAGACTCAGTAATGACCGTCTCTGTGATAGTTTCCATGGCAACATCACCGATAACAGGCGTCGCTTCATTGATCCGAATCAAATCAACTTGGCCCACTTCAAAGGATGTTTGCTCCATCAATTTTCTCAGAGATTGATAAATCCCGTGGACATTTTCCTTGGTCCCCTTGATACCTGTTGTATCCGCAATGGCTGAGGCAAGAAAGTGAATGCTTCCATCATCTTGCACTTCAGCTAAGGCAGACTCAGTCGAAGAATTTCCTATGTCTACTCCAATGATTCGTTTCACATTTTCACCTCCACCAAGATTAGGCTATTTTGAGTAAGCATTATAAAAGCAGTGATAATAATCTTTTTTCAACCCAAAATAGCCTTGATAAAACCGGATTAGTTGTCACCTTTCAACTTCTTGCGGCGCTCATAATTTTCAGCAGCCTCTCTGACAAAGCCCGCACAGATAACAGCTCCATATTGGTTTTCCAATTCATTGGCAATGTCCAATAATTCCTGTTTGGAAGACCGGTAAGGGCGCAGGGCATTATAGATTTCCAGCACACGCGCATCCGGAACCTTGGTCAGTTCGGCAGCCCGAGAAAAGTTATACTGGATTGCTTCGCGGCCGGCATTCTTAGCAATTTCACCTTGCTTGATCAAAATCTCTGGCTTAATCCGCAAATCCTCTGCTTTTACATAGCCAGACAAGATATTTTCCAGTGTAATATCTTCGAATTTCTTATCCTGACCAACCTTTATCCAGTCTGGGTGTTTTTTAGAAATAGGATAATCAGCCGCTGTCGCTTCATCAGAACTGATAGGACGATTGGCTGCTCCTTGACTAGCTGAGCCGCTATCGCTTAGCTCGGCTAATATCTGTTTTACTAATGTTTCTACTGATTCACTCATTCTGATTTCTCCTTGTAGACATCATATGCATTAAATCACCTGACATTCATCAGCTGGTTTTCCTCTTTTAACCAGTTTCGTTTCCTTGATATGCAGCAAGGCTGAGTATGCCTGGTACTTAGGACGAGCCATTTGGTCGTTAAGGGTTGGCACCGGATTTGGTGTTTCACCCTTAGCATACTTAGCAGCATTTTTACCAATCAAACGATAGGTTTCAGGAGTTAACAAAGGTGCCTGCGGGAAGAGTTCCAGATTACTGAGCGGTGGCAAATCACGTTGGTGAATAACCGTTGTTCCCTTAGACTGAACACCGATAGAAATGCCAGAACCAGACAAGTGGTCTCCTTCTACCGCTACAAAGGCAACGTCAGAAGAACGATAGACCTTGACAATGCGAGCCTTGAGCCCTTCTTCTTCGATACCAGCCACCAGCTGACGCAGCACTTCCGTATGAGGAATGTCCACCATCGTCTTCACCTGCTGTTCCCCAAAGGCAGGCCCAACTGCAATAACGACTTCATCCGTTGACTGGCTAGGCTTAGCCACACCAACTGTACGGATGACAGCTTTTTCATTGGACACAGGCTTTGTGGCAGGCTTTTCGCTTGTTTTAGCAGCTGTTTCGTTGGTATTGGCGCTCATCTCTTTCATCACTTCTGCAATAATGGAGCGCAGTAAAGTTTCATTTATCTCTGTCATCTTAGCTCCTCCTATACATCACGCGGGTCAATCGCTTTAGGAATGTCTTTGACTTTTTCCCATTCTTCGCCGACCAGACGATGGCCTGTACCGACACCAACATAGTCATTCGGTGAATTCACCGCTGAAATAACATTCCAATCCCGATCAAAGATAGCAGATGTTTGCAGGAAATCCCCTGCTACACGTTGTTTGAACAAATTGAGCAGCTCATTGGCAACTTCTGGAAAGCCATTATTAGCCAAGGCTTTGATCAAATCAGCCCCTTGAACTCCGCGTTCCAGAATACCTTGAGCAGCCTTGATGTCTTCAACCTTATCCCGCTCTGGCATATCTTTAGAGCCATGAGCATAGGTCGCGGCTTCGACTTCTTCGTTGGTAATCGGCGGCAGGCCCAAGCCTTTGAAAAGAGCTTGCATAACGCGTGCTGCCTTGTTCCGAACCTTTACAACTTCCTCTTCACGTACAGGACGAAGACCACCGTCTACCCGCAGGTCACGTTGCAAGACATTGTAGTCGTCAAAGTCTTCCGCATCCCAGTTAGAGCCGGCAAACATATTGTCATAGTTTGGCGTAGCAGAGTAGCCAGAGTTGATAAAGTCTGTACCTGGCGCAAACTGCATCAAAGTCCGAACGGAGCGACGTAAGTCTGAGTGAGTAAAGGTTTGGTCATTTGATGAAGCACACTCCAAATCCAGCATGCTGGCAATCAAGTTTTCAGCAACGACCGCTCGAATACCACTCGGAACAGCTGCTGGAATACCGATACAGCTTACTGATCCATTCTGAGTTCCTTGAACCCCAGCTGCTTTCGTAACATAGAGACAGCGAGCTTCCAGATAGAGCATGGACTTGCCTTCGGCTTGTCCCATCTGCACTTCAGATCCTGTACCGGAAGTGAAGCGCATCTTGAGTCCTCGAGAGGCATAGGCGGAAGCCAGAAAGGCCTTGGACCAAGGTGTATCATCTCCATCGGTGAAGACATCTTCTGTACCATAAACAGAGATGGTCTCAGCATAGGCTGTAAAGCCACGCATACCAAATTCTAGTTCTGTTGCTTCTTCCAAGGAGCACTGAGTCAGTACCCCAGGACGGCCCACTTGGGAGCCAATCATCAGAGACAGGGCATTGAAAGGAGCATAACGCACTACGGCAACCGTTGTTTCCTGCTCTGCAAAACCACGCAGAGCTCCTTCAGCCGCATCTGCTGCAATCTGCACTGGATTATCATTAACATTAGTGACGTGGGCTTGAGTAGCTGTTTGCTTACGGGTCCGCATCTTTTGCAGACACATCATGATTTCCACGACATTCATCTGATTGACCACTTCAATGATTTTAGCCGGAGTCATGGCCTTGGTCAGCTTGATGATTTCTGTCCGAGGTACATTCGGTGTCAATATTTTATTGGCAATCTCTCTTGAGTCCATCTGAATAACTTCTTCAGCGCGGCTCAAGTCAATCCCGTAGTTAGCAATGAACTGGTCAATCAGGTCAAATTCTTCTTTTGGTTTGCCGTCTAACTCAACCACTTTCCCATTTTGAATTTTGATACTGGGTTTAGGGTCATTGGGACTTTCCATAGCCACCAAACCTTCTTCAACCCATTCTTTTACAAATCCATCTTGGTTGATAGGGCGTTCGCTTAATACTTCAAAACGTTTGGATCTCATACCGTTTCCTCCCTCTCACTCTTAAATGTAAGATGGCTGTGAGTTGGTTGGCTCGTCACCCATACTACCTAAAAGTGCCAGTCCAACTTCACGCGCTGAGATAACTGATTGTCTAACCGCTCCAGAATCCCCACTGATAAAGAGGATGGCTTCGTTTGAGTGGCTAGTACCACCATTTCCTGGAGAAGCATAGCCAACAACAGTAACGTTGGCAGCCTTGACAGCTGTATCCGCCATAACAACACCAATAGCTGCAGGTGCTCCGACAATCAAGCCAAAAGCACGACCGTATTCAGCACCAAAGGCAGTCTGACAAGCATAGCTAGCACGCGCAGTATACTGAAGTTCAATATGCCCTGCATCATTAGCATAAACATCGCCGAAGGTTCGATCCACTTCCTTCAAGGTTACTTCCACAGCTCGTCTGACATCTGATACATCTTCACCGCCGAAGATGATCAAACTTCCGTGTCCAGCACCACCCTTAGTATCACGAGGTAATTCGATTTTAACAATTTCTGTATTGGTTGCTTTGACCGCTTCATCAGCAGCCATGATATGAGGACCTGCACCGGTACGAGCACCGACCACACCGATTGAGCGATAGCTCTTTTCTAGCTTCATAGCATCCAGCACCTGCTGGTCCACATTGGCAATGACAAGTCCAATTGTATCGCCTATCGGATTAACACCGACAAATTCTGTAATATTGCATTTGTTTTCCATAAGACAGCTCCTTTCGCTGACATATATTTTGAAGCGCTTACAATTTTAGGGAATAAGGAAATCAGATAAGAGGAGCACCATAGCTATACGCCTCTTTCTGATTCCTTTTTTTAACTTTTTTTGGGTCAAAAGAATAGATTATTCTAAGGTTTTCTGTTAGAATGAGTATGGTTGTTTTTTAAAAAGGAAGATTTTTCCGCGTTCTCCAAAAAAGCCTAACTAACTTTTTTAGGAATGCCAAGCTAAGCCTACAAGAAATATACTTGACAGGCCTTTCCCTTCAAAAATAACAATCGCAGAGGCAGATAACAGATGATAAACTTTTCGCAGGGTTGCTCATCTTTTATCTGTTTTTTTATTTTCCATCATTACAGAATGGCAGGACAGCAGGCCGCTGTCCTGCCATTCTAGTAAATCTGATAGTTGAATCTTCCGACAAACTAGCCTTGCCAGTCAGCCGGATAGGTGACATAGATAAAGCGGGCCTTATCTCTGACAGAGAACTGAATGTCGCTGCCTTTAGGGATAAAGAGTACTTCGCCAGGGCCAGCTGTCATGACTTCGTCACCAACGATAATATCAAGACGCCCTTCAATAACATAGTCCACTTCATCATAGTCCAGATGCCAAGGGAAAGTTGTCTTTTCCATAGTCATCAGACCTAAGCCCAATCTTGGACTCTCATCTAAGGTCAGCAAATCTCGTGTATAAACTTGATGGCTCGCATCACCTGTATCCAAGCGATCTTCTGGACGAACATCCAGACCAGGCAGGGCGATAGAAGCTACGCCTGCCTTGCTGACTTTCTTCCCACCATCTTTAGTGGCTAATTCTTCCAATAGAATCTTACGAACCAATGTTTCTAGGTCAGAACGATTAATATCTGCCATACTTCATACCTCCAAGTCTAAGCTTCCTTCTTCGTTAAGAAGAAAGCCAGTAATACCGCTGTGATACCGCCGACAAATTTACCAATCATCATCGGCACAATCATTTCCGGTTTTTGACCAGCTGTGAAGCCTAGGTGATCTCCGATAACAAAGGAAGCAGATACGGCAAAGGCTACGTTGATAATCTTACCGCGTTTGTCCATATCCTTCATCATCTGGAACATGGCAATGTTATTAGCCAGAGAAGCTACCAAACCAGCTGCACCAACTTCGTTCATTCCTAGGGATTTTCCGATAGCAGAAAGCGGTTTGTTGGCTACCTTGGTAAAGACAGCTACCAGACCAAAGGCTCCAGCCAAGGTTACAGCAATCGTTCCGACAACTTCAAAGGCTTCCTTCAGTGTTTCAGCACCTTTTGGATAGATGCTGATGAGCCATTCATTTCCAGTCAGAAGCTGCGCTGCACCAAAAGCCAAACCAAGCGTTGCCAAGATAACAATAATCTGACCAAACACTTCAAAACCTTTAATCATGGCATTAGGTGCCAAAAGCAATCCTACGAAAATCAGAGCAGATACAATGATAATCGGAATAAGATTGACAATCAAGGTTCCAAAAGGCAGACCTGGTACGAAAAGTCCTCCGAGGAGACAGCCAATCGGAACAGTTACCAAACCGTATAGGATTCCGCGAGCCAAAAGCGGACGGTCATCTTTTTCGATAATACCCAAGGCAACTGGAATCGTAAAGACAATGGTTGGCCCCATCATAGAGCCCAGTACAAAGGCAGCAAAATTTCCTACCGCTGGATCCTGAGCCAGACTGAGAGCAAGAGGAGCTCCTCCCATATCATTGGCAATGAAGGTTGTCGCAAAGATAGACGGGTCAGCACCCACCAAGCCATACAAAGGCACGACAATCGGTTTCAAGACATCCGCCAAGAGGGGAGCGATTACCATAATCCCAGCCATAGACAGAGCCAAAGCTCCCATAGCCATGATTCCTTCTTCAAATTTTTCACTTAGTCCTAGTTTGCCACCGATACATTTATCTACTGCACCGATCAGCATGAATAGCACCATGATATAAATGATAATTTCATTGATACTCATAACATTACCTTAGTTTCTAATATTCTTCATCACTGTGATAGTCAACCTTGTCAATGATAGCCACAACGACCATATCCACAGGGATATTCGTCTTATTTAGGCTCATCCGGGCAGAACTGCCAGTGGTTACCATTACTTGGTCTCCTTCGCCTGCACCGATGCAGTCGGCCACAATAAGCAGAGCTGGGTCACTTTGATGTTCATTTAGCTGCCGTTCGACCACTAAAAATTTCAAACCATTTAAATTTTCGTCTTTTCTAGTCGCCCAAAGGCTTCCTTTTACTTTACCAACAAACATCTCTACCCACTCCTTTATTCTATGATTTCTATTTTTTGACGTTTTAGATAATCTCTCGCCAAGGCTGTCACAATCATTCCTTTTTCTATTTTAAAGCTTCCATTTTCAGGTAAGCCCATTTCTCTCAGCTTTTTCTCTGTCAGCAAAACCGTCTTGCTCGGAGCCTTAGCCTTTTGGCTGACTTCTTCTGTCACCGCCCGCTTTTCAGCCGGACGAGGCTCTTCAGCATGATTGCTTTCTAGGAGTGCTAAGAGTTGGCCTTCTTTATAAAATTGCAGACCGTAGCGGATCAGCTTTTCGCGCTGTCCCTGCAGTTCCTGATACAAGTGCACTTTAGAAGATTGCTTGTACTGCTGAATAGCAAAGGCGCTGTCTGACACTAGAACTTTTTTGCCTTTCAAAAGACTCTTTAAAATGACTGCTTCCTCTGCCTCTATAGGACAAAGAGATGAGAGTCTCAGAAAAGCATCAAAGTCAAGTGCCTCGACAACAATAATCTCTGCTGCCCAAGAATCTCTTACGACTTGAAAGCCTGCTCCTTCTAATAAATCAGGAATCTTATCGCCTCCAATGACGTATACTGAGGGTTTCTGAGGCTTTTGCTTCAACTTTTCCATCAGGCGGTCTGTAATCAAATCTACTAAACGATCTAGATTTTCCATTCTTTACCTACCTTTTATTTGCTCATAGGACTTATTTTTTAATAATCCGTCCGCGAGTTCCTTTTTTGAACCCACAAGCATTGGCTTCATCGTAGTCAATATGCATATAGGTTGCAAATTTAGGACTAACACGGATGACTACATCATCAAATATCAGCGGACGAGCTCCTTCTACTCTGACTTGTACAATCTCGTGATTTTTTACATTCAGACGTTCGGCATCTTCCGGTGTCATATGAACATGACGCTTAGCTACAATCAGGCCCTTATCCAGACAAACTGCCTTGTCTCCATGAGCCAAGATGACACCAGGTGTTCCTTCGATATCGCCACTTTCGCGAATGGGAGCCTTGGTGCCCAGCTGCAAACAGTCTGTCAAAGAAACTTCTACCTGAGACTGTTTGCGAACAGGTCCCAGAATAACCACATTGTGAAAAGCGCCTTTTGGACCGACAACTGTCAGCCTTTCTTGACTAGCGAACTGGCCTGGTTGTGATAGGTCTTTTGCTTTTGTTAATTGATAGTTGGGACCAAACAAGGCTTCCAAATCTTTCTGACTCAAATGGACATGACGTCCGCTCGCTTCTACCTCAAATGACCCCTGCAATTCTTCCTGAACTTTATCAATTACTTTATTTACCAAATTTTCTAAAGTCATTGCTGTTCTTCTTTCTCTTGTTATTAGCCTGCTATCAACCAGAGCAAGACTTCAATTGATTTTAATAATTGAGAAACCTTACAAGCAAATTGATCTCTGTCACCATCAGCAGCCTGCTCCAATTCTTTGCGCAGGAGGGTCGTTTCGATATACGTTTCATAGCAATTCAGCTGCCAAGCCGGCTCTTTATAACTCATCATGACCGTTTCTTGATCTAGCTGTCGACTGACCCGAATGGCCTGCAATTCTGCATTGCTAGGCAGGTCTGTCTGGTAATCAGAAATATCATCCAGAATATGCTGGCCGACGATTTGTTCTACTATATTCAATAGTTGGCCAACTTGCTCACACTTTTCATCCTGAAAAGCCTGATGCAATTCTCTCTGGTTCTTCAAAAAGCAAGTATAAAGTTTAGTCAGTCTAAATAGTCGTGGATACACAGCAGAGTCCTCAAGGTTTGTAATCGGCACCCTGATAGCATCAGCAGCTGAGTCTGTTTTCCCTTTGGTCTGACCTGAAGAAATGATTCGAATATGGTGATCATTGAGAAACCCTCTGGCTGCTGGCGTCAGTTTTTCATCTTTGTTTAATTCAAAGACACCGTTATCAGCGAGAACGGATTCTCTATAAAGCCTTCTGATCTTAGCTTCTGTAAAAACTGACATGTATTCACATCCTTCTACTCCGTTGATACTCTGTGAAAATCAATCTGATACTCTTCGAAAATCAACATTTTCGTTTACGTATAGAGCTACTGCCCATAAGCTTCATTTTCACTGAGTATTCTATTTGCCTCAGGGGCCTGTATCAGGCCTAAGCTCTATAATACAGGCCCTTTCAGCAAATATTTATCTGTCCCAGATTATTTGGGCAGAATAACTTCCACTTCTGCGTGTGGACGTGGAATTACGTGAACTGAAATCAATTCACCAACATTTTCTGCTGCAGCTGCTCCTGCATCTGTCGCTGCTTTGACTGCGCCGACATCACCACGAACCAAGACTGTTACCAATCCAGCGCCGACTTGTTCTTTACCAATCAAAGTTACGTTAGCCGCTTTGACCATTGCATCAGCTGCTTCGATTGCGCCGACGAGTCCTTTTGTTTCTACCATTCCTAATGCATTTGCGATTGCCATGTTTCTTTCCTCCGATTATTTTCTTGTTTTTAATTTTATATGAAAGTCTGTAATCTTATTCTTGATGAGGCAAGATTACTTCCACTTCAGCATGTGGACGTGGAATTACGTGAACTGAAATCAATTCACCAACGTTTTCTGCTGCAGCTGCTCCTGCATCTGTCGCTGCTTTAACTGCGCCGACATCACCACGAACCAAGACTGTTACCAATCCAGCGCCGACTTGTTCTTTACCAATCAAAGTTACGTTAGCTGCTTTGACCATTGCATCAGCTGCTTCGATTGCGCCGACAAGTCCTCTTGTTTCTACCATTCCTAATGCATTTGTGATTGCCATGATTGTATCCTCCAATTATAATGTTTAATATTGACTATTTTAGTTTTTCCAATACGCGTTGAACCAATAAGGTTACCAGTTCTTCTTCGTTTGATCCGTCAACTGCTACTGCTTTCGGTTCTTCCACTGCCATATTTTCTGCTTTTCGCAGGTCTGACAATTCAGCTGTTCCGTAAGCTACACGACGGATATTGAAGAGATTGAGCGGGCTGACATTATCAGATGTCGCGCTGCCACCTACTGCTCCACAACCCAAAGTAAAGGCTGGGAAGAGGCCAGTCGTTGCACCGACACCACCCAGAGCTGCTGGCGTATTGATCAGCAGACGAGATACTGGTTTTTTCAGTGCAAATTCACGAATAATTTCTTCGTTTTGACTGTGAATAGCAAGAGTGTGGCCTGCACCTTCGTGATGCAAAATCTTAATGCTCAGCTCACAAGCTTCCAACCAGTCCTTGACAGTGTAGAAGCCTAAGACTGGAGCCAGTTTTTCCATAGAATATGGATACTGCTTGCCGACACCTGTTTCTTCTGCAATCAAGACCCGAGCATCTGCTGGAACTGAAATACCAGCTAACTCAGCAATCACTTGCGGTGTTTTACCAACCATCTTCGGATTCATTGCGCCACTCGGCTGGATAATGAAGGCACCCAGTTTCTTAGCATCTTCTGCTGGAACAAAGTAAGCACCTTGTTTCTTGAACTCTGCTACAATCTTTTCCTTCATATCTTCTTCGACGATGATAGACTGCTCAGATGCACAAATCACACCATTGTCAAAGGTTTTAGAATCCAAAATCTGACGAACTGCTTTTGGCACATCTGCTGTTCTTTCGATGAAGGCTGGACCATTACCAGGACCTACACCGATTGCTGGTGTACCAGATGAGTAAGCTGCTTTGACCATGGCATTTCCGCCAGTCGCCAAAATGAGATTTGTATCCTTGTGTCGCATCAACTCATTTGTAGCTGCGATGGATACCCGATGAATCGCACTGATAGCTCCATCCGGACAGCCAGCTGATTTAGCAGCTTTCTTGATGATTTCCACTGTTTCCTCAATACTCTTAAGAGCATTTGGGTGAGGAGAGAAGACGATACTGTTTCCTGCCTTCAAAGCGATCAAAGCCTTATACATAACTGTTGATGTCGGGTTGGTTGATGGAATCAAGCCAGCGATGACGCCGACTGGAACTCCAACTTCCAAGACTTTCTTTTCCTTGTCTTCGCGGAGAACCCCAACAGTTTTCATATCCTTGATTTCTTCAAGAATACCTTTGGAAGCAAGAGCATTTTTCAGTACCTTGTCTTCCCAGCGGCCAAAGCCAGTTTCCTGAGCCGCCATTTTAGCTAGGCGTTCACGCTCATCATAACAAGCTTTCGCTACTACTTTTACAATGGTATCAATTTGCTCTTGGCTCATTTTAGCAAGTTCTTGTTGGGCTTTCTTTGCATCCCGAATCAAATTCCTTACTTCCTGAATCGATACCAAATCTTTATCTTCTAAAAACATCCGCAATTACTCCTCTCCTATTGTTTCCATCAAAGTCTCAACGAGAAGTTTCTTGTTGGCAAATTTTATTTCTTTCTTGCTGAGACGGATACCTTCTTGATGATAGGCAAGGCTGCGTAGTTCGACGACTTTTAGTTTTTCCAGTTTTTCTCTGGTGTAGGTCCTTGTCTCTCCTTCAAGCTTCTCTGCTGGTTTAGCCTTAGTTTCCTTTACAGGCTGAGGCTTTTCTTCGATTTTTTCTGAAGGGATTGTTTCCGCCGTAGAAGCAATCTCTTTTTTAGCTGTTTTACTATTTCTCTTTGGTGCAAAGAGAATGTCTGTCTGGTTATCCAACCTAGAAATTACATGGCTGGCCAGATAGTAAGGTTTATCCTGTACCAACTCAACTGCCGCATCAACCGCTGAGCGGACTGCACTGACATCGCCTATTAATTGAACTGTATTCAAACCAGCTTTGACCGTTTCAATATTAAGCAATGATACATTGGCAGCCTTCAAAGCCGCATCTGCCGCAACTACAGCACCTAGATAACCTTTTACTTCAATTAAACCTAGTGCTCTATCTGCCATTTAATCAACCCCTAATCAATAACTTTTAGGATCATTTGCTACTGCGATAACTGCATTCGCAAATGCATCGCAGGCAGCTCGGCAGGCTGACTGTGATCCGACCAGAAGTCCGCCGGCAAAGTTGGTTTCACTTGGTGGTCCGTAAAAGGCACCAACTTGCACATCTGCCGCTTTCAAAGCCGCATCCAGTGCCACCATAGCTTCACCCGGTGGAGCAATCAAGTAAGCAATCGCTGTTCCTTCTTCTGCATTAGCACCCTCTGACAGGTAAGAACCTGCACGAGAGATACAATGTGCAAAATAAGGAATGCTGTCATCATCATTGGCACTGTAGAAGCTAGCCCCATTTTCGATTTCATAGACTGCTACATCCAGACCGCTGCGAACTTCTTCTGGGTTTGGACCAGCCAAGATACCGATGACTTCACCAGCCAGCTTAGTTGAAGCGTTGCCTGCACCAGCATACATACTGCGAGCATAGACTACTTCAACATCTGCTGCCTTGGTTGCTTCATCCAAGGCTACATAAGTGACATCATCACAGTCAGAAGTGATAATGCCCAGGCTTCTGTGATGTGGTTTCAGCTCCAAAGAAGCTGCCAAACCTGCATCCACGTTTGAAATCAGAAGGGCACTTAATACATTTGCACCTAATCGATCATTTTTCAAAGCCACTACCTCCTATTATTTCAAATCAATTCCTGATTTCTTATTATCAAGAATCTTCTTAATGATTTCTGCTACATAGGCTCCAGCTTCAACGGCTGGTGTTCCGCCTTTATGAATATTGGAAACAACGGTCCGTTTCGCTTCCGGCATACCAACTGTTGGCTTGTAGGCCAAGTAAGCACTCATGGACTCAGCTGTTACCAGACCTGGACGCTCACCGACCAGCATACAGATAACTTCTGCTCCAGTCAATTCTGCGATTTGGTCCATAGCTGCAACCCGAGCATGCTTGATAAAGAGTACTTCACCAAAGTCCAGTCCGAACATTTTCAGACCTTGCTTCAGAGCTGGCAGAAAGTCTTTGACGTTAGCCTCAATAGCTGATGAGCTAAGACCATCGCCAACGATAATCTGAACCTTGGCATTAGGTTTGCATTTTTCTTTGATAATCGCCTGCTGATCTTCAGGGAAGACTCGGCCAAAATCTGGACGTGTCAAGTACTCATCTTTAGTAGTCGCCTTAGTTTGTACAGGAATGAAGCCCATTTCCTTAACAAATTCATCTGAGACATAAGAGAAGACCGCATCCTGAGCTGCCGCATGGTCTGCACGGAAACGCAGAACAGTTTGTGTCTTGTAGCGATCACCTGCTCGCCACAAGCCCAGACGTGCCGGAGTAAATTTCTTAATCTTCCGGTAGGCTTCTTCATTGATGGCATTCGGAATCAAGAACTGTTCCTGGATATCTACTTCTGTTATATCTGGAATGACGCCATCTTCAATCACTGAAGTATCTTGTTTGACTTCTTCCTGCAGAGAAACTGCAGATTTTTCAGCTTTATTCTGGTCAGTCGCTGCTGTTTCTTTAGCAGCTGAGTCGCCGCCCATCTCATTTAACAATGAGCGAATCATTTCTTTTAATTGCAATTCATCCACAATGATTTCCTCCTTGCTAATTTGATCTCATAAAGATGGAGCCGTCTCCGCCGATTTCTGTCAGGTGACCATCTTCCATCAAGCCCATCTTTTCCATCCACTCTTCAAATTCCTTAATCGGACGTTTGTTGAGAAGTGAACGCATGGTTGCAGTTTCATGGTAACCAGTTGTTTGATAGTTAAGCATGATATCGTCACCATGAGGAATCGCCATGATGTAGTTAACGTTAGCTGCTCCGAGAAGAACCAAGAGATTTTCAGCATCGTTTTGGTCAGCCTTCATATGGTTGGTGTAACAGATATCACAACCCATTGAGATACCAGTCAGTTTGCCCATGAAGTGGTCTTCCAAACCAGCACGGATAACCTGCTTAGAATCGTAGAGATACTCAGGTCCGATAAATCCAACAACGGTATTTACCAAGAATGGATCGAAGCGTTTAGCGAAACCATAACAACGAGCTTCCATAGTCACTTGGTCTGCTCCATGGTGAGCGTCAGATGAAAGTTCAGAACCTTGACCTGTTTCAAAGTACATGACATTTGGTCCAGCAGCTGTTCCCACTTTCAGAGCTGTATCCCAAGCTTCTTGAATGATTTTAGCATCAAAACCAAAGGCTTCATTTCCTTTTTCAGATCCAGCGATAGACTGGAAGACCAATCCTGTCGGAGCACCTTGATTCATAGCTTCAATCTGAGTGGTAACGTGAGCTAGCACACAGTGCTGAGTTGGAATCTTGTACTCTTCGATGAAGTCGTTAAACTTATGCAAGACCCGTTTAACACTTTCTACTGAGTCATCAACTGGGTTCAGCCCTAAGAGAGCATCCCCACATCCATAAGCAAAACCTTCCATAGTAGAAGCCATGATACCGTCTGGATCGTCTGTGGTATGGTTTGGCTGGAGACGAGAAGAGAATGTTCCCGGCATACCGATGGTTGTATTGGCATGTTTGGTAATGATAATCTTATTGGCAGCAACAATCAAGTCTAAGTTAGTCATCAACTTAGCAACCGCTGCTACCATTTCAGAAGTCAACCCACGAGACAGCCATTGAATATCTACGTTCTGAGTCTTGTTGTCCAAGATCCATTCACGCAGCTCTTCTACTGTCCAGTTCTTGATCTTTTCGTAAGTACGAAGATTGACGTCGTCAATGATAATCCGTGTTACCTCATCTTCTTCATAAGGCACTACTGGATTATTGAACAAATCAGACAGTTTTAGCTGAGCTAGTACAACCTTAGCAGCGACACGCTCTTCGGCAGATTCTGCTGCTACTCCGGCTAGCTGATCCCCGGATTTGTACTCATTGGCTTTGGCCAGCACTTCTTTTACGGATTTAAATTCGTAAAGCCGACCAAACAATTTTGTTTTCAAAATCATGGATTACTTCCTCCTTTGTGTAAATAAAAGTTTAATTAAACACCAATGTTTTCACGACAATCGGTAAGACCGAGCCTTCAATGACTGGATTGCCAATATCGATATAGTCGCCATTTTGAACATCCACTGAGTCAATGCAGACAAATGGATAATCCTTAGGTAACTGAGCAAAGAGACATTGACCTAAAACCTTGGCCATATCTTCTCTGACCACCACTAGCAGCGGAATTTTCTTTTCAATACTTTCGCTCATTCCACTGACAATAGCCTCTGCGTATTCCAAAACCCGGGCGAAGCTTGGGCTTTTTTCTCCATTGATTGCCAAAGCCACCTGCTGGACTTCATTTTCCAGTGTGAACCAGGCCACCTTGTCCCTGATAATCTGCTGCAGCCCCTCCTTATCCTCATGCTCATCAGAAGCAGCCAGTTTGAGAACTGGAATGTTCTTAATAGGGAGGATATCGGAGATGTAGGTAATGGTACTGCCGCTGACATCGGTCGTATGACTGCCGGCTCCAACAACGGTTGCCCGGATGGTCTCAGCTGACTGGATGACTTTCTTTTGATCAAAAATCTTGGATTTTCTCAACGCCCTGCCAAGCAGGATACCGATATCCCCATAGCGGAAATCATCCGCCGAGGTCGTTTCCAAGTATATTCCATCAGCTACACCACCAGAGAAAGATACGCAGTGGAGATCATAGTTCAACTTGAGACCGTGGTTGGTCTGTAGGAGATCATAGTAAGGACTGTGATTGTCAATTCCTACAGACTGTTCTAATACGGAGACCATTTCTTGAATCAGCCGATCCAAATCAGCCCGATGGACCATTTCACCAACTGCCAGCTGAAGCCCCTGCTCTGCAATAATAGTCTGCAGTTTTGGAGCAATATAGCTAATCCGCTGGGTCTGCGGATCCATCTTTATCAGCCGACCTCCGATATCAAAACACCCTGTATCAATCACATCTCCTTCTCGGAAGACTGCCAGATTGGAAGTCCCACCACCAATATCAATATTGACAACTGATGTATGATGCTCTTGAGAATACTGATGGCTGCAGGCCCCTTTACCAGCGATGATACTCTCAAGGTCTGGCCCAGCCGTCGCAACGACAAAGTCACCAGCGTAGCCACTCAGTGCTTGGAGCACCTGACTGGCATTTTCCTTGCGAGCCGTCTCACCAGTAATGATGACTGCTCCCATCTGAATATCTTTTTTCTGAATGCCTGCTTTCGCATACTCATTCAGAACAAAGCTTTTGATCTTATCCACCTCGATCAAAAGTTGATCCGAAATTGGTGTGAAGATAATTTCACTTTTATAAAGAACTTTTTTATCTGTAATATAGACACGAGGAATAGTAAACACAGAAGCAATATTCTCGATGGTAAGCTCTGACAAGATCAGCTGTGTAGTGGCTGTTCCGATATCGAGCCCCACACTCAAAATTTTATCTGACATACTAAAAACCTCCAAAAAAAGACGCTCAAAGCAATGCAAACAAACAGAGTTCATTTACATTCTTCAAGCGTCATTGCTTTTTTCGACTGACATCATTGTTAGTCTGGTAGTATTTATTTTTTAAAACGAATGGTTGTTGTCGTCCCCTCATGGTCTGAGTGGATAGACAAAGTTCCAAACAATTTTCCTTGGACAAAGCGCTCCACCAAGAGTAGGCCCAGATGATTCTCAAAGGAATGCTCTTGATTGTAACCGCTACCATTATCCAGTACTTTTAAAGTTATTATATCATTTTCAAGTCCAACCTGCAAACGGATTTGCGGTTTTTCTTGATTTTTTTTATCCTTAAAAGCATGCTCATAGCTGTTCTGCAGTAATTCATTGACGATTAGCGCCAGTGAAGTAGCCCGGCTGCTGTCGAGACAGAGTTCCGGTTCCAAGCTGTAGGTCAGGGCTATTTCCCTATGCCCGAAAAAACAGCGCTGAACATTTTCGATCACTTTTTTCAGCAGATGCTCAATCTGAATGCTGTCATCCTGCTGAGAAGACAGGAGCTCGTGAGTCGCCGCTATGGAGAGCACACGGTTCATACTGTCATTAAGAGCTTTTTTGGTGTCTGTTCCTGGACTTTGCTGAGCCTGTAGTCGCAGCAAGGAAACAACGGTTTGCAAGTGATTCTTTACCCGATGGTTCATTTCACGAATGGTAGTTGTATGGGTTAAGAGCTGTGCTTCCTTTTCCTTGATGTCTGTAATATCCTTACAGATCATGACCACATTTTCACTCTCAGCCAGCAGGTAGCGCTTGACCAAAAAGCAATAAGTGCCATAATGTACCTCAACTTGGTGAGGTTTTTCTTGAGGGGCTTGCGGTCCCAGTTGCTGGATTTCTTCAAAAGACAGACTGTCTAAGACCAGATTGCTATAGTGCATTCCTTCAATCGAGTCCATATAGCCCAGCTTATGGCGATAAGAATCAGCGGCTGCTTGATTGAAATACTTGAGATAGCCCTGCCGGTCAAAGACCAGACAAGCTTCATCTATATGATCAAATAAAACAAACTGCTCTTGGGCTGAAATCTCAGGAGTGCTCCGTAACTCAAAACCGTCGTTCTCTTTATCTAAAGAAAAGTGGTCCGGTAAAGTCTGAGGAGCATTTCTTTCGATAATCAGCGTTCCAATGACGCGCTCTTCTCTCACTATCGGAAAGACCGTCTGATGGATGGCTAAGCCCTCCTGCGATCTGGCCGAAAGTCCTATCGAAGGAGCGCCCGTCTCCAAGGTCCGGATAACACCTGGCTCATTTTCCAGATAGGCCATAGCACCTACAACCGAGTTTTCGTACAAGCTGAGCTTGCTTTCCGGTTTTTTGTGAAAGATGACAATGGCATGTTCCGAAAAGATGTTCTTTACATCAATGAAGACATCTTCATTGGCATAAGCTGAGTTTTTCAATAATTCGTCAGCCTGTTGGACAAGATGCTCGATATCAGCCTCATCCAAATTTGTCTGTTCCTGACAAAGCTGCTTTATCTTATCTTTATACATCATTACACATCATCTTGGAGCACCAGCAATTTAGCAATCTCAATCATCGGCACTCTCTTTTGCATACTAATTGTCCGAATGCGCTTGAAAGCTTCTGGCTCTGACAAATGATCACGAGCCATCAGTAAGCCTTTGGCCTTTTCAATCACAATCCGATCGTCTATCTTTTTCGACAGCTTGACCATTTCATTGGACATCTGCTGAAGCTGGCGACCCTTCTCAATGCAGACCTCTACCATAGGAATCAAGGACTTGGCATCCAAAGGTTTAACCAAGTAAGCACTAATCCCATTGGTTTTAGCTTTTTGAACATAGTGTTCATCACTGTAGGCTGACAGTAGAATCACACTGTAGGCTAAAGCATCTTCGAGTATTTTCTTACCCGCTGTCAGGCCATCCAAAAGCGGAAGCTTGATGTCCATCATGACCAAGTCACAACGATATTTCTGACACAAATCAATAGCCTCAAAGCCATCGGATGCCTCAGCCACCACTTCATAATCAGCTACTTCTAATATATTTCGGATATCTAATCTTACAATTGGATCATCATCAACAATTAGTATTCTGCCCTTCATACTTCCCCTCGACAGTTTGATTTTTTATGTCCGCGTTACGACAGTACTGGAGAACCCCAAAATCTCTTCCAGACCTTGTAAAACGGCAATGAGAGCTGCCTCAACAGAAGAAACGTCACCTGTCATCACAACAGAGCCGCTGAAACGATCCACAAAACCAACTTGAACATCCGCAGCTTTGGTCGCAATATCAACCGCAATGATGGCCGCTTCACTCGGAGTGATCGTCAAGATTCCAATCGCATCCTTGATTTCTGCCTGCAATCCTAATTTTTCAAAAATGACTTCATCAGGATTGGCGATAAGGTGCGCCAAGGTCACTTGTTTCCCAGGAACGTATTCCTGTATCATTCTTTGTTTTTCTTCCAATTTAGTAAACCTTCTTCATGATTTTAAACGTTCAGAAGTGTACTGCATGCTCCTAATCATTATACAATAATTTTGGCATAACAGCAATTCAGAGGATTAAAACGCTTTCTCTAATACTTTAAGCAGTTCTTCTGCCGTAGGGACACGAGGGTTAGTCGGAGTACAGCCATCATGCAGGGCAGCTTCTGAAATTTCTACCTTGTACTGAGCAAAGACATCTGCTTTCACACCGTATTCTCTGAGAGAAGTTGGCATCTCCAGTTTTCTTTGCAGCTTCTTGATGGCTTCAACCAGCTGTCTTACTCCTGACACAGGGCTTGAAGCACTGCATCCCAGTAGTTTGGCAATATCCTGATAGCGGCTGGCTACAGCCTTGTCCACTGCCTGCCGGCTTCTATTATTGAGATCGATACCAGCATTATACTGAATGACATGGGGCATTAAAATACTGTTTAAACGACCATGAGGTACATGGAACTTAGCTCCTGCCGCATGAGCCAGACTGTGGTTAATACCTAAGTAAGCAGTATTAAAGGCCATACCTGCCAGAGTGGATGCTGCGTGCATCTTTTCACGCGCTTCTACATCCTGACCATTTTTGTAGGCTTTAGGCAGATATTCAAAGACCAGCTTAATTGCCTTTTCAGCCAAGGCATCGGAGAAGTCAGTCGCCTCAGTGGATACATAGGCTTCAATAGCATGTGTCAGCACATCCATTCCTGTATCTGCTGTGATGTTGCTAGGAAGAGACATAACCAAATCCGCATCCAAGATAGCAACATCTGGCAGAATTTCACTGGTCACCAAAGGATACTTGGTGCCTTTGTCTGCATCTGTGATAACAGAAAAGTCGGTCACTTCAGATCCAGTTCCGCTTGTCGTCGGAATGGCAATGAGAATGGCCTCTGAGAAGGCACCCTGCTTCTTGGCAAAATAATACATAGCCTTGGAAGCATCAATGGCAGAGCCTCCGCCAATAGAAAGCACAATGCTGATTGGCTTGTCTCCTGCACTCTTGATACCAGCCACAACCGTTTCGATTGGCGGATCAGGCACAATATCTGTGAAAACAACAATATCATTGCTGTCATCAAAGTTGGCTAAAATAGCATCCAGCGTGCCAGATGTCTTCAAAAAAGGATCAGCAACGACTAAAATATGCTCGTTTTTATAATGGCTTAATTGCTGCAGAGCGCCCTTGCCCACATGCAATTCAGTCTTATAGGAAATCTTATACATCTTTTCTCCTTTCTGTTGTATCTGTTTTTAAACAAAAAGAAGCTATATGAAAATAAGACTGTTCCCCTACACACGTCACAGCATTTTCATATAGCTTCATTGCTTATTTATCTTCAGTACCCCTTTGTACTATATTGAATTATAACACAAAAGCGCTTTCATGGCAATGAAAAAGTCATTAATATAAGAAGTTTTTAGTGCCGCTTCTCCTTGCAAAGCCAAGCTTATTTGAAGGATTAAATTTTTATTAAAATTTAGTTCATTTTCCTTGTAATTCCCTGTGAAAGGTGTTACAATCTAGTTACTAGGAAATTGATTTTAGTACTTTTAAGGATATGGAAGTCTGGTGCAAATCCAGCGCGGTCCCGCCACTGTGATAAGCTTTTCAGCTTTAAGTCAGGTCTTTATTCTTAAATTTTAGTAGATTTCATGCCTCGATGTAAGGTAGTGATGTCAGTTTGGAACAAACATTTTAGCTTAGTTTCCATTATTGACTCTACGTTTAAGTACGTTAATTTTCTAAAGATGAGGTTTCTCTTGTCTTTCTGCAAAGGAGCAGAGTCAATAATTGGAAAGCTAGTGCTAATCAACGAAGCTTAGCATGAAGATACGATGATGTATAGGCGGCTTTCTTTTTTAGAATATCAAAATAAGTTCTGTCCTTCCAAGACTTGGTAAAGTCAATTTGGAAAGACAGAACTTTTTCTGTTTCTTTTTGTCACTGGCGTTTGCTTGCCCAACGCTCAACATCCGCCTTGGTGATATTGTGGAAGACCTTGGCACCTCTTTCATAGGCGATGTCTTCCTGGTTTTTAGTAAAGTTGATTACTCGAGCCAAGGCAAAGAAGTAATCTGATAGACGGTTGACAAAAATCAGGACATTATTGTTAATTTCTGTAGTCCACATAGCCCCTACGATATGACGCTCTGCCCGTCTTGCAATGGTCCGAGCCACATGAATCATGGAAGCAATCTCGTCACCGCCTGGCAGGATAAACCTTTCCAGAGCCGGTGGAATTTCTGCGTAGGTATCAATCCTCTCCTCAATCCAGTCAATCAGCTGCTGATCGACTTTGTAAGGGTAAACTCCCTGAGGAGTAGAGAGGTCTGAACCACAGTCAAAGAGATAATGCTGCAGCTGGAGCAGCTCATATCTCAGCTTATCATCCTTGTCTAGCTTGGTAATGGTATAACCAATCCAAGAGTTTAGCTCATCAATGGTTCCGTAAGCATTAACTCGTTCCGCATCCTTGGCAACACTTTGACCGCCAACTAGCTTGGTCAAGCCCTTGTCACCTGTTTTTGTATAGAGTTGCATATTTTTCCTCCTTTAAGTCACATTTTTGCGAATATCAACATAATCTTCTTCTTTCAAGCTGCCTTCAGCAAAGGTTGGCATGTGCTCCATGGTATAAACAGCATTTTCCAGCAGAAAGAAAGCAAAAGGACAGCCTGAGCCTTCACCTAGTCGCATGTCCAGCAAAAGCATAGGCTCCAGTCCTAGAAAGTCACTGACCATTCTGTAAGCAGGCTCCGTCGAAGCATGGGAAGCAAAGCTATAGTCCAAGACATGAGGAGTCAGCTGATGGGCAATCAGAAGCCCCGTTAGAGAGATAAGACCGTCCACTACACAAGGCAGCTGATAGCGGGCGCAGGCAAGATGAGTGCCTGCCATAGCCAGCATATCTAGCCCACCCAGCTTAGCGGTCAGATCCAGAATATCTCCATAAGGAGCGTGACGATCCAGACACTGCTGGATAACGGCTCTTTTATGAGCCTTCATATCCTGAGTCAGACCAGCTCCGTAGCCTGTGACGTCCTCTGCTTTGAGACCGAGAACTGCCGCTATGACAGCAGCAGAGGTGGTGGTGTTGCCAATCCCCATTTCTCCTGTTCCAAAGAGACGATATCCGTCTTTGATCAAGGTCTCTGTCCTCTTATAGCCGACTAGAATTGCCGCTATAGCCTGCTCGCGAGTCATGGCTGGCTCCTCGAGCATATTACGAGTCCCGTGACAAACCTTGTCCTCATTTTCCTTAAAGATATCCTTCTTGCAGCCAATGTCTACTAGGCAGATGTCTGAACCGGCATGTTTGGAAATAGCACACAAGCCTGACTTCTCCGCTAGAATATTGCGAGCAACAGTATAGGTCGTTTCCTGAGGATTGGCAGAAACGCCTTCAGCCACGATGCCATTATCTGCCACATAGACGAGGACAATCTTCTTCTCTAAATCAATGGGACCAGAAAACATGGCATGCAAGCGAGCATAGATAGTCTCAAGCTTTCCCAAGGAGCCCGGGGGTTTCCCTAATTGATCACAATAGCGCTGGCCTTCTTGAAGCTTATCTTTGTCTATCGGAAGAATCTGCTCAATAATTTTTTCTAAATCTTTCAAACTAGTCTGTCTCCTCCCTGACCGGCTGCACCCCTTCAAAAATAATCCTGCTCAAGGTCCGAGTCTGATAATAAGCCCCGCTGGCTGAGCGAGCTAGTTCAGCCTCTAGCTTAGGCAAGACTTCTAGCTGTTCCCTGCTCAGCAACAGACCAACCAATGTGCCACTATGGGCAACATTGAGGCCTAAACACTGGTGTTCTTTTACCAAATTCAGTAATTCTTTCAGATAGGGTTTGGGTAGCCGTTGGTTGTTCAACAAAGCACTATAGCTCGCTAAATGGCCAAGTTTTTCCAAACTCTTTTCCTGACAAGCCTCCTGAAAGAGAGGAAGCAATCGCTTAGACTCCTCAGCCGGATAGCTAGGACTGTCCTTCATCCGAACCAAGTCAAGAGTTGTCACCATCTCCACAGGCTCCAAGATATAAACATAGAGCTCCGGTCGCCAGTCTGTCTGCCAGACCACTTGACCAGTCAGGGGATTAATGACCGTCCAGTCCGCAAAAGCCACAGAGTCAGTAGGCTCAATCTTGGCACAAAGATGAGTCAAATCTGATGCCTTTAGAGGCTGATTTTGTCCCAGAGCAGCTGCCTGCAGGCAGCTAATCATATCAGCTGTGCTGCTAGAATAGCCCTTGCTGATAGGCAGGTCAGACTCTTGCACAAAAGAGAAAGCATTGGACTCAGGCAGGAGCTCCAAAGCTCGCCGTACCTTTTCACCTTGGGCTTGCCTTGCGAGAGACGAAGCCCCGTCCAATCTCACTCGACTGCGCTTCTCAATCCCATAGGAGAGCAGGACCTCCTGCTCTCCTACTAAACCTTGAAATAACTCACCGCAGGAACCTGGACAAGACACGATTCCCTTAGTCATAAGGGGCCTCTTTCGCCAAGACCTCTGTCAGACAAGCCAGAAGCTGTTCATTCTCCTGATGGCTGCGGATGGCTATGCGGTAATGCCGGTCTGTCAGATCATGATAATTTTGACAGGAACGGATAAAAATCTTTCTCCGCCTAAGCTCCTGACGCAGGTCCTGCTGCCCCAAATACTCAAAGAAGATATAGTTGACACTAGGCTTGACCGGCCGAATCTGTGAAAATGCAGTCAGTCCTTGAAAAAGGAAATCTCTTTCTACTCGAAGCCACTGCTTGGTAGCTTGCTGATAGGCCTGATCCTCCAAAAGGACAGGCAGGGCGTGATCCGCCATAGCATTGACCGACCAAGGAGCGCGACTCCCCTCTATCTCATCAAAGCAAGTCGGATGACAGCTGAGAGCATAGCCTAATCTCAGACCAGGAATGGCATAAAACTTAGTCAAAGACCGCACCACTACTGCATTTGAATAGGTGGCCAGATGTGAAACGAAGCTATAGTCCTCCTCATCGTCCAGAAAGTCCATAAAAGCCTCATCCAGTATCAAAAAGATTTGCCGCTCCTGCAGGTCCTCAGCCAGCTTTTCTAACTCAGTACGCCGAATCAAGGTACCCGTCGGATTATTAGGATTGCAGATGAGTACAGCATCTCCTGCAGTCAGTAAATCCAAGGCTGGCAACATGTCAGCTAGATTCCACTCATAGGATGGAGAAGGTAGGCTAAAGCGCTCCACCTTGGCCTGTACTTGCGAAAAGGCTTTTTCATATTCCATGAAAGTAGGGCTCAGAGTCAGGACTGTCTTTGGACGCAGGAAGCGGGCCAGCTCGTAAAAGACCTCTACCGCACCATTTGCCAGCAGGACCTTGTCCTTTTCTAGGCCATGATGATGTGCCAAAAGCTCTCTGGAGTGGCTGTAGCTGATGTCTGGATAATGAACCAGCCAATCAATGGATTCGGTCAGACAAGCCCTCAGCTTTGGAGAAATCCCCAAAGGGTTGATATTGGCACTGAAATCCAGACAGTCTTCTAGAGAAAAACCAAATTCCTCAGCCAAAGCTGCCGCATTTCCTCCGTGCTCTACTTTCATAAATAGACATTCCTTCCTCGTTTCCTTGTTAGAATCTAGTATACCATATTCGGTTTCTCATCCCTAATCTGACTCCAGATAAGCCTGGAGACGGTCAATTCCTTCGTTTTCCGTCGCTGATATTTCAAAAATTTCCTTGGCTCCAGCCGCTTTCAG
Source organism: Streptococcus sanguinis (assembly GCF_026781265.1). Taxonomy (GTDB): domain Bacteria; phylum Bacillota; class Bacilli; order Lactobacillales; family Streptococcaceae; genus Streptococcus; species Streptococcus sanguinis_T. Next base: position 897,653 of record NZ_JAKUVC010000002.1, read on the forward strand.
CTGCCGCCGTGCTTTTTCGATTTGTTCTTCCTTATCAGCCATATCAATCTTGGTGATAATGCCAATCACTTCTTTATTGAAGAGGGAAGAAAAGCCCTGAGGAAAGGTCTGCATCTGATTGGAAGCCGCCACCAAGAGACCAATCACATCAGCCTCCGTTGCAGTTACGTTCAGAGCATTATAATACTTACGATGCTGGAGAAATTCTCCGGGCGTATCAATGATGGCATCATAGAACTCAATAGCCTGAGTCTTAAAGTAGGTCAGCTCCAATCCTTTCAGTCGCTGAGTCAGAGTGGTCTTACCCACTCCGACTGGACCGACAAACATGATTTTTTTCATATCTTGCATCCATTCCTCTCTATGACAGGGAACTGCCTGCTATCTGCTGAGCTGGGCTTTCTTACTATCTAGTTTGATAGTTTCCCTGCCGTTGAGCAGTACACCTTTATTTTCATCGCGGCCTTGCAGATAGTAAAGGGCATCTTCCTGACCGTAAGTTTCAATTGCCTTAGTTTGCAAAAGACCGATTCCTTTGCTAGGATCTCTCAAAAGATTGAAGATGATACCCATTTGCAGTTTAGGGAAGTCCTTGAGCATAGCATAGTCACCATTACTGTCGCCGGCAATCAGGATTGGTTCTTGATTGTCATGATTGACAGCAATCAGCTTCTTGATGGTTTCTGTCTTGCCCTCTCACCTTGAGTCTGAGCATAGTTGGTATCGTATTCCGGCTGAATCACTCCCTGATCATCCTTTTTCAGGCGCATAGCAGTAACATTTTCTTTAGGAATATTGTAGCCATACTTAGAATTGCTAGCATAAGGGATAATCACATCGATATAAGACGCTGAGCAGATATAGACATCAATGCCGTTAGCCATCAGAGTCTTATAGAGATTTTGCATTTCCTTGACCGAGCGAACACCGCGCTTGAAGGTTACACTGACTTGTCCTGATTCACCTTTCAAGCCTTCCGGACTTTCCCAGGTTTCAGAAGTCAGCTTGTCCTCAAGAGCCTGGTCAATAGACTTTTCAGATAGGGCTTGAACTTCTTCAGAAGTCATACCTGCATAGAGGTAGGTCACCCATGGATAGCTGATGTCAGAACTGAAGGTGTCACCAATCGCTTCGTAAAGATAGCGGAGTTTAGCAGCAAAGTCTTGGTATTCATCAGTCTTTTTGACTTCTTCTAGAGACTTATCTCCTTGCATTCCCTTATAGCTATTGTAAATAACCGTGTAGTCAGAAAGCAAGTCGGCGGCAATTTTGTCAATGTTCACTGGTTCACCATCTTTGTTATGGAAATCCTCAACAAAATCGTCGCTCGGTATATTGGTCCGCACTGCTTGATCAAATTCTTCCGGCGTCATCTTAAAGGCCAGATTTTCAATTTGATAGGTAAAGGTTGCTTCGCCAATGTCGTTAATGACTGTCGTATTGTCCCAGTCAAAGACGGCATAAGGTTTTTTATTTTTATCATAGGTAGAGCTGGTGTTCCCATTTTCCTTGATGAGCTTAGTCAGGCGGGCATAAAGCTTGTCTTCCCAGACGCCCTTATCCAAAGTCTTAGCCTTGTCCTTATCCGTTGTCTCTGTCTTAGCCGAGGATGACTCCGTCGTCGTCTTATTATTCCCCGCTTGACAAGCTCCCAGAAGCAAAGCCAAACTACAAAGCAGCACAATTCCTTTTGTCCGCATAGAAACAATCCTCCATAAAAAATAATAGTGCGCAAAAAAATGGCATAGAAAACCCCTTTGATTCTGAAACACTCGCTTCATTGCGATCAAATCAGGCTTCCTTGCCATTTTCTATACTGTTATTATATTATAAACTATCTGGCAGACTTTGTCAATGAAGCGCTTTCAAATTTGTAAAAAAATAAAGGCAGAGAAAAATTATTTCTCTACCTTACTGATTAAAATGCATTTACTCTAATCTTCTCAACCAAGGTGTTAGAGGAAACTAAACGTATTCAAGACTAGACAGACAATCCCCCTTCAATTCTACCATTTTTCAGGCACTTGATTTCTCCAGCCTGTGAAAACTTGTGCATAGCCCAATAGATACAAGGGCGTCAATGCGATACTAAAGCCGACTAAAGCAATAATCATATAGATTCCTGACAGCATGAATAAGCGAGTAATGACTGCTACTCCTGCTGACAGGCAGCACAGGACGATAGCATGAATCTGCAAAATGTTGATCTTTTGTTTCTGTTCAAAATATCTCAATTTTGAAACGATTACCATCTGATAGAGCAAATTGATCAGCTGGTAAGACAAACTCAGTATGATAAAAATCATAAAAAATGCTAAGTAGTTCTCACCAAAAAAGATGGAGCCCCAAAAGAGTAATTCAAAATGAAGAAATAGGTAAGAGCTGGTCGGAATGAGCTGCAAGGCTTTGGTATCAAAAAACTTTTGGAACAATAAGAAGGCTAGCAACAAGATAGCAATGTGCCCAATCGTAAACTGCATGACCATCATGCTCCGATCATGCATCTCACCACGTAAGAAAATAGAAACGATAAATACCAGTGAGATAAAAAATAACTCAATTAAACCGGCCTTATAAAAATCTAAGTTTCTGATTGGATTACAATCCGTAACAAGAACATTCAAAAATTCATAATATCTCTTTTTCATTTTGTAAACTCCCATTTATTAAAAAAATTCCCTAAACTTTTCGGAACTTTCTATAAAAAAATTCCATATTTCATTATATCATACAGTATATAGGCTAAGGAAGTCTTATAAAACTATAGGTATAGTTCTATAGGATAGCTCCCTTTCTCAATCATTCGCCAAGTTGGCATTTTTCCGCTATAATAGAAACAATGAACATCAAAGAAGACATTATTAACTTAGCAAAAGAAATTGGGATTTCTAAGATTGGCTTTACGACAGCGGATGATTTCGACTATCTGGAGAAGTCGCTGCGCTTGGCTGTAGAAGAAGGGCGAAATTCAGGATTTGAGCATAAGAACATCGAGGAGCGAATCAAACCTAAGCTGAGTCTAGCCTCAGCCAAGACCATTATCTCTATCGCAGTCGCCTACCCCCACAAGCTCAAGCAGCAACCTCAGAAAACGGCCTACAAGCGGGGCAAATTCACCCCTAACAGCTGGGGACTAGACTACCACTATGTCCTGCAGGACAAGCTGGACCGGCTTGCTAAGGGAATCGAAGAGCTGACCGCTTACTTTGAATACAAGGGCATGGTGGACACGGGCGCCTTGATCGATACTGCTGTAGCCCAGAGAGCAGGAATCGGCTTTATCGGCAAGAACGGCTTGGTCATCTCCAAGGAATTTGGTTCTTATATGTTTTTGGGCGAACTCATCACCAATCTGGACATCGAGCCTGATCAGCCTGTCGACTACGGCTGCGGAGACTGCAATCGCTGCGTGACAGCCTGCCCTACTTCCTGCCTGATTGGCGATGGCAGCATGAATGCCAAGCGCTGTCTGTCCTTTCAGACTCAGGACAAGGGCGTCATGGATCTGGAATTTCGCAAGAAGATTAAGACTGTCATCTATGGCTGCGATATCTGCCAAATCTGCTGCCCTTACAATAAAGGTTTGGACAATCCTCTGGCGACAGAGATTGACCCCGACCTTTCTCATCCGGAGCTCCTACCTTTCTTGGAGCTTTCCAACGGTCAGTTTAAGGAGAAATTCGGCCATGTAGCTGGCAGCTGGCGGGGGAAAAACATCCTTCAGCGTAATGCCATTATCGCTCTGGCAAATGCCAATGATCGCTCTGCCATTCCCAAAATGCTGGAAATTATCGACAAGGGGCAAAACCCGATTCATATCGCTACGGCTATCTGGGCTCTGGGTCAGCTGGCGCGTGAGGTCCATCCGGAAATGATAGAACTGGTCATGAACGTCAAAAATCCAACTCCGCAAATCCAAGAAGAGCAAGGCCGTTTTCTAGAGAAATTTGGCCTAGAAGAAAAACTTGTGATAGAAAACTAAACCGCTGAGACCTAAATATCTCAGCGGTTTCTTTATTTTTCTTCTTGTTTGCGGATTTCTTTGATAATCGAGCCCATCTTGACTGACTCGTCGCTGAAATAGCGGTAAAGCCTTCCATCGCCGTCTCCCATGTAGCTGATAGGGGAAAAGCGATCGCTGCGAAAAGCGTCATTCTCATCAATCAAATCCTCATCTACCACGCGCCGAGTGACACGGGCGATGACATTGGTCAAGGCACCGCATTCGACCATATCCAGCACCTGACATTCAATGGATACAGGGCATTGGTCTACCAGCGGCGCATCAACGGTCTCGCCGATTGTGTAGCTGAGACCGGTTAAGGCAAACTTGTCCTTGCGGCTGTTGAAGCCAGCAATTTCAGACTCTTTGGTCAAATCCTTCTCAGGGACATTAACAGTGAATTGCTTGTGCTTGGTAATCTCTGTAATGGCATTCCCCTTGGTACGCATGGCAATAACCATCATACTGCCCAAGGAATAAACCGAGCTTGAGGTTGAAATATTATAGCCGTGCACATCGTCCTTATAGCCTAAAAAGAAGACTGGAAAGCCGAAGTAAAGTTTTCTCGTTTCAAAAGTACGTTTCATATATGTTCCTTTATTTTTAATTTTAAAATAGATCAGCTAGTTAAGATATTCTTCAGCTGAAATGTCCTTTGTCGCCTATCAACTTTTTTGTTATGGGGTGATGAGTCTGGATAGGAAGCTCAAAGTCCTTTATCTCATCGACGATTTCCCCATCTGCCATGACCAAAATCCGATGGCAGAGAGCGTAGCTCAGCTTGAAGTCATGCGAGATAAAAAGATAGGTCAGCTGGTATTTCTCCCACAAATCATATAGGAGGCGTAACAACCTGCCTTGAACAATGGGATCCAGACCGCTCAGAGCCTCATCAAAGATGAGAATATCTGGCTTTAAGAGCAGGCCGCGGGCGATGCAAATCCGTTGGAGCTGGCCGCCACTGAGCTGGCGCGCTGGCTGACTCAGAAAGCTTTTGTCTAGACCGACGTCTTTTAGAATGGTCTCTATCTCTTCTCTAGCCACATCCTTTGGTAGGGCCTCTGTCAAGACCTGCTCGACTGTAAAGTTCGGATTGACCGAATGAAGAGAGTCCTGAAAGACCAGCAAGATTCTTACACCTGACTTTTTGACTGAGTAGGGCTGGCCATCCAGTAAGACCTGGCCTTGAATGGGCTTTTCTAGACCAATCAGCAATTTAGCCAAGGTGCTCTTGCCACTGCCGCTCTCGCCCATCAGGCCAATCATTTCACCTTTCTTGACAGTGAAATCGCAGTCTTTGACAACCATTTTGCCATCGAATTTTTTAAATACATGTCTACATTCCAGCATCGTCTCTCACCAACCGTTCGTATGGATTTCCTAAGATAAGGTCTTGGCTATAGGATTGCGAAGGACTTTCAAGGAGCTTGGCCACTGACCCCTCCTCCATGATAGCCCCCTGATACATGACAAGCATCTTGCCTCCCAGCTCTCGCGCCAAATGATAATCATGTGTCACTGTGATGAGGGTCTTGCCTTTAGCCAGCTGCTCCTTTAAGATGAGAATAATCTGCTCGCGATTGTGGATGTCCAGCGCCGAAGTAGGCTCATCCAAAATGATGGTCTCTGGATCTAAGCAGAGCAAGATAGCCAGCATGACCCGCTGCAACATACCGCCACTGAGCTCAAAAGGATATTTCTTCAACAGTTCTTCCGGCTCTCCCAGTCGCACCTCTTTCATGGAAGCTACTGCCTTATCTATACAGGCGCCTTTTGAAATCTTGCTATGGCTGCGCAGGGTCTCCCAAAAGTGACTTTGAATAGTCTGAAAAGGATTAAACATAGCCATAGGATTTTGAGACATATAGGCTACTTGACTGCCTCGCAGCTGCTGCCAAGCTTTGAGAGAATTTCGCTCCAAAGTCATGGTGCCGTAGTGAACTTCTCCTTGCAGGCTTAAAGATGAAGGTAGCTGCCCAATCAATATCTTGGTTAAGAGGGTTTTACCAGAACCACTCTCCCCAATGATGACCAGAGACTGCCCTGCCTCCACTTCAAAGCTGATGTCCTGCAGTATGGTCTTTTGCTCGATTTGGGCTGTCAGTTTCTTTACTGCTATTTTTTCCATATCTGTTTCCAGCCTTTCTCTTCAAAGCATTCGGCAAAAAGATTAAAGGCGACCACAGTCAGAAAGATAGCCAGTCCGGGCGCCAGCATCATCCAAGTTGCCGTTTGAAAATGGCTTCTAGCATCATGCCCCACTCGGTAATGTTGGGTTGGACACCGATTCCCAGAAAGGAAAAGCCAGAAATCATGAGAATGATATTCCCGATATTCATGAGAACGATAATCAAAATAGGTTTGTAGATAAAGGGCAGGATATGGGTTTTGAGGATATGGAACTGGGAGAGTCCCATGGTCTGGGCAGAAACGACATAGGCTTCCTCCTTGGCACTCTTGACCAGATTGGCCGTCACCCGAGCATAGTAAACCCACTCTATGATGACAATGGCTAGAATCATATTGGTCATTCCCTGTCCCAGTATCCCAACGGTAGCTAAAGAGAGCAGGAAGCTTGGAAAAGCAGAAATAACATTTGCAAACCATAAGAAGGTCGCTTCAGTCTTTCCTTGGTACCATCCAATCAGCAAGCCGACTGCCACACCGATGACCACTTCCAGCAGACTGATGGTCAGGGATAAGAAGAGGGAGTAGCGAGCTCCATGCAGCAGACGAGACAAAATGTCTCTGCCCAGCTGATCCGTTCCCAATATATGAACAGCATCAGGTGGCATCAGTTTATTTGAAATCTCTACATGCTGAGGATCAAAAGAGGATAGATAGGGTGCAAAGAGAGCGCAGATGAAGAGGGCCAGCAAAATAACACTTGAAAATATAAATCGTTTAGACATTGCTCCTCCTTTTTCTGACTCTAGGGTCGATCCAGAGCGTCAGCTGCTGGGTTAGAATATTATTTCCCAAGAATAATAGGCCAAATAAAAGCATACAGCACTGGATGATGGGTAGATCCACAGCCTGCAAAGCATCCACAAAGAGAGAGCCGACACCATTCCAAGAGAAGACTTCTTCGACAATCAAGGAGCCTGTCAGAAGATAGACCAAGGTCAGGCTCAGGCCTGTCGCAATGGCTGGCAGGGAATTTCTCAAGAGATGATTCTTGACCAGGAAGAACTTGCTGACTCCGCGCAGGAGGGCATTTTCAACATGGACACTCTTCATCTGTTCTATCACGGCCTTACGGATCAAGGCGGTATATTGGCCAATCAATGACATACTAAGGGTCAGACTGGGAAGAATCAAGCTGCTAAAATCCTGCTTGCCCGAAACTGGCAGCCATCTGAGTTGAACAGCAAAAACCACAATCAGCATGTAACCTAGCCAAAAGCTGGGCATGGAAACGCTGGAAAAGGATAGAAAGCGAGTGACCTTATCAAAGAGAGAACCCTTGTAGACTGCACTAAAAATTCCCAAAGGAATAGACGTAAGCAAAATGAGGGCAAAGGAAGTCAAGCCCAGAGAAAGGGTGGACTGGAAACGCTCCAACACCAGGGGCAGGACAGGAACCTTTAATAGATAAGATGTCCCAAAATCCCCACGAAGAGCCTTAGTCAGCCAGCCTAGATACTGCTGGGGCCAAAGTTGATTGAGTCCCAGATATTCTCTGGCTTTTTCCAAGGATTGAGGAGTCACTTGAATCTTAGATATTCTTAAATAGTTTTCTGCTTGATCCGCCGAGGACAGCTTGGCCAAGAGAAAGGTCAATACTGAAATCATCAAGAGGGCAGCAAAGAGAGAAACTATTGTTTTAAATAAATCTTTTTTCATATTTCTTAAAAGAAAAGGGGCGGCTGCTAAGTTTTTAACCTTGGCAGCACTACTCCCTTTATATGCAAATTTGTATGTATGAAGTTAGCTTTTATTTTTTCTCAATGTAGCGCAGTGGGAAGGCATTTTCTTCTGGAGCAAAGCGCATGCCATCAAGTTCTCCCTTGCGATAGACAGAGACAACAGATTGGTAAGTGATTGGGATATAGATAGCTTCATCATGGAGCATAGTGAGAACTTTCTTATAACCTTCATCAACTTTTGCTTCGTCTGGCTCAACCAGAGTCGCCTTGATAATGCTGTCCATTTCTGACTTAGATGGCAGAGCTTCTAGGGCAACATTTTCTGGGTGACCATGGTCAGCTGGTGAAGTCAGGGCAGTCATCCAAGCATGCGGATCCCAAGGTGCTCCCCAAGAGAAGGTCAGCATCAAATCAAAGTCGCCAGTCTTAATATTTTCCCAGTAGTCATCTTCTTCCATAGCTTTGAGCTGAACATCGATTCCGATTTTCTTCCATTCGCCTTGGAAGTACTCAACCAAGTCCTTGTCTGTCGCCTTAGACGAGATATAAGGAACATTTAGGCTTAGTTTCTTGCCGTCTTTTTCACGGATACCGTCAGAGCCTTTCTTCCAGCCTGCTTGATCCAGCATCTTTTCAGCCAGCTCGATATCATATTCATAGGGAGTCAGATTGGCGTCAGAGTGCGGAGTAGACTTGGAGAAGATTGTATCAGCCGGTGTTTCTGTTCCGCGGAAAATGTCTTTCGCGATAGACTTCTTATCAACCGCATGGTTCATCGCCTGACGGACAGTCTTGTCTTTGAAGATTTCTTGCTTGGCATTCAAGAGCATGAGGCGGCTGGACATTGGCTGAGATACATCTGTCATGTACTTGTCATCCTTGGCATACTTGGCAAAGTTATCCAAACCGATAACGCCATTTCCATAGAGCAAGTCTACATTTCCAGACTCAAACTCCAAAGCACGGGTTTGTGGATCTGGAATAATCTTGACTGTTACTTCTTTCAGTTTAGGCTTTTCACCCCAGTAATTTTCATTACGGGCAAAGGTGATGTACTCATTTGCCTTCTTGTCTTTGACAACCCATTGACCGGTTCCGATTGGCTTTTTGAGGTTGTCCTTAGTTGTGTCATCTCCGTCAGGGAAGGCAGCATCAGCTACGAAGCGGATTGGACGAATCATGGAAAGGTCATAGAGAGTTGCACTGTAGGCTTGTTTGAGCTTAATCTCAAAGGTATGCTCATCGACAACTCGGTAGCTTTCCAATTGGTTAGTAAAGTCAAACCAAGTGTGGTTTTTCTTATTCTCTTCTGAAAAGATAGTATCGAAATTGCGTTTGACATTCTCTGCGTTAAAGTCAGAGTCGTCTGAGAATTTTGCCTTTCTTAGCTTGAAGGTATAGGTTTTACCATCTTCGCTGATATCCCAGCTTTCAGCCAAGGCTGGCTCGATTTTCCCATTGTCACCATAGCGGACCAGGCCTTCATAGACCATATCTTGAATGACAAATTGGTCTGGATTATAGCGGTGAGGGTTGACATCCCCAAAGTCTTCGCCCCAGACCATGGTGAGTCTGTCTTTCTCACCGACCTGTTGGGAAGAGTTTGAGTTTTGCTGGCAGGCTACCAAGAATAAAGGCAGCAAGAGGACAACTAATAAAAATAATTTTTTTCTCATTTTTATTGAATCACTTTCTTGTATTTTTTTAATTGCAAACCCCCAAAACAAAGGAATGCTTTTTTGTTAACAATTGTTTTTCTTTGAGTATCAACTCATGCGGTTGTACTTGCTGTTGAGAGCATCTCCGAACTTGGTAAAGAGGAGAATGGTCAAAATTAGCAAGATACAAGGGAAGACCACAATCCAGGGGGCTTCCTGGATGTAAATCCGGCCGTCATTGATCATGGCTCCCCACTCAGGCGACGGTGCCTGAGCTCCCAATCCGACAAAGCTGAGGCCAGCGATTTCCATGATAATGGTGCTAATATCAAAGCTCATGGTTGTCAGAATCTGAGGAAAAAGACTGGGGAAATAATAGTTTTTCAGGCTTGTCCAAAAACTATTACCATACATTTTCGAGGACTGGATATAGGGTTCATTTCTCAGCTGTAGGGTCATAGAGCGCATCAGGTAGGCATACTTGGTCCAGGCCGTCAGGCAGATAGCGATGAGGGTTTGCTGGAGACCGATGCCCAAGATACTGACGATGGCAATGACCAAAATGATAGATGGGAAAGACTGAAAAGCCGTGATAACCAGCAAGATGAGCTGGTCGAATTTCCCGCCGATGAAGGCGCTGGTCACCCCGATAAAGGAGCCTACCGCCGCAATCAGCATCAGAATCATCAGGGCAGGCAGGACCGTTTCTGCGCCCCCGCTCACGGCACGCGCAAAGACAGAGCGCCCAAGAGCATCTGTCCCGAACCACTCACTGCAGCTCGGTCCTTGCAAGGCTTGTCCAAGATTGACCTTGGTCAAACTGTCACCCAAGAGACGAGGAGCCAAGGAGGAGAGGGCCAAGGCTAGCACGATAAGGCCGCCCAAAACTAAGAGTTTTCGATTGATTTTTTTATCCATACGAGCCCTCCTTGCTTGTTTTTAGTCTCTTCATGCGCGGCAGCAGTTTGGGATTTTCCTGAGCCAGTCGGACGCGAGGATTGAGCCAAACCATGAGCAGCTGAAAGACTAGATTTACAGTCAATACCCCCGCTGTGATAAAGAGGACCGCCCCCTGAATGAGGAGATAATCCCGCTTGGCGACGACTCCTATCAGCATCTTACCGATGCCCGGCCAGGAAAAGAGGTGCTCGATAATAGCCACACCGCCTAAGAGCGAACCCAGAGAAAGACTGACCAAGGTCAGAAGAAAGGGCAGAACATTGTAAATCACATCATGCAGCAGGATATGTCCCTCTCGAATCCCCCGACCTCGCGCACCTTCGACTTCTGGTGAATGCAGTATTTCTATCAAAGCGGTCCGCAGCTGCGGGATGTAGCGAGTAGACATGATCATGGCCAGTGTTATGACTGGCAGGACTAGGCCCAGCTCATTAGCCGTTGCCTGAATGGGAAGCCAGTGCAGCTGAACAGAAAAGATCAGAATCAGGATAATCCCCATAACAAAGCTTGGAATGGCATTTAAGAAGGCCAGACCTGCCATCAGGAAGCGATCAACGGGCTTTCCAGCATGGTAGGATGTGTAGAGAGCTGTCGGCAAGGAAATTCCCAGAGTTGCTAGCAGGGTATAAAAAGCTAGGTAGACTGTATTGGGAAAATAGAAAACCAGCTGCTCCCAGACCGAAGCCCCGGAATTATAGGTCACACCAAAGTCGCCATGGACAATCCTGCCCAGCCAGGCCAGATATTGCTCCATAAAGCTGCCATTCAGACCCATCTCTGCCCTCTTGATTTCCAGCAATTCCTTGGTAAAAGGAATGCCCTGAGCGTTTAGGATACTCTCAGCCGGATCTCCCGGTGCTAGATAAACCAATAAAAAGGAGATAAAGCTGACGCAGAGCAGGATGAGGACGAATTGCAGAATCGTTTTGATAATAAATTTAATCATGCGCCTCCCTTTCAGATGTCTGGTAGCTTTCAGGCTTCTTGCTGGCAACAGCCAACAGCACTTCGCCTTGGTGGACGACCAAGGTCGCTTTCTGGTAGAGGACCAGACCGTCTTCCTTGGCAGTCACCTTTTCTAAAATATTGCCATAAATATCACAGATTTCGCCGATGACCTGACCAACCTGTACTGTTTGATTGGGCCGGACAAAGCACATCCAGCAGCCCGACCTCTGACAGGTCAGATAGTAACTGTCGTCAAAGATTAGCGGCGCCTGCTTATAATAGGGCATGCTCCCTTCAAAAAGATAGCGGGCGACTTGCTTGACCGACTCCTTCATGGCCAGAACATCCTCTGGCAGACAGGTGCCGTTTTCTCCCTGCTCCAGCAGGATGCTAGGCAAACCATAGTCCACCGAGGCAGCGTGATAAAGATTGCCACGGTCCTGAGATTGGTAGATTATCGGTGTCCCAGAAGCCTGCAGCATCTGATAGGACTTCTCCATTACCTCTGGATTTGCCCGCAGGGAATAGTAACCATGAGGGGTAAGCAGTTCTTCCCGATTGCCACTATGCAGGTCAATGAGGAAGTCACTGACACTAAAGACCTGACTCTCAATCACAGACCGAATCTGATAGCTGAGGCTGGAAACTGGCCCTTGGTCCTGAAAGATCCTGTTTAGATTGAGACCGTCCTCAGGTACAAGCGTCGTCTCCCGAGCCCAGAAGCCGCTGACATTGACTGCATGCAGGAGGAGGACAGAGCCTTGAAAGCTAAAGTCCCACTCATGCGCCAAGTCCATCAGCGCCTTGACACCGACATACTCGCAGCCATGGACTGCAGCACTGATGGTCAGCAAGGGCTGGGTAGCCTGTCCTTTGAGCAGAGTGTACTGGATAGCCAGCTCATCTGTGATGGGCAAACTGCCTTGATAGCTACTGCAAGGAGCCATAGAGTCTAGTTCTTGCTTAATCCTCATCTTTATCCTCCCTGTACTGACTGAGCAAGAGCTTGGTATAGTCACTCTTGGGAGCAGAGACGACCTCTCGCATGCTGCCCTTTTCTTGCACGATTCCGTCCTTGAGGACAATCAAATCTTCCGCAAAATTGCTGACCAGAGCGATGTCATGAGAGATGAAGAGAAAGGAGGTCTGCGAGCGCTCCTTGATATCTGCCAGCAGCTGCATGACTTCATACTGAACGGTCACATCCAGAGCACTGGTGATTTCATCACAGATGAGCACATCGGGATAAATCAGCAGGGCACGGGCAATAGCCGCCCGTTGGCATTCTCCTCCGCTCAGCTGGTGTGGCAGTCGCTGGGCAAGCTCAGGGGTCAGACCGACCGAGGTCAGCAAGTCATGGATGGCCTGCTTTCTATCTGACGGCTGCTGATAGAGAGAGAAGTTTCGACAGACCTCTTCCAGGCTCTGCTGAATACTGCGCTTGGGATGAAAGGTCGACTGGGGCTGCTGGGCGATATACTGGACCCGAGCATAGTAGTCCCTATCCTTGTAGGCAGAGACTGGCTGGCCCAGTAGAGTCAGCTCCCCTTGGTCTGGCTTTAAAAAGCGGCAGATGAGTTTGGCAATGGTACTCTTACCTGAACCTGATTCACCGACCAGACCCAAAGCCTGTCCCTTTTCCAAGCTAATGTCAATATCAAAGACACCGATTCTCCGCTCGCCTATCTGACTGTACTCGTAGGTCAACTGGCGACCGATCAATACTTGATTCATAGCTGCTCCCCTTCTCTAAACTCTGCCAGTTTAGGCACTGCCTTCAGCAATTTCTGGGTATAGGTCTGCTCAGGATAGCGAAGAACTTGATGGGCTGGACCGTTTTCGACTATCTGTCCTTCCTTCATGACGACTACTTTTTGTGCTAGATGCTCAGCTACGCTGATATCATGTGTGACAAAGAGAATGGCCATGTTTTCCTCCCGATGAAGCTTGCTCAAGAGATCCAGCAGCTTCATTTTCGACAGGACATCCAGAGCGCTAGTCGGCTCATCAGCCAGCAGCAGTTTGGGCCTGCTGGCTAAAGCCAGCGCTACACCGACTAGCTGCATCATACCACCGCTGAGTTCGAAAGGATACTTATTGACGACTTTTTCAGGCAGCAGTCCCACCATCTCTAGACATTCTTCCAAGGAACGGAGATTTGATGCTTGCTGGCCCTGATTCTTCACCAAGTCCTGATAATGCTTTTTGATCTTACGGCGGTTATTAAAGCTGAGACTGGCATGCTGACTAATCCAGGCCACTTCTCGGCCTACAAAAGGCAGATAAATGCGGTGGTCCTGGGGCTGAATTTCCTGCCCCTCAAAGGTAATACTGCCCTCTGTCACTGTCAGCCCCCTAAGAGGGAGACCTAGCAGCATCTTGAGCAGGGTAGACTTGCCACTGCCACTCTCGCCCACAATCGAAAGGGACTCCCCCTCAGCAAGAGAGAGGGAGACCCGATCGAGAATGACTTTATCTGCTGACTGCACCAGCAGATCTTTCATTTCCAGCATGTTTTATTCCTTTGATAGTTTGTTGCTGACGTGATAGTAGTCTGTTGGATGGGATTCCAAACCAGAGACGGACTTGTCCATTACCAGAGCGACCTTGAAGAAGCCGATAATGGTAAAGCCGTAGTCCTTATCCATGATTTCTTGGATTTCCTTGCTGAGCTGATTGCGCTTAGCTGGATCAGTTTCAGTCGCCAGCTCTTCGATTTTCTTGTCTGCTTCTGGGTTGCTGTAGTGACCGATATTGGCTGTACCATTGGTCTTAACGGCACTGTTGAAGAAGGCATATGGATCACCGATAGGAGCTGCTACCACTGCGTAAGGTGTGAAGGCATAGTCCTTTTCACTGGCAACGGCACTGACTTCAACTTTCTTAATAGTCGCTTCGATTCCGACTTCCTTGAGTTGTTGTTGGCTTGCTTCTACAGCCAGCGGCATTTCAGGCAGACGAGTAAAGGACAGCAGCTCAATGCTGACTTTTTGACCGTCTTTTTCACGGTAGCCATCTCCGTCAGTATCCTTGTAGCCAGCCTCATCCAAGAGTTTCTTAGCCTTGTCTACGTTAAATTCATGGACGCTCTTTTGCAGGGCAAAGGCGAAGCCAGTAGGGAAAGGTCCAACAGCTGGCACAGCTGAGCCTTTAAAGAGAGATTCTGAGTAGGTCTTCTTGTCAACCAAGGTATCTAAAGCCTGACGGAACTTATCATCTGCTACGTAAGGATTTTCAAAGTTATAGTAGTAAGCTAGGTAGCGGGAACCTTCTACTTCAGAGATTTTGTAGTTCTTATCGGAAGCATAAGTACTTAGATTTGCATAAGGCAGACCATAGACGGCATCAACTTCCTTAGACTTAAGGGCTGCAGAAATAGCTGTCGGATCAGAGAAGTATTTGATCTTCAGATTAGCAACTTTTGGCTTGCCATCCCAGTAGTCATCATAAGCCTTGAGCTCTGCTCCGCTCTCAGGAGTGTACTTGGTCACCATGTAAGGGCCAGTTCCGACAGGAGCCTTGTCAGATGCACTCTTGCCAGTCGTATCGACAATGGCGGAGTATGGCTCTGCCAAGAGATTCGCCATGATCGGTTGCACAGCCTTTGTCTTGATGGTCACAGTTTGACTCTCCGCAGAGATACTATCAATGCCCATATCTGATGCTGCCCGTTCGCTTGTCTTAATCAAGCGTTCCAGAGAGGCTTTGACCTTTTCACCGGTCATTTTTTCACCATTTTGGAAGGTCACCTTATCCTTGAGGGTGATTTTCCACTCTAGGTCTGAGACTGCTTCGATTTTCTCAGCCAGCCAAGGTTTTACTTGGAGTTTGTCATCCATCTTGAAGAGGGTTTCTCCCACTCCGTAACGGACCGTGAACCAGCCATTGTATTCCGCTGCTGGATCTACATTTGCTGGAAATTGCGTATAACCAATGGTTACAGTCTTACTGCCACTATCGCCAGCAGGTTCGCTGGTTTTGCTAGGGTTTACACAGGAGGCTAGGGCTAGGCCTGCCAAGGCTAAAACCATTATTTTTTTAAAATGTTTCATAAATATTCAAATTCCTTTTCTATTTTGTAAACTACTTTAAGACGGTCTGTCCTAGTCAAATCTAAATACGCTTCGCTCTCTGTCTAAGGTGGTTCTATGTCCTGAAGATGAGAGAGCAGACGAGTGAAAAACAAATGATTGCTCATTCTCTGTCCTCTTTGGGGATGTGCTTGTCTTAATCTTTTCCTTCCAGATAGCTTCTAGCATCTTCGACAAAGGCAGTTGGCAAAGCCAGGTCAGCCTGCAGCTCATCGCGATAAGCTCGGATGATTTCTGACTCCCGACCAGAGATAACCTTTTCCGTCCAGTCTGGGTCTAGGAGCAGAGCCTTGCCGAGGGCAAAGAGCGGAATCCCCGCATCCAATACTCGCTGGGCATCCTGCTTGGTCTCTATCTGACCGACACCAATCAGGGGCACTCTATCATTAATTTTTCTGGTAATTTTTTCAATCACTGGCTCCGAGTCCTGAGAGTCTCTGATAGACGAGCGCCAGACATCGGAGGTCGAAATATGCAGATAGTCTACTTGATGATAGATGAGCTGCTCCAGCAACTGCAGGGTATCATAAAGCTGGATACCTGGCTCTTCAATCTCTTCCGGAGAAAAGCGGTAGCCAATCAGGAAGGGGCGGTCGGCCTCTTCTTTGACTAGTTGCTTGGCTCTTTTCAGCAAGGTCTTTGGAAAGCGCAGGCGGTTGTTAAGGCTGCCGCCCCACTTGTCCTGACGGACATTGGAATGGGGAGAGACAAACTGCTGGATCAGATAGGTATTGGCGCCATGAAGCTCGACTCCGTCAAATCCAGCCTGAATGGCTCGTCTGATAGCTGACAGAAAGTCCTCTATCACCTGCTCCACTTCAGCGTTCTTGAGCGCCCTCGGCTCCGCCAGATAATCGCGTGGAGCCTTAACAGCACTGGGTGCTACTGGCTGACCGTCAATCAAATCAGGCAGAACCATACGACCACCATGATAGAGCTGAACAATAGCCAGAGCCCCTTGGTCCTTGATGGCCTTGGCCAGACGGCTAAGCCCCTCAATCTTATCGTCCTCGGCGCCGCTGAAGCTCTCCGCAAAGGACTTGCCCAGAGGATGGACATAGGTACTGCCAGTGATGACCATGCCAACCGACCTCGACCGGCGGGCAAAAAAGTCGATATCTGCCTGAGATACATAGCCACCGGGCTCACTAGCGCAGATGGTCATTGGTGCCAAGACAACGCGATTGCGCATGGTCTGCCCATTTTTAAAAGTAAATTTATCCTGAATCTGTGTATTCATCTAGTCACCTCTTTCCCAAGATAAATCATTTAATTTGTTTTTCGTTCATTAAGTATTAGAGTAAGGTCGCCTGCCAAGTCTGGTCGCGCTCTTCCAAGAGCAGCACTCGTCCTTGGGGGACATCAATGTTCCAAAAAACTGCCTTTGGGTCAACCAAATGTTGGTAAATCAAGCGTAGCACTCCCAAATGAGCGACTAGAGCTATTGATTCCTCAGTACTATCTAGCAGGCGGTCCGTTGCTGCCCAGACTCGGGTCTGAAAGTCAGCAAAAACTTCTGCCTTAGGAGGCGTGACCTCAAAGGGGGCCTCTAGCCAAGTCTGCCAGACTTCTGGAAAAGCCGCTTCAATCTCATCAGCTGTCAAGCCTTCCCATTGTCCAAAGCCCCGCTCGTCAAAGTCGGCTATGGGCTGAACTTGCCTGTCTGGAAAAGCCAGCTGGGCTGTTTCCTGCGTCCGTTTGAGACAACTGGTGTAAATCACATCAACTGGGTGCTCCTGCATCAGTAGCGCCAGCTGCTTGGCATCTTTTTGGCCTTGTCCGTTGATAGAGACATCATGGCTGCCGTAGAAACAGCGCCTGCGGTTGTAGTCTGTCTGACCATGCCGCATCAGATACCATCTTTTCATCCTAGCACCACCAATCCTAAGAGATAGAGGAGCTGGGCAATTTCGACATAGGCTCCCAGCGTATCGCCTGTGTGGCCATCAATTTTATTATAAACGAACCGGCGATAGCCAATTGCTCCCAGAAATACCAAGCCGTAAGCCAAGAGACCTCTCCAGCTGAAAACCAGCAGAGACAGGAGCAAAGGCAAAAGCTGGGCAAGCAGGATATGACTAGTCTTGCTGCCACTAAAGAAATTCCCCGAGCCACCGCCTTCTCTAGCATAGGTCATCCGGTAAAGCTGTAGGCTCAGACCAGCCTTGCCAATCATGGTCAGACTAGCCACGATAAACCAGCGAGGATCTGGCAGATAAGGGTAGAGAACCAGCATCAGAGCATAGTAGAGAATAAGCGCCAGTACGCCATTACTACCAATCCGACTGTCCTTCATAATCTCTAGCATCCGCTCCTTCTTCCGCGAGGAGAAGAGACCGTCTGCCGTATCCGCCAGGGCGTCTAAATGAAAACCACCCGTCAGCAGAACATCGAAAGCAAGGACCAGAACCCAAGCGACCATCCCTGGTAAGACTAGGCTCGTCAGGAAATAAAATCCACCTGAAATCAAACCCAGCAAGAGGCCAAAGAGGGTCAGAAAAGGAAGTCCCCGTCGCAAATAGGAAATATCCACTGCCTTTGGAATCACAATCCGGCTAAAAAATTGGGTATAGATAATCAATGCCTTTATCATTTCAACTGCTGAGCGAGGCCGCATATGACTAGATAAGCCTCACTCGCCTCCTTTGCAATCAGTTGGTTGATCTTGCCTTGGACATCACGGAAGAAGCGACCCAGTCTGGTCTCTGGGACAATCCCCAGACCAACCTCATCTGTAACAATCCAGCACTCAGCATCTGTCTGACGAAGTACAGATAAGATCTCCTGCCACTCCTCTTCCAGCAGCTGCAGCAGGAAAGCCTGCTCCTGCCGACTGAGAAAGTGTTCCTCGGTCAGCTCTAGCTTGTCTGGAAAATGCTGGGCAATCAAATCAAAGAGGCGATTGCTGGTTAGAAGGGTGGCACAGTCCAGCAGGTAAACTGGATGCGACTGCTCTCGAAGCCAGTCGGCTAGCCCTGCATACTGTTCCTGAGTCGTCCAGGAAGCCGGCCGGCGTTCTTGGTGCAGCCGAATCCGCTCCTGCCATTCTGGATCTTCTCCTCGGGGCAGGCCGGTCGCAATATAGCAAACTCGCTCTTGGACCGCTAGTCGCTCCTCCGCAAAGGCTGACTTGCCACTTCTAGCGCCGCCTGTCACTAATACAATCTTAGCCATTTGCTTCTTCTTTCATTGCTTGAAATGCCTGCTCAAAGGCCGCCAAGGTCTGGTCTAGGTCCTCTCTAGTATGGGCACTGGACATAAAATTGGTTTCATACTGAGATGGCGCCAGATAAATGCCCTGCTCCAACAAGAGACTGTGTAGTCTAGCAAACTGAGCATGGTCAGCCGCCTTAGAATCCTCAAAGTTACGAACTGGCTTCTGACTAAAGAAGAAGCCAAACATTGTACCTTTTGACACGACTTGCAGATTAATGCTGTACTTATCGGCTAGATTTCGCAAACCATCACAGAGATAGTTTGTTTTCTCTTCAATTTCAGCAAAGAGCTCAGGTGTCAGCTGTTTCAGTGTTTCATAACCAGCCGTCATGGCAACTGGATTGCCCGACAGGGTACCAGCCTGATAGATGCTGCCTAGAGGCGCTACCTGATCCATATAGACGGCCTTGCCGCCAAAGGCTGCGACTGGGAAGCCGCCACCGATAACCTTGCCCAAACAGACCAGATCTGGCTCTGTCTGATAGAGGCCGACTGCCCCCAGATAATGAGCTCGGAAACCACTCATGACCTCGTCCACGATGAAGAGAGAGCCGTATTCCTGAGTGAGGGAGCGAATAGTACTGATAAAGTCCGCATCCGCTGGAATCAAGCCCATATTGCCCGCAACTGCTTCTAAAATGACACAGGCAATGTCATCTCCGTACTTTTCAAAGCAAGCCTTGAGAGCATCTGTATCATTGTAAGGCAAGGCCAGAGTTTCCCCAGCTACCTGAGCAATGACTCCGGCAGAATCAGCAATCCCAAAGCTGGCCAAGCCTGAACCAGCCTGAACCAAAAAGGAATCGCTGTGACCGTGATAGCAGCCGATAAATTTGACAATTTTAGAGCGCTTGGTCACTCCACGCGCTACCCGAATGGCGCTCATGGTCGCTTCCGTTCCTGAATTGACCATCCGCATTCTTTCCATGAAAGGCAGACGCTCCTGCACCAGCTGGCCGAGGGCAATCTCTCTGGGACTCGGAGCGCCAAAACTGGTCCCCTCCCAAATAGCTTCCTCAACTGCCGGCAAAACATCCTTAGGAGCATGCCCCAAAATCATAGGTCCCCAAGACAGGACGTAGTCAATATAGCGGTTGCCATCGACATCATGCAGATAGGCTCCGCTGGCTTTTTCGATAAAAAGCGGATGGCCGCCCACAGCCTTAAAAGCCCTGACAGGACTGTTGACCCCGCCTGGAAAGAGCTTTTGAGCCTCTGTGAAATATTGGTTGGAATGTTCTCTCTTCAAGTTGGTCCTCCTTATCTAGAAAACTGCTGATTTTCCGCAGTCTCTATCCTTCTCTCAGATAGCCGGCCGCATCCTTGGCAAAATAAGTGATAATCAAGTCTGCTCCAGCCCGCTTCATACTGGTCAAGGTTTCCATGACTATAGCTTTTTCATTGATCCAACCCTGCTGAGCTGCTGCCTTGACCATGGCGTATTCTCCACTGACATTATAGGTCACCAGAGGCAGCCTAGTTTCCTGGCGCAGCTCTCTGAGGATATCCAGAAAGGCCAGAGCTGGCTTAACCATGAGAAAGTCTGCTCCCTGCTCCTCATCGCTCTTGGCTTCTCTTAGAGCCTCCAAGCGATTGGCCGGATCCATCTGATAGGTCTTGCGGTCGCCAAAGGCCGGAGCACTCTCGCCTGCATCACGGAAAGGCCCATAAAAGCTAGAGGCAAACTTAATCGCATAGGACATGATAGGAATATCTTCAAAGCTCGCCGCATCAAGCCCCTGACGAATAGCCGCCACAAAACCGTCCATGGCATTGGAAGGCGCAATGACATCTGCTCCAGCCCTGGCTTGGCTGACAGCAACTTCTGTCAGTCTAGTCAGAGACAGATCATTGTCCACTTCCTCCCCTCGCAAAATACCGCAATGGCCGTGACTGGTAAACTCACAGAGACAGGTGTCTGCAATGACGACCGTCTCAGGGAAATGCTTCTTGATCAGACGGATAGCTTCCTGGACAATGCCGTTTTCAGCTGAAGCCTGACTGCCTCTTTCGTCCTTTTCTGACGGAATGCCAAAGACGATAAAAGCCCGAATGCCCAAGTCCACACATTCCTGCACTTCTGGCAGCAAATCCTCGAGTGAGAACTGATAAACTCCCGGCATAGAAGCTACCTCTTGCTTTTCAGTTAGACCTTCCTTGATAAATAAGGGCTGGATAAAGTCATCCACAGACAGCTTGGTTTCTCGAACCAACTGCCGCAGACCGCTGCTTCTCCTCAGTCTGCGATGTCTATAAAATTCCATGCTTCTTCTCTTCTTTCTTGATTATTTCCTTTACCATTTCCTCAACAGAAGGACTCTGGGGCTGGTAGTCTACCCCATAGCCGGACTCCTTGACTGCCTGAGCCGTTGTCTGGCCAATGACTGCAATCTGATGGCTGGTCGCTAGATGGGGCTTAATAGCACAAAAACTCTGCCAAGCCGACGGACTGGCAAAGGTCCAAATCACATCCTTCTGGGACAGATAGGTCTCGAGCTGGTCCTGACCAGCAGGATTTGAGGTCGTTTCGTACATAGGCCAAGCCCAGACCTCATGGCCTTCTTCTTTTAATTTCTCAGCCAGACTGGGATTGGATAAGCTGCTCTGGGGCAGCAAGATCTTCTGCGTTGGCAAAGCCAAATCCAACCACTCCTGAATAAAGTCAAGACCATAGTGGCTGCTAGACTCAAAATCACAAGCTCGGCCTAGCTTATCCAGTGCCTGACTGGTCTGAGGTCCAATGGTCGCAATCTGGTAGTCCGCTTTCAGATAAGGACTGAAAGCCTCTACTGCGACAGCACTGGTAAAAAAGACCCAGTCGGCTTCTGACAGAATTGCTTGGACTGCTTCTGGCAAAGGTAAAGACTGACAGCGAATGAGAGGAACATGATGCGTCTCAAATCCAGCCTGTCTGATCTTTTCTAGCCAAGTAGAGTCTGGCGCCTGCTCTCTGGTAAAGATTATTTTTTTAACCATGGCATTCCTACTGCTCCCTTATCGGCTAATTGGCGCACAGCCTGCTCTGCCAATTGCTGGCCATCCTGCCCTTGAAGGATGACAAAGACACATTGGCCGTCCTCCTTGGCCAGCATGGCCTCTAGCTGGTAGTCCTGACCGTTTTTCTGGGCAAAAGCAGCGATAGGGAAAGTACAGTCTGCATTCATCTGAGCCAAAACTGCCCTCTCAACTTCCACTTCAGCTGCTGTCTTCTCATCCTGAACAGTTGCCAAGAGACTCCGCAGTTCCTCATCCTCTTCCCGGCATTCCACTGCCAAAGCTCCCTGAGAAATAGCCGGCAGGCAAAGACTGGTCTCTAAAGGCTGAATGTGAAGATGGCTTTGGTCCAGCCAGCCCAAACGTTTAAGTCCAGCCATAGCCAAGACAATCGCATCGTATTCACCTTCTTCCAGCTTCTTGATGCGTGTATCAATATTGCCTCGCAGTGGCTTGAACGTCAAATCCGGCCTCTGAGCCTGCAGCTGAACCTGTCGGCGAATGCTGCTGGTTCCTATAAGAGCGCCCTTAGGCAGGTCAGCCAATGTCTGGCCAGCTTGACGGAAAATCAAGCAATCTCGAACATCTTCTCGCTGGCTAATCGCACCGAGTGCACAGCCCTCAGCTAGTTTAGCGGGCATGTCCTTGAGACTGTGGACTGCCATATCAATCTCACCAGCCAAGAGGGCTCGCTCGATTTCCTTGACAAAGACTCCCTTGCCGCCAATTTCCTGGAGGCTGACATGGGTCAATCGATCTCCTTTTGTGGTATAGGGAACGAGGACAAAATCCCGCTCTGGATGGAGCTTCTTGAGCTGGTCGACTAACTGCTGGGTCTGGGTCATAGCCAGCTTACTCTTGCGGGTTCCTACCTTAATGACCTTCATCTTTTCCCCTTTCTCTGTGCAAGCCAAATATCTTGGCAATCAAGGCAATGTCATAGTCTGAATGCTCTCCGACTGACAGCTCTTTGAGCTGCAAGATTGGCTCCTTCAAGACTTGGTTGATAATACTCTTCATGTGCTTGGAAATCTGCTTTTGCTCCCGCTCGGTCAAATCCGGAAACTTACGATTAAGGCTTTCCATGGCCGAAGCTTGAGCTTCCAAAGCCTTATCCCTGATTTCCTGAATCAGAGGAATAATGCCCAGTTGCTGACGCCAGTCAGCAAACTTGACCAGCTCCTCATCAATCTCCAAAGCAATCCGACCGGCAATCTCCTGCCGTTCCGCTTTGTATTGCTCCAGTTGATTGGTCAGATTTTCGATATTATAGAGCTTCAGAGATGAGCCTGGATGGCAGGAACGAGGCAGACAGAGGTCAAACACGACCGCATCCGCCTTAAGCATGGAGGGAAAGATAATATATTCTTCCGTTTTAACAGCTGAAAAGACCACATCCGCATCCGCCAGCACTGCCTCCAACTCATCCCAGCCATGGGCAGATACCCTGTCCTCTGTCAGAAAAGGCTGGGCCTTGCTGACTGTCCGATTGAGCAGCATGACTGATTCGAATGGCCGCTGCAGAGCATACTTAGTCACCAACTGACCAATCTCTCCCAGACCGATAAGAGCTACCTTTTTAGTGCTGTAATCCAGCCCCATTCGGTCCAATTCTTGGATGGCGGTCAGACCGATAGAAATGGGCCGGTCATTGATTCGATAAGTATCATGCATGCGCTTGGCAAAGGTCAGCGCCTGCTTGAAAGCCTGATTGAGGACAATTCCAGTCGTACCAGCATCTTGCGCTGTCAGGAAAGCCTGCTTGAGCTGGCCCAAGACCTGACTTTCACCGACAATCTTGGATTCCAATCCGATAGAGACCCGCAGCAGATGCCGCAAGGCCTCATCCCCCTCACGAAAGACTAAATATTCTTCTAGCTCCTTGACAGGAATCTGAAACCAGTCCGCCAAAAAATGCTTGGAATAGTAGCGGCCAGTGTGCAGCTGGTCCACCACCAGATAGAGCTCGGTCCGATTGCAGGTGGACAAGATGATATTTTCCAAGATACTTTTTTCTCTTTTCAGGAGCTTCAGAGCTTTGAGCCCCTCCTGATCTGAAAAATGGGCTTTTTCCAAAATTGTCAGCGGCGTTTCCCGATGGGTCAAACCCACATATAATAGGTGCATGCTTCTTTCCTTCTTTTAAAGTTGGTCTAAAATTGCTTCTATCTTCTTGCGAATCTCCTTGGAACGGCTGGGCGAGAGGCCGTTGGTCGAAATCATAACAGATACGTCCTTCTTTCTCGCAATGGCTACATTGTAGAAGTCAGAAAAGGTCTTATCGCCCGTATTGTTTACCAGCTGACTGGGTGCCGCATCCTCCATAATCTGGCGGTTGACCTCCGCCTGATCTGTACAGGCAAAGACCAGTTTCGCGCCTTCCAAATCACCTGTCTGGTAGGGTCTAGCTAGCCATTGGACCTCCGCCTGCGGAATGTCAGCATGCAGAGTCGGACTGACCACTGTCACAGCAGCCTGCTCAGCCAGCAGGGTCTTAATCTTCCGCGCTGCGACCTTGCCGCCTCCCACTACCACGACTTTCTTCTCTCTGATATTAATCATGACTGGATACATGCTAGCTTCTCCTATTTCTTTTCCCGAAAGATTTTCGCGCTGCGTTTGTAGACTGTATCTGGCTCCTCTAGGCGGTCATTGACCAATCGAGCCAGCACAAAAAAGTAATCCGACAGACGGTTGATATAGATCAAGCCTATCTCATTGACCGCTTCTTCTGCCTCTATAACAGCTACCATGCGTCGCTCTAAGCGTCTGGTCATGGTGCGGGCCACATGCAGGAGACTCGCAATCCGATGGCCGCCCGGGATGATAAAGCGGTCGATTTTCGGAGGAATATGCATATACTCGTCCATCCGCTCCTCCAGCCAGCTGACATTGGCTGGCTCTTGCTTGTAGGGGCGTAACTCCCGCGGCGTAGCCAAGTCGCTGCCACAGTCAAAGAGGTGCTGCTGGATTTCCTCGCATTCCAAACGCAGGTCATCCAAGATAGGATAGTCGCGCATCTCAGATACGACATAGCCTAGATGAGAGCATAACTCATCCATCGTTCCATAAGCTTCGACCCGAATATGGGTCTTGGATACTCGGTCCCCACCGTAGAGCCGTGTAAAGCCCTTGTCTCCGTATTTCGTATAAATTCTCATTTCTCTTCTCTGTTGATGATTTGATAAATCTGCTCCATGTCCAAAGACTTGCGCAGGACGTCTGCCAACTTATCATACTCTCTGTCTTTAAAGTCTTTGATACTGACAAGCTGGTCCTCTAGCGGTTCTAAGCCCTTAGCCAGACGAAGTTCATTCAGGTACTGGCGAGTCCATTCTAGATTGTCAAAGACCCCATGAAGGTAGGTTCCTTGCACCTGACCGCCATAACCCACTGCTCCATCCAGACGCTCGGTCGCCTCACCATTTTGTTCCTTGATGATGGAAAATGGCTCAAGGCTATCCGCCAGCTGGGTTTCCCCCATGTGAATCTCGTAGCCTTCTAGTTCTTGCCCCTCATGCAGGGCTCTGACCTGCGTCGTCCTCTTGACCGGCTGAAGCACCGTCTCTGTCTCTAAAATTCCCAGACCTCTAGTCTCTTCTAAATCGGACTCAAGGTGCAGCGGATCGCTAATCTTCTGCCCCAGCAGCTGATAGCCACCGCAGATTCCAAAGATTCGCACGCCCTGCTCCAGACACTCGAGAATCTCGGCTTCAAGACCAGAGTCGCGCAGATAGTTCATGTCTTCAATGGTGTTTTTACTGCCCGGCAGAATCAAGAGGTCCGGTCGACCAATCGCATCACCAGGCTGGACATAGCGGACAGAAACATCCGGCTGGATTTCCAGACTGTGAAAATCCGTAAAGTTGGACAGGCGCTTGAGGCTGACAACTGCGATATCCAGACTCTTTCTGCTATCAAAGCGCCGGCTCTTCTGCACCAATGCCACACTGTCTTCGCTGTCAATATCCAGCTGGGCATAAGGCACGACTCCGATAACCGGCACCTGGGTCAGCTCCTCAATCATATCAATACCGGACTGCAGCAGGGCCACATCGCCACGGAATTTATTGATAATAACACCCTTGATTCGCTTGCGATCCTCAGGTGGCATGAGCTCAATCGTTCCGTAGATAGAGGCGAAGACGCCTCCCTTATCAATATCCGCCACTAAAATCACTGGCGCATCAACTAGCTTGGCCATGCCCATATTGACAATGTCTCGGTCATTGAGATTGATTTCAGCTGGACTGCCAGCGCCCTCAATGACGATGATATCATTCTCAGCACCTAACTCCTCATAGACTTCCTTAATCTTAGGCAGAAGCTGCTGCTTGTATTCATGGTATTCGACAGCATCCATATCCCGCAGCACCCGACCTAAAAAGACAACCTGGGACTTGCGGTCAGACGTGGGCTTGAGCAGAACTGGATTCATGCGGACATCCGGCTCTTTACCAGCTGCCTCAGCCTGAACAACCTGAGCCCGGCCCATTTCATCTCCTTTTTTGGTAATAAAGGAATTAAGCGCCATATTCTGCGACTTAAAAGGCACCACTTCTAGGCCATCCTGCTTAAAAATCCGACAGAGGCCCGCCGCAATAATGCTTTTTCCAGCATCTGAGGCAGTCCCCTGTACCATCAATGATTTGACCATGTTCCATTTCCTCCTAGCTGCTCAAAGAAAGCAGCTTCATTTTCTGCCAGCGGCGTCTGGATAGTCTGATGAAGTTTGACAATCCAAGGTACAGCCAAGCCTGCCTCTACTAGCAGATCTCCCTGCTGGAAGAAATCAAACTTGCTGCCCTCCGCTATCAAATGCCCCTTCTGCAGCAGATAGGCATAGTCACAGCAATCATACATCAGATCCATGTCATGGCTAGATACGATAATGTTGGTTCCAGCCTGGACCAGCTTTTTCATGGTCGCTGCCATCTGGTCCCGCCCTTTTGGATCCAGTCCTGCCGTAGGCTCATCCAGCAGCAGATACTTGGGCTGTAGGGCCAGCATGCCAGCAATAGCCACCCGCTTTTTCTGGCCGTAGCTCAAATACTGCAAGGGTCTGTCCTGCAGATGGGAAATGTCCATCATCTCTAAAGCCGTCGCGACTCTGCTTGCTATCTCGTCTTCTTCATAGCCTAAGTTTTCCAAGGCCATACCAATATCGTCCTTCACAATGGTATAAAAGAGCTGCTGCTCTGGATTCTGAAAGACCATATTGACATGCTGCCGATACTGAAACAAGGCCTTCTTAGAGTCGCCCACAGGCTGACCATCATATAAAATGCTGCC
This sequence comes from Streptococcus sanguinis, assembly GCF_026781265.1. GTDB lineage: Bacteria > Bacillota > Bacilli > Lactobacillales > Streptococcaceae > Streptococcus > Streptococcus sanguinis_T. The sequence goes on from NZ_JAKUVC010000002.1 coordinate 924,684, forward strand.
CTTCTGCGGTTTGAGCAGGCGGGTGATAATTTTCATGATGGTAGACTTACCTGAGCCGTTAACTCCTAGAATGCCGGTAATCCGGCCTTCTTCGAAGTCCATAGAAATATCGTGCAGCGTTGGATTTTCGTCATACGCAAAAGAAATATTCTTCACTTGTAACATCTGAGTTTCCTATCTACTTTCCATTATAGTATAAAAGCAGTCTTCTTGTAAATGCGCTTTCATTATTCACTGTGCTCTGCATCAAATCTTAGCGTCAGCACCTCATTTAACTGCTGATTATCATCCAGCAGTTTGACAAAGAGAGTATTGGCTAATCTACCCCAAGCCTGGTGTTGCTTCCTTTTATTGTAAAAGGAGAATTTTAAGTCCAAGGTATCCCGAATGGTCACAAACTCATAGAAGACCAGGAAAATGAAGCGATACATGAGGACAATCAAGTCTAGCAGTACCCGCGGGACGTGCATGGCTTTAAAAAGCCGCAGCATCTGCGCAAAAGGCACTGTCAGGACAAAGAAATAAGTCGAAACCAAGGATGAATAGATGCGCAAAAGGATAAAAATGGTCTGTTGAACAGAGGATTGACTGATGCCCAGATAACCCTGACCTAAAGGCAAGGCCAGCAAGAGCTGTTCCTGATTATTCTGATAGGTCAAGATAAAGGTCAAGAGACTAATCAGAATAAAAATACTGGCGTGCAGATACCACTTTAGATAGCGCAACCACGGAAGCCGAGCTAGATAGCAAGTCAGAGGCGCCACCAAGACAATGAGCCCTAGCTGCAGACTCCTGACACCAGAAAAACTGACAGCTAACAAGAGTACATAGATGACAAATTTATAAGCAACCGGCAGATTTTTCAACCGGTTTTGATAGGCGTATTTATCAATCGCAAACATGAGGTAGCTCTCCTTTCTAGCTATGTTTTGCAATACCTCCCAGCACAGAGCAACTCCGGTCCCAGACAAGCTGAATCGCTATCAAGAACCAGAGCTCGCTCTTACTGTTGAAGGCTTTTATTTATGTTCAGAAACTTCCTTTTGTTGGCCTTGTTTTTTCCCTTTGTGGTAGCCAATGACATAGAAGATGATCCCCGCTCCGATACTGCCTTGCAGGGTAAAGAGCAGACTCTCTACTTCCGGACCTGCTGGCTCAAAAATCGGTGAAAACCAAGGCTCGTAGTCTTTTTGGATAGTGCTAATGGTTTTTTCAGCAGCGTCATCTGTTCCACTGTATTCCACACCCTTAGGGGCAAAGATAAAGGCAGCTAGAGTGACTGCTACTGCAGCCAAGATTAAGATGATATTCTTATATTTTTTCATTTGAACAGACCTGCTCTTTCTTTGATATTTTCTGAGATCAAGTTATAGAGGACAACTGTCAGCAATCCTTCTACGATAGCAATCGGGATTTGAGTGGTCAAGAAGACACCCATGAATTTCAATGCAGAACCAACAAAACCGCTGTTAGCATCTGGGAAGACTAAACCGAGCTGGATAGAAGTTGTCGCATAAGTGGCCAAGTCAGCAATCACAGCACAGATAAAGATAGATACCGGTGTAGACAGCTTGATGGATTTAGCAAACTTATAAACGAAATAACCAACAAATGGACCAACTACTGCCATTGAGAATGCATTGGCACCCAGAGTAGTCAAGCCGCCGTGAGCCAAGAGGAGGGCTTGGAAGAGCAAACAGATGGTTCCCAAAACGCTGATAACGGACGGACCAAACATAGCTGTCCCCAGACCAACCCCAGTCGGATGCGAGCTAGATCCTGTAACAGACGGAATCTTCAAAGAAGACAGGATAAAGATAAAGGCACCGGACAAGGCTAGCATGGTCTTGGAATTTGGATCCTCTGCAACGATTTTCTTGATGCGCATCAAGCCGACCACAAAGAAAGGCAGGAATACGGCGAACCAGAAGATACACCAAAAGAGTGGAAGATAGCCTTCCATGATATGCATAGCTGACACAGACTGGGTACTCAGTACCGCCAAAATAGCCAACAAGGCCACAAAAGTTACTTTTTTATTTTTCAATAGTTTCATATTTTTTTCCTTTACTAAGAACCTAAGCTCAAAAGGATGAATGTTTATCCATGAACATGGGTTCTGATATTAAAAAATCTTCTTTTTCACGAGGAAGGTAGTAAAATAAGGCAGCTTGGTTTCTGGTGTGATTCCCTCGAGGCCCAGCAGGGTCTGCTGCTTATCCGTCGAAGAATTGCTAACCATAAAAGTCTGCTGCAAGAGACCTAGCTTTTCTAGCAGAGGCAGGACAGTATCTAGGTGATTGGCCACCTTCATCAGCACAATCGAGTCATGCAGCTCAAGCGCCGCCTCGATCTTCTCAGCTGAAGCCGTAGCCGGCATGACCGCCAGAGACTCCTCATCCATGGTCAGAGGCTGACCTAGCTCAGAAGCCATGCTACAGAAAGAGGTGATACCAGGGATGGTCTGACAGTCGATTTCCTTTTCCAGCAGGGCCAGCAGATAGCTGTAAGTACTATAGACCATGGGGTCACCCAGTGTGATAAAGCCGACATTCTTGCCAGACTTGACATCCTCTGCGATTTCAGCAGAGATGGCCTGCCACTGGACTTCTTTGGTCGAATTGGAACGGACCATAGGGAAATGCCGCTGCTTGATTTCCAGATGCTCTTTCAGGTAGGGCTCTGCAATGCCTAATGCAAAGCTTTTACTCCCTTTCTTAGCCTCAGGTGTATAGAGAATATCTAAGTCTTCCAAAAGCCGACTGGCCTTGATAGTCACTAGCTCGCTATCACCCGGTCCCACACCAATTCCGTAAAATTTTGCCATGCCTTCCTCCTATTCGATGATTTCTTCTAAGTGCTGGATGTAGAGCTGCTGAACCTTAGGATATTCTCCCAGACCGACCAGATGGGCCTTGACCTCATATCCCCGCTCCTTGAAGAAGTGATACCAAGAACCTTCCTCATCTGAGCTCATATCATTGGTCGCATGGTCGCCTGCTACCAGCATGAAGGGTGCTAGATGAACTTCTCGGACACCTTCTTTCTTCAGTTCCTGCTCAATCAGCTCAACCGGAGGATAGCTTTCTACACATCCGATATAGACTGAGTTTCCCTTCATCATATGATCCAAGGCCGCATAAGCTGTAAAGGCATAATGCTGACTGCCATGCCCCATCAGAACGGTTGCTGCATCATGACCTTTATGGCCATACCGTTCCAGCAGAATATCCTTGACAGCCTCATAGTCTTCCTGACTGTTGAGCAGAGGCTTGGCAACGACTAGTTTTTTAAAAGCTGATTCAAACTCTTTGGCTTGGGCAAGAATCTTTTCATACTCGCTGCCCAAAATGACATGGAGAGGCTGGATATAGACCTCTTCAGTGCCCGCTTCCAAGAGCTGCTCTAACACCTCTTTGACCGTAGGAATATCTAGCCCTTCCTGCTTCTTAATCCGCCGTCTAACGACATTGGAAGTAAAAGCTCGGTGGACCGGATAGTCTGGAAAATGTTCCTGAATAGCCTGCTCACAAGCCTCGATTGTTTTGCGTCTGGTCTCGGGATAGGTTGTTCCGAAACTGACAACTACTATAGCTTTACTCATGATTCACCTCCTTTCAGAGAATTTCCCGACATTTATCAAGGATGGAAGCAATCGTCGCTTCATCTGTCTCAACAATCTCGCTAAAGCCTGCTTCCTCTAAAACAGCCCGCGTGCTGGCACCCATGACAACAATAGGAACATCTGTCCAGTCAAATCCAGCTTCTTGACTAGCCGCTACAAAGTTCATGGCCGCAGCAGAGTTCGGAAGACAGACAACTTCCATCTCTGACCAATTGTCACTGCTAATCTGACTGTCAAAGGCCAGCCTGTGACTAGCAATAATCGGCAGCGAATAGAGTTCTGCCAGACTGGCTTTCTTATGCTCAGCTGTCAGAATATACCAGTTGCCGCCTTCTTTTTCCAGAGCAGCTGCAAAATCCGCATCCGACTGCTGTGGCGTCATCCGATCCAGCATAATCCCGCTCGCTTCGATAGACTTAGCCGTATGATGACCAACAGCCGCAAAGCGAATGTGCGGCAGACTGCGCAAGTCTTTGCCTGCCTTGCGGAGGGCTTTCAAGAAGAGCGGCCAGCTCTGCATATCTGCAAAGAGGAGACCATCTACCTGCTCCAAGTCCGGCAGCTGCAATTCTAGCTCTTCAACCAAATCTCGAGCAGGGAAAGTGGTCAGTGCAGCCCCAGCATCCCTGAGCAAGCGAGGAAGCCTGCCAGTCTCTGACTGCTGGATGAAGATTTTCCGACCGAAAAGCGGCAGATTCTCATGGAAATTCAGCTGCTGTCTATAGGCCACGACATCACCTACCACGATGACACTCGGCGCCTTAAAGTCCTCAGCTTCTGCTAGTTCTACTATGTTACCCAAGGTTCCATCCACTGAACGCTGCTGAGGATGGGTTCCCCATTCAACGATGGCGGCTGGCTTGTCCTTGCCATAGCCTCTAGCCGTTAGCTCTTGGACGATGGAAGGCAGATTTTTCATGCCCATGAGGAAGACCAAGGTTCCTTTGAGCTCAGAAATGGCTTCCCAGTTGAGCATTTCTGTCTCATCCTTGAGATGGGCTGTAAAGACATGGAAGCTAGTCGCTACATCCCGATAAGTCATAGGAATCCCTGCATAGGTCAGACCAGCCACAGCAGAGGTGATGCCTGGCACCACTTCAAAGTCCACACCGGCTTCCACCAGCTTGACTCCTTCTTCTCCGCCTCGGCCAAAGATATAGGGATCACCGCTCTTGAGGCGGACTACTCGTTTACCTTGACGGGCTTTTTCGATAAGAATCTTTTCAATCTCTTCCTGTCGGATGCAGGGCTGGCCTGGCTTTTTGCCGACATCTATCTTTTCGCAGTCAGACTTTAGATGCTGAAAGAGCTCTTGATTGACTAAACGGTCAAAGACCAAGACATCTGCTTCTTGAAGCCGTCTCTTGCCTTTGAGGGTCAACAACTCCGCATCGCCTGGACCTGCTCCCAGTAATGTTACTAAACCGGACATTTTTTCTCCTTTTATTAGCTATTTTGTCAGATAAGCCTCTAACTCTTCTAAGCTAGAAACCATTTGAGGATAGGCCACAATTGGCCGAGAGATGATAATGCAGTCCATCCCCAGCTCTTGACAGCCATCAATCTTTTCACGAATACCACCAACTGTACCGCTCTCCTTGGAAACAAAGACATCTGCTCCAGAGCGCAGCAAGAGCTCTTTATTACACTCTTTGGAAAATGGAGCTTTAATCGCATCAATCTGATCCGCTACCAGTCCCAGCTGCTCACAAGCCAGAAGCACCTCTGAAGTCGGCAGAACACGAACGACAATCCGCTGCTCTGGCAGCCCCTTAACAAAGAGTGGCAAGGTCTTGCTGCCTGTTCCCAGATAGACTGTCTTGTAGACGCGCTTGGCAATCTCATCAATCGCTTCTTGGGTCGAGTGGACCACGATGGCCCCGCTCAAATCCAAGGTCGCCTGACGCTCAAAGCGCAGGTAAGATACACCGGCCATCTCTGCCGCCCGAATGGCTTCCTTGGAAACGATGTCCGCAAAAGGATGAGTTGCATCAATGATTTCATCCACATCATTCTCTTTGATGAAGGCAACCATGTCCTCAGCTGTCAGCCTGCCCTGAATGACCGGCTGGCCGTATTTTGAAGCCAAGTGCCGGCCGTAGTCTGTGACAACAGAGCTGGTCACATCGATTTTCAAGCGGTCAAGCACTTCTAAAATAGCGGTGCTGTCGGATGTTCCTCCCAGCAGTAATTTCATCATAAAGTATATCCTCGAGGTGTGATCATGCGTCCGTTTTTAACATAAGTTTCTTTGTTACCAACGATAACGATTGTCGTCATATCTACCAAAGTCTCATCCAAGTCTTTGATAGTCGTCAAGATGATTTCCTCATCCTTACGGCCAATGTCCTTGCCGATACCGACGATCGTATCCTCTGATTTGTACTCAGACATGATAGAAAGCGCTTTTGCCAAATGGTCTGGACGTCCCTTACTCCGAGGGTTGTAGAGGCAGACAACAAAGTCACCTTGAGCTGCAGCATGCAGACGCTTCTCAATCATTTCCCAAGGCGTCATCAAGTCACTCAGACTAATGTGACAGAAGTCGTTCATGAGGGGAGCTCCCATCGCTGCAGCAGCACCCAGACTAGCTGTAATACCTGGAACCACCTTAACTTCTACATCACTGGCATCTCCCAGCAATTCTAAAATCAAGCCAGCCATTCCATAGACTCCGGCATCCCCACTAGAAACAACGCCGACATTTTTGCCAGTCTCTCTAGCCAAATCAATGGCCTTTTGGCAACGGTCGATTTCCTGACGCATACCATTCGCTACGAGCTCCTTGTCCTTGACCAAATCAAGAATCAACCGCATATAAGTCGAGTAGCCGACGATAATTTCACAATCTGCTATAGCAGCCAATGCTTCTTGTGACATCAATTCTTCTTTACCTGGGCCTAATCCGATAACGTATAGCATATATTTTTTCTCCTTTATGGGTATGATAAAATTCTATAATGGCAGTTGGTTTATAAGACCGTCTGCTCTTTTTGATTTACTTTTTGGTTATTGCTTTTGCAAGCGCATAGGTACAGCCGTTCTTGGCAAAGCGCTCTGTCAGGACTTGACCCTGACTGGCCAGATCTGCGCTGGCCAAGGAGACACTGCCGACTCCGACTGTCTTTTTGACAAATTCTGACTGAGGATAGCGGTCTGCTACGACAGACAGCTCCTCCTTGCTAAAGGTCTCAAAGGGACAGCCCAATTCTTTGGACAAGGCTAGAATAGCTGCTTCGTCCTTCTTGACATCAATGCTGACGATTTTAGAAATCTCACTGGCAGAAATCCCTTGCTGCTGACAAAATTCCTCAAAGCCTTCTCGGAAGACAGCAGGAGACACATCCTTTCTCGCTCCAACTCCTAAGATATAGGGTTGAGGATAGATGAGAGCCAGATTGTCTCTTTGAATGTCCTTTTTTTCTGTAGTCAGCAGAATCAGCGGGTCTGTTTCCTTGAGAACAGCCACCAGCTCTTCTTCACTCACAAGAGTTAGGCCGCGAAGGTCAGTGACCCAGACCTTTTCCTGATAGAAATAGACTGTTCGACCGCTGCCTAGATAGCTGTTGAAAGGTTTGATGAACTCCCTCAATTCCGGCCGCCAACCATTGACCGACTGAGCCAGATTGTCCAGAGCTGTTACATTCTGCACATCTGTCGCTGTCGTGATGACAGGATTGGAACCGAGCAGTTCTGCGATGTCTAGCGTCACTTGATTGGCTCCGCCTAGATGTCCGCTCAGCAGACTGATGACATTGGTCGCTTTCTCATCCATGACTACCACAGCTGGGTCAGTCGCCTTGTCTTTCAAGACTGGCGCAATAGCTCGCACAACTGCCCCGATAGCCATGATACAAATGAGGACATCCACTTCCTGAAAGAGCTGACCAAGCGCCTCAATCACTCGTCCTTCAATGGCAATGACCCTGTCATCTGCCAAGCGAGGTGTCGTATAGATAGGGATTTCCTTGCCTAGCTTTTCGCGCAGAGTTAGTGCCAAGTCCTTGCCGACTGCTGTCACTGTTGCGATTGCGTAGCGGGCTTGAGAATTACTTGGCATGGCTGCTCTTCCCCCGTCTGAACTCATGCTGAAAATCCGCATGGTAGAGTTTGGAATAGTAGAATTCCTGACCTAAAAAGTCACCGACCAAAATCAAAGCTGTCTTTCTAATCTTAGCTTCCTTGACCTTCTCAGCAATGTTTGTCAAATCGCCAAAGACCTTCTTTTCATCCGGCCAAGTAGCCTTGTAAATGACAGCCACAGGCGTTTCTGGAGGATAGCCACCCTCAATCAGCTCGCTGACGACCTTTTCGATGCCTTGAACGGACAGGAAGATAGCCATAGATGTCCGGTGCTGAGCATAGCTTTTCAGGGATTCCCGATCTGGCACAGGCGTCCGGCCAGCCATCCGAGTGATGATGAGGCTTTGAGAAACCTCTGGTACAGTATACTCTGCCCCAATACTGGAAGCAGCTCCCAGAAAAGAGCTGACGCCCGGCGTACAGTCAAACTCTATGCCCCGCTTCTTCATCTCTTCGATCTGCTCTCGAATGGAGCCGTAGATGGAGAAATCTCCCGTCTGCAGGCGGACCACATCTTTACCAGCCTTGACGCCAGCCTCCATGACATCGATGATTTCCATCAAGTGCATGCTGGCGCTGTCATGAATCTCAGCTCCTTCCTTACAGTAGTTCAGCAGGTCTGGATTGACCAAGGAGCCCGCATAAATGACCACATCAGCCTCAGACAGCTGCTTGTAACCTTTGAGCGTAATCAGCTCCACATCACCTGGGCCAGCTCCAACAAAATGTACTTTGGACATCAATTAGCCTCTCTTTCTTTTTTCTTACAGGAAACGATAATGGTCGGATTCTGAGGCTTAAAATAGTGCCCCTTGCCTATAGCTGTCCAGCGGCTAGCCTGAACCGAGACAATCTCTAAATCCTCCCAGTCCATCTGCTCCGCTATTTGAGCCGCTTCCAGAGCGTTCTCCAGCAGGATAAAGTTCAAGACCAGCCGTCCGCCCGGCTCCATGAGCTGGGCACACCAGTCAAAAATCTCCTGCATATTGCCCCCGGTTCCTCCAACAAAAATGGCATCAAAGCTACCTTCCAGCTCAATCGGAGCCAGGCCTTGATGGAGACGGACATTGTGGCAGCCAAAGTGCTGGATATTCTCCTGCGTCAAGGCCACCGCGTCTTCATTGCGTTCCACTGCCACCACTTCCAGTTCTGGATAGGTTCGGGCTGCCTGAATCGTGACACTGCCAGTTCCAGATCCGACATCCAACATGCGCTTGGCCCGATGCAGCTCCAACTTATCCAAACTGATGGCTCTGACTTCTTCCTTGGTCATAGGGACTTTAGCCCTGATAAATTCCGAATCCCTCATCTAACACCACCACCACATTCATTTCATACTCTCTATCTTCTACCTCATTCGCAGGCAGAATAGTAATGCGCTCATCTTCATAACTCAGCTGCTCACCGATGACCAGCACCTTATCTAAGCCTCTTTTAACAGCCTCTTGAGCAATCTCGTAGGGGCCAACTTTCTGATCAGTCACCATAAAGACTTTTGACAAACTCATAATCAAGTCAAAGTTAGGCTCCTTAGCATGGCTGCTCGTCAGATAAGCATCGTTCATGGGCAGGGCAATTCTGCTGGCCAGATACTGCATGGCGCTGATACCTGGGGAGATGACCACGCGCCCCTTGAACTTCTCTGACAGCCATTTGCCCAAGCCGTAAATCAGCGGGTCGCCTGAGGCCAGATATAGAATTTCTTCATCCTCACCAAAGCTCCCCAGCAATTCTGCCAACGCAGCTAATTTTTTAGGAGGAACCAGGCCCTTATCCCGATAAGCTGGTGGCAAAATTTCCAAATGCCGCTCGCTGCCCAAAATGCGGTCTGCCTTCTCAAAATAGGCTTCCTGTCCCAGGAGACCATAGCTGGGATCTCCCGGACCAATTCCGATAACATAAATCATGTCCATTCCTCCTTTATCTGCTCTAAAGGCTGAGTTGATGCCAGATAGCCTTCCTCAGTCCCAAAGACGACCACTTCAATGCTGACTTCTGGCTTACGATAGCGAAGCAGGCGCTCACTTCTAGCCTTAATCTTATCCGCCAAGACCTGATAGACACCCTCATAAGAAAATTCTTTAATGGCTGTCCCAGCTGCCTCGGTCGTCAAGCACTTATCAACCTTTTCCAGCAACTCCATGGGCGCCCCCATCAGGGCTAGATTAGCCACCAGAGTTTCCATACGGGCATCCGAGTCCTTGCTGTGGGTAGAGAAAATCCCAGCCGCCACTTTGACAAACTTGCCCATGTGACCGATCATCAAAACCTTGGTAAATCCGATCCGCTGCACTTCTTTGAGGACATGGCCAACAAAGTTACTCATATTGACAATGCGCCCAGCTGAAATCCCCACAGTATTAGTAGCAAAATCTTCACCGTAATTCCCTGGCACCAAGACGACTGAGCGGTGCCCTTGATTGTAGAGCATGGTCAGCTCGATTGTGATAGCTGCTTTCCAGCTTTCCTCAGACATAGGATTGACAATCCCTGTCGTCCCCAAGATTGAAATACCGCCGATAATACCTAGTCTAGAATTGTAGGTCAACTTGGCTGTTTCTTCTCCTCCGGGAACAGAAATGATGACCCGCGCCCCACAGTTGGGACCGATAATCTTACGGACATGCTGCTCAATCATCCGTCTAGGAGTCGGATTGATGGCTGCCATGCCAACATCGCAGGCCAGTCCTTTCTCGGTCACACGCCCGACGCCCTGACCGCCGTCAATCTCGATTTCTGTCTGATCTGGCAGAAGGGTCACAGTCGAATAAATCAAGAGGCCGTGCGTCGCATCCGCATCATCTCCTCCGTCTTTTTCAATGGCAGCTGTCGCCTCTTCTGGTCCAAAGGATGGATTATGAACATCCATGGTCACTTCCACACCTGAAGCCGTATGCACAGTGACCTTTTCTTCTCTTTCCTGATTTAAGATCATAGTCAAGGCTGCAACGGTCGCCGCCGTCGCACAAGTACCAGTTGTAAAACCTTTTCTTAATTTCTTTCCATTGACATAAGCGTATTCATCCATCATTAGCTCTCTCCTTTCTCCGGAGTCTGCTTTCTATCTGAAACACTGTAACGCTCATAGTCCGTAGTGCCTAGCTTGAGCTGGTAGAGGATGGCATTGATGACCGCCGCCGCAATGGTACTGCCGCCTTTTTGCCCCAGTGCCGCGATAGAAGGCACCGAACTTTCATGCAGTTTGAGCTTGGATTCTGCCGCTCCGACAAAGCCAACTGGAACCCCGACAACCGCATCCGGCTGCAAGCTTCCCTCTTCGACCATATCCAAAACCTTAAAGATGGACGTTGGAGCATTCCCGAAGACAAAGAGTTTTGGACCATCCACTTTAGCTGCATATTCTACAGCAGCCATGGAGCGAGTAATTCCTTTTTCCTTAGCTTCCTTAAAGATTGCTGGCTCATTGACCAGACAGCGATAGGAAACACCTAAGTCATCCAGCAGTTTTTTATTAAAACCACCCAAGACCATGGTCGTATCTGTAAAAATAGTACCCTTGTTTCGGAGGACGTAGAGGATTTTTTCAATAACCTGATTGGAAAACTTTATATTGTAGAGGTAGTCAAAGTCTGCACTGGTAAAGACAACCCGCTTGAGCACTGCCTCTTCAAAAGGATCTGAAAAATGAATATCCAGATGCTCTTGGTCAATAATTTCCTGAATCTTACTGAAACTAGCTTCTTCAATCTTGTGCGCTGCTTTTAGATAGGACATCTAGTTCTTTCCTCCTTCTTTACTGCTTGGCGTAGAGTAGCGGACATAGTCATCCGTCACCACTTCTCTCAGCTGGTAGATAATGGCATTGATAATGGCTACTACAATCGTGCTGCCGCCTTTTCTGCCGAGATTGACAAGGGCCGGAAGACCTGACTGAAGCAGTTCTTCTTTTGACTCTTCGACATTGATAAAGCCGACTGGAACCCCAATCACTGCATCCGCTTCTACCAATCCCTGATCTGCCAGCTCAATCAGATAAGATAAAGCCGTAGGAGCACCACCGAAGGCAAATACTTTAGGACCTTCAATCTTAGCTGCTATCTCAACAGCTGCCATAGCTCTGGTAATCTGCTTTTCCTTAGCCAGCGCAACCACTTCTTCATCACTGATTAAACAGCGGTAGCTTACACCCAGCTGGTCAAGCACGCGTTTATTAATCCCATTGAGAGAGATATTAGAGTCCAAGAGAATAGTCCCCTTAGCTCTAATGACCTCTTCTATTTTTTCAAGGACATTATGCTCAAATCGCATAGTATAGAGATAATCGAAATCTCCCGTCGTATGGATAGCCCTCTTAATAATGGATTCTTCCATTTCCGAATGGAAGACATAATCAGGGTCTTTTTCAGTAATCGTAGTCTGAATAATTTGAAAACTCTTTTCCTCGATAGAGGAAGGATTTTGGATATATGTCATAGTATACTCCTAGAAATATGCTTGCTTTACTAAATAAAAAAGAGTGAACAAGATTAAACCTGTCATGGTACTTGTATAAAGCAGAGAGATAGCCGTCTGAATATCATCTGCCTCAACCGGTCTGGAAGCTTCTCCAATGGTCGGCTTCTCAATCAGCTCTCCGTGATAGACATGCGGTCCGCCCAGCTGAATGCCCAAAGCTCCAGCCACAACTGCCTCTGAAAAAGCACTGTTGGGACTAGCATGCTGGTAGCGATCCCGCCAGCCAATCCGCAGGGCTCCTTTGACATCCAGCAGTAAAATCTGACTGCTGAGAATCAAGAAAAGCCAAGTCAAACGCGCAGGAATCAGATTGGCCAGATCATCCATCTTGGCAGATATGAGACCGATTTTGCGGTATTTCTCCGTCTTATAGCCCACCATAGAGTCCAAGGTGTTGATGGCTTTATACGTCACGGCTAAGATGGGGCCGCCTAGAAAGAGGCAGAGCAGAGGACCGATAACCCCGTCACTGGTATTTTCAGCCACCGTCTCAATCGTCGCCTTACTGATTTCCTCTGGTGTCAGCTGGGACGTTTCACGGCCGACAATCATGCCAACTTGCTTTCTAGCTTCTTCCAAAGTACCAAACTTGAGCGTATGGTAAACTTTTTGGGCCTCAAAAGCTAGACTCTTAGTCGCCAGACTGGCATAGGCCAGATAGATCCAGACGATCCAGTAGAGGACAGGATGAACCAGACCAGCCAGCCAGAGTAGCCCGTAGCCAACTCCCAGTGCCAGTCCAACTGTTGTCAGCCAGAGGAAAAAGCCAAATAGATAGGGCGAAAACTGCCTTTTCTCCTGCAAGCGCATGCATAGATAAATATAGGAACCTATCCACTTGACTGGATGAGGCCAGCTATAGGGGTCGCCAATCAGCCAGTCCAGTAAGACGGCTAGAAAAATTGCAATGAGTGTCATATCAGTTCGCCTCTTTGATATAGTCCAGCCAGTTGGCTAGCAGCTGCTCGTCCTGATAAAAATGAACATGCAAGTAGCTGGCGAAGGTCCTACCCTTTTGGTAACCGCCTGTCCAGGCAGCTACGACCTGACCGTCTCTGACCTTCTCTAGCTTGAGAACCGTATCTTCCTCCGTTTCAAAGACTGAATGGTGAAACTCATGTCCCCTGACAGCTGTACCTTTAGGACCAAAAAGACTGTCTATCTGCGTTTCTGCTTGGCAATAACCAAAGCTTTTCAGGCCGGGGGTCATCAGGCTCTTGCCCTTGAAAATGCCGACCATTTCATAGACCTGACCCTCTACTTCCAGCAGCTCTCCCAGATACATGAGGCCACCGCATTCTGCGTAGATTGGCCGGCCCTGCTCGTGAGCTTTCTTAACCGAAGCCCGAAAGTCAGCATTTGCCATCAGCTCCTGAGCGTAGACTTCTGGAAAACCACCGCCAAAATAATAAGCATCTGCAGCTGGCAGTTCCTTATCTTTCAGGGGGCTGAAAGGCACCAGCTGGACATTGAGCTCTCTTAAAAAGTCTAGATTGTCTTCATAGTAAAAGTGGAAAGCATCATCCAAAGCATAAGCCAAAGTTAAGGGCTGGTCATTGCGGATATGAAAAGGATTGGTCATCCGCTTATCGGGAAGTTCTGCCTTTTCCAGCAGCCTGTCTAGATTTATATGCTTGGCTGCTGCCGCTCCCAAGTCCTCAAATCGACGGTCCAAATCATCCATTTCTACATCAGGGATTAGACCCAGATGGCGCGATGGCAGTTCTGCTGTCGCATTCTTAGGCAGATAGCCTAGCACTTCAACATCCGTATAACGCTCAATGGCACCTTTGATGAGTTCATAGTGGTTCTGTGAAGCCACCCGATTGATAATGACCCCAGCAATATCCAAATCTGAATCAAAGGTCGCAAAGCCATGGACCATAGCAGCTGCCGAGGTAGATGTCGCCTTCCCATCGATAATCAAGACAACCGGAATGCCCAACTTCTTAGCAACAGAAGCAGAAGATGCACAGTCCTTGTCCGTTCCCAGACCATCAAAGAGCCCCATGACGCCTTCGACCACTGCCACATCAGCGTCTCCATGCCATTTGTAGTAGGACCAAGCCAAACTCTGATCGTCCGGTATCATAAAGCTGTCCACATTCCGTGAAGGCCGCCTGGTAATCCGACCATGATAAGCTGTATCAATATAATCAGGTCCTACCTTATAAGGCTGGACCTGATAACCTCTGTCTACCAGAGCTTTCAAAATCCCTAGGGTAACTGTTGTCTTTCCGACACCGCTGGAAACACCAGCCAGCATAAATTGCTTCATTACTTTACTCCAGATTTGCTGATAAAAAAAGTACTACAAAAAAAATAAGGAATTTTTATTTTTTTGTAGCACCGTTGCTCACTTAATATGTAGAGCAAACACCCCGTTGTGTTCGCTTTCAGTTCTTATATTAAATTTATTTTAATATAAAGCATAAAAGCTGTCAAGTTTTTCCTAGAGCATCTGCGAAAAAAGTCAGGATTTTAGAGCGTCTCCACTGGAAATTGAGCATTTTTTACAATTCTGTTAAATTTAAAAAAACATCAGAAAAACGAACATTCCTGATGTTTTATTTGAGCATCAACCTGCATCTTCCTCTACAAATTGACTATTATAGAGGTCCGCATAGAAGCCATTCTGATTCATAAGTTCATCATGGTTGCCCTGCTCGATGATATTTCCATCGCGCATAACCAAGATGAGATCCGCATTGCGGATAGTGGACAGACGGTGAGCAATAACAAAGGAAGTCCGACCCTCCATTAGTTTGTCCATAGCCTTTTGAATCAGCTCCTCCGTCCGCGTATCCACTGATGAAGTTGCCTCATCCAAGATCAAGAGCGGCGCATCTTTCAGCAGAGCACGAGCGATGGTCAACAGCTGCTTCTGACCGACCGATAAGTTGACCGTGTCATCAAGCACTGTATCATAGCCCTGCGGCAGAGTCATGATAAAGTGATGAACACCGACCGCCTTCGCTGCAGCAACAACTGCTTCATCCGTCACATGCTCTTGATTGTAAATCAAGTTTTCTCGAATCGTTCCCTCAAAGAGCCAGGTATCCTGCAAGACCATTGAAAAGGCATCGTGAACCTCGGAGCGTTTCATATCCTTAATATCTATACCATCAATGCTGATACGTCCCTTATCAATTTCATAGAACTTCATAAGGAGATTAACGATGGTCGTCTTACCAGCACCCGTCGGACCGACAATGGCAATCTTCTGTCCGGCTTTGGCCTGAGCTGAGAAATCATGAATGATGGTCTGGTCCGGCTTGTAACCGAAGAAGACATCTTCAAAGGCAACATCTCCCTTGACAGCAGTAAGCTGCTGCTCTTTATGCCGGTCGTCTTCTATCTCAGGCTCAGCCAGAAATTCAAGGACACGAACCAGTGCTGCACCAGCCTGCTGCAAGACAGTGATTCCTTGCGCAATCTGTGACAAAGACTGAGAGAAGGTCCGCACATAAACCATAAAGGCGACGATAATTCCGATACTAATAGAGCCATTAATCGCCAGAGCAGCACCGACCAAAATAACCAGCACATAGGCAAAATTCCCAGTAAAGAACATGAGCGGCATCATCATACCAGAGATAAATTGCGATTTCCAAATACTGTTATAGAGATTGTGATTGAGAACTGCAAAGCGCTCCTTAGACTGCTCAATGGCATTATAGCTGGTAACAACATTATGACCAGAGTACATCTCCTCCACATAACCGTTTACCGCAGCCAGATCGTTTTGTTGGGCGGTGAAATAGCCCTGAGACTTGCCCATGATGAGGCCGACAAAGACAAAACCGACTATAGTAGCCAAGATGGTTACCAAGGCCAAGATCCAGTTCATGAAGAACATGGTCAGAACCACAGCCACCAAGAGCAAGCTGGCAGAGATAACATTCCCCAGACTCTGGTTGAGGGATTGGCCGACCGTATCTACGTCATTGGTCACGCGCGACAGAGTATCCCCCTGAGAATGACCATCGAAATAGCCCAGCGGCAGCTTGTTAATTTTCTCTGCAATGGCCGTCCGCAGCCGCTTGGAGAAATACTGGATAACCGTACTGATGATAAAGGACTGGCCGTAGTTGAGCAGAGCTCCGACTGCATAGAGCACGGTCAGTAGAAGGGCAATCTCAGACACAGCTTTTAAATCAATACTGGTAGCCAGACCTTCAGAGATAAGATTGGTAATTTCTTTTAGTTTATTTGGCCCATAGACCGTGATAATGTTTGACAAGACAGCTCCCACAAATGCCAAAGCAAGAGGAAGCTGGAAGCCTTTGAGATAAGGCCGTATCTGGCTAAATAATGAAGGCTTCTTATTTTCCATTTTCTAATTCCTCCTTGGATAGTTGTGAGTAGGCAATTTCTTGATAGACTTCGTTGCTGGCCAAAAGCTCTCGGTGGGTACCTTGACCGACCACCTTACCAGCATCCAAGACCAAGATTTGATCCGCATCCATGATAGTAGAAATCCGCTGCGCCACGATTAGCTTGGTCATATCCTGCGTCCGCTCAGCCAGTTCCTTGCGCAAAATGCGGTCTGTCTTATAGTCTAGCGCCGAGAAGGAGTCGTCAAAGATGAGGATTTCTGGCTTACGAGCCAAGGCTCTGGCAATGGCCAAGCGCTGACGCTGGCCACCAGAGAAGTTGGTTCCGCTTTGAGCCACTTCTACTTTCAGCCCCTTTTCCTTCTCTTGGACAAAGGGCTTGGCTTGTGCCAGGTCAAGAGCCTCCCACATTTTCTGCTCATCCAGCGGGCTTTCTTGGCTTTGACCGAAGTCCAGATTGCTCTCGATATCGCCAGAGAAAAGCACAGCCTTTTGCGGGATGTAGCCGACCTTATTATGCAGGTCTTCTAGCTGGTAATCCTGAACATTGACACCATCTACCAGAATCTCTCCTTCAGTCACATCATAAAAACGAGGAATGAGATTGACCAGCGTGGATTTCCCTGAGCCAGTTGAACCGATAAAGGCTACGGTATCACCAGCCTGCGCTGTAAAGCTCACATGCTCAATGACCGCTTCTGAATTCTTGGAATAGTGGAAGGACACATCTCGAAAGACCACTTCTCCCTTGCTGTCCGCTGCTGCCTTAGGCTGTTCCGGACTGGTGATAGAAGAATGCAGGTCCAGAACTTCATTAATCCGGCCAGCCGATACAATGGTTCGAGGCAGGACAATGAAGAGAGCACCCATGAGCAAGAACCCAATCACAATCTGCATAGCATAGGACATAAAGACGACCATATCACTGAAGAGCGGGAGACGCTCCTGCAGTCCAGCCTCCTGAATCAAATAAGCACCAATCCAGTAAATAGCCAGCGTCAAACCGCTGGAAATCCCCATCATAACTGGATTCATCATAGCCATCAGACGACCGATGAAAAGATTGAGTCGGGTTACTTCATCATTGGCCGCCGCAAACTTCTCATCCTGATAGTCCTCAGCATTGTAAGCCCGGACCACGCGAATCCCAGTCAGACTCTCTCTAGTGACACTGTTTAGCTTATCGACCAAGCGCTGCGCAACCGACTGCTTGGGAAAGGCCAATGTAACCAAAACTACTGTCAGCAGGATATTGACTATAACAGCAATAAGAACTGCAGTTAGCCAGTTCTCGGACTTGCCAATAATCTTGGTCATGGCCCAAATCGCCATAATCGGTCCCCTGGTCACTACCTGAAGCCCCATGGTAATTAAGGTCTGTACCTGGGTAATGTCATTTGTTGTCCGAGTCAGCAGACTAGGGATTGAAAATTTCTTAATCTCCGTCTGTGAATAGTCTAGCACACGGTTGAAAATATCGCTCCGCAAACTCTGAGTAAAGCTAGCTGCTATACGAGCGGCAAAAAAGCCAACCACAATAGCTGACAGCAAGCTAGCAAAAGATAGGCCGATCATTTTCAGACCTGGCTCCCACAGATCCGCCAAACCAGTCCCCGGCGTTTGCAATAGCTCTGTAATCGTCGAAATATAGGTTGGAACTTCTAATTCCAGATATACCGTTAGGAAGGTGAAGAGCACACTGAGAACAATCATGCTCACTTCCCTTGCTGTCAGGCGTTTAAATAACTTAAACATCTTTTCCTCCATTTTCTAAACTTTCAATATTCTGATAAAACTTGGTCATGACTTGAGAAAAAATCAGCAGTTCCTGCTCAGAAACACCATTCAAAATAGAACGGTTCATTTCATCAAAAAAGTCACGGATTTTTTTCATTCTTTCCCGCGACTGCGGAGTGAGACGGATATATTTAGCCCGCTTGTCTGTCTTGCTCGTTTCCAGCTGGATAAATCCATTCTTCTCCATCCTTTTCATTAAGTTAGAGGCCACCGATTTGGAAATATCCAACGCCTGCTCAATATCCTTGATAAGAGTGTCCTTCCCCTCTTCCGTACGACAGGCAACAATATGCAAGACCTGCCCCTGCGGCCCAGCCATGGACTCAATCCCTTGCTCCTTGGCAAGCTTTTCCACTATGAGGTGAATCTTTCGTCCAAAACGCTTCATTTCTAATAAAGGCTTTTCCATCAAAACTTCCTTCCTAGATTGGTTCTCGTGAGAACCAATTAGTTTTCATGAGGACCATTTTAGCACATAGAAGAAAGATGTCAAGAAAAAAGTTTCTATGAGAACTATTTTTTTGATCAAAAAATTCAGCCCTTCTCAGGCTGAATTACTTCATCAAATTAAGATTCCTTCCAAATGGTCCAATTCATGCTGGCAGATTTGGGCAGGCAATCCTTTCAAAGTCATGGTCTGCTGCTGCCAATTTTTGTCCAGATAATCGACTGTGATTTCCTGATAACGTTGGGTGGGACGGCTTCCAGTCAAAGACAGGCAGCCCTCTTCTGTTTGATAAGAGTCTGACTTAGAGAGCAGCACCGGATTAAACATAACTACTGGCACCAAGCCATATAGAAAGATAATGACCCGCTTACGGACGCCAATCATATTGGCTGCGAGCCCTATACAGTTTTCTCGATTGGCCTGCAGAGTATCCTGCAAGTCTTGAGCCAGATAAAGGTCTTCTCTACTTGCTTGCTCTGATGGTTGCTGCAGGAAGAAAATATCTTTGACAATTGCTTTTTCCATTACTTTTCCTCATAGAGAAGGGCCTGATAAATCAGACCCTATAAACTTATTTTGCGTGGCGCTCACTAACTTCTTTAGCCAGTACAAAGTTCCCCAGCGTTGCGGAGCCATTCCCAGCCACAGCCGGTGTCACGATATAGTCACGAACATCAGGAACTGGCAAATAGCCATTCAGAAGAACTGCGAATTTCTCACGAACCCGATCCAGCATGTGCTGCTGAGCCATAACCCCGCCACCAAAGACGATGACATCTGGACGGAAAGTCACTGTCGCCTGAATAGCCGCCTGAGCGATATAATAAGCTTGAATATCCCAGACGGAACTATTAAGTTTAATATTTTCCCCACGAACTCCGGTCCGCGCCTCTAAGCTTGGTCCAGCCGCCAATCCTTCCAAACAGCCATTGTGGAAAGGACAAACACCATTGAACTCTTTTTCCACATCCATAGGGTGCTTAGCTACATAATAATGCCCCATCTCTGGGTGACCTGTCCCCCCTACAAATTCGCCTCGCTGGATAGCACCAGCACCGATTCCTGTCCCAATCGTATAATAGACCAGATTTTCAATGCGGCCGCCAGCATTGTTACGGGCTACTACTTCACCATAAGCTGAGCTATTAACATCCGTTGTGAAGTAAATAGGCACATTGAGAGCACGGCGCAGAGCACCGACAATATCCACATTAGCCCAATGCGGCTTAGGCGTCGTCGTGATAAAGCCGTAAGTCTTTGAATTAGGGTCAATATCAATTGGCCCGAAAGAACCAACAGCTAGACCAGCTAGATTGTCAAAACGAGAAAAGAACTCAATCGTCTTATCCAGCGTTTCAATAGGCGTGGTCGTTGGAAACTGTGTCTTTTCAACAACTTCAAACCGTTCATCGCCTACAGCACAGACAAACTTAGTGCCACCAGCTTCCAAACTTCCATACAATTTTGTCATTATAAATCCTCTTTTAAAATTTGATTTCTACTCTATTCATTATAGCATATCTCTGGTAGACTTTTGTTAAAAACCATCCTCTTGAAACTCTTACAGACAGAGCTATTTTATGAGAAAAACGAACAAATCAATTTTTGTTCGTTTTCTACATTTCATTAAGCCTTGACTTCGATTACTGCGTCGCCTTTAGCAAGAGCTCCTTCTGCTACTGGAGTCACAGAAGCGTAGTCAGCTGTGTTGGTAACGATAACCATAGTCGTATCATCCAGACCAGCGGCTGCAATTTTCTCAGCTTCAAATGTTCCCAGAACATCACCAGCTTTAACCTTATCGCCTTGAGCAACCTTTTGGTCAAAACCTTCACCGCCCATAGATACTGTATCAATTCCGACGTGAATCAGAATTTCAGCACCATTAGAAGTTTTGAGACCATATGCATGACCAGTCGCGAATGCAATCGTCACTTCAGCATCAGCCGGGGCATAAACCACACCTTGGCTAGGCTTGATAGCAATTCCTCGTCCCATCGCTCCGCTAGAGAAAACAGGATCATTCACATCGCTCAAAGCTACTGCCTGACCAACAATTGGAGAAATAATCGTTTCGTCTTGGAGGGCAGCTGGCACATTACCAGTTGTTTCTTCTTCGACTAATTTTTCAGTTTCAGTTGTGTCATTTTGTTTATCAAGAGCAACTCGTAAAGCAGCACTTGGAATTGAAGCCTTAGATAGGACATCTGTCATTTCATCTTGCCATTCATCTGTTTCATCTTCAAAACCGAACATATAAGTCAAAGCAAAACCAATCGCAAATGATACAGCTACCATAAATATGTATTGAAGCAATTGACCATTACCAATGTAAAGGAGTGTACCAGGAATAATCGTGATACCATTACCTGTACCAGCTAAACCAATAAGTGAAGCTAGTCCACCACCGATGGCACCACCAATCAATGAAAGGAAGAATGGTTTGCGGTAGCGCAAATTAACCCCGAAGATAGCAGGTTCTGTAATACCAAGAAAGGCAGAAAGGGCAGCTGAGAATGACAAAGCTTTAAGTTTTGGATTTTTAGTTTTGACACCAACAGCAACAGTCGCAGCACCTTGAGCAGTCATGGCAGCTGTGATGATAGCGTTGAATGGGTTAGCATGGTCAGCTGCGAGCAATTGTACTTCAAGCAAGTTGAAGACATGGTGTACACCTGATACGACAATAACTTGGTGAACCCCACCAATCAACAAACCACCTAGACCAAATGGCAAACCAAGGATAGCCTTTGTACCAAAAAGGATGTAGTTCTCAACAACGTGGAAGACTGGTCCGATGACGAAAAGTCCAAGGATAGACATTACAAAAAGTGTAACGAATGGTGTCACCAAGAGATCCAAGACATCTGGCACAACCTTGCGGAGAGCTTTTTCAAACTTAGCTCCGACAAGCCCGATAATGAAGGCTGGAAGAACGGAACCTTGCAAGCCAACAACTGGGATAAAACCAAAGAATTTCATAGCAGTCACTTCGCCACCAGACGCAACAGCCCAAGCGTTTGGAAGTGAGCCTGAAACAAGCATCATACCAAGAACGATACCAACGGCTGGATTTCCACCGAATACACGGAAGGTTGACCAAACTACCAGACCTGGTAGGATAATGAAGGCAGTATCTGTTAAGATTTGAGTATAGGTAGTCACATCTTCTGGAAGTGTCATACCAAGGGCTGTCAAGAGTCCACGGACACCCATGAAGAGACCAGTCGCTACGATAACTGGGATAATTGGCACAAATACGTCACCAAATGTACGGATAGCACGTTGGAACCAATTCCCTTGCTTAGCAGCTTCTGCTTTCATGTCATCTTTTGATGAAGTTGGCAATCCTAAGGCTACAACTTCGTCATAGATTTTATTAACCGTACCGGTACCAAAGATAATCTGGTACTGGCCTGAGTTAAAGAAGGCACCCTGAACTTTTTCCAGATTTTCGACAGTATTTTTGTCGATTTTACCTTCATCTTTTACCATGACGCGCAAGCGAGTCGCACAGTGAGCCACACTGTTGACATTCTCACGTCCGCCAAGGGCTTCGATGACTTTTTTTGCAATTTCAGTATTATTCATTTGCAAAAATCTCCTTATAAATATTTTTAACTTTTTGAAAGCGATTTTATCACCTTTACGAATATTATTTTACCATGATTCAAAAATATGTCAAGCGTTTTGCAGAAAAAATATTTTTTCACTGTTAAATGTTGATTTTTCGGCAGAAAACGTTTACTATAGTAATAAGAAATAATATGATTCGGAGGACAAAAGATTGGCTTGGACGACTGAAAAACGCTACAAACACTATGAAGACTGGACTCAGGAAGAGGTACAGCAGATCAAAGAAAACATCGCTAAATCTCCTTGGCGGGCTAACTACCATGTGGAGCCTCAGACAGGTCTCCTCAATGACCCTAATGGCTTTTCTTATTTTGACGGCAAGTGGGTCGTTTTCTATCAAAACTTTCCTTTCGGAGCAGCTCACGGGCTCAAGTGCTGGGTACAGTTGGAAAGCGATGACCTAGTCCACTTCACGGAAACTGGTCTTCGGGTGCTGCCAGATACTTCTCTGGACAGCCACGGCGCCTACTCTGGCTCTGCCATGCAGTTTGACGACAAGCTCTTTCTCTTCTATACTGGCAATGTTCGTGATGAGAATTGGGTGCGTCACCCCTATCAGATTGGTGCCTTGTTAGATAAATCAGGTAAGCTGGAAAAAATTGACAAGGTCTTGATTGAACAGCCTGCGGAAGCGACCGACCACTTCCGCGATCCACAGATTTTCAACTACAAAGGACAATTCTATGCCATTGTCGGTGGACAAAATCTAGACAAGCAAGGCTATGTTAAGCTTTATAAGGCTCTTGATAACGACTATACCAACTGGGAAGTCATTGGCGATTTGGACTTCGCCAATGATAAGACAGCCTATATGATGGAGTGTCCTAATCTAGTCTTTATCAATGACCAGCCAGTCCTGCTCTATTGCCCTCAAGGTTTGTCTAAAGATGTACAAGACTATGGTAACATTTATCCAAACATGTATAAAATAGGTCAATCGTTTGACACAAACAAAGCTGCTTTGATTAATCCTAGCCCTATCCAAAATCTGGACTACGGTTTCGACTGCTACGCCACCCAAGCCTTTAATGCACCTGACGGTCGCGCACTGGCTGTCAGCTGGCTAGGCTTGCCTGATGTGGAATATCCATCTGACCGCTTCGACCACCAGGGAACCCTCTCTCTTGTCAAGGAATTGACCCTGAAAGACGGCAAGCTCTACCAGTATCCAGTGCCTGCTATCAAGAATTTGCGAGCAGAAGAACAACCTTTCGCTGCTTTGTCAGAAAGCAAGAACAGCTACGAACTAGAACTGAAGCTTGCTGCGGACACCGAGCATGAAATCGTCCTCTTCGCAGACAAGGATGGCAAAGGGTTACGCATCAATTTTGATCTTAAGGAAGGGCAAGTGACAGTTGATCGCAGCCAAGCGGGTGAGCCATTCGCTCTGGACTTTGGAACCAGACGAAACTGCAATATTGACAAAGAAGCTACAAATGCTACTATCTTCATCGATAAATCAATTTTTGAAATTTTCATAAATAAAGGAGAGAAAGTATTTTCCGGCCGTGTCTTCCCGAGAGAAGACCAGACAGGCATTGCCATTACCAAGGGCAATCCAACCGGTACTTACTATGAATTAGATTATGGTCGCAAAGCTAACTGATGTAGCAAAACTTGCAGGAGTCAGCCCCACAACTGTTTCCCGTGTCATCAACAGAAAAGGATACTTATCCGAAAAAACGATTTCGAAGGTTGAGGCAGCCATGCGAGAATTGGCCTACAAGCCTAACAATCTGGCACGCAGTCTCCAAGGAAAATCAGCCAAGCTAATTGGACTCATTTTCCCTAATATCAGCAATGTCTTTTATGCAGAATTGATTGACAAGCTGGAGCATGAGCTCTTTAAACAAGGCTATAAAACCATCATCTGCAATAGTGAGCATGATTCAGACAAGGAGCGCGAATACCTTGAGATGTTGGAAGCCAATCAGGTGGACGGCATCATTTCTGGCAGCCACAATCTAGGCATCGAGGACTACAATCGTGTGACTGCACCAATCATTGCCTTTGACCGCAATCTTTCGCCGGATATCCCTGTTGTCTCCTCAGACAACTACGGAGGCGGGGTGCTGGCGGCTCAGACCTTGGTCAAGGCTGGAGCGCAAAACATCATCATGATTACTGGCAATGACAATTCCAACTCACCGACCGGCCTGCGCCATGCTGGCTTTGCTTCCGTCCTGCCGGACGCACCGATTATCAATGTGTCCAGTGATTTTTCTCCAGTCCGAAAGGAAATGGAAATCAAGCAAATCCTGAGTCAAACTAAGCCCGATGCTATTTTTGCTTCAGATGATTTGACAGCCATCTTAATTATGAAAGTCGCTCAGGAGCTAGACATTCAGATTCCCAAAGATTTGAAAATCATCGGCTACGATGGCACTTACTTTGTGGAGAACTACTACCCACAACTGGCAACTATCAAGCAGCCGCTAAAAGATATTGCCTGCCTCTCTGTGGACCTGCTCCTCAAAAAAATAGCCGGCCAAGAAGTCCAAACGACTGGCTATTTCCTGCCAGTCAGTCTCTTGCCTGGTAAAAGCATCTAATTTTTATCCCAAAAAGAGTCTGGAACAAAAGTCCGGCCTTAAATATAAAAAGCGAACAAAACGAGTTATCTGACACTCAGAATTCTGTCTTGTTCGCTTTTTTGTCTAATCTATAGATTTTAAAAATTTATAATAAAGAATTCCTAAAATCAAAATCTTTTTGTCCTAGCCTCTTTTTATGTCTAATCTTTCAAAAGCTCTCATACTATTTATCAAAGCTTTCTAAAGCTTTTTCACGTTCTTCAACTTGGCCCTTGGCGTCTAATTTTTCGCCCTTGTAAACTGTGGATTCCCATGATCCATACATTGGATTAGGGAAGATGATGAATTTTTCACCAAATTCTTCTTGAAGTTCGTCCAATTTCTTGTCACGCTCTTCGGAAGACTTTTTAGAGAAGTCTGCAAAGTCAACTAAATTATCCCCAAAAAGCATAACTAGATTTGTCGTTTCTTGAACTTTTTGACGACGTCCTTCTTTTGAATTGACGCCTTCTTCCAAGAGCATCAAATGGTCACGTCCCTGAACAGGAATGCCTTCTTTTTCTAGGTTCTTAATGGTTGCATCTACCTGACTAGCCGCACGGTCAGAAATATAGTAAATTTGTACACCATTTTCATTGGCAAACTGGAGGAATTCTTTTGCTCCTGGAACGGCTTTAGCCTCCGCCTTTTGGACCCAAACATTCCAATTTTCAGGTGTAAATGCTGTGCCATCCTTTACATTTTTCACTTGATAGGGGCTGTTATCCAGTACAGTCTCATCCAAGTCTAATACGATGGAATAAGGTTTTTCTGTCGGTGTTTTTAATAATTCTTTCAGACGATTCGTTGCAACGTTATAACCTTGGAAATACAAAGCCTTGGTTTCAGCCGCCTTTTGATACCAAAGAGTAGACATGGTATTTTCTCTTGAACGAAGCTGATCATAGGTCATCGAAATCTTATTATCCGATGTACTGCTCTCTGTTGTCTTATTTTCTGTTGGTTTCGAAGCACAGCTCGTCAGAATAATAACTGATGCCAATGCAGAAAAAATAGTTACGGTAGCTTTCGTTGCTTTCATAAAAAAAACATCCTCCTAATATTATTCTAATTAAATTATAACGCTTTCATAATGATTGTCAAGAAAAACCCTTATCTGAGCATCTAATAATCCGCTATTTTTTTGAAGGATTAACTTCCTTAAGGCTCTCGGCCTTTTGTCTTACTTCACTCCTAGCTTCATCTGCATTCTTTTTAGATTCCTTACACCAAAAAAGCCGAGATAAAAATCTCAGCTGACCTCCATTATTAGAAGTCGTCTTTATTTAGCCATAGTCTAAAAAATTTCTCACAGGGCATTCATCAAATTATTACTCTTTCTTTCTAAAGGTTAACAGACCTGCCAGGAAAGCAAGGAAGGCACCTAAAAGTGCCAGTAGAGAAGTGCTTGTTCCAGTTTTTGGCAAGGCTTTTTCTGTTTGGCTAGCCGCTTCTTTTACTGCTGAATCCTGAGGTTTTTGCGCATCCAAGGATAAAGCCTGAGGCTGAGCCTTGGCTACAGAAGCGGCAGACAGCTGCTCTTCTTGAGCTACTGGAGCTTGGGATTTTTCTTCCTGAGCTGGGGTAACTTTTCGAAGTCGCAAAATAGTCGCTGTCAGCGGAGCTAGGGCTAAACCATTGCTGTTTCTGGTGACACCTGCTGGATCAGAAATGGCTGTCACTCCTGCGGTATTGCCATCTGCCACAACCTCTGCACCTGCTAGATGCTTGTAGGCTTCGCCAAAGTTGAATTGTCGTTCCTTGGTGTCCGCATTGACAAAGACTGCATAAATATCGCCATTTGACGCAACCACTTGGTAACCGAGAACAAGATCTTCTTTCTCAACACCATCTTTGCCAGGCTGGGTGATGAGGCTTACATTTTGCTCCACTTCATCTTTGGAGCTGCGGGTAAAGGCATCCGTTGACTTCCGCAAGGCAATCAAGCCTTTCATATAGGCACGACTCTTGGCATTTTCAGGGAACTTCTCCGAATCAGTCGCCTTGGTCCAGTCAAAGTGGTTGACCGCGTCGCTCGAATCATAAGAATCATGAATGAAGTACGGATAGTCAAACGGCGTGCCATCTTCATTGGTCAACAAATGCGCTTTGTTTGGAACCTTGTCTTCTGAGACAGGATATTTATAGGCAGGATCACGGAATTGCTTGGTCCGGCCGTATTCTTGACCAGAGTGGATAAATGGTGTCCCTTGTGAAGTCAGAATCATCAGATTTCCCAGACGCAGGCGGCGATGAATCTCCTGATAATTGGCAGCTAGTGCCGGATCTTTCTTGATTGACTGAGCAATGATATCAAAAAGTGTCAGATTATCATGAGCAGCGATGTATTGGATTACATCCCCCGGGCTATCCGCCTCGAAATTAGTTGGCTGCGCTTTGATGTTTTTGAAGACATTTTCCACACTACGCTTGCCACCAGTGATAAAGGCTGGTGTTCCCTCATTTGGATAACCCGATTTCAAGGTGTTGCGAATATCATCTGAGAAGACCGCTATCGTATCTGTTGACTTCATCCAAGATTGATCAGCAGGCTGGACAGCTTTATTTTCATCACCTGCATAAGTCTTCCAGCCCTCACCCAGCATAATGAGATTTGGGTTGAGCTTCTTGGCATCTTCGTAGGCTTTTTGGATGGACTCAGCATCGTGATCCCCCATCATATCAAAGCGGAAACCATCTACCTTGTACTGCTCTGCCAGGTACTTGATCGAATCTACCAAGACCCGTCTGCTCATATAGTGAGTAGTACCCAAGCGGCCGCCGCCAAAGCTGGATCTCGGTGTACCATCCGCATCCATAAAGTGGTAGTAATTGGGCTCCAAATCTTCAAAGATAGAGGTCTTAGCCGTATGATTATAGACCACATCCAGTATAACGCCCATTCCACGCTTATGAATTTCGTTGACAAGGTTTTTGAATTCCTCAATGCGCTTGGCTGGATCTGTCGGCGCACTGGAGTACATACCTGTCAGTGAGAAGTAGTTTTGCGGGTCATAGCCCCAGTTATAGTTGCTGTTGCTGGAAGCGTACTTGTCCATGCGCTCAGCATTTTTCAGCTCATTTACAAAGTAATAACTTAGAACTGGCAAGAGCTGAACGTGGGTCACTCCCAAGTCTTTCAAATAATCTAATTTCTCAATGAAAGCTGAGAAGGTTCCAAATTGAGATTTCAAATCCTTTGAGATAGCTGGATCAGATGTGAAATCACGAACATGCACCTCATAAATCAAGGCATCTTCCCGCTTCTTAAAGTTCGGTATAGTAGCATAGGTCAGGTCTTTCGGTCCATATTCACTTGGATCTACAAAAGCTGCCTTGGCAATCTTGTAGGCATCCCCCTTGTCCGCATCTTCACTGTTCCAAGCAGCTAAAGACTTGGCATAGGGGTCCAGCACAAGAACTTTTTTGCCGCCGCGAGTAATTTCATAATGATAGAAATACCCTTGATAATCAGAAATTCCTAGACCGCTCTCAGGTGTCAAGCTACTGATCCATGTGCCAGCTTCGCCTTTTTGCATAGCCAGGCGTCCAATGACCTTGTTCTGATCTTCTTTGTCATAGACTACCAAATCGACTTGGTCCGCACTTGGTGACCAGAAAGTTAGGTCCACTTGTTTGCCCGCTTGAGAAACACGCGCTCCCAATTCACCATCATACTTATAAATACCATCCTTCAGTTGCCAGTTCATGCTGGTTTTGAATTGGTCATTGCCATATTTGATAAGGTAAGGTGACTGAGCTTGGTTAAAATCACCGATGAATTTGGCGCTTTTAGTCTTAGGATCCAGAACCACATCTTTAACAGCGACTTCATTGCCATCTTTGTCTGTAATCTTTAAGTTCTTTAAAATGTCCTCTTTTTTAGCACTTTCTAAGGTAGAAAAGCTGGCTTCAATCTCGGTCAAGCCTATATGCTGGGCACCCGTCATACGAATATCATTGACAAAATAAGGGTTGGTATAAACTGTCGGATCCGCATCACGCAAGAAAATCTGGCTATTTTTCTCCAAATTAGCGAAATTATAATCCTGATTTTGAATCTTCACATCATCTCCTGATTTGCTTTCGTCTAGAAGCAAAAAGCCAATCATCTTAGCAGCATCTTTCAAGGGGACATCTACATAGCGACCGTATTTCCCAGTATTTTCAAAATCCACTCCGTCAGGCCAATTCTTGCTCGGGTTTTGGACATCTCCCCAGAGCCAGAGCGAATTCTTATCATACTGGCCATCTGTACGATAGTAGTTGATTCGTACCATGCCTTTTTTGAAAGGCTCATAAGTATGAGGTTGATAGTCCGTGTCAAACCAAACCTCATTCATCTGAGGACTGAGCAGTTCAACTGTCTTGTCACCTGTAATATTTTGCCCTGCGGTATTATTGATTAGAAGGCTGATTTTGCTTCTTTTCTCAGCCATTTTAACATCAAGATAATAGCCGTAGTCATCTTCTTTAGCAGTCGCAAAACTAGTCGCTCCAGTTGGCCAACCACCCTTTTGGCTAGAAGGCGTCTCGACATCATCCCAAGTCCACAAGCCCAAGCTATCTAGATTTTGTGAAGGTAGGGTTTTGAAATGAAAGCGAATATTGCCTTCTTCAATAGCATCTTTCGCCGGAGCCTGCGGCTGACTAACTGGTTCTTGCTTGTCTTTTTCACTTGGATTTGCAGCATCTTGACCAGCTGCTTCTGAACCTGCACTAGCTGGAGCTTGATCTGCCACTACACCAGTTGGAGCCGCCTGCTCTGAAGCCCCCGCTCCTGAACTATCTGCCTCTCCAGTTTTTTCTTCATCAGCTGACTTAGATTGGGCTGCCGCATTTACATCAGAGACTGCTTCTGTTGCTGGGCTGCCCGATGTGCTCGCCTCATCCGCTTGGACTAATTGGGCATTTCCCAGTAGGAAACCTGAGGCAATGACAACAGAGGCTACTCCTACTTTTAAGCGACGGATGCCGAAATAATGACGCTTTTCGCCCATCCGAGACTGTAGGTGATAGTTATTTTTCATAAACAGAAAACTCCTTTATTTTTTCTTATAGAGAACATCTGTGCAAACGTTTTCTGTATTTATTATACCGATTCTTTTTTAACTTGTAAAGGCTTTTAAGAAGAGTTTTTTCACTCAGATATTTCATGCTCTCTGTGTGGATTTTGATGATTAGAGTGAACTATTTCTGATTTAATCAAACTTTGACAGTCAGGAGCACACTTGAAAATGGATGACTTGTATGCAGGCTATAACCAAAATAAAAAAATCCGAGATCAACTCAGAGAAAATCAAAAACAGATTTTCAAAGAGTGTCATCTCGGATTTTTTGTTATCTTTCTGGCTCGCAATGAGACTGTATAGTAAAAACAAACATAGAGGACAATTACGAAAGCTAGCAGAGCTTCTGCATGACTTAGCCAAACAAGCCAGGTCCAACCTAGAAAATCAAGTCCCAGTTTCAGGGCAAAAGCTGTATTGACAAGAGGAAAGGTCAAGGCTGACCAGCTAAGCTGAGGTCCCAGTCGGAAAATGCGAGGTAAAAGGAATAGGACCAAGAGATAAAAGGCTTGCGATAAGAGGATCAGCAAGGCAACAAACCAACCTTCAGCATCAGAACCAGCCAGACGGATATAGCTTCCCAGCAGGAGCGAGAAAGGCGCACAGTAAATGGCCCACTGTGGCCTTAAAGCATCAGGCAGCCTTTGTGACCGCCTAACCTTGTAAAACAAGGGATAAAGAATCAAACTCAGTAGCAGAGCAAAAAACCAAGCCAAATATCCCAAAAACGGCTGATGAACTACACCCTGAGTCAAGCTTGCCATGGCCAAGCCAACATATAGGACCGTCCAGCTCGGGGTCAAATATAATCCCTCGGCCTTAAGCACATACTTCCAAGTAAAGTTAACTATTAGAAAAATATGCAGCAGCAAGGCCATGTACCAAAGCAGCTGGCTCACCCAAAATAAGCCAAGCTTACTTAGGTAAGAAGCTAAGAGCATACTGGCCATAGGATAAGTCGCAAAGCTCGATAAGAAAGGAGCCTTTTGCAAATCTTGCCGATAGTCCGAAAATGACAGCACTAAAGCCAGTGTCAGATAAAGCCAAAGTATCAAAGCTAGACCATTCAAGAAGTAGAAAAAGATAGAATAGTAGTTCAGTAAAAGATTAGCTAAGCCAAATAGGCCAAGAATCAACCCAGATAAAAGAATGGGCGGTCGTTTGCTGTTCACGAAGCAACTCCTTTATAGTAATGTCTTGAAGTCCCTCTTCAATGACAATCAGATGTTTGTTTGCCATCATTTCTATGAAACTTCTAAAATATGCCGCAGCTGGACTGCACTCGGTGAGACAATGGGAAGAAAAGCTCCTTCGTTCCAACGGCGGATAAAGCCAGAAGTCGAATTACTCAAATATCCTCTGCCTCCACTAGCCTGCAGCTCCAAGAGCAGACTTTGAGCTACCACATCAACTATATCAATTCGCAGCTGGAAGAGCTCCTTAGGACGCTCAACAAAATAGCCAGACTGGAGAAGACCTCTATAGAGCTGTTCCTGGATTTCAGTCAGAACAGCCACTTGCTCCTCCCACTCCTCTCTCAAAATAGAGCGGACTGACAGATTAGCTTCGACCTCTGCCAAAGACTTCTCTGCTAGGCCAAGAGCTAGACCAAACTGATAACCTAGAAAAGCTGGGCGATTTTCTGCCAAAAAGGCCTGGGCATCTTGTGCAAGAATCCATTCCTCTTGCAAAGGCACATAATTAAAGGTCAGGGCAGCTGTATTTCCCCCTTGCAAGGATACAAACGCTAAATCCGCCGAACGGGAGAAATTCTGCGCGTCAGACGGCACAGCCAGAACCAGCGGCTGGTGACTCCCGTCTTCGAAACCGGCAACAAATATGCTGAGGAAGCGATCCGCGCGAGCATTGGTTACCCAAGGCAGACGCCCTTTCAGATAAAGCTGCCCATCTTCTTCCACAATAGAGACATTTAACTCTTCTAAGTCCGACAGGAATTTGACAGCATTGGACAGGGCTGTCGCACCTGCATATTCCCCTGACAAGAGACCTTCCAAATAGTGGTCTCTAAAGTAGGAATTAGCAGACTTTAAGACGTTATCAATGAAGGTCCTTTGTCCCCAAGAGATAAAGGAAGCGGTCAAGGAATGGTGAGCTAGCTCCTTGAGCACTTCAATAACATCCGTATCATTGCCACCTCGGCCTCCCAGCTCTTCTGGAACGCCAACCCTAAAGGCTCCTTCAGCGGCGATACGCTCAATCAGTTGGTTACCCGCTGCACAGGATTCTTTGTCAATTTGATCGGCGTGGTCATCCAACCAGTTGATAAACTCTTCTGAAAAAAATGTCATTTGCCACCTCCTCAAAGACTAGGCATAAGGCTGCAATTCCGGATTAATTGGCGTGTTGGCCAGATTATTAGCATAATTGCAAAGAGTCGCAAGGCTAACACCCAGAACTACATCCAGAGCATTCTCATGTGTATAGCCCGCTTCTAGGAAGTCCGCTAACGCCTCATCTCCGACCCGTCCCTTAGTATTGATGACTGCAATGGTAAATTTAGCAAGCGTATCTAACTTCGGATCTGTATCAATCGGAGTACGATTGCGCAGAGCCTTCAAAAGATCATCATTCATTTGAATCTGCTTGATTGAAAAGGCTGTATGACCCGCTACACAGAAAGCACAGCCGTTGGTAACTGCGGCCGTTATCTGCACTACTTCACGCTCAGTCGGTGTCAGGCTGTTACGGCGATTGATAGCTCCAACCGTCCGATAAGTTTCCAATGCTGTTGGTGCATTGGCCAAAAGACCAATAAGATTAGGAATGTAGCCACCGTTATCTTTTTGAACAGTTTCCAGGACTTCTTTTACCTCAGCTGGTGCGGACTCAATCGTGTGGATAGTAAATTCTGACATATGAAACCTCATTTCTTTTAATTAGAAACTATCTTAACATAGGACCAATAGCTTGTATAATATATATTTTATATAAGTCCTATAAAGAGAATATAATGCGATTTTTCAAACTAAAATATGTTTCCCTCGTAAGGTAGCTCCACATCAATTTCAAACAAGAATCCGAAACGAGAAAAAGAAGCCTTTGGGCTTCGATTTTTTAATATTTCCTGAATCTCTGGTAGCGATTTTCCAGTAACTGCTCCAAGGGTAGCTGAGACAGACTATTCAACTCAGTTGCGATTTCTTCTTTTACTTCAGCCAGTAATTCATGGTTGTTAAAGCCTCTTTCAGGAATAACCTTATCCACCACTTCCATCTGCAAGAGCTCGTGTGAAGTAATTTTCATCAGCTCTGCCGCTTCCATAGCGCGGCTGCCGTCTTTCCAGAGGATAGAAGCAAAGCCTTCTGGACTGAGAACTGCATACATAGAGTTTTCCAGCATCCAGACCTTGTCTGCTACAGCTAAAGCCAAAGCCCCACCAGAGCCACCTTCACCAATGATGATGGCAATAATCGGTACTTTGAGATTGCTCATTTCCATCAAGTTACGGGCAATGGCTTCCCCTTGACCGCGCTCCTCAGCACCGACACCAGGGTAGGCACCAGCCGTATTGATGAAAGTTACCACAGGACGGCCAAATTTTTCCGCCTGCTTCATGAAGCGCAGGGCCTTACGGTAGCCTTCCGGATGTGGCTGTCCAAAGTTTCGGCGCAGATTGTCCTGCAAATTGCGGCCTTTTTGAATACCGACCACCGTTACAGGCTGACCGTTTAGCGTCCCAATACCGCCTATCACTGCACCGTCATCTCGAAAAGAGCGATCTCCATGCAGCTCGACGAAGTTATCAAAAATTCCTTGTGCAAAATCCAGCGCAGTCAAACGAGCCTGATCACGCGCTTCTTTAATAATCCGAGTGATTTTTGTCATGCTTGACCTCCATGGAATGCTAATAAGGTAGCAAGTGTATCTCTCATGTCACCACGCTTGACGATAGCATCCACAAAACCATGCTCCATGAGAAATTCAGCCTTTTGAAAATCATCTGGCAGCTTCTCACGAACTGTGGACTCAATAACCCGACGCCCGGCAAACCCAACAAGAGCCTGAGTTTCAGCCAGAATAATATCGCCCTCCATAGCAAAAGAGGCTGTGACACCACCAGTTGTCGGATCTGTCAAGACAGTCAAATAGAAGAGGCCTGCAGCAGAGTGCCGCTGAACAGCCGCAGAGACCTTAGCCATCTGCATCAAGCTCATAATGCCCTCCTGCATGCGAGCACCGCCAGAAGCCGTAAACAGCACTACTGGCAATTTATGCTCTGTCGCATACTCAAAGAGACGGGTAATCTTTTCACCCACAACTGTCCCCATAGAAGCCATGATAAAGTTTGAATCCATGATTCCAAGAGCCGTTTTATGCCCCTTGATGCTAGCCGTCCCAGTCAGAACCGCCTCATCTAAGCCTGTCTTCTCTCGGGTAAGAGCCAATTTTTCTTGATAATTAGGGAAGTTTAGAGGATCCTTGGTTTCAATTCCAATGAACATCTCCTCAAAACTATTCTCATCTACGGTTAGGTTTAAGCGCTCATGAGCAGAAATACGGAAATTATAGCCACAGTTAGGGCACACACTGTCATTTCCAAGATCCTTTTGGTAAATGGTATGCTTACAACCTGGGCATTTCGAAAAGAGTTCGTCTGGTACCTCAGGCTTTGCTTGAGGCTTTTCCCGACTCGCTCGATTAGGATTGATACGGATATATTTATCCTTCTTTGAAAACAAAGCCATCGTTTACGTCTTCTCCTTTTCAAGATTTTATACTCATGCACATCAAACAGCAAGAGCCACTGTCTTTCGAGTTTACAGAGCAGCTCTTACATGTCTCATCTATTGTTTCTCTTGATAAGCCGGAAGGAACTTCTCCATGAGAAAGGCTGTGTCATAATCACCAGCAATTACATTAGGATCTGAGATTAGGTCCAGTTGGAAGCCGCTGTTGGTCACAACACCGTCAATTTCTAATTCATAGAGTGCACGTTGCATCTTCATCAGAGCATCGAAGCGATTTTCCCCATGAACAATTATCTTCGCAATCATGCTATCGTAGTAAGGGGGGATGGTATAGCCAGGATAGACGGCTGAATCCACGCGCAGCCCCACTCCACCGCTTGGTAGATAAACATTTGAAATCTTACCAGGACTCGGCGCAAAGTTAAAGGCTGGATTTTCAGCATTGATTCGACACTCAATCGCATGCCCTCGGATTTCAACATCATCCTGACTGAAGGACAGCTCTTGACCGTTTGCAATCTTGATTTGCTCTTTTACAATATCCACACCAGTAACAAACTCGGTGACTGGATGCTCAACCTGCACCCGAGTGTTCATCTCCATAAAGTAGAATTCACCCTTGGCTTCATCAAGCAGAAACTCAATCGTTCCGGCATTTTCATAGCCGACAGACTGAGCAGCCCGAACAGCTGCTTCACCAATCTTCTGACGCAGGGTTTTCCCAATCGCCACAGATGGACTTTCTTCCAGCACTTTCTGATTATTACGCTGCAAAGAGCAATCCCGCTCGCCCAAGTGGATCACATGCCCCTGCTGATCTGCCAGAATCTGCACTTCAATATGGCGCGCTGGATAGATTACTCGCTCCATATACATAGCACCATTACCAAAGGCTGCTTTTGCTTCGCTAGAAGCAGACTCAAAGGCCGCTACTAAATCCTCAGCCTTTTCAACCTTACGAATGCCCTTGCCGCCGCCGCCAGCCGAAGCTTTAAGCATGACTGGATAGCCTATCTTTTCGGCGACTTCCAAGGCTTCTTCAGAGGTATGAACTTCTCCATCAGAGCCTGGGATAACTGGCACTTCAGCCTTAATCATCTGAGCTCGGGCATTAATCTTGTCCCCCATCAGGTCCATGACAGCACCAGAAGGACCAATAAACTTAATGCCGACTTCTTCGCACATGGTCGCAAATTTGGAGTTTTCACTCAAAAAACCAAAACCAGGATGAATGGCTTCTGCACCTGTCAGAACAGCGGCAGACAGGACTGCGTTCATATTCAGATAAGAATCTGTAGACTTGGCTGGACCGATGCAGACGGCCTCATCAGCCAGTAAGGTATGGAGTGCTTCCTTGTCAGCCGTTGAATAAACAGCTACCGTATCAATTCCCAATTCGCGGGCTGCACGGATAATTCTGACCGCAATTTCCCCACGGTTAGCAATTAAAATTTTACGAAACATGGTGAAAGCTCCTTTTATCTACTGGCCAATCGCAAAGGTCAGAGTACCGCTGGCTGCAAGTTTTCCATCAACTTCCGCTTTCGCCTCTACAACCGCAATCGTTCCACGGCGCTTGACAAACTTAGCTGTCATAATCAGTTGATCACCTGGTACAACTTGCTTCTTGAACTTAACCTTGTCCATGCCAGCATAGAAGACCAGTTTGCCCTTATTTTCTTCTTTAGACAATTCCAGTACGCCGGCTGTTTGAGCCAGAGCTTCCATAATCAAAACACCTGGCATGACAGGGTATTGAGGGAAATGTCCTTTAAAGAATGGCTCATTGACTGTAACATTTTTCAAAGCGACAATCTCATCTTTACTAACTTCCAAAACGCGATCTACCAAAAGCATTGGGTAGCGGTGCGGAAGTGCTTCTTTTATTGCATTAATATCAATCATTTGATGCGTACCAGCCCTTTCCCAAATTCAACCATTTCTTCATTCTGAACCAGAATTTCTGTAACCAGACCATCTTTAGGTGCTGGAACTTCATTCATGACCTTCATCGCTTCAATAATCATCAGGGTTTGACCTTTTTTAACTTGGTCTCCAACAGATACAAACGGCGGCTTGTCTGGACCAGCTGCTAAGTAAGCCACACCAACCAAAGGACTTTCCACAACATCACCTTCAGCAGCAGGTGCACTCGCAGCCTGCAAAGGTGCAGCAATTGGAGCTGAACTTGCTGTTGGAACTGCAGCCTGACCTTCATTCTTACTAAAAGTCAGCTCATCGCTCTGATTTTTGTAAGAAAACTCACGCAGACTAGACTGGTCAAACTGCGCCATTAAATCTTTAATTTCGTTGATATTCATAGGTTTTTAAGCCTCCCAGCGTTTAAAGGCAAGAACGGCATTGTGGCCACCAAAGCCAAATGTATTGGAAATCGCATAGGGGATTTCCTGTTCCTTACCTTGACCGTAAATAACGTTGGCCTCAATATAGTCTGGCAGCTCTGTTGTACCAGCTGTTTTTGGCACATAGCTATGACGCATTGCTTCAATCGTCGCAATAGCCTCAACTGCGCCCGCCGCTCCGAGCAGGTGTCCTGTAAAGGATTTAGTTGAAGACACCGCTACATCTTTACCAAAGACAGAAACAATGGCTCCGCTTTCGCCTTTTTCGTTAGCAGGGGTTGATGTACCGTGAGCATTGACATAAGCCACATCTTTTGGCTCAATTTCAGCTTCTTCAACCGCTTGTTTGATCGCCTTGATAGCGCCCAAACCTTCTGGATGCGGAGAAGTCATATGGTAAGCGTCACAAGTATGACCGTATCCTACTACCTCAGCCAAGATAGTAGCTCCGCGTTTCTCAGCATGTTCCAAACTTTCCAGAACCAGCATACCAGAACCTTCACCCATGACAAAACCATTGCGGTCCTTGTCAAAAGGAATAGAAGCGCGCTTAGGATCTTCTGTGGTAGAAAGAGCAGTCAGGGCTTGGAAACCAGCAATCGCAAATGGTGTAATAGAAGCTTCTGAACCACCAACCAGCATCACATCTTGATAACCGAACTTAATTGAGCGGAAAGCTTCACCA
Source organism: Streptococcus sanguinis (assembly GCF_026781265.1). Taxonomy (GTDB): domain Bacteria; phylum Bacillota; class Bacilli; order Lactobacillales; family Streptococcaceae; genus Streptococcus; species Streptococcus sanguinis_T. Next base: position 962,485 of record NZ_JAKUVC010000002.1, read on the forward strand.
ATCGCATCGTTTGCTGAGGCACAGGCCGTATTGACAGACTTACAGATACCATTGGCTCCAAAGCGCATAGCCACATTTCCTGCCCCCATATTTGGCAGGGCTTTTGGCAAGGTCAAAGGTTTGATACGTTTAGGACCTTTTTCATGCAAGCGGACAACCTGCTCTTCGATTTCCTGAATCCCACCGATACCTGAAGCAACAATAACACCAAAGCGATCCTTATCCAGCGTATCTACATCTAAGTGAGCATTATTCACCGCTTCTTGAGAGGCATAAAGCGCATAAAGAGTGTAATTATCATAACGGTTGGTATCCTTTTTGACAAAATATTTATCAAATGGAAAATCCTGAATTTCCGCCGCATTGTGAACACTGTATTCACTATGATCAAATTTAGTAATTGGACCGATTCCAATATTGCCTTCTTTTAAATTATTCCAGAATTCTTCTGGAGTATTCCCGATAGGTGAAGTTAAACCATATCCTGTTACAACAACTCGATTAAGTTTCATATTGAGCTCCTTTATTTAGATGAATCAACTGATTTTCTACTCGTTAATATTCAAAAATTGTGACTTACTGCATAGTAAAGCCGCCATCAATCGTGATGACTTGACCCGTCAGATATTCTTGACCTGCCAAGAAGAGAGCAACATCCGCAACTTCTTCTGGAGTGCCAAAACGCTTCATTGGAATGAGTGCCAGAGACGCCGCCTTTACTTTTTCTGGAAGTACATCTGTCATATCAGATGCGATAAAGCCAGGGGCAATACAGTTGACACGGATATTACGCGCTGCCACTTCACGGGCTACTGACTTAGAAAAACCAATCAGACCGGACTTGGAAGCTGCATAGTTTGCCTGACCGATATTTCCAGCCAAACCAACGACACTCGATAGGTTGATAATAGCACCCTGACGAGCTTTTGTCATCGGTTTCAGGACTGATTGTGTCATATTGAATGTTCCAGTCAAGTTCACTTTCAGCACCTGCTCAAAATCTTCTTCCGTCATTTTCAGCATCAGCTTATCACGTGTAATACCAGCGTTATTGACCAATACATCCACAGACCCCAGAGCCACAACAGCTTCTTCCACTATCCGCTGAGCATCCGCAGCTTTAGACACATCCCCAATAACAGCTACGACTTTACCAGAATAGCCGGCAAATTCAGCCAAAATATCATCAGAAATCCCGCTTAGTCCGTTTAAGATAACATTGGCTCCGACACTGGCAAATTTATGCGCAATTGCCAGCCCAATCCCACGAGCGGACCCTGTAATTAACACATTCTTGTTTTGTAATTCCATGATGATTCCTCATTATTTTTCTAGAAGAGAATTCAAACTTTCTACATCTTCAACTTGGCGTACATCCGCAGATTTATCAATTTTCCTAATAAAACCAGACAGAACTTTGCCAGGACCAATTTCGACAAACTCAGTCACACCAGCTTCCTGCATTTTAGCAATGCTGTCATAAAAGCGCACTGGCTCCATTACCTGACGAGTCAAAAGCTCTCTGACTCTCTCTTTTTCCATCACAGTTGCTTCTGTATTTCCGACTAATGGCCGTACAAAATCTGAAAACTCAACTGTTTCCAAGACTTCTGCCAATCGTTGGCTGGCTGGCTTTAAAAGCGCCGTATGGAAAGGTCCGGATACATTGAGCGGGATTAAGCGCTTGACACCGGCATCTTTCAAAAGCTCCACAGCTTTATCTACCGCTGCGACTTCTCCACCAATAACAATCTGACTAGGCGTATTATAGTTAGCTGGTGAGACTACACCAATAGCGCTTGCTTCTTGACAGACCTCTTCAATGAGAGAAACCTCAGCATTTAAAACTGCGACCATTTTCCCAGAGCCAGCTGGAGCTGCCTCTTCCATGAAGCTACCCCGCTTAGCAACCAAGGCCACCACCGTCTTAAAATCAAGAGCGCCAGCAGCTACCAAAGCAGAATATTCTCCAAGCGAGAGACCAGCTACCATATCAGGTTCTATTCCCTTATCAGCCAAGATCCGATAAATAGCTACTGAAGTCGTTAAAATAGCCGGTTGCGTGTAGCGAGTTTGATTGAGCTTTTCTTCATCTTGATCAATCAAAGCTCGGACATCATAGCCTAGAACTTGGCTAGCCTCATCAAAAGTTAACCTCACAAGCTCATACTGATCATAAAGCTCGCGCCCCATTCCTAGGTACTGCGCTCCCTGACCGGCAAAGAGAAAGGCTCTTTTAGTCATTTCTAGTTACTCCTGCCCAACGTTTTGCTTCCTGCTGAATCTTCTCAGCAGCACCATAGTAGATATCTTTGAGAATTTCTTCGACTGTTTCTTCCTTACTGATTAAACCAGCAATTTGACCAGACATGACGGAACCATTTTCCACATCTCCGCGAACAACCGCATTAGCCAAAGCACCAGCACCCAGATTTTCAAAAACAGTCAAATCTGGATTTTCTTGCTTGAAGGCTTCTTTTTCTGCCTTTTCGAAATCACGCGTCAGCTTATTCTTAATAGCACGAACCGCATGACCAAAATGCTGGGCAGAGATAGTTGTATCAATATCGCGAGCCTTCAAAATCATGTTCTTATAGTTTTGATGGGCATTGGATTCCTTAGCAACAACAAAGCGAGTTCCGACCTGAACAGCCTCCGCTCCCAGCATAAAGCCAGCCGCAGCCCCAGAACCGTCCGCAATACCACCTGCAGCAATAACCGGAATGCTGACTGCTTCTGCAACCTGACGAACCAAGGACATGGTAGTCAATTTTCCGATGTGACCACCGGCTTCCATACCTTCTGCGATGACTGCATCCGCACCGATTTTTTCCATTCGCTTAGCCAAAGCCACACTTGGCACAACAGGGATAACTGTAATCCCCGCTTCATGGAAACGAGCCATGTGCTTGCTTGGATTACCCGCACCAGTTGTTACTACTTTTACTCCCTCTTCAATGACGAGATCCACAATGTCGTCTGCAAAAGGAGAAAGGAGCATGATGTTAACTCCAAAAGGACGGTCCGTCAAAGACTTAATCTTGTCAATATTAGCCTTTACCACTTCCTTGGGTGCATTTCCGCCACCGATGATACCAAGACCGCCAGCTTTTGAAACCGCGCCAGCCAAGTCACCGTCAGCAACCCAGGCCATCCCGCCTTGGAAAATAGGATAATCAATATTCAATAATTCTGTAATACGTGTTTGCATAATACCTTCCTTTTATCATTGCTTAAGTAATAGCTTGATCTCAAACTATCACATACTGGATGTATTTTCTTTACTTTGACAGTCAAACTATTACCTAAACAAGAGAGAATATCTTTCGATACTCTCAGTTACTTGCTTATTTAGTTTTTTCTTCTACATAAGCAACCAAATCACCAACTGTGTTCAAACCTTCTTCAGTTTCGATTTGGATGTCAAATGCATCTTCAATTTCTGAAATCACTTGGAACAAGTCCAATGAATCTGCTTCAAGATCATCGAAAGTTGACTCAAGAGTAACTTCTGATGGCTCTTTGCCAAGTTCTTCAACGATAATTTCTTGTACTTTTTCAAATACTGCCATGGATAGACTCCTTTAAAAATAAAATATTTTTTATCATGTGTTTCCACTTGATTAACTAAATTGTAACAATAAGCGTGCCCCATGTCAAACCTCCACCGAAACCTGACATCAAAATTATCTGATTTCCGTTCAGTTTGATCAGTCCTTGCTCGACACACTCAGATAATAAAATCGGGATGCTAGCTGCACTAGTATTGCCATATTCCATCATGTTGGCCGGAAGTTTCTCCTGAGCAACACCAAGCTTCTTAGCCATTTTATCCAAAATGCGGATATTGGCCTGATGCAGCAACAGAAAATCCAAATCTTCTGCTGAAAGCTGACTGCTTTCAATGGTTTCCTTAATAGAACGAGCAACATCACGAATAGCAAAATCAAAAATAGCTCTACCGTCCATTGTCAGATAAGGCTGATTCTCACCTTTTTTAGAAAAAGGTGAAGACAAACCGATTTTTCCACAGGTCAAACTCTCTCCGCGAGATCCGTCAGTAAACTGACTTTCTGCCAAAAAATGCTGTTCTGAAGCACTTTCCAACAGGACACCGCCAGCACCATCTCCAAAGAGAACCGCTGTTGAACGATCCAACCAATCTACAGTCTTAGAGAGCGTCTCACTTCCTATGACTAGACCTTTTTGATAACGGCCTGAAGAAATAAATTTTTCCCCAGTAGATATTGCGAAGATAAAGCCACTGCAGGCCGCCGTCAGATCAAAGGCAAATGCATTCTTAGCACCGATATTTGCCTGTACTCTAGCAGCTGTTGAAGGCATTAAAGAATCCGGCGTAATGGTGGCAACAATGATAAAATCTAGATCTTGAGCAGAAATTCCTGACTTTTGCAGCAAATTCTCTGCTACTTTTGTAGCTAAATCACTGGTCGTTTCATCTGACGATAAATGGCGGTTTTTAATCCCAGTTCGACTTGAAATCCACTCATCACTGGTATCCATAATCTCGGCTAGATCATCATTGCTGACAACCTGACGGGGAGCATAATGAGCCACCTGGCTAATCTTAGCATAGTTCATTATTTCAAATCCTCTAGGAAACTATATAAATTTTGCAGGCCCTTTTGCATCACTTGTCTCTCTTCTGGACTCATCCCATCCACTACCTGCATGACCATGCGGTTGTGGAATCGCTTGTGAAGACGATACAAAAGCCGCCCATTCTTTGTCAAATTTAGATGCACCACACGACGGTCAACTTCCGACCGACGCCTCTCAATATAACCCTTACGCTCCAGATTATTCAAACTAGTTGTAACAGTTCCCAAAGTAACCATCAATTCTCGTGATATATCACTTGGAGTAGCATTTGGGGTTGTGCCGATGACATCTATCGTATGCATTTCCTTAATGGAGACGTCTTTGAAGCGACTGCTTCTTAGGCTCGATTCTTCAATAACCAAGACATTATTGAAAATAGACGTTAAGTAATCATTTACTAACTGAAAATTCAAAACCAGACCTCCTTAAGAAAATACTTTGACAATCAAATTTTATCAGATAGAAAAGTAATTTGCAAGCTTTTTTGAAAATTAATTTGATTTTCAAATATTTTTGTAAACAACTTGCAAAATAAGCAACCTTGAACCAATACATTATTTACCAGTGAAGTTTGGACGACGTTTCTCAGAATAAGCCCGAACACCCTCTTTGAAATCTTCTGTGAAAGCGAGCGATTTCTGCAGTTCCAACTCTAGTTCTGCATACTCAGACCAGCCGCTGAACAAACTCTTCCAGACCATTTCTTTCATGGCTCTGTAAGAATTCAGAGAGCCACGTTTCAGCTTCTTGAGCAACTGTTCCGTTGTTTTTTCTAATTTCTCTGCTTCACAGACTTTATAAAGCAAGCCATAATCCAGAGCTTTCTCTGCAGTCAGAGCTTCCCCAGTCATAACCAGATGTGTCGCCCGAGTCACCCCAATAGCACGAGTCAGTAAGTAAAGACCGCCAGCATCTGGCGCCAGACCAACTCCGACAAATGCTTGAATGAAACGGGATTTTTCAGTCGCAATACAGAAATCCGCTGCAACGACCATATTGGCAGCCGCACCAGCAACAGGACCATCAACGCTCATGATGACAGGCTTAGGAAGACGTTTCATAGCAAAAGAAATATTATTGACCAATTCAGCGATTTTCACCAAGGATTGGACATCATCATCACTGACTGCTCTCTGCATCTCAGCCAAGTCTCCACCCACTGAAAAAACCTTTCCATTCGCATTGATAACTAAAAATTTGACGGACTCATCCTTAGCAGCAAGTTCAATAGCCTCTAAAATTTCCTCACACATAGGAATATTAAAGCCATTTGAAACTTCAGGACGATTGAAAGTAATCGTTGCTACCTCATCTGCTACATGATAGAGAATTCCATTAAATGTCATTTCAGCTCCATTCCCGACCTGATCTCAAATCAGCCGTTTTATTTTATTCTTAAATAATTTGATATTCAAATTATACACAACTTATATTTTATCATAAAATATAAAAGAAAGGAAATAAAAAATGGGAAAAATTAGATGCTCTTCAAATTTGAAGTGTAAAAGTAATAATTTGGATAAAAATAGTATAAAAACAGCGTTTGAATAATTTTCAGAATTTTGTTATAATTTTTAAAATAAGATAGGAGAACCAATGAAAGTTGTAAAATTTGGTGGAAGTTCACTGGCTTCTGCGACTCAATTAGAAAAAGTTTTGAACATTGTCAAATCTGATCCTGAACGTCGGTTTGTTGTAGTATCAGCGCCAGGAAAACGCCACGACGACGATATCAAAGTAACCGATGCCCTGATTAAATATTACCGAGAGTATATAGCAGGAAATGATGTCACACCAAACCAACAGTGGATTATCAACCGCTATGCAGATATGGTGGCAGAACTAGGCTTGAAACCAAAAGTTCTGGAGAAAATTTCCAAAAGCATCACAAGCCTTGCAACTTTGCCAATTGAAGATAACGCATTTCTTTATGATACTTTTCTTGCTGCAGGAGAAAATAACAATGCCAAACTGATTGCAGCATATTTCAGTCAAAATGGAGTTCCAGCTAGCTATGTACATCCGAGAGAAGCGGGACTCGTTGTTTCTAGTGAACCGGGCAATGCAAGAATTCTTCCTTCCAGCTATGATAAGATTGAAGAACTCAATAATTCAGACGAAGTGCTTGTTATCCCTGGTTTCTTTGGTGTTACTCAAGATGGCCAAATCTGTACTTTCTCCCGTGGTGGTTCTGATATTACAGGTTCTATCATTGCCGCGGGAGTCAAAGCAGATGTTTATGAAAACTTTACCGATGTTGATGGCATCTTTGCTGCCCATCCCGGAATTGTCCACAAACCACATTCCATTCCCGAGCTAACCTATCGTGAAATGCGTGAATTAGCCTACGCAGGCTTTACTGTTCTCCATGATGAAGCTCTGCTTCCAGCATACCGCGGCAAAATTCCACTGGTTATTAAAAATACCAACAACCCAGAACATCCAGGCACTCAAATTGTTCATAAACACAGTGAGGAACACTTACCGGTCGTTGGAATTGCAGGAGATGCAGGCTTTGTCAGCATTAATATGTCCAAATACCTGATGAACAGAGAAATCGGCTTTGGTAAACGCGTCCTTCAAATTCTTGAAGATCTGAATATTGGTTGGGAGCATATGCCTACAGGAATTGATGACCTCTCCATTATCTTGCGGGAACGCGAATTAACTCCTATCAAAGAGGAAGAGATCCTTCGGCAACTTGTCCAAAAAGCTGAGGTTGATCATGCAGAAATTGAACACGACCTTTCCATTATCATGATTGTTGGCGAAAAAATGAAAAGTCATATCGGTGTAACAGCCACTGCAACCAAATCTCTTTCCGAAAATAACATCAACATTCAAATGATGTCCCAAGGCTCAAGCGAAGTATCCATCATGTTTGTTGTTGAAAAAAATCAAGAAAAAGCTGCCATTCGTGCACTTTACCGAGCTTTCTTTGAACCCCAAACTCTGGAGTAAGACCAGACCTAGAAACCATTTTTATCAAACAAAATCTAATCAAAAAAGCAGAAACTAGTCACTGACTAACTTCTGCTTTTTTGATTCAACTATAAAGAATACAAAGTCAAACTTTAGAATACACTAAAATAAGACTATAGAATACCTTGTCTCCAGTATACTCCATCACTAAAAATAAAAAGAGGTAAAAACCTCTTTGAAACTCCGCCAGTAGGACTCGAACCTACGACATCATGATTAACAGTCATGCGCTACTACCAACTGAGCTATGGCGGATAACTGCTAAGCGACTTCCATATCTCACAGGGGG